>DNVW01000014.1 GCA_003507395.1 Clostridiales bacterium | reverse complement strand
TATCTGTGTATAATAAATATAGGAAATGAAAAACCACAAACGTGGTTGCCGATGAATATGTAAAAAACACATCAAACCGACAAGTTACAGATGTGTTTTTTATTGTCTATTTGCTTAAAATTATAACCAGTATAATTAAGGCAAATACTATAATAGTTTCGACAACTAAGCTCAATAAAAGTAAATATATTATTTCTAATAAAACAGCTTCTATCATAGCACCACCTCCATTCTCACGACAAAGTCGTGGATTAAAAGTGGCAACCACATCTGCAATTTTCATTTCCTATGTCAGCTAGTATAACATACATTTTACAATAAAGCAATAGAAAAGAACAAAATTTCGCAAAATTTTCTGACAAAATTACTTGATTTTTATTAAATCATTTGATAATGTATTTATAACTTGATTGATTTTATATCAATTGTCAAGAGAGCCGAGTAGAGTTGTAAATATCTACGCCAACGGCACCAAAGCGAGTGAAAATAAAATTTCACTCGCTTTTTTATATTTTGTTAAATTAATTTTGTGCCAAAAATCCCCGTCCCTATTGTCACCTATTGTTACAAAAAATTAAATAAAAGTATTGACAAATAAAAAATGATGATATAAAATAAAACAAAATTAGGAATTATTCCTAGTTTAAAAGGAGAATTACATGAATAACTATTCAAGGCAAAGAGAAATTATATTAGAAACACTAAAAGAAGTAAATATACATCCAACAGCAGAAGAACTATATAAATTGGTAAATAGAAAATATCCTAAAATTAGTAAAAGCACAGTATATAGGAACATTAATATTTTAGTGGAAAGCAATGTAATTAGAAAAATTAAAATGCTTTCAGGTGCAGACAGATTTGATTATATTTGCAAAGAACATTACCATGCAATATGCGAAAAATGCGGAAAAGTATTTGACTTTGATTATAGTTTTAATAAAAAAGAATTAAAAGAAATAATAAAAAATCAAACAGGAATTATAACAGATGCAGATAATATAGCCATTTATGGAATATGTGAAGAATGTAATTCAAAATAAAAAATAAGGAGGATTTTAAAATGGAATTAAAAGGAAGTAAAACAGAAAAAAATTTAATGGAGGCCTTTGCTGGGGAGTCACAAGCAAGAAATAAATATACTTATTTTGCTAGTAAAGCCAAAAAAGAAGGATATGAGCAAATAGCTGCTATATTCCAAGAAACAGCAGATAATGAAAAAGAACATGCTAAAATATGGTTCAAATTGTTACAAGGTGGAGACATAAAATCAACAGAGGAAAATTTAAAAGCAGCATCAGAAGGAGAAAATTACGAATGGACAGATATGTATGACAGAATGGCAAAAGAAGCAAAAGAAGAAGGATTTGAGCATATTGCATACTTGTTTGAGGCAGTAGGAAAAATAGAAAAAGAACATGAAGAAAGATATAAAAAATTATTAGAAAATGTAGAAGATGGATTAGTATTTAGCCGTGATGGAGACAAAATATGGAAATGTAGAAACTGTGGACATATAGTAATAGGAAAACAAGCACCAGAAATTTGCCCAGTATGTTCTCATCCAAAGGCTTACTTCGAAATAAAAGCAGAAAATTATTAAAAGTATATTGATATGAAAATAGGAGGAACAAATATGGCAAAATATAGATGTCAACTATGTGGGCATATTTATGATGAAGAAAAAGAAGGCATTAAATTTGAAGAACTGCCAGATGATTGGAAATGTCCAATGTGTTTTGCACCAAAGAGTATGTTTAAACTAGTAGAAGAAGATAACAATAAACAAGAGACAGCAGAACAAGAAGAAACAAAGCAAGAAGGCAGTAAAAGTATTGAATTAAAAAACTATTTAAAAGAATATAAGCGTGACTCAGATGAAAAAGAAAAAAATATGTTAGATATTCATACGATGGCAATAGAAGGAAAAAGTATTATATCTGCTATGGGAACTAAATTACCAATAGTTAGTTGGGACGATATTTTAATACTTGGAGGGCAATTAAATAAAATGCCACTTTTAGAAAACGAAAAAGTAAGTTTAAGAACAGTCATAGGAAAAAATGCTAAAAAGCCTATGGTATTAGAATCTCCTATTTTTGTATCACACATGTCTTTTGGAGCTTTATCAAAAGAAGCTAAAACGGCTTTAGCGATAGGTACCAAAAGAACTAAGACAGCTATATGTAGTGGAGAAGGTGGAATATTACAAGAAGAATTTGAAAATTCATATAAATATATTTTCGAATATGTTCCTAATAAATATAGTGTAAATGATGAAAATTTAAAAAAAGTAAGTGCAATCGAAATTAAAATTGGTCAAGGAACTAAACCAGGAATGGGTGGACATCTTCCAGCCGAAAAGGTAACAGAAGAAATTGCAAAAGTGAGAGGCAAAAATGTACATGAAGATATTATTAGCCCATCAAAGTTTGAAGAAATAGAAACAAAAGAAGACTTAAAAAATTTAGTTGCAGAATTAAGAGAAAAATCAGAAGGATGTCCAATTGGTATAAAAATTGCAGCAGGACATATAGAAGAAGACTTGGAATTTGCATGCTTTGCCAAACCAGATTTTATTACGATAGACGGTAGAGGAGGCGCAACAGGAGCAAGTCCAAAAATTATAAAAGATTCTACTACAGTACCAACAATTTACGCATTGTATAGAGCTAGAAAATATTTAGATGAACATAATGAACAAATTTCATTGATTATTACAGGAGGACTTAGAACATCCAGTGATTTTACAAAAGCAATAGCAATGGGAGCAGATGCAGTTGCAATTGCTACTGCTGCTATGATTGCAATTGGATGTCAACAATATAGAGTTTGTAATTCTGGAAAATGTCCTGTTGGAATAGGCACACAAGATCCAGAGTTAAGAAAAAGATTTCATATAGAAGAAAGTAGTAAAAGATTAGAAAATTATTTGAATGTAGTAAATGATGAACTTAAAACATTTGCAAGGATAACCGGAAATAACAATATTCATAATTTAAGTAATTATGACATAGTGACTACAAACAATGATATTGCAAAAAATACAAATATAAAGCACGTTTAATAATATTTAATTAAAGAAACGAAATCAGTTTTTAAGGGAAAAATTACAAATAGAAAAATAAGACACATATAAAAACCTAATATATAATGTTAGTTGTCAGACTAAACATTGGAGGTAAATATATGTGTCAAAATATTGTAACATAGAAAATGTAAAAAATAAACCTTTA
>DNVW01000015.1 GCA_003507395.1 Clostridiales bacterium | reverse complement strand
TTCAATGTACTTTTTTGTTGTTTGTCAGGATGTAACGTTCTTAATTTTACTACTTAGTGTTTAATTTGTCAACACTTTTTTAAAACTTTTTTATTTTTTTAAAATAAGTGCAAAATAATAAATTAGTAATCAATGTCTTGTATAAAAAAGTCGTACTTTTTTACTAATTTAATAATTTGTTTTCATTTGTTTTAAACACTAAAATTATAATACCATATCCTTAAATCAAAGTCAACACTTTTTGTCGATTTTTTTAATTTTTTCTGTTTTTATTTATATCTTATATTTCTACTAATATAACATCATCCCCTATGCATTTAATATCTTTCCATTCTATAACTATTTCATTAGAATTAGAAAACATATTTAGTATTTTATTACTTCCTGGTACTATTATAGAAGTTATTGTTCCACTCTCTAAATCCGCACATACATCTTGTACAAATCCTAGTCTTCTTCCGTCTTTTATGTTTATAACTTCTTTGTGTTTAAAATCTAAACCTTTATTTCCCATCTCATTTGCACTTCCTTTCATATAATATAAGTTATGCCTAAACTATGCTCTTCATTATTGAATAGATATTTTTTATATCATTATATTATTATGCATAAAAAAAGTTGCTAGTACCTTCTAGCAACTTCTTCTGTATTTATATAAGAGAACTCATATCTATTCCTAATAATTTCATTTTTTGTGGCAATATAAATATTGCTCTATAATATATTTCTTCCATTTCTTTTTCAAATTCTTCTGTTGTGATATTATTTAAGTTTATACTATTTTCTGCTGTAAAGCTTTCAATTGATATTTTCTCACTAAATTCTATCTCGTAATTCATATTCATTCCAAACTTCAAATCTTCTGTTTCTATTTGTGTTTCTATATTTGCATTTGATTTTTCATTGCTTGTTTGATTGATTTTCACTTTGCCATTAATTCTCATTTTTTCTGTCTTTGTATCACTTGCTGTTTCATCATCAAAATAAATTCCAATATTTATGACTGTTTCTTTTCCTGCTTTTTGTAATTCTATATTCATTATATTATTTTTTGATGTGCTTATATCTATTTTAGCTTTATCCTTAGCATAAAAGTTTGAAACTATCACACCTTCTTTTGATGGTTCTTCTTGTATTTCCTTTATACTTTCTTCTATCTCTTTTATCAAATCATCTTTTGCAATTTTTTCTTTTCCTGCAAGTGTGTTCATTGAAACTTTATTATATTCATTTACTATTAAATTTAAAATCACTTCATCTCTTTTTGCATTTTCTAACAATTTAATTGCTATATCATCTATTTGTTTTGCTGATAACTCAATTTTATATTCTTTTGTTTTTGCTTTCTCTCCTAATATATCTGTTTCAACATTTTCATTTACACTATAACATTCTTCTGGTATTTCATTTTTCAATGTTCCAACAATTAAATCGTTTATATGCTGAATCTCCTCTTCGCTAATATCATATAAATCATGCATATCTATAAACTCTATTTTGTCTGGAATTTCTGTGCTATCTATTTCATATTTTTCTGCTAACTGTTTTAAATTCTTGTTTTCTATACTTATATATTTATCATACACTTCCCCTATTTTAATTCCAAATAAATCATTGTCCCTAAGATAATCTACGGACAATACTTGTTTATTATCAAAACCAAAATTTAATATTCCCTTTTCTTTATTTTTTTTTCCAACTACATTCATATCATATGAAATTTGAATTTTCGAAAAAGCATCTGCAATTTTTTGTACTTCTTCGTCCTCTTCAGTTGAACTTATATTGAATTTAGCATCTCCTTTTAATGTATATGATTTTTCTTTTAGATTTCTTATTTCATTTAATGCTTCTGAATATGTTTTATCTCCCGTTATTTTACTAGCTTTTGATAAACTACTCCAAAATTGTTCTTGTGGAGTTTTAAATAAGTCTGTGCAACAATATAAATATATTGCTATTATTGATGTTATTATAATTATTGCTAAAATAATTAGTGGTATCTTCTTCTTCATTTTAATCACATTCCTTTCATTGTTTTTGACATTATATCCTAGCTTAAAATATAAATCAACCTATTTATATATTCTTTTTATATGCTCAATTGCATTTTTTTCTAGTCTAGAAACCTGCGCTTGTGATATTCCTATTTCTTCTGCCACCTCCATCTGGGTTCTACCTTCAAAAAATCTTTTATTTATTATTAGCTTTTCTTTTTCATTTAATTTTTTTATTGCTTCAGCAATTGTTATGCTGTTTGTCCAATTTTCATCCGTATTTTTTTTATCACTTATTTGGTCCATCACATATATATTATCCATGTTTTCACCATATACAGGCTCTTGCAAAGATATTGGTTCTTGTATGGCATCCATACTAATTATTATTTCTTCTTTTGGAATTTCTAACTCTTTTGCTATTTCTTCTACTGTAGGTTCTTTTCCATTCTGCTTGCTTAGTTTCTCTTTTGCAGCCAAAACTTTATATGCCAAGTCTCTTATTGAGCGACTTACTCTAATCGAATTATTATCTCTTAAGTATCTCCTTATCTCTCCTACTATCATTGGAACAGCATATGTTGAAAACTGAACATTTAAATTTGTATCAAAATTATCAATAGCTTTTATCAATCCAATACATCCCACTTGGAATAAGTCATCTACATTTTCTCCTCTTCCATAAAATCTTTTTATAACACTCAAAACTAATCTTAAATTTCCATGTATAAATTTATCTCTTGCTTTATCATCTCCATTTTTTATTTTGATAAAAAGTTCTTCTTTTTCTTCATTTGATAAAACTGGTAATTTTGCGGTATTTACTCCACATATCTCAACTTTGTTTATCAAATTTAAAAAACCTCCTTTAGAAATAATTGTTATTTAAATTATTTCCAAAAGAGATTCTTTTATACAATGCTTTCATTTTTTATTTTCGTTACTTCGTCCATATGAAATATATTGCAATTATTTAGCCTGTCTTGCTTAAAATTTCTTTTCTCATTTTGTTTATTATTTTTTTCTCTAATCTTGATATATAGCTTTGTGATATTCCGTAACATATCTGCTACTTCTTTTTGAGTTTTTTCATTTCCACTTATAAACCCAAACCTTAATTCCATTATATTTTTTTCTCTATTGTTCAATTTTTCCATAGATGCTTTTAAAAGTTTTTTATCTACTTCATCTTCTATTCTTCTTGATGTTATATCTGGATCTGTTCCTAATATATCTGATAAAAGTAACTCGTTTCCATCCCCATCTTGGTTCAATGGTTCATCTATTGATATTTCACCTTTTATTTTATTACTTCTTCTTAAATACATTAAAATTTCGTTTTCTATACATCTTGATGCATATGTTGCAAGCTTTATTTTCTTGTCTGTATTAAATGTATTTATAGCTTTCATAAGTCCTATTGTTCCAATTGATATTAAATCCTCTATTCCCACCCCCGTATTTTCAAACTTTTTAGCTATGTATACTACTAATCTTAGATTTCTTTCAACCAGAGTTTTCTTTGCTACCTCATCTCCTTTAGACAATAAATCTAATATTCTTTCCTCTTCTTCTGTAGAAAGAGGAGGAGGTAAAGTTTGGCTTCCCCCTATATAATATATGGGCATATTTTCTATTTCATCATTGCCTATGTACTTTACATATATTGTATTTATGCTATCTTTTAATATTTGTAAAAGATTCATCTTTTCTTCCTCCTTATTTTTATTTACTCTATAATTTCTAAGCTAATAAGAGCAGAATATGTTTGGCTATTAAAACTTTGATTAAAAATTCCAATTATTGTATTTTTTATAGTTCTTTCCTCTTCATCGATAATTATTTTCACTTCATCTGCTTTAAATCCTAACATTAACCCATTTTGTTTTCCTATTGAGTTATATGGTATTACTCTAAATTTTGACATGTATTTAATGTTTTCTTCTATTAATTTATCGCTATCACCCCCTATAATTTTATCTATATTTTCTAAAATTTCTTCTGGTAGAAAATTATATAATTTTTGCTTTTCTATAACAATTACTGGTACTAGCGTTATGGGATCTTTAAGTTTATTTCCTGTATCTAATAATGCATTTACTTCTACAGTTTTATCATTAATTTTTATTTTTAATTTATATATCATCTCTTCTTTAGTTGCTTTATTTTTTATGATTTTAAAGGCTATATATGTAATAATAAATCCTACTATTCCTCCTAACAAAGCTATCTTTAGTGGATATGTACCTATATATACTCCATTTTTTATAAATATGTCTTGTGGTTTAACAAAATATAGTAATGCGAAAGCACAACCTCCAAACGCAAATGAAATTAAATAAAATATTATTAACTGTTTAATTGCTATTTTTACAGTTTTAGGTGCATACGATATATAGACCATCGCTACTGATAAAATTATTTTCATAAAAATGCTTGAATATATCGGAAGTATTTGCATATATAACATGATTGAGTATACTGCACCTATACTACTTGATGCTATTATTCTAATATGGCTTATCTTTATTTTCATTATATATGCTGTTGCAAAAAGAATAATATAATTCATACATAAATTTTCTAATAAGATAATATCTATATATACTGTCAAATTTTTTCACCGCTCATTTCAATTTGTTATTGTTAATCAATTATATAACTAGACTCGTTAAAAATCTGTCGTTTTGTGGGCAAGAAAAAAAGAAATAATCTACTTTTTGAGACTATTTCTTTTTTGGTTTTATGTATTTTTTTTAATATCTACATTTTACTTTATTTTTCGTTATTTATTTAATCCTTTATTTTTTCTTAGAAATGATGGTATATCTAAATCGTTTTGTGCATTACTGCTTTCCGTTGGTGTTGGAATTGAATTTAATTTTCTATCCCATGCTTTATCTACAATATCCCCAACAGGCATATTTGGAATTGTATTTTGTTCTTTTTCAAAACCTGTAGCTATTACTGTAATTACTATATCTTCATCTAAACTTTCATCTATAACTGCACCAAATATAATGTTTGCTTCTGGATCTACACTTCTTTGTACTAATTCAGCTGCTGTATTAACTTCGTGCAATCCTAAGTTTGTTCCACCTGTTATATTAATAATAACTCCTCTTGCGCCTTCTATTGAAGTTTCTAGCATTGGGCTTTGTACTGCTTGTTTTGCTGCATCTTCTGCTCTATTTTCTCCAGATGCTCTACCTATACCCATATGTGCCATACCTGTATTTAGCATTATTGTTTTAATATCTGCAAAGTCTAAATTTACAAGTCCAGGAATTGCTATTAAATCTGATATACCTTGTACACCTTGTCTTAATACATCGTCTGCCATTTTAAATGCTTCTACTATTGAAGTTTTTCTATCTATAACTTGTAATAGTTTGTCATTTGGTATTACTACTAAAGTATCTACCTTTCCTTTCAAGCTTTCTATTCCTCTTTCTGCTTGTGATAATCTTTTCTTTCCTTCAAAGGTAAATGGTTTTGTAACAACACCTATTGTTAAAATCCCCATTTCTTTTGCGCATGCTGCCACTATTGGGGCTGCACCTGTACCTGTTCCACCGCCCATTCCGGCTGTAACAAATACCATATCTGCGCCGCGTAATGCTTCTGCTATTTCTGTTTTACTTTCTTCTGCTGCTTGTGCTCCTATATCTGGATTAGCACCAGCTCCCAAACCTCTTGTTATTTTTTCACCAATTTGTATCTTCGAAGGTGCTTTTGAAAGTAATAAGGCTTGTCTATCTGTATTTACAGCTATAAATTCAACACCTTTTATTCCTGAGTCTACCATTCGATTTACAGCATTGTTTCCTGCTCCTCCTATACCTATTACTTTGATTGTTGCTGTTCCATCTAACATTGTGTTATCATCATTTCCATCCATAAACATTATTTATTTTCCTCCTTTATATTAGCTGTCTGAATTCCGGTATTCAATCTCAGCTTTATAACTTCTACCTATGAATTCTGACTTTTTGTTTTTTATTTTAAATTTAATAACAAATTTATTATGAATAAAAGAATTCTTTAATTCTTTCCAATATTGAATGTACTATATTTTCATTTGACTTTGTATCTATGCTACTTGAAACATTTTTTGCAAATGCTCTTGATGAAATATATCTTACCAACGCATATGCTGTTCTATATTCTGGTCTTACTGTACTTATTAGTCTACCTGTAGATATTTTTACCGGTATATTTAGTGCTACTTTTCCGGCTACATCACTTTTATTTATACTTGTAATTCCTTGTCCTGTAAGTATTACATTATTAATTCTTTGTTTTATACCTTGCATCGTAATATCTTTATTTACTAATGAAAAAATTTCTTCTATCCTTGCTTCTATAATTTCTATTAATTCAGAACTTTTTATTACTCTTCTGTTCTCATCTCTGCATGTTGCTAATAAGATTTCGTTATCATTATCTATAAAAGATTTCATCGCTAGTCCATATTGTCTTTTTAGTTTGTCTGCTTCTTCTTCTGATATATTAAGTACTAAGGCAATATCATTTGTAATATTATCTCCGCCTAGTGGTATGGTGTTAGTATATACGAAAGTAGAACCTTCAAATATTCCTATTTCTGTATTTCCAGCTCCTATATCTAATAACATTATATTATCATTTAATTCATTACTATCTAGTGCTATACATCTTTCTGCAAGAGTTATAGGTACTAATCCATCTACTTCTATACATGCTCTTTTTAATATATTTGTTATTTTCTTTACATAGTCTTTATCTGCCAAAGCAATTTGGGCTTTTAATGTAAAACTAGAACTCAAGCTTCCCACTGGGTCTTGTACAATTTTTCCATTTTCTAATATAAATCTGTCTGTTACTATGTCTATTATTTGTTTTCCCTCTGGAATATCTATATCACTAACTTGCATTATGCTAGAAGAAACATCTTTCATTGATATCCCAGCATATCTATCTTTTGCTTCTTTTACTATACTGTTTTGAACAATTGTTACATATTTTCCAGGAATTGTTATGTATGTAGAATTAATTGTTAGATTGGCATCAATCTCTGCGTTTTTTATTAACTTTGTAACTGCAAGAACAATTTCATCTTCATCAATTATTTTTCCTTTTTTGATGCCACTACATTTCTGACTATCTGTATATATAACTTCTATTTGATTAAAATTATTAACCTCTCCTATAACCATACTTACTTTTGAGGTTCCAATGTCCATACCTACAATTATATCTCCTATTGCCAAAGTTAACCCTCCAATTTGTTTTAATTATCGTCTTTAGAATATTACATTTTTCTCCAAAAGTCAATAGTCTTTGTAATATTTTTGTAATATTTTCGTAATAGAATTGCAATGTATTTCTACTGGCTTTTTTTTACTTTGTTTTCTCTATAGTTTATGAATTTTTCCATATAATATCTTCTTATTATTGACAAATTATTAAACATTCTTCCAACAAAAACCACAATTGCTGCCAAATAAATGTCCACATTCAATCTTTGACCTAGATATGTTAATAGTATTGAAAGTATAGCATTTCCAAAAAATCCTGAAACAAATATTTTTAAGTCAAAGTTTTTGTTTAATGTTGCTGTAATCCCTCCAAACACAGAATCTAATGCAGCGATTATAGCAATTGCCAAATAACCTGAATATGTATATGGTATTATTGGCATAAAAAATCCTATTATAGCCCCTATAATGCAGCCTATTATTATTGCTATTAAAATCATTTTTTCTCCTTTCACTTAGAAAAAACTATTACTTATTTATATATTTTATATCAGTTTTTCCATTATTTTTTAATATTTCTACCTTTTTATTGGCTACTAAAGTTACCGTTTTTCCACTATTGTTATATTTATCTATAAATCCACTATTTTTTAAACTTAGTATACTTGACAAATACGCTTGATTTCCTATAGCTTTTACAACATATGGAGATGACAATCTTTGTCCTCCTACCATTACAAGTGAGTTGCCAACCTCTACTATATCTGTTGTATTTATTATTCTTACATCATTTATAGATATAGCTTCTGCACCTGCATATCTTAATTCATTAACTAGTTCTAATAAATCTTCTGCCTTTATAGTTTGTTCATCATTGTCAATTAAAGTAACAATAATTCCTTCTCCATATACATCTGTATTTCCTGCTATTAAATTAGATTTTTCTAATTCTTTATCTAAAAGTTCCGATGCTTCTTCACTGCTTTCAATTTTTTTATTATACTCATCTATAGTTGTTATAGTTTCTTCATATTTTTCATATGTTTCTTCATATTTTGTTTTCCATTCTGATAGAGTAGTTCTTAATTCATCTTCTTTCATATTTTCTATAGCAGTTATATCTGTTTCTTCTATTGTTTTAAATTGTATTGACACAATGCAAATTAAAACTATGCATACTAATCCAATTATTATACTCATTATAATTTGATCTTTATCTAGTTTTTTCAAATATATCACCTCTTAGCCTTAATATATTTGGAATTTATAACACCATTATATTTTTCTATTGATATATTGTCCATCTTTTTCTTTTCTACAATAATGCCATCCTCCTCCATATAATATATATATCCACCTGGCATTATCAATGAGCCATAGAACAAATCTGTTGGACCTATTGCTTTTATTGTAAATGGTGATGTTATTTTTTCTCCATTTATTTTTATAACACTTCCTTCACATGTAATTGCTGATGTGGAAATTATTCTCTGACCATTTATTGAAATTGCTTCTGCATTTGCATGCTTTAATATATTTACAATAGCAATTAAATCTGAATTATGCACAACTAATTTATTCATATCTAATATCTGGGTACTTAATAATTCAGATGAAATGTTATTATTATCTTTTAATACTATTTCTATACCTGGTCCAGTAACATCTGTTAGTCCTAATATTATATTGTTATTTTTCAACTCTTCTTGTTTTGCTGTTGAAGACGTACTATCTTGTGTTGCAACATTTCTTACTTCTTCAAGTCTGTTTTCTGCCTGTCCAAGTTGCATGTATATATTATCATACTTCTCTTTCCATTTTAAAACTTCATCTCTTAAACTGTTCTCTGTTAATGATTGACTTACTGTTGAATTTGCACTATTCATGGTTTTTAGCTGAACAGATATTGCTATTGTCAGCATAAAGCACATAATACCTAATGTAATTGCTACTTGTTTTCTATTCATTTCAACTCCTTCGAATCTAAAATTTGATTCATATTATATTTTAAACTTTTTCTCTAAATACTGCTCCTTTATTTGTCAAATCTGTATTTACAAATATTTCTCCTTCGATACCTGCTTCATCTTGTATTATCTTATTAATATATGACATCTTTGTACTTAAATTTGATACATCTCCCATATGAACAAGTTTCTTTTCTTTTTCTAGCATAATAGTATAATCTTGTCTATTTGATATATCTATTTTTGTTATTAATTCCTGTATTCCATTTGCATTAGCTGATTCTATTATTTGTAATACTTCTCCTAGTTTAACTAAATCTTCACTCAATAATCTTTCTCCCTCATGCAAATTTTCCTCGGGTGTACTAAACCCTGTTATAATAGGTAGATTTGCTTTTGGGCTAGTTATTTCTAACATATATCCTTGATTATTTATATATACATAGCTATTGGCAAATGGCAACATATAGGTTGCAACTCTTTCTACTACTATAATTTCTACCTTATCTGGCAATTTCCTTCTTATTTTTACATTTTCAACGTAAGGATTTGTTTTTATTCTGTTTTTAATATCATTTTTAGATGTTTTAAAAATATTTTCTTCTGTTCTTATTTCTGATAAACTAATTATTTCTTCTTTACTAAGTTTGTTATTTCCAGTAACTGTTACATCTTTAATATTAAACAAAGGTGATAATAATATATATATTAATGTTCCTATCAATATCCCAATTAATATTATAGTTCTTATTATTTTTAGAATAAGCTTTCTCTTTTTTATTGCCATTTCTTGTTTTTTACTAATTTTTTTTGTTACAGCTGGCTTTTTTTTATTATTGCTTATATTTTTATTTTTTCTTTTATTTTTTTGCTGTTTCGTTTCTGGAATTTTTGGCATACCAATGACAATTTCTTTGTCAAAGTCAAATAAATTACTTTCTTTATTCGGATTAGTTATTTTATTTGACTTTGCATTTTTATTAACTTTGTTTTTTGTGTTTTTCTTATAATTTAAGTCTTCTTTTGCTTTTTTTGCCATTTTGCCTTTCATCCTTTCCTATTTTTATTCTTCCTTTACTACTATTTTTGCTCCTAATTTATTAAGTTTTTTATCTAAGCCTTCATAACCCCTTAATATATATTCAATCTTTCTTACGATTGTAGTTCCTTTTGCAGCTAGACCTGCTATTACCAATGCTGCTCCGCCTCTTAAATCTGTACTTTCTACGGTCGTTCCTGATAATCTTCTAACACCTTTCAATATTGCAATTTTTCCTTCTACTGATACCTTCGCTCCCATTCTTTTTAATTCATTAACATATCTAAATCTATTTTCAAATATATTCTCTATTATTATTGAATTTCCTTTTGCAATTGTAAGCATAGCCCCAAAAACTGATTGCATATCTGTTGGGAAACCTGGATATGGCATTGTTTTTATATCTACTGCTTTAAGTTTTT
This sequence comes from Clostridiales bacterium, assembly GCA_003507395.1. Taxonomy (GTDB): domain Bacteria; phylum Bacillota; class Clostridia; order TANB77; family CAG-508; genus DNVW01. The sequence goes on along the minus strand of DNVW01000015.1, from coordinate 47,434 downwards.
TAGGTGCTTTTAAGTAAATATTTCTTTTTTCTATTTCAATTTCACAACCAATTTGTTCCAATTTGGCTAATATTTGATTAATATGTTCTGGAATTACATTTTTTAACTTTACATTTCCTCCTGTTATTGCAACTGCACATAGTAAAGTCCCCGCTTCTATTCTATCTGGCATAACTGAATATGATACATCATTTAATTTTTTTACTCCTGTTATTTTAATAACATTGGTTCCTGCACCTTCTATTTTAGCTCCCATTTTATTTAAGCACTTTGCTAAATCTACAATTTCCGGCTCCATAGCAGCATTTGTAATCTTAGTTGTTCCATCTGCATATACACTTGCTAAAATTATATTTTCTGTTGCTCCTACACTTGGAAAATCCAAGTCTATATTTGTGCCTATTATTTTATCACATTTGCATGTAATAAATCCACTATCTTCTGAAATATTTACACCTAATTTTTTAAAAGCTGCCAAATGTAAATCTATAGGTCTAGACCCAATATCACATCCACCTGTTTGTGATAGTTTGTGGGTACATAAATTTCAAGTGGAATGCTAACCCTCCGTTTTCGTATAGTTCATTATACATCATATCATTTAGGTTATACAAGTCTTTTTCTTCTTTTGTTATTTCGTTTTTGTCAAATACTACTATTTTATCAAATAGTCTTGATAGTTCTTCTTTTGTTAATCCATTTTGTTTAATATCTTCTATTGCTTTAAATATCAAATCTTCTTTATCTTCTAGCTTATTTAATGAATTGAATTTGCTTTGTATTTCTTCTAGCTTTTCTTTTTCATTTTGAATTTTCTTTTCTAATTCTTGCTTTTTATCTTTATATATAAACTCTGGTATTAAGTCATTTAATTTATCTTCGTATACTTGTTTAAATTGCTTTTCCCACTTCTCCAAAGTTTGTTTTGATTTATTTAAATCTTTTTCTAGTGTTTGCTTATTTATAGATATTGCTTTTACATTATCCATTACAAAACTTTTAAATTCTGGATTACTTATTAAATTGTCTATATATGCATTTACTATCTGATCTAAATATTCTATTCTAATCCTGTGTGGTGTGCAACCATAGTTCTCTCTTATATCTTCCTTAATCGCTCCTTCATTACTATACTTTTTACATAAATAACTGTCTGGTCTTTTTCTAGTTCCACTTGTGCCTTTTCTTTTATACATAGGTGTTCCACATCTTCCACAATATAAAAGTCCTGAATATAAATTGTTTTCTACATCTACAAACTTAAATCCGTTATTATATTTATCACTTTCTTTTTTTCTTTTCTTTCTAATTTTTTGTACCTTTTCAAATAGTTCTTTATCAATAATTGGCTCGTGATGATTTTCTAATATTGTCCATTCATCTTGTGGCTTTACAATTGTTTTTTTTGATTTAAAACTAAGCTTTTCTGTACGTCCTCCAACATAATCCCCTATATATCTTCTATCATCTAGAATCCTTACTATGTGTTGTGCTTTCCAGTTTGCACTTTGCTTTGCATTTGTAAATCCTCTTGATTGTGATGGTGTTGGTATTCCTTTTTTATTTAAGTAAGTTGCTATTTTTTGATAACCCCAATCTTTAGAATATAGTTCAAATATCTCTTGAACTACTGGAGCTGTTTCTTCATTTACAACTAATTGTTTTCCATTTTTGTTATATCCATAAATTGCTTTTACTAATAAATCGCCTTCTTCAATTTTATGTCTTAAATTTCTTCTTATATTTTTACTATCATCTCTTGCCCTTCTCTCGTTAAACCATGCATATAAACCGAACATTTCCTCATTGTATTGTTCATCTTCAAATATTATTTCTACGCCTTGCTCTTCTAGGTATTCTACAAAATCTAATGCTTCTTTTTGATTTCTTCCAAGTCTTGCAGAATTTTTGAAAACTATTACATCTATTTCTTTATTTTTTGCTCTATTTCTAATATCATCAAACCTGCTGAAATCTGTTCCACTTTTATCATCATCCATTATAACATCAACTATATTTGTATAACCATGACCTTTGCAGTATTTTACAAGTAAATCTCTTTGTGTTTCAATTCTCTCATAGTTCTCGCCATAATCATCTCTACTCTCTCTACAATAAATTACAACTCTTTTTTCCTCATTAGACTTTTTCATAGATTCCCTCCGTTTTAATGTATCAATAACATATTTTTTTATTTTGTATTTTATTGTTGCTATTATACGTTAAAAGTTCTAAAATTTCAAGGGTCAACTTGAAATTTTAGAACTTTTATTTTCTCTATTTACTTTTACTAAATATTTTGTTATTATCTTATTGAATTACTGAAAGTACGAATGTGCCGTAGGTGGTGTTTTTATTTTAATCTTTTCTTATTATTAAAAGTTATTTTTTTATTTTTTTCTTTCTCTATTTGTTTTGCACTTTTAGTTGGAGTCGGTAATTCTTCTGGCATTGTACCACCTATTTTCTTAATAGTTTGTCTAACTGCTTGTCCAACTTTATGATGTGTTATACAGGCATCATCTTCATTATTAATATTTTTATTTTTTAATACTTCATCTGTTTGTGTTATTCTAAATAAGTTAGCTGCCAATTCTGTACTACTCATATAATCTAATATATCTTCTTTATCTGATATTCCTTTTCTATTAGCTATATCTTTAGCTGTTTCTCCATTATATAATCCTCTATATCCATAATTATTAAATTTTCCGTAATTTTTAACACCAGCTAACTTTGCAGTATCAAATAGATATTTGTTTTTATCTTTTACATTTTGTCTTGTATATAATCTCTTTTCGTCTTCACTTAATTGTTCATATTCTTGTCTTGTAATTTCTTGCTTTCTAGTTTGTACTGCAAAATATGTTTGAGCAAGAGCTATTGCTTTTTTTCTACTATCTCCATTTTGTGCAATTAAGTAACAAGCATATCTAGTCAGTTTTAAATCATCAACTTTCATTTCTGCATTATTGCCTACTTTTAACACTCTCCCGACGTCGGCAAAGTGTTCCTCTTCCGTAATATCACTACCTTTGCAAGCTTCTTTTGCTTTATTTATTACATTTTTAAAATTTCCCCATTTACTATATTCTAACATTGTCATTAATTCTCTTGCATACCAAAATTCTATTCCATTTTCATCTATATGCTTAATACTTTCAAAATCTTTTTCAGTTTTATTTATTAAATCTTTTTCCATATATAACTCGTCCTTTCTTTGAAGTATATACATTCTTTGTATACTTTATTGTTATTATTTATAACATAATTTCTATTTTTTTACAATACTTTTAACGAATTTTTGTTTTGTTTATTTGTATTTTTCTTTTATTCTATCAGAGATAATATCGGTGAATACCTGTTTATAATCTTCTACTTCACCAACATTTGATTTTGGACAAATAAATACTGAAAATGGTAACTTATCTTTTTTCTTTTTGTTCTTATTATCCTTTGCCTTTTCCAGAGTATTCACCTACCTTTCCATCTTTAAATTATATTTATTTGTTGTTTGTCCTTATTACTAAAACTACAAGTGGAATATTCCCATATGAGATTTGCCCTCATTCCACCTTTAGTGAATCGCCCCTTTACATCACGTTAGCCAGACGAAAGTATCATTATCTGTACTTGTAATTTAATATTCAGTTTTCAATGTACCTTAGATAGAAAATAGATATTTATAATTTCTATTTTCTATCTTGATAAATCAATTATAAGATGCTAAAATAGTGTTGTAAACAAATTTAACAAAGTCTATAGATAAGTTAAAAATTGAAATATCTATATTCTATTTTTAAAACAGAGGAAATGCAGATATGATAAGTAATTTCACAATTAAAGGTAATAAAATTATTCTTAAAAATAATGGAGAATATTTTGGGGCTATTCACGATTTTGAATATAATATTGGAGATAAATTATATGAATTCGCTATTATGAGCCATCAAGAATTTGAAAAACTAAAAGCAATGTACACACAATTAATAGAACTTGTATGTTATTCTAAAGAAACTGATTCAGATGATGAAAAATGGGATTGTTTCTTAAAAATGTTTCAAATAGTTAGAGCATGTTTAAACTTTTCTCCATATACTCACTTTTATACACAAGTGCTAATAGATATAATGGTTAAAACATATAATACTAAAACATTTAGAACAGACCTTTTATTTAAATCTCAAATAGGTGTTTTAATAGAAAATGAAAAATATTATCCTGATGAATTTTATAGAGATATAGAAGAAGATGAATATACTCCAGAAATCTTACTTATTAAATGGAATGAAGAAATTGAAAAAGTATCAAGCAAAAGGCATAATGAATATATGAATTTTTTTGAAACTATAAGAGATTTGTTAATTGAAAATCTTATTGAGAAAAAAACAGATTTAAAGGAAAGATTAGAGTTAATAAGCAAATATTCTAATAACTCACTTGTTAGAAATTTAAGTGTTCCAGAAAAACTATTCTTATATGAAACAAAAAGAGTTTTTGACTTGCATTATTTTAATACTAAACCTGCACATGCTTTATTTTTAGATACTAAATTTAAAATAAAATATATATGTGATACGGAATTATCAAGAGAAGAAAGAACATTAGATGTAGATAAAATCGTAGATATTATAAAAGAAAAAAATATTGTTGCAGAAGAAGTTTATGAATTAGAAAATGTAGAAGAACATATATTTTTTGAATTATTTAAAGTCATTCAAAATAACTTTGTTATCAATAAATGTGAAAATTGTGGAAGACTATTTATTCCCGCAACGGCTAATAATAATCCATATCAAAAAGCAAGAAATGACCAAAAATATTGTAATAACTTATATTTAGATACTGGTAAAACCTGCAAGGAAATTGGTGCTATAAATAAGCATAAAGAAAAAGTTGAAGATAGCCCAATTTTAAAGGAATTTAATAAAGAATATAAAAAAATGTATGGTAGGCATTATAAACATCCTAAAGAATTTAGTGAAAAGAAATTTAAACAATGGTCAAAAAAGGCTATTGAATTAAGGGATAGCTTTGATGATAGCCAAATTGAAGAATTTAAAATTGAATTGCAAAAATTAAGTGATCAATATTATAAATGATAAAAAGCTTAGCTTAAGGTCTTCCCTTGTATTGCTAAGCTTTTATTTTCACTTATTTCTATGAAAAAGATTTTTTATTAAATTAAATATTTTTTGATACCATTTTTCTTCTTGTACAACAGTCATTCTTGTTTCTTCAGATGTTTGTGTTTCTTCTGGTATAACTCTATTTCTATTTTTAAATATATCGTCTGGATTATATTTTTCTCTAATTTCTTCCTCTAATGCTTTTTCAACTTCTTGGAATTCTTTTGCATCTTTTTCTTGTAATCTTTTTTTCTCATCTAGAGAACATAGAAAATCTCTATATATTAGTCCAAGTATAATTATTGTTTCATTTTTTAGTTTTTGTTTTTCCAATGGCTCTTGAATATTAGGCGAATAATTAGTATCTCTTTCTTCTTCTATCATTTCATAAAACTTTGTAGGTATTTTCTTTAATAATTCCTTTGGCATTAAACTAAATATTTCATATATTTCTTCAAATGCTTCTCTATATTCTGGTTTCAAAACACATTCCTACCTTTCGCTTTGGTCTTGCTTTTTATTAGATTCGCGCTTATGACTTCTTTCTTTGATTTTTTCGCTAATTGCTTTAATTATATATGATTTCATTTTTACAAATTTTACTTTAACTGCTTGACTTACTCTGTCTATGGAACTATACCAACCATTAAATCTATTCATCCATAAATCCATTGATTGTTCTTTTCTTTGTTCTTCTAAAATTTCTTTTGGGCTATCCCCTTTAATTTGTATTTCTTCTATTGGTTTTTCCATTTCAGGATCAACATTGTTTTTTATTAGTATATCTTCGAACTCATTTGTTTCAAATCTTGCTAGTTCTATTCGATCTTTTTGCTGTTCCGTCTGCTCTCCAATCTCACTGGTGTTTTCTTCGTTTGAAATCTGACCTATCGAATCATCAGTTTTATCTACTCCTTCGTTATTTGCTTGTTGTTTTTCATTTTCTAATGCTTTGTACTTATCTACCAATCCTTGCTCTTTTTGGTCTAAAGTTCTTTTTATTCCTTCTATTGCCTCTCTAAAAGTTTCTTCATCTCCATCAGGAAACATTTCTTTATAATATACATTATATGTCCATTCAGTCCATTCATTTAAAAACTCTCTAGTTTGTGCTATATTGAGTTTTTCAGCCCATAGTTCAAGACGATAATCTTGTAATCCATCAAATCCAACGTCTGATAAATACATTTTTTTTACCATTTTTTCATTTACCACATATGGTGTGTTTTCTAATGAATATACTCTATTTCCAGGTCCAACTAAACCTATTTTTCCACCTAAACGCTCAGATGCTCCATCCAACTCACTCCTAAAACTTTCACTAAATTCTGTATCTTCTGGAGTTAATTCATATGTACCATATTTAGGTTCTGGGTGATCTATGAAATGCTTTTGATAGCTAATTCTATCATATAAAAATTTTTTAATCTCCATTTCTAATACAGTTTGCAGAGTAATGTCTTCTACTCCGTCTAACTCATCAATTTCTGCTTTTAAAATTTCTTGTTGAGTACTTGCTATTGTTGGTTGTTCTGGGTCAATTTTATTATCATTTAATCCTAAACTGCGATAAAATATAACATCATAACCAAATATGGCATCCGTTTGACTAAGATTATTATAAAGTTCCTGATTATCCAATTGTTGTACTACATCAAATAATATAGACACTTCGTCTTTTCCTCTAATTGCTTCTAATTTCAGTTTTGAAAGTATTTGTACATCTTTTCTAATAGGTGTTCCCCAAAAACTATCTTCCCCAAAGCTTTGGCTAATTAATTTTTCTCTTTCATCTTGTATATCTTCTAAACTTTGTAGAAAATCTTGAGTCCCCAATAGCCTGTCTGTTGTTTCACATAGAAGTTGTGGATTACCACGAGTAGAACGTATCATAGTACGTTCGCCAACTATACTTGTTAAAAATCTTGCAAATTTCACTTCACTAATATATCCTGTATCTCGGCTTTCATTTCCACACATCTTTTGTGCAAACATTTCTGTAGAACCTTCATCAAGATTTCTTAGAACAAGATCATTATCAAAATCTCTTAGGCCATGTTTTCTCCCCTCTATACGATTATATGAATGAAACAGCTCATGTATCCTTACAGCTCTATCTTCTACTGCCTTCCAATCTTTTGAAAATTCAATTCTATCATTATATGATATACCCATTGCTCCATACGTAGGTTCTCCATCTACTAAAACATATCTTGGTGCTTTTACTAAAAGTTCCTCTTTAATTTCTTTATAGAATTCTTCTTTTTCCTTAGGTGTATTCTTATCAAAATACTGACTAAAAAGCTCTGAATATCTACGAGCAAAGAACTCTATATCATCTAATCTAAGTTTATCTAATTCTTCTGAATTCATAGATATCTTCTCCTTAAAATATATTTATTTTTTACATAGAACTTATCATCTAATTTAATATCATCCAATACTATTTTATCAATAAAGCAATTTTTTTACAATAGTTTTTATTGATGTACTTTAAAATTCTCTTATCTTTCCAGCTCTAATTCCTTTTCCCTTTCCTCATGTTTTATTTGTTTTTCAGCATCTAATAAGATATTATTCTCTCTTTCAAAATCTCTAATCAAATTATTTTCTGCCCCTATGTCGAACTTTTTGCAAATCCATTTTATAAATTTATCAATAGTTTCTTTAAACTTATCTACTACTTTATGCAAATGCTTATTTTCTTTTTCTAATCCTTTAATCTTGCTTTTATATTTCCATTCCAAATCAAACTCTTTCTTTTTGTATTCTGATTTAATTTTATCAACTTCATTATGTAGTTCTTCATTGTCATACATTATTCTTTTTCTTTCTTTTTCATATTTTGTTGCTTTATCTACTAAATTAACTTGTTTTGATAATTCCCTGTATAAATTCTTATTATCTTGGTACAATTCATTAATTAATTTGTCTTTTGGTTTTATAATTTCATTTTCAACTTTTTCCCTATTTAGTTTTATAATTTTAATATCGTTTATATCAGGTACATCTGGCAATTCAAGTTTTATATTATCTAATACTTTTTTAGTATTTTCAAAATTAGTTATTTTCTTTAAGTCTTCTATTTTTTCGTGTTTTGCTCCTGTTTGTTCTACTTCTATCCCTCTTTGTAGCTCAAATCCTTTTGAAGTAATATAATCATAAAAGTTATTTTGCAAAGTTCTATAACTATCTCTCCCTTTCCAAAAATCTCTTGCACATATTTTATCAATTTCATTTTCTTCTTTATCTTTTGTATGTACTACTGGAACAAAAACTAAATGCATATGTGGTGTTCCTTCATCTAAATGTACTACTGCAGATAATATATTTTCTTCTCCTAGATTTTTGTAAGTACATACAAATTTATAACTCTCTTCAAAATATCTTTTTGTTTCTTTTTCTCCAATATTATCAAAAAATTCTTTGTCTGATGTAAATAACATTTCACACAATATAATACTGTTGCTTTTTATATGTCCTTTCAAATCATTCTCTTTTCTCAATTTATCAAATTCTTTTATATAACTTAATTCATTTTTCTTAAAGTAATAATTCAAATGTGTTCTTTCTGGATCAATATCCTTATTTGTATGTCCTCTTGTTTTTCTTTCATTATGAACATATCTTCCTTTTGCTTCATCTCTTGTTAATTTTTCATTTCTTACTATTGCATAACTCATATTCTATTTTCTCCTTTCTCTTTGCTAAAGCTATTCTTTGAATGTCTAACATACTAGACAAACAAGTTTGTCCGTATGGCAGGGATTTTCAATCCCCACACCCCTTTTCCATAAAAATACATTTCGTATTTTTATGCTTTATCCCAAATTTGCTATTTGCAATTTTAGGATAAAAAAATCAGTTACCATTTAGCATTTCTGCTATAGTAACTGATTTTATTTATGCAAATGTTTGTGTCTATGTAAAAGCACTTGCATTTGCATATAATTTAGTAAAGTCAAAGCCAGTATAATCTCGCTGTTCAAAGTTAGCTTTATTATTCTTTTTGATGTGTGATTCGTTATTATAATTATTTTTATTTTTTATATTATTTATTATATCTTTGTTACTTTCGCCAATAGGTGATTGTCGTTTTTGACTATCTGAATTGTTGTTTTCGCCAATACCCTCTTGTTTATTTTGACTATACCCATTGTTCATTTGGACAATAGGTATTATTTGCCTTTGTTCTATTTCTTTACTTTCTTTTTTATATTTTAAAATTACTTGAATATATTTCTTATTCTTTAATGAACTTATTATTCTTGAAACTCTATTTGGCGTTACTTTTACAATTGTTGCTATATATTGATTACTTGCAAAACAACTTCCTGTTTCATCACTTAAATATAAAATCATAGATAATACAAATTTTTCTTTATCTGTTAATTTTTCATCAAGTAAAATTTTTGCTGGAATCCATAGTCCTTTTATTTTCTGCATTTTCATATCCTCCTTTCGCCCCACGTTCAACTTTGTGGCTTTTTTAACTGATTTTTGTATAATTTTCTTTAGCTCAAAAAAATAAAGCCTTAAGATTTTACTCTTAAAGCTTTAATCATAAATAAATTCTTCTCACTCGAATTTATTTAAATTAGATTTATTAATATTTAAAATATTATCTATTACTTGCGATATATTTTCTAATTCCAATTTTATCTTTCTCTTTAATTCAAAATAATCAAGATTATCAAAGCAACTTTCAACTAATCCCATCATAGGAATATCTAGATTAAATTTTTTTCTTCTATTAGAAATCTATTCTCTTTGTTTTTTAATCCATAATGCATCATACAATTTCTGAAATCTCCATTCATTAAGTTATTATTTAGTTGTATTTGTGTTAATAATTTATTAAAGTTTGCATTGTCAATTTCATTGTTATCTATATGATTTTTTATATCTTCTAATCTTTCTATTGCATAATAATAAGCAATATAGTATATTCTTAACCACCATCCAGTATCATCTTTTTCACATTCTCCTAATAATCTTATAGTAGAATTTATAAATGTCAATATGTGTAATAAATACAATGCTATGATTTTATCATCTTCATTTCTATATAATTTATTAGAGTTAAAGTCTTTATAAAGCATATTTGTATTTATTTTATTTGTTTGAATATTTACATCTTGAACATTCAACTCTCTAAAATATCTCAAAAAGCTTCCTATAATTTCTCCAACATATCTTCCATATTCTAAATAATCTTCTGGAGCATACTCATATTTTATATTACTAGTATCAACTAAACCTTTTACATATTCTATCTTTCTTTTCAATAATTTGTTATCTTGAAAAATATAATATCCATATTGTGAATTTCCAACAATTTCTTTTTTCTCATTAAATATAACTCCTAAATTATAATACATATTGCAATCTTTCATAAAATCAAATTTTAGTTTATTCTTAAAAATATAATCTTGTAAATAATCCCAATTTAATATCATATTCTTTGATTTTGAATATTTATTTTCAAAGATTTTTAATTTTAATCTAACATCTGTTAATGTAAATGTATAATTTTCTTTAATATTAAAGTCAATACCTATATTTTTGAAAAAGTCCAATGCTTCCCAACAAAATAATGACATATATGGTATTAGTGATATTCCTGCAATATAGTTTTCTTTAATAGAATAAAATAAACTCTTTATTGTATGACAATCATAGTAAATTTGCATAAATGAGCACTCTTCTGGTGTTAATGATATTTTTTTATCAATTTTATTCATTTTGTTCCTCCATTATTTTAGAGTTTACACAATATCTTTATTATTGTCAAACTCCCTAATCCACTCATTTATCTTAAACTTGTCCGATGTATCAACCAAATATCTCAATCCCCCGGATATGAAAATGTTACTTCATTAAATCTTCCAAGAATTGCACCCGCTAAAATTACTGTTGACCTCATTTGTCTCATCAAGTGCTCTGGTATTTCTTTTTTTGTTACTTTTTTTGTATTTATTTCTATTTTATCACTATTCTTCTTTATTTTACAACCCAAATACTTTAAAATTTCTTGAGTTATTTTTGTATCGTGTATATTTGGTACATTATATAGCTTTGTATTTCCTTTATTTAATATGGTTGCAGCTAGTATTGGTAATGATGCATTTTTTGAACCAGAAACTTCTATTTCTCCTTCAAGTTTTCTACCACCCTCTATTATGTAACTAGACATTTTATTCACCCTTTCTATTTTATTTTTGCTATATTTTATGTTCTCTTTCCATAAAATGTGAGCATTTCATTATGCAGGTGAAGTTACCTAAAGGTATCAAGTATTTTTTCTTTATATAAGGTTTTATTGTTGCTCTTATATGTTAAAAGTTCTAAAATTCCAATATTTCTATTGAAAATTTAGAACTTTTCATTTATAACTACTTCCTTTTCTTTGTATTATGTGTTATATTAAATATGCTTATAATTAATACTATTGTAATACTTATAATCATATATAATAAGTTATTATCTTCTATGTCTGTTTTATTACCCTCTATTGTGTTGTTTTCATTATTTTGTATATTATTTGTTTCATCACTCCAAATTCCAAGTTTATTATTTTTAGCGTTCTCCTCACTTTCTTGTAATATGCCTGCATATTTATAATTATTTTTCAGCATATAATTTTCAGCTAATCCGCTTTCCACTAATGAATTTTGTAATAGTTCATCATCTACCCAAATCCAAGCTAAATACCTATTATATTTATCTTTTTCATCAGTAGAGCTATCAAATTCCAATTCAATTTTAGTAGCATTTTCAAGTTTTTCCTTTGTAAAGTCACTTGCCTCTTTCCCCCAAGCTTCTTCTCCAATTTCTGGATCTACTGTTTCTTTTGTATTTATTCCTAAAAATCTAACTGTTATTTGCTCTCCATTCATTTTGAATTTTGCAGTATCCCCATCAACTGTTCCTACTAATTCTACCTCAATTTTATTGCTACTTTCTTCATGGTTTTTTTCTATTCTATTAAAATTCTTATCATAGTATATAGCAGGTAGAATAATTGTCCATTTTTGCTTTTCTTCATCCCATTTTACTTGGTGGTAATGAATTACTCCATCTTCTTTATGATAACCATAATATTTTCCATTATATTCTGTTATATTTTTTGAATTTTTATCTTTCCAACCTGTAATATTACCACCATGTGCTAAGCTTACATCACATATGCATATTAATATTATTATAATCATTATTACATTTTTAATTTTTTTCATTATCATCTCATCTTTTCTTACATATAAGTTAGTTTGGAAAATTATTTTTCAAACGCTATAAAAATTATACCATAAGGAGGAAATAATTTGAACGATTTATTAAATTTTTCATACAATGCTTTAAATTTATTAGATAACCAAGTTCATGATAATATCAAAGGAAGTTTAGTAGATAACTTCATACATGAATTACAAAATTATCTAGAATTACAAACAAATAATAAAATACTAGAAACTTTACCTAAAAATTCTAATCTACATTTTGCCAAATTTGAAGGTAATTATGCAGTTTGCTTTGATTACTCTTCTAAAACTATATATAACATTCCTAAATCTTACTTGAAGGGAGCAACTCCCGAAGTTGGTGAAGCACTTAGAAAAGTTTCTTTTAAAGATTTTCGTGTAGATTACTCAGGCATTCCAGCTAATGCAAACAATATTAATGAACTTTTAAATGAATGTAGTTATGCTACTATTTCTTCAAAAATAAATATTTTACCAGAATATTATCAAATCTCTGATATCGGTATAGACTTTGCTGTTTGTAAAAATCTAAATAACAATAAAACAGAAAATATACCTATAGATGACATTCCGAAGAACGCAAAAAATGGAGATACTTTAATTTATAAAGATGGTAAGTTTATTATAAAGAACTAATTTATACTCAGTTGGTTACAAATTGTTACCAACTGACAAGAATTTCTTATTAGTTCATATTTCAACTTGCAAGAATTAATTGCAAGTTCATTTTTTATCTTGATAGTGTCAATTTTTTTACAAAATGTATTTACATTCGCAAATTCTTTTAGTACTATAATATTGAACTACTGAAAACACAAATGCGTCGTAGGTGGTGTTTTTTTATTGTTCTTCACCAGAATTTAACTTTCTTATTTCTTTAGCATTTTTATCAGATACAACTTTTTTTCCAGTTTCTCTTTCTAATTGTTCTTTTGCAATCCTTGCTATATTTCCACCTTTTATAACAGAATCTTCTGCTTCTTTAAATCCTTTTCGTTTTTTACTTTTTGATATTTCTGTCGAAGAAGTTTCAGCTAACATATTTAAAACTAATTCCATATTTGTCATATTATCTCTTAAATTTTCTTTTTTCAATCCTTTTAAATTTTTATATTCTTTTACAGAATAGCCACTCCAAGCCTGTGTTAAAATATTTGTTAATATTGCAAAATCTTTACTTGAATTTATACCTTTTTCTTTTAATTCATCTGTAAATTCTTTTCTTATATCTATTGTTTTTAATCTTTGATTTATCCATTCTTCTGAATAACCCTTTTTTCTGTATATATCCAATGCTCTATTTATTGCTATTTCTGGATCATATGCTTCATCTATTCGTTCTTTTCCTACTTGTGCTAACCACAATTTAAAAGGCTCTGCTTTTTTAGATGGAATTGATTGAATTAATCTTAAAACCTGCTCTGTATTCATTACATCAGTATCTCTTAATTTTCCATCATATGCTCTCATTTTCAACTGGTTAGTATTACTAACCAGTTCGCTACCTTCTTCATTTAGCTTATTTTTAAGCCATTTCCAATAGTTTCTTGATTTTTGATAATCATTATCTGTTAATACTGCTATCACATCTATAACAGAAAAATACCATTTTTCTTGTTCATCATCCCATTTTGCTCTAATTTTTTTATCCTCAAATATTTTTAATTCATTATCTTGTCCCATTTTATACCTCTCATTCTCAAGTTGTTCGGAAATTCCGAACAACTCAAAATCTCTTTTATTTCTTCTATTTATATCATATTCCTAAAACTTTTTCAATACTTTTACGAAATTCTGTTCTTACTTTTTATAGGTGTACCTATTGAAGATTCAAAATATTATTGAGAAAAAAACTGATTTAAAAGAAAGATTAGAATTAATAAGTAAATATTCTAATAATTCGCTTGTTAGAAATTTAAGCGTACCAGAAAAATTATTCTTATACGAAACTAAAAGAATATTTGATATACATTATTTTAATACTAAACCTGCACATGCTTTATTTTTAGATACAAAATTTAAAATAAAATATATATGTGATACAGAATTTTCAAGAGAAGAAAGAAATTTAGATGTAGAAAAGATTGTAGAAATTATGAAAGAAAAAAATATTGTTGCAGAAGAAGTATATGAATTGGAAAATTCAGAAGAACAAATTAGATTTGAGTTGTTTAAAGTCATTCAAAATAACTTTGTTATCAACAAATGTGAAAATTGTGGAAGACTATTTATTCCTGCTACTACTAATAATAATCCATATCAAAAAGCAAGAAATGAGCAAAAATATTGTAATAATTTATATTTAGATACAGGAAAGACTTGCAAAGAAATTGAAGCTACAAATAAGCATAAAGAAAAAAAGCATAAATATTGCTTTTCTCTTCTTAAAATGATAAAATAATGTCGTGGGGGTTGATTTTATGAAATTTAATTCTAATTCTGGTAGAACATTATTTATGACATTTATTATTGTACTTGTTTTTGTTTTAATTGGTGCAATCGCTTATTTTGGAATAACCTCTTATCCTGAGGTAATTACAGATTTAAAAATAAAAATTGAAAAGACATTTAATAAAGAAAAAGAAAACACTAGTAATAATACTATTACTAGCGAAAATAATAATTTATAATATTTCCTTTAATTTTCTAATATTAGAGATTGTTTCAATATATCCTTTATTGTAACAGTCTTTTATTTTTTTTACATTAAATACATTTGAAGATACAATATCTATATTTATTATATAATCACTATTACTTATCAATCTGTCATCTCTGTCATTAAACATTATATCTATTGCTTTAAACACTATATCATATGCTATTTTAGGTTTATCTTCAATGCTTGGTGGAAATTTAATAGCTATAGTTTTATCTACTCCTAATTTTTTAAGCTCTTCTACTGGGACATTATCCAGTAATCCTCCATCCACAAATCTATGTCCTTTATATTCACATGGAGCAAACAGCCCTGGAAAACTACAGCTTGCTCTTGTTGCTTTTCCTATAGATATATCGTTTATATATTGTTCTTCATTATCTACTTTTCTATTTGTAAATACATATTTTTTACCATCTAAAATATCAACACTTGGCATTGCTATTGGCATTTTTACATCTAGAATACTATTTATTCCCTTTAGCTTTGCACATTCATTAACTAGGACTTCTATTGCTTCACCTGATAATACCCCACATCCTAGCAGTCTTTTTGAAGTTCTTAAATTTGATACTAAATACTTAGGTTCTGCCTTAAATATATCTTTTGCAAAATAATTAAATAAATCTAACATTTGATCCGAATTATAGCCCATAGCAAATAATGCTGCAATTATGCTCCCAATACTTGTTCCTGTTACAGCATCAATTTTTATTTTGTTCTCTTCAAAAGCTTTTATTGCTCCTATATGTGCCGTTCCCTTTATTCCACCACCTGATAAAGCTAAACCAATTTTCATATTATTTCTTTCCTTTCACACAATCACATTTTTATAACTAATTTATTAACCTTAGATTTTATATACATCTCCAACTTTTTCATAAATTCGTCTGATTTAATTTGCTTATTTGCAACCATATCAAGTCCTTTTTCCCAGCTAGCTGTTAATTTTGGATTTAGCATATCTGGCATAGAATTATATACAACATCATATATTTTTTCTCCGTTTTATAGTTGGTGTAATAATTTGTGTTTTGCTGTTTATTGATATATAATTAATTCTTTCCAATTTTTTAATTATTTCTGCCCTTGTAGCACTTGTACCTATTCCAGCACCTTTTATTTGTTCTCTTAGTTCCTCATCTTCTATAAGTTTACCCGCATTTTCCATTGCTAATATAATTGAACCAGAATTATATCTTGAAGGTGGTGTCGTTTCAGAAGTCTTTATTTCAAAATTTGCAATTTCTATATTTTGACTTTTTTTCAATTTATTTAATATTTCTAAGTTTTCCTGTGAATTCTCCTTTTGGCTATCTTTCAATATTTCTAAATATCCCAATGATGTACATACTTTGCCACTTGTAAAAAATTGCTCATTTTCCATATCTATTTCTACCGATATTTTACTAAATTCTGCGGGTGGGTAAAATATACTTAAAAATCTTTTTACTATTAATACATATATCTGTTTATGTAGGTCCAAAAGTTTATCATAATTCTCATATCCTTGTCCTGTTGGAATTATTGCATAATGATCTGTTATTTTACTATCATCTACATATTTGGTTTTTATCAAATCCGTTGAATATTTTTCATCAACCATTTTTCTTATGTATTTTTGAATTTCTTCATTTTTAAATCCTTTTGCTATACCATTTAAGTTCTTTGAAATAACTTTTGCCACAGCAGTTGACAAAACCCTTGCATCTGTTCTTGGATATGTTACCAATTTTTTTTCATACAAATTTTGTATTATTTCTAGTGTTTCATCTGGCTTAATTTTAAATCTTTTTGTACATTCATTTTGAATTTCCGCTAAATTAAATAATAATGGTGCTTTTTCTTTTGTTTTATTTTTTTTAACTTCTTTTACTACTGCCTTTTTTTCTTGAAAAGTATTTATAAATTCTTTTGCATCCTTCTCTTGTTTAAATCCGGCATCATTATATAGCTTTGGTGACTCCCACATTATGGATTTTTCATTTACTTTCCATTCAGCACTAAATATATTTTCCGCTTCTCCAAAATGTCCTACGATTTTATAATATGGTATTTTTACAAAATTTCTAATTTCTCTTTCTCTAGAAACCACCATACCTAAAACACAAGTCATTACTCTACCTACAGATATAGATATTTTTTCTTCCCCCAAATCTTTTGCTAATCTTTTTCCATATATTATTGATAATAGTCTTGAAAAATTTATTCCTATTAAATAATCTTCTTTTGCTCGCAAATATGCTGAATCTGATAAGCTGTTATATTCTTCTAATGGTTTTGCTTGCTCTATTCCTCTTTTTATTTCTTCCTCTGTTTGCGAATCTATCCATACTCTTCTTCTCTGTTTATTTTTTATTCCTATTTGCATTTCGACTAATCTATATATATATTCTCCTTCTCGCCCAGAGTCTGTTGCAACATATACACAATCTATATCATCTCTTGTTATTAATTCTTTAATAATATTATATTGCTTTTCTACGCTTGGTATAATTTCATATTTATACTCTTTTGGCATAAATGGTAGTGTGTCAAGTCTCCAATATTTTAGTTTTTCATCATATTTTTCTGGATAGGACATTGTTACCAAATGACCCACGCACCAAGTTATTACCCAATTTGTAGATTCTATATATCCATTTTTTCTAATTCCATTTTCTTTTAAAACTTTTGAAAATTCCATAGCTACCGATGGTTTTTCTGTTATTAGTATATTTTTCAAAATTATCTTCCTTTGCAATAATTTATTCATATTTAACTATATCTAGTTCTGAAGTAAAATTTTGATTTCCATAAGCAAATATTATATATAACTTTTCATCATTATCTAAAAAGAAATTTGTTATATTTTCTAATTTATATACATCACTATTTAAATCTCTTACATACACAGAATATCCAGATTGTGTTAATATTTCTTCTTCTCTTTTAACTATTTGTAATGCTCTATCTATTTTAGATTTTAATTTTTGTTCATCTATATTTTTTTGTTCTATTATATTACTTAATGTAACTTTTTCTTTTGTTTTAATATTATAATTATATGTTTGAACTATTATTCTTTGTGGATTATTTCCTTGTTTTAATGAAGATTTAATAATTACAGATAAAATATCTCCATTAATATATGCCGCATAATCTATGCTATATATAATTTTTTCTGAAACGTTAGTATTCTCCATCACTTCATTTGCTTTTTTTACAAATACTTCCTGAGTTATTTTATTAAACTCTTTAGGTATATCTCCTTTTATGTTTATTACTGGTATATTTAAATCTATATTAAAAAAATCATTTTCTTGTTGTATGTTATATGCTGCATACACTATATTTTTTTCTTTATTTATTCTTTCTATGTCTGAAATATCCTTTCCCTCTGAACTAAAACTATTTATAAAAATCGCATTAAATTCATCTTTTATTTCCTCCATTGTTTTTTCTTTTATTTGCTCAATTGGTTCCTCTACTTTTCCATTAGTCGATATATTAGTATTATCATCTTTTTTATTAAAAAATTGTTCATATACTCCTATAATAATTGATATTACACATATTATAGATATTATTACATATATAATTTTAGCCTCTTTCATTTTTTGTAATACCTCCAATTTAAAAGTTTTTAATATTAATCAACAAACCTCAATTTATTATACCATTTTTTTGAAGAAAACACAAATATTTTAATTTTTCATATTATATTTCTGTTTACACTTGCAATTGTGCGTCTTTTAACATATTCTCACATTATAAAACTATTAATACAAACTTGACTATGTCATATTTTTGCTGTATTATATATATTGAATTATTTTAAAAGATTGGAGATTTTTAAATATATGTTATGTTCAATATGTCATAAAAATACAGCTGTAATTTTTATTAATAAGCAAGATGAAACTGGCAAACAAGAATTACAAGGGCTATGTTATGAATGTGCAAAATCTAAAGGAATAAATCCTATAGATAGCTTAATGAAACAAGCAAACTTATCTGAAAAAGATTTAAATGATATGACAAAACAATTAGAAACAATTTTAAAAGATATGACAAATAATATGGACTTGTCAAATATTGACTCTTCTAGTTTAGATTCTGATGAAATAAATAATGAAGATGATGCTCATGCCCAGTTTGGAGCAATCCCTTTGGGTTCTATTTTCTCTAATATGTTTGGAGAAAATGCTGACACTTCTCAAGAAGCCTCTTCTGATAGAAAGAAAGTAAAAGTTGATAAAAAATCCAAAGATAAAAAGAAAAAAGCTTTAGATACTTTTGGAACTAATTTAACTAATAAAGCTAAAAACAATCAGTTAGATATGGTTATTGGTAGAGATAAAGAAATACAAAGAGTTATTCAAATTTTAAATAGACGTTCTAAAAACAATCCTTGTCTAATAGGCGAGCCTGGTGTTGGTAAAACAGCTATAGCTCAAGGATTGGCAATAAAAATTGCTGCTGGAAAAGTCCCAGCTAAACTATTAAATAAAGAGGTTTATTTGTTAGATATGACAGCTATAATAGCAGGAACACAGTTTAGAGGTCAATTTGAAGCTAGAATGAAATCAATAATTGATGAGTGCAAAAATTTAGGAAATATTATATTAGTCATTGATGAAATTCACAATATTATTGGTGCAGGTGATGCTGAACACTCTATGAATGCTGCTAATATCCTAAAACCTTCTCTTTCTAATGGTGAAATTCAATTAGTAGGGACAACCACATTAAAAGAATATAGAAAATATATTGAAAAAGATAGTGCCTTAGAGAGAAGATTTCAACCAGTTATTGTAGAAGAACCTTCTATTACAGATTCTATATACATCCTTGAAGGTATAAAAAAATATTATGAAGATTTTCATAAAGTAAAAATTTCAAATGATGTTATTAAACAAACTGTATTAATGTCAGAAAAATATATTCATGATAGATTTTTACCAGATAAAGCAATTGATATATTAGATGAAGCTTGCTCAAGAATTAATTTAAATAATAAAGAATTATATCAATTAGAAGTCTTAAAAAATCAATTAAAAGATGTTCAAGAAGAAAAAGAGGAAGCCGCTTCAGCTGATTCTACAGAAGATTATAAAAAAGCTGCTGAGCTAAAATCTAAAGAATGTGCTTTAATTGAACAAATTGAAGACTTAAATAAAAAAATAAAATTAAAAAATTTAACAGTTCAAGATATTGCAGAAGTAATTGAAAGCTGGACAAAAATTCCTGTTAAAAAAATAACAGAGGAAGAAACTCAAAAATTATTAAATTTAGAAAATAATTTGCATAAAAGAGTTATAGGGCAAGAAAATGCTGTTGAAGCAGTTTCTAGAGCTATTAGAAGAAACAGAGCTGGACTAAAAAGCACTAAAAGACCACCTTCATTTATATTTGTTGGTCCTACTGGTGTAGGTAAAACCGAACTTGCTAAATCTTTAGCATATGAAATGTTTGGAAATGAAGATTCTATTATTAGAGTGGATATGTCTGAATATATGGAAAGTCATTCTACTTCTAAATTAATAGGTTCACCTCCTGGATATGTTGGATACGATGATGCTGGTCAATTAACTGAAAAAGTTAAAAGAAATCCATATTCAATTATATTGTTGGATGAAATAGAAAAAGCTCATCCAGATGTATTTAATATATTGCTTCAGGTGTTAGACGATGGACGACTAACAGATGCACAAGGAAATACTGTAAGCTTTGAAAATACTATTATAATTATGACATCAAATGCTGGCTCTAACTTAAACACAAATTCAATAGGTTTTGGAGGAACTCAAGTTAATAAATCTAAAGTATTAGATACACTTAAAGAAACTTTCCGCCCAGAATTTTTGAATAGAGTAGATGAAATTGTTGTCTTTGAACAATTAAACAATGAACAGTTAATGGAAATCATTAACTTAATGTTACAAGATACTAAAAAAGCTTTATCAGATAAAGACATTACAATGGAACTTACAGATGCTGCAATTAAATTTTTATTAAAGGTAGGAACAGATATAAAATATGGTGCAAGACCTTTAAGAAGAGCTATACAAAGATATTTAGAAGATGAACTATCTGATATGATTTTAAAAGGTGAATTAAAGAATGGACAAAAAGTACTAGTAGATTATAATAATGAAAAATTGAATTTTAAAGTAGAACTATAAACGGAGGATAAAATATGTTTAAACATATACCAAATATTTTAACAATGTCTAGATTTATACTAATTCCATTTATTGTATATTTTATAAATGTAGAAAATTACCTTTTAGCATTTATATTTCTTACTATTTCTGCTTTAACAGATATATTGGATGGATTTATAGCAAGAAAATTTAATTTAATAACAAATTTTGGCAAACTAATAGATCCTCTAGCAGATAAGGCAACACAAGTTTCCATTTTAATAATACTTACATTAAAAAATGTTATACCTTTGTGGATTTTAGTAGTTGTTTTTGTAAAAGAACTACTTATGGTTTCTGGAGCATCATTTTTGTATGGTAAAAAATTAGTAGTTTCTAGTAAGTGGTATGGAAAACTTACTACTGTATTATTTTATATTGCAATCGTTTGTTCATTTATAGTTCGTGTTTGGAATGGCTCTTTGTTTGGACATCCTGAATATAGCTTACCACTTTTACCAGACTTTGACCAATATATATATTATTTAGCTCTAGCTGCTACAATATTTTCTTTAGTAATGTATTTTAGAGCATTTTACCAACAAGGTTATTTAAAAAAAGAAAACTTAAAAATAGAGAAGTAAAAATATTAATATACCAGCTGATTTCATTTATCAGTTGGTATATTTTTTAATAATTAGCCAAATGAAATATAGATTATTCAAAATCTTCTAATATTGAGTTTAGCTCTTCTTCGCCTATTGCATATATTCCGCTTTTTAATTTTATTAAATCTATCTCTGGTAAGTATTTTGTTTGTATTTGAGTATTTTCTCTTAATGTTTCTTTATTATTATCATCTATTTTATATATTGCTATAACTCCGTTATTTTCCCTTAAAACATAATGTTTATCGCAATATTCATCTTTTTCTCTGTATAATACTACCTCTGTTGGAGAGTATTTCTTTATCTCCCAGTCTTTATAATATTGCTGTATGTCTTTTTCTTCTTTATTTACTAATTCTACTGGTATAGCTTCTGTCTGCCTTATTTCATGATTACAAATTTTATATAATGTATTCTTTACTACAATTGAGTTGTGAGATATTTTTATATTTTTAGAAGAAGTACTTACAGTATTTTGCTCTTCTTCTACTAATGTTTTTTTTAACTCATCTGCTAGTTCTTTTGCTTTTACAGAATTTTTATTTGAAGTGTTTTTTAAATTATATATATATATGCCAATGCTTCCACCCAATGCTAATAACACAACAATGATTATCATTATAATCCAAAATTTTCTCATACTATCACCTTTTATCTTTTTTAATAGTATGAGAAAATTTTGTTAAATTTATACACTAAATTTCTATGTAATTATACTCACAGGCTCTAATTAACCTGTTTGTTATAGCTAACCCTAATCCTTTTTTTCCTACTCCTTCTATTATTACCAAATCTGCTTTATATTTGTCTGCTTTTCTTAATAGTGTGAATATATTTTTTCCTACATCTTCTAATGTTGTACCCATATTTAATTTATTTTTTGCTATGTAATTTTTTAAATTTTGTTCCGTTCCTAAAACAATTACATTTTTGTAGCTATTTGCTATTTCATTTATTTTATTTATCATTTTTTCCTTGTCTTTGCTATATACTAAAATGCATTTTGTATTAGGAGCATAGTGTCTGTATTTCATTCCAGGAGATGCTACCGGCTTATCTATGACCCTTTCAAAAACATTTTTATTAACTTCTACCTCATTTGCAACACTTTCTAATTCATCTAAAGTTATTTTGCCTGGTCTTAGTATTTCTATTTTTTGATTTACTACTCTTATTACTGTTGACTCTAACCCTATTGCAGTGCTACCTCCATCTATTATATAATCTACTTTTCCATCTAACTCTTCTATTATATCTTGTACATTCGTACCACTTGGTCTTCCAGATACATTTGCACTTGGTGCTGCAATAGGAACTTCGGACAACTCTATAAGTGTTCTTGCTATTTTATTACTTGGCATTCTGACTCCAACAGTATTAAGACCTGCGGTTACGTTATTGGGTATAATATTTTCACTTTTCCTGTTAAATATTATAGTAAGAGGTCCTGGCCAAAATTTATTTATTAATTTTCGTTCAATTTCGCCTATGTCTTCCACAATTTGTTCTAACATGTTTATATTTGAAATATGTACAATAAGTGGATTATCACTTTGCCTTCCTTTTGCTATAAATATTTTTTTCACTGCATTTTCATCTAAAGCATTTGCTCCTATGCCATAAACTGTTTCAGTTGGAAATAATGCTAATTTTCCTTCTCTTATTCCTTGTGCTACTTGTTTTATTTCATCTATATTTATTGTTTCGCTTTCATTATAATATATTGATTCCATCTCAACACTTCCTTTTTATGTAATCTATATTTTATTACAATTATCTTGCAGTGTCAATGGGGACGGAGATTTTGGCAACAAAATCTCCGTCCCTAT
Source organism: Clostridiales bacterium (assembly GCA_003507395.1). GTDB lineage: Bacteria > Bacillota > Clostridia > TANB77 > CAG-508 > DNVW01. Next base: position 23,759 of record DNVW01000015.1, on the reverse strand, counting down.
TAACAAAATTAAAATTCTAATCCAAAACTTACACCAAGTGCATTGTTTAATTCATTGATTATTCTTTCATCATTTATATGACCTATTTTTTCTTTTAACCTACTTTTGTCTATTGTTCTTATCTGTTCTGTTAAAACTATTGAATCAGATTTTAGTCCGCTCTCTTGTGGTTTTATTTCTATATGTGTTGGTAATTTATTTTTTGTAGTCTGAGAAGTAATTGCAGCAGCAATTACTGTCGGGCTGTGCTTATTTCCTACATCATTTTGTATTATTAAAACAGGTCTTATTCCTCCTTGCTCTGAACCAACGACAGGACTTAAATCTGCATAAAACATATCTCCTCTTTTTATTACCATTATCTTCACTCCCAGTATTTGCATATTTAAAGTTGATTTCTTGATATATTTTAATATTAGCTGAGATAAAAATAATAGTATTTTTTCTTAATATTGTTCTATATATATTTTTTGTATTTTAAATGCCAAGACATCATCCCTTTTTAAACTATTTATTTCTATCTCATTATATAATATGTAGGCAATTATATTTTGGTTAATGTCTTGAATTAACATTTTAATAGGTTTGCAGCTTTTCTTATCTATATATAGTTTTTTATTACTTTTTTCTGTATTATTTACTTCCATTATAATAATTTCATCTTCTTCTCTTATTTTTTGTTTTCCTTTTTCTATTGCATTTTTATAATCTTCTATAAATGAATCAATCCATAAAAAATTATCTGCTACATATGGATAATTCTCATATATAGTACTTAAATTTAATTTTGTATTATTTATTTTTAAGTTATTTCCATCATATATTGTTTCTAGTCCTGCTATATTACTTGGCTCTTTTACTATTTGTTTTTTTATATTCTGTTCTGCGCATTTTTGTTGTAAAACATATTTATTAGTATTTTTATTGCTTTGTACTTCGACCTCGATTGTTGCATTATATGAACTAATATTTAAAATATATTCTTCAATTTCCTTTATATTTTTATTACTCATATTATTGCCAAATTTTAAATTTTTATAATTATTTTTTATGAAAAAATATGTAATTGTTGAAACTACTAAAATAATAACAATAGAAAAAATTATAATTCTTTTTTTATTCATGACTTTCTCCTCTCAGACCATCAATGCATAAGGTATGCCTAACCTTGTTGTATACGAAAAAATCTTATATAGGGGCAAGATAATAGTCGATTTTTTCCTATACCATAAGAAAAAGAATAGATAACTTCTATTCTTTTTATATATTTATTCAATTATTTTTAAAATATTCTATCAGACATTTTTCCATTTCTTTTTGCGTTTCTATTTTATTTATTTTTTCTCTAACTTCTGTAGCATTTTTCATATTTTTTATATACCAGCTTATATGTTTTCTCATTTCTTTTATGGCTGTTTTTTCTCCTTTTTCACTAACTTCTAGGTTTATATGCTCTAACATTACATTTAACTGTTCATTTTTTTCAATATGTGTAATCTCTTTATTTTGTAAATATTCTATTATTTCACTAAAAATCCATGGTTTGCCTAAAGCTGCTCTTCCTATCATAATTCCATCTACTCCTGTTTGTTCAAACATTTTTAATGCATCTTCTTTTGTTTTTATATCTCCATTCCCTATAACCGGTATTTTAACTGATTCTTTTACCTTTTTTATTATCTCCCAATCTGCAATTCCTGTATAAAATTCTTCTCTTGTTCTACCATGTATTGTTATGGCAGAAGCTCCTGCCTCCTCTATAATTTTTGCTGCTTCTACTGCAACAACATTTTCCAAGTCCCAACCTTTTCGTATTTTTACAGTTACTGGTACTTTTGAGTTTTTAACAACTGCATTTACAATTTCTTTTACCAGTTCCAAATTTAATAATAACTTACTTCCATCTCCATTTTTTACTACTTTTGGTGCTGGACATCCCATATTTATATCTATTATATCAGCCATGTTACTTACATACCCTGCTGCATATTCCATTGCCTGTATGTCGCTTCCAAATATTTGTATAGCATTTGGACCATCTTGTTTACACACTTTTAATAATTTTTTAGTTTTTTCATCATTATAATATAAAGCTTTACTACTAACCATTTCTGTATATGTTAAGCCTGTACCAAATTTTTTACAAATACTTCTAAATGGCAGGTCTGTTATCCCTGCCATTGGTGCTAAAAATATATTATTTTTTAATTCCACATTTCCTATTTTTAATTTTTTTAAATACATTTTTACCTCTACTATTTATCCTATAAATAATGTTTTTTGTCTTCTACTACTAATATTTAATAATATACCTATCATTATTATATTACTCAAAAGAGAACTTCCACCATAGCTTACAAATGGAAGAGGAATACCTGTTATAGGTAATAGTCCCATTGTCATTCCTATGTTTTCCAGCATATGAAAGAAAAATATTCCTGCTATTCCAGCTGCTATATATGAACCTTCTATGTCTTTAGCCGTCTTGGCAACATATATGGCTTTTGTAATTAAAATAACATACAATACAATTATTCCAGCGCCAACTACAAATCCTAATTCCTCTCCTATTACAGAAAATATAAAGTCTGTAGTTTTAGGATATAAGAATCCCAATTGTGTTTGATTTCCTTTAAGTAATCCCATTCCAAATAGTTGTCCTGCTCCTATTGCTAATTTAGATTGTATTATGTTATATCCAGCCCCTCTTGGATCTAATTCTGGATTTAAATATACATCTATTCTTGTTTTTGCGTGCTCTGGCAATACAAATAAATATAATAATGGCACTGCAACTATAACCACTGCAAATGCTATAATAATATATTTTTTATCTATTCCGGCAACAAATAACATAAATATCAATGCCATAATAAAAGCCATTGCTGTTCCATAATCTGGTTGCTTTACTATTAACATTACAGGTATCATTGCTACTAGCAGTATTATTCCTAGTTTATAAAATACATTTATTTCATTTTTTCCTTTACTTTGTATTTTTACAATAGTATATGATAAAGCTAATACTATAACAATTTTAGCAAACTCTGCTGGTTGAAAAGAAACTGGACCTATATTATACCAACTTGTAGCTCCATTTACAGGCGTTGTAAATAAAACCCCTAAAAGTAATAATATAATAATTCCATAAAGTGCTGGTGTTATTTTTAATAATAGTTCATAATCTACTATTAATATTGCTATTAATACTGGTATACTTACCAATATCCAAATTATTTGTTTTTTAAACTCATCAAAATTTGAATTCTGAGTAGCTGAAAATAGGGCTACTAAACCTATTATCATTAATATAACAGTACATATTAGTATTCCCCATTCCATGTTTTTAAGAATTCGTTTTCTCATTATTTACCTCATTATTATTTTCGTTTCCGTCCGAAACTGCATCTTCTTTATTTTCCTTTTCATCAACCTCTTCTTTGATTTGTTCTTCTTTTGCTATATCATCTTTATCCTCATTTACATCTGCATTTACATTTTCTACTGTTTCACTTGGTTGTTCTTCCACTGTGTCCTTTTGTTCCTGCTTTTCTTCGCTTTTATCCTGTTCATGTTCCTTTAAGTCTTTATCTTCATTTTTTTCTTCTTTTTTTCCTTGCAATTTTCTTGCATCATTCTTTATTGTAACAATAGGAATATTAGCATATAAAGATGGTGCACCGACAGTTCCATCGTCTCCTGATTTATTAGTTAATCTAACATCTATTGCTGCCTCATCTACTTCTATGTATTTCTTTATAACCTCTATTATTTCTTGTTTCATCATCTCTAGAAAATCTGCAGAAATGTTTGCTCTATCTTGTGCTAATACAAGGTGTAATCTTTCTTTTGCGGTTTCTTTTGAATTTTCTTTTCCATTTTTCCCTATATTTTTAAAGAAATTTATTATATTTTCAAACATCTTATACCCCCATCAGTAATTATTTTTTAGAAAAACGATGCTTTAACTTAGCAAGAAAACTTTCCTTTCTTCCAGGTATTGTTACCTCTATATTTTCTCCTAATATTCTTCTAGCTATTTCTATGTATGCTTTTCCTGACGGAGCTTTATGGTTTGATACTACTGGTTCACCTTTATTAGTTTGTGTAATTATATATTCATCATCTGGCACTACTCCAATTAAATCTATTGATAATAAATCAACAATATCTTCTACATCCATCATTTCGCCTTTTCTTACCATAGATGGTCTTAATCTATTTATTACTAATTCTGGATTCTTAATTTCAGATGCCTCTAGTAGTCCAACAATCCTGTCAGCATCTCTTATTGCAGAAATTTCTGCTGTAGTTACTACTATTGCTCTATCTGCTCCTGCAATTGCATTTTTGAATCCTTGTTCTATACCTGCAGGACAGTCTATAATTATATAATCAAACTCTTCTTTTAGTTTTCCTGTTAATTCTTTCATTTGTTCTTCATTTACTGCACTTTTATCTCTTGTTTGAGCTGCTGGAAGTAAAAACAACTCTTTAAAGCGCTTGTCCTTAATTAATGCTTGTTTTAATTTGCATTTTTCTTCAACAACATCTACTATGTCATATACTATTCTATTTTCTAATCCCATTACTACATCAAGATTTCTTAGTCCTATATCTGTATCTATTAGAACTACCTTTTTTCCTCTTAATGCTAAAGCAGACCCGAGATTTGCTGTTGTTGTTGTTTTTCCAACCCCACCTTTTCCAGATGTTACAACTATAACTTCTCCCATTCTTCTTTGTCCTCCTTTAAAATTCAGAGAATTTTTTACTTCTCATGTTTTCTTTTAATTTTATAAAAGTGCTATTTTTTAATAGCTATATTATATACGGATTTTGCCTAAAGGTCAATGTATACATTAAAAAAATTTCATAGAATTTATCTCTTGACATATATATTTTTTAATCATATACTTTATTTATATTTTATACAAGGAGGTATGCTTTTAAGATGAATAATTTAATTGAAATTAGATGGCATGGTAGAGGTGGTCAAGGTGCAAAAACAGCTTCACTTTTACTAGCAGATGCTGCTTTCAATACAGGCAAATATATTCAAGGTTTTCCTGAATATGGTCCTGAAAGAATGGGAGCTCCTATTACAGCATATAACAGAATAAGTGATGCACCAATTACAATACATAGTAACATATATGAACCTGACTATGTTGTGGTTGTTGACGATACTCTATTAGAAAGTGTAGATGTTACAGCTGGATTAAAAGAGGATGGTGCAATAGTTATTAATACCACAAAAAATTATGATTATTTAAAAAATGTTTTAAATGGATATAAAGGAAAAGTTTATACAATTGATGCTAGAGCAATATCTATGGAAGCACTTGGAAAATACTTTCCAAATACTCCAATGTTAGCTGCAATTGTTAAAGTCAGTGGAATTATGACAGATGAAGAATTTTTAAATGATATGCAAGGTTCTTTTAAACACAAATTTGCTAAAAAACCTGAAGTTATAGAAGGTAATATGAAGGCATTGCAACTTGCATTAAATCAAGTAAATTTGCAATCGTAAGTGCTATTTTATTTATTAAAGCTATTAATTAATATTTAAAAGAAGCAAAGTCCGACAGCCCTTTGAGGCGGAGGAATACCCGCGTATGCCTTGGAGGATTTGCTATTTGAAAATATAATATTAATAGTATAAAACAATAATTTATGAAAGGAGAATTTTTAAATGTCTGATATTAATAAAAATACTACCGCAGAAAATATGACTATTGGTGGAAATATTTATGAAGCAGGAAATGCAAGAAATTTTAAAACAGGCGATTGGAGAAGTATTAAGCCTATTTATTTAATTGAAAAATGTAAACAATGTGGCTTATGTTTTCCAGTTTGTCCTGAAGATGCAATTCCAGTAAATAAAGATGGAAATAGAGAAGATTTTAATTATGATTATTGCAAAGGATGTGGTGTTTGTGCCAATGTTTGTCCTTTTAATGCAATTGAAATGAAAAATGAAGGAGAAAATTAAATTATAGGAGGATTAAAAATGAGTATAAGAGAACGTTTAAGTGGAAATGAAGCTGCTGCTACTGCTATGAAACAAATTAACCCTGATGTTGTAGCTGCTTTTCCTATTACACCTTCAACAGAAATTCCTCAATACTTTTCAACTTTTGTAAGTAATGGGGCTGTTGATACAGAATTTGTTGCTGTTGAAAGTGAACATAGTGCTATGAGTGCTTGTATTGGTGCTCAAGCAGCAGGTGCTAGAGCAATGACTGCCACATCTGCAAATGGTTTATCTTTGATGTGGGAGATGATATATATAGCATCTAGCTTAAGACTTCCAATTGTAATGTCTTTAGTAAATCGTGCTGTCTCTGGACCACTAAATATACATAATGATCATTCTGATGCAATGGGCGTTCGTGATAGTGGCTGGATAATGTTATTTTCTGAAAATAACCAAGAAGCTTATGACAATTTAATTATGGCACATAGAATTGCAGAAAATAAAGATGTACTTTTACCTTTAATGGTTTGTCAAGATGGTTTTATAACGTCTCATTCTATTGAAAATATCGAATTAATAGAAGACGACAAAGTAAAAGAATTTGTTGGAACTTATCATCCAGAACATTATTTATTAAATGCTAAAGAACCTATTGCTATTGGTCCTTTAGATTTGCAAGCTTATTTATTTGAGCATAAATATCAACAAGCACAAGCTATGAAAGCTGCTAAAAAAGTAATTTTAGAGGTTAGCAAAGATTTTGAAAAATTAACTGGTAGAAAATACTCTTTCTTTGAAGAATATATGCTAGATGATGCTGAGTTTGCAATTGTTTGCATGAATTCAACTGCAGGAACTGTAAAAGCTGTTGTTGACGAATTGAGAGAACAAGGTATAAAAGCCGGTCTACTTAAAGTTAGAGTTTTTAGACCATTCCCTGCTGAAGAAATTGCCAATGCTTTAAGTCACTTAAAAGCTGTAGCAATTATGGATAAAGCAGATTCATTAAATGCTATAGGTGGTGCACTATTTGGAGATGTTACTTCTAGTTTATACGTAAATGGGAAAAATGTTCCTGCTGTTAATTATATATATGGTATTGGTGGTAGAGATACTACAACTAAAGATATTCATACAGTTTATTCCGATTTACAAGAAATTGTTAACACAGGAAAAATTGAAAATCCATATAGATATTTAAGTGTTAGGAGGGAAAAATAATGGCATATAATTTAAAAGAAATTATGGCTAATAAGCCATCAAGATTTACAGCTGGTCATAGAATGTGTGCTGGATGTGGTGCTCCTCCAATAGCCAGAATGGTATTAAGAGCCTTAAAACCAGAAGACCATGCCGTTATCTCAAATGCCACAGGATGTATGGAGGTATCTAGCTTTTTATATCCATATTCATCTTGGACAGATTCATATATTCATACTGCTTTTGAATGTGCAGCTGCAAATGCTTCTGGCGCTGAAGCAGCATATAAATCATTAAAAAAACAAGGTAAAATCCCACAAGATCAAGAAGTAAAATTTATAACTTTTGGTGGAGATGGAGGAACATATGATATAGGTCTACAAAGTTTATCTGGTGCAATGGAAAGAGGACATGATATGGTTTATGTATGCTATGATAATGGTGCATATATGAATACTGGAATCCAACGTTCTTCTGCAACTCCTAAATTTGCAGATACTACAACCTCTCCTGCCGGAACAGTTATCCCTGGCAAAATGCAATCTAGAAAAGATTTAACAGAAATAATGGCTTCACACCATATTCCATATGTAGCACAAACTATTGCCGTTAATAATTTTAAAGACTTATATGAAAAATCTGAAAAAGCTATTTATACACCAGGTCCTGCTTTTTTAAATGTATTATCTCCTTGTCCTAGAGGATGGGGCTACCCAACAGATATGTTAATGCAAATAAATAAACTTGCAGTTGAAACTTGCTATTGGCCATTATATGAAGTTGTAGATGGAAAATATAAAATAACATACAAACCTGTAAACAAGCTTCCAATAGAGGAATTCCTAAAACCTCAAAAAAGGTTTAAACATATGTTTAAACCTGGAAATGAATGGATGATAGAAGAATTCCAAAAAGAAGTGGACAAAAGATGGGAGGCTTTGTTAAATTTAGAAAAACTAAGTGTAGAATAATAAGGAAATTGAATATTAGTACAAAAAGAAGTTGCCGACAAAGTCGACAACTTCTTTTAATAATCTTTTATTCGTTTTCTTCTTTATTTTCTTCTTGTTTTTGTTCTTCTACTACTTCCTCTTGTTTTTGCTCTTCTGGTGCTTTTACTGTTTCTTCTTCTTTTATCTCTGATGGTGCTTTTTTATTTCTGTTTAATATTAATATTACTACTATAACAAGAACTACTACAGCGACTCCTATTACTACATATGTTGGTATAGGATTTTTGGTTGCTTCAAATTTTATTTCGTTTACTTCTCCTGGTTTTAATGTCCATTCTAATGTCTTTCCATCTTCTGATACAGTTGTTGCATTATTATCACCAGCTTTGAATGGTAATGTTATCTTATATGTCATTTTCATTTGTTTCATCATTGCATTTATCATTGCTGCTGACTCTTCTGATTCATCTTCCAACATAGTTGTTAAATCTAATTTAGCATTTTGTGAATATTTTGTTATTAAACCTTTCTTTTCGTAAGATATTTTATTACTATCTTCTGCTTTTTTACCTTCTTCTAGTAATGCTTCTTCTATTGCAAATTCTCCAATATTATTAACTTTTTTTACGGCTTTGAATCCATATGTATTGTCATCTTCATATTGCTCTGCTGTATAGCCTTCATTTTTTACTGTTTCTTGCATATTTGCTATTGTTTCATCGTTTTTTAAATCTTCTGTTGAAACTCCCATGCTTGATAAAAAGCTTTTATCATATCCCAATAAGTATGATATTTCTGCACTACCATCTTCATTTAATTTAACTTCATAATTTACATTCATGCAACCTGTTAATGTAACCAAAGCAATTATTAACATAGTTATAATTGAAATTATTCTAATTGTTTTTTTCATTATTATTTCTTCCTTTCTATTTATTCTGCTAATTCAGGGGCTTCTACTGGACAAACTCCTGCACATGTTCCACATTCAATACATTGATTTGGATCTATTACATATCTTTCGTCTCCTTGTTCTATGCATCCAACTGGACATTGTTGTGCACAAGCTCCGCAACTAATACATTTATCTGTTATCTTATATGCCATTACTTTTCACCCCCTTAAATAGTTTCTTCTTTATTATTTATATATCTTCTACTTCGTTTTGAGTATCCAATTTTTCCAGTTTTTCTAACTCTTGTAATTCTTTTAAATGCTCTTTTTCTTCTGGATTTTCTTCTTCACCTTCTGCGCTTTTTATAAGTTTTACATCTTTAGCATTAAATTTTTTATAAAAGGTCTCTTCTCCATCTTTAAATCTTACTCTTATTATTTCTTTAAGAGTCTCTATTGAATCAACCACACCTTCTCCATCCTCTGTTCTCACTATTGAACCAACTTTGGGTATTCTAGTCAATTTATCTTCATAAACTTCTTGTTCATACTTTAAACAGCACATAAGTCTTCCACAATTCCCAGAAATCTTTGATGGATTTAATGATATATTTTGCTCCTTTGCCATTTTTATTGAAACTGTTTCAAAATTTCCTAAAAATGAACAGCAACATAATTCTCTACCACATACCCCATTTCCACCAATTCTTTTTACTTCATCTCTAACTCCTATTTGTCTTAGCTCTATCCTTGTTTTAAAAATAGCTGCTAAATCCTTTACAAGCTCTCTAAAATCAATTCTTCCATCTGCTGTAAAAAAGAAAAGAATTTTACTATTATCGAATTTATACTCAACATCAAGTAAGTTCATATCCAATTTATGCTTTTTTATCTTTTCTTGGCAAATTTTAAATGCCTCTTTTTCTTTCTCTTTGTTTTCTTCATTATGCTTTTTATCCTCCGCTGTAGCAATTCTAATAACAGGTTTTAAAGGTGCTACTACTTTTTCATCTGGCAATTTTCTATTACATATTGCTACTTCACCCATTTCTTCTCCCTGCGAAGTTTCTACTATAACATAATCTTTTAAATTAATCTGTAATTCTCCAGGATCAAAAAAGTATATTTTACCTGGTCTTTTAAATCTAACTCCTATGATGTTTTTCATTTAATTCCTCCCATATTTTTAGTAAAAGAATATCTATTGACATATCATAATTTGCATTACTTTCTAAGCTTTTCTTTGCTATTTCTACTTCTTTAATACACTTTACATATTTTAGTTTATTTTCTGCGCATAATTTATTGTATAATACAATATTTATGTAATCTAAAAAATCAAAAATATCTTCTTTTGCTTTATATAATAACTCTGCCTCATTCCAAACTTGTATTATGTCTTTTTTTTCTATATTAGATATAAGATTTTCTACTTCTTTATATTCTTCTGCCTTCTCTTGTATGCTTATTGCTTTTCCTATGCTACCATTACATAATTTCAACATATTTTTGTTGAATGTTTTCACTTTTAACTTTTCTGTTATATAATTTTCTAATTCCTCTTCACTTAAATTCTCAAAATATATTTTGGTACATCTTGATTTTATAGTAGTCAATAACTTACTTTCATTTGTAACTATTAGAATTATTACTACATAATCTGGTGGCTCTTCTAATGTCTTTAGTAAACAATTTTGTGCTTCTTTTGTCATTAAGTCACTATTATTTATTATATAAACTTTTCTATTAGAATTAATAGGCTTTTCTATTACCTTTTGCTGTAACTGCCTTATCTGCTCTATCTTTATACTTTTTCCGTCATCTGCCTCTATTTGCATAAAGTCTGGATTACTATTTCCTAAAAATTCTATGCAAGGCTTACATCTCTCACATGGTTTTTTATCATTTGATAAGCACAATATCATATTAGCAAATGATTTAGCAAACATCGCTTTTCCAATGCCTTCTGTTCCAATAAACATATAGCTATGTAGTATATTATTTGTGCTAATTGCATTATTTATTATTGTTTTTACTTTATTATTTCCAATTAATTCTTCAAGTTTCAATTATTTTCCTCACTTATTCTACTTTTCCAAATAAATTAAAAGGCCAAAACCTAATCCATACTTTACTTTCTACTCTGTTTAATGGAATACATCCAAATCTTCTACTATCTGTAGAATTTTTTCTGTTATCTCCTAAAACAAATATACAATTTTCTGGAACTACAATATCTGTATATGCACCATTTTCTGCTTCTGTAACAACATCATCTGTTAAATAATCCTCTTTTAGTTCTTCTCCATTTATATATACTTTACCATTTTTAATCTCTACATGCTCTCCTGGAAGTGCAATCACCCTTTTTATATAACTATCTTTACCTAACTCTAAAACATAGTATACAAATTTTGAAAATACTGAGGTAGGTCTTCCATCATAATTAGCTATTGGATTAGACAAATCCACTTCCTTAACAGATGTATACCTTGGTATGTTTGGGGCCTCAAAAGTTATTATATCTCCTCTCTGTGGCATTACTTTCTTTGTTCTAACCCATCTGTTTAATATAAGTCTTTGATCCTGCTTTAATGTTGGATACATTGACTTTTGTTTTACTATTGTAGGTGTTCCTATATAATATCTAATAAATAATGCTAATATAAAAGCTATTACTATGCAAATTATCCATTCCAATATATCTTTAGTTTTACTATCTAGTTTCATTTATTATTTTCTCTCTCCTTTTTAGATTGCTATTACTAATTCTACTATTTATTTAAACCTTTTGCAATACTTTTATTTTACTTTTTTACCGGTATCCTTATGATAACCTCTGTTCCTTTTCCTAATTCGCTTTTTATATCAATACTTCCTTTATTTTGGTCTAATATTTCTTTTGCTATTGATAATCCTAATCCTGTGCCTCCCATTTCTCTAGTTCTGGCTTTATCTGCTCTATAAAATCTTTCAAAAATTCTAGATAAGTCTTGTTCAGAAATTCCTATTCCATTATCTATAATTTTTATATATGCATCATTATAAACAAATCCTACATATATTTTTATTTTACCATTCTCTGGAGTATATTTTATTGCATTTGATAATATATTTAAAACTACTCTTTCTATTCCATATTTGTCTGCACTAACAGGTGGTACATTTGCCGTTACAAAACATTCTACATTTTGATGTTTCTTTTCTATTTCAAATTTTAGTCTTTCTTGACATTTTTTTGTTAATTCACCTAGGTCAAATTCTGTTTCTTCTAATTTTACCTTTTTACTATCATATTTAGAAAGTGTTAATAAATCTGTAACAAGTCTTGCCATTCTCCTTGCTTCTGAACTTATTACGCCTAAAAATTTTTGTTGCATTTCTTTGTCATAATCACCTTCTAAAAGAGTATCTGCATATCCCATAATAGAAGTGATTGGCGTCTTTAGTTCATGAGATACATCTGCCACAAATTCTTTTCTCATATTGTCTAACTTTACATGTTCTGTAATATCTTGAATTACAACTATTAATCCAGCTTGTCTATTATTCTCATCTTGAAACGGAACAAAGAACATATTTACACATTTATCCCCAATTGTTAATCTATGTTCAGATGAAGTCCAATTTTCTAAATATATTATCTTCTCTAAGTTTATATTAAGCTTAATTTTATTAAATATTTTGTCAAAAGTATTATCTTTTTCCTCCAAATTTAATAAATTTTTTGCAGCTGTATTAATGTGTATTATCTTTCCCTCCATGCTAAATGCTATAACTCCATCTGTCATATGGAGTAATATTGTCTCAATTTGTTTTTTTTGCCTTTCTAGCTCATTCAAATTCTGCTTTAGTTCATTTGTCATTAAAGTAAATGCATTAACTAATTCTCCTATTTGAGTATCTGTACCACTCTCATTTTCTAGTTTTATATCTTCTCCTGCTGCTATTTTCTCTACACTTTTTATTAGCTTAGTTATTGGCTTAGTTATAGATTTAGAAATAAATATCCCCATTATTAAAGTTATAAATATAAATATTCCTAAACTTATAAGCGAAATTGCCTTTACATTTTTTATTTGGTTAAGTACAACTTCTTGAATTTCTACTTGAGTTTGAATATTTTTTAGATTTTCCAAAGTTGATATATTATACAAAGACAATCCTATTATAAAAATTATTCCTATCGTAAAAAATATTAACAATATTTTAAATTGAACATTTTTAGTCATTTTTATTTTCATTCCTTCCTGTCACACAATAAAATAAGAAAAGTAGCTTCTCCACCTTGTACAGATTGCTACGCAATCGCACTTACATAGGAACTTAACCTTGTTGTATACTGAAAAATCTTATATAGAGTCAAGATAATAGGCAATTTTTCCTATACAATAAGAAAAAGCAGTAAAGATTTAGTTACTTTCTTTACTGCATTTCTTTATTTTGAAGCTATATAATAACCTACTCCTCTTTTAGTAATTAATATTTTTGGACTTGATGTATCTTTCTCAATCTTTTCTCTTATTCTTCTTACGGTAACATCAACTGTTCTTATATCGCCATAATATTCATATCCCCATACTTTTTCAAGTAAAGTTTCTCTTGTAACTACTTGCCCTGGTTGATTTGCCAAATATTTTAAAACTTCGAATTCTCTTATTGTTAAATCTATTACTTCTCCTCTGACTTTTACTTCATATTTTTCTAAGTCTAATGATAAATCTCCTACCTCTACTTTTGAAACTGCACTACTTTTGTTAGAATTTTCATTTTGACCTGAAGAAATATCAGATTTTCTTAAATTTGCTTTTACTCTTGCTATTAATTCTCTAATACTAAATGGTTTAGTTATATAATCATCTGCACCTAATTCTAAACCTAATATTTTATCTATCTCTTCGTCTTTTGCAGATAGCATTATTATTGGTACATTTAATGTATGTCTTATTTTTTTACATACAGTTAACCCATCTATTTTGGGTAGCATTATGTCTAATAATATTAAGTCTGGCTTTTTTTCTAATGCGAGTTGCACAGCCGTTTCTCCATCGTTAGCCTCTAATGTATCATAACCTTCTTTTTGTAAATTATATACTAAAATTTCAACAATAGGTTTTTCATCGTCTACTACTAATATTGTTCTTTTATCCTTTTTTTCAATATCTTCCACGAGAAAATACCACCTTTCTTTATTTCCATTTATATAATTTATATCATATAAGTTAATTTTAAACAAGTTTTTTTACAAATTTATTACAAAAATATGACAAGTAAATCTATTTTTTGGTTGTTTTTGTTTTTCTTTTGCCTTTTGCTTTTTTAGTTTTGGTTTTTACCTGTTCTTTCTCTGGTTCCCACTTTTCTCCTTGCTTTGGCTTATTCCAAGAAATATAATTGCAAGATTTCGGATTATTTTCGCAAATATAATATTTTCTTTTCTTTTTTGTTTTTCTTACTTGTATTTTTGAGCCACAGACTGGACATGGTACATCTATATTTTCTACTATTGGTTTTGTATTTTTACATTCTGGATATCCTGGGCATGCTAAGAATTTACCATATCTACCATATTTTACTACCATCATTCTCCCACATTTCTCACAAGGTATGTCTGATACTTCTTCTTCTATTTTTACATGCTCTAATTCTTTTTCAGCTTTATCTACTTGTTGTTTAAAAGGTGGGTAGAATTCTCTTAATATTTCTTTCCAATATTCTTTACCTTCTGCTACAGCATCAAACTCTTCTTCTATTTTAGCTGTAAACTCCACATCTATAATATCTGAAAAGTTTTCTACTAAAAGTTTGTTTACTACTTTTCCCAGTTCTGTTGGCACTAATTGTTTTTGCTCTTTTTCTATATATCTTCTTTCTAAAATTGTAGTAATCGTTGGAGAATATGTACTTGGTCTTCCTATTCCCTTTTCCTCTAATGCCTTTACCAAACTTGCTTCTGTATATCTTGGTGGTGGAGTTGTAAAGCTTTGCTTTGAATTTATATTTTGCTTTATTACTTCTTGATCAACTTGTAGCTCTGGTAAAGATAGTTCTATCTCTTCTTTTTCGTTTTCTAAAACTTCTACATATAGTGTCATAAATCCCTTGAATTTCAAATTTTGTCCTGTAGCTCTAAAATTGTATGTATTAACATCTATATTCACTGACATTGTATCATATATGGCAGATGCCATTTGGCTTGCTATAAATCTGTTATATATCAATTTATATAATTTATATTGCTCTGGTGATAAATATTGTTTTATTGTTTCTGGTTCTAAATCTATATATGTTGGTCTTATTGCTTCATGAGCATCTTGTGAATTTTGTTTTGTCTTATAGTATCTATTTTCATAATAATTTTCACCATACTTTTTTACTATATACTCTTTTGCATATGCCCTTGCTTCATTAGATATTCTTGTAGAATCTGTTCTCATATATGTAATCAAGCCTACTGTCCCTTTCGAACCTACATTTACACCTTCATATAATCCTTGTGCTATACTCATTGTTCTTTTTAATGTGAATCCTAACTTTCTAGATGCTTCTTGTTGCATTGTACTTGTTGTAAATGGTGGAGCTGGTGTTCTTTTCTTTTCACCTTTCTTTACATCTGTTACAATATATTTACCTTTTTCTATTTGTTTTACTATATTGTCAACTTCTTCTTTTGAATGTATTTCTAATTTTTTACCTTCTTTACCATAAAAATTTGCTTCAAATACTTTTTCCGTTTTTGGTTCTAATAATTCTGCTGTTATATTCCAGTATTCTTCTGGTATAAATTTTTCTATTTCTTCTTCTCTATCTACAATTAATTTAACTGCTACTGACTGCACTCTTCCAGCTGATAATCCTCTTTTTACTTTCTTCCATAAAATAGGACTTATTTCATATCCAACAATTCTGTCTAATACTCTTCTTGCTTGTTGTGCATCTGTTAAATCCTTATCTATTTTTCGTGGATTTCTTATAGATTTTTGTATTGCTTCTTTAGTAATCTCATTAAATGTTACTCTGCATACTTCATCTTCTGGTATCTCTAATATATATGCTAAATGCCACGCGATTGCTTCTCCTTCACGGTCAGGGTCAGTTGCCAAATATACGTTTTTTGCATTTTTTGCTTCTTTTTTTAATGTTTTTATTAAATCTCCTTTACCTCTTATATTTATATATTCTGGAGTAAAATCATTTTCTATATCTATTGCTAATTTAGATTTAGGCAAATCTCTAATATGTCCCATTGATGCCAATACTTTAACATTACCACCTAAAAACTTTTTTATTGTAGCTGCTTTTGCTGGTGATTCAACAATAATCAATTTATCTGCCATTTTTTCTTTATGCCTCCTTTGTTATAAATTAATCTGGAAAATTTTTCTTGTTGTTTATCTATATAATAATAGCCCAATTTTTTCCTTTTGGCAAGTAAATTTTAAATTTGTATCATTTTATTTTTAATTTACTCTTAACATTCATCCTTCCTTTTTGATCTATTTTTATAATTATTTCTCCCTGTAAATCTGTTCTATAAATCCTGCACTTAATGTTTTCTAAATTTTTAATTGTTTGTTGATTTGGATGACCAAAAGTGTTATTTTTTCCAACTCCTATTAATGCTATCTTAGGTCTAACCGCTTTTATGAATTCTGGTATTGACGATGTTTTTGAACCATGATGAGCTACTTTTAATATATCTGCTCTTATTTCTGCTTTTTCTGTTTTTAATATTTGCTGTTCTGCCAACTTCTCAATATCTCCTGTAAATAACATTTTAAAATTATTGTAATTAAACTGTGCTACTATTGAATTATTGTTTAACGGATTTTCTGATAATAGTCTACTTGTTGGGAATAATATTTTAAATTCTGAATATCTTCCAATTTTTATTTTATCCCCTTTCTTTACTTCTATTAACCTAATTTTTTTATGTATCATCAACTTTTTAAATCTTTCATAATTTTCACTATGTTCTGCTTGCTCGGAAATAATTATATTTTTAACCTTCACTTTTTCCATTATAGTAAGTATTCCTCCGCAATGGTCAGTATCAAAATGTGATATTAAAACATAATCAATTTTCAAAATCCTCCTATCTAGCAAATATGGTAAAAGTACTTTTTCTCCCACATCAAAGCTATCACTGCCTCCTCCATCTATTAGCACCGTTTTTTTGTCTGGAGTTATTATTAATGTACTATCCCCTTGTCCTACATCTATAAAAAATATTCTTAATTTTTGTGGAAATATATATATTATAAAATTAATTAGAATTAAAACAATTAACAAACATATTATAATTTTGCATTTATTATTTTTTCTGCTTTTTATGCAATATAGTATAATTGCATAATAGGATATAACATTAAACATGTATGGTGTTACAACTAAAATATTAGAAAATGGTAATTTGGAGCATATCTGTGATATTTTAATTAATATACTTAATATTGGTTTTATAAATATCGCAATAAGCCTTGTTAGTGGTTTTACTGTAATTGATGCTATTATAAATAAGAATCCAGTTATTACAATTATTCCTAAAATTGGAGAAGCCATTATGTTTGAAATTATAAATGTAAAAGATACTGTGTTAAAATGATACATCATAATTGGAATAATTATAATGTTAGCATATATAGAAACTAATGCCATTTGTTTTATATAATTTATTACTTTACTATTTGATTTTTTCTCTTGTATTCTTTTTATAAAAATAATTATCCCAATTGTCCCTCCATATGATAATTGAAATCCCAAATCTAACAAACTATATGGATTAAATATTAGCGTAATTAATGCTGCTACAGAAATATTTGTATATACATCTGATTTTCTATATATTATGCTTGAAAACAGTGTCAAAATTGCCGTTATACAAGCTCTTGTAACAGATGGTGTAAAGTTTGTTATTGCCATAAAAATAAGTAAAAAAATCATACAAACTATTTTTCCATTTTTCTTTCCAATAATAGAATTTTGTAATACATATGTTAGTCCAAGAATTATGTATGATACATGAGCCCCAGATACAGCAAGCATATGTGATAAATTGCTTGTTTTAAAACTCTCTTGTATGTCTTCACTTAATTTGTCCTTATCGCCCAATAATATTGCTAACAACAAATTGCCTTCTTCATCTGTTAATGTTCCATTTATTGTATCTTTAATATATTTTTGTATATTGTGTATAAAACTACCATTACTTGATTTTAATATTTTAGCTTTTTCTAGTTCTACAGTTCCTATAATTTTTTTAGTTTTTAAATATTGCTTATAATTATATCCTTTATAATTTCTTGCTTCTTCTGGCTGTTTAAATTCTCCTTCTATGTATAGTGAATCTCCATATTTTATGCTTGGAATATCTTGTGACATTTTTATATTTATTAATATTTTTTTATTATTCCTTACAATTTTAGCAGTACAAACTTTTTTATACTCTTTTTCTTGTATGTCTGAGATAATTGTTACCATTTCTTTTATTGGCATATCACTTATTTTGCTATACTTGTTTTCTAAAATACTAACATAACCAATGGATATTATTAAACATATTAAAATCACTATTATCTTTTTATTTTTTGTTATTAATAAAATTATAATAGCTATTGGTATACTTAAAAAGGCTATACTTCCAAAGTATAGCCTCATTATTATTCCTATTATATAGCTTATCGAGGCAACACAAAATAATCTTTTAATATTTATCACTCCTAAAGTGTATGCCCCCTATTTAATTTAAAATATTCTTCTAGCTGCTGTGTATCTGTCATAATATCCACCATCTAGTAAAGTAGAAATTTTAACACAATATCCTGTTCCTGAAGAAGCATGTATAAAATTTCCATCTCCTATATATATTCCAACATGTCCTATACCATCATATGTTGGATAATCCAAGAAAAATACCAAATCTCCTGGTTTCAATTTGCTTTTTAACTCACTTTTATTAATGTTTAGCTCTGTTCCATAACGTGATTGTGATGTTGCTCCATGTGGCAACGAAATTCCAAAATGCTTGTACACATACATTGTAAATCCTGAGCAGTCAAAAGAATTTGGTCCAGCTGCTCCATAAACATATGGGCAGTTTAAATATTGTTTTGCATATGCCACAACATCTTCGCCTTTAGTTGAAGATGTTGTTTCTGTATTATCATTTGCTGTTTCTGGTATATTTGTTGTAGTTCTTACTTCTGCACTTCTAGACGTTGTTTCCTTTTTTTGATCTGATACAAGCCTTTTAGCAATATACCCTACATCTTCTGAACTTTTAACCTTATACCAATCTCCTTCTTCTCCTATTAGTGTAATTTCTGTGTTTAACGCAAGTACCTTTATTATATCACTATCTGTTGTAGCACTTTTTCTCATGTTAACTGCTGTATCATTTACATATGCTGTCTTTTCTTCGTATTTTACATTATTATTTTCTTCATTCTTAGTTGTAGTTCCTGCATTATTATTTGTTTGATTATTCTTTGTACTTGTTTCTGTTGATATTATGTCTTTTCTTATCCAACCACTTATTTGATTTGTTTGTATATACGCCCAAGTAGTTGTTGTATTAATAACCTCTATTTGTGTTCCTTGTTTTAGTGAACCTATATTTTCTGAATAAATAAGTGGTAAAATTTTTATACTTGTATCTTTTAATACTTTATTACTAATTGTTTCTGTTTGTTGTTCATCTGGTTTTTGAGGTTCTTCTGTATTAGTAGTAGTTGGTGTTTCTGCATTAGCTTCCGTTTTTTCAGGTTCTTGCTCTTTTTTTGCATAATCCTTACTTATATATCCTATCATTCCTAAATATTTAACTTTATACCAATTTCCCTCTTCTGCAATTAGTTCACATTTATATCCTGTTTGAAATGCCATTATAACTTCTGAATCTGTAGATGCTTCTCTTCTAAAATTCAAATTATCTGTTGTTACCTCTACTGTTGTTGCTTTTGATATGTTTGTTGTAAAAAACATAGTAAATAATATTATTAGTACCATTAATATAGTCATTTTGAAGATTTTCATATAAAAATTCTCTCCTTCAATTATTTTAACACGTATAGTATATAATTAAAAACCAAAAAAGTCAAATGAAAAATAGACTTTGGATAATCAATTGCATTACTATTGCATTAGCAACCTTGTACTGTTCATATTTTTTATATTAATCTCTATTTTTAATATTTGTCATCTTCTAAAAAAGCCTAACAACTTTTTAAATATTTTTTTATACCATTTTTCTTTTTTATATTCTATAGGCAAAACATTTTCTTTTTTTTCCTCTTCTTTTGGTAGTTCATTTTTATTTTTTTTAAATAATTGACTATAATCATATTGTTTTTCTTTTTCTATAATTTGTAGATCACATTTTTGCTTTAATTTTATTTTTTCTTTTTGTTTTTCCGTTGCTATATATTTATAGAAATATTGTGCTATTATCCCTTTGGTTAATTTAGAAACACTTTGTTCGTTAATTTTTTTATCTGGATTATAATGAAAGTCATGATTATAATTTGCGTTTTTCTTTAATATTTCTATTTCTTCTTGTGGAATTCTTTTTAAATCATCATCTTTTATATATTCTAATATCTTCAAAACTTCATAACTGGCATTGCCAAATTCTTGTTTATCCATACTTTATCTTTTCCTTTCAATAAAATAAATATTTAATATTTTATTTTGATACCAGTTCTTCTCTCTCCATGCGTCTAGCTGATTCCAATATTTTAGCTACTGCTATCATATATAGTGTATCATTTAATGCAGACATATCTTCTTGCACAAGGTCACCTATTCCTTTTTTTGTGTTTCAATTTTCCTTTCATTTTCTATGGTTTTAATATAATCTTCTAATGCATTAACCATAACGGAATATCCATTATCATCCATATTATCTACAAAATTATCATGAGGATAATTATCTCCTGCCATGTAATTTTCTCCAAAATCCCATATAGCATATCTTTGTCTAAATTCGCTTAATCCTTCACACTGCTTAGAAACTTCCAAAAATCCACGTGCCGCTTTTTCAAAAGAACCTCCATTTTGCAAAACCCAATTTTCAATTCCAACGGCACCTAAGCCACCTCTAGTATCTTTTTCACCATTTATAGGTGCGGGAGCATTTTTTCTCTTATATGCACCTGCAGATTTCAGTACCGTTTTTGCCAATATTATATTTGCCACAACGCACTTATATTCTTCTGGATTACTTCTTTTTATAGTTTCTAAACGGTCATTTATACATTCTTCTGTTGTGTATTCAATTTCATCAGTTCTTGGGGTAAAGCTTAAATCTAAGTCAACTTTCTCTTTAATGCCTGCTATGGAGACACCTTTAAATCTAAAATCGCCTTTACCAGTGGTTACACTTTCATTCGGTTTATCTAAGGAACATACTGCGTCAGTTATCAATTGTTTAAATCCTTCTGGCTTAGTTAATATATTTTTATCAAGTCTTACCATAAAATCAAAATCACCATCTCCAGGTAAATTCGTTCCTCTTCCCGTTGAGCCAGTATCTATTATTTCAACAGTTCCTTGTAATATGTCTTCCGTCATTTTTTCTGACATGTTCAATCCATATGTTTCAACTGCGCTTTTTAATGTTTGCAATATCAACTTTCTTTTATCATTTGCGTCTTCTTTGCTTTGTTCTATTACATGTGTAATTTGGCTTATTCCTATATTCCATGCACTTGGGTCTAATTGAAATTCAGTTAATCCATAATGACTTAACCCTTGCATTTTACTTCTTATATTGTCATACATTTCTGGCGTATATAATAAGTTTTTATCACTATCTACTACTGGAATATAAAACCCGTTCATAGCAATCTCTAGTCCTAATTTATCAACATATTTATCTGCCACAATAAAGTTTATGTTAGTAGATGCAAGCCCAGTTCTTATGCCATATGAATTACGAAGAAAATCAACTACATTAGAATTATCAAAATATTCAATTTTTTGTTTATTATTTATAACAGTATTTATTGCTTCTTCATCAACCTTATCATTTGTTCTTGTTTCCACATATCTTTCATCTTTTTTTATTATTAAAATAATTTTACCTAATTTTCTTCCGTCTTCATCATTATCTGTATACTTAGGTGCTGTAAACATTTCTTCATCTGCTTCAACACTTTCTACATCAGTATCTAATGGAGTATAGTCGCTATCTGATGACTGCCCCAAATAATCCTTTGCTACTATGCCATTTTGCAACATAGATGGAAAGTATTCAGATCTTCTAATTCCTTTTGTAAAGTCCCCTTTTCTTATAGAAAAATCTCCTTTTTTAGCAGTTTCTCTATTTCTTCTATCAGCCTCTTTTGTATTTTCTTCCATCATTTTTTTTGCTTGTTCAAAACTTCTAATCCCTGCCCAATATCCAAATGTCCTTACAATTCTATCACGTAGTGGAATATGAATGTTTTCCTCGTTGGTAAATAAGTCATTTAATTCAGTCAAGTCTTGTGCTAGATTACCAGAATTTATTCTTGCATTATCTAAACGTCTCCCTCTACTTGTTTGATTATACAGTGTATTTAACATATTACAATATTTTTTTAATATAACTCTACTCTCTTCTGGCAATGTGCTATCAATTTGTAAATTCCCTGCTTTGAACATTTCAAATAATTTATCACCTTGTTCAATATTATTTAAATATTCTCTTAAGTTTCTGTTATTAGACTCTATTGAAATTCTTAATAAATCAGAAAATATAATATTCTTTCGTTGTGTTGGTGTTGCTCTATTCAATGATGGTACATTCCCCATTAATTCTGTTCCTTTCAGAAAAGCAGAATTAAGTTTTGCAAATACCATAAAATCTTTTGCAAATCCTGGAATGTTAGTGGTTTCATAAATTTTTATAATTTCATTTGCAGCATCTAGCTGTTCATCTACTGGTTTTGTTAATATGTTTTCTATAACATTAGATGCTATTCTATTCAGTCTTCCAGAATTTGATTGCCTTATTAAATTACATATTTTTATTAAATGAAAAGGAGTTTCAGATGTATATTGGTCATTGTCTATCATATTGTCTAATTTTAGACCCATATCAGTAACATTGACACCCAAAATATATAAAATGTTAATGCCGCGCAATCCATAAACCTTTACATACTCAGGTGCTAAATATTTTTCTATATTACCACTTGCTTTTATTAATTCTTGAACAAATCCTTTATCAAAACCAACAGCCTTCACATACTCAGGTGCTAAATATTTTTCTATATTACCACTTGCTTTTATTAATTCTTGAACAAATCCTTCATCCAAACCAACAGCCTTTACATACTCAGGTGCTAAATATTTTTCTATATTACCACTTGCTTTTATTAAGTCTTGAACAAATTCTTTACAAAAACCAACTGCATTTATATACTCAGGTGCTAAATATTTTTCTATATTACCACTTTTTTTATCAAATGGATAACAGAATAATCATGCAAACCAACAGCCTTTATATATTCAGGTGCTAAATATTTTTCTATATTACCACTTGCTTTTATTAATTCCTGAACAAATCCTTCATCCAAACCAACAGCCTTTACATACTCAGGTGCTAAATATTTTTCTATATTGCCACTTTTTTCTATTAATTTTTGAACATGGTCCTTATTCAAACCAACAGCCTTTATATATACAGGTGCTAAATATTTTTCTATATTACCACTTTTTTCTATCAAATGGCTAACAGAATACTC
>DNVW01000013.1:155114-190267 GCA_003507395.1 Clostridiales bacterium | reverse complement strand
CTCGTCCAAACCAACAGCCTTTATATACTCAGGTGCTAAATATTTTTCTATATTACCGCTTGCTCCTATCAAGGGAACTCTGACTTCTTCTAAAGGAGAATTTTTTAATTCATTAGAATTTAATAATCTATTGATTTCATCAACCGAAAAAAAATCCAGTGTACATATATCCACTAACATATATGCTAACTCATTTCTATTCTCGTTATTACTTTTTAAAGCTGATAATAGAATTTCTTTTTTATTTTCTATTCTGGTTAATCTTTCATGAATATCTTGTATTAATGTTTCTTGTGGTTCATAAGATTCGAACAATTCCTCAACCATATCTATGTCAAAATTATCTCTTGTTTCCTCAAAATATTCAAACATTTCGTCTAAAATTTTATCCTTATTCATTTGTGCTTCATCCCTTTCTTGGAATACTTATTCGCTTATTTTCTATAAAATTTTTATCTGCCACAAAATGTGTACCTTCTATTAAACCCAGTTCACTTTCTATAACCTCTAGTGTAAGTGATTCATCACATTGTAAGCTTGGTGCAATATGTAAATATACTATGTAGACACTTGCAGCTCACTCCTTTTTAATTAAGTACTATTAATTGTATTTTAATATATCTCGGTATTAGTTTCAAGTCTTTTATTATCATTTCTATGATAAAGTCAAATGAAAAATAGACTTTTCTAAGATTAAGGGATTGGTTAAACCTAGATTTAAAATTGTTATACAGGCGATTAAAATCGACCCTACATTTTTCTTCTTTAGACTAAAGAAAATATTATTAATAAAATTAATTTTATTTGTAATTGAGTCTGAAAAAAGTTGATGAAATTTTAAAATAGTACAAAAAAGCAAGGTGTTGCAATTTCTTGTAACCCTTGCCTTTTCTATATTCAATGGTTTATATTATTCCATTATTTCTGAAACAACACCTGAACCAACTGTTCTACCACCTTCACGGATAGCGAATCTTAGTCCTTTTTCAATAGCTATTGGTGTGATAAGTTCGATTGTCATATCTACGTTATCTCCTGGCATAACCATTTCTGTTCCAGCTGCTAATTCGATAACACCTGTAACGTCTGTTGTTCTGAAATAGAATTGTGGTCTATATCCATTGAAGAATGGTGTATGACGTCCACCTTCTTCTTTTGTTAGAACATATACTTGTGCTTTGAATTTTGTATGTGGATGAATTGTTCCTGGTTTTGCAAGAACTTGACCACGTTCAACTTCTGATCTTTGAATTCCTCTTAATAAAGCACCAATATTGTCTCCAGCTTCTGCTTGATCCAATATTTTTCTAAACATTTCAACACCTGTAATTGTTGTTTTCTTAGATTCTTTTGAAAGACCTACTATTTCAACTTCATCTTGTAATTTTACTGTTCCTCTTTCAACTCTACCTGTAACAACAGTTCCTCTACCACTGATAGTCATAACGTCTTCAATTGGCATTAAGAATGGTTGATCTACTGGTCTGTCTGGTGTTGGTATATAGTTATCAACTGCATCCATTAATTCTTTCATTGGAGCATAAACTGGATCGTTAGGATCTGTTGATGTGCTCTCTAATACTTTTAGAGAAGATCCTTTTACGATTGGAATTTCATCTCCTGGGAAATCATAGCTTGATAATAAGTCTCTAACTTCCATTTCAACTAATTCTAATAATTCTGGATCGTCAACCATATCACATTTATTTAAATAAACAACGATATATTTAACGCCAACTTGTCTAGCAAGTAATATATGCTCTCTTGTTTGAGGCATTGGTCCATCAGCTGCTGAAACAACTAATATAGCACCATCCATTTGTGCAGCACCTGTAATCATGTTCTTTACGTAGTCTGCGTGTCCTGGGCAGTCAACGTGTGCATAGTGTCTCTTATCTGTTTCATACTCAACGTGAGCTGTATTAATTGTAATTCCTCTTTCTTTTTCTTCTGGAGCACTGTCAATTTGATCATATGCTTCATATTTTGCTTTTCCTAGTAATCCTAGGTATTTTGTAATAGCTGCTGTTGTTGTTGTCTTTCCATGGTCAACGTGACCAATTGTACCAATGTTAACATGTGGTTTTGTTCTTTCAAATTTTGCTTTAGCCATTTTAAATTTTCCTCCCTTTTTTTGAGGTATGAATTGAAGTTCTTTTGATCTTCACTATTCTCCTCTATTATATTTTTTAAAATTAATAACTAATTTCATAACACTTGCATTTTATAACAAAATTAATAAAAAAGCAAGTATTTTAAGTATTTTTTATTCTAGATATTAGTAATTTGGATTTAGATACTAAAATTTATAAATAAATTTATTTAGTATCTAATCTCCAACTTCTAATTTATATTTCTAATCTCTTTTAGCTCTTGAAGATACTATTGTTTCTAAAATTGATTTTGGAACTTCTTCATAATGAGATGGTTCCATAGAGTATGTTCCTCTACCTTGTGTTTTAGAACGTAAATCTGTTGCATATCCAAACATTTCTGATAGTGGAATAAAGCTTCTTATAACTTGGTTACCGCTTTGTGCTTCCATTCCTTCCATTCTTCCACGTCTTGAATTTACATCTCCAATAACATCTCCCATATATTCTTCTGGAACTGTTATTTCTACCTTCATTATAGGTTCTAGTATAACTGACTTAGCTTGTTTGCATCCTTCTTTAAAGGCCATAGATGCAGCAATTTTGAAGGCCATTTCAGAAGAGTCAACTTCATGGTATGAACCATCTACTAAAGTTGCTTTAAAGTCTATAACTGGATATCCAGCTAATATACCGCTTTCTGCAGCTTCTCTAATTCCTTCTTCTATTGGTTTAATATATTCTTTTGGAACAACACCACCAACTATCTTACTTTCAAATTGGATGCCAGTTCCTGGCTCTAATGGTTCCATCTCTAGCCATACGTGACCATATTGTCCACGTCCACCAGATTGACGAATAAATTTACCTTCTACTTTTACTTTGTTTCTAATTGTTTCTTTATATGAAACTTGTGGCTTACCTACAGTACACTCAACTTTAAATTCTCTTTTTAATCTATCTACTATAATGTCTAAGTGTAACTCTCCCATTCCAGCAATAACTGTTTGACCTGTTTCATGGTTTGTATATGTTTTAAATGTTGGGTCTTCCTCTGCAAGTTTAGCAAGAGCTATACCCATTTTTTCACTATTAGCTTTATCTTTAGGTTCAATAGCTATATCAATAACTGGTTCTGGGAATTCCATTGACTCTAATATAACTGGGTGTGCAGGGTCGCAAAGTGTATCACCTGTTGATACCTCTTTTAATCCAACTGCTGCTGCTATGTCTCCAGCATATACTTTATCAATATCTTGTCTATGGTTAGAATGCATTAATAGGATTCTTCCCATTCTATCCTTTTTCTCTTTATTTGCATTTAAAATTGTAGAACCTGCTTCTAAAGTTCCAGAATAAACTCTAAAGAAGCAAAGTTTTCCAACAAATGGGTCTGTTGCAATTTTGAATGCTAAAGCTGCAAAAGGTTCTGAATCTGATGTTTTTCTCTCTATTTCTTCTCCATCTAATGTAACACCTTTAATATGTGGTATATCAAGTGGAGATGGCATAAAGTCAACAACAGCATTTAATAATTCTTGAACACCTTTGTTTTTATATGATGATCCGCAACAAACAGGAACTATCTTATTTGCTATTGTTCCTATTCTTAAGCCTTTCTTTATTTCTTCTTCTGAAAGTTCTTCACCATCTAAATATTTCATCATTAATTCATCATCTTGTTCTGCTGCAGCTTCTACTAATTTTGCTCTATATTCTTCTGCTTGGGCTTTTAATTCTTCTGGTATCTCTCCTTCTTCAATTACTTTACCCAAATCATCTTTATGAACAAAAGCTCTCATTTTTATTAAATCTACAATTCCTTTGAATTGGTCTTCAGCACCAATTGGTAATTGAATTGGAACTGCATTTGCTTTTAATCTGTTTTTTAATTGTTCAACACAAAGCATAAAATCTGCTCCAGTAATGTCCATTTTATTTACATATACCATTCTTGGAACTTGATATTTGTCTGCTTGTCTCCAAACTGTTTCTGTTTGTGGTTGAACTCCACCTTTTGCTGCTAAAATTGTTACAGCACCATCTAGTACTTTTAAAGATCTTTGAACTTCAACCGTAAAGTCCACGTGTCCTGGAGTATCTATAATATTAATTCTATTTCCTAACCATTGGCATGTTGTAGCAGCAGAAGTAATTGTAATACCTCTTTCTTGCTCTTGAACCATCCAGTCCATAGTTGCTTCGCCTTCATGAACTTCTCCTATTTTGTGAGTTTTACCTGTATAAAATAGTATTCTTTCAGTTGTTGTAGTTTTTCCAGCGTCTATATGTGCTACAATTCCTATGTTTCTTGTTTTCTCTAAAGGAAACTCTCTTCCAGCCAATTTTTTTTCCTCCTTTTTTCTATTCTTTTAATATTCTTTCAAAATTTTTATTAGAAGCAAGTATAACAAGTCAACCGAATCCAAAATACCGGAGGCGTACATATTGTACGTCGAGGATATTTTTAGATGAAGGTTAACGCAGTTAGACGTAGCTTATAATAAAATTTTTAGAATTTGTAATGAGCAAAAGCCTTATTAGCTTCAGCCATTCTATGCATATCTTCTTTCTTTTTAAATGCTCCACCATTTCCAGCTACAGCATCTATTATTTCAGCTGCTAATTTTTCTGCCATTGTTTTTTCATGTCTATTTCTAGCATAAACTACTAGCCATCTTAAACCTAATGTTTGTCTTCTTTCTGGTCTAATTTCTATTGGAACTTGGTAAGTTGCTCCACCAATTCTTCTAGCTTTAACTTCTAGAACTGGCATAACATTTTCAAGTGCTGCTTCAAAGACTTCTAAAGCATCTTTTTGTTCCTTTTCTTTTATTATATCAAATGCATCATAAACAATTTTTTGAGCAACTGTTTTTTTACCATCAAGCATTACATTGTTAATTAATTTTGTAACAACTTTGCTATTATATATTGGATCTGGTAAAACTTCTCTTTTTGCTATATATCCTTTTCTTGGCACTATTCTTCCCTCCTTTTTTAATTTTGTAGATACTATTTATTGTATCTAAGGTACTCTTTAAAAATTTGATACTAGATTCTTCTCAAACTTTTCTAGTTAAGTGCTATATAATTTATTATAAATTTAAGTGTTCTTAAATAAATTAGTAAGTTATATGCACCTCGTTTTGAGAGTAGTTACACTCTCATCTTTTAAAATTTTAGTCAAAAGCGAGTATTGCTAGGAAAGCTAGCTAAAAATCTTGAGATTATACTGGTGTATATCGAAAGATTTTTATGCGACGCTTAACAACGCAAGACGAATCTTTTCACTAAAATTTTTATTTTTTAGGTTTCTTAGCTCCATACTTAGAACGTCCTTGCATTCTATCTTTTACACCTGCTGTATCAAGTGTTCCTCTTATTATATGGTAACGTACACCAGGAAGGTCTTTTACTCTTCCTCCTCTTATCAAAACAACACTGTGTTCTTGTAAGTTATGTCCTATACCAGGAATATAAGAAGTTACTTCATAACCATTTGAAAGTCTAACTCTGGCAACTTTTCTTAATGCTGAGTTTGGCTTTTTAGGTGTTACTGTTTTTACAACTGTACATACGCCTCTTTTTTGTGGTGATCTTTTATCTGTCATTTTTTTCTTCATAGAATTGTATCCATGTTGTAAAGCAGGTGATGTAGATTTTGTTGTAGCTGTTTTTCTTCCTTTTCTTACTAATTGATTAATCGTTGGCACTTAAATTTCACCTCTTTTCAAAATAAAATACCGCTAGTTAAAATGCTATAATTTTACATTTTACACTAGCGGTATATATTGTATCATTTTTCTATGAATATGTCAATATTTTGTTTGTATTATCAGAAAAAAGAATATAATTCAATATTTATTAAACTGGTCATATATAAATATATTAGTTGTTCTTTTTTATTAATATTCTATCTTTCACTTTTTCCTTGTTCAACCTTTTTATCAAGAGCTTCTTTATATATTTCCTGAACGATTTCATGTCTCATTACATCACCATCTAGTTTAATTTCATCCTTAAAAGATTTTACTGTTGTTGGTTCTGGAGTTGTTGGTTCTGGTAATGCAGGTTTTTTTGTAAATAAACTTTTGAAAGATTCCCATCTACTAGGAGCTCCTGCTTCTCTTTTTCCAAATAATCCTTTAAATGTTTCCCATTTTGATTGGCTAACCGTTGTTGGCGCTGGTGCTGTTGGCGCTGGTGCTGTTGGCGCTGGTGCTGTTGGTGCTGGTGCTGTTGCTGTTGCTACTGGGGCTACTTTATATAGACTATCTCTAGCATATGTATAATCATGTATTTTATTTTCACTTCTCCTTATTAATCTATCACAATTACTTATACTTTTGTCTAAAGCTGCCCTAGTAGTTAGGTTGTCTATTTCTTCATTATATTTTGGATTATTAAATAATTTTTTTAAGTTATTTCTTTCTGTTTGTCTTTCACCAGCTAATGTTTTACGTTCTGTTTCTAATTTTGCTTTGTCTGCATCTAATTTTGCTTTATCTATAGCATAATTTGGATCTGTAGGATCTAGTTTATCTATTTTCTCTTCAACATCTTTTATCTCACTATCTTTTTGCTAATTTCAAGTGATTTATTCTCGATATTGTTAACAATCATTATAGCTTGTGGATGTTTTTCAATCATATTTTTAAATTGTTCTAGATTTTCTTTTTTCTCTTCTTGTTCTTTTTTCTGTTTTTCAAATTTTGCAATTTGTCTTTGCGTTCTTATGTCTATTGCTCTATTGCATTGTTCTTTAACTTCAGGTATTGATTTTACATCAGCTATTATTTTGTTAATATCTTCTTGAACTTTTTGTTGTTGATTTTTTGCAGTCTCTATTTGAATTTTTATATAATCTATATTTATTATCGCCTTATTTAACTCTGCTTGATATTTTTTCTTTTCAGCTGGCTTTGTTGCTACTTTCAAATTGTTTTCTGCTGTCTCTTTATCTTTTTCTGCTAATTTTAAATCATTTTCATATTGTTCTAAAATAGTTTTAAATTTTTCAGTTGCAACTTTAAGTCTTAAATAGTCATTATTTAATTTTTCTAAATCCATATTATTTCTCCTCTTCTTTCTTTGTATCAATTTCGCATCTTTCAATTAATTCATCTGCTTTTTCTATTAATTCTTCTGATTCAAATTTTAAATCTAGCATTTTGCCAAATAATTCCAATGTATCTTTTTTTTCCTTTTCATCCATATTAATACCTCCTATATATAGGTACATACCATACCTATTATTATTTTACCACACTTTTACAATTTTTGCAACTTTTATGTAAATGTAATAAAAATGTTATAATTTTGTAATATGTTCCCAAGAATAAAAATGAATGATAAAGCAATTATTCACCATTCATTTTTTATTTTTATTACTATGCTTCTGGCTCTACCAAACCATAGTTTTTGTTATCTTTCATTTTATATATAACATTTACTTTTCCTGTTTCTATATTTATAAATGTTAAAAATCTATCTTGTGGTTTTTCTTCTAATTTTAGTTTTGCGTCTTCTGGTGTTAAAGGTTTTATATCATAGTATAATGTCTTTAATATTTCACCCTCTATTTCTTTTTCTTCCTCTTGTCTTAGTTCTTCTTTTCCTCTAATTGATTCTGTCATATTTTGCTTGTCTTTTTTAGTTTTCATTTTTCTTATTTGACCCTCTAATATATCTATGTCTTTATCTATTGAAGCATATAAATCCTTATGTGCTGTAACTGCTCTAAATCTATCTGTTCCTATTTTTACATCCATTTGTGCAACTTGTTCTGAACCTTCTGTTTTTATTGTTACATTTGCATCAATTTCATCTCCAAAATATTTTACTAATCTTTCAGCTTTTTTTTCGATGTATTCTTTTATAGCGTCTGTAGCTTTTATTTCCTTTCCTGTTATTGTTATATTCATAACTATCTCTCCTTCCAAATTTTACAATATTATCGTTTGTACTCTCTTATTATAGTTGTTATATGTATTTTTTTCAAGTCATTTTTTAAATTTTTAACACTGTAAGCATTAAATCTTTGCTAAATGCTTGCAAAATTTATATTTCCGTGTTAAAATATATTTTGTTATTATTTACTAACTTAAAGGGAGGTGCTAAATATGCCAAATATCAAATCAGCAATAAAACGTGTTAGCGTTATTGAAAAAAAGACTGCTAGAAATAATATGATTAAATCTGGATATAAATCAGCTGTTAAAAAGTTTGAACAAGCTGTTGAAAATAAAAATGTAGAAGAAGCTACAAAATTATTCTCAGAAGCTACAAAGAAAATTGATCAAGCTTGTACAAAAGGTGTTATTGTAAAAAACACAGCTGCTAGAAAAAAATCTAATTTAGCAAAAAAGTTAAATGCTATGAATGCATAGTATAATGAAAAATTGTGCACAGTTTTTTATTTTAAAAGAAGTTCCTTTTTCAAGGAACTTCTTTATTGTATAGTAATTTCTATTTTAGCAACATATCTTTCTTATTTCATCTTTTACATTTTCTATTGTTACTAATTGGCTTTCTGTCTCTTTTCTTTGTTTTAATTCCACTAATCCTTCTTCTACTTTTTTACCAACTGTTATTCTTAATGGAATTCCTATTAAATCCATATCATTAAATTTTACACCTGGTCTTTCATCTCTATCATCCAAAATAGTTTCTATCCCCATATTACTCAACTCTGTGTATAGTTGCTCTGCCACTTGTTTTTGCTTTTCATCCTTACTACTTATTAAAACTATACATACTTTATAAGGAGCTATATTCATTGGCCATATAATTCCTTTTTCATCATGATTCTGTTCTACAACAGCTGCTACCATTCTTTCTACGCCAATTCCATATGACCCCATTACAACTGGCTTTAACTCATTATTTTCATCTAAGTAATTCAAGCCTAAGCTTGATGAATATTTTGTACCTAACTTAAATGTATTTCCAACCTCTATTCCTTTTTTGAAATGTATATGGCCTTTACATTCTGGGCACAAATCTCCTTCTTGTATATTCCTTATATCTGCTGTAATCTCTGGTTTAAAATCATCTATATTTACATTTTTGTAATGGTAATCTGTTTCATTTGCTCCTACTATAAAGTTTTTCATATATTTTATTCCATTATCCATTATTATAGGAATTTTTAAACCTATTGGTCCTGCAAAGCCAATATTTGCATTTGTTATCTTTATAACATCTTCCGCTTCTGCCAATTCTACTTGTTTTGCATTTAATAATTTTCCCAATTTTACTTCATTTATTTCTTTATTTCCAGCTACTAAACATGCATAAAATTTACCATCTATTTTATATACTAATGTTTTTACAAATTTATCTGCACTTTCATTTAAAAAGTTGCTTACTTCTTCTATTGTTCCTACATTTGGAGTATGTACCTTTTCTAATTTTAATTTTTCCTCATTGTTTTCATTTTCTTCATCTATACATTTACTAACTTCTATATTAGAAGCATAATCGCAACTATCACATAATACTAAAATATCTTCTCCTACATCTGTTACAGCTTGAAATTCCTCTGATAACAAACCTCCCATTATTCCAGTATCTGCTCTAACCACAACATAATTTAATCCTATTTCTTGGCAAATTTTGTGATATGCTTCATATTGTTTTTGGTAAGATTTATCAGATTCTTCTTGATTTATGTCAAAGCTATATGCATCCTTCATTGTAAATTCTCTTGTTCTTATTAAACCCAACCTTGGTCTTATTTCGTCTCTATATTTGTTTCCTATTTGATACAATGTATATGGAAAATCCTTGTATGATTTAGATTTCATCATTGCTGCAACAACGAAAAATTCTTCATGTGTAGGTCCTAAAGCATATGGTCTATTGTATCTATCATTTAGCTGAAATATAGATGGTCCAAACAATTCATATCTTCCAGACTTTTGGAATACATCTATAGGCAATAACAATGGCATTGTTACTTCTTTTGCTCCAGCTTCGTTCATGTGTTTCCTTATAATATTTTTAACATTATCTACCACTTTTTGTCCTAATGGTAATTTCATATATATGCCATTTCCTACTTTTTTAAACATACCACTTTTGACTAATAAATTGCCACTTACTGATTCTTCATCTTTTAAATCTTCCCTTAATGTATAAAAAAAACTTTCGCTTAATCTCATTTAATTCTCTTCCCTTCAAATATTATATATTAATTATTTTCTTCTTCACTCGGTATTGGAGCCTCTGAATTTTCTTCTATTATTTCATCTATTACTATTTGCCTATTTTCATCTAATTTATACTTCGGAAGTTCTGGTAAATCATTTAGATTAGATATTCCAAACATTTTCAAAAATTGTGATGTTGTAGAAAATGTCATTGGTCTTCCAGGTGCATCTGATTTTCCTGATTCTGCTATTAGGTTATATTCTAATAGTTTATATATTGTTCCATCTGAATTCACTCCTCTTATTGCTTCTATTTCTGCTCTTGTTATTTTTGGGTTATATGCAATAATAGCTAGTGTTTCCAATGCTGCTGTTGATAAGTTTGGCTTTGCTCTGTTGTCAAACATAGGATATATGTAATCAAAATATTCTTTTTTAGTACATAATTGATAAGAACCATTAATTTCTATTATTTCAATGCCTCTATTTAAATTTTTATATTCTGCTTTCATACTTTCAATAATAGTAGTAATATCTTCCGCTCCAAGTTCTAATGCTGACATAAGTTCAGACATTTTAACTTCTCTTCCGGCTGCATAAAGTATTGCTTCTATTATTGCCTTATTCTTTTCTATCTCCATAATTATTTTTCTCATTCCTTTTTGTAAAAACATTTTAAATTTTACATGTTTTTTCTGTTTCATCTATATATTTAATCATCCTTTGGGCATTATGTCAAGATTGTTTGATTTTGATTATACATTGCTAGAGATTTTTCCTCCACCTAGCAAAATATTTTCTATATAAAATACTACAGATTGTCCTGGTGTTATTGCTCTTTGTGGATTTTTGAATTCTACTTTTACCTTTCCTTCCACCTGTGGGTATAAAGTTGCTTCTGCTAATTTTGCTCTATATCTAACTTTTGCCATTACTTCTATTGGTTTTGACAAGTCTATATTAAGTAGAAAATTTAATTCTTCTGCATATAGTGTTGTCGAGTATAATTCTTTTTCTGTTCCTACTATCACATTATTATTTTCTTTATCTAATCTTATTACATACAAAGGCTCTACATACGAAATTCCCAAACCCTTTCTTTGCCCCACTGTATAATATATTAATCCTTTATGTTCTCCTAGTATAGTCCCATCTGTAAGTACTATTTTCCCTTTTTGGGGAGTTATTTCTTTTGTTAAGTAATTTGCATAATCATCATTTGGAATAAAGCATATTTCTTGACTATCTGGCTTTCTTGCAATTTTTAGTCCTTTTTCCTCTGCTATTTTTCTAACATCTTTTTTTTCTTCAATATTTTCTAATGGAAATATTAATTTTTCTATTATTTGTTTTGGAATAGCATATAAAAAATATGTCTGATCTTTTTCTTGTGCACTTGCTCTTTTTAATACATATTGACTATATTTTGTACTGTATTCAACTTTAGCATAATGTCCTGTGGAAATATATTTGCAACCTAATTCTTCCGCTTTTTCTGCAAATTTTCCAAATTTCATGTATTTATTGCATTCTACACAAGGATTTGGAGTCTTAGCGCATTTGTAGCAATTAATAAAATTGCAAATTACATTTTTTCTAAATTCCTCTCTAAAATCAAATACATAAAACGATATACCTATTTGTTTACATACATTTCTAGCATCTTCTACTATTTTATCATTTTTTTCTTTATCATCTGTTAGTAACATTGTTGCTCCTATTACTTCATATCCTTTTTCTTTTAAAAGAAGGGCAGATACCGAGCTATCTACCCCTCCACTCATTCCTATTAAAACCTTTTCCATTTTGTTATATTCCTTTTATTCTTCTATTTTTATATGTACATCTTTTAGTTGTTGTTCTGTAACTTTACTTGGTGCCCTCATTAGTAAGTCTCTTGCTTTTTTATTTTTAGGGAATGCTATTACCTCCCTTATATTATCTGAATTTGCCGCAAGCATTATTAGTCTATCTAAACCTGCTGCTGCACCCGCATGTGGTGGTGTACCATATTGGAAAGCATTGTATAATGCTCCAAATTTTGTTTTTATTGTTTCTTCTTCATATCCTGCTATTTCAAATGCTTTAACCATAATTTCTGGACTGTGATTTCTTACAGCTCCAGAGGTTATTTCATATCCATTACATACTGCATCATATTGATAAGCTAAAATGTCCAATGGGGCTTTCGTTTGTAGAGCATCCATTCCGCCTTGTGGCATTGAGAATGGGTTATGGTTAAAGTCTATAGTTCCCTCATCTGACAATTCATACATTGGAAAATCTACTATAAAACAAAATTTGTATACTCCTTTTTCCACTAAATCTAATCTTTTTCCTAGCTCTAGCCTTACTCCACCAGCTATTTTTTGTGCTTTTTTGAATTCATCTGCTATAAAGAAAATTGCTGTATTAGGTTTTGCTCCTATTTGCTCTAATCCTAATTTTACTTCCTCTGTTATAAACTTTGCAATTCCACCTGTAACTTCATTTTCAGCTTCAAATTTTACCCAAGCTAAGCCTTTTGCATCTAATTCATTTACTGCATATTCACTCATATTATCAAAAAACTTTCTTCCCTGTTCTGCTCCATTTTCTACCAATATTGCTTTTATTGTTTTCCCTTTAAAAGCATTAAATTCTGTATTTTCAAATAATTTTGTTACATCTTGTATTATTAATGGATTTCTTAAGTCCGGCTTATCACTTCCATACTTTTCCATTGCTTCTCTATATGGTATACGTGGAAATGGTGTATTTGTCATTTCCCAGTTAGTATGTTTTTTAAATATTGTCGTAAATATTTCTTCCAATATGTTTAATACATCCTCCTGCTCTGCAAAACTCATCTCAAAATCTAATTGGTAAAATTCTCCTGGTGCTCTATCTGCTCTAGGGTCTTCATCTCTAAAACATGGAGCTATCTGGTAGTATCTATCAAATCCAGATACCATTAACAATTGTTTAAATTGTTGAGGTGCTTGTGGTAGGGCATAAAATTCCCCAGGATGTAATCTACTTGGCACTAAAAAGTCTCTTGCTCCCTCTGGTGAAGAATTTGCAAGTATCGGTGTTTGTATTTCTGTAAATCCTAGTTCATCCATTTTATTTCTTATTGTTTTCATTATTTCACTACGAAGTATAATTGTTTTATGTAATTTTTCATTTCTTAAATCTAAAAATCTATATTCTAATCTTAAATCTTCTCTTGCATCTGCTGCTTTTTCTGAGTTTATTTCAAATGGTAATATATTTTTGCATTTTCCAAGTAGTTCTATTTCTTTTGCCTCTATTTCTATTTCTCCTGTAGGTATTTTTGTATTTTTGCTTGCTCTTTCTATTACTGTGCCTTTTACTTGAATAACACACTCTGTCACCAAATTATCAGCACTATTACCATTTACAACAATTTGAGTAATTCCAAATTGATCTCTTAAATCTATAAACTTCATGGAGCCCAAATTTCTTATTCTTTGAACCCAACCAGCTATTACTACACTTTCCCCTATATTTTTAATATTTAATTCTCCACAATTTTTGTTTCTATACATACGCGCCATCTCCTATCTTTATGCCAAACATTGTATCATATTTTATAAAAATACACAAGTACAAAATTAGGACAATTAGGGACAGTCCCCAAATGTCCAAATGGGACAATTGGGGACTGTCCCTAATTGTCCTAATTTGTTTGACAATATATGTTGGCTTATGCTATTATAAAGTTAAATAAATTAATGGTGGTGTTACTATGAGTGATGAAAAAAAAATAGAAATTGTAAATGGTAGTGGTGATTTAGATATTTCTCCTGTTTCAGAATATATTGAAATTGAGAAACCAAAGCCAAAAGGAAAAGATGAAATAGTTATACCTGAAGAAAAAAAGCATTAAAAAGAACACCATTTTTATGGTGTCCTTTTTTCTATGTTACATTGCTTCTTGGTTTGTTTCTTCTACTTCTTTTTCATTATCTTCTTTATTATTTATTTCTAAGTTTGATACAGAAACTTCATATGCTATTCTTTTTTCAACTGTTCCATCTTCATATTTCTTTTCATATTCCCTAGATTGAACTCTACCAATTACTCTTAGCTCTGTTCCTACTGCTAAGTTTTCGCAGAATCTTGCTGTTCTTCCCCATGCTATACATGGTATGTAATCTGATTTGTTATATGCTCTATTTACTGCTAATAATATGTCTGAAATTTCTCTTCCAAATGGTGTTTTTCTATATATTGGCTTTTTGCATAAATAGCCATCT
Organism: Clostridiales bacterium; assembly: GCA_003507395.1. Classification (GTDB taxonomy): domain Bacteria; phylum Bacillota; class Clostridia; order TANB77; family CAG-508; genus DNVW01. The sequence goes on along the minus strand of DNVW01000013.1, from coordinate 175,756 downwards.
AATACTACTTCATTTGATACAATATCTTTTCCTACTGTAATTTCTTCTTCTTGATTTGGTAAGAATTGAACATCTTTTGCAAAAACTGTAAGTATTAATCTACTTTTTTCATTTTGGTAGCTATTATATGATCTAAATTGACCATCAATTGATATTTTGTCATTAATTTTTAGCTCGGCATTTGTTAATAATCTTTCTGATATTGTTATTGGTATAATGTCTTCACTACCACTTAGACGTGGTACACTTAAATTAAATATGTAAAATTTCTCTCCATATATTTCATGACTAAATACTTTTTCACTTGTTACTTTCCCCACTAATGTTAAGCGGTTATTTTCTTCATAATTTGTACTCAATTTGGTTTCCTCCCCTTATTTGTTATGGATATTTATTTTTTTAATATCTCTCACATTTACTATTATACTACGTTTCTTTGGATTTGTCTACATAAAATTACATTTTTTTCAATATTATTTACATTTTTCCATAGATTATAGCCAAACACATTATATACATATTGTCATAATTGTCTAACATTATATCTTTTTCTATATTTATTTCTTGTGGCTCTATTTTCTTTCCTTTTATGTTTATAATATTTCTTTGTACACATATTAACATTTCTTCTTCTGTAACGCTTGAAGCTGTTACTGTTGACTTTGAATTAAATCCATAGGTTATTACTTTTAAATCTAAATTTTCTATTAAATCAATTTTAACATTAATATCTGAATTAAGTATTAAATACTCTGCATTAAGTAATATATTCTTTATATTTTTATTATCTATTCCTTTATTTAGTACTATTATTTTAAATTTAATATTTTTTATGTTTTCTATATTTTTTTCATTTATAAATACAACATTTTCATTTTCTATTTTTTGTTTTAATATATCTTTTATGTGTTTTTCATTTTTTTCTTCACTTACAATACCAATAAAAAACATTTAAAATCTCCTTAATGCACATATATACTATATTATTTCATATTAATTTTTATTTATACATTAACTAATTTTTGAGCACCATTATTATCTATTATATAATTTTCTTTATATAATAATTCAGAAACCTTTACTATTTTGAAGCCTTTATTCATTATATTTTTTATTAGCATCTCTAAACTATCTGCTGTATGCTTTGTTCCATTATGTGTTAAAATTATACTTCCATTTGATAGCTTGCTTTCTAATTTTTGCCACATTTCATTTCCTGTAATACCAGTATAGTCTAATGTATCTAAATTCCACTGTATAGCTAAATGTCCTTGCTCTTTGGCTGCTTTTATTACAGTATTGTTATATTCTCCATATGGAGCCCTATATAAGGTTGTTTCATTACCTGTAATTTCTTTTATTTTTTCACTACATTCTTTTATTTCCTTCATATTTTCCTCATAGCTTAATTTGTTTACATGTGGATGTTTATTTGAATGATTTGCAATCTCGTGTCCTGCCTCTGAAATTTTTTTAACTGCTTCTGGATATTTACCAGCCCAATCCCCAACTATAAAAAAGGTAATTTTTATATTGTTTTTTTCTAATGTACTTAATATACTATCTATATCGTCAGCATTCCATGCGCAATTACAATTGGGATAGATTTTTATTCAGAGAACTTATAATATATTTTTATAGTTTCCGAATCGATTACTTCAATTTTATTAATTAAACCCATTATTGTTTTTTTATCAATGTTTTCGAAATCTGTAATATTTTTTATTATTTTTGTTAATTCATTTTCTTTAGTATTCTCATATGTATTTATTTGGTTTTCTAGTTTTTCTAATTTTATTTTTAGTTTTTCTTTTTCACTTCTATAAGCTTCTGTCATTTGTATAAATTCTTCTGCTGTTAAAATTCCATTTACTTTGTCTTCATAACTAAATTTCACTATTCTGTCTATTTCTTTTATTCTTCTCTCATATTCAATTTTCGATTTACTTGTTTCATTTTTTTCTTTTCTTATTTTATTAATGTCTTCTAAATTTACTATTTTTTGTCTATCCAATTTTTCTTTTGCCATAGCTTTCAAATCATCTATTACAGCTCTATCCAAAACACTTTCTCTTATTGCTACTCTTGAGCAATATTCCTTGCCATATCTATTATATACACTACATATTGCTACCATATCATCTTTTAAGCCTTGCTGTCTCTGATATTTATATTTATTATGACATCTAGGGCAATACAACAATCCAGATAATAAGTGTTCTTGGCATTGTTTATTATGTTGTTTATGTGCTTTTGTTTTTAATATATCTTGTGCTAAGTTAAATTCTTCTTCACTTATTATCGCTTCATGGGCATTTTTTTTAACTATATATTCACTTTCTGGTAATGAAATATACTTTTTTACCTTATAACTAACCATTTCGCCTTTTCTTTGTATCAGTTCGCCAATATAAACTCGATTAGTTAATATCTTTCTAATAGTTGCATGTCCCCATAATCCTGTAAGTGTTTTACAATGGAACTTGCATGTACGTTGCTTATATACCGATGGGCATTCAATATTTTTTTCGTTTAGTCTTCTTGCTATATAAGCTAGTCCTCCTCCATTATTATATTCACTGAAGATATATTTCACAACATCCACCACTTCATCATCAATTATCAATTTTGTAATATCATTAGGATGTTTTTTATATCCATATGGTGCAAAAGCTCCTATAAACTCCCCTTTTTCAGCTTTAGTTTTCTTTGCTGTTCTTACTTTCTTTGAAATGTCTTTAGCATACATATCATTTACCACAGACATGAATGGGCTCATATCGTTATTACTATTTTTTGAAAATGTGTCAATTCCATCATTTACAGCTATATATCTTACTCTATGAGTTGGAAAAAATTTTTCCAAATAATATCCTGTTTCTATATAGTCTCTTCCTAGTCTTGATAAATCTTTAGTTATAACTAAGTTTACCTTTCCCAATTCGATATCTCTTTTTAATCTTAACCAACTTGGTCTATTAAAATTAGTTCCAGTATATCCATCATCTATGTATATATTAACCAATTCCCAATTTGCCTGATTTTCAACATGTTTTGTTAAAAATTCTCTTTGATTTATTATACTTCCTGAATCTCCAATATTCTCATCATCTCTTGACAATCTTAGATATATGGCTACTTTATATAAAATTATTTCAGCATCCATTCCATCATAAACAGTATTTCCATTAAAATTCAACAAAGCTCTATTATTTACATCTAACATAACAAATCTCCTTTCCGTGTCTAACTAATAATAGAGTTATTTATTCCTAGGTGTGTTGATTTTAACTCTGTCTGAAATAGATTACAAGAATTTTCGATTATATATCTAATTATTATCACTCTCATTGTTTCTTGCATATTTTTCTCTTCGGTTTCAAATTCTCTATATATCATCATAACTTTCACCTTTTAAAATATATGCAGGATTTTTTTTACTATTCTCTAAAATTCACTTTACATATTTAGGAATTGCATAACTCATTACTAAGCCTCTGTCAAGTTTGAGATATAAAAAACACAGTACCTATATAGATTCGCTAAAGTTATGAATTTTTTTATATACAAAAATTAAACTTTAATATGGATTCTATTGGTACTGTTTATTTATCTGAAATGATATTTATAAACTATACTACTAACAATAAGTATAATTTAAAGACTTTTATAGACTCTATATCTACTCTTATACTCTTTACTACTCCTCTATGCAATATTAACCTTTTGCAATTCCTAATAATTCACTGTCATCATATTTTATATAGATTGGCTTTAATATTGAGATTTGCATTGTTTTGTCTACACGATATCCTAGTTTTTTGCTTAAGTCATTAATAGTGCAACCTATTTTTATAATTTTTTCTTCACGCGACTTCAATTCAATTTTTCCTTCTGTTTCATCAAAATAGTTATAGCAATCTTCACCTATCACTATACTTATTTGATTAGATATATATACAATACTATCACTATAGTTTTTTAAAGTATACTCTATATGATTATCATTAAGTACTATATTAGTAATTACTATATTTTCTAAATATTTTCCTTCTTTACGGATTTTTGCAAATTGTATGCCATTATCCAAATACTCTTCATAACTCGGCTGTTCTGACTGTGTTACATTTTGATTATTCTTTATGATATTATTTGCAACAATTAGGATAATAAAGAATGTTAATATTAGGACAAGAATTATAGTTCTTTTGTTAAATTTGGTCATCAATCATTGCCTCCTATCTGAATATATCCAACTACATCTCGTTCCTCATTACATTTATATATTAATCTATGTGCCTTAAATTCTTTTTTACTAACTTTCTCTCTTTCAATATATGTAGTGTTAATTTGTAAATTAACTTCTTCTCCTGGTTTTAAGATTTTATAAGCACTATTAAAATCATAATATAATAATTGCATAGATGAGTATGAATTATCTACTTCATCAGTCAATTCTGGGGTTATCATTATATTAAAATCATAGTTATTTTTCAATGTATATTTTATATTTCTAAAATCTTTACTCATCTCATAGTTTTTTATTTCAATTTTTTCAGCTAACATCCCTTGCTTTTTATATCCCATATAATAAGCATAAGGTATATAAAAATCTGGATTATTTTTTTCTAAATTTTCTACACTTTGTTGGATTTCCGCTACCAAATCTGTTTTCTCTTTGACTTCATAATCATCTTTTATATACATATGATTTCTGATTATCGCTATACATAGTATAATAATCGGTAATATTATCCACATTGCTATATCACTTTTCAATATTTTTTTCATATTATAATATTTTCCCTTCACTAATTTGTAGAACTTCATCACATTTATTTAAGATATCATCGTTTATATGGGTAACAATAATAATTAACTTTCCTTCTTTTCTTTTTTTAATAAGATATTCTTGAACAACCTGTATGTTTTCTTTATCTAATGCGTTAAATGGTTCATCTAATAATATATTTTGTGGTTCGTGCATAAAAGCCTGAATTAATCCAACCTTTTGTTTTGTTCCTAAAGATAAGTTTTTGAATTTAATATTTTTATATTCTTCAATATTAAAAAACTCATACCATTTATTTAGGTCAATCTCATCTAGATTAGCGCTTTGTTTTTTTAAATATTCTAGATTTTCACTTACTGTAAAATCATTAACTAGAACAGGATTTTCTATAACTATACCTGCATTTTCTATATAATTATTATTTTTCCTAATTTCTTTTCCATTTTGCACTACTTGTCCTGTAGTATATTTTATAAAGCCAGCTAAGCTTTTTAGAATTAACGTCTTACCTGAACCGTTTGGTCCAGTAATTCCATACATTTTTCCATCTTCAAATTTATAATTTATATTATTTAAAACAGTTTTTCCACCGTATTTTTTTGTACCGTTAATTATTTCTAGCATTATTTATTCCTTTCTCTAATTAAAATTAGACAATATGTTATCAAAACTACAATAGCATACAATAGAATTATGTTGTATATATTAAGTTTATACACAAAATATTCTGCGAAGACTGTTAGCAGCAATACAGCAACTATAAAGTATTCAAATCTATCGACAATAAACATTATCAAAAATGGCACTACTATGTAAAACAGTGCCATTAATGAAAGATTAACTACTATTTGTAAGTTAAACACATCTTTCACATTCATTGCAAGCATTACAATATAAATAGTTGCAATAGTAACGAGAACATCTGTCACAATATATTTGAAATAGAATATACTTGATTTTCCAATATATTGATTGAGATTTTTGGATCTAATTCTTATTGTTTCTTTTAGTCCCTCATAGAAATTATGAATTTTAAATAATGTAATGCCATAATTCATAAGTATTAATACCGTAAGGCAAATTATTTTAAATGAATTCAGCTTAACTTGCATATTATAATCAATATAATAAAATGCATTTAGCCCTATAGTTGTAAAACTATAAGCATCCATTATTTCCCCTTTATGTCCCACAGTTTTATAAATTGAAATTACAGATGCAGATATAAATAATATTTTAATTAAGATAATACAAATATTTTTATATTTCGATTTTATCATACTTTAATTTCCTTATCCATAATATTGAAATTATTAATATTATAATTGGTAATATTAAATCCATAAGAGAAGTACCATATTCTAAGCTTATAAGAAGTATTGAATGCGGTAATATCTTTCTAATCGCAGTAAAAATCATTAAATCACCTGATATAAAGATCGGTAAAACCCATGATATTATTAAAAATATTATTATTGCATCTATATTTCCATATCTATCTACTAATTCTAATGAAAACAAACTTAACAAATAAATCCCTATAAAACTAAATATCTCAAATACGATTAAAACTGCTACATTATTAAACATAACATAACTAATTATATCATTATGGTTATATAAGAATTTAAAGTATGTCAAAAAATTATTTTTATTCGATAGCAAACCAATGACAATCAATGCAAAAACAATAATTAGCGAAAACAAAGCCGGTATCAAAGCTATTCTTCTTTTTAATTTATTGTTTTCTTTGGCGAATTTATTATTTCTTCCAATATTGTATTTGACTAAATTACATTTGATACTCGAATACAAAAAGAAGATGCTAATGACAACTATCGGAATTATTCTTGTTTTTACCGCACAGTACCTAGAATAACTTTCATCAAAGGAAAAGCCTTCCTTTAAAGAGAGGAAATTCTGCAAAAAATTATTATTTCTTATTTTTTCAATTTCCTCTCTAGTCAAATCAGTTTCATCATAATTAACATTCTCATATCTACTAGGCATTTCGTATGCATAATTAATATATACATAGAACACCATAAACATAGTAATAAATGCAATAATTCCAAATAGTATCATATACTTATAATTAAGTATTCTTTTCATTCTAGCTCTCTCCGTCTCTTGTATCAGGAGACCAACTTCCAGAAACATATGCAACTCCATCATAATCATATTGTCTTGTAACTTCAATTGCATAATAGTATCCTTCACTAGCCCAATTAGAATGTAAGTTTCTTGTTCCTTCATATGTTAGGCCCCATTCTGGTGCTCTCCAGTCGCCATTTGAATTTAATATCATAGTTCTAAGATTAATTTTTGTTCTGCCAGTAGGTTCATCTGCTTGAACTACATATCTTCCATACTTGTACTTTGTCAAATACTCAGTTCTGTGTGTATTATGTCCCTCAATCCTGAAGCTATTTAGATATCCTATATCTCTTGCTGATGATACTGTAGGAGTCTTTAAGAATATAATTGCTAAAAGTAATGCTACAAAAACGAATAATAAAAATTTAGTTCTACTTTTCATAAAAACAGCCCTTTCTTTTTATGCGTTCATTTTATCATATGTAATTTTAAAAAGCCATACAAATTTGAATATTTGCTGGTTATTTTTCCTACATTTTGTGCTATTTTTCGGCATTTTTCGACAATATTTTGTCTCTTGACAGTTTCAAAGTCAGCTTTAAACCATAGGAATATCAGTTCTATTCAAATCTGTCCCTATGGTAATTGTTACCACGCACAATTCATAGTTAGAGCAACCTTTTTTTTCATCTGTTATTACATTATATATTGGCAACTGCCTTGTTGTTGCTGATGTAGTTATTGCATTTTTCCCTGTATTTATATTGCCAGCAATTACAAATAACATACATACTGTTGCTATTGATATTATATATGAATATATTTTTTGTCTGTTTAAAACAATAAACATAAAAACCTCCTAACATAGATTAATACATGTATATTCTTGCCACAAAAGTTTATGCATTTTATTGTTGATATATTTACAACAATGTTATATAATTTACATGTGGTGATATTAATGAATAAGACAATTTTACCCATAGGAAAAACTCCTATGGTACAAATAGAATATAAATATAAAGGAAAAATTAAGTATTTTTATGCTAAATTAGAGTATTACAATTTAACTGGTAGTATTAAAGATCGCTCTGCATACTATATGCTTCAAAAAGCTATTGAACGTGGTCATTTGAAACCTAAACAGCCAATTGTTGAAACTACTAGTGGTAACTTTGGGCTAGGTCTTGCTGCTATTGGAACTATATTAGGTCATCCAGTTCATATATTTATGCCTGCTTTTGCTACAGAAGAAAGAAAGCAACTTTTAAAATTATATGGAGCTAAATTGCATCTAAATTATGATGAGCATGATGCTTTTAATATTGCTATGGATAATAGTCATAAGTTTGCTTTAGAAACAGGAGCTTTTGAGACTTTGCAATTTGAAAATATGGATAATGTTTTTGCACATTATAATACCACTGGTGTAGAAATAGTCAATGAAGTTGGTAACTCTATCGGTGGATTTATTGCAGGTATTGGTTCTGGCGGAACTTTTTCAGGAATTTCTAAAAGAATTAAAGAATTTAATAATAAGATAAAAACTTGGTGTGTTGAACCTAATAATATGCCTATTCTTTCGGGTGGTCAACTTTCAGGTCATAGCAAAATAAGTGGAATTGCTGATGATTTTATTCCTAGTATAGTAGATACTTCTTTAATTGATGGTGTTTTTGGCGTTGAAGATGATGATGCAATTAATATGTGCCGTAAAATAGGACAACAAATTGGACTTGGCATAGGTATCTCTAGTGGAGCTTATGCTATTGGTGCAATTCTTTTGAATGAACAATTAGAAAAACCTGTTGTTACCTTGTTTGCTGATGATAATAAAAAATATTTATCTACAGAGTTAACAGATGATAAAATTAGTTTTGATAATCCTAATTTCATATCTAACCAGGTTGAATTTTTGAATGTAAAAACTATTAGCAATATAAGCGAAATCCGTTCACACTAGCAATTATTATAATTGTATAAAAGGCTTTATGCAAAGCCTTTTTATGTTGTGATTTGTAAATATTCTGCTTTCTGTATTTTTTCACCTATTTTATTATCTCCTAAAAGTTTTTCTGCAACAGATACAAAATTGCATTCTGTGTCTGTTAAATATATTTTATCTTCAATCATTTCTTCTACATTCTGAATATTATTTTCTTGCAAATATGTAGTTAATTTTCGTGCTATTTTTTCGCCTGTATTTATTATTTCTACTCTTTTACCCATTTCTTTTTTTATAATTTTTTGAAATAATGGATAATGTGTACATCCTAAAATAAGTGTATCTATTTTTTTCATTTCAATTAAATATTCTTTTATTGTTAATCTGGCTATTTGGTTATCTGTCCAACCTTCTTCTGCCATTGGCGCTAACAGTGGACATCCTTTTGCCTTTATTTTTGCACTTGGTATTAATTCTTTTATTTTGTTTTGCCATCCGTTACTTTTAATTGTCCCTGCTGTAGCAATAATTCCTATTTCAGCATTTTTATTGTTTCTATATTTTTCTTCTAAATATTCTACAGTAGAATCTATTATTCCTATTATTGGCACGGAGTATAGATTTTTCACCTCTTCTAATGCTTGACTTGTTGCTGTTCCACAAGCTATTACTATTAATTTTACATTTTGTCTTATTAAAAAGTCAATTCCCTGCTTTGTTAATTCAATTATACTTTCTTTAGATTTACTTCCATATGGAAATCTTTTTGTATCTCCTAAATAAACTATACTTTCATTTGGTAGTTGTTTTTTTACTTCTTTATATACTGTTAATCCTCCCACACCAGAGTCAAACATGCCTATTGGTCTATTGTCCATTTGTTTCATCCTTTCATAATAATGTGTATTCTTTAACTTTTCAATTATTATATATTAATTGTATATTTTTTTCAATTTTTTCGACTTTAATCAACATTTATTTTTTTCTGAATATAATATATTATAAAATTAAGAAAGGAAGTAAAAATTATGGAATGTGAAAAAAGTATATGTCCAGTTCTAAAAATTGATGGCGTCCTTGCTACTGGAAAACAGTTTGATTTAGATATAACATTGCCAGAAGATAATAGATCTGTAATATATGGTGTAGTAAAAGATTGTTGCCATGACCCTATTTGCAACGCAGTTGTTAAGCTTGTAGAAGTTGATCATGATTGTGGCAAAGAGGAAAGAAGACCAGTTTCTCATACTTTTACAGATGAAAATGGTGAATTTGTATTTGGTCCTTTATGTGCAAATAAATTTTACGAAATAGTCATTTGGGTAGATGAGGTAAAACACTGTAAAATATGTACTTCATGCAAACATGAAGGTAAATGTTTAAAAGGTATAAAATTAGAATGTCCTCCTTGTGATATGCACCATGAAAAACATGATGAAAAGCATGATGAATGCCATTGTGAAAAGCACTGTGAGAAACATGATGAAGATCACTGTGAAAAACACGATGACAAGCACTGCGAGAAACATTGTGATAAACCTTGTGATGACTTTTGCGATAAGCACTGTGATAAACCATGTAATGATCATTGTGACAAACATGACGACAAACATTGTGACAGACCTTGGGATAAAAAAAGTTGCAATAAATTATTTGAAAGACCTTGCAGATAATTTTAATTATTTATACACTTCAAAATCAATAAGATGTTGGAATTCCAACATCTTATTGTTATGAAGTTTAGTGGCAATACTCACATCTGCTTTTATATCATTTACTATGGTCAATCCATTAAGAAATCAACAATATTAAGTACTTCAATACCATCTATTTGTTTATTTTTAACTTTATCCATTGTTAATATGCCCTTTTATATAAGTCTTCATAATTTTTTATATTATACCATTCAGCACTTTCGAAATTCATATATATAATATTTTTTTCTTGTATATCTTGAGATAATAGATAATCCTTATATTGGAGTAATAATGTACTCTTTCCACTTCTTCTAACTCCTGTAATTACTTTTATTAATCCCAAATCTTTACTTTCTATTAGTTGATTTATGTATTTTTCTCTTTTTAGCATACACTTCACTTCTAATTATATTTTATACTATTATTTAAAAAATGTTAAGTTTTACGTTTATGTCCGTAAAACTTTAATATATATGCTCTTTCGCGTTTATATATCGTATGTAGAAAATATCATTTTATTCATTTTTTAGACAACGTGTTAGGTATAAATATACAAATACAAAAAGCGAGAAAATATGGTATATCAATATTTCCCCGTTTTTTTTGGAGGTGTACTCCGGTTCGACGTTTTTGAAAGTATAGTAGTATCAGTGCCTTCGAGGATTAAAATTCGTGTGTTAATGTATTGTTAATGTAACTAGAATGAATTTTATAAAAATTACTTTTATATTATCAAAATAACTGAAACATTTTTTCGCATAATTATTGTATATTTATTGTTATTATGTTACAATAAATTCATTATTGCATTGTAAGAATAAAATATATACAGTTATAAACGAAAGAGGTGGAACAATTGCAAGAAGAATATATTATATATTGTGATGAATCAGCTAAAAAAGGAAAATATTTTGGAAATTTCTATGGTGGTGCTATAGTTAATGCAAAGCAAATTGATAAATTAAATATATTATTAAATCAGAAGAAGGAATAACTTAATTTGTTTGGAGAAATAAAATGGTCTAAAGTAACGGAAAGCTATTTAGATAAATATATAGAAATAATAGATTTATTTTTTGATTATATAAAGACAAGTGATATAAAAATTAGAATTATGTTTAAACCTGTTTGTTATATTGCTAATGATTTAACAGATAATCAAATAGATAATGAATATTATTTGCTCTATTATCAATTTGTAAAATGGGCTTTTGGATTTGAAAATAGCAACCCTAAAAAGGATAAAGAACTTAATATTAGGTTTTATTTTGACAAATTACCCAATACTCCTAATAGAAATAACACATTTATAGATTTTGTATATGGGTTAAATAATGTAAATATATTTAAAGATAATAACATTCATATTAGAAGAGAAAATATAGCAGAAGTAATTTCACACGATCATGTTATTTTGCAATGTATGGATATAATATTAGGTTCAATAAATTTTAGATTGAACAATTTTCATAAAGAGAAATTACCTAATAGCAATAGAAGAGGTAAAAAGACAATTGCTAAAGAAAAATTGTATAAACACATATTAATTAGAATCAGAGAAATTCATCATAATTTTAATATAGGTGTATCAACAGGTCTACATGATTGGAATACTTGGACAATTCCATATAGACATTGGAAGTTCATACCGAGTAATTCTACATACTATAGTGAACTTACTAAAAAGCAATAAAATCAATAATCCCCCATCTCATCTACATAAACCTTTTACGCACTAAACGTAAAGCTTCGAATCGACAGGGGAATTATTAACTATAATATGTAATTTCTAAATTAATTATACAAATATTTAGTAAAATATGCAATAGTTTTTACAAATATTTTTAAAAATTTATAATTAATAATTGCTATTTTTTATTATGTAAATATAAAATGCGTTGTAATTGCTCACATTATAAATAACGTTTTCTGTATTATGCTTTTTTTCATTTATATATTCTATTGTAACTTCTATGATAGTTAGCATTATTTCACTAATTACAGATATTATTGGATTATCAATATAATATGATATTACGATTATAAATAGTTTTATTATGAATATAATGATTATATACCTTCAACTTCACCTCCTTTAGCTAATATTTAATTAGATTTGAGGTGAATATTAACTTGTATCAAATTTCCTTCTAATTCTTCCTTTCTTCAATTTTATTAGTAATCAAATTTTTACACTGACAATCATAGCATATATTTATATTATTGTCAAATTCTACTTACTCTCATTAGAAGAAAAGGGAGCGAATTTTCTATATTTAATAGTTAAAAATCATGTATTTACAGATGGAAATAAAAGAATCGCAGCAACATTATTTATATACTTTTTGAACTTTTACACTATTTTATATAAGGATGGAAAGCAGACTATAGATAATAATACACTTGCTGCATTAACATTATTAATAGCAGAATCTAATCCCAAAAAAAGAAGTTATTATAGATTTAATAATGAACTTTTTGAATAATGGTTGAGATTACATTGCAGTAATAATTTACGCAAATAGAGAAAATAAATTTGAAATTGTCTGTGAAAGAGAATGGGACTTGATGATGTTGTTCATTGGATACCAGGATTATTTAAAGATGATTTTAATTTTTGTGCTATATAAGATAAAACTAAAATAATGATTGAAGAACAAACTTCAAATTATAATGTTACATCACAAGATAATGATAATCTTTTTGATAAAGATGCAAAAATAATTTCAAAAGAAGGAAGGCTATATTATTTACCGCAATAAAGTAATAGTTTTTGGCTTAGTTGGATTGAAATTTTTATATCGAGCATAAAAATACTTGGTTAAATTATCAACACAGATAATCGAACCAAGTATTTTTTTGCTTGTTTATAATTTGTTAATGTAAAGTTAATGTAATGCCGAGAAATTTCTTAAAATTTTGTAAAATTCAAAGAAAGTACCTCCTGTTTGTGATATGGCGTGGAAGCATTGGTACAAAAGGGTTTGACACTCAAAGAAACCCAAAGAAAATGCTGAAAAATAAAAAGCCCAAAATGGACTTTTTGACTTTATTGGAGGCGACACCCGGATTTGAACCGGGGATCAGAGTTTTGCAGACTCGTGCCTTACCACTTGGCTATGTCGCCATATGTATTTGGAGCGAAAGACGGGACTCGAACCCGCGACATCAACCTTGGCAAGGTTGCACTCTACCAACTGAGCTACTTTCGCATAAGCTATTAATTATAATAGCAAATTTATCTCAAAAAGTCAATATATTACATCTAAAAATTGGTAAAAATAATCTGTTATTTCTTTCCTTTTTATCTCTGTTTCTATTACAATATCTACTGTTTGTATAGTTTCATTACCTATTTTTACTTTTAATGTTCCTATCTTTTTGTTTGCTTCAACTGGAGCTTCTAAATAATATAAACAGTTCGCATCTACATTTATATTATCTACTTCTGCATTTTTTACTGCCATTTTTGTATATTTAAGAGCTTTTAGTTTCATAATTACATTATTGTACACTCCTTTGTTTACATTAATTTGTCTTTCATTTATATTTCTCCATTCATTAAATTTTTCATTTACTATTTTTTCTATATCTATTATTTTATAATTTTTATATACATACTCTATTAATTTTATACTATCTGTTGTTCTTATTTTTTTAGTATCTGCCCCTAATACTACTGTTATAATGTCTAAATTATCTCTTTTACAAGCAGTTACTAAGCATCTTCCTGCGCCATTTGTAAAGCCAGTTTTTACACCATATACACCATAAAGGTTCCCTAACAATTCATTTGTATTTTCTATTGCTTTACTATAACCGTTTATTGTTACATTATATGCTTTAGTTTCTACTATATTCCTAAATTTTTCTATTTTTAACGCATAATCTGTAATTTTAGCAAGTTCTAATGCTGTTGTATAATGGTCTTCATTATCTAATCCATGTGGAACTACAAAATTGGTATTTTTTAACCCCAATTCTGTTGCTTTTCTATTCATTAAATCCGCAAAACCTTGTATACTACCTCCAACATATTCTGCCAATGCAACTGCAGCATCATTTCCTGACTCTAACATTAACCCCATTAATAAATCATTTACTGTTATTTTATCATTTGTTTTTAATCCTAATCTTGAGCCTCCTGTTCCTGCCGCTTTTTTACTTACTATAACTGTATCACTTAAATTAGTATTTTCTAAAACTATTATTGTTGTCATAATTTTAGTTGTACTCGCCATTTTAGTTTGCTTATATCCATTCTTTTCATATAATACTTTTCCAGATGCTCTATCATATACCAATGCTATTCTAGAAGATATTTGTGGAATTGCCTGTGCACTAGCTGTTTGCAACATCTCATCTAAATTAATGTTTTCACTATCTTCTATGTTTGCATTTACTGTTGTTGTAAGTAGGCACATACTTAATAGCAGAATTATAATAATCCTTTTTCTCATAAAAAATCACCTTTTAAATTATATTTTAAAAGGTGATTTTTTATGATTTAAATAATATATATTTATCTATTCATTAGGATATGGTTTTCTTTCTTCTGGTGCTCTAGTTATGCATTCATCTCTTACTATCTCAATTGCTTCACATGCTAATTTTTCCTTTTCTTCTGGTTTTATATTTGGTAAATTTCTGTCTATACATGCATAAACGTATCCTTTAATTTCATCTCTACTTAAATTTTCTCCTTTGGCTAACACTTCATCAGCTATTTGTTGTGCATTTAATAAGTTTGAAACTTCTCCAATTTTATATGTATCCTCTACTGTTGCGCAATCTTTTAATTTGGGTTCTGCTCCTTCTTCTCTCTTTTCTTGTACTTCATATGAGAAGTTTACTACTTGTTCTGGAGTACGACTTTCTACAAAATTTTCTACATTTCCACCAATTGTTTCTTTTTGGTTGTTGCTGGTTTCTAAAGTTCTAGATATTGAACAATTATTACCTAACTGATCTTGTGCTATATTTTCTACTACTGGTTTTGCTCTTCCTGTTTCATCTCTTGTAATTCCTATTGTTCTATTTTTGTTTGTTTGGTTGTAAAATCTTCCTATTACAGCAACCTCTTTTATATTTCCATCTGGAGTAATAAAATTAGTAGTTTCATTTTCCTTTGTTTCTTTCATTCCTTGTATTGTTTCATATTTTCCTTGTTCTTTATCTCTCTTTACAAACTGTACACTTCCATCTTTCATTGTTAACATTATTGGATATCCTGCAGAATTGCCATCATTTAATATCTCGTTAGCCTTTCTATCTGTAACTGTCTCTGCATATAATATTTCATCTTTTTCTATTTCTAAATCCTTCGAAATTTCTTCTCTTAATGTTTCTTCGTCTTTTTGTGCATCATCTCTTTGCTCTTTTTCTTCGTTCTTGTTATTATGTTCTTCTAGTATCTTTGTTACTTCTTCTGGGGTTAGTCCATCAATATCTTTACCCTCTTTTAGTTCTTGGAATTCATTATCTTTTTGCAACTCCTCAAAGGTAATTTGTCTTTCATCAAGTTTTAATTGTTCGTAATTGTCTTTTCCTAATTTTTCTTTTAGTTCTTCCTTAAAGGTTTCGTCAAATTGAATATTTCCATTCTTATCTACAAATCCTATTCTTTCATTTTCCTTATTATAAATTTCTTTTTCTGTAATCTCTTGTCCATCTTCTCCCATTCTGGTTGTTTCTACAATAATAACATCTTCTGAATAACCCATTTTTCCATTTTCTGCTGGTAGTATATTACAATTCTTTCCATAGCTTATTTTAACTTCATTGTTTTCCTCCATTTTAAATCTCCCCTTATTTATAATTATTTAATTCTTTTAGTGAAGTTTCAATTCGAAACTATATGAATCAATTGCATTTTCTTTCTCTTTTTTCATAATTTCTTCATCTTGTACATATTTATTAACTATATATACTGTATTAAATATTATACTCTCTGTTTCTTCTGTTTCATCATAAAATTTTGTAAATGATAATTCATAGGTTTTCTTCTCATCGCTTGGATATAATACTATTCCTCCAATTGGTATTTCCTGTATTTTTCTGGTTTCTGAACCCATTTTCATTCCGATTTCATAAATATAAGAATTATCCGCTATTATAATTATATTGTCTGTTTTGTTTCTAACATTCATAGTATAAATCTCTCTATCATCCATTACCACAACTTTATCTACTGTAAGTTTCATATATTCATCTTCAAAAAGCGTGTATAACTTTTCCTCTTTTATATATCCACCTATAGATAGATATAAATTATTATCTATATTTTCTATTACTGCTTTTTCTTCATAATAAAGTAAATCTTCTTCACCAGTTAATCCAGTTGCTAAAACATCATCTAATATTCTTAAATTATATATATACACACCATCGTTTACAGAATAGTTTTGTATATTATAAATTTTTTTAGTATTAAATATACTTTTAGCATATGTATCAAAATCTTTTTGCGTAGGATACAGATATTCCTTACATCCATCACTTAGCATATTGTATGCCGCCACATAATTTTGGTTATTACAATATTCCACAAATTGACTAAATAAATTTTCGATTGGCTCTTGCAAATTTTGTGGAACCTTTTGCGTGTCATCCATTATTGAAACATGTGGTTCATATGAGGTTAATGGAATAGGATTTGCCTTCAATGTTCCTAATAAGTAATTTATAACCACCATTATTACCCATATTATTAGTAGTACTCCTATCTTTTTTTTGCTTTTGTCAAATATTTCTTTTACTTTTTTTCTAAAATCTGTTCTATGTTTCCAAAACAAATGATTTGCCCCCTATCTAACCTGAAAGGATAATACATAATCTAAAAAATCTTTTTCTTTTATTACATATTTTTGCTCTTTTTCTATAATTTCATTAGTTAATAAATTATATATGTCTACTGTTAATATATAATAATCTCCTTGTCTACTCATATATGTATGCTCTATCCTCATAAAATCTGGATATCTTTCTTTAGCATACTTTTCAAAATCTTCTAATGTAGGAAAATAATTATTTTTGTAGTCTTCATAAAGTAAATTATATGCCTTTTCATAATTTTTTTCTTCTAAATATGTTATATATTTAGAAAAATAATATGTTATTCTCTTCTTTTCCTCCATTTCTTTTACTTCTTCTAACTCTTCTTTATTTTTTTCTTCTTCTGTCTTTGTTTTTCTAATATTAGCTAATTGCTCATCTCTTTGTTTTATAAGTTCTTCATATTCTTTTTGCACTCTTTTATTTTGGACTAAAGGAGATATTATTTTATATATATATACACATACATTCATGCATATTGTCATTAATAGTATAATTGTTAGCACTATTGCTATAATATCTAATTTTCTATGTTTTTTCAATTATAGCTCCTCCTTTACAGGTATAAACTTAATAATTGGTTCTTCTATATTGTCTTTTTTACTTAAATATACATCAAATGTTATTGTTACTTCTCCATAATACATCTCTAATAAAAAGCTCATATAAGTATCATAGTCTTTAATACTATTTTCTACTAATTTACCACCTGTATATGCTCGTTCTGATATTTTATAGCTTTTTAATATATTTACAAGGTTAATAAATTCTTCTACTTCTGCTAATCCCATATTTATTTGTATTTCAGCTAAATTTTCTTTAAAATATTTTTCTATTTCTTCTTCTTTTAAATCTTTAGTATTTTGATATATTTTATTAAAATATTTATCTATTAAGTTAGTATATGTAGTTATTACATAGGTTGTATCTATTTCTCCTTTATATTGCTCTTTTAAAAGATTATAATTTTCAAAATATATCATTTTAATTTCTTTATAAGAGTCATAAAATCCCATTTGTTCTTTATACTCCTCTAATGTATATGTAATTGGCACTTTTATAAACCACATTATATATATACCAGTTATTATATTAACTAAAATTAATATACCTACTACTATTTTATATTTTAGCAATAACTTTCACCCCAATTCTATTTTATGCATATGCATTTATTAATACTGCAACATCAATATATTTTTCTACATCTAATGTATTGTGATATTTGTCTTTTAATATTACATTTATATTTTTATCTGTTGTTGTTGCAACCTCTGTTCCTACATATACAGTGTTTCCTACTTCCATGTTTGAGTTTGTAGAAATATTTGAAATATGCATTAATGTACCATCATCAGACTTTATTGTTATACTGCTTTCAGTCACTGCAACTACTTTACCATTTAAAGTTGAACAAACTGATTCACCATAACCAAATCCTGTATTTCCAATTCCTCTTGCAGCAATATTTAAACTAGAGTCTTCCAATTTACTTGTATTGGCAGTTCGTGTTCCTTCATCTTCATCATCTGGTATTATATATTTTCCCCAATTTACATATCCTTGTCCTTCAGGGTCTTCATCCCCTTCAATTGCATTAACTACATTTCCATTTGTGTCAACATATCCACTTACTCTGTTTCTCCAATTACTACACCATTCATCATAAGCTTTTTGTGCTGCTATTTCTTCTTGATTTGTTGCTGTTGAATATTCTCCTTCTTCTTGTTCATCTATTGAAAAATTATAGTATGCTAATATTTCTTTTAAGTCTCTTAAATTATATTCTGCTTGTTCTGTTTCCACTTGTTGTAGAAGCTGTATTCCAGCATTTATAGAGGTTAGCCATTTTATTTTTTTTGGTTCTGTATAATATGGCAAACTCTCTGCAAATTTCTTTTTTTCCTCCTCGGTTTTACTAGCAAGATCTGTATCGTCAAGGTTATTATTATATGAACCCTTAAATACATGATATTTATTATTGTTTATTAAGTCTATTATCTTTGGGCACTTGTCAATGTAATATGGTTTTTTTATCTGTTTTGGTGCACTGTCCGAACAAAAATAAATGGCTAAATTATTTTTATACTTTTCTAACTCTTCATCTTCAATGCCCGCATCAACTTTTAAATCTGTACTATACTCGTAACATTCTATACCTTTACTTGTATCTTTAAATACTAGATCTCTATACCAATGATTTGTAGTATACATAATAATCGGATAGTATACTTCTCTTTCATCTTCGGCATACTTAATAATTTTTTTTATAAATTCCTTTGTGAAAGAATATTCTACTCCGTCTGAGCCTATTATGTGTAATCCATTTTCATAATCTTTATCTTTAAATTCACTATATAAATCTTCTATTACTGGGTCGCCACTATTGTCTAGCCAGTTAAATTTTGCTTTTATATTAACATCCCTAAGTCCTATTATAACCTTAGTTCTAGACTCCTCATTTTCACATAAATCTAAAACAAATTCTGGAGACATTGTCCCTAAGTGCAAACATACTAGGAATTCAAAAGCGACTCCATATTTGGCGGTCCATGAATCTAAACTTATGGTTAAAGAATCTTTACCTACAGTATCTGTTGTAAGTGTGTGTTCTGAAGAGTTAAAAGTCAATTTATCAAATAAAGCATTAAAGAATCCATCTTCTTCCAAGTTCTCTTGGACAACCATTCCTCCATAAGTACCATTAACATATGATCTGGCCGCCGTTGTTAAATACCACTTAATTGGCCAAGATTTAACATCTTCAATAGGATTTTTTTGCTCTCCTGACTGTGTTTCTTCACCATCTTCTCTTTCTATATAATCTCCATCTGAATAATCCGTATGGCAAATGCCTTTGTCTGAATCTTTAAGCTCACCATTTGCATTATACCACTGTTTCCACGAATATCCTTCACTATTTTTATCTTCATCATTTTTTTGATTATCGTTAATATATTTATCTGCTTTTATAAAGCCCATTCCTACCAAATCATATCCCATTTCCTCCAAATACTTAGCATTTTCTAATATATGCGAATTATTTACTCCAGCATCTGCAGCATCTCCCTCAAAAATTGTTTGTGTTAAATCCCAAATTCCTTGAAAGAAGTCTCCTATTTTTCCAATTATCATATCTCCCATTATGCTGAAAAAGCTTAAAAATCCAATAAGCATGACAATTAATAAAATAACTCCAACAACAATTAGTAGTGGCCACCCTGCAGCTGCTGCTCCAGCTCCTGCTGCTGCTCCTGCTCCGGCTCCTGCTGCTCCA
>DNVW01000013.1:132399-154861 GCA_003507395.1 Clostridiales bacterium | reverse complement strand
CTGCTGCTCCAGCTCCTGCTGCTGCTCCTGCTCCGGCTCCTGCTGCTCCAGCTCCTGCTCCAGCTCCAGCTCCTGCTCCAGCACCTGCTCCTGCTCCTGCTCCTGCTCCAGCTCCAGCACCAGCTCCAGTTCCAGCTCCAGTTCCAGCTCCAGCTCCAGTTCCAGCTCCAGCTCCAGCTCCAGTTCCAGCACCAGCTCCAGCTCCAGCACCAGCTCCAGTTCCAGCTCCAGCTCCAGCTCCAGTTCCAGCACCAGTTCCAGCACCTTCTCCTGTGCCGGTGCCTGCTCCTGTTCCTCCTGCTCCTTGTTGTGTTCCACTTTCGGTTGAAGGTGTGGCATTTTCTTCTCCAGTGCCTTTTTCTGAACTATTTTCCGTTGGTTCATTTTTATTCTGTTCTTCCTGTTGTCCTTCACTTTCTTTTGTTTGGTCATTTTCTCCGTTTTCTTTATTATTTTGTCCTTCTTCTGTATTTCTATTCTCATTTGTATCGCTATTATCTTTACTATCTTCCGAACCTTCATCTTTTTCCTCATTGTTATTGTTATCATCATCATTGTTGTTACCATTATCATTGTTTTCGTCATCATTTTGATTATTGCCATCGTTTTCGTCATTGCCTTGTGGCTGTTCTTCTTGCTCTTCTGTCCCACCTGAATCGTCTCCTCTTCTTTTAGGCTTATCATCTTCAGCATATTTTTCCTCTAATGCTGCTTTTCTTCCTTTTTCGAAGCCTGATTCCTCCTCTTCTTCATCGTCTTCTGGTTCTGGTTGATTTCTTGAATTTATTTCATTTAACTTATCGTCTATCGAATTTCCCATAAAATTTCACCTCCTACTATTATTCAAAATTGCATATTTAAAGCCTCGCTCAGTTTTGCTGAATCTCTGGGTTGTCAATAAACAATCCCTAAATTTTTTATCATCTTCTATACCTATGGTTCCTGCCTATTTTGTTCTTCTTTCATCCATCTTAAAGTATGCTCATATCTTTTATTCTCGAATTTTGTATATCTTCGCCACTCCCTATTTCTTTCTATATTTTTGCTTACATCCTTTATACTTCTTATATTCTTTATATCATCCATAGTAATTTTACCTCCTTCAGGATTTTGATCAACAACTTCTCTCATATGTGCATTGATGTTTTGTTTTTTTCTAATACTATCTGCTATTCTAGCATTTGCATCATCACCATCTACACCAGATTGTTGATATTTATTTTGTAATGAATATAAAGATTGTGCATACATCATTCTATCATTCCATTGCTTCTCTGTTTCTAGTTCATTTCCATATGTATCTTTTAGCATAGTTCTTCTCATATAGTCTTCATTACTTTCTCCAGCCATTTGTTGCATGTCTTTTAATCCTTCTGGGTCATTTAACATATTATTTGTTAAATCTGTCATTTGCTCATCACTATATCCTGTACTTGCTTGTAGATTATCATAAGCTTGTCCCATTACTTTTTTTCCTCTAGCAATACTTGCCTTGTTAAGTAAATCATTTTGCTTATCTCCAACACTTGAACCTATTGCAGCACCTACTGTTGCTCCTGCAACTACACCTTGTCCTGTCATTCCACCTATTAAGCCACCATATAAAGCTCCACTTGCTGTTGCAGAAGGCTTTTGATATCCTTTTATAGCTTTCTTTCCTAATCCTATAGCTTTCCCTAGTTTAGATTTATTTCCTCTTATTAATAAATCATTTAAATTAGGTGTATTTGTTGACCTTGTACCATTTGCATTTCTAGAACTACTTGAAGATCCACCAGAACCGCCTGAACCTCCAGAACCTCCAGAACCTCCAGAACCTCCAGAACCTCCAGAACCTCCAGAACCACCTGAACCTCCAGAACCACCTGAACCTCCAGAATTTGAATTACTATTAGCTCCACCAGTTCCTCTAGAACCTCCAGGTCTGTCTTTTAATTTTGTAACAGCTTTTCCTGCTTGTTTTGCTTTTCCACCTAAATCTTTTAATTTATTTACACCTGCCATTACAGCAGCTCCTGCCATTGCTCCTGTAGCTAATGAACTAGCTTTTTCAAATCCAAATATTTTCCTAATAATTCCTTCTGCTTGCATTATAAAGAACATCATCATTACGGCCAAAATCATACTAGAAAATGTTCCTGCGCTACATAAAGTAATTGCTTGTGATACATACACTAAATATATTAAACAATGAAATGGTTGTATTAATACTCCATACATAAATTCTTTTAGCCATGTATCTAATGCTTGTGATTTATTATCTCCCATCTTATCTATTGAATATGTAATAGTAATTAATGGTGCTATTATTATTAAAAACGAAATAGTTATCATACGTTTAATATACATTATTAAGAACATTATAGTTAATATAACAGTACATATATATACACAAAGTGATGCCCACCCAACTGTTGCCATAGCACTCATAGTTCTAGTTATAAGATGACCCGTAACATTGTCAAAAATTTTATTAGCATCAGCTATATTTCCACTTGCATTTTCAAATATTGTAACCAATTGTGCATTTACATATATTGTTGCTCTTATTATAAAGTGCAACATAAATAATAAAACCAGACTAACAAACCAATTCATTAACATTTGTTTATATACTGCTCTTTTTTCTGCTACTGTTGATATTGCCATTCTTATTCCTACATATATTAATATACATAAGAGAATAATTGCTGCTAGGATAAACATAGCATAATACCAATTTCTTATATTTTCTCTAATTACATTTACACTTTTTGCACCTTGTGGATTTAAATCAAAAATATTTATGTCTGTTAAATTTATTTTATTAAATAAAATGTGTGCAACCGTAAACCATGAACCTTTCCATTCTTCTCCAGTTCCTGCAGTATATCCTTCGCCTATTCCTACAAGACTTGTTAAGCCTTGTACTGCCATTGGTATCAAAAGCAATATAACTCTAGGTATCCAAGTTAAAACTCCTATAATTCCATCTAATACATCCATATTGGTATCTGCTTGAAATATTTGCTCTTCTTCCTCTGGAGTATCATAAATTGCTAGCACTGTTGTATTACCCAAAAAGTTAAACAGCAATGTTAATATTAACAAACATGATATTAACTTCTTAAATTTCATATGTATTCACTCCAATCTTTATAAATTAACTATTGTTTCTATTAATGCATCTATATTATCATATAATGGTCTTCCTAAAACTTTTTCCACTTGAGCATTTGCTTGTTTTAGAACTTCAGCTTGTTCTAATATAGTTTTAAATCCTTGCATTTCCGTTCTATTGTGTCTTCCTGCCTGTAAAGAATCATATACATATTGTGTGACTCCATTTATGTTATTATTGCCATCATGTTGTAGTTGTTCTATTTGGCTTTCTTCTATATCTAATCCCAAATCATTCATTATTCCTCTTATACTATCTGCATCTAAGTCGCAATTCTTATTAGCTCTTGAAGTAACAAGTTGAGATATTGCTAGTCTAGAAGTATTAGTTTCAAATACATCATTTAGTGCTTTTCTTAAATTATCTCTTACTGTTTCATCTATTACACTATCTATTCTCGGATTTTTACTACTTCCTTGTTTTTTCTTTTCTGCCTCTTCTATGTTTATCATCTCTTGTTTAATTATCATTTCTGCTTCTGTAGCATTAGCTAATGATTGTTGACATTTTTTTAGTTTTTCTGTTGTGTCTTTCTTCTTTTCTATTATACTTTTCTTTTTCTTTCCGTCTTTTTCATCTTTTCCATCTTCTACTAAACTTTGAATAAGTTTATCGCTGAGACCTAGTGTTAATGCTGATGTTGTTACATATGCAAGTGTATATCTTTTTTGAGCTACACTTAATCCTCTATCTTGTAATATTTGCTCTTCGTAACCTTTTTTAAAGTTATTTATTTCTGCTCTAGTAGGGTCTCTACCATTTTGAACTCTAAAATCTTGTATGTAATCATTTATAATTTCTTGTGTTGGTTTGGTATTAGAGAATTGTCTTTTATAACCTCTTATAGTTGTTCCTGCTCTTTTTGCATTTCCCCCACCTTTTATGCCTGCAAATAATAATCCAAATCCAACTTGTGGATTCACAGCCATAAATGGCAGTATTAATACTCCTCTTACTGTCTTTTTTACTACTCCATAACTTGCACTTGCTATTTTTTTAGCACATTCTGTATTTGCCTTAACTCTTTCTTTTACCAAATCTATTTGAGCTCTTGCCTCAGATCTCGCAATATTTTTTACACCTTTTATCGTTGTTTTGCCTTGTTTCTTTACTTTTTTATAATTTTGTTTTGCTAATCTTATTGCACTCTTATTTTTACTTTGTATTGCTAATTTATATTTTTCCTTTGCTTCTTGTGCTGTAGTAGCACTTGCTTTTCTTACTGCTTCATATGAGTCTTTATATTTAGTATTTAAAATATGTGCTGTACCTATGGTTTTTGCAATTTTTCCAACAGGTTTTGTGATTAATTTTGGAACTTGTTTTGCATATGCTCCAACAAGTTTCTTTCCTATCTTATATCCTGCCAAGCCTGTTATTGCACCTTTTAATGTTTCTTCTGCTATATCACCTATTTTACTTCCTGGTGCATCAATCTTAAATATTTTCTTTACAAGTTTTTCTGATTTAAGCATGAAATTTAATGCAACAAGAACTATTATTATTGTAGTGCCTAAACTCCATAAGTCTCCTCCAGCTATTGTTGCAAATATAAAACTTATGAAAACAGAATAGATTAAAGCATGTACTATTTGTAAAAACACATTATATATATATTCCTTCATCCATGCTGATAAAGATTGTGACTTACCATCTTTTATTTTATCTATAGAATATCCTATTGCTACTACTGGTGCAATTAAAGTTAAAATTGCTATATTTAATAAACGTTTAAAGTATACAAGCAAGAATTTTACTAAGTAATATATTAGTACTACATATACAATTGTTGCTGGAACTGACTTAGATGCTGCTAACTTAACAATGTCCGCATATAGTATTTCTTCTAATTTTCCTACACCTACAGATGCATTACATAATAGTTGAACAATGGATTGATTTAATTTTATTACTGCTAACATAAAGAAATGTAATGTAAATAATATGACTACACTAATAAACCAATCTTTTAACCTTCTTTTATATTCAGCCTCTTTTTCTGCCACTGTTGATATTGCTATTCTAATTCCTATGTATATAAGTGTAACTAATAAACCTATTGCAGTTACTGTAAATAAAACATAATACCATTCGGCAATAGTCTTTCTTAACTTATATATTACACTATCTATTTCTAGCTGTTGACCTCCTGCTTCTTTAAAATTAAATACATTTATATCTAAAATTGGCACTTTATTAAATATAATATCACTTATTTCTAATCTTCCACTTGTCGTACTAGCAATTCCTCCTGAAATTTTAGATACCATACCTTCTATTGCATCAACTACAATTCCTCCCCAACCAACAACTTGTATTTTTATTCCTAAAAATTTTAAACCTAATAACCAATCTAATATATTGCTTAAAAATTCTATTATTTTTTTAAAAATGTTTTCATGACCTTGAACTGTAATTTTACGTGGCATTCCATTATAGTAAAAGTAGTTTTCATCTGTATAATTAACTACCTCTCCATCTCCTGTTAAGTCAAACTGAATGCCACTTTCATCTGGCCATTCTATATCACTGATATTCATTTTTGTATTGCCTTCAAGTTCTCTCGCTGTTGCTTTTGAGATACGAATTACAGTTCCATTTTTATCTTTTAGTCCGCGAGCATGATAGTAACTCATCATAGCACATTTGATGCCACTATAGCCGCAATCAATAATATTTACTTTTCTGAATCCATTAGGATATTGGTTATTTTGGTCTCCTTCATATGATTCAAATAACATAACATGTCCTTCATATACAATTATATCTCCTGGCTTTAATCCACTTTTCTCTACATTTTTATATTCACCCACATATTCAAAACCACAGTTGCAGTCATTATTGTGATTTCTATAATGTCCAACAAGTGTTATAGTAGGTGCTCCAGCATATCCTGCTAATATTTTTCCACAACTATAACTATATATAAAAGATGCAAAGTAGGAGCAATCAAAACATAATTTGTCACTAGCTCCATATGCATATATATCCTCTTCAGTTGTTGTACCACTTTTAGTAAAATCTCCATAAGCATATATTAATGTTCCATTTACAAAATATTTATAACCTGTTTCTCTATGTCTAATTCCATTTGAATTATGTGTTCCTTCATAAGTCCAACCATTGCTATTGCCTCTTCCATACATAACTAATTGCTTTGGCCCAGCTATTAAAGGAATTGTAGTACGATCAACATTTCCACTTTCATATTGATTAGCGGTTTCAACAAATGCTCTAGCAAATCTTATAACTTCACTTCCTAGTTGTTCTTGTAATACCGCATCAGAAGTGTCTTCTTTTGCAAATACTGTAGTAACAAGAGATATAATTAATAAAACTATTATTTCAAAAATTATAATACTTTTTCTAAGAATATTTTTCAATTAATTACATCTCCTTTCTTAGTATTTATTCTCCTGGTGTTTCTTCTGCTTCGCCAAAATATCTTTCTAATTCTAATTTGTAAACACTATCTTCTGAATCAAAGAATGTGTATTTAGGTAATTTTTCAATATTGTTTTGTATATCCTGTACAGTTAAGTTTTCTCGAATTTTTCCTGTAAAATTACTGCTATATGTTATTCCCTGGTTACTGCTAATATTAAATTCTATTTTTATTCCTTTTAATGTGTATTGCAAATGTACATAATTTTTGTCCCAATCGTATTGGTCATAATCTGGCCAAATATCTGTTATACCATTTACAAATTCCTTCACATTTTTTTCTCTTTCAAATTTTTCTATTAGTATTATAAATTCATCCAATTTTTCATATTGGTCTTCCACTCTATATACAGAAATTTTGCTTTCTGTAAAAAATACATATATTTTTTCTCCCTTATAACCTATTAACCCCAAATTTTCCTCTCCTAATGTTGGTGTTCCTAATATTCTTATAATTTCTTTTAAATCTGTTCCAGTTTTAATATTGTTTACGACTTCTTTGTTGTAATCTGATGTAAATATAATATTAAATACTTTTTTATATATTGTTCTTATCTGCAATCCTTGTTCTTCGAAAATTTCATAATCTCCGATTTTATTTTTTGTTATTTCAATTTTCAATTTATTTCTTTTCCATTGATTAGCTATCAAATTTTTTAATTCTTCTGATTGTATAACTATATTTCTACTTGCTTCTTGTGTATTTATTCTATTTAAATTTGTTGCTAATTCCCTGTTTTCCCAATAATTTTCTTCTCCATTCACATACAATTTAACTATCGACTTCTTACTTGCATCACAAATTGCAGCTATTACTATGTTTTTCTCTTCATCTATTACTCTAAAATTTTTATATTGCAAAACATATGCTATTTTTTTTATCATATCTTTATAAAATAGACTATTATTTTCTGTATCTGTATATAATGGATATTTTAAATTTGTATATATATCTACATCATAACCTTCTACATTTGATTCTTCTTCTTTTATATATTTAGCTTTTTTATATATAATCACTTCTTCTACTGTTTTAAAATCTTCTATAGAATTATATATTTTATTTGCATAATAATTTTCTTTTTCATCTTCTATTTTCTTTTTTTCTGCTACTTTGTTTGCTATAATTAATATTATTAGGAATAAAACTATCGAAACAATAAGTACTATTTTTATTATTTTTTTCTTTTTTTCCATAATTTATCTCCTATTTTCCCTTTTTCTTGCCTTTAAGATTTAAATCTTCTTTTACCACTGCGCTTTGCATTCTAAATATTTGTTTTATTATTTTCTCTCCTCTACTTACTCCTATTAGTAATAATATTGTAAATAGTGGATATTCTTGTATAATATTTGTAGCAAATCCTAATAATACTGAATACAAGAATAGGTGCATAGGTTGCATTAAAATATTTACGATTAATTCTTTAAAAAGAATTTGAAAAGCTTGTGCTTTACCATCTCCTGCTTTATCTAGAGAATATGTACATGTAATCAATGGTGAAACTACAACTAAAAGTCCTATTACCATAAATCTTTTTATATACATAATTAAAAATTTATACTCATATCCTACTAGCAAAATATAACATATAAAGTATTCTACTGGTTTCCATCCTTTTGGACTATTTAATGTCTTTGATAATTCTTTGAATATTGCTAAATCT
This sequence comes from Clostridiales bacterium, assembly GCA_003507395.1. Lineage (GTDB taxonomy): Bacteria > Bacillota > Clostridia > TANB77 > CAG-508 > DNVW01. The sequence goes on along the minus strand of DNVW01000013.1, from coordinate 146,590 downwards.
ATGTTTTTAATGCTACTATTGGCCATAGTCATATTAATAATATTATTCAATATATTAGTTAATAGTTGTACCAGAATTTCCGATACAAAAAATATTATTCTTATTATAAAGTGCATAACAAATAGTAGGACCATACTCTCAAACCATGCCATCAGTTTTTTCTTATATACTGCTTTTTGAGATGCAACTGTTGATATTGCCATTCTTATTCCTATATATACTAGCATTAACAAGTTTATAATTGTTGCTAATATCCAAATAGCATAATACCATTTTTGTATATTTTCTTTTATTGTGTTGTTAGCTTTATTTCCTGTATTGGCATTAAATATATTTGCATCTATTAATTCTATTTTATTTGTTAGCAAGCCCTGTATTGTAAACCAATGTATTGTAAATTCCGGCTCAGCTTCTGTTGCTGGTGCAACTGATGTCATCAACATTCTTGCTGCATAAACCAATGGAAAAAATATTACTACTAGTGTACTTGCCACCCAACCACCAAAATTAGGTTTTTCTGCTATTCCTTTGTCTTGGGTAGTTCCTCCTTCCCCAGGTATTGAAACATCTCCATCATTAAAAAATTTATCTACATCTTCTCGTGCAGTTGTTTCATCTTTACTTCCAACTACATTAGCATAATTGTCTCCATTTTTTCCAGCAAAAATATAGTTTGGAAAAAGGGCATTTATTAGAATAGTGAATATCAATATAATAGATATGCACTTTTTCATATAAATTCCCCCTCTCTTTTTTCAACTATTTTCTCTCTTTTATTTTGTTCATATTCGTTTCTACAAATTCAAATTCCCTTGCAGTTGGCTGTATTGCTATTATTGCTGTATCTTCTCCAACTTTTAATAATCCTTCTCCTCTATTACATGTAGTTAAGAAGTATGCTTCTCCTTCGCTTAATTTAAAAACTTCCTTTATATATTGTATTTCTGATTTATCTTGTGCTAAAAATAATTTCGTATCTGAAGATGTTAAAACTGCTTGTACCTCTGGTTTTTCATAAAAATCTTGAAACTTTTGCGACATAACTGCTAAAGATACATTTCTTTTTCTTGCACGTCTTGCCATAGTATTTAAGAAATCTACAGCTTCTGGATATGGTAAGAGCATCCAAGCTTCATCTATTAAAACTCTTTTTTTTCTTGCTTTTGTTCTGTCTTCACTATTTTTCTTAACATATTTTTCCCAAATCCAAGATAATAATATTTGTTGTGCAAGTGGTCTTGCAAATCTTTCTTCCAATTGAGATATATCTAAGTTTATAAATGGTACTCCTTCTAGTAAATCAAATGTAGATTGTCCATCAAAATATGCCATTTGTCCCTCATATTCTCTTATATATTGTTTCATAACCTTTATTAAATAACTATAGTGAAATCTGTAATCTGGGTTAGTATTTTTTTCTGCATTTTCTACAATTCTTCTATACCAAGATCCTATTGTAGGCATTTCTTTTTTTATCTTTTTTAAATCATTTGAATTTTTATATAAACTGTTAACATCATTTGTTATTCCACAACGTGCATATTCTTCTGCTACTGCTTCTGCTATTATTTGTTTTGTAAGCTCATTTACTTCTTGGCTTCTTGTACTACCTCTTGCCATAGTAAGAAGTGCTTGCGTTACGTCTTCTACTTTATTTTCTATACTTAACATTTTTCTTTCTTTTCCAGTTATCTCATCTTTGAATATTTCAGTTTCCACATCAAATAAGTTAATTATTGTTTTTGAATTTGGACTTATTGTAACATTTATTCCTCCAAGTGCTTCTGCAACTACACCATATTCTCCTTCTGCATCTAATGCTAAGCTTTCTATTCCCATTAAAACAGATGACCTTGCAGTTAATGTTTTTATTGTAACACCTTTACCAGCACCAGACTTTCCGAATATTACCATATTGTAATTTGTAAGGGTTGGACTAAAATTATCAAACAATATTGGAAGTCCTGTTTGCCTATTAAATCCTAATGGAATTCCTTTTTCATGTCCTATGTCTGATGAGAAAAATGGAAATACTGTTGACATAGATCTTCTATCAAATGTATGTGTTTGCTTAATCTTGTTCTCGCAAAATGGCATATTAGTTTGTAGAGCATCCTCTTGCATTGCCCAAGCTGGTCTTAATCCTATCATTGTTTTAGCCATTTCCGCAGATAGCAATTCAGTTTGTTTATCTAACTCTTCTAGACTGTATGAAAATAGAGTACAAGTCATAGATGTTTCAAATAGTTTATTAAATCCTGCTGCTATTTCATCTCTTAGTTCCTCTGCCTCTAGTCTTTTTTGTGCTAATATTCTTTCTCTATTTATATCTCCTCTATCTATTGCTACAACTCTTTCTGATTCTAGCTCATTTATGGTTCTATTTAATTCTGTTTGTGAAATATTCTCTGCAATTGGATTAATAAATACTGATACATTAATATCTCCAAAAGTATACATACCTCTTAAAAATTCTGGGAAAGTACACATTCTTGGAATTGTAGCAACTATCATACTTCTTGCATATCTTGTTTTGCTAGATATTATTTCTATATGGTTCAATTTACTAGCATCTACGCCTGCAGGAGCTATTATATCTTTTAAAGTTCTCTTATTCTTTTCTAAAAAACTTTTCTTTTCTTCAACCTGTTCTTCTAAATTTATTTGTTCACTTTGAACTTCTTTTTTTAGTTTTCTCATTTGATTTCATCTCCTTATTCTGGTTTCTATTGCTTTCCTGCATTTGCTACTTTTTTTCTTGGTTTTTTATCTTTTCTATCTATTTGTTCTTTTGTTTTTTCATATAATCTATTTGTCATTTGATGTTTATGCTCTTCTGTAAGCTCTTTTGCCCTCTTTATTATTGCTGCCTCCATTTTAGCGTCTTCCTCTTGTATCTCTTTATCTGCTTTTATAATGCTGTCTGTTACTAAGTTTGTTGCTTCTTCTTCTATTTTTTCATCTAATATTTCTTGTTTTTTCTTTAATACATCTTTTCCTGTAGTATATAAAGAATCATATTGTGATTCCAAAAGTCTGTTAAAAGACAACATATTTGCATCATCTCTATTATATGCTATATATAATAACTCTGATAGTTCTTCTGAATTTAATATTCTTCCACTTACCCCTGCTGATGCAATTGCTCTTACAAGCATTTTAGCTCTTGTATATAGCTCCGAAAAATATATGTTATCGGCTTCCTCTTTGTCAAATTTATTACTTCCATTAAACTCACTTGTATAATATGGCACAATTATATATGTTTTTTGCTTCAATACATTTTTATTTAAGCTTAACCTCTTTACATATTCCGTAATATCTGCTCCATATTCCAGTACGTTAGTTTTTCTTTTTAGTTCAAATTTTATCTTTTCAATTTCTTTAATATTTGACATTGCTTTTGCTTGATCAAGTTTTCTCTGAAGATTTCTTATTTCATTTTCTATATTATGAATCTTTTCTTTATATTCACCTACAATATCTTCTAGATTTAAAGTTTGTGTTTGAACATATAATTGTATAGGAAATCTTAAAGTATTTAAAAATTGAACAAATCCTTCCTCTACGGCTACTTTTTCTTCTTCTGATAGTAAATCATAATTTACACCTTGACATTGAATAACCATTATATATTGTGTTCTATCTTTTCTTATAATCATATTGTCCTTTATTTCATCAAAATCTAAAAATTGTTTTATATTTACTATGTTTTCATTTATGGTTCCTTTTGGAGAAACAGTAGAGTCATTTTTATCATTTTCCGTCTCTACATTTTTTTTCTTTTTTAACACATATAATGCTAATCCACATATTGCAATCAAAAATATTAATATACATAAAACACAAATCAGTATTTGTAAAACACCCTCCATACTCTATTTTTCCTCCTTTGTATAAGAATATATTTTTCTATTCATTTTGAATTTAATATATCTTAAAATTATTTCGCTTAATGGAGCTCCACCTATTTTTTTTGTAATTGGTATTTGTGATATTGTTGGTACATTAAATCTACCAATAACAAAACCTATAATTGCAAATAAAATCATAATTCCTATACCAACTGATTTTAATTTTAATAAAGAAAATATGTACATAAAAATTAGCCCAACTAAGAGCCCAACTCCAGTTGTGGCTAATGACTTTAATGTAAATATTACTAAAATTCTTGTTTCTCCACGTAGATTACGTGGAACATTATATGTTCCCATATTTTCCTCCTATTATCTTATGTTAAAATATTATTTATTATTTTCCCTCAATTGGAGCTAGTCCTATTGGTAATTGTTCTGCACCTTCGCTACTGCCACCACGGCACTACTTGCACTTGGTCTTGAATTCACTACCTCATTCATGAAATTATATGATAATTCCCAAATTGTATATGCACCTAGTATTACTATAGCTGCAATAACCAAACCTATTAATTGTCCTTTTAATTTTCCTTGTTCTTCTGGACTCGCCATTATAAATTTTATTCCCATTACTGTTCCTGCTATAAATAGAGTAATAATGCCAGCCCAAAATAGTAGTTGAGAAATTGGTGCAATAGCATTAGCTGTATCTTGAGGATTCATTATAGTTTCTCCTCCTGTTTTTCCTCCTTCAAACCACTCTTGTGCTTCTTTTATTATATTAGAAGCATAACTTGGTTGCATATATAATATAAATATGAGTAGCATAATTATACATACAATTATTTTTACTATCTTTCTGTTCTTCATTTTTTATCACTCCTATTATAATTATACAGTATTATTTATATAATAACATTTTTTTACATTATTTTCAATGTTTTTTCTTCTGTAATAAAAATATTATATTTTTGTAATGTATTAGTAATCAATTTAGTGTATGTCCTACGGAAATAGTAATTTTACATTTTACCATGAATCCACAAATAATTTTATTATTCCTATTGCTGTACTTATTCCAAAAAGAATAAATGCACCTATTACATATGCCATTAGTTTTTCTTTAATGGTTGCTTTATCATTGGTTGAAGCAAACATATACTTAATTCCCAACACCGAAAGCATTATAACTGCAACGGCAACACCAACAATTTGAACTATATTTAATATTTTTCCACCCATTGTTTTCATAATTCGTGTGTCTTGATTCTCTTTATTCCATTTATTTTTCATTGAACCGGTTATGCTATCTGCCAAAACATAGTTTGAGAAACATAACATTATCAATACAATTATACTTAAAATAGTTATAAATTTTTTCATAATATCACCCTTTTATAAATTTACAAAAAAGCTATTAAAATTAATAGTTAATTTTAATAGCTTTTATTTTATTAGTTGAAATTTTGTTTAATTAACTTATAAAGTTTCTAATAACTCCAATTAGCATGCTTGCTCCAAATAGTAATACTGCACCTATTACATATATTGTTAGACCTTTTTTGTATTCTGCTTTTTCATTAGGTGATAATGAAACATATCTAATGCCCAATATTGTTAACATAATTGTCGCAACGGCTACACCAACAATTTGAACTATGTTTAATACTTTTCCCGCTATATTTTGTACATTTGCAGCTGCATCTGATGCTTGTGGGGTAATTTCTGTTTCAAGCCCTGTTGCTAATACATTACTTGTTATTAATAATGTTGATATTATTGTTAATATAACTATTGCCATTATTTTTAAAGTTTTGTTTTTCATATTTTTTCCTCCTAAATTTAAAATTATAAATTAACTATCTAATTAAATTATAACTCTATCTTGCAAAAAAATCAAGAGTTTTGTTATTTTTTGTCATTCTCTATTCTGCATAATCTTTACAGTTGTCATATCTATCATGTATTTTTCCATCTTCATCGCAATATTTACCATCATAGTGTTTACAATCTTTACATGCTTCACTCATTTATAACACCTCCATCATTAGTATTGTTATTTTTTACAGCTAAAATAATTCTAGCACCTTTTTATTGTATAGTCAACATTTTTCTAAAATTTACATTATAATACAGCAAAAGAGACCTTATTGGGTCTCTTTTCGATTTTCATCTGATTTTTTCTTCTCTATATATTTATTAATTGTCGAGAACTCCAGTCATCTGCAGTTCTTTTAGCAAATCTATTATTGAATTTTTACTTCCTCATTTTCTACTATTACTTTTGCTTTTTTGCCTACTATTATTTTTCCATCTAACATTGCTTCTGCTATTTTATCTTCTAGTATGTTTTGTATGGTCCTTTTTAGTGGCCTTGCGCCATACTTTATATCCACTCCTTTTTCTATAAGTAAATTTTTTACGCTTTCATCTATTTCTATGTCTATTTCTTGTTCTTTTAATCTACTTATAAGTTGATTTAGCATTATATCCATTATTTTCCTTATATCTTCATTGTTTAATTTATGGAATACAATGATTTCATCAATACGGTTTATGAACTCTGGTCTAAATTGTTTTTTTAGTTCTCCCATTACATCTTTTTTTATAGTTTCATATTCTTTTTGAGTTTCCTCATTTTTATTGTTATCATTTGAAAATCCTAATATATTTTTATCTGTAATCAATCTTGCTCCTATGTTAGATGTCATAATAATTACAGTATTTTTAAAATTTACAGTTCTTCCTTGTGCATCTGTTAAACGTCCATCATCTAATATTTGTAGTAACATATTCATAACATCTGGATGTGCTTTTTCTACCTCATCTAATAATATTACAGAATATGGTTTTCTTCTTATTTTTTCTGTTAGTTGACCTCCTTCATCAAATCCAACATATCCAGGAGGAGAACCTATTAGTTTTGATACAGAGTGAGGTTCCATATATTCAGACATATCTATTCTTATCATTGCATTTTCATTTCCAAACAACGTTTCTGCCAATGCCTTTGAAAGCTCTGTTTTTCCTACTCCTGTTGGTCCCAAGAATAAGAATGAGCCTATTGGTCTGTTAGGATCTTTTAATCCTACTCTTCCTCTTCTTATTGCCTTTGCAACTGCTTCTACAGCTTCATTTTGTCCTATAACTCTCTCATGTAAAGTTTTTTCAAGATTTTTTAATTTTTCATTTTCATCTTGCGTTAATTTTTTTACAGGTATTCCTGTCCAACTAGAAATAACATCTGCAATATCTTCTTCAGTTAATACAGATACACTTTTTGTATTTCTGTCTTCCCATTTTTGTTTTTCTTTTTCTAATTTTTTCTTTGTCTCATTTTCTTTGTCCCTTAAATTTGCTGCCTTTTCAAAGTCTTGGACTCTAACCGCTTCTTCTTTTTCTTTATCTATACTTAATACTTTATCTTCTAATTTTTTTATGCTATCTGGTCTTGTATAATTTCTCATTTTAACTCTTGAAGCTGCTTCATCAACCAAGTCTATTGCTTTATCTGGCAAAAACCTATCATTAATATATCTAACAGATAGCTTAACTGCTGATTCTATGGCTTCTTTTGTTATTTTTACATTATGATGTGCTTCATATTTATCTCTAATTCCTTCTAATATTTCTACAGTTTCATCAGGTGTTGGTTCTCCCACATTAACTGGACTAAACCTTCTTTCTAGAGCAGCATCTTTTTCTATATATTTTCTATATTCATTAAGAGTTGTTGCTCCTATTACTTGTACTTCTCCTCTTGCTAACAATGGCTTTAAAATATTTGCAGCATCCACTGCACCTTCTGCTGAGCCTGCTCCTACTATTGTATGAATTTCATCTATAAACAATATTACATCTCCAACTTTTTTCACTTCTGCTAAAGATTTTTTTATTCTTTCTTCAAAATCTCCTCTATATTTAGCCCCTGCTACCATACTTGATATATCTACATTTACTACTCTTTTGTTCTTTAATGTTTCTGGTACATCTCCTGCTATGATTTTTTCTGCTAATCCTTCTACTACGGCTGTTTTTCCAACACCTGGTTCGCCTATTAAACAAGGATTATTTTTTGTTCTTCTTGATAATATTTGTAACACCCTTTGTATTTCCTCTGTTCTACCTATTACTGGATCTAACTTTCCTTCTCCTGCTTGCTTTGTTAAATCTGTACCAAATTGATTTAGTGTTGGTGTTTGGTTAAAGCTCCCTATATTTTTATTATTTGCTTGTTTAGAATTTAAGTTAATATTTTCGTCTTCACTTACTAATTTTATTATTTCATTATATATTTTTTGAGGATTTATATTTAAATCCAGCATTATTCTTACTGCTACGCTGTCTCCTTCTTTCATTATTCCTATTAGCATATGTTCTGTTCCTATATATTCAGAGTCTAACCTTTTAGCTTCTTTAAAAGCATTTTCTATAACTCTTTTTGTTCTTGGAGTAAAACCTATTGTTTCTTCTACGTTTGTATCTTCATTTCCTCTTCCTATTAACATTTCTATTTCTTCCAATACTTTTTCTGGTGTTAAATTTTGCATTTCTAATACTTGACTTGCTACTCCAGTTCCTTCAGCTATTAGCCCATATAGTAAATGTTCTGTTCCTATATAATTGTGGTTTAACTCTATAGCCAATTCATTTGCAATTTCTAATGCCTTCTCTGCCCTATTGGTAAATTTATATGTCATCTTGGACACTCCCTTTCTTTTTGTCTTTAATTATTTAGTATTTGCTTTACTACCTTAGATCTTTCTATATCTCTATCATATGCATCTAACTCTTTTGCTAAGTATTTTTGCAAATTTCCTGGTTTTGTATATGTTTCTAATTTACTCACTTTCATATCATCTAGTTCTTTTATAATTCCTAAGTCTGTTCCTAATTTTACATCTGACAATAACTTTCTGCATTCTTCTGAAGATAATTTCATTGCATTTGCTAATATTCCATATGCTCTATAAACTCTATCTTCTAGGTCTATTTGTCTTTTTGTTAAATATTTTCTAGCCAGTCTTTCTTGCTCTATAACCTTTTCTGTTATTGTTTTTATGTTTTTTATAATCTCTTTTTCTATTAATCCTAAAGACTGATTATTAGAAATTTGATATATGTTTCCCTTACTTTGAGTTCCTTCTCCATATACTCCCCTAATATTCATTCCAAAATTGTTTACTACGTTTAGTACTTTTTCTATATTTCCTGTTAATGTTAATGCTGGTAGATGTACCATTACAGATGCTCTTAAACCTGTTCCTACATTTGTAGGGCACGAGGTTAAATATCCATATTTTTCGTTTGTAGCATATGTTACTAGCCCATCTATTTTTTCATCTATTTCAATAGCTAAATTTAATAGTTCTTCTAATTCTTGTCCCGAAGAAAATACTTGTATTCTAATATGATCTTCTTCATTAATCATAATGCAAATATTTTCCTCATCATTTATTAATATTGCTCCATTTTTGTTAGTAGCAAATTCTGGGCTTATTAAATGATTTTCTATTAAAGTTAATTTTGTAATATTATCTATATTTCTTAATTCAATGTATTTTAGTCCATATCCTATACTTGGTACTATTTCTTTTATTTTTTTTAATATCTGTTCTAAATCTTCTTGTTTTGCTTTATCTTTAAATGGAAAGTCTGCTAAATTTCTTGCAAGCCTTACTCTTGAACTAATAACTACATCTGAGTCTTTTCCATTTTGTAAATACCAATTTGCCATAAAACTTTTCCCACCTTCTACTCTTTATTCATACTTTTTATTTCATCTCTTATTTTTGCCGCTTCTTCATATCTTTCTTCTTTTATAGCTTGTTTTAAATCCTCATTAAGTTTCTTTAACTTATCATTTTCTTCATTATCTTTTTCTACTTTCTCTTTATTAATATTATATTCATCATTTTCTTTATCCACAAATTTACTATTTCGCCCAATATGTCTATTAGACCCCTGTATATTTTTCAATACGGGATCTATTCTATCTTTAAATACATCATAACAATTTGCACATCCAAATTTACCTTTATCAATAAATTCATCATATGTCATTCCACAAACATCACATTGTAGTGCATTACTTTGAGCAAAGTTTGGTAAAAAACTTTCTTCAGCATCTTCAAAGAAATTTCCGAAAAAGCTAGAAAAATTTATTGGAATATTAAAATCCATTTTCTCTAGCCCTAAATCTTTCGCACATTTTTCACATAATGCCATTTCCTTTTTTACACCATTTATTATTTGAGTATATCTAAAATTCACCTCGTTTTTTCCACAATTTTGACATAACATATTAATACCTCCTATTCTTAATGTCACTTTGGGGACGTTCCTTTTTGTGACATTTTGTCACTCTGGGGACAGACCTTTTCTTCAGGGGTGTCCCCAATTGGGCAATCGGGACAATTAGGGACTGTCCCCAATTGAGCTAATTTTTTTGCTTTTTCTTTTTGTTCTTCTGGGGTTATCCATTTAAAATATGAAGACATAAATTCTCCATATTTTGTTGTATCTTCTATTTGTGCTGGTTCTTCTTTTGCGATGTTTTTTTGTTTTTCTATTTTTTTATTATTATCTTTTTTCATAAACTATGCACTCTCCTTGTGATTAGTTTAGTGCATTTTATTTTTTTTATTCAATATATTTATTTAATGCTTCTGCTACTCCATCTGAGTTATTATCAGAGGTCACTATGTTTGCATATTCTTTTATATATGGAGCACTATTTTCCATAGCGATTCCCAAACCTGCATTTTCTAACATTTCTTTGTCATTGATATTGTCTCCTATTGCAATTACTTCTTCTTTTGATATTTCTAATTCATTTATTAAATATTGTATTGCGTTCCATTTGTTTACATTTTGATTTGTTATTTCTGTATAATAATATCCTATCTCTATTTCTTCTGTGCCATATTTTATTATCTTCCTTGACATATGTGCTACATCTAATACATCTATTTTATTTATTGTTCTTAATTTTTTTATAATTCCATTAAATATTACATTATGGTCATCACAAATATTTATTTTTAAATAGTCCTCTTCTTTTCTATCTTTTATATATTTATACATGTCTTGAACTATATTTATGTTTGTTTTTTGTCCTTCTGGCTTTTTTTCGTTTTCTTGATGATAGAAAAGCACATTATAATTTAAAGATTTTGCTATAATATTTTGAGTTGTGCTTATACTATAATATATACTGTTTTCTTCACATATCTGTATTATTTGTAAAACTTTTTCTTTTTCTATAAAATTATCATATATTATTTTTTCATTTTTTATATTATAAATTAATGAACCATTTCCACAAATAACGTAGTTTTCTGCTCCTAATTCATTTGCTATGCTTTTTACAGATGCAAAACCTCTACCTGAACATAATACTATTTCGCTACCTTTTTCTATGACTCTTTCTATTGCTTGCTTATTTACTTCTGAAACTTGGCTATATGAATTTAAAAGTGTTCCATCTAAATCTATTGCAACTAATTTATACATTTTTGCTTTCACTTCCCTTTTTTTTACTGATATCTTGTTTTTAGTTTTAGTATTATATCATTAATTAATATTTATTTACAATAAATTTCAACAAAAATTACCAGTTTATTTTTTTATTTATTGCACAGTATATATAATGAAAAAACAAAATGTTTTTTTATTAAAAATAAGTCAACACATTCTAGGAGGTGAAAAACATGACAAATAACAGTAATAAATCTGCAGTTCCAGAAGCAAGAGAAGCTCTTAACAAATTTAAATATGAAGTAGCTAGCGAAGTTGGTGTTAATTTAAAGCAAGGTTATAATGGAGATATATCAGCTAAAGACGCTGGTAAAATAGGTGGACAAATGGTTAAGAAAATGATAGAGCAAGCTGAACACAATATGAAATAGTTTTTGCGTGACTTTTAGTTTTTCTATAAAAACGTAAAAAAGAAATCTGTTTAGATATACATATTTAAGCAGATTTCTTTTTAGTTTATTTAATTTTTATTAATAAATTGTGAAAATAGTTGTTTTTTCACGTTTCCGAATTTTTGTTTTTATGCTCATTTTATCAAGGTGTTATTTTGTGTTTGAAAGTGTTGTCTTCGAGTTATTTTCTTTATTAACTTTAAAGTGACTTTTTTCTGTTTTTTTCTTGACATTATTTTCTTTTTGGATTATATTAAAAAAGGTGCTGGAAAATTTTGGTTAATTTTTTGACTCTTTGTCGATTTTTCAGTAATAATTTAGTATAGGAGATGGAATATATGTTAAATTTCGCTTTATGCGATGATAACGAATGTGTACTTTCCAGACTCTCAAAAATGCTTGAATCTTTATTTATTAAGCATAATTTTGATTGTAATGTAACTTTTACTTCCGTTGATCCTAATTCCTTTTTAGCCTATGTTCTTAACAATCATGTTGATGTAGTATTTTTAGATATTGATTTAAAAAACAATATTAGTGGCTTAAATTTAGCTGAAACTATTAGAAAGCATAATAAAAATATTTACATTATTTTTACAACAGCTCATTTAGAATATGGACTTATGGCTTACAAATATAAAACTTTTGATTATCTTGTTAAGCCTATTTCTGTTGAAAGATTAGAAGTTACTGTTTCTCGACTTTTGGAGGATATAACTGAGAGCCATTGTAAATATTTAAAATTGAGTAATAATAAAATAATTATAATATGTGATTCTATTTGTTACATAAGAAAAGAAGGTATGAAATTGATACTACAGGCAGATGATAGAGCATACACTATATATAGTTCTTTTAAGAATGTTATGCCAAATTTGCCTAATAATTTTGTCCGTTGCCATAAGTCATATATTGTGAATATTAATAAAATTGAACATATTGTTAATAATCAAATAATGTTAAAAAATAAAAATATATGTTATATTGGCCCTAATTATCAAAAAACTTTTATGGAGGTTTTGAAACATGGAAATCTTTCAATCAATTTGGACAGCATTAACTACGCCAAATGAATTTTTAACAAATATTCTTTCTATACCACTTGCTTTTTTAGATGCTTTTGTTTGTATGATACTTTTTACTACAATTTTAAATATCACTACCACACGTAAACAAAGGTTGTTATACGTTTTAATATTTGGAACTTTTACTAGTTTAACTAATTTAATTATTTCTAATTCATTTATTATTTTACTATTAAGTGTAATACTATGGCCTGCATTAGTAATTTTGATATTTAAAACCTCTATTTTAAAGGGAATATTAGCTGAAATTATACCTTATATCCTATCGCTCTGCTTAGAATTATTTATTACTAAACTTTTATATATCGTATTCCAAATAAATACTAATGATATACTTACAATACCCTTACTTAGATGTTCTTTGGCATTATTAATATATGGTATAATTTTTGGTATGACTTATCTTATAACTCATTTTAAAATATACATAAAAATATTTGATGGATTATCTAAAAAGTCTAGAACTTTACTCATTTTTAATGCTATCTCACTTATTCTAATTATTGTCTCTCAATTTTACTTGGTTATGTTTTATAATACTTCGCTTCCTATATATATAACCTCAATTAGTATTATAGGATTATTAGCATATTTTTTACTTAGTATATATAGCATACTAAATATTTCCAGATTAGAAATAACCTCACGAGATTTAGAGCAAGCACAATTATATAATAAAACTCTAGCTATCTTACATGATGGTTTAAGAGCTTTTAAACACGATTTTCACAATATAGTCCATGCAATTGGTGGATATGTAGATACAGAAGATTTAGAAGGCCTTCGCAAATATTATTCTCAACTATTAACTGATTGTCAAAGAGTAAATAATTTAACAGGTTTAAGTCCAGAAACAATTAACCATCCTGCAATATATAATGTTTTAGCAAATAAATATCATAAAGCTAATGAGACTGGTATAAAAATTAATTTAGAAATATTTTTAGACTTAAGCGAAATTGACAAAAGTATGAAAATATACGAGTTTACAAGGATTTTGGGAATTTTATTAGACAATTCCATAGAAGCTGCTAAAGAATGCGATGAAAAATTAATAAATTTGACTATTAGAAAAGATGAACACAAACATCAATTATTATTAGTAATAGAAAATACATATAAAAACAAAAATGTAGATACAGAAAAAATATATGAAAAAGGTTTTTCTACTAAAACTGGCAATACAGGCTTAGGTTTATGGGAGGTTAGACAAATATTAAAAAGAAATGATAATTTAAATTTATTTACTTCTAAAGATTCTGAATATTTTAAGCAACAATTAGAAATATATTATTAACAATAAAGAGTACCTAATTTT
>DNVW01000013.1:124931-132177 GCA_003507395.1 Clostridiales bacterium | reverse complement strand
AAAATTAGGTACTCTTTATTGTTGTTTTTTAGGATGTATATTCTTTAGGAATTAATCTTTTTTTATTAGTGATGCAGGCATTTTAGGTTGATGAATTATTCCTACTATAATGCAAGCATTGTTTGTTGCTTTTGCATATTTTTCTGCTATTTTAGCCATAAATTTTAACATATATTCCCCCCCTTTCTTACTATTGTACCCACTATAATTTAGTGAATATTAGCTTATTATTTGTTCATTGGACTGATATACTTCATGTCCATATCTATTGTTGGTTATTTTATATGCTAATCTTGTTATGAATAATGTCTGTACAAATGCTCCAAATATTAATATATTTGATATCGAATTGTTTTTTACAATTAAACTTATAAGTAACATTAAACTTAAAGTTACATATGATAAAATTTTTTTCTTTTTCCTCTCTTTTGTGCTAATTATTGGTAAATTTTCTGTATCTGCTGGTGCATATAATGTTATCATTATTATTCCAAATACTAGCACTAATCCTATTAATATATATTTATGTATTGGTTGTAGAGTTATAAATTTACTAGCTAAAACAACTCCATAATAAAATGTACTAGTACTTAAAATACAACTTATATGTGTTTTTAGATGAAATCCGCCTGAACAGGTTCTATATGGTAATATAGCTAAATATGCAAATATAGTTAACCAACCAATTCTTAAGATAAAGGCAACTGTAAATAGTAATATTATTTTAGGAATTTCCCCTATTATTAACTCCATTCCATATTGTATGATTTCCGCTCTTTCATCATCTATTTCTGGCATGCTTTTTCTCATTTTATTTACGATATAACTACAAATTTTTTCTACCATTTATCTACCTCCTTTTTATGCCTTTATACTATCGTAATTTGATTTATTTTGTTTATTTTTCTTGTAAAAACTCAAAAAAAATATATGAAAATATTACTTTTATATTTTCATATATTTTTTTGAACGTTTTATATAGTATACATAATTTACAATCGCACATCTTCTAATATCTTCCAACTTCCTATTTGTTCTGGAATAGAAGTAAACTTTATTTTTTCCTTAGTTGTTGGATGTTCTACTTCTAATTGATATGCCCATAGTGCTATTTGTTTTCCATGACCTCTTCCTCCATATTTTTGGTCACCATATATGCTATGTTTTCTACTAGATAATTGCACTCTTATTTGATGATGTCTTCCAGTATGTAAATTTATTTTCAAAACAGATAAGTCTATTTCTTTATCATATTTTAGAACCTCATAGTCTAAGCTAGCAAATTTACTATTCTTGGTTCCTTCTTTTACTACTTTACTCATATTATTTTTTTCATTTTTTAATAAATAATCCTCTAAAACTCCGTTTTTCCTCTTCAAATTTTCCATTTGCTATTACAAGATATGTTTTTTTTAAAATCTTTTCTCTTACTTGTTCGCTTAGTCTTGCTGCTGCCTTTGAAGTTTTAGCAAATATCATAACTCCGCCAACTGGTCTATCTAACCTATGTACAAGACCTAAATATACATTACCTGGTTTATTATACTTTTCTTTTAAATACTCTTTTATAATAGAAAGCATATCTATATCACCAGTTTTATCTCCCTGTGATGGTATATTTACTGGCTTTTCTACTACTATTATATGATTATCCTCAAATATTATTTTTAATTTTTCCATATATTATTCTTCCCATCTACCATAAATACCACAAGGTAATATTAAATTAGAATCACTCATTGGAAGACCTAATTCTCCGCTAGACAATTTACCTTTTGCTTTAATATTTAATTTTAATATATTTTCTAAAACTGTACTAGAAATTCCAGTTGTATATGAATTTATCAAAAAGAATAATGGTTTATCTGAAAGAACCCTTGTGCAAAGTTCTACCAAATCTGCAATATTTTCCTCAAATTTCCATACTTCTCCATTTGTACCTCTTCCATATGAAGGCGGATCCATAATAATTGCATCATACTTGTTTTCTCTTCTTATTTCTCTATTAACAAATTTTACCACATCATCTATTATATATCTAACTGGATTTTTTTCCAGTCCTGATGATATTATATTTTCTTTTGCCCATGTTACCATACCCTTCGAGCTATCTACATGGCATACAGAAGCTCCTGCATAACTACAAGCTACAGTTGCTCCTCCTGTATAGGCAAATAAATTTAAAACCTTTATTTCTCTACCTGCGTACTTTATTTTATCTATCATCCAATCCCAGTTAACAGCCTGTTCTGGAAATAATCCAGTATGTTTAAATCCCATTGGTTTGATATTAAAAGTTAAATCCTTATATTTTATTTGCCAATTAGCAGGAACTTTTTTATTAAAATCCCAATTTCCACCACCTGTAGAACTCCTAATATATCTAGCATTAACATCTTCCCACTTATTTGGAAAACTTTTATTTTTCCAAATAATTTGTGGGTCTGGTCTTACTAGCACAATATTCTTCCATCTTTCAAGCTTTTCACCATTTGCCATATCTAATATTTCATAATCTTTCCAGTCTCTTGCTACATCCATTTTCTACTCCTTTTGTCATCTTGGGGACGTTCCTTTTTGTGACAATTTGTCACTTCGGGGACACACCTCAAAAACGAACATACATCACAATACCATTAATAATTTTATAAAGCTTTTTATAAGAAAATAGTCAAATATAATTAATCCCATTAATAATGTTATTGATAGTATTATTAATTTATTTTTTTTTATTTTTTGTATTAGTCTGCTTGTCCTACTTTGATTTTTGTTTACTAATTTGTCATATTTCAAATTATAAATAATATCTTTTGCATACTCCATAAATAATCCCCCTGATTAATATATATTCTGTTTATGAACTATTTATGTATTTATTCGTGTACAAAATTATTACATTTTCTTTAATTCTTTTTTTATTTTTTGAGCCATTTGTTTATTTATTCCTTTTATTTGTGATATTTCTTCATCTGTTGCTTCTAATATTTTTTCTACACTTCCGAAATTTCTAAGTAGCTCTTTTTTCTTTACTTCTCCAATTCCTTTTATTTCATCTAAAACTGATTTTGTAATTTGCTTATCCCTAACCTTTCTATGATATTCTATGGCAGTTGCATGTACATTATCTTGGAAGTTAGTAATTGCCCTCATTAAGGTATCTGAAAGTTCTATTTCTTTTCTATTTTTATTAATTAAAGCTCTTGTTTGGTGCTTATCATTTTTTACCATTCCATATACTGGTATTTTTAAATTATATTCCAAAACTGCTTGTTCTGCTGCTTTAATTTGTGTTATTCCTCCATCAACAAATATTAAATCTGGTAATTCTCCAAAACCACCTTTTGGATTTTCTATAGAATGTTTTAATCTCCTTGATATAACTTCTTTCATGCATCTAGGGTCATCTTGATTTAATACGGTTTTTATTTTGAATCTTCTTGATAAATTCTTTTTTATTATCCCATCTTTCATTACACACATCCCTGCAACAATAAAGTTCCCCGATATATTTGATATATCATAACTTTCAATTTTTCTTGGTGCTTTTTCTAAATTCAATATTTCTTTTATTTCTATTAATATATTGCATTTGTCCTTTTCTCTATTGTTTAAAGTAATTAGGGCATTTTTTTCTGCCATCTCCACAAGACGTAGTTTTTCACCTTTTTGCGGTGATTTTATCTCTATTTTTCTTTCTGCAGTTTTTGTAAGCCATTCCTCTATAATTTCTTTATCTTGAATATTTTCTTTTACCATTATTTTATTTGGCAATATTGTTTTATCTATATAATACTGCTTTATAAAACTTGACAAAATTTCCTCATCTGGTTCATCGTTCATATTTTCTAAGAAGTAATGTTCTCTACCTAGCATCTTACTTTTCCTAACAAAAAATATTTCTATACATATTTTAAACTCATTTCTTGCTATACCAATTACATCAATATCATTTTCAGATATATTAGACACCTTTTGCTTTTCTGTTATTGCTTCTATTGCTAATTTTTTATCCCTTAAATATGCTGCTTTTTCATATTGCATATTATCTGAGGCTTGCTTTATTTCTACCATTAAGTTTTTTATTATTTTATCTGTTTTTCCTTCTAATAATGCTATTACTTCATCTATATTTTTTCTATATTCCTCTTTAGATATATATCCCATGCATGGTGCAAAACATTTTTTTATTTGATAGTTTAAACATGGTCTATCTTTATATTTAAAATTCTTGCATTGCCTTATCTTAAATTTATCTTTTATAAAGTCAACCATCTCTTTGGCAGCTCCAGCATTTGCATATGGTCCAAAATATTTTGAGCCATCGTTTAATATTTTTCTTGTAATGTAAACATCTGGATAATCAGCCTTTACATTAACCTTAATATATGGATATGTTTTGTCATCTTTTAAAAGCACATTAAATTTAGGCATATTTTTCTTTATTAAATTACACTCTAATATTAGTGCTTCTGCCTCATTGTCTGTAACTATATATTCAAAATAATCAACCAAAGAAACCATATTTTCTATTCTCTTAGTTTTTTTATTTTTTCTAAAATACTGTCTTACTCTATTTTTTAATGAAACTGCTTTTCCAACATATATTATATTATCATCTTTATCATGCATTATATATACACCTGGTTTGTTGGGCAGTTTTTTTAACTCTTCCTCTATATTAAACATTTTATCTCCTGATAAATTTTATTCTATATATCCTATATATGGCAAATTTCTATAAAGTTGGTCATAGTCCATACCATAGCCCAACACAAATTTATTTTCTATTTCAAAGCCCACGTAATCTATTGGAACTTTTATTTTTCTACGGCTTGGTTTATTTAGCAATGTACAAACTTTAACACTATTAGCACCTGCTTTTTTTATATGCTCTAATGTATAGTTTAAAGTTATACCTGTATCTACTATATCTTCTATTATTAATACATCTTTACCTTTTATTTCACTAAAGTCTATATCTTTCTTTAATTTAATTGTACCAGTAGTATTTTCTCCCTCATAGCTAGATAATTGCATAAATTCAAGATAAATTTTTCCACCTATTTCTCTTGTTAAATCTGCTGTAAAAAATAAACTGCCTTTTAGTAAACATATAGCTGTAATTGTTTTTTCTTTATAATCTTTTCTAATTTGCTTAGCCAATTCTTTAACCCTATTTTCTATTTGTTCTTTTGATATTAATACTTTTATTTTTTCCATATTATCCCCCTCTAATATTTTAACATCTTTTGCTGGTTTTTTCTACAATATTTTGACACTTTTTAACTTTTGTAGTAATATATTAATATTAAAAATATTCACATTAATTTAAGGAGGTTTTTATGTGTGGAATTGTAGGATATATAGGTAAACAAAAAGCAACTCCAATACTTTTAAATGGTCTCTCTGCATTAGAATACAGAGGTTATGATTCAGCTGGAATTGCAGTATTAGAAAAAGATAATATATGTGTATTAAAAGATAAAGGTAGAGTAAAAAATTTATATGATATAGAAGGAATAAATAATTTAGAGTCTACTATAGGTATTGCTCATACGAGATGGGCTACCCATGGTAAACCTTCAAAAGAAAATTCTCACCCACATACAGATAATAGCAACACTTTTGCTGTTGTACATAATGGTATTATAGAGAATTTTACTGTATTAAAAGAATTTTTAATTAGTAAAGGTTACCACTTTTTCTCGGAAACAGATACAGAAGTAATTCCAAATTTAATTCATTACTATTACTATAATAATATAGATGATGATGACCGATTTTTGCGTGCTGTAAAATCTGCTTGTGATGATTTAAAAGGTAGTTATGCTATAGAGGTAATTTCTAAATTCTACCCAGATAAAGTTATAGTTGTAAGAAAAGATAGTCCACTAGTAATTGGTACTTCAAAAAATGAAAATTTTATTGCTTCAGATATACCAGCTATACTTAGCTATACTAGAAATTTTTATTTGTTAAATGATAATGAATATGCAGTTATATATAAAAATAAAGTTAACTTTTATGATAATAGCTTATCTAAAATCAATAAAGCTATAAAAAATATTGATTGGGATGCCAATGCCGCTGAAAAAGATGGCTTTGATGATTATATGTTGAAGGAAATTTTTGAACAACCTAACTCTATTAGAGAAACTATTGGCTCTAGATTTAAGTTAGGCGAAAAATGTAGTTTTGATGATTTATCATTGTCTAAAGAATATTTAGAAAATATTAGCAAAATTTTTATTGTTGGTTGCGGAACTGCAATGTATGCAGGTTTAGTTGGAAAAGATATAATAGAAAAACTTTGTAAAATACCTGTTGAAGTAGAAATAGCGTCTGAATTTAGATACAGAGATCCAATAATTGATAGCAAAACTTTGTGCATATATATTAGTCAATCTGGCGAAACTGCTGACACCATTGCAGCTCTTAAGCTTGCTAAATCTAAAGGTGCTAAGACATTAGCTATTTCAAATGTTATTGGTAGTTCTATAACTAGAGAAGCAGATTATACTATATACACACATGCCGGTCCTGAAATAGCGGTTGCTTCTACAAAGGCTTATACATCTCAAGTTGTTTTAATTGCTATTTTAGCTATTCATTTTGCAGAAATTTTAGGAAGTGTTAATAAAGAAGCTTTAGAAAATTTAAAATCGGACATATTAGATTTACCAGCTAAAATATCTACTATATTAGATAACAAAGCAGAAATAGAAAACTTTGCGAAAAAAATATATACTCAAAAGGATGTATTCTTTTTAGGTAGAGGTGTTGACTATCATGTAGCATTAGAAGGTTCTTTAAAATTAAAGGAAATATCTTATATTCATTCAGAGGCTTATGCTGCTGGCGAATTAAAGCATGGACCTATTGCTTTAATTGAAAATGGTATTACTGTTGTATGCATAATGACAATACCTAATCTGGTCGAAAAATGTGTTAGCAATATGCAAGAGGTAATTTCACGTGGTGCAAATACTTTAATTATTACTAATCAAAATTTACCAAACTCAAATTTTAATTATGTTATAAATATACCTGAAACAAACCCTCTAATATCACCTATTCTTTCTGTTGTTCCTTTACAACTATTATCATATTATATCTCTAAGAATAAGGGATTAGATGTCGATAAACCAAGAAACTTAGCGAAATCAGTAACTGTTGAATAATTGAAGCGACACTTCGTTTTACTCTAGCATTAATTATATTTTCCACAGCGGATTTATATATATTT
>DNVW01000013.1:18651-124705 GCA_003507395.1 Clostridiales bacterium | reverse complement strand
AAATATATATAAATCCGCTGTGGTTATTCTACAAAAGTCAGATTTTTTATATCATAAGATAAGTCTAGCTTTTAGCAATGTATAATAAATAATCTTAATATTACCAATAATATTGCCCCGTGGTATACCCAATATTCCTACAAAGATTGCCGTTCCTAGATTTATTCCTATATAAAATCCAAAATTTGCGCCTATCAAATTTATAATATATATTATAATTGCCCCTATACAGGAATTTGCTATTAGCTTTAAAATGCTCTTTATTGGTAATATAAATATTTTACCAAATATGAATAAACATATAATACATGCTACAAAACTTATAATCGCACTAATGTCCAAAACTAAACACCACCTTTATTAATAATTATGCTTAATTTTGGACAAATATTACTTACATTATTTTTCTTATTTCTAATTCATTTATGCAATCTAGTATAATTCCCTTACTTTGAGCTTTTTTTATCAAATAATCTAATTTTGTTTTATTTGCCTTTATTTGATATGTATAATAATCTATTAGCTCATTTTCGGCATATTCAAAATTATTATTGGAATCATCTAAGTCTTTTTTAGTTTTTATAATATTTATTAGTAGTTCCATCCTTTTTTCTTCTTCACTTTTATCCTGAATTTTATTCTCTCTTACATATTCCTCATTCATATATAATACTTCTCCTAAATAAATTTATATAAATTATTATATTCCACATTTTCCTTTTTATGCATATTTAGGCAAAAATTGTATATATTAAAATTCCTATAGACTGTATAATAAATAAATTCATTATATTTGATGTTAACAAATTATTTGTTGCTTCTACTACTCCTGTTTCTCTATTTTCATTTTTCATATGATGTTTTTGTGATTCAATAAAAGTTATTAATTCTGGTATACTTGTTATTACACCTAATAGAACTCCAAGTATAAACTCTGGAATATTAAACTTTATACATAAGTTAGTAAGTGTATTACTTAGTAAACTTCCTATTAGGTATAATAATATTGCTATTAATATCAAATATATAAAATTTAAACCAATCTGTATTTTGTTTGTTTTTACCTGTTCTTCCTTTTCAATTGTTGTTCTATCTTTGCTTAAATATAATTTATGCGCATTTTTATTTATAATATAAAACAAAATGAATAGCAATATAAAAGCTGGAATTATAGAAATGTCTTTTTGTACATTTATTAACACCAAAGGTAGTAAAATTGTAAATATTATCATTATAATATCTATTTTTAGTGCTTTATTGCTTAAAATGTTTTGATTTTTGTTTATAAAAATAGAAATTAAATACTGTATAAAATTTATTATATTTGAACTAATTATATTAAAGCTACTAATTTCAATTAATCCTGTGAAAGCAGAAAAAGAAACTGTTAATAGCTCTGGTACTGAAGTTGCTATTCCTGCTATATTTCCTGTTGTCCTAGAGCTTAGTTTCAATTGCTTTGACAATTTTCGTAAAACTGTTACTAATAAATATTTAGATATAACAACAATAAGTGTTGAAAAAATAATAAATTGTATAAACTCTAATATTATATTCATAGTCTATCTTCTCCTTTTAATACAATATACCCAATTTCATGCCATTTATATTTATAAATTGCAAGTTTAAAATTGCAATTTGTTTATTTTAGTGATAAAATATTTACGTATTATAAATTAGGAGGTAATTTTATGGAAAATGTTAAAATTGGTAGAGTATATAGACATTTCAAAGGAAATTATTATTTTGTAGAAAATGTAGGATTAAGTTCAGAAACACATGAAAGAGTTGTAATATATAAATCTTTATATGATAGAGATGATAGTAATATATGGGTTAGACCAGAGAAAATGTTTTTAGAAGAAATTCCAGAAAGACCGGATAATATAACGGGTCAAAAACATAGATTTGAATTATGCAAAGATATTGAAAAAAATTATTTACCTAAATAATTAGTGGCATAAGGTGTGTCCCCGAAGTGACAAATTGTCACAAAAAGGAACGTCCCCAAAGTGACAAAAGGAGTTAAATTATGATAGATATTAAATTAATTAGAGAAAATCCAGATTTGGTTAAAGAAAATATAAAGAAAAAGTTTCAAGATTATAAACTTTGTTTGGTTGATGAAATTTTAGAATTAGATAAGAAAAATCGTGAAGTTAAACTTAATGGTGATGAATTGAGAATGAATAGAAATTCTTTAAGTAATCAAATTGGTTTACTTATGAGAAATGGAAAAAAAGATGAGGCTGAAACTATAAAAAAGCAAGTTCAAAATATTAATAATCAACTTGTAGAGAATGAAAAACTTGAAGCTACATATGCTGAAGAAATTAAACAAAAAATGATGAAAATTCCAAATATTATTCATGAATCTGTTCCTATTGGAGAAGATGATAGTAAAAATGTGGAAATTCAAAAATATGGCGAACCTGTTGTTCCCGATTATGAAATTCCTTATCATGCAGACATAATGGAAAATTTAAATGGTATCGACTTAGATTCTGCACGTCGTGTTGCTGGTAATGGTTTTTATTATTTAACAGGAAATATTGCGAGATTACATTCTGCAGTT
Organism: Clostridiales bacterium; assembly: GCA_003507395.1. Classification (GTDB taxonomy): domain Bacteria; phylum Bacillota; class Clostridia; order TANB77; family CAG-508; genus DNVW01. Next base: position 122,130 of record DNVW01000013.1, on the reverse strand, counting down.
CTTAGTTATGCTAGAGATTTTATGATTGATAAAGGTTTTACTTATTGTATTCCTCCTTACATGATTCGTAGTGATATTGTTACAGGTGTCATGAGTTTTGAAGAAATGGATGCTATGATGTATAAAATAGAGGGCGAAGATTTGTATTTGATTGGTACAAGTGAGCATTCTATGATAGGAAAATTTAAAGACCAGATTTTATCAAAATCTGAACTTCCTTGTACAATGACTTCATATTCACCTTGTTTCAGAAAAGAAAAAGGTGCTCATGGTATTGAGGAACGTGGAGTTTATAGAATTCATCAATTTGAAAAGCAAGAAATGATTGTTGTATGTGAACCAGAAGATAGTTGGAATTGGTATGATAAAATGTGGTCATACACAGTTGAATTGTTTAGAAGTTTAGATATTCCTGTACGTACTCTTGAATGTTGCAGTGGTGACTTGGCAGATTTAAAAGCAAAAAGTTGCGACATAGAAGCATGGAGTCCAAGGCAACAAAAATATTTTGAAGTTGGTAGTTGTTCAAACTTAACAGATGCACAAGCTAGGCGTTTAGGCATTCGTATAAAAGGAGAAAAGGGTAATTATTATGCCCATACTTTAAATAATACAGTTGTTGCACCACCTCGTATGTTAATTGCTTTTCTAGAAAATAATTATAATCCTGATGGAAGTATTAATATTCCAAAGGTCCTACAGCCATACATGGGTGGTTTAGAAAAAATTGTACCTAACACCAAAATATAATATAGGAGGAGCAAATGTTAATTAAAAATCCTAAATTTGAAATTTCAGCTGTAACCACTAAGCAATACCCTAACAACGATTTGCCTCAAATTGTGTTAGTTGGAAAATCTAATGTTGGTAAGTCTTCTTTTATAAATACTATGGTTAATAGGAAAAAGTTGGCTAGAACTAGTAGTGAGCCTGGGAAAACTAGACAAATAAATTTTTATAATATGGATGATAATTTTTATTTTGTTGATTTACCTGGATATGGTTATAGTAAGATGTCTAAAAAAGAGCAAGCAATTGTAGGTAATTTTATAGAAGAATATTTAAAAAAAAGTAAGAATATTGCTCTAATACTGTTTTTAATAGATATTAGACATACCCCTACTTCAAATGATAAATTAATGTATGATTATATAATAAAGTGTAATTTGCCTTGCTTAGTTATTGCAAATAAAGCTGATAAAATTGCAATAACAAAAGTAGATGAACAAGTTTCTAATTTGCAAAATGTTTTAAATCCTCTTAAAGATTTAACTTTTTTGCCATTCTCTTCTGAGAGAAAAATATATATTGATAAAACTTGGGAAAATATAGAATATTATATAAAATAGTTTAGAAATTAATTTATTTGGGCGACTAAAAGTCGCCCATTTTTTATTATATATTTTTTTCAATTTTTTTTGTTATTGCTTTTAAAGCTTTTTCTCTTTGCAACATCACTACATGTCCACATCCTAAGCATTTTAATTTAAAATCTACACCAACTCTTGTAATTTCCCATAATTGGCTACCACATGGATGTTGTTTTTTTGTTTTTACTACATCTCCAATATTGTAATCCATTTTATTCTCCTATTTTATAAGCAATTTTATTCTCTTTTCTATATTTTCTTTTCCTAATACTTGCATTATTTCATATAAATCTGGAGTTTGTTGTCTCTTGGTTAAAGCCACCCTTAAGACTGTACTAATATCTCCTACATGCCCTTTCCAATTTTCTGGATTTTGTTTATATTCTTTAACTTCTTTAGCATATCCCATTTCTTCTGCTAAGTCCTTCATTTTGTCAAACCAAGTTTGTTTATCATCTTCAATATTAAAATATTTTTCTAAATATAATTTTAATATTTTATTTATTTCTTCTTTATCATTTATCTTGCTAAATTCATATTTTCCTTCGTTTTCAAAGAACTTTTCATCATACATATATATAATTGAATTTTTAACATCTGACCATTTAGAAATATCTTTTCGTGGTTTTGCATTTCCTCTTTCTATTCCTATTATTTTTAAAGCATATTCTTTGTTTTCAAGAAGTTTCAGTAGTTCTTCATCATATACTTTTGCCCAATTTAATGTTTCGTTATACACTTTTTCTGCATTAAATTTTGAAATTATAGTTTTAGCAATATCTAATAATTTAACCATATCAAATAAAGCTCCACTTACTCCCATTTTGTTGAATTGTAATTCAAATTCTTTTAAATCAGCTTGTGGATTTGCTTTTCTCCAACCTTCAAAATTTGAATTTGCAATATTTAATAAATATTCACAAACTGCTTCTGGTGGAATTCCTTGTTCATGATAATAGCTTACAGCTGCTTCTGGATCTTTTCTTTTACTTATTTTTCTCTTTCCACCTTCATCCATTTTCATAAGTGGTGCAATATGTGCATATCTTGGTGCTTTAAATCCTGCTGCTTGGAATAATTGTAAATGTAAAGGTACTGAAGATAACCATTCATCACCTCTTATAACTACTGTTGTTTTCATTAAATGATCATCAACTAAATGGGCAAAATGATATGTTGGAAGTCCATCTGCTTTTATAATTACTATATCTTGGTCATTTTCCGGAAAATCGACTTTTCCTTTTATTAGATCTTGATGTCTTATTTTTCTTTCTTCATTTCCTTTAGACTTAAAGCGAATTATATATGGCTCCCCATTTTTTATTTTTTCAGCTGCTTCTTCTACTGATAAGTTTCTATATTTTGCCCATACACCATAATATCCAGGTCTTATTTTAGCTGCCTCTTGTTTTTCTCTCATTTCCTCTAACTCTTTTTCTGTTGCAAAACAAGGATATGCTAAATTGTTTTCTATAAAGTATTTTGCATATGCTTGATATATATCTTTTCTTAAACTTTGTTTATATGGTCCATATTCTCCTTTTTCTTCTTGTTCATTTATCATTCCCTCATCAAAGTTAATTTTAAAATCCTTTAATGAGTTTACTATTCCCACTGTGGCATTTTCAACTTCTCTTTTTTGATCCGTATCTTCTATTCTTAAGAAAAATATGCCATTTGTTTGTTCAGCCATTTTTTTTGCAATTACAGACTGATATAAGCCTCCAATATGTACATACCCTGTAGGGCTTGGAGCAAATCTTGTAACTATTGCTCCTTCTTCTAAATTTCTTTCAGGATATTTTTCTTCATAATATTTTATATCTTTTACATTTGGAAAAATCAAATTTGCTAAATCTTTATAATCCATTTTAACACTCCTTTTAATCCCCATAAAGGCGTTCCAAGCAATACATTTTGCGTCATTCAGGAACATCCCTGTAATACTTTCTAAATTTCCATTATAATTGGTAAAATCATAGGGTTTCTTTTTGTTTTTTGGAAAATGTAATCCCTTAAATTATCTTTTAGTGTTGATTTTATTGTTGACCAATCTCTAATCTTTCTTTCTTCGCACTTTCTTACTTCTTCCCTTATCACTCTTTTTACATCTTCCATTAAATTTTCAGATTCTCTTACATAAACAAATCCTCTAGATACTACATCTGGTCCTGATACTATTTCTCCTGTTGAGGAATCCATAGTCATTACTATTACTATTAAACCATCTTGTGATAAATGTTGTCTGTCTCTTAATACTATGTTTCCAACATCACCAACACCTAATCCATCTACTAATATTTTTCCTGATGGAACTGAATTTGTTATTTTAGCTTCTTTTTCGTTTAATTCTAATATTCTACCATTTTCCATCATAAATATATTTTTAGGTTCTATTCCTATTTTTTTAGCTGTTTCTGCATGTGCTGTTAATTGTCTATATTCCCCATGTACAGGTATAAAATATTTTGGCTTTGTTAAAGATAATATTAATTTTTGTTCCTCTTGACAAGCATGTCCTGAAACGTGTATATCTTCTAATGAGCTATAAATTACTTCTGCTCCAATTTGCATTAAGTCATCTATTACCCTTGATACAAATTTTTCATTTCCTGGTATTGGTGTAGCAGAAATTATTACTAGGTCATTTGGTGTTATAACAACCTTTTTGTGGTCGCCTGCTGCCATTCTTGTTAAAGCAGACATTGTTTCTCCTTGACTTCCTGTAGTAATTATTACTAATTGTTCATCTGAATAGTTTTTTATCATATCTATGTCAATAAATGTGTTGTCAGGTACAGTTATATAGCCTAATTCTTTTGCAGTTTCTATCATATTTATCATGCTTCTACCACAAATTGCAACTTTTCTATGATATTTAATAGCTGAATTAACAATTTGTTGAACTCTGTGAACATTTGATGCAAATGTTGCAACAACAATTCTTTTTTTAGTATTTAAAAATAATTTATCAAATACCTCTCCAACTGAACTCTCAGACATTGTATATCCTTTTCTTTCAGAGTTTGTGCTATCTGAAAGTAATGCTAAAACACCTTTATTTCCTAACTCTGCAATTCTACCAAAATCCATTACTTTTTCATCTATTGGTGTATAATCTATTTTGAAATCTCCTGTGTGTATTACTGTACCAACAGGTGTATGAATTGCAAGCATTACTGCATCTGGAATACTATGTGAGCTTCTTATAAATTCTACCTTAATGTTTCCAAAATTTACTGTTTCTCCTTGATTTACAACTGTCATTTTTGCACTTCTTAGCAATTTATGTTCTTCTAACTTATTTTCTATTAATCCTATTGTTAACTTTGTTGCATATATTGGTATATTAATTTGTTGTAATATATATGGTATAGCACCTATATGGTCCTCATGCCCGTGTGTTATTACTAAACCTTTTATTTTATCCTTATTTCTTTCTAAATATGTTATGTCTGGTATTACTAAGTCTACACCAAGCATATCATCCTCTGGGAATTCTAGCCCACAATCTACTAATACAATTTCATTTCCATATTCAAAAACTGTTATATTTTTTCCTATTTCTTCCAATCCGCCAAGTGGAATTATTTTTAAATTTTCTTTTTTAAACTCAAATTTTGTATTTTCCTTTTTATTACTATTATTTTTTGGTTTCTTATTTTCTGCTTTGTTATTCTCCTCTCTTTTATAATTTCTTTTTTGTGGTTTTCTTACTTGTTCTTTATCTTTTTGTTCTGTTTCAAGTGTCATATTTTTATATCTCCTCCTTAATTTTTGTCAAATTTATATACTAAAAAATAGTTTATTTATCTCAAAACTATTATAATTACAAAATATTTATATTTAGATTTACAATAGAAATTAAATATGTTTAAAAATTTTTCCGCACAAACTAAACATATTTTTACTACTTATTATTATAAATATTTAATATTCCGATTATACTTCATTTTATATATATAAATCTCTTCTTTACCAATTTTGGTAACAACTGTTAATTATTATACACTTTTTTTAATAAATTGTCAAATTTATTATCTTCATTGTATTAAAGGGGTGTCCCATAATGTCCCATTGGGACAATTGGGGACTGTCCCTAATTGAGCCAAAAAAAGATACAGTATTTAAACTGTATCTTTCATATGAATTCATATATTTATATAAATTTCAAATCTTATTTTTTATTTACTAAATCTTTTAAAGCTTTTCCTGCTTTAAATACAGGTGCTTTAGATGCAGGTATTTTTATTTCTTCTTTAGTTTGTGGGTTTCTTCCCTTTCTAGCAGCTCTTTTTCTTACTTCAAAAGATCCAAATCCAACTAATTGAACTTTGTCTCCTTTTGCTAATGTTTCTGATACAACATTTACAAATGCATTTAATGTTGCTTCAGCATCTTTTTTTGTTTCTCCTGTTTTAGTTGCGATAGCTGCGATTAATTCTGATTTGTTCATTTTTATTACCTCCTATAAGATTTTGAATATGTAGATAAATACATCTACTATTAACATTATTCGCCAAAGTTCTTTAAAATCCTTCTTTTTTTGTTGTTTTTTTTCTATAACTCTATTTATCAGTGGCTTTGCCAATTCCAATTCTCTGTAACTTCGTATTTTACTGGGTTTCATGTTTTATTATTTTAAATATTTTGTTATTAAAAGGTATCATATATAAATTATTTTTATCAAAAATTTTTAAGAAAATAATTAAAATACTATATATTAATACAACTAAACCTAAAGTTAATATTAAACTTGTTTTTTCAGCAAATATGTATATTAATTTGTTGTATATAAATAATGCACAAATTATCATCATTACTGTAGCTAATATTGGTTTTAAAATAAATGTTGAAAATTTTAATTTTAAATTTATTATTTTTTTCAAAATCGCAAAATCTATTGTAACTGTAATCAAATGGCAAATTACTGTTGCTAGACTTGCTCCATTTACTCCGTCCTAATATGAATTTATCTGGATTTATTGGTACTAGTATTAAATTTAGTACTAGTTTTATTGCCACTCCTACAGATAAGGCTATTGCTGGCACTATTGATTTTCCTAATCCTTGTAAAGTTCCACTTATAGTTTGCTCTAAGACTATAAATATAATAGAAATGGCACTTATCTGTAATACAAATACACCATTGCTTTGACTTGGAAATAATAGTTTTAATATAGGCCCTCCAAAAAATATTAATCCCACTGTACATGGTAACCCTATCAATATTGTTAGTAGTAGTGAAAAAGATACTCTCTTTTTTATTGTTTCTAAATCTCCTATTGCTTTTGACGCTGCTATTGTTGGTATTAAAGTTGTTATAAGTGCTACATTAAATGACATTGGTAGCATTACAAGTGTATCCACTTTTCCGCTTAATATTCCATATTGTATTTTCGCTTCACTTTCACTTAAAAAATTTTTTAAACCTCTTACCACTGTTATAGAATCTATGCTCTTATTTAGTGATCCTAATACAGATATTAAAGACATTGGTATTGATACTGTTAGTATTTCTTTTATTGTACTTAATATCCTTCTATGTTTATAATTAACGGTTTTGATAATTTCTTTCCCAATTTCTCTTCTTATAGTTTTATAATATATGTATAAATATGCAAATCCTACTGCTGTTGCTAAAGTAGTTGCTAAATTCGCGCCTGCTGCCATTATTGCTGTATTAGCTCCAGATACTATTGTAAGTAATTCTACTATTATAACAGTAAATACCATCTTAAATAATTGTTCTATTGTCTGTGAATTTGCTGTTACTTTTAAATTGTTTCTGCCATTAAAATATCCCCTAATTACACTAATTAATGTAACGAAAAATATTGATGGAGATAGTGCTACTAAAGTATATTCAGCCTCTGGAATTTGTAGCCATTTTGTTGCTATTTGTCCTGCTCCTAAAAATAAAATTAATGAACAAGCAAATCCTATTAATGCAAATGTTACAAAAGCTATCTTAAATACTCTATGTGCTCCTTTGCTATCGCCTACTGCTAATCTCTCAGATACTAATTTAGCAACTGCATTTGGAATTCCAACAGATGAAACTGTAAGTAGTAATGCATATATCTGGAATCCACTTGAATATATGGCATTACCCTTATCTCCAAAACCTTCCTTATTAGTTAAGTATACCTTATATATTAGTCCTAATACTTTAATTAAAATATGTGACAGCATTAAAACTAATACTCCACTCATGAAACTTTCTTTTTTTAGCTTTTTCTCTTTTTTCATTAAATCCCTCTAGCAGAAATATATTCAGCCTGATATTTTTTATTCATGCTTATAATATTTAAATATAATGTCATTAATTATATCCGTTATCCTTTTTGTGCAAAGTTTTTTTGCGAAAAGTCTTGTTTTTTTCATAATTTTGTAAGATAATATATATGTAAGATTATAATTATTGAAAGTGGTGAAACAATGAAGCTTTTTGATAAATTTTTAAAACTTCTAAAAACAGATAGAAATACTTTTGCAACATATATATTATCATTAATATCTTTTTACATATTAGTAGATAGAATCGTAGAAATGTTGTTTATTATATTCACAGGGGTTTCCTATTCATATTGGGGTCCTGTTAAATATACTTTAGCAATTGCCTGTGTGTCTTTTGCATTTTTCTTCTCTTCTGGCTCAAAATTTGCTAGAGCAGATATTAATAAACTAAGAATATTTCATACATTCATTGTTAGTTTTTATATAGTTTGTATTTCTGCACTTGTACAGTGGCTAAACGCTCTTATATGGTTAGGTTTATTATCTTTACCTAATTTTGTAGGCTTAGTAACAGATTTCTTTTATTTATTTAGACCTGCATTTACAGCTATAGGAATCTATATACCTCTTGTAACATTTTATAAAGTAATTAAATGGCTTATCTTTTCAATTAATGATGTTAAGGATATTAGAGATTCTATTTTTGATTATCCAGGAATTGATTTATCTGCTAAGTCAGAAGAAGTCGGAAATTTTACTTGTGAAGTTAAAATATGTATGGATACTGAAAGTGGTGTAGATGTAAAAATACCAGAAGCAAAACGTTTCGAGTCTTTGCTTGTTGTTGGTGTTTCTGGTTCTGGAAAAACTACTACAATTTATGAACCTATGATAGCTAGAGATTTTGAGAAAAAGTATTTCTTCAGAGAAGTAGCAAAAGAAATGGGATTTACAGCTTTAAAAACTGGAATTGCCACATTAACATATCCATATACTAATGAATATCTAAATGAAAACTTTTCTTTAAGTATGCTAACACCAAATCCAGATAAGCTTGACTTATATAAGACTTATATGAAAAAAATGTTAATTTCTTCTTCTGGAAATAAATTTGTTTATAAAGATTTAGGTTTAACATATATGTCACCAGATTATAACACAATAGAAACTATGGCAAGTGTAGCTAAGAATTTCAAAATACCTGTAAATATTATTGACCCAAATGATTCTAATTCTGTTGGATTAAATCCTTTTATTTATAAAGATCCTATAAAAACAGGTATTGCTATATCTTCTGTTTTAAAAGGCTTATTTGCTACAAACAGACCAGATTTAAGCTTAGCCTTTAGAGAAAATGCTGCTATACAAATATTAGAAAATCTTTCTATTTTATTAAAAGAAATGTACCCAAGATTACATGAAGGTGCTTTACCTAACTTAGAAGATTTACTAAATATGTTAAATAATTTTAGCCTAGTAGAAGAAATGACAGAGCAAATGAAACTAATACCAGAATTAGCTGATAAATATAGAATACTAATTAGATATATGGAAAATAACTTTTATGCAAGCAGTACAGATTTAAATAATACTAAAACTTCAGTATTTACAGCTTCTGCTGAATTAGATAATTTATTAAGATATCCTGGTGTAAAAAGTATTTTATGTAATAGAACAAATAATTTAGATTTTGATAAAGCTTTAGAAAGAGGCGAAATTACTCTTGTTTGCACAAGAAGAGGGGATTTAGGGCTTAATGCGCATAAAGCTTTTGGATTGTTCTTTATACTGTTAATGCAACAGTCAATCCTATCTAGACCTGGAAATGATAATACAAGAATTCCACATTTCTTATATATAGACACATTCCCAGATTTTATTTGTAAGGCTACAGAACCAATCTTTACTGTTTATAGGAAGTATAAAGTAGCAACAGTTTTAGATGCCCAAAACTTATCTCAATTAGAAGGAGAAGGTAATTCAGCCAACGGTTCGGGTAAACACTTTAGAGATACAATATTATCAAACTGTATAAATAAAGTAATATTTGGAAATGCTTTACCAGAAGATATTACTTGGTGGGAAACAGAAATGCAAACTAAAAGAGAATGGAAATGGAACAATAGCTATCAAACAGATTCAGAGAAAAATGATTTTGGATATGATTCGAAAAAGTCAAACATAGAATATAAATGGGTTGCTAATTTTAGTGCTGGTAAAATAAAATCTTTAAAAAGTAACCAGATTATATACAAAGTTAAAAATTTAAAAGGTCAAAGTATTGTAGATAAAGGTAAGGTAGCTGGCTTAGAAAGTAAATACAAAGAGCCACAAAAAATAAAAGAATATAATTTTGATAAATTTACTAGTGGAATATCACAAGATGCTAAATTAAAGGAAAAAGCACATACTATTATAAAAAAACATTTAGACGAAGATTATAATGAAGATGATCCAATTAAAATTGATAATTCAGATTCTAAATTCTTATTTGATAATGAAGATGCAATTGTAGTTGATTTAAAAAAAGGAAATAGTAATTAATCAAAAGATTTACCACCCCAAAAAGGGGTGGCATTTTTTTCTATTTAATTTTTCTTGCTTCAAGATAATATCTTTTGTCATAACTGTGTCCCATTGAGAAGGTTTTTCTTGGTAATGCTCCATCTAATATAACTGTTTTAAATAATTCTGATTTGTGCATTTTTGGTAGCAAGAATCCAATATTTCCTTCTTGTTCTCCTAATTTTTCTGTTGTTTCTTCTCCATGTATATAATCCACTCTTCCGCCATTGTTTTTTAAATATTCGTCTATAAATATTTGTAAGCTTCCTACTGCTAAATTTGACTTAGGATTTTTTATACAAATTTTACCTTTTTTGCCTTTATATACATATTCTATTATTTGACCTTCTCCTTCTTCTGATGTTTCATAGAATTTTTTAAATTCTTCTATCATGTGCTCTGGATTAACTCCAAATACAACTCTGTGAATAGGTTCAAAATCTAAGGCTTCACTATGTAAATTAACTACTTCTACTAATGCATATCTTGCAGGATGATTTTCGTACTCTTCTTTTGGTAATGTTTTCTTTAAGTTTTCGTAACATGTTTTTGCTGTAGCTAATGAGTGGTTTCCATCTCCTACTGAGAATAGCAAAACTCCTTTGTCTTTAACATTGTATTTTCGTTCAAATTCTTCTTTGTCTGCTAATTCTGACATACCATCAAAAACTTTTTCTATAAGCTCATCATTAAGTTTATATCCTTTTATATGACCACCATTTTTCATTAAGTCTGTATCATATACTTTGTCACTTTCACTTACTTTATTTGCTAATTCCTCTATTATTTGTTTTTTATCATCATCTATTAATAACATTATATGTGGTAATTCTAATGGTGCATTTTCTCTTACTCTTACTCTAGGTGGTATTCTTTCTAAAACCGTTCCCTCTGTAGCTCTAATTAGTGTTTGTGAATCTTTTGCAAATGAATAATCCTCTAAATCTACCTTTCCTATTAATCCTTTTCTTATTCTTCCGTCTGCTTGTGTTCTTTCTACATATATTAAACTATCCTTTAATGTTTTGAAAAAGTCATTATCAAGCAATTTTTTCATTTCTCTGTTTACTTCTTCTATTCTTTCTGTTACATTACTTTCTTCCAAATATATTTCTGGTAATGTTACTCTTAATGTTGATGGGTTATTTCCTACAATTTTAGTTACATCCTCCCAATACTCTGGCTCTGATGTATATTGATCACAAGCTATAACCGCCCATTTACTCATATCTGCTTTTTCTGGCAATAGTATGTCAGCTTTTGAAAATGGTATTTTCATATGTTTTCACGTTCCTTTCTAAAAAATATATAAATTGAAAAATTTATTTTCAATTATTAACTTAATAGTTTAATTTCTGCTGTATTCATTTGATATTTATTAGTATTTTCATCCAATTTAATTGTTACTAATGTATTTTCTAAAGTATCTGAATTTTGTTTTAAGTCTGTTGTAAAATATAGATTTATTTTTTCTATTTCTAATTGGTTCATAACTATTTGTTTAAATACTTCCGCTATATGTTTTTCATCCTCACATACTATTATTAATTGTGGTATAGACGCAAAACCAGAATCCCCTGGGACGAAATTTTCATAGAAATCTTTATATAATTTCATCTTTTCTATTAATTTCTTTTCCCAGTCTTCTTCTCTTCTTATCACCTCAAATAAAAATTGTATTGATTTTTCATTTTTAGTTAATTTTATTCCTCCACCTGAAGCTTTAAATACTTTTCCTAAAACTTTTGCTTTTAAGGCTGGCTTTGGAGTATATGAATCATAAGCTTTTACTTTATTTAAATATGCTATTATAACTTGGTTACCTGCCAATCTCTTTTTTATCATGGCTACTGGTTTTGTATTATCAGTTGGTTGCCATTTACATTCTATTCCTCTTGAATCTAGTAAATATTTCCCCATTTTTTCTAAGCAATATACTCTATATATTCCTTTTCCATCTTTTGAGTCAAAATAATATCTAGTTAATATTTTAGATTTTACTAATTGTTCTAATTTGTTATTTAGTTTATCTTGTGACCCAGGCTCTATTCCTTTTCTCTCTAACATTTGGTATATTTGTCTCGAAGTAATAAATTCAAACTCATTCACTAATTCTAGTATTTTAAAATGTAAATCATTTATATGTCCTAAATTTATCTTATGTATAATTTGGTTCATGGAAACATATCCATCTTTGCCATCAAAAACCTTTATTTCTCCTGGTCTTATTGCAAAGGGAGATACTGTGGCTTTTATTTCATTATCTCTAACCATATTAACCATCCTCTCTTATTAAGATAGCATAATTCTATCACAAATTTATTTATTTGTCTACTTTATTAGGCTTTCAATCTGTTTGTTATTTAAATATTTCCATTCTCCTATTTTCAAGTCTTTTACATTTAAATTTCCTATTCTACTTCTATGCAATGCTAATACCTTTTTTCCTATTGCATTACACATTTTTCTGACCTCTCTATTCTTTCCTTCATGTATAATAATTTCTATTCTTGATACATCTTTTTCCTCATCAATCTTTAATATTTTAACTTTGGCCTTTCCAGAAACATAATCTTCTATTTTAACTCCTTTTTCTAATGCTTTTATTTCTTCTTCTGTTACTTTTCCTTTCAAAGTAACATTATAAGCCTTTTCTATTTCATATTTTGGATGTGTAACTTTATATATAAATTCTCCATCATTACTTAAGATTAATGCTCCTGAGGTATACATGTCTAATCTTCCAACTGGTACCACCTTTTCTTTTATATTTATTAGATCTAAAACCGTTTCTCTATTAAATTGGTCTTTTGCTGTTGTAACATATCCTATTGGTTTATTTAGTAGTATATATATTTTATCTTCAACATTTTTTACTACTTTTCCTTCAAAAGTAACTTCATCTTTAGCAGGATTTACTTTTGTTCCCAATTCTGTTATTATTTTTCCATTTACTTTTACTTTTCCTGCTAATATATATTCTTCTGCTTTTCGTCTTGAGCATATTCCACTATTAGCTAAAAATTTTTGTAATCTTATTTGTTCCATTATTTTTCCTTTCATTATTTTTTATATTATATATAATTTTTCTAATATTTCCTTAAAATACTGTGGCAGTGGAGCTATTAGTTCCATATGTTTTTTAGTTGTTGGATGTTCAAATTCTAATTTATATGCATGTAGCATTTGACCTTCTACTCCAAATTCATTTTTCCCATTTGAATAAACAGCATCTCCAACAATTGGATACCCTATTTCTGCCATATGTACTCTTATTTGATGTGTTCTTCCTGTTTCTATTTTAACTTCTAACAAAGTATATTTACCATATCTTTTTAATACTTTAAAATGTGTTATAGCTGGTTTTCCATCTTTATTAACTGCCATCTTTTTTCTATCTCTTGTACTTCTACCTATTGGCATATTAATTGTTGCCTCTTCTTCTGGCACATTTCCTCTTACCAATGCTATATATGTTTTTTTAACTTTTCTTTCTTTTATTTGATTACTAATATTTATATGAGCTATGTCATTTTTAGCAACTATAATTATTCCAGATGTGTCTTTATCTAGTCTATGAACTATTCCTGGTCTAATTTCGCCTCCTATACCAGATAAGCTGTTTTTACATATTGCCAATATAGCATTTACTAATGTTCCATCTGGATTTCCATTAGCTGGGTGAACTACTAATCCTTTTGGCTTATTTACTACTATTATATCATTATCTTCATATATTATTTCTATTGGTATATTTTCCGCTTCTAACTTAGTTTCTTTTGCTTTTGGCACATTTATACAAATCTCATCATTTGCCTGAACTTTATAAGAAACCTTTTGCTTCTTTTCATTAACCAAAATATTGTTAGTTTCAATTATCTTTTTTATCATTGTTCTAGATAGTTCACTATAATTTTCTGCTATATAACTATCTAATCTTTTTCCTACATCTTTTTCCTCTACAATAATTTTTTTCATCTATTTTTCATTCCTTTATGTCCTTTTAAATTCTTAAATTCTTTTGTAGTGTATATTGCCATACTTAAAGCAAAGCTTATCCAACCTACTACGACTAATATGTCTGCTATATTAAATGTTGGAAAATTAAATATTGGTGATATATCTATAAAATCTATTACTGTTCCTCTAAAAATTCTGTCTATTAAATTTCCAAATCCACCTGCTAAAATTAATGATAATGATATGCTTGTAAATTTGTTCATCATTTCTTTTTGATTTAGCATAAATCTTATGACAACAGCCATTACAATTATATTTATTATAATATTTGTAACTCTACCATTAGAATTAATTCCAAATGCAACACCACTGTTCTCCACATATGTGAAGTTTAGAAAATTATTTATTATATTTACTGATTCCCCTTTAATAGTATTTATAACTATTATTTTTGTTGCTTGATCTAATATTATTAAAAATACTATAAGTAATATTAGTAAAATATTTTTCTTTTTCATTTATTTTAATCATTCCTTCATTTAAATTTTACATCTTTCATATATTACAAAACTTTTATCTGAATATATTTCTAAATAACTATCATCTCTAGAAATATATTTATAAAGCTTTGATGTTTTTTTCAAAATAACATGTGTTACTCCGTATTTTTCAAAGGTATCTTCATAATGTTTATTTAATCCTGATGTTTCTATAAAATCTGTAAATATATCTCTTCCTTCAAATTTTCCATCTTCTTGCATACTTCCATTAAACTCTGGTGCATATAAATCAGCTCTTGAATCTATAAATACAGGAATTCCTTTATATAGCAAATAACTTCCATAATTATATTCGTTAAAAAGTTTTATATTTTTTACATCAAGATTTTGTAACATCCAGTCTGCTGCTTCTACTGGATATTTAGTCCTACTTACAATTTTGTCTCCTATTTTGCCACTATACATATGTAAACTCATTATAATTATTGATAATAAAATAATTACTTTTCCTAGCAATGTGCATATAATATTTATAAACTTTTCTTTTGCCTCTGGTGCATATTTTTCAAATAAACTTGCTACTAATTTTGAAAATATAAAAGAACCTATAAGTGCCAATAAAGAAGTTTGCCTTCTAGTCATAAATGCTAGTAAAGTTAATCCTGAAAGCATAAATAAATCTCTTAATTTTATTTTTGTATCTGTAAACATTAATATTATTATAAACATTATTAATAAAGTCATAATTGGTATATTATTTACTAATGTTAATGGTAAATGCTCACTAATATTATGTGTAGTATTTCCTTTCATAGTCTTTATTAAATAGGTATATGGTGTTGTTCCAAGTGGTGTTAAAAGTCCTGTAAAAATAGATATAATCATTATAATTATTAAACCTTTTATAGGTATTTCTTTTGTTATTTTTACTTTGTATGGATTGTTCCTTCTTTTTTTCTGCCCTTCCAATACCACTAAATGATTTTCTTGTATATGTTTTAATTCCTCTGCAACTTTTTCTGCCTGTTCTTTTTTTCCTTTTCTATTTAATCTTTTTATTTTATTTTTGTATGTCCACACTTGAATTCTATTATATATATCATTATCACTTATCCAGCAAATAATGGCTTCTGCAATATATGGTAAAAATAGTACGAAATAAAATGGCCAAACTGCAACATGTATATTTACCATTAAAATAGAAATTGCTAATAACCCAAATAAATAAATTTTTTTGTTCGTTTCTATATAATCTTCAATAAATAATATTGTTAATGCAAATAAAATAAATGTAACTAATTGTGCTCTAGCAGCAATATAATCTTTTAATAAATATAATACGCCTAATGTAACAATAAAAGATATAACATTATTTTTAGATAGTTTTGAATTTACTAAGTAGACCACAAGGCCTAGTACCATACTTAGCATGACTGTAGCTATATATATAGCTGTAAATCCACCTATTCCAACATTTTCTCCCAGATTATATACTAAATAAGTGGCTGTATCATAAGCCCAATGAGGATACGTATATGGCAAATTTTCATGCCAAGAAAATGGGTCTTTCATATCAATTCCATTTTCTAGTATATGTTTTCCTATCGCTACAGTATAATATGTGTCATTTTGTAATGTTATTGGTGTAATCGAAAATGCAAAAATAACTATTGATACAATTGCAATAATATTAAATACTCTTTTTTTATTCATAAATGTCCTCCAAATTATATATTAAACTCTGTATATATTGCATTATGGTCTGATGTACCATTTGCATCTATTGTTTCATATTTTATTAGTTCTATATTTTCAGAATAAAAAATTGTATCTATACAACCTTTTCCAAGTTCTGAAAACCATGTATCTTCTTTGTTATCTATCTTTTTTAACTTTTTCTGCAATATTTCATACTCTTCATACCTTTCTTTTTCTTCAAATATATATCTTCCTTTTCCTAGTCTTGTTACCCCAACATTAAAGTCTCCACCTACTATAATTACTTCATTTGAATCTATTTTGCTAATTATTCTACACAATTCTTTAGCTGCTAATATTCTTTCATCCTCATATGTTGATAAGTGTACAGAAAATAGGTTTAGTTTAGTAGTCCCTAGTGATATTCTGTTATATAATATTCCTCTTTGCTCATGTTTTGTATCTGTTAATGGCATTAAATAATTAGCTGAAAATGATATTAAAAATCTGCTTATTATTCCATCTCCGTAATATCCATCTTCTAAGGTTATATTGCTTTCCATAGAGCAATAATACATTCCTACTTTTTTTGCAAATTCTCTAATTTGATTTACCTCTCCTACCCTTTTGGTGTACATATCAACTTCTTGCAAAAATATTATATCTGGTTTGTATTCTTTTATTAAATTTGCCTGTCTCTCTATGTCTATTATATTGTCCATTCCTCTGCCATGGGCAACATTAAATGTAATAATTTTTACTAGCATATAACCACTCCCTTTTATTCATATTTTTACAGTTCAATTATATCAAAGGTATTGATAGAATTACAAGGAAAAGATTAAAATAACACAAAAAATGCCTCTAAAGAGGCATTTTTATTTTAACTAATTTTTAATTTGTTTTGCTACTTCTTCTGCAAAGTTTTCTTCTCTTTTTTGTAATCCTTCGCCTTTTTCAAATCTTGCAAATCTTAAGATTTTAGCATTATTTTCTTCTGCTAATTTAGATATTTTTATATCTGGATTTTTTACAAAAACTTGCTCTACTAAGCATATCTCTCCATAGAATTTTCCAATTCTACCTTGAACCATTTTTTCTGCTATTTCTGCTGGTTTTCCTTCATTCATAGCTTGTGCTTTTAGTATTTCCATTTCTTTTTGTAATCTATCTGCTGGAACTGAATTTCTATCTAAGTATTCTGGTCTTGCAGCTGCAATTTGCATACATATATCTTTTGCAAATTGGCTATTTCCACCTTCTACTTCTACTAAAACTCCTATTTTTCCATCTCCATGAATGTAGCTTTCTATTAATCCATTAGTTTCAAATCTTTCAAATCTTCTAATAAACATATTTTCACCAATTGTTGCAATCTTTCCAGTTAATACTTCGCCAACTGTTTTTCCTGCTTCTGCTATAGAAGGTTGTTCTAATAATTCTTCTACAGTTGCTGGATTTTTTTCAACTATTTGTTTTGCTACATCTGCTACAAAACTTCTGAATTCTTCGTTTTTTGCCACGAAGTCTGTTTCTGCATTTACTTCTACTACTGCTCCTATTTTTTTATCTTCTGAAACATAAGTAGTAACTAAGCCTTCTGCTGCAATTCTGTCTGATTTTTTAGCAGCTTTAGCAATTCCTCTTTCTCTTAAAAGTTCTATTGCCTTTTCTTCGTCTCCATTAGTCTCTGCTAAAACTTTTTTACAGTCCATCATTCCTGCACCAGTTTTTTCTCTTAATTCTTTAACTTGGTTTGCTGTTATCATAGTCGTCTATCTCCCTTCGTTTTTTAGATTTATTTAATTAGTTTTCTTCAACTGCTTCTACAACTTCTTCCATGCTTTGTGGTTCTTCTTCTGCTACTTGTTCTTCTTGTACATCAGTAACCATAGATTCGCCTTGTCTTCCTTCTATAACTGCATTTGCCATACAATCTGCTATTAATTTAACTGCTCTTATTGCATCATCATTTCCTGGAATAGCATAATCTACTTCTTCTGGATTACAGTTTGTATCTATTAATCCAATAACTGGAATGCCTAGTTTTTTTGCTTCTAATATTCCAATTCTTTCTTTTTTAGGATCTACTATAAACATAACTCCTGGAAGTTCTTTCATTTCTTTAATTCCTCCAAGGTTTTTTTCTAGTTTTTCCATTTCTTTTTTTAGAAGTATAACTTCTTTTTTAGGTAATACATCAAATGTTCCATCTTCTTGCATTGTTTCTAATTGTTCTAATCTGTCAATTCTTTTTCTAATTGTTGCGAAGTTTGTTAATGTTCCACCTAACCATCTTTGGTTAACATAGTACATACCACATTTTTCTGCTGCTTCCTTCATACAATCTTGTGCTTGTTTTTTAGTTCCTACAAATAGAACCGTTTTTCCTGCTTCAGCTTGTTCTTTTAAAAAGCTGTAAGCTTCATCTAATTTTTTAGATGTTTTTTGTAAATCGATAATGTGAATTCCATTTCTAGCTTGAAAAATATATTCAGCCATTTTTGGATCCCATCTTCTTGTTTGATGTCCGAAATGAACACCTGCTTCTAGTAATTGTTTCATTGCAACTACTGCCATTTTAAATTCCTCCTTTTAGTTTTTTACCTCCACATAGCTTCTAACATTTAAGAAGACTTGTTTTTATAAAACAAGCACTTTTCTTAAACTAACTATATGTGTGTTTTAACAGGCAATATTATATCAGACTTTATTACAGATTTCAAGTGGTTTTTAAAGATTTTAAGGCTCTTTCTGCCATTTTTTCGTATCTTAATTTTTTATCTTTTATTTTTTCGTCCAATTCTGGCAAAATTCCAAAGTTTGCATTCATTGGTTGAAAGTTTTTATTTGGTGTAGATATATAATTTGCTAGTGCCCCAATTACTGTTTCATTTGGAAATACTGCCTTGCATTTTATTTTATTGCCTTTTAAATTTAGGCATGCATTTATCCCAGCTACAAGTCCTGAAGCTATTGATTCTACATACCCCTCTACACCTGTTATTTGCCCTGCAAAATATATATTAGAATTTTTCTTTAAATTATATGTATTATCTAAAAGTTCTGGTGAATTTATAAATGTATTTCTATGCATAACGCCATATTTAATAAACTCTGCATTTTCTAATCCTGGTATTAAACTAAATACTCTTTTTTGTTCCCCAAATTTCAAATTTGTTTGGAAACCTACTATATTAAATAAATTTCCTTCTGTATTGTCTTGTCTTAACTGTACTATTGCATATGGCCTTTTTCCTGTTCTTAAATCTGTGAATCCTACTGGCTTTAATGGTCCAAATCTTAATGTGTCTATTCCTCTTTTCGCCATTACTTCTACAGGCATACACCCTTCAAATATTTCTTTTTTTTCAAAATTATGAAGTTCTACTACTTCTGCATTAATAAGCTCACCATAAAATTTTTCGTATTCCTCTTTATTCATTGGCAAATTAATATAACTGTTCTCATTCTCTTTTTCTAATCTTGTTCTCCATTCGTCAATAGACTCTTCTTTTCCTCGTTCTTGCTTATATCTATCTCCATAAAAACCTATATTCATATTTATGGAAATTTTTTCTACTATCGGTGCTGCTGCATCATAAAAATACAATTTATCTTCTCCTGTAAGTTCTTGTATTTCTTTGGATAAACTTTCTGAAGTAAGTGGACCTGTTGCAATAATTACAATTCCATTTTCAGCTAATTGCTTAACAGATATTTCTTTTCCAACTTCCTGCCTTATTACTTCTATGTTTGCAAACTGTTCTAATCTTTTAGTTACTTCTTCAGCAAACTTTTCTCTGTCTACTGCTAATGCTTGACCTGCAGGAACTTGTACCTCATCTGCAATTTTTATAAGTAGAGAGTCTAATTGCCTTAATTCCTCTTTTAGTAATCCAGATGCATTTGTAATTAAATTAGATTTAAAAGAATTGCTACACACAATTTCTGCTAAATTGCAGTTACTGTGTGCAGGTGAAAATTTACTAGGTTTCATTTCATATAATTTTACTTTTATTCCTCTTTTGGCAATTTGGTATGCAGCCTCTGAGCCTGCTAACCCTCCTCCAATTATTGTTATATTTTTCTCCATAGTTTTTCCTCTTTTTTATACTTATTTATACATTAAGACAACCTGTCTCAATGTCACCCCTCAGGGAATTGTAATATGTCTTACACACATTGTATTTGACATTTATTATTATACATCGTTTTACATAATTTGTCAATTTTAAAATAATTACACTATTTTTTATTTTCTATTTATATTTTTGACATTTTATGATAAAATAATTTATATTATTTTAGAAGGAGTAAAACTATTATGAATTTAAATAAATGTTGTCGTTGTGGTTGCTTTTATGCTACAGAAGGAGATGTCTGCCCTAATTGTAAACCAAAAGATTTTAATGAAATTACCAAATTAAAAAGTTATTTAGAAATTAATTCTACACCAGATTCTATTGAGTGTATATCTGCAAATACAGGAATTTCTTTTAAAAATTTAAATAGATTTTTAGCTCAAGATGAATTTTCTAAATTGTCTAATAAATTTAATAATTCTAGTAATATAGGAATTAATTTATAAGAAAGGCATTTTGCTAAGTAAGTCTTCGAAGTAAGTGCAAAATACATGCCACTCGCTCTGCTCGGGCAAATTTAGGTAGCCTAACCTTGTTGTATAAAACAAGAAACTCAGCAATAGCTGAGTTTTTTAAATTATCTTTATTATTGCTTTTTTAGCGCCTATTTCTTTTTCTCCTATTGCATATATTTCCTTTAATTGTTCTACTGCTTCTTCTGCCCTTTCTTTGCCATTAGCATGTATATATGCCAAAACGTCTCCCTTTTTTACTTCATTTCCGACCTTCTTTTCTAATACTATGCCTACTGTTTTATCTATTTTGTCTTCTTTTTTTATACGCCCTGCTCCTAAAAATACAGATAATCTACCTATTTGCTCTGCATTCATATTTGTTACAAATCCATTTTTTTCTGATATTACAGGAATTATATATTTTGCTTTTTCAAATTTTTCTGGATTATCTATGTATGAAATATCTCCATTTTGTTTTTGTATTAATTGTTTAAATTTCTCTAGTGCTTTACCATTTTGTATGTTTTCTAGCATTTTTCTTTTATTTTCTTCTATGCTGTCTCCCTTTCCTGCTAGTCTTATCATTTGTGCTCCAAGTTCTAATACAACTTCTTGTACATCTTTTTCCATATTACCTTTAAGTGCTTTTATCGCTTCTAAAATTTCTAAAGTATTTCCAACATTTTTTCCAAGTGGTTCATCCATATTTGTTATTACACATACTGTTTCTTTTTTTGCTAATTCACCTATTTTTTTCATTGTTTCAGATAATTTAATTGCATCTTGTTCATTTTTCATAAATGCTCCACTACCACAAGTTACATCTAGCACTATTTTATTTGCACCTGCTGCAATTTTTTTACTCATTATGCTAGATGCTATTAGTGACATATTTTCTACACAACTTATGGTATCTCTTAAAGCATATATTTTTTTATCTGCCGGTGCCAAATTCAATGTTTGACCAATTAAACTAATTCCTATACTTTTTACATTTTGTTTAAATGTATCTATATCTATGCTTGTATCATAGCCTGGTATTGCTTCTAATTTATCTATTGTTCCTCCTGTAAAGCCTAAACCTCTTCCTGACATTTTTGCAACAGGTACACCTAATGATGCAATTATTGGTGCTAATATAAGAGTTACTTTGTCTCCAACTCCACCCGTACTATGTTTATCTACAACAATTCCTATTTCTGATAAATCTAATACATCGCCTGAATATGCCATTGCTACTGTTAAATTTGTTGTTTCTTCCTCATCTAGTTTATTTATATATATTGCCATTATTAGTGCTGCTGCTTGATAATCTGAAATAGAATTATTTGTATATCCTTGAACAAAGAAGTCTATTTCTTCTTTAGACAATTTTTTACCGTCCCTTTTCTTAGCAATTATATCTAATATATTCATGATTATTTCTCCTTTAGATAATATTTTTTACAAAACTCCTTCTATGTATTGGACATAGTCCGTTTTCTCTTATTGCTTGCATATGTGCAGCTGTACCATATCCTTTATGTTTAGCAAAACCATATTGTGGATAAATCTCATCCATTTGTTTCATTATTCTATCTCTTGTTACTTTTGCAATTATTGAAGCACAGGCAATTGAATAGCTTATTGCATCTCCATGTATTATAGATTTATATGGTATTCCTAAAGTATCTATACCTGTTAAAGCATCTACTAAAATAACTTCTGGTCTTTTCAAATTTTGTTTTTCTAATTTTTCTTCAAGTTCTTTTATTGCAATAGTTAATCCTTTTTTAGTAGCATTTAATATATTTATTCTGTCAATTTCCTCTTGGTTTATTATTCCTACTCCATAGGCTATAGCTTCTTTTATTATTTCTTCATATATTCTTTCTCTCTTTTTTTCTGCAATTTTTTTTGAATCATTTACCCCTTCTATCATAGAGTCTTTTGGCATTAATGAACATGCAACAACTACTGGACCTGCTAAAGGTCCACGCCCTGCTTCATCTATTCCACATATTGATACTATTCCTTTTTCATATAATGCTTTTTCTTCTTTTTTTAAATTTAGTAATCTCTCTAATTCTTTTTCCTTCATTATTTTTCCTCGTTTGCTGTTTATTCTTTTATATTTTCTTCTACAAAGTCTTTTTCTTCGTTTAATTTGTTGAAATCTGATAATTTATATAATATGTTATCCCCAATTTGAACTCCTTTTGTGTATAAAATTTCTAAATTATCATAATTTACAATATAATATTGATCTGATTCTAATTCTATATTACCTAGTCCAATTTCTTTTAAATTTTCTTTATCTAATACATAATATTTGCTATTTTCATCTATTGTTATATTTTGTTGTTCTAATAATTTTTTTATATTTTCCTCTTCTTTTTTATCTGAAATTTTTATACCTGCTAATTCCTTTTTTAATGCCTTTTCTTCTTCTGCTATTATTTTTGCTTTTCCTTGTATTGCCAACATATTTGTTTTTATTGTTTCACTTTCTTCATTTTTGTATTGCAATTCTACAAAGCGTACTGCCACCAATATTAAAACCAGTATTATTATTACTAAAAATATTGTTGTCATATGTGTAAGTCCATTTTCTTTTTTCATATTTTACCTCCATCTATTGCTTTATTATATATAATATTTATTTTAAATACAAGAGCAGTTTTTTATTTCTTCCAATATCTAAATTTTTCATATTTTTTTCACATTTTTTTCATAATTCTCTTGTATTATAATAATAATTTAGGTTATCATATAATCAAATAATTAATTTTAGGAGGTATTAAAATGGACGAAAATAATAATAATAATAACACTTTTAAGAGTATTGATTCCACTAATTTTAATTCTTCTTATAGAGAATTTAAAAATAGCGAAAAAAAATTTAATTTTGGATTTACAAGAAATGTATTAGCACCATTTTTATTTGGAGTTATTGGAAGCATCACTGTACTAGCAGTCTCTCTTAATGTCCCTAGCATAAAGGAAAATTTAGTAAAAAAACTTGTTACTATAGAAACACCTAATGCTTATGGAGAAAGTATAAATAATGAAAATATTAATACACAAATGGTTTCTTTAGCAGGATATTCTGAAACAGGTGTTGGCGTGGCTGCAAAAGTACGTCCTTCAATTGTTGGAATAGAAGTAGAATATTCTGTAAATTCAATATTTTATAGGAATACATCTACTGCAACAGCCGCTGGCTCTGGAATAATAATTAGTGAAGATGGATACATTTTAACAAATAACCATATAGTTAATTCTTCTTCTTCATCTTATTATTACGAACTTGGAAAAGCCAATAAAGTTACTGTTACTTTATATAACGACAAAACAAAATATGATGCTACTATTGTAGGAACAGATTCTCAAACAGATTTAGCTGTTATTAAAATAGAAAAAAGTGGACTAACCGCTGCTGAACTTGGAGATTCTGATGCTGTACAAGTTGGAGAATTTGCTATGGCTATAGGAAATCCTTTAGGTTTAACAGATAGCGTTACAGCAGGTATTATAAGTGCTGTCAATAGAGAAGTTTCTGATCAGGATGGTAATACTTATGTTGCAATTCAGACAGATGCATCTATAAATTCTGGAAATAGTGGAGGTGCATTAGTAAATAGTAAAGGGCAAGTAATAGGGGTTAATACACTAAAACTTTCTGGCAATGGTGTTGAAGGAGTTGGATTTGCAATTCCTATTAATTCTACAAAAGAAATTTATGAACAACTAATTCAGTATAACAAAGTAAAAAGACCATATATTGGTATTGGTGGATATGACCTAGACGAACAAACTGCTGAATATAATAATTTAGTTATTGGTATTTATATTAAAACTATAGATGATTTTTCTGCTGCTGAAAAGGCTGGATTGAGAATTGGTGATGTAATAATAGAAGTAGAAGGAACCAAAGTAACTAAAATGGATGAATTAAATGCTATAAAAAATAAAAAACAAATTGGAGATACTTTAAAGTTAAAGGTTTATAGAGATGGTAAAGAGAAAGATATAACAGTAACATTACAAGAACAACCATAATTTTAGTGGAGGTTTGTTGCTAAAACATACCTCCACAATTTATAATTATAAACTAATAAATTACAATTAGTTCACACAATGTTCAAAAATCTTTGGTATATTATATTCAGTTGATAAATATTACTCCGTTATCAACATATATAAAAACATCCCCTTTTGTTTTTTTAAAGACACATATTATTAATATAATATGTGCCTTTTTTTATTGTCCTCTCTATATATAATTTTCTGGGTTTACTTGTGAGCCATCTTGCCTTATTTCAAAGTGTAAGTGGTTTCCTGTTGAGTTACCTGTTGAGCCAACTGCTGCAATTACATCTCCTGCTTTTACTTTTTGTCCTTCTGTTACATATAGACTACTACAATGTCCGTAATATGTTTCTACTCCATTACCATGGGATATAATAACTAAGTTTCCATATCCACCATAATATTCTGCAAGTTTTATTGTTCCATCTGCAACTGCCTTAATTTGTGTACCATAACTAGCTCCTATATCTATTCCCATATGTGTATGGTCTCTTATATCTTCTATAGCTCCAAATCTGGATGTTATAACACCAGAAACTGGCACACATGCAAGATATACTCCATTGATAGAATTACATTTTATTACATCTAATTCCTCTATCATACTATTTCTTGCTGTTTTTATAGTGACTGTTTCGCATTCTTTCATGTCTTCTGTATATAATTCTTTTATTCCTATATTTAAATCTTGTATACTACTATATTCTGATTTTAATTCTGCTACTAATGTTTCAGCTTCTTCTAATGTATTTACTTTTGACTTTTCTTCTCCATTTAAAGTTATTGCATATAATTTGTACGTAAATTTCATTTGCTCTTCCATTTTTGATAAAATTATATTTTCGTTTGTTTCCTCACTTTTACTTATCAGCCTTAATCCATATTCTGGTAAATTATCTATATCAACAAATGCAACATTTACTCCTTTTAGATCATTTATATATTCTTCTATTTCTTGTTCAAATTTTTCTTTACTGTCTACATAGCCTACTCTTTCTCCATCTATTGTTACTGCACATACTAATTTGTATTTAGATAATATTATTATGGCTACTATTATAATTGCTACTGCTATTATATTAATAAGTTTAAATGTCTTTTTAGTATAATATTTTATATACTTGCTTAAAATATATATTCACTCTCCTTTTCGTCTACACGACAAAATTAATTATACTACATATTTTAAACAATTTCAAATTTGATATTCATTATTTGCCCATTATAAACATTTTTTAGCAAGTCTGTTGGTAACATTTATCAAAATAGTGTGTATTTTCCTCTTATTTTCTCCCATATGCTCATTTTTTCTCGTTTTTCCAAACATTGACATTTATCATTTTGTCTGTGCAATTTTTATTTTATTTAAATTTTTTCCTGAATTAGGCATAATTACTTTTACAGTTTGTTCTTTGATACTTTTTTTCTGAATTTCCATTATTATTATTGGCAATAGCGATATAACCGTTGTATATAACCATTGAGTAGTTGTTAATGGAATTAATTCAAATACTTTAGCGACTGATGGTATTATTACAACTGAAACTTGTAATAAAGTACCTAATAGAAACGCGCCTATTAAATATTTATTTTCACATATGTTCATATTAAATATAGATCCTTCACTTCTTATATTAAAACTGTGTACTAATTCTAATATACCTAAAGAAACAAATGCCATTGTTCTTCCCACTTCTATTCCATAAAATTTGTTACCTATACTAAATGCTAAAAGTGTTAACATTCCAATCATTATTCCTTCTACAACAATTTTATTCCACAATCCGTCTGCAAATATTCCTTTTCTTGGATTTCTTGGCTTTTTGTCCATTATATCTTTTTCTGGTGGCTCTAATCCTAATGCTATTGCTGGGAAAGAATCTGTTACTAAATTTACCCATAACAATTGAATTGCTAAAAGTGGCGATTCTAGTCCTAATATTAATCCTAAAAATATTGTTACTATTTCTCCTATATTTGTAGCAATTAAAAAATGTACCGCCTTTTTTATATTATCAAAAATATTTCTTCCTTGTTTAACTGCTTCTACTATTGTAACAAAATTGTCATCTGTAAGTATCATATCTGATGCATTTTTAGCTACATCTGTGCCATTCAATCCCATAGAAATACCTATATCTGCGTTTTTTAAAGCTGGTGCATCATTTACTCCATCACCCGTCATTGCTACTACAGCACCTGTACTTCTAAATGCCTTTACAATTCTTACCTTATGTTCTGGTGATACTCTTGCAAAAACACTATATTGCATTATATTTTTTTCTAGTTCCTTTTGACTTATATTATCTAATTCATTCCCTGTTATAGCTAAATCATTTGGTTTCAAAATTCCAATTTCTCTTGCAATTGCTTTTGCTGTAATAATATGGTCCCCTGTTATCATAACAGTTTTTATCCCTGCTTTTCTGCAAGTAGCTACAGCTTCTTTTACGCCTTCTCTTGGTGGATCTATCATTCCTATCAGTCCCACAAAGGTTAAATCTATTTCTACACTTGCACTATCTATTCTATTTGGCAATCTTTCTACGTCTTTGTATGCTACTGCCAAAACTCTTAGTGCATTATTTGCCATTTTATTATTGTTTTCTTCTACTTTTCTTATTACTTCACTACTTATTGTTCTACCTATTCCATTTTCATAATATTTATTACACCTTTTTATTAATACATCTGGAGCTCCTTTTGTAATTATTCTATATTTATTACCTATTTTATGTATTGTAGTCATCATTTTTCTTTCAGAATCAAATGGAATTTCATTTATTCTCTGCATTATTTTATATAAGTTTTCTTTGTTCTTTCCATTACTTAGTCCTGCATTCACTATTGCATTTTCCGTAGCCTCTCCTTCTGCTTCCATTTTTCCTTCTTTTACAATTATTTGTGAATCTGTGCACATGCAACCTAATTCTAATATAAAATCTTTATTTATATTACTTCCTTTAACATCTTGAATATCAACTACTTGCATTTTGTTTTGAGTTAATGTACCTGTTTTGTCAGAACATATTACACTACTACTCCCTAATGTTTCTACCGCTGGTAATTTTCTTATTATTGTATTCTTTTTTGCCATTCTTGTTACACCTATCGAAAGCATTATTGTTACGATTGCTGGTAGTCCTTCTGGTATTGCTGCTACTGCTAATCCAACTGAAGTCATAAACATTTCTATTGGCTCTATCTTTTTAACCAACCCTATTACAAATATAAGTAAACAAATTATTAAACACCCTATTCCTAAACTTTTTCCAACCTCTGCTAGTTTTTTCTGTATTGGTGTTTCTGGTGACTCATCTGTAATAATCATTTTTGCTATTTTACCAACTTTTGTATTCATTCCCGTTTCTGTTGCAATAGCTTCTGCATGGCCATTTACTACAATTGTTGTTGCAAATCCCATATTTATTGTATCTCCTAAAGATGTATTATCTTTTAAAATTACATTTGCTTCTTTTAGTACCGGTACAGTTTCTCCTGTTAAGCTTGACTCCTCAACTTTTAGATTATATGAAGTAACTAGTCTACAATCTGCTGGTATATAATTACCCGCTTCTAAAACTATAATATCTCCAGGTACTATTTCTGTTCCCTTTACTGTCACAATTTCTCCTTTTCTCTTTACCTTTGCTACTGGCGCTGACATTTTTTTAAGTGCCTCTAAAGATTTTTCTGCTTTTGCTTCTTGAACTAGTCCCATAATAGCATTTAAAACAACTATTGCTATTATTATAATAGAATCTATATACTCACCTGTTCCTTGTATTTTTGTAACAATTGCTGAAACAACAGCAGCTATAATTAAAATAATAATCATAAAATCATTAAATTGTTTCAAAAATTTTATAAAAATGCTCTCCTTCTTTTGTTCTTGGAGTTTATTTTCTCCATATTTTTTTAATCTTTCTGCCACTTCTTCATCTGTTAAACCATCTTTTAGGTTAGTTTCTAATTTAATTTCTACATCTTTTGTAGATAAATTATGCCACATAACAACACACTCCTTTGTATTTCAATTAATAGGGACAGCCCTTAATAATAATATGCATTAATGTAAAAAAATAGAATTGATATTTTTATCAATTCTATTTTTAGGTTAAGGGCTGTCCCAAATTGTCCCATTTGGACATTTAGGGACTGTCCCCAATTGAGCTGAGTTTCATTGATAGTAGCTTGCTTATGCCATTTTCCTCCATTGTTACTCCATATACTGTGTCTGCTACTTCCATTGTTCCTTTTCTGTGTGTTATTACTAAGAATTGTGATGCTTGACTAAATTTTTTTAGATATTCTGCAAATCTGTAGACATTTACATCATCTAGTGCTGCTTCTATTTCGTCTAGTATACAGAATGGTGCTGGGTTTATTTTTAGTATTGCAAATAAAAGTGCTATTGCTGTAAATGCTTTTTCTCCTCCTGATAGTAACATCATATTTTGTAATTTCTTTCCTGTTGGCTGAACTCTTATATCTATTCCACATTCTAGTACATTATCTTCGTCTGTTAATATTAATTCTGCTTTTCCTCCTCCAAATAATTCTATAAATACTTCATTAAAGTTTTTATTTATTATTTCAAATTTCTCTTTAAATTGTTGTTCCATTGTTTGCGTCATTTCTGAAATCACTTTTCTTAACTTTGCTACCGTATTTTCTAAATCTAATCTTTGTTCACACATAAAGTCATATCTTTCGCTTATTTTTTTGTATTCTTCTATTGAATCTATGTTTATACTGCCTAAGTCTTTTATTTTTTCTCTTATTGAGCTAACTTCTTTTTGTGCTTGGGCTATATTATTTGGCTTTTTATATTCTCCAGCATTATTTGGTGTTATTTCATATTCGTCCCACAAAGTGTTTATCAATTGTTCTATATCTTGCTCCAACTTTGTTTTTTTGAAGTCCATTTTTACAATTTGTTCTTTTAATCCTTCTAATATACTAAATTGGTTTGTTATTTCTTCTTCTTTTTTATCTAATAATTCATTTTTTTCTGTTCTTAATTGTTTTAGCTTTTCTATATTTTCTGAACTATTATTAACTTCTGCTTTAATCTGCTCTATTTCGCTATTTAAATTATCTATTTTTGTTTGTAATTCTGTATTTTCTTTTATAGCCTGATTTAATGTATTATTTTTATTTTCTATATTATTGTTGTTGTTTAAAATTTCTTGCCTTATTCTTTCTACAAATTCCTCTATAGATGCTTCACTTTCTATAAATGATGAAACTGAAATTTTTAAATTTGTTATATCAAAGTTCAAATCATCTATGTATTTTTGATTGTCTTTATTTACTGTTGCAAATTGTTCTACTTCTTCTGATAAACTTTTTATTTCACTGTTTAATTTTTCTACTTCTTGTTCTTTTTCCTCTTTTTGTTTTATACTTTCTTCTTTTTGCTTATTTATAGAAAGTTCTTCTTCTTTTAGTTTATCCCTTCTTTGCTCTAATTTATAAATGTTTTCTTCTATTGATACCATTTTTTGATTTTCTGCAGCATACACTATTTCTATATCTTGAAGTTCTTTTTCTAATCCCGCTACTTTTTCTATTACTTCTGTTATTGACTCTAAATATTTTCGTTTTTGTAATGTTATTTCTTCTATTTTTTTAGAAAGCTTTTTTATTTCCTTTTCTAATTCTTCTATTTCTCTACTTCTTCCTAAAATATTTACTGTTTTAGTTGCAACACTTCCACCTGTAATGCTTCCTGATGAACTAATAACATCCCCCTTTAGTGTAACAATTCTAAACGAATAATTATTCATTTTAGCAAGTGAAATTCCTATATTCATATCTTCTACTACAACTGTTCTTCCTAATAAGTTTAAAACAATTTGAGTATATTTTTTATCACATTTAACTAAATCGGAAGCAATCCCTATTACTCCTTTCATGCCATTACTTATTACGTTTTCTATCCTCTTTCCTCTTATTGAAGATATTGGTAAAAATGACGCTCTTCCTAGATTATTATTTCTTAAATGTTCAACTAATTTTTTAGCATCTTCCTCTGTTTCTGTAACAACATTTTGAAGAGCTTGTCCTAAGCACATTTCTATTGCTAATTCATACTCTTTATTAACAGAAATCAAATTGGCTAAAACTCCATGCATGCCTTTTTTTAATTGTGAATTTTTGTCACAATCTAACAATAATTCTTTAACACTTTTTATATACCCTTCTTTTTCTTTTTCTGTTTCCAGTAAGAATTTATGTCGTGCATCTTTCATATTCATTTGATAGTTTAGTTTGTTTATTTCTTCTTCGAAATCTTTAATTTTATTCATACAGCTTTCTTTTTCAGTCGTTTCTTGTTGCAAATTATTACTAACTATGTTTCGCTTGCTTTGTATTTCGTAAAACTTTTTTGATAACTCTTGTTTATTGTCTCTAGTACTATCTAATTCAGATATTACATTTTCCAACTCTATTTTTAATGTCTTTTTCCTTTTTTCTAAATTTTCATAATTAGCTTCTTGTGTATTTATATCTGCCAAAACTTCATACTTCTTGTCTGTATTTGTTTCTATTTTTTGTTTTTTAGCTTCTATTTCTAATTCTTTATCAGACAATGTTTTTGTTAGTTTCGCCAGTTCTTTTTCTTTTTGTTTTAATTCTTCTTCAAATTTTTCTTTATTTTGGAATAAATTAGCCTTTTTTTCTTGTCTTTGTTTTTCTTCTTCTTGTAATTCTTGTATTCTTATTCTTAATTCTTTTATTTCACTTTCTAGTCTTTCTTTATTAGTGATGTTGTTTTGTATTCTTTCTTTAGATATGCCTATTTCTGAGTTTATTTTTTCTATTTTGTTTGTACTTTCAAAACCTATATTTTGCATTTGTTCTATTTGTGTTGTTATCTCATCTAATTCTTGTTTCAAAGAATCTTTTAAGCTTTGTATAGATGTTAATTTTTCATTTTCTGTATTTCTTTGTGAAGTCATTATTTCTTCATCTTTTATAATTTGCTCTAATTTTTCTTTATATGTATTTATATTGTAAACAAATAGTCCTACCTCTATATTTTTAAGCTCTTCTCTTAAATTTAAGTATTGTTTTGCTTTCTCAGATTGAGCTTTTAGAGGTTCTATGTTTCCTTCTATTTCTGTTAAAATGTCATTTATTCTTAATAAGTTAAGCTTTGTTTGCTCCATTTTTTTCTCTGATTCTTGTTTTCTTGTCCTATATTTTACAATACCTGCTGCTTCTTCAAATATGTGTCTCCTGTCTTCTGATTTATTTGATAATATTTCATCTATTTTTCCTTGCCCTATTATGCTATATCCATCTTTTCCGATACCTGTGTCCATAAATAGCTCTAAAATATCTTTTAGTCTACATGGAGTTTTATTTATAAAATAACCAGTTTCTCCATTTCTATATAATTTTCTTGTTACAGTAACCTCTGAATATTCTATAGGTAATTTTGCATCTGAATTATCTATAACTATAGAAACTTCTGCAAACCCTAAGGATTTTCTAGACTGTGTTCCTGCAAATATAATATCTTCAGATTTTGCTCCTCTTAAAGATTTCATACTTTGCTCTCCAAGAACCCATCTAATAGCATCAGAAATGTTACTTTTTCCTGAACCATTTGGTCCTATTACTGATGTAATTCCTGGCTTAAATTCTAATATTGTTTTATCTGCGAATGATTTAAATCCTTGTAGTTCTAATCTTTTTAAATACATTTAATACACCTTTTTTCTCTTTTACTTATATTTGTACTTGAAAATTATATATTAACTTTTGGCAAAAATCAACATTCTTTTTTTGTCCATATGGTAATCGCATAAAATATCACAAAATTGTATCAAAAGCTACAAAGCTTTGATACAATTTTGTAATATTACTCTATTAATTTTCTACTTTTCAAAATATGTGCTTATTTCTTGTAGATTTTCAAAATTGTGTTGTCTTAACACTTCATATGCTACTATTGCAACAGAATTTGATAAATTTAATGAACGCAGATGTTCTTTCATAGGTATTCTTATTGTATTTTCTATGTATTTTTGTAATAATTCTTCTGGTAATCCTTTTGTTTCCTTTCCAAATAGTATAAATACTTCGTCATATTCTGCATATTTTACATCTGAGTAACAATGTTGTCCTTTTGTGGTTGCAAAGAACATTGCATTTTCCTGTGGTTTGTATTTTTCTAAAAACTCTTTTAAAGATTTATGCTCTTCTATTTCTAATTTATCCCAATAATCAAGCCCTGCCCTTTTTAGGTATTTATCTGTTATTTCAAATCCTAGTGGATATACTAAATGTAATTTTGCCCCTATCGCTGCACATGTTCTTGCTATATTTCCAGTATTTTGTGGTATTTCTGGCTCTACCATTACAATATTTATTTTCATTTTGCCAATCTCTTTTCTCTATTATATTTCTATAACTATATTGTTAATATTATTGCTGTTATACTAACATATATTAATAATAATATTGATAATCCTATTATTCCTAATATCATGCCAGCCTTTCCTAATTTACTTCCCATTTTTTTTATAGATTTTGCTCCAAATACTATAGCCAATATTCCTGCTGGTAATGAAATATACCAAAAAGTAGAAAGTACTATTGATACTATCCCTAATGTAAGTGAAGCTACTGGCATCCCTGATTTATTTTTATCTATTACCTTTTCTTCCATTTTATTTTCCCCCTATAAATCTATTTTACTAATTTCTTTTAATGTTTCTAAATCACTTACTTTTATGCACTTTTCTGATACAGTATATAAATTATTTTCTATATATACTCCTCTTAATAATTTTGAATTTGTATAATAGTAAGTATCCTGTGATTTATTATCTATATTTTCTTGTGTTATTATGCCTTTTAAGTTAATTCCTTTTTCTATATTTATTGAATATACTGAATATCCTTCTGATATATATTTAGTAGTATTTTTTTTGTATGCATTTATTGTATCTTCATAAGTATTTGATGATGCTATTGAAATGTCTTCTGCATAATTATTTACTGGTATCGCTATAAGTTCTTTTTCTTTTGAAAATAATAATGCTTTTGGATTTGTTAATATTGCCGATGTTGTTCTCCTGTCTCCTATTACTGTACTTGATATTTCAACTGGGTTAGTTGGATCTGTTACATCAAACAGTGCCATCTTCATTCCTGTTATTGTGGCTGTAGCAGAAGTAACCTTTCCTTGAATATCTCTATTTATTTTTTCTTCTGTTTGCATTCCTATTCCAATTAAATGATTTTCATCATATGGATGTAAATATGTACTATAACCTGGTATTTTTAACTCTCCTAATACTTTTGGCTCTGTTGGGTTACTTAAATCTATAACAAATAGCGGGTCAATAGTTTTGTAAGTTACAAGATATGCCTTATCTCCCATGAATCTTGAAGAATACATTTGCTCTCCTTTTGCTAAATATGGAGTTTCACCAATTTGTTGCATCTTTTCATTAAATATTACTATTCTTGAACCTTCTTTACTATCTTTTAATGCTACTCTTAAATTTCCATTATACTCATCTAATGAATATTGATTTATAGTTTGCCCTTTAACTCTAGTCTTACAACTATATTCCACTTCTCCGTTATCTAAAATATTAAACTTATATATTTCTGTTTCATAATTTTCAGTATAATCATATATATAATCGTTTAACCCCCAGATTCCTTTTATTCCATATATAGAAGATATTTTTGGATAATAATTTCCCTTATAATTTGTGTCTAATAAGTATATATTTTTTTCTGATATATATGCATTTTCTATATCTATTAAATAAGAACTTACATTAACATTTTGCTCAATATTATTTAAATCCATCATAGATATTATGGTTTGCTTGTTTGTTTCTACATTTTTTAAATATTTAATATTTTTTAGTTCAATTTCTTTTTGACTATATTCTTCATCATAGTATCTTACTATTTTATTGTTCTCTTTTCTCAAGTTTCCAGTTGATATTACATATAACTTACTTCCTATGCATCTTGTTGTGTAATATGGCTCATATAATTTATAGTTTTTTACCATTCTAGGTTCTTCTCTATTTGTTATATCATATATTCTTACTATTGTGTTATTTTTATTTGAACTATAATAGATATATGGGCTATTAATCTCTGAACAAATAGCTACTAATTTGTTTTCAAAAAGTATTAAATCTTCTGGAATCCCATTATCTGTTGGTGTTATTTTTGATGCTACTTTAATTTTGTTTGGGTCTGTTACATCTGTAATAACTATAGATTCTTTTGATAAAGAGTATATATAGTTTCCATCTGTTTTTATTATATCTGCCTCATCTACATTCTCTACTTGAATATTAGTTTTAGAATAATCTTTATTTGTTATACTATTAGAACTTTGCTCATTGGTTTGTATATTTTTAAAAATTGACTCACTATCAGTAGCTGAAGTAATGTCTTCTGTTATGATATAGTCTTCCTCTACATATATATTTCTTGATATTTCATATGGAAGTACCAATGGTCCTAGTATAGCTTTTTTTAATATACTGTCATCGTCTCTTCCGCTATACATTTTTTCCAACTGTTTTTCAGATTTTATTGTTTTTAATTCTGTATTTACATTTATACAACATATTAATGTAATAAAAACAGTTAATATAATTACGGTTAGTACTATTATTGCAATTTTTCTTTTCATATTTTCCATCCTTTCTATTATTGGGTTACTTATATTATAACATTAATAAATTAAATGCACTATAAATTTTAAAAAATTACTTGCTATAAATAATTTTTATATGTGTTTCTTTCATTTCTTAGGATTAATAAATTATTAATAGCTTTTTCTTTATTTTTATGTTATTATTATATATGTTTATTTTATTTTTATGGAGGGTTTTGTCGAAATATGAAAAATAAAGTAATAAAAACATTATTATTTATTATAGCAATGATTTTAATCCTTGGAATTGTTATATATCTTTTTCCTTTTTTAATTAATTTATCAACTTATGAAGGACAAGTTGCTTTTAAAAACGAAATAGACCATCTTGGAATTTTTGGAATTGGTGTTTTATTTTTGTTGCAACTTCTTCAAATACTATTAATAGTTCTACCTGGTGAACCTTTAGAATTACTTGCAGGTATTTGCTATGGTCCTATTTGGGGCACATTATTTACACTTATATCTGTTTTTATTACTACAAGTTTAATATATTTTCTAATTGGAAAATTGGGAAAAAAATATTTATATAATGCATTTTCACAAGAAAAAATTGAAAAAATAGAAAATAGTAAATTATTTAAAGACCCTAAAAAAGCAGAAGTGCTAATGTGTATATTGTTTTTTATACCTGGCACTCCTAAAGATTTATTAACATATATTGGTTTCTTACTTCCAATACCACCTATGAAATTTATATTAATTGCTACATTTTTTAGATTTCCATCTATAATTTCCTCTACAATTGCTGGTAGTGGATTATCAAATGGTAAATTATCTATACTAATAATTTCTTATGCTATAACTTTTATAGCTACTGCTGTTATCATCTTTTTTATAAATAAAAAGGACAAAGATACTACTGAAGCTATGAAAATAATTAAATAATTATATCTCTCTGCACTTAACAACTAACCTTTCTGTTCCATAATTAGTACAGGTTATTAATGTTAGTTCTCTATATCCATTCGTGTGTTGAGTTGTACAACTTGTATCTGTTGGTTTTACAACATATTTATTATACACTTTATATTTTACCATTTTCCCATAACCATCTGTTAGCTCTACAATGTCTCCATTTTTTATTGAGCTTAATGTACCAAACATTTTTCCATTTCTATAATTATGTCCTACTATGCAATAATTCCCCTCTTCGTTTGGCTCTGGTCCCCAATATTTATTAAGTGAAATTTCTAATAATTCTTCTGATGTATCTGATAATACTGGATACTGGATGTTTAAAGCTGGTATATTTAATATTGCATCTGTTTCATATTCTATACCATTTGCAGCAGTATATACTATTGAATTTTCTTGTACCTCCTGTATTCTTTCCTCTTGTTCTGGTGTTATTTCCTCTTGGTCATCTATAATTATTCTAATAATATCATCTTCTGGTTTTTTTATTGTTGTATCTATTGAAGAAGTTGTAGCTATTTGTTCTAATATTTCTTGTGACACTTTTTCATTTTTATTTCTATCATATTCTGCATAAACATAATAAGAAAATAAAATGCACACCAAAAAAACAGATAAAAAGAATTCTATTTTATATAATCTTCTTTTTCTCTTGAATTCTGGTGTAATATACAATTTCTCTGTAACTAAAATTTGATTCATGCTATTCTCCTATTTTATTTAATTATAACATACATTTTAGCTTTTTTAAAGAGATTTTGCAAGTAAATTTGAAATCTCACAAAACTGCTCTATAGAAAGAGTTTCTCCTCTGATATTTATATCTATCCCTAATTTATTTAATATTTCTATTGCTTGTTCTTTATTCTTTAACATTCCACCATTTACCATACTATTGATTAGCGTTTTTCTTCTTTGCATAAAACTTATTTTTATAAGTTTAAAAAATAATTTTTCATCTATTGGATCTACTACTGGCTTTTTTCTTAAATTTAATTTAATAACTTGTGAATCTACCTCTGGAGCTGGAATAAATTTTGAGCTTTCTACATCTAACACTACTTCTGGCTCTGAATAGTAATATACAGAATAAGTAATTGCACCAGAATTTTTAGTACCTGGTAATGCTGTTAGTCTTTCTGCAACTTCTTTTTGAACCATTACTGTTATTGTATCAATTGGTAATTTTTGTTCTAATAATCGCATAATTATAGGTGTAGTAATATAATATGGTAAATTTGCTACCACCTTAACTGTTTTGAAATTATTTTTCTCTATCAGTTCTCTTAAATTCACTTTTAATATATCTTCATTTAATATTTCTAAATTTTTATATAACAAAAATCGTTCTTTTAATATTCTTATCATTTTGTTATCAATTTCTACTGCAATAACTTTCCCAGCCTTTTCTAATAGTTTTTGTGTTAAAGTTCCAAGTCCTGGTCCTATTTCTATAACTAAATCTTCTAATGTTATTTCAGATACTTCTACTATTTTTTCTACAGTTTCATCATCAATCAAAAAATTCTGTCCTAAGTTCTTATTTGCTGTGATATTGTACTTTTTCATTAAAAATTTTGTTTCTTCATATATATTATTCATTACTTCTCTCCAACATTATAATCTACATCTCTTTTATTTTACCACGTTTATAGTAATATTGCAATGTAATGTATTTGTCTCTCAGAGTAATATGTATAAAAAACATTGATTTTTGTCTTATTATATAATAAAATATTATCATAATTTTAGAAGTAGGTGTAACATGAATACAAAAAACAAAAGCAAAGTAAAAAAATCTTCTATTTCTACAAGACTAAGGAATGGAATGATTGTAATATTTTTAATTATGATTTTATTAATTGTTCGTTTGGGTTGGCTACAATTTGTTAAAGGTTCTTGGCTAAAAGAGCAAATGTATAGCCAATTAATAACCAGTCGTATAATAAGCCCTAAAAGAGGTACTATATATGACGCCAATGGTAAAGAATTAGCCATAAGTGCTGCAGTAGATACTGTTACAATTAACCCTAACTTAATTATGGTTTCAGATGAAAATAAAGAACTTTCTGAAATTAAGACCAAAGCTTTAAAGGAAAAAGTTGCCAAAGCTCTTTCTGAAATCTTTGAATTAGATTATCAACAAACTTTAGAAAAAGTTTCTAGTACAAATTATATAGAAACAATTGCCAAGAAGGTTCAAAAAGATAAAATTGATAAGTTAAAATCTTGGATGGAAGAGGAAAAAGTTTATTCCGGTATTAATATAGATGAAGATTCTAAAAGGTATTACCCATATGGAAATCTAGCTTCAAATTTAATAGGCTTTTGTGGTGATGAAAATATTGGGCTAGAGGGCTTAGAAAACGAGTTTGATGATTTATTAACAGGTACTCCTCGGAAGAATAATAACATCTCAAGATGCAATTCAAGAATTTATACCAGATCAAAATGAAACATATTTCGTTGCTGAAAATGGTAATGATATAACTCTTACTTTAGATATAAATATACAAGCTATAGCTGAAAAATACTTAGAGCAAGCTTGTAAAGAAAATAATTGTGCTCGTGGTGGAAATGTTATAATTATGAATCCTAATAATGGAGATATTTTAGCAATGGCGACATATCCTAATTATAACTTAAATAATCCTTCTAAAGTATCAAGCATTTCCGATTCTGATTGGAAAAAAATGACTTCTGAACAAAAAGCTAATGCTTTGTATGGAATGTGGAGAAATAGAGCTCTTACAGATAGATATGAACCTGGTTCTGTATTTAAGATTATTACTGCTGCTGTTGGTTTAGAAGAAAACATAGTATCTCCTGATACTAAAGATGTTTTTAACTGCCCTGGATATCATACAGTTGCGGGACAAACTATTAATTGCTGGAAAGGTCGTCCTGGGCATGGCTCGCAAAGTTTAAGAGAAGCCTTGTGCAACTCTTGTAATCCTGCTTTTATGCAATTAGGCGAAAAAATAGGTGCTAAAACATTATATAAATATTTTGAAGCTTTTGGTTTGTTCAGTTCTACTAATCTTACATCTGGAGATGTTTCCGGAAACTTTTGGGATTTAGATGATGTTGGTCCTGTAGAATTAGCTACATTATCTTTTGGTCAAAGATTTGGTATAACTCCTTTACAAATGATAACTGCTGTTGCATGTATTGCAAATGATGGAGTACTAGTTCAACCTAAAATAATAAAAAATATAATTAATACTGATACTGGTGCAACTACTAATATAAGTACTACAGAAATAAGACAAGTAATTTCTAAAGAAACGTCTGAAAAACTTTTAAATATGATGGAATCTGTTGTAACTGTTGGAACAGGAAGTTATGGAAAAGTAGCAGGATATTCTGTCGCTGGAAAAACCGGAACCTCAGAACCTTCTCCTGGTGCAGAAGATGAAGGATATGTGGCTTCGTATGTTGCTGTATCTCCTGTTGAAAGTCCAGAAGTAGTTATTCTTGTAACATTATATGCTCCAGAAGGTGAAAGTCATCAAGGTGGTCAAATAGCTGGTCCTGTGGTATCTCAAATTTTAACAGAAGTATTACCTTATTTACAAATTCCTTCTGACAGTAGTGCTTCAACTACTGGAAGTAGCTCTTCTAGTTCAACTACTACTCTTCCAAATGTAGTTAATAAGACTATAGCAGAAGCTAAGAAAATTATAGAAAATGCTGGATTTGATTGCATTATTTCAGGTTCTTCAGAAGAACTTGTAACAGAGCAAATGCCTAAAGCTGGAACTCAATTAATAAAAGATTCTATTGTAAAAATATATTCAGCAGGAAATGAGGCAAGAGTGTCTCAATCTGTACCAGATTTAAAAGGTATGACATTATCACAAGCAAAAGCTACGCTAAAAGAACGAAATTTAAATATACAAATCAGTGGTTCTGGAATTGTAATAAGCCAAGATCCTATAGCAGGAACCTCTGTTGAGGAAGGAACATTAGTAAGTGTTTCTATGAAACCAGAAATACAAGATGCACATTAAAATTCATTATATCACAAAAAAATCCAAGGAATTATCTAAATATCCTTGGATTTTTTCTTTTTTAATCATTAAATATTGCGTCAAACTCTTCTCCATCTATCTTTTCTTTTTCTAAAAGTATTCCTGCTACTACATGTAATTTTTCCATGTTAGCATTTAATATTTCTGCAGCTTTTTTATATGCAAAGTCTATTATACTTTTTACTTCTTCATCTATAATAGCTGCTGTTTCTTCTGAATATTCTTTGCTTTGTGCGAAATCTCTTCCTAAGAATACTTCTTCTTGATTTTGACCTAATGTTATTGTTCCTACTCTTTCACTCATTCCATATTTCGTAACCATGTTTCTAGCAATTTTGGTTGCTCTTTCTATATCATTACTTGCACCTGTTGATATATCATCTAACACTAGTTTTTCTGATACTCTACCACCTAGTAGTGATATTATATTTTCAATCATTTCTGTTCTAGACATAAATGATTTATCTTCTGTTGGTCTATACATAGTATAACCACCTGCCATACCTCTTGGTACTATTGATATTTGGTGAACAGGATCTTGAGTTGGTAAAAATCTACTTACTACAGCATGCCCTGCTTCGTGATATGCCACTAATTTCTGTTCTTTTTCACTTCTAACTCTAGTTCTCTTTTCTGGTCCCATTGTGACTTTAACCATTGCATCTTCCACTTCGAGCATTCCAATTTCTTTTTTATTTCTTCTAGCAGCTAAAAGTGCTGCTTCATTTAATACATTTTCCAGATCTGCGCCTGAAAATCCTGAAGTATTTTTAGCAATTGTTTTTAGTTCAACATCTGGTGCCAATTTTTTCTTTCTACTATGCACCTCTAATATTTCTTCTCTTGCTTTAACATCTGGTGCTGACACTACTATCTGTCTGTCAAATCTTCCTGGTCTTAATAATGCTTTGTCTAATACGTCTGGTCTGTTTGTTGCTGCTAATACTATTACACCTTCATTAGCAGCGAAACCATCCATTTCTACTAATAATTGATTTAAAGTTTGCTCTCTTTCATCATGTCCTCCTCCAAGTCCTGCACCTCTTTGACGTCCAACAGCATCTATTTCATCTATAAATATTATACATGGTGCTTTTTTCTTGGCCTCATCAAATAAATCTCTTACACGAGAAGCACCAACACCTACAAACATTTCCACGAAATCCGAACCACTTATGATAAAGAAAGGAACTCCTGCTTCTCCGGCAACTGCTTTTGCTAAAAGTGTTTTTCCTGTTCCTGGTTGACCAACTAATAACACTCCTTTTGGAATTCTAGCACCCATATCTGTAAATTTTTTTGGGTTCTTTAAAAACTCTACAATTTCTTCTAATTCTTCTTTTTCTTCATCTACACCTGCTACATCATCAAAAGTAATTTTGTTTTTATCTGTAGGATTTAGCATCTTTGCTCTACTCTTACCAAAAGACATTGTTTTATTTGACCCTACACCGCCTTGTGTACTACTGTTCATAAATAAGAACCAGAATATAAAGAATATAATTAATATTCCGAATGGTGTCAATAATGTTAAGAAAGCCATAAAGATTGATTCTGATTTTTCAGTTACTTTTATAGTACCTGCTTTCATACTTTCTTCAAGCACATTCATTAAATTTTCTATACTTGGTATATTTACTTCTTTGGTAACATTTTGATTTTTCAATTTAACATTTGCCTTAGAATTATCAGCAGAAATCTCTATTTCTTTAACTTCTCCTGCTTCTATTTTTGTAAGCAATTCTGAGTATGCCAATTTATTTTCACTATTATCTATAATTGAAGATATTAGCACTATAAAAATTATAAATATTATTAGCCACATGGCTAAAGTTTTTATTCCATTTTTCAAATTAATGCCTCCTTTTACTATTCATGCAATATATCATAAAGATTTTTGTATTTCAAGTATTTTTTTAAAGTTTTTTCTTTACAATCTAGTCATATCAATACTTTCCTTACGGAAGTTCATAATACCTAGTAAAAAAATTTTTTTATTTTTTACAAGTATTTTTATATTTTTATTAGGTGTTAAATATTTATTACCTATATTATTTTCACATAATTTAATAATATCCTCAATATGTATTTTTTCTATGCCATTTGTTGTACCCAAAAGTTCATTAATAGTATATATTATAAGTCTAGATTTTATTACCTTTTCTAATTTATTAAATTTCTTCAAGTCTAAAATAATTTCTTTTTCATTTCTATCTATCAAAACATCGCTATATGCTTGCTTAACTATATTTTTAAAATACAATTCATCATTAGCAATAAGATTTGACATTCTATTTATTGTTTCTATTATATTAGGATTAAAATTTTCCTGTATATATGGAATAAGTAAATTTCTAATTTTATTTCTTGTATAAATATTTTCTTGATTTGTTTTGTCATACTTAGGGTTTAAGTTGTTTTCATCACAATATTGTTCAATTTCTTTTCTAGTACATTCTATTATAGGTCTTATAAATTTGTTATTTCTTATTGGTTCTATTCCTTTA
The DNA here is from genome assembly GCA_003507395.1 of Clostridiales bacterium. Classification (GTDB taxonomy): domain Bacteria; phylum Bacillota; class Clostridia; order TANB77; family CAG-508; genus DNVW01. The sequence continues at coordinate 78,953 of DNVW01000013.1, read as the reverse complement.
AGCCCTGAAGTCCCACTTCCCCTCAAAAAATTCATCATAACAGTTTCTGCATTATCATTTGCATTATGTGCTGTAGCAATTTTATTTCCACCTACTTTATTCATTACTTCTTCAAAAAAGTCATATCTTATTTTTCTTCCTACTTCCTCTGTCCCTAGCTTCTGCTCCTTTGCAATTTTTAAAATATTTTCCTTTTTTACAAAACATGGTACATTTTTTTTAATACAAAAATCTCGAACATAGTCTGTTTCTAAATCTGCCTCTTCTCTTATCATATGATTAATATGTGCAACAACAATGTCTATTTTAAGTTCATTTTGTAAATTTTTTAATATATTCAACAAACAAATGGAATCTGGACCACCAGACACTCCTAATACTATAGTATCCCCAGATTTTATTTGTTCATACTTTTTTATAGTTCCTAATACTTTTTCCTCTAACATATATTTCCTTTCTACCCAATTAGGGACAGTCCCTAATTGTCCCGTTTGCACACTTTGGGACAGTCCTTTGCAATAAGGTGTGTCCCCAAAGTGTCATTTTGTCACAAAAAGGAACGTCCCCATTGTGACAACTTATTCCCTATATCTGTCTATGTTTGCAAATTTTGTGTAGTTTCCAAGCCATAATAATTCTACTGTTCCTGTTGCTCCTGATCTATGTTTTGCTATTATGACTTCTGCTATATTTTTCTTGTCTGTATCTTCATTATAATAATCGTCTCTATATAAAAACATTACTATGTCAGCATCTTGTTCTATTGAACCTGATTCACGAAGGTCTGAAAGCATTGGCCTATGGTCAACTCTTTGCTCAGGTGCACGCGATAATTGTGATAATGCTATTACAGGAACATTGATTTCTTTTGCTAGTATTTTTAGTGACCTACTTATTTCTGCAATTTCTTGTTCACGGCTTCCTCCTTTTCTATTACTTCCTTGAACGAGTTGCAAATAGTCTATTACAACTAATCCTATATTTTTTTCCAATTTCATTTTTCTGCATTTTGCTCTTATTTCCATTACAGAAATTCCCGGTGTGTCATCTATATAAATTCCTGCTTCTGAAAGCTCTCCTGATGCAGCTGCTAGTTTTCCCCATTCTTCATCATCTATTTTACCTGTTCTTACTTTCGCACTATCTACCATTGCCTCACTACATAATATTCTGTTAGCCATTTGCTCTTTAGACATTTCTAAACTAAATATTGCAACAGGTACTTTTCCTCTTACGGCTGCATGTGTTGCTATATTTAATGCAAAAGCAGATTTTCCCATTGCTGGTCTTGCTGCTACTAAAATCAAGTCTGAATTGTGAAGTCCTGATGTCCTATAATCTAAATCTGCAAAACCTGTTGGTACACCTGTAATCATTTCTTTTTGGTTATATAATTGTTCTAGTTGCGTAAATGTATCTATTAAAATGTCTTTCATTGATGAATATCCCTTTTGATTCTTTTTTTGCATTACTTCAAATATTTTCTTTTCTGCCGTATCTATTACTTGTTCAACTTCTTGTGTTGGGTCATATCCTAATGTTATTAATTCATCTGCTGTTTTTATTAAAGCTCTTAACATAGATTTTTCTTCTACAATTTTAATATATTGCTCTACATTTGAAGTTGTAGGAACTCTATCTGGTAATTGAACTATGTATTCTAATCCCCCTACTGCTTCTAATTTTCCCATTGATTTAAGTTCTGCTTTTAATGTAATAATATCTATTGGTTCTGACCTATTATATAAATTTAGTATTGCAGAATAAATTATGCGATTATCTTCTCTATAAAAATCTTGTTCACGCAATATTTCTATTGCCGCTATTACCGCATCTTTATCTGTTAGCATACTACCTATAATTGCTTGTTCTGCTTCTATATCATGTGGTGGAATTCTACCTAGTTCCATTTTTTCTCCATTCCTTTCTATTGCCGATAATCTAGTTATCTTCAATTATTTTTTATTGTTTTTCTTATTTTCATTATTCGGAAGGCGCTAGTTCTACATTTATTCTGCTGTTATATTTACATTTAATTTTGCGTTTACCCCTTCATATAATTTTATATTTATATTAAATCTACCCAGATTTTTTATTGTTTCTTTTACTTCTATTTTCTTTTTGTCTACCTCTATTTTATATTGATTTTTCAAATTTTCTGATATTTCCTTTGAAGTTACTCCTCCAAATATTTTTCCGCTTTCTCCTGCTTTTACCTTTATTGTTAAAGTAATTTCTTTTAACTGTTTAGCTATTTCTTCTGCCTCATTTTTTTCATTTTGTTTTTTAAATTTATTTGCTTCATTTTTCGAATCTAATTTACTTAAGTTTTCTTTTGTAGCTTCTACTGCTAATTTCTTTGGAAATAGATAATTTCTTGCATAACCATCACTTGCATTTATAATTTCGTCTTTTTTCCCGACACCTTTTATATTATCTAATAAAATTACTTTCATATAATTATCCTTCCTTTCAAATTTTTATATATTTTTACATATTATATAATATATCATAATTGCCTTTTTTTCAAGTGTTTTAAATCTGAACTGTAATAATTTTGCTGAAGAATAAAATTTACAAAACAATACTATCTACTTTACCAAATATATTGACTTTATTTTAATCATGTAGTATACTTAAGTTGGTTACATATTTTGGTAACTACACGTTATTCAACAGTCTTTCATTTCTAAAATCAATATTTTATGAAAGGAGGTACTTCTCTATGGCATGGAAACTCAGCAATGATTATGTCGTTGATAACGATGGCAACCTTGATGAAACTGAAGTCGAGAACGCTAAAGATAACGGCGATCTTGAAGAGTTGACAGACGGCAGTCTATACTGTCGGTACACTGGAGAGTGCTTTTGGTCTGACGGAACCAAGAGGGGTTAAAAACTTTTAACGTTGAATAACGTGAGATTGTGGATAAACACAATCGAAGAGGGCAAATACTCTTAGTATTGCCCTCTTTTTTTATTTTAAATTACTTTTCTAACTTGATATTTCAGTAAAATATTCATTTATTCTATTTATTAATTCTATTTTTACTTCTTCTACTGTCATTCCTTCTACTTGTGCTCCCGCTAGGGTTATATGCCCTCCACCACCAAGTTTTTCTAGTATTAATTGTACATTTATATCACCTATAGAACGTCCACTTATGCACACTTTGTTGCCCATCATTCCAATTACAAAGGATGCAACTATATTACTTATTGTTAATAGTTCATCTGCCGCCTTTGCACATATAATATTTGCATTTTTATCCTCTTCTTCGTAAATAGCAATTGCTATCGAATTTTCTATGACTTCTGCTTTTTCAACTATTTTAGAAATTTTATTATAAGTTGCTAAATCACTTTGGAACCATTTTTTTACTTTTATTGTATCTATTCCATATCTTCTTAAATATGCCGCTGCTTCAAATGTTCTGACACCTGTTTTAAAAGTAAAGTTCTTTGTATCCATCATAATTCCTGCATATAATGCTTCTGCTTCTAATTCTGTTAATTTTATTTCTTCTTGTGAATACTCTAATATTTCTGTAACAAGTTCTGCCGCTGAAGAAGCATAAACTTCGTGAAACATTAATGTTGCATCTTCTATATATTCTGTACTTCTTCTATGATGATCTATTACTACTATTTTTTCAGTTTCTTCTAATAGTTCTGGAACTTCTACATAATTTTTCTTACTTGTATCTACAACAATTAATAAAGTTTCTGGATTTATTTTAGATAATGCTTCATTTTTGTTTATAATTATATTTTTGTATTCTTCATCATCTTTTGCTTTTTCAATAAAGTTTTCTAATCCGATTCCATAAGAATTGTTTACTATATATGTATTTTTTCCTAATGTTCTTGCTAGTCTATATAATCCCATACTAGAGCCAATACAATCCATATCTGAATTTGAATGTCCCATTATCATTACATTTTCAGCTTCCAAAATTAATTCTTTAAGTGCATGTGCTACTGTTCTTGCTTTTACTTTAGTTCTTTTTTCTACTTCCTGTGCTCTTCCTCCAAAAAATACATATTTTCCGCTTTCTCTCACAACAGCTTGGTCTCCACCACGTCCTAAAACAATATCTAATCCAGCTTGTGCTGATTTATATTTCTCATAATTTGACTTACCCTCATTTGAAACTGCTATACTTAAAGTAAATTGTACTTTATTTGCCCACTCTAGCTCTTTTATTTCATCTAAAATACTAAATTTTTTATTTTCTATTTCAATTAAATACTTTTGCTCAAATATGAATACATATGTATCTCTTTCAGATTTTATTACTAGTCCTTCAAATTTTGATGCCCATTCATATATATTTTTTTCTATTTGTGCTGTAAGTGTAGACTTATCTTCATTTTCTATTCTTTGTATTAATTCTTCATAATTGTCTATCATCATTATACCAATACAATTTTGTGAATTAATATATTTTTCTTCTGTTTTTACTAACTCTGTATTATCAACAAAATATAATGTAATCATTTGTTGTTTATTTTTTAGTTCTATATACTCTCCTAATAATTTATATGTTTTATTTCCAATTAGTACTTCTTTGCATATATTTCTATTTTCTTCTAATTCCCCATTTTCTATTTCTTGTTTAAGTTCTTTAAGTATATTTTCTAAGTAATTATTAATATCTATATTGATGAATTCTTTAGAAAATTTTTCATTCTTTAAAATAACATTTCCATTTGTTTCTAATATTATCAATGGAAAAGGAGAATTTATTAGTGTTCCTTTTGCTGCTTTATCTACACTAAAAGTTAAGTGCTCTATATGCTCAGAAAGTTCTTCCTTTCTTTTTTGATTACTCCAATAAGCATATCCTACTATTAAAGCGTAAAATAAAATCGATGGCATTATAAAATTAACATTATTTATACAAATAATTGTCAAAAGTATGGCTATAATTACCAAATATATTTTTACGCGTGATATTAGTTTATCAAATATTTTTTTATTGCTCGGCATAAATTCCTCCTAATTACCTATTAATTTTACACTTATTTCGCGCTTTTGTCAATATTTCGGTAAGGCTTATAACTAAGCCTTCCTTTTACACTAATGCCGATTTTTATGTATATATTTATATTTGCTTTTCACCACTTTTTATATAGTCTTCTATTAATAGCTTTAAAACGGCTATTATTGGAACTGCTAAAAACATTCCTAGTACTCCAAAGTATGCTCCACCTACAGTTACTGCAAAAATTACTAGCAGTGGACTTATTTTTAGTGAATTTCCTGTTATTTTTGGATTTATTATATTTGCATCTATTTGTTGTAAAATTGTCACTACTATTACCATCCATATAGCTTGATTAAATCCACCTGTAAATATTGTAATTATTGCTGCTATTATTACAGCTATTATTGCTCCAAAATATGGTATTAAATTGAATAATCCTATCATAAATCCTAGCAATATTGCATATTTTACTCCCATTATTTGCATTGCAATAGAAGTTATTATGCCTACAATTATTCCATCTAATAATTGGCTTGATATAAAATGAAAAAATATATTGTTTGTTTGGTCAAAATAATTCACAATATTGTTGTAGGTTCTTTCTTTAAATAGTCTTTTTGTTAAACTTTTTAAAAATCTTATTATTTGATCTCTTTCCAAAAGTATGTATACAGATACAATAACTGAAACAAAAATATCAAATATACTGGTAACTATATTAATTGCACCTTTAGCATATTGTGCTAATTGTTCGAAATTAAAGTATTTTTCTATATCTATATTTTTTATTTGTTCTGCTAATTTATATATTATTTCATTTTTTAAGAATGAGTCTTCTGGTAAATTGTTTAATACAGTTATTGTTTCATTGTAATAAGTTTGAAAATTACTTATTAAATCTTTTATGCTTTCTATTATTGTAGGCACTATAAAATTTATTATCAGTACAATTACAATCATTGCTATTATATATATAGTAAATATAGCTATTCCCCTGGCTCTTTTTTTTATAAATTTATTTTTAATTCTTGAATAAGTTTTTTCAAGATTTCTTGCCGGAATATAAAATAAATATGCTATTAAAATCCCTATTACAAACGGCATTAAAATTGAAAACAGCTTTTTAAACCATATAGATATTTCTCCTAAATTATCTACTGTTTTGTATACCAGTATTACTGCAACAGCAAATACAAACCAATAAAGCCATTTAGTTAATGTACGCTTTTTCCCTTCCATATTTTTTATCCTTTCATATTTTAATTTTTAATCCTACTGGGCAATGATCACTTCCCATAACTTCCGAATATATTATCGAATCTTCTATTTTATTTTCGATAGATTTGGATACTATAAAATAGTCTATTCTCCAACCTATATTTTTTTCCCTTGCTTTTGCCATATATGACCACCAAGAATAAGCATTTTCTTTATCTGGATATAAATATCTAAAAGTATCTGTAAATCCTGCTTCTAACAATTCTGTCATTTTACCTCTTTCTTCATCTGTAAAACCTGCATTTCTTCTATTTGTTTTTGGATTTTTTAAATCAATTTCTTTATGTGCTACATTTAAATCTCCACAATATATTACAGGCTTTATTTTATCTAGTTTTAATAGATATTTGCGTATTTCATCCTCCCAAGTCATTCTATAATCTAATCTTTCTAATTCTCGTTTTGAATTTGGAGTATAGCAATTTACAATAAAAAATTCCTCAAATTCAAGTGTTATAATTCTTCCTTCTTTGTCATGTTCTTCTATTCCAATTCCATATGTAACTTTTATTGGCTTTTTTTTACTAAAGATTGCAGTACCTGAATATCCTTTTTTTACAGCGCTATTCCAATATTGATTATAACTTTTAAATAATTCTTGAATGGTTATATCTATCTGTTCTTCTTGCATTTTCGTTTCTTGTATGCAAAAAATATCTGCATCTACTTCTTTAAAAAATTTTTCAAATCCTTTTGTTATATTTGCTCTTAATCCATTAACATTCCAAGATATTAGTTTCATATTTTCTCATTCCATTTCTATTTTAACTTGTATTATAATATCAAAAAAGGCACTTATATGCAAGTGCCTTTTTTAAAACTCATATACGTAACATTCTAAATATCTTCTACCAAATTGTAATGCTGCACTGTGTGAATCATAGAAAATGTCTAATCTATCACTTGAAATTGCTCCACCTCTATCTTGAACTACGAACCAACCACCATTTGGTTTATCTTTAAAATATGGTATATATATAACTGTTCCTATTGGATATACTGAACCTGCTGCTAATGTGTACCATTCTGATGCAGGTGCTCCAGATGCTGTTATACCATTTGTTTTACCACAACAACTCATACATGGGCAATATGCAGAAGTATTGAACGTTGCAACTTTAGGCGTTATCCCTTCTACTCTTTTTGCTAATGTTGTAGAAGCTGTTAAAGCTGGGTTTGTAGATGCTTCTCTAAAGGTTGAACTTCTTGAAGTTATTTGTTTAGTTCTAATCTCAACTATTTTGTCTATAGGTTCTTTAATAATCTCGCTAGAAATTTCTGTTTTCTCTATCTCTATATTGTTTTGATATTTTATTTTATATGTTACTCTTTTTAATCCATCAACACCATACTGTATTATTTTATCTTGTTTTGCACTAGAACCTGTTGATACATCTTTAGTAATTGTTTCATATGGTATTTTTACTTCTTCTGTAACTATTTTTTCTACTATCTGTTCATAATTCTTTAGTAGGTCTTCTGTTTTAACATTTGCTGAACTTTCGATTTCCGTAGCTATTTCTATTTCTTCATCTGTATTTTTAAATATTTTTATAGTATTATTTGATGAAAGCTCTTCTTCTAAATCTGGAATTACTTTTTCATCTTCTAATATTATAATATGGTTTTCGTCTAATATTTCTGAAACTTTAGTTTTTGCAGTTAATACATTCATTTCATAACCACTTGATAATATTATTTTAACATTATTTAGTTTTACATTTCCTGCTACTACAGCTATACCTGTTAAAAATAAAAATATTATGCTTATGGCAATGATTCTTTTCAGCGATATTGACGCTTTTTCATCATTTTTCATAAGAAATTTGTTCCCTCCTTTAAAAGCAACAATTATATTATACCATTTTTTAGAATATATGTCAAATTTTGCTGATTCTGTCAAAAGTGCTTAGCTATGCCTTTTATATATTTTGTCTATTTTTATTATTTTTTCAATACTATATTATATGTGGCTTGTACACTAAATATGACATTTTTTAGTTTATTAATTTTAAATTTTTTATACTTGGTTCATAAATTGATTCTCCTGTATAAGTAAATCTTGAACCATGGCATGGGCAATCCCACGTTTTAGCTAAATTATTCCAAGATAATTCACATCCTAAGTGTGTACAAACAGGTTTAATGGCAAATAAATTTCCATCCTTATCTTTGTATATTCCTACTTTATTTCCATCTGCTTCTACTATTTTCCCCTCATCATTTTTAATGTCTTCTATTGTTGCTTTTGGTATATCTAACTTATTTAATAAAAGTGAATGTGTTGTTTCTTTCAGCATATTTTCTACTTCTTTTATATTTTTTATTGGCTCTATTCGTGTTGCTTTAAAAATTTCTTGATATTTATTTGTTTTTTCTAATATCATATCAGATATTATTTTTCCTGCGATATTTGAAAAAGTCATTCCCCACTTTTTGTACCCAGTTCCTACATATACATTTGGCATTATTGATGAAAATTTACCTATATATGGTATTTTGTCCAGAGAAATGCAATCTTCTGTATGCCATCTATACTTAATTTCACAGTCTGGATACATATTTTTTGCAATATCTTCTAAAAATTTGTATGCATTGGATAAATCAATTTTAGCCCCCGTCTTATGGTCATTTCCACCAATTAGAATTAAATCATCTTGTCTTCTAAACGAGATTGTTGGTTCTTCGCTATTTATATACATACCATTAAAACTTTTTTCATTTGTTTTTATTGCAATCAAATATGACATTGACTGGTACATTTTTAAGAAATAATATCCTGGTACATTTATTATAGGATAATGTGTTGCAATAACAACCTGTTTACAATTTATTTTATAGTTTTTTTCTGTTATTACAATATATCTTTCTTCTTCTTTTTTTAAGTCTACTACTTTTGTATTTTCATATATATTGATATTTGGCATTGCATTAACTAACCCTATTGCATATTTTAAAGGATGAAATTGTGCTTGTTTCTTAAATTTTATAGCTCCCAATATCTTTATAGGTAGTTCTATTTGTTCTACAAATTCACTATCAAAACCTATTGACTTAAGTGCTTCTATTTCATCTTTTATTTTGGATATTTCATCTAACTTTTGAGTAAATACATATGAGTCTTGATATTCAAAATCACATTGTATATTTTCTTCTTTTATAATTGTTTCTATATTTTTTATTGCTTCTTCATTTGCCTTCAAATATTGTTTTGCAAATTCTTTTCCTTTTAAATCTACTAAATATTTGTAGAATAAGTGATGCTGACTTGTAATTTTAGCTGTTGTATTACCACTTGTGTGATTACACAACTTATCTTTTTCCAAAAGTACTACATTTAAGCCACTATTTTTTAAATAATATGCTGTTGTTAAACCTGTAAGTCCCCCTCCTATTATACATACATCTGTATTTATGTCTTTTTCTAATTTGTCAAATTCTTTTCTGTTATCTTTTGTGCTTTCTAACCAATACGACATCATAAACATTCTCCTTCTATTTTTTTATTAAAGTCATTTTTATTTCTTTTTCTGTGTTATTTCTTAATATCTTTAAAATAACTTCATCCCCAATATTTTTTGTATATATATATCTTCTTAAATCACACATTTTTTTTAAATTAATATTGTCTATTTGTATTATTACGTCTTTTTCTCTTAATCCAGAATTATATGCCGAAGAATTTCTATCAATTTGAACCACATATATTCCTGTATTAAATTTTAAATTATTATCTATATATGGTATTACATTTTTGTCATATGCAAATATTCCTATACTTGCTTCTTCAAATTTTCCTTGAGTTGCAAATTTTTCTATTATTGTTTTAACAAGATTTATAGGTACAGCAAAACTAATTCCTTCTGCTGAAGTTATTTTAAGTGTATTTATTCCTACTACTTCTCCATCTATATTTATTAGTGGTCCACCGCTATTTCCTAAATTAATTGTTGCATCTGTTTGAATTAAATTACTCATATATGAATTTTCATCTTCTTCAATTTTAATTGTTCTATCTATTGCACTTATTATTCCAGATGTAACAGTTCTTTCAAATTCAAATCCAATAGGATTTCCAATTGCATACACCTTTTCTCCGACTTTAATATTATCTGAATCTCCTAATTTTGCATATATTAAATTTTTAGCTGATATCTTAAGAATTGCTAAATCCACATCCATGTCTGACCACACAACATTTCCTGTAAAAACTTCTCCTGTTTCTAATGTAACATAGCACGTACTATATTTTTCCCCAGAAACATGTGCATTTGTTAATATATACCCATTATCTGTTACTATTAGTCCTGTCCCCAAGCCCAATTTTGAACTACCATCTTTCAAAAAAATTGTACTACCTATATTTTTAACTTTTGAAATTCCTACAACACTAGAAGTAGCTTGTGCTATTACATCTACTACTTCTTTTTGTTCTTCTTTTTCCTCATCCAATGTTCTTAAAGTTCTCACAGCTTCTGACCCTTTATCTAATTCTTCTACCTCTATTTTCTCATAAAATTTATATAGAATTATACCACTGGCGATGATTAATAAGAAAACAAATGCTACTAATATTTTATTTTTTCCGTTCTTCTTTCTCCTTCTTGCAACATATGCTTCCATCTGTTCCCTCCTTTTATTATATTTTTTACCATTTTGTGAAAATTAAACATTTACTTTATATTTATGTATGTCATAGTTCCGCTTAATTGTGCCTTTTTTGTAAATTTTTCAGCATTTCATTGAATTTACAAAATATATATGGTAGTATATATCTATACTATTTAAGGAGGTCCAAATTATGGGATGGATTATTTTTATTATTGTAATTCTTTTAGTTATATTTGTTATAAGTATATATAATAGTCTTGTAACTTTAAGACAAAGAGTTAAAAATGCTTGGAGTCAAATAGAAGTACAATTACAAAGAAGATTTGATTTAATTCCTAATTTAGTTGAAACTGTTAAAGGATATATGGGACATGAAAGTGAGGTTTTAACAAAAATAGCTGAACTTCGTACATCTTGGGCAAATGCAAAGACTGTAACAGAAAAGTCAGAATTAGATACACAACTTTCTGAAAGTTTAAAAACCATTATGGCTGTTTCTGAAAGTTATCCAGATTTAAAGGCAAATCAAAACTTTACTGAATTACAACAAGAATTAGCAAATACAGAAAATAAAATTTCATACTCAAGGCAGTTTTATAATGATACAGTAACAAAATATAACACAAAATTACAATTATTCCCTTCAAACATTATTGCTGGAATGTTTAATTTTACTACTGAAACTTTATTTGAAGTAGATAGTGCAGAAGCTAGAAAAAATGTAAAAGTTGATTTTAATAACTAAAACTTGGAGATATTTCTCTAAAAATATAATATTTAAAAATAATGATATAATGTTTTATTTGAGAAATAAGGCATTATATTATTTTTATTTGAGGTGTAAATATATGTATGAAGATATAAAGAAAAATAAAATAAAAACAGGATTTATCATATCTATTTTTATATTAATGATAACATTAATAGTATATTATATTTGTATGTCTTTTAATTTAGGTACTATTTCAATAATTATAGCACTTACTTTTTCAATTCTGTCTTCTTGGTGCTCATATTATTTTAGTGATAAAATTGTTCTAAGTTTAAATGGTGCAAGGCTAGCAACTCCAGAAGAAAATAAAAAATTAATAAATATTTTAGATGGGCTTATGATATCTTCTGGATTAGAATACAGGCCTAGATTATATATTGTTGAAAGTTCTCAACCAAATGCTTTTGCTACTGGCAGAAATCCAAAAAATGCTGTAGTTTGTGTTACTACAGGTCTTTTAGAAAAATTAGATTATTATGAGTTAGAAGGTGTTATAGCACATGAATTAGGTCATATTAAAAATTATGATATTTTACTTTCTGCCGTAGTAACTGTTATGGTTGGATTTATCGTTATGCTTTCAGATTTAATGTCTAGAAGATTTTATTTGATAAATCGCAAAGATAATGATAGTAATTCTAAAGGCAATTTTATTATCATGATTTTAGGATTTATTTGCTTAATTTTAGGACCTGTTTTTGCTCAATTAATGAAGTTAGCTCTTTCAAGGCGTCGAGAATTCTTGGCAGATGCTAGTGCTGTTGAATTTACTAGAAATCCAGATGCTTTTATTTCTGCGTTACAAAAATTGGATTCTGACGATTCAGAATTTAGTAAGGCTAATAATGCAACTGCACATATGTTTTTCACAAATCCATTTAAGAAAGACCAAAAAGAGAAGAGTGATTTATTGTCAACTCACCCTTCTATAAGTGCTAGAATAGAAGCAATAAAGAAACTTATGTAGTCTATATTTGCCTTATAATTTCCAATTATTATATGTTATTCTTGCTATTTCTTCTGGCTCTCTTTGTTTTACTTGTGCTATTTTTTCTACTAAATATTTTAAATTTCTCGAATCATTTCTTGTTCCCCTATTTGGCTCTGGTGCTAAGTAGGGGCTATCTGTTTCTATAAGCATTTTTTCTAATGGTATCATTTGTATTATTTCATCTGCATTTTTTGAATTTTTAAATGTTATTGGCCCTGCTAGTGATATGTAAAAGCCTAATTTTAAACCTTCTTTTACTAGTTCTATATTTAAAGGACAACAATGAAAAACTCCCTTTCTTTTTGGAGTATTTTCTTTTAATATTTGTATTGTATCCATTACCGCTTCTCTTGAGTGTATTATAATTGGTAAATCCATTTTATCTGCTAATTTTATTTGATTTATAAATGCCTTTTTTTGTAGCTCTTTATTTTCCTTGTTCCAATAATAATCAAGCCCGATTTCCCCAATTCCTACTATTTTTGTGGATTGTGCTATTTTTTCTATTTGCTCAATTTGTTGTTTTATTTCATTTTCTGTTTCTGCAATATCATTTGGAGATATTCCACATATTGCGTATATATATTTATATTTTTTAGATAAGTCCACTGCCTTTTTAGATGAATTTATATCATATCCTGCCACAATTACTTTTGTTACTCCTGCTTTGTATATTTCTTCTAATATCTGTTCTCTATCTTCATCAAATTTTTCATCATTGTAGTGTGAATGCGAATCAAAAAATTCCATTTTTCTTTTTTCCTTTTTTTAATTATCTAAAATCAAAGTAAAACTTGCTAATGCATAATCTTTTATATGAGAAATACTTAAATCCATGCTAATTATATTTTTAATTTCTAATTTACTAATATCAGCAATCGGCTTTCCCTGCTCATCATTATATATTTCTATATTTTTCCACACCCAATCAGAAGTATCGTTTATATTCTTAGAAATTGCTTTAAATATTGCTTCTTTTGCTGCAAATCTTGCTGCATAATGTTGATATTTCATTTTATTGGATTTCTCACAGTATTCCTGTTCTTTTTCTGTATATATTCTATCCAAAAAAACTTGTCCTATTTGCTCAATACTCTCTTTTATCCTGCTTATTTCTATTATATCTACGCCTGTTCTTATTTCCATTTTAACCCCTTTATAAATATTATTTACTTAGTAAGTTTATAAGAGTAATAATAAAAATTCCAATTACAACTATTGCAATTACTTTATTTCCTTTAGCAATTTTTTCTATATTATAATTTTTATATAATATATCATATTTATTTTTAAGCTTTAAGTAGGTTTCCTCCAATAGCAAAGCTTCTTTTTCCTTTTCTTCTATTTCTATACCTATTTCATCATTTGTTATTTCTTGAATCCAAATAAATTTTGTAAAATTTATAAATTGTTCTTTAATTTTTTCAAAATTGTTGTTTATATTAAATTCATATATTAATTTTTTCAAATATATTTTTTTATATAAATTAAATATATAATGATATAAATATTTATTTTCGTATTCAAATGGCAATTTTGTATAATTTTCTGTATTTATATCAGATGCCATTACTACATTGCTCCAACTAGTAAATCCATACTTTAAATATTTTTGTTCTATTTTTTTTACCTTATTATTTATTTTAGAATTTGAACTCGCTATATTTGCATAATTCAAAAATCTTTCGTTTAAAACAGTATTATCTGTATTCTCATTCCAGCAATTTTGATCTAAACATATATATGAATATGTAACAAATCTTTCTGTATCTACATTTATTTTTTTAGCTCCTGTATTACTTCCTGCTATTTCTTTTATTAAACTCGAAAATTCTTTTATATCTTTAAATGCACTTGTCTGTATTCTTATATTTTCATATTCTCTTAATTGAGATAAATTAGAATTTATATCTCTAAATTTATAATTAAAATTAAGTACATCATCTAGATTATTTTCACCATTTAAAGCTGTTTTAAAAGTCATAAAACATATTCCGGTATTAAAACATATAATTTCCATTTTTATAATGTCAAAAAATATTCCGTTTTCTTCTCCTATTTTTCCCTGTATATTTTTTTCTAATTCATATTCAAACATTGTACAAGGATAATTTGAAAGTATTGTACTCTTCATTTTATTGTCCATTCTTTCTAGCTCATTACTTTTTTGATTTGTCAATTCAAATGACCAAAACATATACTCTCGTATGTTAGGAAGAAAATATGTATAAATATCAAAATCTTTTATTTTGTCAAATGTTTTCAACTTACATTTAGGATTTTTAATAAGCTTTAGCATATATTTATTATATTTATTTGCATCAATTATATATGGGTATATAAAATACGTATATTGATATTTAATCTTTTGTTCCATATGTATGCTTACTCCTCCTCCTACGATTTATTTTTCATCTGTATAATAATTTAAGTTCAAGTCTTGTCCTCTATGCCACTTTCCTATAAATTCTACTAATATGCTATTTTCTAAAGCATATGCTGGAGATATTGTAACTTCTCCTTTTGAATTAATACAACCCCATAAACCATCTTTTTTTACGCTCGCATAGCCAAACTCATTTTGCTCTGTTGCATCATCATATATATAGTCAACAATTACAATTCCATCTTTATTTACAAATCCATATTTGTTATCCTTTTTTGATAAAAATAGGGTATTTCCTTTTAATAGTTCTATATTTGTTTTTTCCTCAAATTTAAAGTTATAATATTTGTACTCTCCGTTTACTCTAACCTTCATATATCCAGTTTCTGTATTAATTTCTGTTATAATGCCTGTAAGTTTAACATTAAAGTCTCTATCTATTAAATCTGAATTTATCTCTTCTTTTGAGCCTTCATAAAAGTCTACATCTTTTCTATATATTAATGTTTTATATACAAAATCTAATTTTGTCTCTCCACTTAAGTTTAGAATTCCAAATTTTCCATTTTGCTTTGCAATATAATTATCTGCATATGTATATGTTATATCTTCATATTTTGTTTCTAATTTTGTTTCTCCTGCAATTGTTGTTACTCCATATTTTCCATTTTTTTGTATGACTACATTTTCTCCATCAATTGATTTTACGTTATCAAATTTTCCTTCTAAATATGATTTGCCACTTGTATCTACAATTTTCCATTTTCCATCTTGTTTTACTACAAATTTTCCATCTCCATATATTGGCTTTATCTCTTCATATTTTGTTTCTAATGCAACTGATTTATCCCAGTTTATAACTCCATATTTTTCATTTCCTACAATAAAGCCTTCTTCATATTTATTTCCTAATGGCTTAATGCTTTTATATTCATTTGGTATTACTATGTTACCTATATCATCTACTAATCCTAATTTTCCATCTTTTTCTGTTATTAAACTATTTTTTATTCCTTTTACTGTTGTAATTGAATTATATTCACATTTTAATAGTTCATTTCCTTTGTAATTTATTAGTCCATATTTTCCATCTTTTTTTACTAATAGTACATCTGCTTCATACCACAAATTGTTATTTTCGTCATAGTTTTCTAATGCTTGCACTGTTTCAAATCCACTTAATATTTCTTCTTTTTTATCATTTAATACTTTAGTTTTATATGTGCCATTTTCATAATTTACATCATAAGTACAAATAAATATTGCTTTTGTTTCATTTGGAATTATTATTGTTTCATCATATGTTGGTTCTATTATTGTTTTTCCTTTTGAATCTATAACTCCCCATTTATTGTTTGTATATACTGCAAAATATTTTTGCACTACAGTTTTTTCTTTAATGTCTTTATCTGATTTTAATATTTTTTTAATTCCAACAATAAACATTATAATTACTGCAAATGCAATTATTACAGCAAATACTTTTTTCATGTTTAGCTTTTTTCCTCCACTATATCTTCTTCCTTTTTCCATATAAACTTCATTCCTTTCAATATAGCTTTTTATACATATATACTATATCATACTTTTTTGTAGAAATATAGTATTTTTTAAATTTTTTCTCCACTAAATTATGAAAAATATATACAAAGTCACTGTGCCTACATTGCAAAACCTTATTTTTCCTACGAATCAAAAAACTACCAAAGATTTGGCAGTTTTTTTGATAATATTTATTTTGTTTCATTTGCAGTTTCTTCATATTGTTCTGTATCTATTTGTGTATTTTTGTATTTATTTAGCCCTGTTCCTGCAGGAATTAATTTTCCTATTATTACATTTTCTTTTAGTCCTATTAATTCATCAATTTTGCCTTTTACAGCAGCTTCTGTTAATACTCTTGTTGTTTCTTGGAAAGATGCTGCTGATAAGAAACTTTCTGTTGCAAGTGAAGCTTTTGTTATTCCTAGTAATACACGTTTATATGTTGCTGGTTTCTTTCCTTCTGTTTCCATTTGCTCATTTACTTCTTCTAGTTCATTTATATCTACTAATGATCCTGCAAATAAGCCTGTGTCTCCATTATCTTCAACTCTAACTCTCTTAAGCATTTGTCTTCCGATAACTTCAATATGTTTATCATTAATATCAACACCTTGATTTCTATAAACTTTTTGTACTTCTTGTACTAAGTATCTATGAACCCCATCTACACCATTTATTGCTAAAATCTCGCTTGGATTTATAGAACCTTCTGTAATAGGAGCTCCTGCTTCTATTTCATCTCCATCTCTTACACGTAATTTCGATCCAAATGGTATTGTATATGTTTTACTGTCATCACTGCTTGTAACAATAACTTCTTTTTTGCTCTTGTCTTCAGATATTTTTACTTTTCCTGATATTTCTGTAATTATAGCTAAGCCCTTTGGCTTTCTAGCTTCAAATAGTTCTTCAACTCTAGGAAGACCTTGTGTAATATCTGCTACACCTGCAACACCACCAGAGTGAATTGTTCTCATGGTTAGCTGTGTACCAGGTTCACCAATTGATTGTGCAGCTATAATACCAACAGCTTCTCCTATATTTACTTCTGCTCTTGTAGCCAATCCCATACCGTAGCATTTGCAACATACACCATGTTTTGTTTTACATTCTAATACTGAACGTACCTTTACTTTTGTTATTCCTGCTGCAACTATTTTCTCAGCCAAAGCTTCTGTGATAAGCTCTTCTGTTGTAACTATGGTTTCTCCTGTTTCTGGGTTAACTATATCTTCTAATGGATATCTTCCTAATAGACGTTCCTCTAATTTTTCTACTACTTGATTTCCATCTTTAATATCTGAAAGTTCAATACCTTCATGAGTTCCACAATCCTTTTCTCTTACTATTATGTCTTGTGCAACATCAACAAGTCTTCTTGTTAAATAACCAGAGTCAGCTGTTCTTAGAGCTGTATCTGCTAAACCTTTTCTAGCACCATGTGCTGAAATAAAATATTCAAGTGCATCAAGTCCTTCTCTAAATGATGATGTTATTGGTATTTCTACTGTTTTACCTGTTGTACTTGCCATAAGTCCACGCATACCAGCTATTTGTCTTAATTGGTTTATATTTCCTCTGGCTCCAGATTGTGACATCATATATACAGGGTTTAATTCATCAAAGTTATTTTTCATTGCTTCTGTAACTTCATCTGTAGCTTTTTCCCATATTTTAATTACTGATTGATATCTTTCTTCATCTGTAATTAAACCACGTTTGTATTGCTTTAATACATTGTTTACTTGTTCATTTGCATTTGCAAGTATTTGCTTTTTGGCTTCTGGTACTTTTACATCATCAACAGAAACTGTAATAGCGCCTATTGTAGAATATTTGAAACCAGTTGCTTTTATATAATCTAGTAATTCTGCTGTTGCATTTAATCCATGTTTATTTATCGATTTTGCGATTATCTTTCCTAAATTTTTCTTTATTACAGGGAAGTTTATTTCTAATTCAAATTCATTTTCTGGATTTGTTCTATCTACAAAACCTAAATCTTGTGGTATACCTTGATTATATATAATTCTACCTACTGTTGTTTCTATTATTTTATGTTTTTCTTCTCCATTTACTTTTTTGCTCATTCTTACATGTATTTTTGCATGCGAGCCTAATTCATTGTTTACATTTGCAATAATAGCTTCTTCTGGTGATGAAAAATATTTACCTTCTCCTTTTTCTCCTTCAACAATCATTGTTAAATAGTAACTTCCTAGAATCATATCTTGTGTAGGTACTGTTACTGGTTTACCATCTTGTGGTTTTAATAAATTATTTACAGAAAGCATTAAAAATCTTGCTTCTGCTTGTGCCTCTGGAGATAATGGCACGTGTATAGCCATTTGGTCACCATCGAAGTCAGCATTAAAAGCTGTACATACTAATGGATGCAATTTTATTGCTCTTCCCTCTACTAAAACTGGCTCAAACGCCTGAATACCAAGTCTATGCAATGTTGGTGCACGGTTTAGTAATACTGGATGGTCTTTTATAACTTCTTCTAATATATCCCATACTTCTGGTCTTAATCT
The DNA here is from genome assembly GCA_003507395.1 of Clostridiales bacterium. Lineage (GTDB taxonomy): Bacteria > Bacillota > Clostridia > TANB77 > CAG-508 > DNVW01. The sequence continues at coordinate 59,842 of DNVW01000013.1, read as the reverse complement.
CTCTACCATTCTCTTAGCATTTTTAATATTATGAGCTATTCCACGTCCTACTAATTCCCTCATAACAAATGGCTTAAATAATTCTACTGCCATTTCCTTTGGAACACCACATTGATAGATTTTAAGTTCTGGTCCAACAACTATAACTGAACGTCCAGAATAGTCAACACGTTTTCCTAATAGGTTTTGACGGAAGCGTCCTTGTTTACCTTTTAACATATCTGATAAAGATTTTAATGCTCTACCTCCGGCACCAGTTACTGGTCTTCCCCTTCTACTATTATCTATTAAAGCATCAACTGATTCTTGTAACATTCTCTTTTCGTTTCTTACTATTATTTCTGGTGCTCCTAATTCTAATAGTCTTTTTAATCTATTATTTCTGTTTATAACTCTTCTATATAAATCATTTAAATCTGATGTTGCAAACCTACCACCATCTAATTGAACCATCGGTCTTAATTCTGGTGGAATTACTGGAACAACATTCATAATCATCCATTCAGGTTTATTTCCTGATAATCTAAATGCTTCTACAGTATCTAATCTTTTTATTAGTTTTGCTTTCTTTTGCTCGCTTGCTTTTTCTAATTCTTTTTTTAATTTCTCAGATAATTTTTCTATATCTATTTCTGCTAATAATTTTCTTATTGCCTCTGCTCCCATTTCTGCTTTAAAAGAGCCTTTTCCATATTTTTCTTCTGCTTCATGATATTCTTTTTCAGATAGTACTTGTGTTTTTGTTAAGCTTGATGTTCCTTTATCTGTAACAATATATGAAGCAAAATATATAACTTTCTCTAAGTTTCTTGGTGAGATATCTAATAACAACGCTATTCTGCTTGGAATACCTTTAAAGTACCAAATATGTGCTACAGGAGCAGCAAGTTCAATATGACCCATTCTTTCACGTCTTACTTTAGCCTTTGTTACTTCAACGCCACATCTATCGCAAACTATTCCTTTATATCTTACTCTCTTGTATTTACCACAATGGCATTCCCAATCTTTTGTAGGCCCAAATATTCTTTCACAAAAAAGTCCATCTCTTTCTGGCTTTAATGTTCTGTAGTTAATAGTCTCTGGCTTTTTAACTTCTCCTTTTGACCATTCTCTTATTTGTTCATCTGATGCAATCCCTATTTTAATTTTATCGAAAATTTCTAGTTCATCCACTGCTTTTTAGCCCCCTTGACTTTTTATTTACTCTTGTTTCTCAAGGATTTTTTCGCTATACACTGCTGAGCAATTCTATTTTGTAAGCATAAAAATCCTTTTTGAAACTATTTAATTAATACTATTCATCTAATATGTCTTGATCATTTAGTAAATTATCTTCTCCTAAGTCTGTGTCATCTATTAAGACTTCATCATCATCTAATATGCCATCCATTCCATCTAATAGCATATCATCGCCTAGTTCTTCCTCTTCTATATATCCATCATCTAATTCAGTTTCATCTATTACTTCATTTTTCTCAGTTTCGAAATTAAAGTCTATTCCATCTTCTATATTCTCTTTTAATTCTAATTCTTGATTGTCTTCTGAATATAATTTTATATCTAATCCTAAGCTTTGAAGTTCTTTAATTAATACCTTAAAGCCTTCTGGGACTCCTGGTTCTGGTACATTTTCTCCTTTTACAATTGCTTCATATGTTTTAACACGTCCTACCACATCATCTGATTTAGTTGTTAACATTTCTTGTAATGTATATGCTGCACCATATGCTTCTAATGCCCAAACCTCCATTTCTCCAAAACGTTGTCCACCAAATTGAGCTTTACCACCTAAAGGTTGTTGTGTAACTAGTGAGTATGGTCCTGTTGAACGAGCATGTATTTTATCATCTACTAAGTGATGTAATTTTAACATATACATAACCCCTACTGTGATTGGATGATCAAATGCCTCACCTGTTCTTCCGTCATAAAGTATTGTCTTTCCATCTTCTGAAAGTCCTGCTTTCTTTAATAATGCTCTTATTTCTTCATCTGTAGCACCATCGAATACTGGTGTTGCAACCTTCCAACCTAATGCTTTTGCTGCCATTCCTAAATGTACTTCTAGAACTTGACCTAAATTCATACGAGAAGGTACACCAAGTGGGTTTAGTACTATATCTACTGGTGTTCCATCTGGTAAAAATGGCATATCTTCTTCTGGAAGTATACGAGATATAACACCTTTGTTTCCGTGACGTCCTGCCATTTTATCTCCAACCGATATTTTTCTTTTTGTAGCTATATAACATCTTATTATTTGATTTACTCCAGGTCCTAATTCATCTGAATTTTCTCTTGTAAATATTTTTATATCTACTATTGTTCCAGCTTCTCCATGTGGTACACGAAGTGAAGTATCTCTTACTTCTCTAGCTTTTTCTCCGAATATAGCACGTAATAGTCTTTCTTCTGCTGTAAGCTCTGTTTCTCCTTTAGGAGTAACTTTACCTACTAATATATCACCTGGTCTAACTTCTGCACCTATTCTAATAATTCCATTTTCATCTAAGTCTTTTAAACTATCGTCACCTACATTTGGAATATCTCTTGTAATTTCTTCTGGTCCAAGTTTTGTATCACGACATTCACAATCATATTCTTCTATATGAATAGAAGTGTATACATCCTCTTTTACTAGTCTTTCATTTATTAAAATAGCATCCTCGTAGTTATAACCTTCCCATGTTGTAAATGCTATTAAAACATTTTTTCCAAGTGACATTTCTCCATTTTTAGTAGAAGGGCCATCTGCTATTAAGTCTCCTTTTTTTACCTTTTCTCCTTTTACTACAACTGGTCTTTGGTTAATACAAGTACCACCATTTGTTCTTTTAAATTTTCTCAAATGATATACATCTATTCCATCTTTTTTGTTTCTTATTGTTATTTCATCACCAGTTACTTTTTCTACTATTCCGTCTTCTTTTGCAATTACTGTAATACCAGAATCTTTAGCAGCTCTATATTCAATACCTGTTCCTACAATTGGTGATTCTACTGTAAGTAATGGAACTGCCTGACGTTGCATGTTTGATCCCATCAAAGAACGCTTAACATCATCATGCTCTAAGAAAGGTATCATTGCAGCTGCAACAGAAACTAATTGTTTTGGTGATACATCTACATAATTTACTTTATCTTTATCAACAACTGTTATTTCTTCTCTGTGTCTTACCCTAATTCTATCATTGATAAATCTTCCTTCTTTATCAACTGGTTCTGAAGCTTGTGCTATTATATATTTGTCTTCTTCATCAGCAGGCATATATGTAATTTCATCTGTTATTTTTCCATCTACTACTTTTCTATATGGTGTTTCTACAAATCCATATTCATTAATAATAGCAAATGAAGAAAGTGCAGATATAAGTCCAATATTTGGTCCTTCTGGTGATTCTACAGGGCAAAGTCTTCCATAGTGTGTATAGTGAATATCACGAACTTCGAATCCTGCTCTTTCTCTTGAAAGTCCTCCTGGTCCTAATGCAGAAATTCTTCTTTTATGTGTTAGCTCAGATAATGGGTTTGTTTGATCCATAAATTGTGATAATTGTGAGCTTCCAAAGAATTCTTTAATTGATGAAGTTATTGGTTTTGTGTTTATTAGAGTTTGTGGAGTAATTACGTCTAAGTCTTGAATTGTCATTCTCTCTCTTACGACTCTTTCTAATCTTGTTAAACCAATTCTAAATTGATTTTGTAATAATTCTCCAACACATCTAATACGTCTATTGCCTAAGTGATCTATATCATCAACATTGCCTAATCCATTATCTAAGTTTAATAAATAACTTATTGATGCAATCATATCTTCGTTTGTTATATGTCTTGGAATTAATTCATTTATTCTCTCTTTTATAGTATCATGTAATTTTTCTTCCGGAGTTGTATCTATTATTGACTTTAATACTTCATAATTAACATATTCTTTAATATGTAGGTCAGATAAATCCACATTTGGTAATACTTTGTGAATATTTACTGTTCCATTACCTATAATTCTTACTTTTTTATCATCTACTTTTATATCTACAATATTTATTCCAGCATTTCTAATATTTTCTGCTACTTCCTCTGAAATTACTGTATCTTTTTCTACAAAAACTTCGCCTGTTTCTGCATCTATAATATCTTCAAAAGCTACTTGTCCTGCTATTCTAGAAGATAAACTTAATTTTTTATTAAATTTATATCTACCTACTTTTGCCAAATCATATCTTCTGTCATCGAAAAACAAACCATTAAACAAATTTCTTGCAGCATCTACTGTTGGAAGTTCTCCTGGTCTTAACTTTTTATAAATTTCTATTAATGCTTCTTCAGCTGTTTTAACTGTATCTTTTTGAATTGTAGCTATAATTTTTGGTTCATCACCAAATAAAGCTAATATTTGTTCATCTGTAACAATTCCTATAGCTCTTAATAAAGATGTAACTGGTAATTTTCTAGTTCTGTCTACTCTTACATAGAAAATGTCATTTCCATCTGTTTCATATTCTAGCCAAGCTCCTCTTATTGGCATTACTGTAGATGTATATATTTTCTTTCCTGTTTTTGGATCAAATTCTTTTGCATAGTAACATCCTGGCGAACGTACCAATTGGCTTACTACTACTCTTTCTGCTCCATTAATTACAAAGGTTCCACTATCTGTCATAAGTGGAAAATCTCCAAGATAAATTTCTTGTTCTTTAATTTCACCTGTCTCACGGTTTATTAACCTTACTTTAACATGTAATCTTGTTGCATATGTCGCATCTCTTTCTTTTGCTTCCTCTAATGTGTATTTTGTTTTTTCTTCCATGTAGTAATCTAAAAATTCAAGAACTAGATTTCCAGAATAATCAACTATTGGTGAAATATCTTTCAATATTTCTCCTAATCCTTCCTCTACAAACCAGTCATATGAATCCTTTTGTACTTTAATAAGATTTGGCATTTCTATTGAATCTTCAATTTTTGCAAAAGTCTTACGAGTACATTTTTCATACTTGATGTCTTTCATCAAAAATCACCTCTAAAAAATATTAAGCAGAAAAATATATATCAAATTATTTAAAAGTCCTTCTTGTCTTCTTAAAAAGTATTTATAATAATACGAACTTCCTGCTCTCTAAGTTCTATTATTATAAATAATTTTAAGAGCAATTCCTCTTTTAAACAATTTACATAACTACAATATTTAGCAACAAAAAAACTATTGACAAAACTTATTTTTTGTCAACTCTTTTGTTTTTTAGATTTCCTTTAAAAACATGTTTTTTATTTTAATCACCCTTGTTTCTAAATGAAATTAATGTCTCTCCATATTAACACATCTATTTATTAGTATACCTTATTTTCATACCGCTTGTCAATAGTTTCCATTTTTTTATTTCTATTTTTTTATGCACCTAAAATTGCTCCAATTGCTCCGAAAACTCCTGCTGATGCCAACCCCATAATTATTCCTGCTAAAATAACCCCTGCCATTACAGCAATACTACTTTTTTTAAAATCCATATCTAACAAACTTGCTGCAAGAGTACCTGTCCATGCACCTGTACCAGGAAGCGGAATTCCAACAAAAATAAATAATGCCCAGTATAACCCTCTTCCTGCTTTTTCTTGCAATTTTCTTCCGCCTTTTTCTCCTTTTTCTAAGCAAAATTTAAAAAATCTTCCAATAAATTTTTTATCTGCTCCCCAAATCAACACTTTTCTAGCAAAGAAAAATATAAAAGGAACTGGTAACATATTTCCTATAATACAAATTAAATAAAGAGGCAATATAGAAATAGGGTCCCCCCACAAATTGCTAAGACCAATCGGTACAGCTCCTCTTAACTCTATAAGTGGTATCATTGAAACTAAAAAAACTAAAATATATTTTTTAAACATAACTAAACTCCATATTCGTATTTTTAACTGGCTAATATTGTATTATATAATAAAGTAAAAGTAAATAGTATTTTTTTAAAATAAGCAATTTAAAAAGATGTGCCAAAATTCCCCGTCCCCTTTGACACATTTTTCTGCCAATGGGGACGGGGAATTTTGGCACAAAGAAGACAGAGAAGTTATCTCTGTCTTTTTTGGTTATGTTATATTACATATTTTTTAATTAATATTACTCCAGTTGCTATTATTATTAATATTGACATTGTTAAAACTATATATTGTCCAGTTACACCTGTTTGTAATGATAAGATTACTGGTGCATCGTCTTGGTCATCTTCTCCTTCCACTTTGTTGTTTGGAGTAGAATCTATATCTGGTGTATTGCTGTCATTATAATCTTTGCTTATTTCTGCAACATTTACTTTTAAGCCTAAGTTGTTTTTATCATTTATCCATGTTAAGGTTATTTCTACTATTGCGCTTTCTCCTGGTTGTAGTAATGTATTTTCTAGTTGTGTTGTTACTACTTTGCCATCTACCTCTTCCCACTCTGGATTATCTTCTTTAACAAATTTTAGCCCTTCTGGTATGTAGTCAGATATTTCTTTAACATAACCTGCTATTTCGCCTTCATTTGTCACTTTGATATTATAAGTAAATTTTACAATTGTATCTTTTAATCTGCTTTCTTTAATATCTACTTTAACAACTGGTTCTGGATCTTCGTCTCCTGTGTGTCCAGTTTTTACAATTGTAGTTTTTCCATCATATATGGTTATTGATGAAGTTACCCATTTCTTCAAAGCTAAATCAAAATATTTTACTTTAATTTTTTCAACATCTATGTCATCTTCTTCTGGTTTATTATTATTTGGTGTTGAATCGACATCATCAACAGGGTTGCCATATTCATCACTATCATCAGAAATCTCTGCAGTATTTATTATTATTCTGTCTGAAGTATTTGGCTCTTTTACCTTAAATACAACTTTTACATCTTTATAATCAGGTTGTGTCATTGTAGATGGATTATATGCTTGTATTAAGTTTTCGCCTTCTGTCTTTTCTTGCTCTTTTGATAAGTAATCTGTCTCTATGTATTTAGCTTCTTCTACATTCGTTGCCAATTCTCCATCTTCTTTATACATTTTCCATCTGTAGCTTATATTTAATTCATTTTCTGGTAAATACTCTAATCCTTCTGGTATATCATCTTTTACAGTTTCTGCATATCCTGCTTGATTTCCCTCATTGTAAATTCTTAATGTATATGTTACCAAGTCGCCATTTACTACTCCTAGAGGTGTTTTTGGATGCTCATATGTATGTGTTCCATCAGCATTTTTAGTAAATATTGGTATTCTTTCTGTTACTTCCTCGTCATTTACTCCAGTTATAAATTTCCTTAATGCTAAATCAAATCTTTGTAATACTAATTTTTCAAAATCGTCATCATCTTCTTGTCCTGGAATATATTCATCTCCATTATTTATTTCATCATCTTTATAATTTGGCAATGTCTCATCTGTTGGTAAAACAACATATGCTGTTGAATCTCTATCTGAAGAAGTATTTCCATTTAGATCTACATATCCTGTAACTTCTGCTATATTTGTAATTTTTTTGTATATATCACTATTTTCTTTTACTTTGCATTTTATCTGTACATCTATGTAATCAATTCCATTTGTTGAAAGTTTATCTAATTTTACTTTATCGTTTCCTGGTTTTCTATCTTCATATATAAGATCCCTATTAGCTGAGTATTGTGTATTTAATGATGTAATATCTGTTTTAACTGTTCTGCCATCATTGCTTACTTGCCATCCATAACTTGCATTCAACTCATCATCTATTATAAATTCTAGTTGTTTAGGTATATGGTCTGTTATTTCTGTAACATATCCATCTTCTTCACCTTCGTTATATACTCTTATTGTATATATAACTTCATCTCCCAAATCAACTGCTACAGGAGTTTTTGAGTGGTTATATACCGCTGTTTTAGCAGTTCCATTTAATAATTTTGTTATATCTACAATAGGTGCTCTTAAATAATTATCATTTTCATCTTTTAATTCTACTCCATTCACAGATGTTACAAATTTTCTTAATGCTAAATCAAATTCCGTTTTTAATACCGGTTCAATTACTAATTTTTCAAAGTCTTCATCATCTTCGTGCTCTTCTTCGTTAAATGTTTCTACTGTTAAATTTCCTGGTTCTGAATCTCTGTCTTCCATATCTAGAGCATTATTATCAGCTGCTATTTCAGCCACATTTCTTATAACAATCTCTTCTTCTGTTCCTGGTGTCGCAGTAACTACACATTCAATAATTAAATCTTTATAATCTAATTCTTCTCCATTAAATGCTTCTATTTCTGTATCTTGTAAATAAGTAGTATGTACTACAGTTGCACCTTCTATATATTCATGTTTTACTGCTTTCCAACCATATTTTTCGTTGATTGTACTATTTTCTGCTAATTTCAAACCTGCTGGCAATATATCTTCAACTTTTGTCGCATATCCTGCCATTTCACCTTCGTTATATACTCTTATTGTATATGTTACTATATCACCCTTTTTAACTTTTACTGATGTTTTAGGATGATTATATATTGCTGTAGTATTTAAAGTTTTTCTATTATGTATTAATGGTGATACGTCTACTTGTGGTTCTCTATTTTCCAACCCTAATGTTTCTAAATCCACACCATTTATTTGTATAATAAATTTTCTTAATGCTAAATCAAATTCTGGTTTAACCTCTATTGGTTTAATTACTAATTGTTCAAAATCATCATCATCTTCTTGACTTGTTGTTCCATATGTTGATAAATCTACATTTCCTGGTTCTGAGTCTCTGTCTTTTTCTTGATATATATTTGAATCAGATGTTATTTCTGCAATGTTTTTTAATACTATATTTTCATTTCCTGCTGTCATTGTTACTTCACATTCAATTTCTAAATCTTTATAATCTAACTCTTCTCCATTAAATGCTGAAATTAGTTGATTTGCCAATTTATTTGTTCCTACATATGTTTTTCCATCGCCAGTTTTTAGCACTTCCCAGCCATTATCTGTGTTTATTTGGCTATTAGCCACCAATGCTAACCCCGCTGGTAAAACATCTTCTACCATAGCTACATATCCATCTGCTTTTCCTTCATTGTATATTCTTATTGTATATGTTACTATGTCTCCTGTTTTTACTATTACTGGGTTCTTACCATGTTTGTAAATGGCTGTAGTAGAACTTTCACTTATTAATGGTGTTGTATCCACTTGTGGTATTCTGCTATCATCTCCTGTTAGTTCTACTTCATTTACTTTCGTTATGAATTTTCTTAGAGCTAAGTCAAATTGTGGTTTTGTATAGCTTGTTGTTATCTCATCTTCTGCTTCTATTTTCTTTCTGTCTACTATAGCTATTGGTTGATTTGATGCCACAGCATTTGTTACAACCCAATATCTTATATCTGTTCCAAAATATGAAAAGTTTATTTTCATTTTAAATTCATTTACGTTTGTTGACATTGGTACAGAGATATAAAATTCTTTATTTACTTCTATATTTGATAGTGTAGTATTGCTACTATCTAATATAGTATAATTTTCTATTTCATTTCCATTTCCATCTGTAAAAGTAACATCATATGTATACTCACAATTAATATTTTGTTTTATTTTATATGGTCCTATTACATATTTATTATTTTCTACATTTACAGTAGGATTTGTTTTTTCTATTTCAAGTGGTTTTATTGTACTATTCATTGAAGGACTCAAAGCTGCTTGTGCATTCGCATTATCTATAAGGTATCTAACTAATTTATTAGCTTGTTGGTGTCTTTCTTGACCATTTTCAAAAATATATTCTCCACCAATTTTTCCATTTAAAGCAAACCTTCCATCCTCATTTTGTATATAGAATATAAATGTATCTCCTACTTGATATTCAGAATTAGGATTTGTAAAATACCATATTGCTAATTGTTGTGCTGCATCTATATCTTCATCTGTTAATTTAATTTCGCTTTCAGGTATTCCTGCTTTAGCTAATAATTGCTTTTTATATTCAGTTGCAGCCTGTTCTTCCTGCTGTGTTTTTGGTGCTACATATGCATTATCTAATATCCATAGCATCTTTTTATAATTTTCGCCTTCTGGTAATACTGTCAGGTATTCTTCCGGTATTTTCTCTTGTTTCATATCAAAAGAGCTAGTATATAGTTTTTTCTCTGTAACTGAGTTACCCCAGTTTTCACTTCCGAATCCTATTCCTGCTCTCAAACAATATATTGTTTCGCTGTGATCAGCTACTGCTGATGGTGTTGTTCCTGTTCCATACGAGCATATCTCCCATACATTTTTTTCATTTACTATATACCCATTGCCAGATTCACGATATAGCTCTAAACCAAACCATTTATTTTCGGTTCTTGCACTAATTGTGTTAAATGTTCCTGCTACAAGTATAAATATAAATGTTAATAATATAATAAGTACAATTTTTCTTTTTAGTTTCATTCCTTTTACCACCTTTTTTACCTATTTATATATTTTTATTTTATATTTTTTTCCATTGTAAGTCAATAACAGTATTTGCCTACTTTTCCATCATTTTCTTAAACTTTATTCTAGTTATTACGGATATAGCAAATACATATATCGAATTCATATATTACAATTATATTACATTTTTGTTACATTTTCAAGTTTTTTAAGCAATTTTCCTATGGATACACCACTTTGCATAAATACCTTACATACTAACACAATTGCAAAATTCATTTTATTATCTTCATCTAGAAGTATTTTTACTTTCTATCAAGAAATTTCTTGCTAATATACTATCAGGATGTATTAATTCTTTTGCATCTATCATATCTTTAATATTTAAATCTAACATATATAAAATTGCAGCATCTATGTCTTTTTCAGCTAATTCTCGTACATATGGCACATCTGGCCATTTTCTGTCCTCTCCTGTTGAATCTGCCATAAATAATATCTTGTCCATTATACTCATGTTCGCTTTTGCTGTTGTATGTACTGCTATAGCAGTACACATCTCATCTATAAAATTATATTCGACTTTTGCAATATGTGCACCTATTTTTGCATGTAATAACCTTGGGCACTTTTCTTCTATTTCATCAATTTTCAAATTATACTTTTTCACATATTCAAATGCCTCTTTTGCAGTCATTTCTTTTGCTATATCATGTATTATGCCTACTAACTTTGCCTTTTCTACATCAACATTATATATTTTAGCTAATATTTCCATTCTGTTCATTGTACAAACAGAATGGAAATATCTTTTTTCTGATAATGTGTTTTTTATTCTGTTATTTATCTCCTCTAATAATTCCATTTTTCATCTTTTCCTATTTAATATATTTTATTTTTTTGCACTTTCAATCAACTTATCTAGTAAATCTGAATATTGTATTCCACATTTTTCCCATAATTTTGGATACATACTTATTTGTGTAAAGCCTGGCATTGTGTTTATTTCGTTTATATATACTTTGTTATCTGCTTTTTTTATAAAAAAGTCAACTCTTGCTAATCCGCTTCCGTCAACAGCTTTAAAAGCTTTTATTGCCATATTTCTTGTTTCTTCTATTTTGTCTTGTTCTAATTCTGCTGGAATTACTGTTCTTGATGCTTGATTCTTATATTTAGCATCAAATGTGTAAAATTCGTCTGCTGGAAGTATTTCTCCAACAGTTGAAGCTTTTACCTCCTCATCCTCTAAAACAGCACATTCTATTTCTCGTCCTTTTATCTCTTCTTCTATTAATATTTTAGTATCATATTTTTCAGCATACATAATAGCTTGTTTTAATTCTTCGCTATTTTTTGCCTTATTTATTCCAACAGATGAACCAGAGTTAGAAGGCTTAACAAATACAGGATATCCTAATTGTTTTTCTACCTTTTCGCTGATTTCTTCTAACTCTAATTTTTGTTCATTAAACTGCTTATCTACAAATGTGTATGTATTGTTACAAGCTTTTATATAAATATAATTTGCTTGCGGAATTCCTGCCTTTTCGAAAAGCACTTTTGTATATACTTTATCCATAGAAACAGATGAAGCTAAAACCTTACAACCAACATATTTTATTTTAAGTAATTCTAATAAGCCTTGTATTGTACCATCTTCTCCATATAATCCATGTAATGCTGGAAATACAACATCCATCTTTCTTAAATATTCAATTTCATTATCTATCTTTTCTAATTCTTTTGGTTCTTCACCTACTTGTAATACCTCTATTTCTTCTAATGGCCTTGTATACTTATACCATCTTCCTTCTAAATCTATGTATATTGGAAAAATATTATATTTTTCTTTATTCAAATTTTTTATTATAGATGTTCCTGAAACAATTGAAACATTGTGTTCAGTAGACATTCCTCCCATTATAACACCTAAATTCATTACTCTCTCCTTCTTTCCCAATTAGGGACTGTCCCCATTTGTCCCGTTTTCCCAATTAGGGACTGTCCCCAATTGTCCCACAAATTTCGCTAAACTTCATTCCATTTGATGCTTTTACAAGTACAGCGTCTCCTTTTTTTAAAAGACTTCCTAATAGCTCTTTTACTTGCTCATTGTTTTCAAAGGTATATACTTCTTTTACCGTTCTTTTGGCAATTTTGCTTATATTTTTTGCTTCTTTACCAACTGTTATTAGTATATCTATATTATTTTTATTTACTTCTTCTCCTACCTTTTCATGTAACTCTTTCGAGTAAGAGCCAAGTTCAAGCATATCACCTAAAACTGCTATTTTTCTTTTATTAGATAATTTTCCTAAATATTCTATTGCAGCTTTCATAGAATCATAATTTGCATTGTAACAATCATTAATTATTAATATTCCTTTTTTATTTGTAGATATTTCCATTCTTTTTTCTGTAAGCTTAAAGTTTAATATTCCTTCTAATATTTTCTCCATTGTAATTCCTAGTTTTAGCCCAACTGCAATTGCACACAAACTATTATATACAAAATGCTCTCCGCCTATTTTTACTTTTACATTATATTCTCTATCTTGGATTTTAGTATTATAATTGCTTCCATCTTCGTCTTGGGCAATATTGTATGCCATTACATCACTCTCGTTTTGTATGCCATATGTAATAACATTTATATTTTCTCTATGTTCTAAGTTCCATTTATGTAATAAATCATTGTCATTATTAATTATTAGTGTTCCTCCTTCTTGCAATCCATCTAATATTTCCATTTTAGCTTTTAATATATTTTCTCTTGAGCCCAAATTTCCTATATGTGCTGTTCCTACATTTGTTATTATTGCAATAGTTGGCTTTGCTATTTTAGCAATCGTACTTATCTCTCCTAAGTGGCTCATTCCTAATTCTACAACCATTGCTTCATGGTCTCTTAAATTTAAAATAGTTAATGGTAATCCTATATGATTATTTAGGTTTCCTTGTGTTTTTAATACTTTATATTTTTCAGATACAACTTCTGCTACTATATCTTTTGTGCTCGTTTTACCAACACTTCCTGTTATAGCTATCACTGGTATTTTATATAAGTTTCTCTTGTAGTTTGCTATTTTTTGTAGTGCTTCTATTGTGTTTTCTACTATTATAATTGCAAAATGAGAATATTTTTTTAATACTTCATCAGGTATGTTTACATTTTCTAATATTAAGCATGTTGCTCCCTTCTTTAATGCTTCTTCATAAAATGTGTTGCCATCTACTCTTTCGCCTTTTATTCCAATATATGTATCTCCCGGCTCTATTTCTCTGCTGTCTCTACAAAAGTTTTCGCATATTATATCTCTTTCACCATATATAAGTTTTCCTTCTGTTACCTTTTCAATATCTCCTACTGTTATATTAATCATAATAATTATTTTTCAACCTCTCTTCTTGAATAATTATATTTTATTGTAGATATTATATGCTATAATTATTTAATTAGCAACTGTTTTCATTCTTCTGAACAGAGTAAATTTATTGATTTTTCCTACGCAACATAAAGAAGGACTGCCGATTTTATCGACAGCCTAATTTAATATTTTATTCTGCTGTTCTATTTGCTATTTCTATTGCTTTTTTTACTATACTTCCACAGGTTTTAGAAGATACATTGCCCCATCCACCATCTTCTTTTACTTTATCATATACTCCTAATTCTTTTGCTATTTCTTCTCTTAATTTATCTGAAATTATAGCTCTGTTATTTGACATTTTTATTACCTCCTAACAGATTTTTCTAAAAAAATATATTTATATTTTTTTATATTATTAGTTTGTTCATTTCTTTTAAAATTATTTTCGTATTTTTTGTCATTAATGTGTTAAAGTTCCATTTGGTGTATTGACTATAACTAATATATCCTCTTCTTTACCTGTAGATGCATTTATATATACTAAAAAATCTGTATTATCTACTTTTCCTTTAAATTCCCAACACAATATCTCTGTCTGCCACTTTGTAGGGATTATGGCTAATTTTTCGCTTTCTATTTGCAATTTAGGATTTAAATTTTCTTTTGCTTTTTCTTTACTTATTTTTATTTCTCCTATTGTTCTTTGTTCATGAGAATTTAGATATCCTTTTGTCTCTATTCCTAATATCTCTCCATTATCTAAAGCTACTTTTAGTTTTACTAAATCTGGGTATATTGTTACTTTGTCTTGCTCATAAGCATAATTAATTGTTACAATTCCACTTTCTTTTAAATAGTAGGTTTCTACCATATTTTTGAAGCCTTTTTCTTCTAAGAATTTTTTGCCAAACTCATCTGCCTTTTCCTGAGATATAGTTTCAGCTTTTACTTCTCTGTTATAGTTCATAAATACCACATGTCCACCCTTTTCTGAAATTGAAATATATGCCTTATTTTCCTTATCATTTTTTAATTTAACTGTAAAATCATATGCTATTATATCTGTATTTTCAGATTTTCCATTTGAAGTTATTTCTTTTATTTTGTCCTCACCTATAAATTGTTTTGCCTTATTTTTTGCCGTCTCCTCATCTATATTTTCTCCTGTTAGACCCTTTTTATTCTGACTTGTCATATGCTCTGAAAATGCTCCATCATATATTAATCCCGAATATTCATGGAAATTTTCCTCTAAATTGCTAAAACTATCCTTTGATATATTGCTTACTTGTTGTGCAAATGCAACTGTTCCTTTTTTAGTTAATTCTCCCCAACTTATTCTTCCACCATTTAAATCATTTGATAATTGATTTAACGTATTCTCTAATTGTACACTATAATCATGTAATTGTTTTAAATTATCTAAATCTTCTTGAGTCAATTTTTCATTATATATATTTTTCCTAGATAGAGAATAACTATAATCACTTACTTGATTCAAAAATTTAGATGTATTTTCTAACTCTACACTTTCTATTGGCAATCTAGATAAATATACTTGTGCTAAATTTGCTTCTCTCCACACATTTGTTAATGTTTCTGCTCCATGTTGTGGAGTACTAGAAATTAAAGATTTTGCCAAATATGTTTCAACATTTTGCACATAGTCAACCAATTCGTAAAACGCCATATTATATTGATTTTCTGATGCTTGTCTATACTCTGTTTGTTTTTTATAAATGTATAAGCCTAAAGCAACAATAATTACAATTAATGTTACAACCAATGACAGCATATGTCTATCTTTTAATCTATTTTTCCAATCATATATTTTTTCTTTTACATTACTCAAAAAAATCATCCTTTCTATTTACAAAATCTATGTTTTCCAATTGTTTTTATATATGGTCTTGACCATATCCATTTATTAGTAGCAGTATTGGGATTAAAATAATATATCGCTCCGCCCGTTGGATCCCAACCATTTAATGCATCTCTTGCAGCTTTTACAACAGTAGAACTTTCATCTATTGCTACATTTATTTGTCCATCTGAAACTGCTGTAAATGCTCCTGGTTGATATATTACACCCGCTATGGTATTAGGAAAACTCGAATGCTTTACTCTATTTAATATAACTGCTCCAACCGCTACTTGTCCTTCATAACTTTCGCCTCTTGCCTCTCCATTTATTGCTCTTGCTAGTAGTTGTACATCGGAAATGTTGCTACCTTGGCTTGCTGCTTGCACAGATTTGGCTTTAATATATGTCATTACTTCAAATAATAGAATTAACATTAATAATATAAGTTTTATCGTTTTTTTCACTTGTCCTGGTCCCTTCTTTAAAATTTCATAATGCTGCTTATACGCAAATCTAAAAATTTACTTTCTAATATTTTGTATTATTTTTTATAAATTATTCCATTTTCTTTATTTTTTTTATTAGTTGTGTTAAAATTTTAGTGAAAGGGGATAACTTATGAAAAAAATTTTAATTTTTTATGCTTCTTATGGTGGTGGACATCTTTCTGCTGCCAAATCTATAAACAATTACTTAAATGAAAATTATCCAGATATTAAAACAGAATTGGTTGACTGTATGAAATATATTAATATTATTTTAGAAAAGTTAACTACAAGTGCCTATAAAGAAATGGCAAAAAAAGCTCCAAAACTTTGGAAGGAAGTTTATTATCATTCTCAAAAAGGTCTTCTTTCTGAAATCAGTAAAGGCAGCAATAAATTGATGGCAAAGAAACTTGCTAAATTAATTAATGAATTAAACCCAGATTTTATACTTTCTACACATCCTTTTAGTAGTCAAATGGTAAGCTACTTAAAAAGAAAAGGTGAATTAAACTGTAAATCAGCAACAATTTTAACAGATTTTGAAATCCATGAACAATGGATAGTGGGACATGAATATACAGATTTATTTTTTGTTTCTAATGAACATATGAAGGATTCCTTATTAAAACATAATATTCCTTCATCTAAAATATATGTAACAGGCATTCCTTTTTCTAATAGATTTTTGCAAACATTTGATAAAGATAAAATTTTTGAAATGTTTAATTTAGATAAAACAAAAAAAGTAGCTTTAATGTTTGGTGGCGGTGAATTTGGCTTAGGAAAAGACAGAACTGTACAAGTACTAAGGGATTTAATAACTGTTGCTAACAATTATCAGATTATTGCCATTGCTGGTAAAAATGAAAAAATGAAACTAGCTTTTGAGGAAGTTGTTACAAATATGGGAGTACAATCGAGAGTAAGAGTATTACCTTTTACAGATAAAGTACCTGAATTAATGAGTATCGCTAATGTTGTTATTACAAAACCTGGAGGTCTTACCACAACTGAAAGTTTAGTCTCTGGACTTCCAATTATAATTATTAACCCTCTTCCAGGGCAAGAAGAAGAGAATGCATTATTTTTAGAAAAAAGCAAAGTTGGAATTTGGATTAGAAAAGATGATAATCCAGAAGTAGTACTTTCTCAAATATTTAATTCTCCAGACAAATTGGATGAAATGAAAAAGAATATAAAATTATTAGCAAAGCCAAATTCTACTAAACAAATTTGTGAAATTATTGTAGAAAACTTATAACTAATAAACACACCTCATAATATTTATTGAGGTGTGTTTTTATGTGTTTATTTGATCTTACTCCTTGTGAACTTGTTCTTCTTGCTGCAAGTATTGCAATTGCTTTTAGTCAAGATTTTTCTAAAGAAGAATTGACTATATTAGCAGCATTTTTTACTGCTCTAGGAGATAATTTTGCCCTTTTAAGTACATAATATTATCTTTCTTGTTCGTCGTCACTTCTTTCCTTTAATTCTTGAGTGTATGATACTTCCGGTCTTCCTCTTTCTGCTGCTAATTTTTCTAATCTTTCTCTTATATCATATGTTTCCGCCTCTTTATATCCTCTCATTCTATCTATATCACCTAATGCAACAGCTTTTTCTTTTTCATATGTTGTTTCATTTAATGTTTGTTCTATTGCTTCGTGAAATATTTCGTCTTCTCTCTTACCACTAACTATAGTTCCTTGTTCGCTTTCTTCTGCTGCTATTAACTCTCTTTCTTTTGTCTCTATTGTTAATAACAATTTCAATTCTATCATCCTATCTAAGATTTCTTCCATTGCTCCCTCTGGTATGCTATCTTCATTGTTAAATCTCCTTAGTGGATTAAATATTGACAATTTTTTTGGAGCTGGAAGATTAGCTCCTCTTTTTTGTATTTCACCTTCCCAAAGAATATATTGACATGCAAGTGATGTATATTCTACTTCATCCATTTTTTCCTGATCTTTCTGCAATGCTGCCTCATAAGCTTTAATTTGTCCTTGTAAACTCTCTGTTACTGCAGGCGAATACTTACCGCTATCTACATCTCTTTGCTTGCTCTTTATTACTTTTATTTTTTCTGCTATTCTCTTTTGAAGCATTTTGAAATCAGAATTACATTGATTCATTTGGTCTGTCAAGTTCATTTTTTCTCTCATTTTTAATCCACTCCTTTATTCTCGTTTCTACTAATTCCCTCTTGCTAAGTTGTTCTGCTCCAAGCATAGTGTTTAGTCTTTCCCTTAAGTTTTTTATTTTTCTTCTTAATTTCTTCACTTGCTTTAGGGTCTTTTTAGTTTCTTTTTCTTCCATATTTTTTCCTCCTTTATCATAATTTATCATAAGTTAAATTTCTCTTCTTCCTTCTAGTGCTTTACTTAATGTTATTTCATCTGTATATTCTAAATCTCCGCCTACTGGAATTCCATGGGCTATTCTTGTCACTTTTATTCCCATAGGCTTTACAAGTTTAGAAATATATACAGCTGTAGCCTCACCTTCTACTCTTGGATTTGTTGCTAATATTATTTCTTTTACTGTTCCATCCATTAATCTTGAAAGTAATTCTTTTATTTTTATATCATCTGGTCCAATTCCATTCATAGGAGAAATGCTTCCATGTAATACATGATAAACACCTTTAAACTCATGTGTTCTTTCCATTGCCACTACATCTCTTACATCTTCTACTACGCAAATAGATGAAGCATCCCTTTTGGGGCTACTACAAATTGGGCATGGATCTGTATCTGATATATTGTAACATTTTGAACAATATTTTAAATTTTGTTTTGCTTTTAATATTGCAGAAACAAATTCATTTGTTTCTTCTTCTGTAGCATCTAATATATGAAATGCAAGTCTTGCCGCTGTTTTACTTCCTATACTTGGTAATTTTTCAAATGCTTGTATTAATTTTTCTATTGATGGTGAATAATATGACATACTTTGTTCCTCTCGCTTTTACATCATTCCTGGTATGTTGTATTTTCCTAAGCTTTCAGCTTGTGCTGCATCTACTTTTCTTAAAGCTTCATTTGCACAAGTTAAAATTAAATCTTGTAGCATTTCTACATCCTCTGGATCTACTACTTCTTTTTTTATTTTTATTTCTTTAATTTCTTTGTTTCCAGATACTTTAACATAAACTGCTCCTCCACCGGCTGTTGAGTCAAATTCTTTGCTTGCTAACTCTTCTTGTGATTTTTCCATATCTGCCTGCATTTTTTTAGCTTCTTTCATTAATTGATTTATATTCATTCCTCCGAATCCACCCATACCTGGGAAGCCTCCTCTTTTTGACATATTAGCAATCATTCCTTTCCTTATTCTTCTATAATATTAATTGGTATATCTAAATCTGTTGGTAAATTCGCCATTGGATTATCTGGCACTTTATTAACTTTTTCAGTTTTACCATCTATTATTTTTATTTTCATTTCTTTGCCATATTCTATTGAAACTGTCTTTTCTAATTCTGCCATATTTTCTGGTTTTTCTATTATACTTTTTATAAATGGTGTTACTCCATTTTTAAACTCTATTCCTATTACTAAATCATTTAGTTCTACTGGCGTTGCATTGATTAAATTAGTATATAAAAGTATTTTACCTGATTCTTTTAAATTATTCAATATATTTGGCCATTTTTCTTTTGATTTTCCTTCTTTACCATTAATTATTTTTTTTGGTGTTTCTTCTTTTTTAGTTATTTGTTCAATTTTTTTCACTGGTTCTGATACTGTTTTTACACCATTTTTCATTTGCTCTTCTATTTTTTGTAGTCTTGTATTTATTTCTTCAAGACCTGTTACAGTTTGAGAGTTTTGCTCATTATTACATAATTTAATAATTTCCACTTGGAACATTAGCCCTTTTTGTGATGACCATTTTATATCATTTTGCAAATTTGATAAGTCATATATTATTTGCAATAGTCTTTCCTTTGAAATTTTATTAGCTAATTTATTTATTTGCTCTATTTCTGCTTTACTATATATTTCTAAATTTTCACTGGTTTTATATACTAAAATATCTTTAACATATTTTATCATTTCCCAAATTAAATTATTTATATCTTTGCCTTGTTTTAGTAGTTCATTTACTACTTTTAATGCATTATCAACATCATATTCTATAATGGATTTTACAATCTCATTTATAAATTCTAATTTTGGAATTCCCACCAATTCTTTTACTAATTCTTCATCAATTTTGTCATTTCCTTCTTGTAAGCATCTTTCTAATATGCTTAAAGCATCTCTCATTGCTCCTTCTGACAATACAGCTATAATTTGCAATGCTTCTTTTGTTATTTCTATTTTGCTTTCGTCACATATGTACTGTAACCTTTTACTTATATTTTCATTTGATATTTTTTTAAAGTCAAATCTTTGACATCTTGAAAGTATTGTAGCTGGCAATTTTTGTGGCTCTGTTGTTGCTAAAATAAACTTAACATGTTCAGGTGGTTCTTCTAATGTTTTTAGTAAAGCATTAAATGCACCTGTTGATAACATATGGACCTCATCTATTATATATACCCTATATTTTGCAAGTGTTGGCAAAAAATTTACTTCATCCCTTATAATTCTTATATCATCAACACTATTGTTAGAAGCTGCATCCATTTCCACAATATCTGTTAAAGCTCCTGATAATGCCGCTTTACAAATTTCACATTCATTGCAAGGCTCTCCATCTTTAGGATTTAAGCAGTTTATTGCTCTTGCTAAAACTTTTGCTGCGGAAGTCTTACCTGTCCCCCTTGTTCCATTAAATAAATATGCATGTCCTACTCTATTTGATATTATTTGATTTTTTAATGTTTTTGTAATATGTTCCTGTCCTACTATATCTTCAAATTTTAATGGTCTAAATTTTCTATATAGTGCAATATAGGTCATATTTTCCCTCCTAAATTTTAGGTTACTTATTTTTTCCTTTAGAATTTTAGCCATTCTATGGAAGATAAACACCACACAAAAGTATCTACTTATTGCTGCTTCCTTCCGGACCTGACAAGGTTCATAGGCTTTCATTGGTTTTACCCTCCATACAATGGCTAAAACTCTCTACTATTTAATTATATACTTTTTAATTTATTTTGACAAGAGGAATTCTATAATCTTTTATTCTATTCCTAAATATTCATTATATGTTACTTCTCTATCTATTATTTTGTCTTCTTTAATATCTATTATTCTGTTTGCTACTGTTTGCATTAACTGATGGTCATGAGATGTAAATAGCATATTTCCTTTAAATTTAGTCATTCCTTCATTTAATGCTGTTATGCTTTCCATATCTAAATGATTTGTTGGCTCATCCATTATTAAAAAGTTGGCTCCTGATAGCATCATTTTTGAAAGCACACATCTTACCTTTTCTCCTCCTGATAATACCGCAACCTTTTTTAGTGCTTCTTCTCCAGAGAATAACATTCTTCCTAAAAAGCTTCTAACATATGTTTCATCTGGATCTTTTGAATATTGTCTTAACCAATCTGTTATGTTTAAATCCACATCAAACAAGTAATTATTATCTTTTGGGAAATAGCTTTGTGTAATTGTCGTTCCCCAAATTAGGCTTCCTTCATCTGGCTGCAATTCTCCTGCAATTATTTGGAATAACACTGTTTTTGCATTTTCATTATCTGCTAAAAATGCAATTTTATCCCCTGCCTTTACTGTGAATGAAATATTATTTAATATTTTTTCTCCATTTATTGTTTTAGAGATATTCTTTACCTGTAAAATTTCTTTTCCTGGTTCTCTATCTGGTTTAAAATCTATATATGGATATCTTCTATTTGATGGTTTTATTTCATCTAATTCTATTTTTTCTAATGATTTTTTTCTAGAAGTTGCTTGTTTAGATTTAGAAGCATTTGCACTAAATCTAGCAATAAATGCTTGTAATTCTTTTATTTTTTCTTCTTTCTTTTTATTTGCATCCTTCATCTGTTTTAGAGCTAGTTGGCTAGATTCATACCAAAAATCATAGTTTCCTGGGTATACTTTTATCTTTCCAAAATCTACATCTGCAATATGTGTGCATACTTTATTTAAAAAGTACCTATCATGTGATACCACTATTACTGTATTTTCAAAATTAATTAAAAATTCCTCTAACCAGTTTATTGTTTTTAAATCCAAGTCATTGGTAGGCTCATCCAATAATAGGATATCTGGATTTCCAAATAGTGCTTGTGCTAGAAGCACCTTTACCTTTTCTTTACCTTCTAATTCAGACATTTGTTTATAATGGTTTTCTGTCCCTATTCCTAATTCATTTAACAATTGGCTGGCATCTGCTTCTGAATTCCATCCATCTAATTCAGCAAATCTTTCTTCAAGCTTTGCAGCCTTCATTCCATCTTCTTCTGAAAAATCTGGTTTTGCATAAATTGCATCTTTTTCCTGTCTTATTTTATATAATTCTTCATTTCCCATTATAACTGTGTCTATAACTGTAAAATCTTCATAAGCAAAGTGGTCTTGTTTTAAAACAGATAATCTCTCTGTTTTTTCTTTAGTTACTTCTCCTTTACTTGGCTCTAGCTCACCAGACAAAACTTTTAAAAAGGTTGATTTCCCAGATCCATTTGCACCTATTATTCCATAACAGCATCCTTTATTAAATTTTATATTTACATCTTCAAACAATGTTCTTTTACCAAATCTAATTGTTACTCCTACTGCATTTAACATTTTAATCCTCCTTGAATAATAAACCTAAAAACAATTATACAACATCTTCCAGTACATGTCAAAGGGACGGCAATGTTTTATAGTCTTTAGAACATTATCGCCCCTTATATCTCAATATTAATTTAGCATATGTTTTCTTTTTAACCAAATTGTTGCTATTACACATAATATTACTGAAATTACTGTTATAATTGCAAACCCTAGTGGACTTCTTTGAAAAGGAAGCTCTACATTCATTCCCCATACACTTGCAATTAATGTTGGAATAGCAAGTATAAATGTAACAGAAGTTAATATTTTCATTACTGCATTTAAATTATTGGAAATGATAGAAGCATAAGTATCCATTGTACCATTTAAAATATCACTATATATTTTTACCATTTCAATAGCTTGTTTGTTTTCTATAATTGCATCTTCTAAAACATCTTCATCTTCTTCATATAATTTTATTATTTTTCCTCTTGTGGTTTTCTCCATTACTACTTCATTTGATTTTAATGATGTAGTAAAATAAACTAAACTTTTTTCTAAATCTAGCATTTTTAATAATTCTTTATTTTGTAAAGAATCTTTTAGTTTGTTCTCTGTGCTTTCTATCTCTTTATTAATTTTATATAATAAGCTTAAGAATCTTCTTGCATTTGCATAAAAAATCTGTAGCAATAATCTACTTTTTTTGTATGTTATAATTTGCTCTATTTTTAAGCTTTCTATAATTTCATTGCTTTTTTGCGACACTGTTATTATATAATCATCTCTTACAAAAATAATTCCTATTGGCATTGTTACATAAACTTTTTTGTCTCTCTCTTTCTCAATAGTTGGAATATCAATTATATATAAAATTGTATTATCATCCTCTTCTATGTCTATTCTAGCTTTTTCTTCTTCATCTAATGAATATCTTATAAAATCCTCTTGTATTTCTAATTTTGAACATACCATCTTTATTTCGTCTTCTGTCGGAGAAACCATATTTATCCAATTGCCCTTTTTAAATTCTTTTGTCTCTTCTGTTATATTAGTTTGCATATCTGTACTGTACATTTTTAACATATTGTTTCCCCTTTCAATATTTCTACTTTTTATTCTGTTTTACTATAAATATTGCAACAACTATTATACAAACACTCAATATTCCTAATATTATTATAGCTGGCGTTTTATCTTCTTGCTTTATTTGTACATTCTTTAAGGATATATATGCATTTATTTTATATGTTTTTATGGTTTTGCCATCCTCTGCTGTTACTATGACTTTTATAAAATTATCCCCTTCTTTTAAGTTCTCATTCCCCATAATTTCTATTTTACTTTTTTCATTTTCAGGCTTTGCTGTAATATTTAATTTTTTTATATCTTTATTTATTGTTAAATTATAGTTGTATATATTTCTCTTAAAATCTGGATATATGCTAAAATTTTCTACTTCTAAAGTTTTTAAATTTGCATTTGCCATTTTAGCATTATCTATTTTTGTTACATATATATAATATGTTTTTTGATTACCTGCTTCTGCTGTAACAACTATTTCTATTTTATTTTCTCCTTCTTGTAAGTCATTATTTCCTTGAATATCTACACTTGCTTTTTCACTATCTGAATATGCTTCTATATCTATTTTATCTATTTCTAAATCTACAGTTAAATAATATTCTGTAACATCTTTGCTAAATTCTGGTTCCATATTTTCTATTTTAAGTACCCTTAAATCTGCATTTTCAGACTTTTTCTCTTGATATTGTGGTGGATTATAACTTGGATAACTAGGCTCATAGTCATTGTTTTCTGGTTCTACATTAGTTTGGTTTTCTTCAGCAGGTGGTTCTTCTATTGGCTCATTTTCATTTGTTGTATTTGTTATTGAATTTGTTTCTTCGTTTTCTATTTTTTCTGATAGTGCTTTAACATATGTGGAAAAAATAATTGTTACAGTAATTATAATACTTAATATTTTAATTTTCCTCATGTTTATTAACATTCCTTTCCAAATTGTTAATATCTCTATTCCCATTCTTCATTTTTTAATATTTTTTGTGGATTTATTGTTGTTAGCTCTTGTAATTTGCTTTCTCCAACTATTTTTTTTATTTTTTTTATAGTCTCTGGTATAATTAGATATGTTCCCTTTTCTCTATGTACATCACTTCCTAAAAAGTGCACTTGATTTTTCTTTAATAAAGTTTTTATAGTTTTTTCCGCTTCATTACCATATAAATTTACAATACTCCCATAATTGCATTGCATTAAACAACCTTTTTCTATATATTCTTCTACTATACTAGGATCTTTTTGCACACATTTATATCTTTCTGGATGTGCTATTATTGTTTTAATTCCTTTTGCCTCTAAATAATATATAACATAGTCTAAATATTGAACATTAGAAGCAAGAGGCAATTCTATTAACATATATCTACTATTGGCAAGTGTTAACAATTTATTTTTTTGCATTAACTCTTCCATTTGGTTAGATATATATATTTCCATACCTGAATGTAGTTTTATGTTTGGTCCCCTTTGATCAAGCACCTCTTGTAACTTATCTTTCCAAAATATTAATTCTTGTGCATCTGTTTCATAATAATTTAAAAGAAAGTGTGAAGTTAATATAACATCTGTAAACCCTACTACTTTTGCCTCTTTTAGAATGTTAAATGTTTCCTCAACGCTTCTAGCACCATCGTCTACATTTGGAATAATGTGTGAATGTACATCAATCATTTTATACTCCTATTTTTTGTTTAAAAATTCATTTAATTGGTCTGTTATTTCTCGTTTTTTTTCTTCCTTCATAACTTCATCTGTTTTAAATACATATTCGTCTCTATGATATTTTCTTTTAGGGGCTGGTTCTACTGCTGTTGATGTGCCATAGTAATATGTTGATTTATACTCTTCTGGCTTAACAGGAATTTTATTTATTATTACACCAGCAATTTTGCCACCTACATTTTCTATTGATTTTTTTACTTTTGCTAAATCATCTTTTTTGGTAGATTTATATGCTGTTACAATCATTGTAGTATCTGCAAGCCTTGCTAATATTAATGCATCTGTAACTAACAAAGCTGGTGTTCCATCTAATACTAT
This sequence comes from Clostridiales bacterium, assembly GCA_003507395.1. Classification (GTDB taxonomy): domain Bacteria; phylum Bacillota; class Clostridia; order TANB77; family CAG-508; genus DNVW01. Next base: position 33,889 of record DNVW01000013.1, on the reverse strand, counting down.
AATATCAAAAACATTTTTTAGTTTTTCCAACATTTCTATTGTTTTTTCAGAAGCTAATAATTCTGAAGGATTTGGTGGAATATTGCCTGCTGGTATTAAATATAAGTTTTCTATCTCTGTTGCTTTTACATATTTTAATATATCAATTTCTTTACCTCTTTCATCTATGCCAGATAAATAATTTGATAATCCTGGCGTAGATGGCATAGAAAACATTGTTCCTAATCTGCCTTTTCTCATATCAGCATCTATTATTACAACTTTTTTACCTGCTTGTGCAAAAGTAATTGCCAAATTAGACGATATCCAACTTTTACCTTCTCCAGGCATTGTAGAAGTTACTAATATTGTTTTTAAATCCTTTTGTGAATTCATAAACTGTATATTTGTTCTTAGAGTTCTAAAAGTTTCCGCTATTGGTGATTTTGGACTTCTTTGTGCTATTAATTCCTTTTTCATTTTTCATTCATTCCTTTCTCTTTTGAGTGTTACTATTTTCCTCTTTTGTTTTTTAATTCTATATCATAATTTGGTATTGAACTTAATATAAGTAATCCTGTAGCATTTTCTACATCTTGTTCTGTTTTTATTGTATTATCTAGCATAGTTGCTATTAATACATATACTGCAGCTACTACTAAACCTATAAATGCAAAGACAGCAGTATCTTTAGTATGGTTTATATTACTTGGTATAGCATTTGCCTCTGCTCTATCTAACACATATACATTACTTATATTATATATTTCTACTATTTTTTCACTAAAAACTTTGGCAATTTCATTTGCTATTAAAGCTGCTTGATTAGGATCTTTATTTGCTACAGATATTTCTATAATTTCTGTGTTTTTAACAGCACTTACTTTTATTTTTCCTTTCATGTCTTGTATCTGTGCTTCTGGTATATTTAAATTTGTTGCTACTTGTCCTAATACTACATTTCTTTTAATTAATTCGCTATATGTAGAAACAAGTTTTGAGTTCATTGTTAAATCTGATGCACTAATTGCTCCTTCACTATTTTGCGCTGTTGATGAGCTTTGTGCTAAAACTAAAGTTGTAGCTGACGTATATTCTGGTACAATATAAAAATATGAATACACAACACCTATAACTATGAACAAAAGTGTTATTAGTATAATTTCCAACTTTTTGTTCCAAAACATTAAAAATAGTTCTTTTAAATCTAATTCTTCCATAATTTCCTCCTTGGTATTTTTGTGCCATATAATTATAGTATAACTATAAATCTTTTCTTTGGCAAGGTGTTTTTTATATATTTTTTAAGTTAAATTTTGGGCTGTCCATAATTGGGTATAGCAAAAATACTCAAAAAAATGTATAATTATTTAGAGGTGATTAATTTGAAACTAAATGAATTAAACTGTATTAATGAAAATATTAATTTAGATGAGTACATTGATTTTAGGGAAAAAGTAAAAAAGCAAATGGAATATCCAGAATGGCTTGGAGATTTGTCTAAAGATGATTTAATAAAGTTGATAAATAGCGATTCTAAAATATGGATTTACTATTTAAACGAAGAGCCTATATGCTCAATGATGTTAATTCCATCAGATGAAAAGTCTTTATTAAAAATGTGGATTTAAATATAAACCAGAGAAAATAACCGGTATGTATTTGTGGATAAAGAAATAATTAAATAACCTCTATATCATTTTAGAATTAGCATATGCACTCACTCCTATTGATATTATGCTTAAAATAATTAAGATACAGCTTAATTTAAAAGCTGTATTTTTAAATTGTTAAAATTTAATTATTTTTAGTATCAATTAAAACTCGTTTCTTATCTGTTAAATTTTGTATTGTTGTTACCATTGGAAAACACAAAACTAGTTTAAAGGTATGTCCCAAAAGTGACATTTTGTCACAAAAAGGAACGTACAAAGAATTTTCTAAAATCTCCTACTTTTCATTGAAAAGAATTCGTTTTGCTATTTTTTTTAATAATACTATTATTTTTAACATTAAACTAGGTTTTTCTGTATATTTATTTACTAATACACTAAAATCTAATTTGTCCAAATTTTCAAAAAACTTTACTCTGTTTTTATCTACAACGGCAGATGTAAGCATTGCTGTATTTCCAACTAACGCTTCTTCAATATTTACTTCTTCTTGGATAATGTTTTCTTTTATGCTCTCAAATAGTTCTTTACCCTTTTCGCTATTTACTATAACTAAAGATGTTCCCTTATTATCATATAATTCTGGTTTTACTCTCTGTATTCCCCAGAAGTCTGCTAAAGTAATATCTGATAATCTATTAATTTTTTTAAAAGAACATTTGTAACATGAATCTCTTAAACATACATTTCTTAAAAAAGCTTGCATATATTTATCTTCCACTTGACTTTTTTTATATGACTTGTTTTCATATGTAAATTTTAAATTATATGAACTCCATCCATTGTCTTTATTTCTAAAATTAATGCTTAGTGGTCTATCCTCATCTTTATGCTTCCTATAATCCAAATATTTTCTCCATACTTTTGGCGAAGGTACCCCATGACAAATTATGTCTTGCGTAAATAATTTATCATATTTCTTTCCTAAATATGCTAATAGCCCCTCTATTTGACATGGTGTTCCTGTAAATAATACATATTTCCCTTCTTCCAAAAAACTTTTTGCTATCTTATAGTTATCTCCTATTATACTTTGTACATATTTAGAACCTCTAAATTTATAAAGTTCTTCTTCTAGACTAGTATATGAATGTATTACATTAAAATTACTATCAAATTTGGTTCCAAAAACTACTCCGCCCATATTTATGATTTCTTTTGCAATTAATGTAAATATTCCACCAGAAGAACTATTTTCCCTTATGTTTTCGTCTTTATTTATACAAGCATATGCTTTTGGATCATTAGCTATTTTTCTTTTATTTAAGATTGGGCAAACTTTTTCACAAAAACCACAATTAGTGCATTTGTTTTCGTTAATTTTAGGATATTTAAAACCTTTTTCGTCCTCTTCCATTATTATTGCGTTTTGTGGGCATGAGTTATAGCATGCATGACATCCACAACAGTTAGATTTATTATCAATCTTTAACATCTTTTTATTTTCCTTTTATCTTATTTATTACTTGTTTTATCGGTTTAGTAAACAATTTTTTTTCATAATTATTCATTGCCAAATTCCACATTAATATGCTATATATTATTACATATGCTAATACTTCTAATATAAAAATTACTAGATTGCTTTTGCTTATTACATGGCACCCCAAAATTCCAATTATGAATGAAATGCCAACTGGTAATGTCATTTTTAGTATTTCTTTCCAAAATCTTATTGTATCTATATGTATTTTTTTATAATAATATATATTCATTATTATTATTTGTCCAATTATTAGTGATACTGCAGTTCCAATTGAAGCGCCTATTCCACCATATGCCTTTGCTAGCGGAATACTCATAATGACATTAACTATCGCTATAAGGAAAAATACCGTTGTTCTAAATTTATATCTATTTTTGGCTTGTATTATATTTAGTCCAACATTCTGAATAAGCGGTACAGTTACTGGTATCATTAATATACATGCGATATAGTATGCAGGTTTGTAGCTTTCTCCAAATAATATTATTATAAAATATTTTCCAAATATTGTAAATCCTGTTATTATTAATGCCATAACTATATATTGTATCCTTCCTGTTTTTATAAATATGTCTGAGAATTCTTTATCTGAAGAATTTATAGCTTCCATTTTAGCAACTCTTGGAAGTAAAACCCCACTAATTGCCGTTGAAAAAGACAAATACATTGAGTTAAATTGTTGAGCTACTGCATAAATGGCAACTGTTACTGTTCCAGAAATAGTACCTAGTATAAAATTGTCTAGGCTCCAATTTACTTTATCTATAATAGTATTTAAAAATATAAAGAAAGAATATGCAAATATTTCTTTTAAAAGTTTTATGTCAAACCCTTTAAACTTTAATTTAACTTTTAATCTTTTCAAACAATATATCATATTAATTAATAGGCACAATACATTTAATATAGTGGTTAATATTACTAATGCAATTGACTTATAACCCATAAATAATAGTGGAATCATAATTATTGGCAATATTATAATTCTTATAATATTTATCAATTTATTAAATATAAATTTCTCATGCGCTGTAATAATCGAACTAAATATACTAAGTGGAAATGTTACTATTAAGTTAAAAGTCAATATTCTCATTAGAGTTTTTGCTTTTTTTAGTTCATCTATACTCATGCTGTTGCCAAATAATTTATCTACATTAAAAACCAATATAGCCCCAATAATTCCTGCTATCACGCCAATTATAATATAAATAACAAAAAACATTCCATGTAATTTATTTTCTTTTTCTTTATCCTTTTTGGCTATATATTTAGAAGTATAAACAATTATAGCATTACCAAATCCTAAATCTAATATCGTTAAATACGATATTACTGAAGCAACTAAGGAATATAATCCATACTCTGACTGTCCTAGCATTCTAGTTAAATATGGTGTATAGAATATTCCTGTTATCATATTAAGTGCTATTATTACATATGATAAAATTGCGCCTAATTTAATCTCATTAATCCTTTTCAAAGTTATTACTCCTTAATATCTAATGCATTTTTTAAGAATGCATCACTCTTTTTTCTTTCCTCTTCTAATATTTGGTATGCTTCTGTGTAATCATGTTCCAGATTTTCTTTGGTAATATTTTTACCATTATATCTTCTGTTTTTTAGATGTAGTTTGCTAATTAGAGTATCTAATCTTGAATTCATACTATCACTATAGTCATATCTATCAAACACAATAAATGGATTATTAAATAAAACAGCGAAAACACTAGAATGGAAAGAATCAGTACATATTAGAAAGGCATTTTTTTCAAGAAACAAAAATTCACTTGGTCCACACATATAATACTGGCTATTTTTATCTAATATATTTATTACATCACAATCATATTTTTTTGCTATATCATTAATTTTATTTTTCACATTATCGCTTATATCACCCAAAAAATAGTTTAATATATATTTTTGGTTGTTATAGCAATGTGGTCTTAAAGCCAGCATACTCCATTCCTCAGAAGTAAGTAGCATTGTAGGATCTATCAAGACTTGGACATCGTTTCTACCAGTTATCCTTTCAATAATAGACTTTCCTGCATCTTCCCTAACCGAGATATACTTGATATTATTTAAATTTTCAATATAACTATTACTTATATCTTCGAGTTTATTTACGCCAAAACTCGCAGAAAATGCACACTTATTATTTGTAAAAGGTAAAAAGGTCAAATTATCTTTTAATCCAAAAACTGGATTCCAAACTTGATCACTACCAATAATAAAATAATCAAAAGCATTGTTGCATTTATCATTTATTTCATTTGAGAAATAAATCTTCTTTGAATTAACTAAATACTTGTTTTCAAACCTTTTAAAATTTTTATTTCTATAAAGATATTTATTAAAAATATTCTTTAATAAATATTTAAATCTATTTTCGATAAAAGGAAAATATTTAGCTGTAGAATTATATGTTCTCAGAGTCACAACATCAAAACCTAAACTAGAAACTTTTTTTTGAATTGCATAGTTTTGTAATTTATTACCAAAATTAGAGTTGCCATATAATGTTACAATTCCTACTTTCTGCATACAATCACTTCTCCTATTTTAATAAATCAAATATCGTTCCAAACCATCTTAATCCTGAAACTAATCCATAGTCCTGTTCTAAAAACAATATAACTTGATATGAACTGAATAATATAAATGTACAAAGTAATATTAAATTAATGTAATTATTGTTTGACTTATTCTTCCAATTATATATCATAACAAATATTATCAGGTTATTAAATATATTAATAAATCGAATTGATATATAATAATATGGCAGGTAAACAATAGCTATAATAGCAATAAAATTCTCTAAAAGTATAACCGATTTAATTTTATGATCATTAATATATTTTTGGCTTTTAATTAGTAAAATCAAATTCAAAATAAAAATGACAACTCTAAATAAAAACCAGTTTCCGCCTGGATTGTACGGAGTAAAATATGAATTAAATTTGACTAATAAATCATTTAAAAATGGCACTTTTGACAATAACATCAAAATATTTAGCACTAAAGACGGTGTCATTAAAATGCATCCCCAAATCACATAAACAATTTTTTTAGGTTTATTTTTTAGCAATATGCAAATCATATAAAGAACAAATGGGATAAACATTGTAATATGCGATAAAATTGACATTATAAACCATAAAAATGGAATCATTTTGTTTTTTCCCTTAATATATGCTACAATACCATTCATAAACATAGCAATAGCCAAAGAAAAGCGGACTCCAGTTCCCGTTCCAATAATAATAACAATAGACAGAATAAAAAATATTGCTTTATTATAATATTTTTTTTCTAAATTATAAATACACAATAATTCATTAATTGCTTTATAATATAAAAAATAAAATAATATTATAGAAATAAAAGGCAAAAAATGATTATTATAGGTTTTTGAAACTAAGTACATCAATCCATAAGTTATAGGGTCTGAATTATTAAATAAAAGTAAAGGATTAAAGGAAATTTCCCTAAAAGTGTCAATAATTTTATAATATCTATACAAATCCATTGTTTCATTTGGCACTATTTGAAATAATATAACACCCAAGGATACAGATAACATAATCATAACATAAACTTTATATTTAGGTTCTACCATAAAAAGAAATATGATTAAAAAAGGTATTGCAAATACCGGACTCAAAACTGTTAAGAGAATAAGAAATATAATCAATTGAAACCCTCCTTTATCATAATTAATCCATAAACTTCGTAATATCTCTATCTTCCAATAATATAGTTCATTAAATTTCGACAAAAGAATTATCATTTTTATTATATTTTCTAGTTTTTTTCCAAAATTTTAAAATATAATAAGCAATTAAATATGATTTATTCTTAATTAAAACTATGACAATTTTAGCCTTTATAGACACATCTTTCACACTTTTCATCAAGGCATTTTTATAAATATCAACCTTTTTTAATTTTGATACTCCTTCTTTAAATGTCATGTAATTACCAGTAAATGATAATTTATTCGTTAAAATAAAAATAGAATTAACTGTGCAAAAGTTAATAAGTCTATTTTTTTGTTTACTATCGATTCGTGAAGCTTTTAATTTCAAAGATAATTCTTTGTGGAATTCAATATCTGAATCAAATATTTTTTCATTAAAAGTTTTTGTGCTACTCAAAACATTTTGTCTATACCAATAAATAGATTTATTTATAATAGAATAACTATTAATAGCATTAACAATATCAACATTGAAAAGCATGTCTTCTCCATTAATTATCTTTTCATTAAAAACGATTTTATTCTCTTTAATAAAATCATTTCTAAATAATTTTGAAACTGGTCCTGCTATACATGGATTGTTAATTCCTAAAATATAATTTAAAAGTTCAAATTTATCATTAAGATTCTTTAGACTCTTAATAATATAAATAACATCGCTACCATCCATGTTATTAAATACAACCTTTTCCCAACCGTCTTTTAACACATCGTCTGCATCAACAAACATTAAATAATCTCCTGTTGCATTTTTTATACCATAGTTTCTTGAATATGAAACTCCATGATTCGAATTGTTGTAAAGTCTAAACCTACCATCATTCGCGCAAACATCTTCACATATACTTCTAGAGCTGTCTTTAGAACCATCATTTACTAAAATAACTTCAATATTATCTTTTATCTTTCTTATCGAATCAATACAATGCATTAAATACTTCTCAGCATTGTAAATAGGAATTATAATAGAAAGTTTCATTTACTCACCTACTTTTCTTTGTTTATATTTCATAATTATTTTTGGAAAAATATAAAATATAATAACCTTAATCTTATGTTTCAAACATAAGTATTTTATATTTTTAATATACTTTTTTTTCATTAACAAGATTCTTTTTTTAATAAATGCGTCATTTGGAAAATAATTATTCAATCTATATTTTGCTTCAATTAAAATCATAAACAAATTATAATATACATCATCTCTGATATCATTAATTTCGTTATCGATTATTATCTCATATGTGTCTAAAACGCTAAACCATTTATGATTAGTAAAATTGTAATAACTACTATTACTATGAACTCTATAAAAATAATACCTATTTTCTAAAATAATAATACTTTTACAAAATTTTAAATACTCTAAGTTAAATAATAAATCTTCAGAAATATGAATACCCTCATTTAATTCGAGCTTATTATCTTTGATGATATTGGCAACATACATTTTGTTAGCTAAATACCCCCCATATTTAGAAAACACAATGCTTTTGAAATTGCTTTTTTTTACTAATTTTTTTTTATTATTTTGTTTTATATTGTGCATAATATTATTCTTGAAACCCACAATACCACATATTGCCAAATCACATTTATTTTTCCTTATTTCGCTAATTAGTTCTTTCACATAATCTATCGCAATAATATCGTCAGCATCTACAAAACATAAATATTTTCCCTTGCTTTTTTTTATTCCATAATTTCTAGAATATGATACTCCATGATTTGTATTATTGTAAAGTTTAAACCTTTTATCATTTAAGCACATTCTCTCACATATGCTTTTTGATTTGTCATTTGAACCATCATTGACTAAGATAACCTCTATTTTTGAATAAGATTGTAATTTGACACTTTTTAAGCATTCGTTCAAATACCTTTCAGCATTATATATTGGAATAACTATACTCACTAATTCATCCATTTTTACACCTTTTTCTTTCTTCTTAATAATGAGGAATATATATAATTTCTTATACTAAGCGGTGCAATGGCGACAATAAATCTCACAACCAAAGATTGGTAATATTCTATTTGCTTAATAAATCCAGAAGCAAGGAGTTTTTTGTAAAATTCTTTACAGTATTTAAAGTAATTTATGCCTCCTCTCCTCCTAAGCATATCATTGCCAACTCTTACGTTTACAAGAACAGATTGAATATTATAAAACTCACACTTATTAATTGCCATTCTTACCCATAAATAATAATCTTCAAAAGAAGGACAATTCATATAACCTCCAGCATTTAAAACATCACTTTTTTGAACATCACAGTTACATGATTAAAAACATTTCTTTTTTTTAGTTTTTGATAAATTTGATTGTTTTTCTCTGGAACATATCTTAATTGATTTTTATCGCCGACAATATTGTTAAATTCAGCTATTATTCCACCGACTAAGGAAAGTTTATTATTTTTTCTAAACTCATTTATTTGTTTCTCAAATCTGTCATGTTCACAAATATCATCTGTATCCATTCTTGCTACCAATTCATTGCTACATTTTTCTAGCCCTCTATTTAGAGCTATCCCCAAACCATAGTTTTCATCTAGTTCAACTATTTTAAATAATTCATTATAGTTCTTTAAACAGCTATTAATTACGTTGTCTAGTTCTTTTGTAAGTGGTCCATCCTTAACAATTACTATTTCATTCGGAACTAGAGTCTGAGCTAATACACTTTTTATTGCTTGTTCAAAATATTCCGGTTTTTCTTTACTATAAACCGACATTAAAACAGAAAATTTCATTTTCACACCTCTTTATATATTTTTGAATAACTTTCCATCATATTTTTACAGTTCAAATACAATTTTAAGATTTCTTTTGAGGTATTTTTTTTATTAAAATTGCATTCTATTATTTCCTTCTTTTCATTAAAATTATTTTTATTAAAATTCTCTCCTATGTAAATCTTTTCATCTATATCAAATATTTCTTTGTGCGAAGGAATGTCACTTAACAATAATAAGTTGCTCGTTTCTAATGCTTCAAGAACAGAAATCGAAAATCCTTCTGACTTTGAAAATGAACAATATATATCTGATGCGCATAAATAATCATAAGCATTTTTCTTAAACCCGCATAATATTATATTATTATTTTTTATAAGTCCATCTAATTCGTTTCTTAAAGGGCCATCACCAATTATTAATAAATATTGATTTTTTTTCAATGTTTTATTGAAACTATTCACCAATCCAATTACATTTTTTCTATTTGATAGAACACCAACATATATATACACAATATCGTCTTTTAAAATCTTATATTCTTCTCGTATTCTCTCTCTTATTTTGCCATACTCTTCTATATCATTATTTCTATATATTGAATTTTGTATATAATCACAATTACTTATTTTTTTCTTCATTACATCATATATTGACTTTGAGCAACATACACATTTATCAAACTTTTTCAACTGAAACAAGTGCCATAATATTATTAATCTCCCCTTTAATTTGCCAAACGAATAAATATAATCTTCAAACATATTATTATGAAGAGTGGTTATTTTCTTTTCACTCTCACTTTTTGCGTTTATAATATCTGGTAATACCCCATGTGAATGAACTATATCCGGTTTTATGTTATTTATAATTTTATTTAATTTTTTTCTGCCTTTTATTATAATTTCTAGTTTATTATTTAAATCTAGTTTTATAATCGTTGCACCCATCTTTTCAATTTTTTCAAGAGAAGATTGATCATTATTATTTAAAAATGATAAAACAAATATTTTATACTTTGTTTTATCAATTCCATAAATCATACTCTCAAGTACCCTGTTTGGACCGTCTCTTTTTATAGCACTTATCAAAAATAAAATTTTTTTCATATAGTTCTCCCTTTCAATTTGTAAATAAATTCATCATACAACTTATACCTAATTTTTGCTTATTACATTGTACCATGCTTTTAATCTAAATTAATAGCTTTCAAGTAATTTTAATTTTTTTAACGTTTCGTTCAAACGAGTAATTTTTCAAAAACATATATATTATATAATCCTTATAGGATTTGTTACGCTTTTATTCATATGCATTTAATCAAAACAGTAATAAAAATAATGTATTCTTGGCACTTTTGAAATTAAAGAATGATGTAAGTATGCAAAAAGCTTAAATTTTTATCTGTTTTTTCATCTTTTCCGTGCCCCCTACGAAATTTTTAAATATGTATTATCAAATTGTTCTTTTAATTGGTTTATTTCTTCTTTTATCCCTACTTCCGTTATTTCTGCATTCGTTTTTTTGAAGACTGCTATTATTGATTCAAAAAATATTTTTATGTCTGCTTTCAAGCTGATATTGTCCACATATTCTATATCATATTCTATTTTTTTAAATATACTAATTCCATTTCTTCCTTTTACTTGTGCTAGTCCTGATATTCCTGGCTTTACCTCGCATCTTCTTTTTTGTTCTGGTGTAAACCACTCATAATACTCTAATATCCATGGTCTTGGTCCGATAAAGGTCATCTCACCCTTCAATATGTTAAATAGCTGTGGTAATTCATCAATACTTGTTGCTCTTAATATTTTACCTACCCTCGTTACCATGTTTTCGTGTGATAAATTACTTTGTAGCTCTTTTCTATTTTCTGTCATTGTTCTAAATTTATATATATAAAATGGTTTTAAATCTTTTCCCATTCTTAATTGTTTATATATCACAGAGCCTTTATCATCTAGTTTTATTGCTATTGCAGTTATTATAAATATTGGAGATAGAAAAATAATACAGATACTAGATAAAATTAAATCTAATATGCGTTTAGTCATTAAATATATATTTTTATTCGTTTTACTAAATTTTTTTAGTTCTCTTATACCTGTTATTTCTTCTACATCAGATATCATTTGTTATTTTCCCCCTACTATTACTTTTTATCTATACCCCGTTTTTTGAATAATCTTTTCGCTTATTTCTTTTATTTTGTCTGTTACTTTGTAATCTTCCTCTCCAAATAATTCTTTGTGTAATTCTACTACATTTTGTTCTAATGTTATTGGTGGTCCATACCATACTCCGTTTAATGTTATTCCTTGTGTTTTATATGGCCATCCTTTACTTTCTACTATTTTGTATGAAGCTACTGTTGGTATTAATGAAAGTATTTCTTTTGTTTCTATGTTTGTATATATATGTGGTAATAGTTTGTCTGCTAATTTATTTAGTTCCATTATGCTCATTGTTTTTGCTTTTTCAAATACAGCTATAAGTACCTTTCTCATTCTTTCTGTTCTTGCATAGTCATTATCTATTTTTCTTATTCTGGCATAAGCAAGTGCTTGGGCTCCTGTTAGTTCATATGTTCCGCCTTCTACTATTCCTGGAATTTGTGTTGCTTCTGCACCTGTTACTGTCATTTCTATTCCACCTATTGCATCTATTATTTCTTGTGTTGAGGTAAAGTTTACTGTTGCAAACTCTGTTATGTTTAAGTCTAAGTTAGTGTTTAGTGTGCTCATAGATAAAGCTGGCCCTCCGTAGGCATATGCATGGTTTACTTTATCTAGCCCATAATTTGGAATCTCCAAATATGTGTCTCTATATACCGATACTAATTTAATTTCTTTCGTTTTTTGATTTATACTTGCTATTATTATACAATCCGAGCGACTTCCTTCATATGTTCCTGTGGTATCTATACCAAATAAAGCAATATTTCTATATTCTGCTAAATTTTCCTCTACACCTTCGGTTACTTGTACTTCTCCTGGTTTTATTACTACGCGGTTTACTTTATTTAGTTTATTTACTACGTATATTCCAATTACGGCCAATATTACAACTATTATTATCAATATTATTAATAAAGCTTTTAAAATTTTTTTCATATGTTTCCCTCTTTTGACTGAATTTCTTTCATTTATTATGATATATCAAAGGTCGAATAAAGTCAATAAATATCATATAATTTATTTTGTTAAATTTTGTATGCTGTTAATTCTCAATGGAGACGAAAATTTTCCCTGTGCAATAAAAAAATACACCTATTGCTAAGTGTATTTTGGTGCACCAGGAGGAATTTGAATCCCCGACCTCTCGGTTCGTAGCCGAGTGCTCTATCCAGCTAAGCTACTGGTGCATAAAATTTAAACTTTATTTAGTATATCATAAATAAGTGAAGAAAACAATATAGTTTAACTATATTGTTTATTATACTTTTATTTCTTGCTTTTTTCAATAGTTTTATATTCTTTTTTATTGATTATTTTTTTATATTATGAAATAATGATATATAAGGAGGCTCTTATGAAAAAAATAGTAAAGTTTTTTCTATTATTAATATTTATTTTTGCAATTAGTTGCTTTGGACATTCTGTTGAAGCAAATTCTATTAAATCTATTTCGATGGATATTTATGTAGATAAAAATGGAAATGCAAAAGTTACGGAGGTATGGAATTGCGATGCTAACCAAGGAACAGAAGTATATCATCCTTATTATAATTTAGGTGAGTCAGAAATACAAAATTTTTCTGTTAGCGAAAGTTCCACTTCTTATAGCGTTTTAAGTTCTTGGCATACTTCTGCTAGTTTTTCTGAAAAAGCTTATAAATGTGGAATCAACTATATTGAAGATGGTATTGAATTATGTTGGGGAATAAGCAAATATGGCAAGCATACATATACTGTTAATTATGAAATTACAAATTTTGTTTCTTCTTTAACAGATTCTCAAATGATTTATTGGACCTTAATCCCTCATAATTTTTCTAATGAAATTGGTAAGGCATATATAAAGATACATACAGATTTTAACATTCCTAATACTGTTGATGTTTGGGGATATGGTAATTATGGTGGTACTGCTTATGTTTATGATGGATATATTGAGATGCAGTCAGATGGAGTTCTACAAGAAGATGAATATATGACTATACTGGTTAAGTTTCCTTTAGGTACATTTAACACTTCAAATACTTTAGATAATGACTTCCAATATTACTATAATATGGCACAAGAAGGAAGTACGGCATATGTTAGCTCATCTACAAGTTATTTTTTTGATTTTATTTTGCCAATTTTAGTAGGAGTTGTTATAGGTATTATTTGTATAGTCGCGGTCATTGCTATTTATTGTGAAACTCCTAGGTATAATTTCAAATTATCAAAAGATGAGAAGAAAAGTATTCCTTATTTTAGAGACATTCCTTGCAAGGGTGATTTACTTAGAGCTTATTATATTGCTAGCAAATACAAGCTTTTCAAAAACAAAACAGATATATTAGGTGCATTTATTTTGAAATGGCTAAAAGATGATTTAGTTCGCATAGAGCCAAAAGAAACCGGCCTTATATTAAAAAAAGATAATTCTGTTATAGTTTTTAATAAAACTGGTGATAATTTATTTACTAATCAATATGAACAACAAATGTTTAATATAATGTACAAAGCTAGTAAAGATGGCATTTTAGAAAATAAAGAATTTGAACGTTGGTGTCAGAATAATTACTCTACAATTCTTAATTTATTTGATAAAATAATAGATAAAGAACAGCAAAAATGTATTAACGATGAACTTATTTCTGTAGAAACTGTAAAATCTTTTAAGTTTTTTACACGTAAGGAATATAATGCAACATCTGAGTTAAAAGAACAAGTTATACAACTTATGGGATTAAAACAATATTTAAATGATTATACTCTCATAAAAGATAGAGAGGCCATTGAGGTCCATTTATTTGAAGAATACTTGATATATGCTCAAATGCTTGGAATTGCAAAAAAAGTTGCTAAACAATTTAAAGATTTATATCCAGAAGTAATTGAACAATCTTGTTACAATTCATATGATAATATTATTTTTATCAACATGTGTGCAAGTCATGGTATAGCAGAAGCAAATTCTGCTAAAGCTCGTGCAGAAAGCTATTCGTCTGGTGGAGGCGGATTCTCATCCGGTGGAGGCGGTGGTGGTTCCTTCGGCGGTGGTGGAGGCGGCGGTGGTTTCCGCTAAGTAAATAGCACTGTTTAAAAAATGGAAATTGACTTGTTAAAAATAGAAATGGTACTTATATATTACCATTTCTATTTTTATTTATTTTAACTTTTTTTAATTTAAGTATTGCCAAACGTTTTCTTTTGTGCTATATTATATAAGTAGCTTATATATCGAGGTGTAGCGCAGTTGGTAGCGCGCGTGGTTTGGGACCATGAGGTCGCAGGTTCGATCCCTGTCACCTCGACCATTTTTAGAAGAATTCTTAGGAGTTCTTCTTTTTTTGCATTTATGAGCAAATGCAGATTATTACTGTATTACATACAATTCATTTAAACTTTTTCAGCCTTTCTAAAACTTCCATAAA
>DNVW01000013.1:0-18537 GCA_003507395.1 Clostridiales bacterium | reverse complement strand
TTCTTCTTTTTTTGCATTTATGAGCAAATGCAGATTATTACTGTATTACATACAATTCATTTAAACTTTTTCAGCCTTTCTAAAACTTCCATAAACTCTATAAATCTTTAGGTAAAGGCAGTCAATATGCAGTCAATTTTATAATTAATTGTTTTTTTTCAATTCTGACTGCATATAAATTTATTATAGCAAATAAAACTCCTGGTATTACTAAGAAAAGCACTTTTTATTTGAATGCAAAATATAATTTATCTATTGGCATAATAGGAGTCTCTTTATGTTGTAAAATATAATAAAATATGATAATATACTTACAAATAAATAGTAAGTTATATAGTAGATAGTTTGTTGAAAATTAGCTGTTTTTATGATAGTATAATTTAAAATAGAATATTAATTTATTTTTTATAAATTAGAATAAGATGCTATATGTAGTAAATAAAAGATATTCGCTGAAAAAATCGCGTAATTTACAAACTCTATTTTAAGATAATTATATTGGAAGGGGATTTTTATGGATGATTATAATTTAGAAGAAGATGAAGTAGTTTTATATAAAGGTTTTGTTTTTCGTGATGACATAGAAGGTTCTTCAAATTTAATTTTAACTTCAAAAAAAATAATATTTGAACAAGCTAAGACAATAAAAATAGGATTATTTAAGACAAAAACTGAGAAAGTAATTGTTGATACAGTTATGTTAGAAAATATAAAGATATATAATAGTAAAGTGCAGATTCAACAAAAAAATTCTAAAGTATATGTGCAAACAACTAAAAATAATTTTAATATTAATTTTAACAGCATAGTAGAAGCAATGAAATTTGTAACAAAAGTTACAGATGCAATTACAGAGACAACTATTTCTGAAAGGGGAACTGAAAAAGTAAAAGGAGCATTTAATAAAGTAGATGATGTTTTAGGCTTCAATACGAGAGAAACCTTAAAGGGCGTAATTGAAAATGGTATTACAGGAACACTTTTAAAAGGAATTAAAAAAAATAAAGAGTAATCACTATAATAATAACGAAAAATTACAATTTATTTAGTAGTTTGTTAAAAAAATATTAAGTTATAGGAGAGAATATATGAGTGATTTATATATAATTACAGGACCAGCGGGAGTTGGAAAAAGCACAATATCAAAAAAGATTGCAAATAATAAAGAAAAGTCAGCTTTAATAGAAGGAGATGAAATATATCATCAAGTTGTGGGGGGATATGTAAGTGCCTGGAAACCTGAAAATCATTTAGAAATATTTTGGAAAATATGTTTTGATATGATAAATACATATTTAAAAAATGGATATGATGTAATATTTAATTATATTGTTAATCCTGAAAATTTAAAAATGATAAAAAATAAATTTACAGATTGTAAAATAAAATTTATTATATTAATAGCTAATGAAAAAGAAATCCTAAAAAGAGATGCATTAAGACCAGAAAATTGCCAAATGAAAAAAAGATGTATTGAATTATTAGAAAGTTTTAAAAGAAAAAATTTTACCGCAAAATTTTATTTGGATACAAGTAATTTGACAATTGAAGAAACTGTACAAGCAATTGAAAATAATGATGAATATTTGGTATAAATTACAATAAGAATGGCAGGTATTTTAGTTAAAAATGTAATATAATCTAAACACAAGATAGTAATTTAAGAGTGTGTAATTTAATAAAGGGGAATAAAGTGGAAAAACGAGATCTATATGATGAGAAAAGAAATCTTACAGGAGAAACTATATTAAAAGGAGATAAAATTCCTGAAGGAAAATATATAGTTGTGGTATTGGTTTTTATACAAAATTCAGAAGGAAAATTTTTAATTCAAAAGAGAAGTGAAAGAAAGAATGGAAAATTTGCAACAACAGGTGGACATCCGAAATCCGGAGAAAGTAGTATAGAGGGAATACTAACTGAAGTTGAAGAAGAAATTGGGCTAGAATTAAACCCTAATGAGCTAGAATTATATTATTCAGGTAAATCTGAAAAAGAAAGAGTTTTTTGGGATGATTACTATATAAAAATAGATATACAAGATATAAAAAAATTAAAATTGCAAGAAGATGAAGTTTCTTCTGTTGAATGGTTTTCAAAAAATGAAATTGAAAATTTAATGAAACAGGATAAATTCTTTAAAAATCATTATGAAGAATTTGAAATTTTGTTAAAATGGTTAAATAATAAATAATCAATAAATCTCTCGAATATTTTTTAAAATTAATTAAGAAAGTGCAGTTAACTATGAAAAGTCAACTGCACTTTCTCTTATATTTCCATTTCATCATCTAATTCTTCTAAACTATAATGTTCTTCCATAGCATAGTGTAATTTTGCACTAGAATTAAAATCTGAATATGTTTTATCATTTTTGCTAGTTATTTCATTGCTATTGGATATAAATAAATTTAAAAGTGCTTTATTTAAAGAATTACCAGTATATTTTATTTTAGGATAATTATTAGAATAACTGATATTATTGCACTTATCATCATTCCTATAGCCATATATTTTAATTTTACTTGTATTCTTAACTTCTTTGGCAGTTCCTGTGTTTCTTTTATTAAATTTTTTATATCTGTTTCCATTATTTCTATTTTGTACATTTTTGTACTTAATTCCTTTGTATATTTTTTTATGCCAAAGGGGACGGGGAATTTTGGCATCTCTATATATCATTTCATTTTATAATAAAACTTTCTTTATTATTACATAACAAACTAATTATACCTCTACGTATAATATAACTTTGTCCATAAACAACTATTGAATTGTCCGTTTCAAAAATATGACTTTCATCACACAAAGCATAAATTGTTTTGCTTAATGATTCACCTAAAATGTTATCTCTTTGATAATTTTCTAACTCATTAAAATTAGAAGTTTCAATATTAAAATGTGGCTCTATATTTATTTCTGTTAAACCCAAACCAGTAAAATGAACAGGCTCTGAATTAGTGCCATTTTCTGGACTATTATAAACATTCTCAGCAAGATTTATTGAACCAGCACTTTGTCCAATTATAACACCATTATATTCCTTTAATAGATATTTTAAATTCATTTCATTAAAAAATTGATTTTGAATATATGTATCTCCACCACTTAAAAATATCAAATCAGCTTGCTTTATATAATTAGTAACATTATGTTTTGTTCTATCATCTAAAATATAATAATTTTTAAAAGCTATATCTGATAGTTTTAAAGCTTCAAACAATAGATTCGAATATTCAGTAACTTTCTCAATATCACTTGGGTTAGAAGCGATATATACAATTGTGTCAAATCTATTAATAGTCTTTTTCAATTGTCCTACTAATCCATTAGTGTTATTAATCTCATTTGCAATTTTTTTATTAGCTATTTTATGATAATGATTTAAATTACTTGTCAAAAATATTTTTTTCATGATTTTCCTCCAATATTTTATATTGCTTTTTCTGTGTAAATAAAGATTTTATAATATATTGTATTTCTATTGCACTTTTTTAAAAATTCATTCCTATAATATTCGCATCTGTATCCATTGTTGTTCTCATATCAATTCTCGTTATAAGATAATAAAAATCCGGTCTTTTATAATAAATTTTCATTATATTTTAACCTAGTTCACTCCATAAGGTATTAGCTATGGAGTGGATTACTTTAATAATTTTATTACGACACTGAAGCAACAACTAATAATTATATCTGATAATTCTTGACTCGGCATTTTACTTTCAATTTTACTATCAGTATATGTGCCAAAGTGTGCCAAAATTCCCCGTCCCTTTTGGCACTTTTGGGCATTTTTTATAATTCTGATACTCTTAAATGCAGTTCTCTTAATTGTTCTGTTGTTACTATTCCAGGTGCACCCATCATTAAATCCTCTGCTTTGCTACTTAGGGGAAATGCAATAACTTCTCTGATAGATTTGCTATTTGTTAATATCATCAACATTCTATCTACTCCTGGTGCAATTCCTGCATGGGGAGGTGCTCCAAATTGAAATGCTGAAAACATTGCAGTAAATTTTTCTTCAATATATTTTTTATTATATCCTACTTTTTCAAATGCTTTTATCATTATTTCAGGGTCATGGTTTCTAACTGCTCCTGAAGCTAATTCTACTCCATTGCATACTAAATCGTACTGATATGCAAGTATTGATAAAGGATCTTCCGTGTCTAATATTTCCATTCCTCCTTGTGGCATTGAAAATGGGTTATGGCAAAATGTTAATTTTCCTCTTTCATCATACTCATACATAGGGAAGTCTGTTATCCAACAAAATTCTATTTTATTTTCATCTATTAAACCTAGTCTTTTACCTAATTCATCTCTAATACTCCCTGCTAATTTATCAACTACTTTAGGATATTCTGCAATAAAAAATAAACAATCTCCTTCTTTTGAATCTGTTCTTTTTAGCATTTCTAATTTAGCTTTTTCTGGAATAAATTTAGCAATTGGCCCTTGTAGAGTTAAATCATCCATAATTCTAAGCCATGCCAATCCTTTAGCTTTTAAATCTTTTATGGCATAATCTGTCATTTCTTCAAAGAAGCTTCTTGGTTGGTCTTTGACATTATGTGTTGCAATTATTCTTACCATTTGTCCTGCAAATGCTTTTAAGTCAATATTTTTAAATAAATCTGTTACATCCACAATTTCTAATGGGTTTCTTAAATCTGGTTTATCACTTCCATATTTAGACATAGCTTGTTTATAACTAATTCTCTTAAATGGATATTTTGAAATTTCTTTATCAGAAAATTTTTTAAATGTTTCATACATTACTGGCTCCATTACTTCGAAAACATCTTCTTGCGTGCTATATGCCATTTCCATATCTAATTGATAAAATTCTCCTGCTACTCTATCTGCTCTTGCATCTTCATCTCTAAAACATGGCGCTATTTGAAAATACTTATCTATACCTGCCACCATTAACAATTGCTTAAATTGTTGTGGCGCTTGAGGAAGGGCATAAAATTTCCCTTTATGCAATCTACTTGGTACTAAATAGTCTCTTGCTCCTTCTGGCGATGATGCTGTTAATATTGGTGTCTGAACCTCTAAAAAATCTTTTCCTATCATTTGTTCCCTTAAAAATTGAATTACTTTAGCTCTTAATTGTAAATTACTTCTTATTTTTTCTGACCTTAAATCTAAATATCTATATTTTAATCTTAAATCTTCTCTTACCGGTGTATCTCCACCTATTTCAAATGGTAAAGCTTTCGTTCTTTTTCCTAATATTTTTATTTCTTCAATATAAATTTCTACTTTACCTGTCTTTAATTTTAAGTTAATTGTATCTTCAGATCTTTCTCTTACTATTCCATAAACTGTGACTACTGATTGTGTTGGAATATGTGAAATTACATCTACATCTTTACTTTCCGCAGATGTAACTACTTGCACTATTCCATACATATCTCGTATGTCCAAAAATACTAATCCTCCTAAATCTCGAATTGTTTCTACGAATCCTGCAATTCGTACTTTTTGTCCAATGTCTTTTGTTGTAATTTCATCACAATAATGTGTTCTGTACTCTTTCATTTCTATTCCTCCTTCAATAGCAGTGGCAATTTTAGGGTACAAAAAATCGCCCACTGCTTAGAATTGCAGGGACGAATATATATTAATATCCGCGGTACCACCCAGATTGAAAGTTTTATTCTTTCCACTCTTTAAAAATTATTCTGCTCCAACGTGTTTCGGTTATGTACGTTTTCTAAAAGGGCTTTCAACCGCTGACCCTTACTCTCTACTAGTAACCTTTACAGCCTTTCATCTTCATCACAAAATAATTTTTATAATAATCATCTCAAATTATTATTGTCACTATTATCAGAATTATCCATAGTAATCACCTTCCTTTAACATATTTCTATTATAGCATCATATTCTTATTGAGTCAAACTTATTTTTTTGCTTTTCATTTAAAATTTTTGTTCTTTATACCATTTTGAGAATTGTTTCATTGAATCTACTGATTCATACTTTATTCTACCTGCTCTTTCCTCTTCTGTCATTTGGGCCAATGTTTTATCATATCCGTATGGTTTAAATATATACCATAAATCAGACCATTTTTTATCTGTATCATTTCCTAACATTTTTTCAGTTAAAGTTCCTTCATGTTTTCCCATAAATTGATGTAACTCTTTTCCATCGTAATAAGATAAACATTCTGTAAATCTGCAAGTTCTGTTTTCTTTTCCTTCCATCAATTTTAGTAGTCCATTTATTCCTATTGTATCTAATGCAAAATTTACAAAAGCTCTAGGAAAGCCATTTAATTCATCTATCCAAAATCCACAATCTAGAGAAATGCATGGCTTATTTACTAATTTATAGGCTTCCATTACTTTATACTTTGATATATATTTTATATCATCACTTCTAGGTTCTTCTAGTTCATATTCAAAAACTTTAAAAGTTACTCCTTCTAATTGCTTATTAGCTGATGCTATTTTTCCTTTATTATGTGTTACAAAAACTATTTCATTCATTGATTTTTTCTCCTATTAATTATTATATTTTCATTTCTCTCTAAAATAATTTTATTAAAAAAGATCTATTTTATAAAGGCGGAGATTGTCAAAATCTCCGTCTCCATTGACATTATTTTAAAAGTTCTTTTTCTATTTCTGATAGTTTTTTATCTGCATCTTCCATATTTTTGCCTTTTACTCCAATATAGAATTTTATTTTTGGTTCTGTACCTGAAGGTCTAATTGCACACCAAGCATCATCATTTAGTTCATAATATAGTACATTAGATTTTGCTGTATTAGTTTTTTCTTCTTTTCCTGTAAGTGTGTTTATTATTTTACCTGTTTGGTAATCTCTTACTGCCTCTACGTTATATCCTCCCATAGTTTCTGGTGGATTATTTCTCATATTTTCCATCATTTGCTTTATTTTTATTTCGCCTTCAATTCCTTTTAATGAAATAGAAAATTGTTTTTCTTTATAATATCCATATCTTTCATACATTTTGTTTATTTCATCCCATAATGTCATATGCTGTTTCTTATAATAAGCCACCATTTCACATAGTATCATTACTGCAACTATTCCATCCTTATCCCTTGCATGTGTTCCTATTATGCATCCATAGCTTTCTTCATATGAAAATAGACAATTATAATTATTATTATTTTCTTCAAATCCTCTAATTATTTTTGCTATGTTTTTAAATCCTGTTAATGTTTCAAATAGCTTTACACCATAGTAGTCACAAATTGCATCTGTTAAATTAGATGAAACTATTGTCTTTATAACAGCACTATTAGCAGTTAATTGTCCTTTTTCATGTTTTTGTGATAGTATATACTCTGCTATTAAATTTCCTGTCATGTTTCCATTAAATTGTATAT
Organism: Clostridiales bacterium; assembly: GCA_003507395.1. Taxonomy (GTDB): domain Bacteria; phylum Bacillota; class Clostridia; order TANB77; family CAG-508; genus DNVW01. The sequence continues at coordinate 11,155 of DNVW01000013.1, read as the reverse complement.
ATTCTCCTGTTTTTGTGTCTTTTACATAAACACCTAATCTATCTGCATCTGGATCATTTGCTAATACTATATCTGCATCAACTTTTTTTGCAAGTTCTAGAGCTAATTTAAATGCTTTGCTATCTTCAGGATTTGGATAATCTACTGTTGGGAAATTTCCATCTGGTTCTTCTTGCTCTTTTACAACATATACATTTTCAAATCCAATCTCTTTAAGAATTCTTTTTACTAGCATTCCACCTGTTCCATGTAGTGGTGTATATACTATCTTTATATCTTTTCGCATTTCATTAATTGCATCTTTATTAATAATTAATTTTTTTAATTCTTCAATATATCTATCATCTATTTCGTTACCGATAACATTGTATAATCCTTGTTGTATTGCATTTTCTTTATTCATTGTTTTTATAGATGATAAATCTGTTATATTGTTTACTTCTTGTATTATTTCTGCATCTATTGGCTCTACAATCTGTGCGCCATCATCCCAATATACTTTATATCCATTATATTCTGGTGGATTATGGCTTGCTGTTATAACTATTCCAGAAATACAGCCCAATTCTCTTACGGCAAATGATAATTCTGGTGTTGGCCTTAATGTTTCAAATTTATATGTTTTAATTCCATTAGCATTTAAACATAATGCTGTTTCTTCACTAAATAGATCTGACATTCTCCTAGAGTCATATGCAATTGCAACACCTTTATCTTGTCCGCCTTTTTTTATTATATAATTTGCTAATCCTTGTGTTGCCTTTGTAACAGTATATTTATTCATTCTGTTTGTTCCAACTCCAATAATACCTCTTAACCCTGCTGTACCAAATTCTAAATCTTTATAAAATCTTTCTTTTATTTCTTCTTCGTTACCTTCTATTGCTTTTAATTCTTTTTTTGATTTTTCATCTATAACTGGGTCTGCTAACCATTTGTTATATTTTTGCATATATTCTTCCATTTTTTGTTTTCTTCCTTTCATTAGTTATTTGCAAAATAATCTTTATATAATTTTCTTGCTGTTTCTGGACTATCAACTCCTTCTGCGTTTTTTACAGGTGCAAATTCCTCTTCTCTTTTAACTCTCATAACCAACATTTCTGGTATAGATGAAAATGCATCAAAGATAAATGCTTCAAACTTATACGCGTTTGGCTCTGTTGGACTTATAATATTTCCTTTTTCATCCATGTATGTTGCCTTTTTGAATGCCACATGATATGGTAGTTTATTCTTAGCTAATTCTTCCAATATTTTTATGTTAAATTGATTGCAAAGAATATGTGACTCTCCAAATAGCAACTCTCCTTTTTCATCAACAGCTTCTGCTAATTCATTAGATATTTCCGAATATTCTATAACACTTGGTTTTCCATCTTTTTTGCAGAAAACTCCTACCTTTTCATGTGGATTTGCTTTTACTACACTTTTTCCTGCTGCTAATACATTTCTTTCTATTGATAAACCTATTAATACAGGATCTACCATTTTTACTAAAACATTATCTACTCCTCCGATAAATACCCATTCAATTCCTTTATTTTGCATTTCATATATAATACCATTTTTTCTCATTGCCTCAAAAATAGCACCATGTCCTGCTCCTGCTTGTTTTATCAATCCTTCTTCATTTAATAATATTTTACCTTCTGTATTAATCATAGGCATTTCACCCTGAATAAAAAATTTTACTGCTTCTTTAGGATAATCAAAATAATTGTTTTTTTCAAAGAATTCAACTGTTTCATCATTGTTTTCATCACTTGTCATGATATACCATGGAACGACAACTCCGTATTTTTTTCTTGCTAATTTCAAAGTATCACATAGTATCTCAAAAATAGATTTATGTGAGTCTAGTCCTAAGTCAAAGGTTCCCTTTGGTCCATTATGTCCCAATCTAGTTCCTTGTCCTCCTGCCATTGTCACAGCTGCCAATTTTCCTTTTTTAATTTGCTCTATTCCTATTTCTGAATATTTTTGGATTTCTTCGTTTGAAAGTTTTGCTTTGTCCACATGCTCAATTGGTTCTATTTTACAATTTTCGAATTTAATTTTATGTTTTGTTTGTTCATATAACTTTGAAATTTCACCAAAATCTATTGTTAATATATCATTTAATAATCTGTTTTTATCCTCGTTTGATAATTTTTCATAATTGCTTAGTAAATGTTCTTGTCCATATTTTTTAAGAATTTCCTTTGTGGCCAAAAGTTTCTCTTCCATATTATTTCACTTTCCTTTCTTCTTTTCTTTTTTCTTTTCATATTCTATATCATAAAAATATTTTAGTCAATTGCCTTTTCTAATATTAGTCTAGCTAGTAGCTTCTTCGATTTTTCCTTCTTTTTTATAATCCTCAAATACTTCGTCTATTCTTTTTTCTCCTGATGTGTTTATTATTCTATCGTGTGAATCTAATATTTCTGTTATATTATAGTTAAAGTCCGTTATTTCATAACAATTTATAATTTTTATTTCTTGTTTTACTTTTGTATTTTTTTTCAACCATTTATCAATATGTTTATTTACAACATCTATAAAGTTTTTTCTTCCATTTACTAATATAATATATTTTTCATCACTTTTTGCAATTATATTTAATTTAGAACCTACTTCGGTATATTTTTGTGCTACACTTTGTTTCCAGTTAATCTCCAATATGTCTTCTTCATTTTTTAAATTCAATTTTTTAATTAATGTTTTTATGTTTTCTTCAATACTATTTTCTAATATAGTAATCATCTTATAGTTATTCTCTATTTCTTTGCTTATGTAAGGAAGGATCATTGTTGTTAAATGCCATTCATTTATACAAAATCCACATAATTTTTTTATTTTATTCATATAATTTTCATTCCTTTCGGGCATAAGTTTCTTGTTTTTTCTTTTGTTTTTCTTGGTAAATTTTACCATTTTATCTTTTTAAAGTCAACTTATTTTCTAAACAATCGTACACTTTATTTCGACATACATTTTTCTTGGAATTTATGTATAATTTTTTTTATTTAGTTAATAATTTTACTATACATACTATTTTTTCAAATGGAGGTTTTTTATGAAAAAATTTTTTACAAATGCAAATTTAAAAAGATTTTTGGTTTTAATTGTATTATTTAGTATATATGTTTTTATTTGTGCTTTCTCATATGCAAATGCTGTATCTACTAATATTGCTGATAGTGTATTTAGATTACACGTTATTGCAAATAGTGATACTGAAGAAGACCAGAATTTAAAATATTTAGTAAGAGATGCTTTAATAGAATATATGAATTCTATTTCTAATAAATGTACTAGTAGAAAAGAAGCTATTTCAATTGCCGAGTCACATCAAGATGATTTTTATACAATTGCACATCAAATAATTAGTGACAATGGATATAATTATGATGTAAATATTAATATAGGGAATTTTGCTTTTCCTACTAAAAATTATGGTGATATTTCATTACCTGCTGGCTACTATGATGCTTTAAGAGTGGAAATAGGAAATGCCAATGGACAAAATTGGTGGTGTGTAATGTTTCCTCCTCTTTGTTTTGTAGATGTTAGTAGTGGAATAGTTTCGGAAGATTCTAAAGAAACTATTAAAAATAATTTGCCTAACGAAGAATATAATTTAGTTACTAACACACAAAATGCAGATGTAAAATTCAAATTTAAATTATTAGAATTTTTTCAAAATATCAAGTTAGCTAATAATTAAATAAGTATCTTGTAAAAATAAATAATTTATGTTATAAATAGAGATAGAGTTTTTACTCTATCTTTATTTATTGGAGGGAATACATTGGATAAGTTTGTTATAAAAGGAGGCACACGCCTAAAGGGAGATGTAACAATAAGCGGTGCAAAAAACGCTGCAGTTGCTATCTTACCTGCTACATTATTAGTGAATGGAATTTGTACTATTGAAAATTTGCCAAATATAAGTGATGTTAAAATTTTTTGTGAAATATTAAGTACACTTGGTGCTAAAATCACTTGGAATACCCCAAATGAAATTACCATAGATACAAGAAATATAGATTGTACAAATGCACCATTAGAAATGACAAGTAAATTTAGAGCTTCTTATTATTTATTAGGTGCTCTACTTGGTAGATGCGGTTGTGCTGAAGTTGGTATCCCTGGTGGATGTAATTTGGGAGCAAGACCAATAGATCAACATATAAAAGGCTTTGAAGCACTAGGTGCTAAAGTAGATGTGGGTCAAGGTAAAATTTCTGCAAAAGCTAAAAAACTAGTTGGCACTTCTATTTACATGGACATTGTCTCTGTTGGTGCAACTATTAATATAATGTTAGCAAGTGTATTAGCAGAAGGTACTACCACTATAGATAATGCCGCTAAAGAGCCTCATATTGTTGACGTTGCTAACTTTTTAAATTCTATGGGAGCAGATATTCGTGGTGCTGGAACAGATGTTATAAAAATAAATGGAGTAAAGGAATTAGTAAAAAATGGCTCTTACTCTGTTGTTCCTGATCAGATTGAGGCAGGTACCTTTATGCTTGCTGCCGTAGCTTCTAAAGGAGATATATTAATAAAAAACTGTATCCCTGAACATTTAGATTGTGTTACTGCAAAAATTTTAGAAATTGGTGGTTGTGTTGAGGATTTCGGGGACTCTATACGCGTTTTTTGTAACCAAAGACCTTCTAAAGCAACTGTTAAAACACTACCTTACCCTGGTTTTCCTACAGATTTGCAACCGCAAATGGGTGTAGTTCTTTCTATCGCTGATGGTACAAGTATAATAAATGAAAGTATATGGGAATCTAGATTTCAATATACAAATGAATTAAATAAAATGGGAGCTAAAATTACAGCTCAAGGTAAATCTGCTTTTTTTGAAGGAGTAAAAGAATTATCTGGATCTCCTGTTTATGCAACTGACTTAAGAGCAGGATCAGCATTGATAATTGCTGGAATTATTGCTAAAGGTGAAACACAGATATTTAATATTGAGCATATAGATAGAGGCTATGAAAATATTGAGCAAAAATTTAGAAATTTAGGTGCTAATATTCAAAGAGTTTCAGAATAGAGCAAAGGAAGAAGAAAATTATGTTTAGATTTTGCAGTTTATATAGTGGCAGTACTGGAAATAGTTTATATGTAGAAACACCAAATACTAAAATTTTAATAGATGCAGGAGAAAGTGCAAAAAAGATTGTTTCTGCACTTTCTAATATTGAAGTTGATATAACTGAAATTAATGCTATTTTAGTTACCCATGAACATTCTGACCATATAAAAGGTCTAGGTACACTTTCTAAAAAATATAATATACCTGTATATGCCAATAAAGGCACTTGGCAAGCTATGCCTGACCAAAGTATAAAAATAGAATTAGCTAATCAAAAGCTTTTTAATTCTAATACAAATTTTACTATTGGTGACTTAAAAATATTTCCATTTAGCATTCCTCATGATGCAGCTGAGCCTTGTGGATTTAATATTTATTATAGCAATAAAAAAATTAGTATTGCTACTGATTTAGGTCACATAGACTCTAATATAATTAGTAAATTAGAAAATAGTTCTTTTATATTACTAGAATCTAACTATGATCCAGAAATATTAAAGTATTCTACATACCCATATTCTTTAAAGCAACGCATTGCTGGTCCTAATGGACATTTATCAAATATTTTAGCTGGTCAAACTATTTCTTACTTATTACAAAGTGGACTTAAAAGTGTTATGCTTGGTCATCTAAGCAAAGAAAATAATTTTCCAGAGCTTGCTTATAAAACCGTAATGAATGAATTAATTGAGAATAACAAAAATTTTGATAGCTGTTCATTTAGTTTAAGTATAGCTAAAAGATATGAGCCTAGTTCAATTATTGAATTAGCATAATATATATTATCATTGTAGAGGAAACCTAAAATTTATTTATTCGGGGGCTAAAAAATTTTATAAACCTTTGTATTTACGGGAAAAATGGCATGCTTTAATATAGCATCATCGTTTCCTCTACAAAATTAAAAACAAATTAATTTAATCGGAAATTTTTTTTAGAATCTTTTTAGATAAAATTTTTTCGATTATTTTTTTGATTAAAAAATATAATGAAATAAATAGTATAAGTTTTAATAACATTTTATGTTCCTTTAGATAAATTTATGTATATATATTACTACTAGAGTTTTATAATGTCAATTAAAACTTCACGACAAAATTTGCCAAATTACTACAGAGGTAATCATTCCTACAAAGTCTGCTATTAATGCTGCAAATAGTACAAATCTTGTTTTCTTAACTCCTACACAACTTGTATATACTGCTATTGTGTACAAAGTAGTTTCTGTCGAACCCATTATTGTTGATGTTATCAATCCTATTGTTGTATCCACTCCATATTTTTGCATAATATCTACTGCTACTGCCATTGATGCACTTCCTGATATAGGCCTTAACATAGCTAATGGTAAAATCTGACTTGGTATTTTCAATAAATTTGTAATTGGAGAAATAAGTTTAATAATAAGATCTATTATTCCAGATTTTCTAAGTGCACCTACCGCTAAAAAAATGCCTACTAGTGTTGGAAATAATTTAAATACAATTTCAATTCCATCTTTTGCACCTTCTAAAAATGTATCATATACTTTATTTTTTTCAGCTACTCCATATAATAATATTATTAATATAACAGTTGGTATTGCTGCAGAAGATATATAGTTTATAACTTGCATTCTATTCATCCTCTCTTTCAATAAATGTCTTTTTACTTCGTTCGCATATTTTATTTTCCCATTTTTATAAATACTTTAGCAGCCATAATTGAGGATATAGCAGCAATTATTGTGGCTATCCATACAGGAAAAATTATCTGTGTTGGAGCAGTAGAATTTAAAGAATTTCTAATGGCTATTACATTTGTAGGTATTAACTGAATTGAAGCTGTATTTATTAAAATAAACATTGCCATTGAATTAGATAATGTCGTTTTATCTTTGTTTTCTTTTTGCATTGTTTTCATTGCTTTTAATCCCAAAGGTGTAGCTGCATTTCCTAAACCTAAAACATTTGCAATTATGTTCATAGAAATTTCTTCTTTAGCTTTTTCATTTTTGGTTAGCTCTGGAAATAAAAATTTTATTAATGGTTTCAAAAAACTAGTTAACTTTTTTATTAGTGTTGTTTTTTTTGCAATCTCCATTATCCCATTCCATAAACACATTGTTCCTAAAAAAGTAAGTGATAAATTTACTACATCTGTTAATGACTCAAAAATACCATTGCTCACTTGTTCTATATTTCCAGAAAAAAAGGCATATATAAATGAAATTACTATAAATAAAGGCCAAATTATATTTAACATGTCTCTCCTTTTACCAAATTTGTTTTTTACATGTTATTCTTGTTTTTTTATTTTATGTTTCAAATTTAGTTGTTATTGTAAATGTTTTTAATATTCTTATTTTGACTTTTTAAAAAAGTAAATTTTTGTAAATTTTTTGTTGATTTTTTACCAAGTTTGTGTTATTATAATTATAAATTCTTTGTCGAATAATGTTGTTTTTAAGGAGGAAATATATGAAATCTACTGGAATAATAAGAAGAGTTGACGAACTTGGAAGGGTTGTAATTCCAATTGAGTTAAGAAATCAATTTGGCATATTAGAAAAAGACCCCATCGAAATATATGTTGATGGATCTACAATTGTATTGAAAAAATATGTTCCTAATTGTATTTTTTGCGGGTCTGATAAAGATTTAAGTCAATATAGAGATAAGCAAATTTGTAAAAAGTGTATTAATAAAATTTCTACAATAGAAGAAAAATAGTGTCGTAAAGACACTATTTTTTTAAAAATTTTTGATAAATTTCGTTTTTATTTGTATTTTTATCTTTCGCAATCTGTTTTATTATTTCCTTTTTATCCATTCCTTTTTTTTCATAATACAAATAATGTTCTTCTAAACTCATCTCTTCAAAATTATTTTTTTCTTTAACATTATTATTTAAATCTAAAATTATGACATATTCACCCTTTATCTCTTCAAACTTGGCGATTATTTCGCTTATGCTACCTCTTATAAAATTTTCGTGTATCTTAGTTATTTCTTTTGCTAATGTACAATTAACATCTCCTATGTTTTCTAATATATCATTTAATGTTTTTAATAATTTATGTGGTGCTTCATATAATATTATAGTTTTATTTTGTTTTGAAATTTCATTTAACTTATTTGTTCTTAATTTTTTATTCAATGGCAAAAATCCATAAAATATAAATTCCTTGGTATTTAATCCTGAACAAATTAATGCATTTACTAAAGCACATGCACCAGGTATAGGTATTATATTTATATTATTTTCTATTGCTTTTTTTACAATTTCTTCTCCCGGATCTGATATCCCGTGGAGTTCCTGCATCTGTAACTAATGCAATATTTTCTCCAGATTTTAATTTCTCTATTAATAAATCTGATTTTACTTCTTCATTATGTCTATGGTAACTAATTAATGGTTTTGTAATTGCATAATGGTTTAACAATTTTAATGTGTGTCTTGTATCTTCTGCTGCAATAATGTCCACTTCCGTTAGTATCTTTAATGCTCTTAATGTTATATCTTCTAAATTACCTATTGGTGTTGCGACTAAATATAATTTTCCACTCATTGTGTTACTCCTTAATTTTTATTATATATTTTTAATATTTCTTCTGTATATTTACCATCTTTTCTATAAATATATAATGGTTTGTCTATTTTTAAAAATTGTCCTCCATTTTTTATTGCTTTTATTAATACTAAATTAGGCTCTTTGTTTTCATACGGATATACAAGTTTTATTTCTTTAGGCTCTATTTTATTATGTCGCATTTCGTATATTATGTCTACAAGTCTGTCTGGTCTATGAACCATATAAAGTGTTCCTTTGTCTTTTAACATTTTATAGCTTATATTTATAAAATCTGTTAATGTTGCTGTTACTTCATGTCTAGATATTATTTTTTTATCTTTTTCATTAATTTTTCCTGTGTTTAATTTTTTATATGGAGGATTTGTAACAATAAAATCAAAACTGTTCTTTTCAAATATATTATCTAATTCTTTTATATTTTTATTTATTATTTCAAATCTACTTTCTAACCCATTTAATTGAATACTTCTTTTTGCCATTTCTGCTACTTGTTCTTGTATCTCTATTCCATATATTTTGCTGAGCTCTGTTTTTCCACATAAAAGTATGCCCAATATTCCTGTGCCTGTACCTAAATCTAATCCTACTGCTTCTTTTTTTATATCTTTTGCAAAATCAGAAAGTAATACACTATCTATACCAAAGCAAAATCCATCCTCTTGTTGTATTACTTTTAAACCTTTATATTCTAAATCGTCAATTCTTTCATTTTCTTTCAATTTCATTATTTTACACTTTCCTTTTGCTTTTCATTTTTTCTAGTACATGCTTATTATAGTAATGCAATAAATTACACCGATTTTGCTTCTTTACCCATTGTATTTTTTTGGAAGTAGATTTAATACTCTGCCCGCAAAATCTCCAAAATTTTGAGATTGTATTATTACTTTTCCTGGCCCTACTAATTTTGTTAAAAATAATCCTTCTCCACCTAAGAATATGTTTCCTAAACCTTTTACAGTTTCTATTTCATAACTTACTGTTGACTCAAATGCTACGACATTACCTGTATCTACTTTTAAAACTTCACCTGGTCCAAGGACTTTTTCTATTGGATCTCCATCTACTTCAATAAACAAAGTTCCACTGCCTATTGCTTTTTGCAAAATAAATCCTTCTCCTCCAAATAATCCTGCGCTGAATCGTTTTGTAAATGCTACTTTAGTTTCTACATTTTGCTCTGCACATAAGAAAGCACCTTTTTGTAATGTTATTCCTTGTGGTATTTGGCTTAAGTCAAGTGCTACTATACTTCCAGGAACTGTTGTAGCAAATGCCACAACAGCATCATCTTTTGTTGCTCTATAATTTGCCATAAATATTGATTCACCTGCAAAAGCTCTTCCTAAGCTTTTCATTATTCCTCCTCTTGCATTTGTATTCATTTCTATTCCCTCTGTTTGATAAGTCATGCCGCCAGATTGAGTATACATACTTTCACCTTTTTTTAATGTTACTTCCACAACTGGTACAGTTTCTCCTACAATTTTGTAATTCATATATTTTCCCCCTTTTTTTTTTTTATATTTTACATTATATATTAATTTTATTTTATTTTGCAATAGTATAAACATTTTATATTTATTAACATATTATATATTAAAATAAATTTCAAAAGAGGTTTTATATGTATAATAATAAAGATGAAAAAAAGAAAAAAATTAATTTTGCAGAAAAAAAAGAGAACACTATTTGTTCCCTTTTTGAAGTAGAAAAATTTTTACGTAGTGGTACCAGAATTTTAAATGGTATAAAACTATTTGATATATTAAAAAATTAATTTTGTTTAGTAAATAATATATCAAATTTCACCTTTCCATCTTTAAACTCTTTATTCTCTTCACCATCTATTAGTATTTTTATTTTATTTACCTCTGTTAATTCACACAATGTATTTACTATTGAATATATTGTAGTATTTTCTTCTTTTTCCCCTCCTTGGTGGTTTTCTATAAATTCTTTGGATACATCTAAATACAAAATATCATCTTTTAATTCAACCTTATTTATAACTGTTTCTTTTGGAATTGCTGATTCTAATTTGTTATTTCTTGGTTCTTCAATAAGCATTTCTATTAATGTCTTATATGGGTTATTTAACAATGTTTTGACATCTATTAATCTGCCTTCTGGCATTAGTTCTCCTGTTTCTTTGTTCCTATAGTATAAGGAAATAATAGTCTGCCTCATTTGTTCATCTGTAATTTCTTCTTGTGGCTGATATTCTTTTTGAATTTCCCCTCCTTTTTTTTGCATAAAAAAATATGCTACGATTACTAAAACAATTGCAAGCAAAATAATTATTAATATTATTTTCTTTTTCACTTTTATCCCTCCATTTTGGCAATTTAAATTATTCATTTTCTAAGTAATGATTTATTTATTAATAATTATTATAGACAAGTATTTTTTAGAACAAATTTTATTAAATAATCTCTCTTATTCTCTTTCTTTTTTCCAATAGTTAGTGTAAAATAATTTCG
>DNVW01000009.1 GCA_003507395.1 Clostridiales bacterium | reverse complement strand
CCGAAAAAAATTGACACTATCAAAGTTAAAGAAAATGTTGACAATACTAAAAAAATAGTTTAAAATTATATATGCATTTGAAAAAATGCATATGGTGGATGTAGCTCAGTTGGTTAGAGCGCTAGTTTGTGGCACTAGAGGCCGTGGGTTCGAGTCCCATCTTCCACCCCAGTATAATGGGCTGTAGCCAAGCGGTAAGGCACCAGACTTTGACTCTGGCATGCGCTAGTTCGAATCTAGCCAGCCCAACCATTGTTAAATCTGTTCGAACTAGAACAGGAATATAAATATCATTCTGAAAAGGATGATATTTTTTTTATTACAAAATATCATCCAGAAAGGATGGTGTTTGATATGAAGATAATTAAGGAAAAATTGCAATTTGATGAAAGTCTAAAACAGAGGTTAGAGTTTATATGCGAGTTTGCCAAAGTAAAGCCTATATTTCTTAATGGGAGTATTAGAAAAATAGAAAAAACAAATCTCTCATATATAGAGCCTCATAGAGTAATTATAAAGAATACTACTTTTTTAATATTTAATTATTCTAATGACGTATATATATCTAATCTTGCAAAAAAGATTAAACTATCTGAATTAGAAAAATACTTAAAAAGTATATAATTTGTAAATAATTGACATTTCTGAGAATTGTGATATAATACTTATCGCAAACTACTTATGTTTATTAAGAATAAGGAGTTGGTGATATGGTTTTTAGAAAATTATTTTTTTCAATAAATAAATTCAAGAGATGTCAAATGTACTAATATGTACTTTTGATGTCTCTTTTTTTGTTGTAGGGGTCGGCGACCTTAGGCGACCCGTGAGAACAAGAACATATAGAGATGTTATTTATAGCTAGGATTGGAGGTTTTATAAAATGGATAATGATAAGAAAAAATGTGGCTTGTATATGAGAGTATCTACTGAAGATCAAGCAAGAGAAGGTTTTAGTCTACCAGAGCAAAAAGAAAGATTAGAAGCTTTTTGTAAATTTAAAGGTTATGAAATTATAGACTACTATCAAGATGCAGGAATAAGTGCAAAGACTGGTAATCATAGACCAGAGTTTGAAAGATTAAAAGAAGATATTAAATCTAAAAAGATAAATACAATAATTTCTTTAAAGCTAGACAGAATAACAAGAAGTATTTATGATTGGGAAAATCTAATAACCTTTTTAGATGAAAATGATGCATATTTAGATTGTGCAAACGATGAAGTAAATACAACAACAGCAAATGGGAAAATGATTTCAAGACTACTTATGAGTGTAAGCCAAAATGAAATAGAAAGAACTAGTGAAAGAACAAAAATAGGAATGGCAGGAGCAATAAAACAAGGACATATACCACATAAAGCACCATTAGGATATAAAAGAGAAGATAAAAAACTAGTAATAGATTATTCTACAAAAGATGTAGTAGTAAGAATATTTAATCTATATTATGAAGGATATTCTTATCAGAAAATAAGTAATCTTTTTAATGAAGAAAGAGTTTTAGGTAGAGAAAATTGGAGAGATGCAACCATACTTTCTGTTTTAGAAAATGAAATATATAAAGGAGATTTTATTCATGGGAAAAGAACAAAGCACCCTACCTACTATGAAAATGTTGCACCAGCAATTATTTCAAAAGAAATGTGGGAAGAATGCCAAGTGCAGAAAAAGAAAAATTCTAGAAGTTATAAAAGAACTCTAACATATTTATATTTGCAGAAACTAAAATGTCCTAAATGTAATAGAATTTTAGGTGGTAAAGCAACTACAAAGAAAAATAATAACACTTACTATTACTATTATTGTAATGATTGTAAAATTGAATTTAAAGAAAAAGTTATAAATGACTATTTTAGCCAGTTTATAGAAGAGTTAGTGCAATATGATTCAGTTGTAAATCAATTCTTCTTACCAATGTTAAAGCAAAAATTTGATGAGCCAAAAGAACAATTACAAAAGGAAATAATAAATCAAAATAATAAATTAGAAAGAATAAAAAAAGCATATATCAATGGTGCATTTGATGTAAAAGAATATAAAGAAGAAAAACATATTGTAGAAAAAGCAATAACTGAATTAGAAAACAAACTAAATGAAACAGACACAATAGAAGAATTAAAATTTACTCCAAAAGATATTTTATTAAAAAGAGATATTGATTATATAAATAAGCTTATGCTTAATAAAGAATATCAAGAAAGAATTAAAATGTGGAAATATCACACAAGAGAAGAACAAGCAGATGTAATAATGAGGTATGTAGATGATATAGAACTTGCTTTAGTTGGTAAAGAAGTAGTTGTAAAACAAATAAACTTTAGAGAATCAATTTGTAAACCATGCCAAGAATTATACGATAAAGGTTATATTGATACAACTAAACCAATGTTATTAGGAAATATACTAGGAAGTGTTAGATTTAGTAATTATTTGCCAGAAGAAGAATTTGGAGAAATAATAATGAGATTACAGCAATATTATGATGTTCATTTTACAGAGGCAACTTATTACTTACAAAAGCAAATGTTTTACTTTAACTTTGTTGAAAACAATAGTGCTATTGTAAGAGTATTCCCATTAGAAGATTATTATAAATTAGATCCAGATAATAAAATGGAAACATATCGATTTGGAATAATTTATATTGATGGAGATGATGAATTTAAAGTAGAAGATATAGAAAATATTGAGCCATACTTTAATGCTATACCAGATGTAAATGATATGGCAGTTACATATAAAAAAGATGGACAAGTAGAAATTGATGTAAAGCCTGTGAAATTCTCTGAAGAAAATAAAGAGTAATTCTTCGAAGATTAAGTTGTGCTGAAGTAGCATTTTGAAGAAAGGCTACGAGGCAGGAATTTGTCCTAAGACAAAATTCCTAACCCCCTAGTAGTTTTGACAAGTATCAAAACTACGGGGGCTCTGCGAGGCATCGAATTAGCTTCTCTTTTCATCAAAAACGAATGATTTTTTATCAAAAATCATATTGTAAAATTCCATTTTACAACTCGTTTTTATGAAAAAATATCTAAATAAAATTTGTAAAAAGTGCCACAAATTTTATTTATCTATTCGCTAATTCTTAGTAAATTCAATGAAGATTTTATAAGCAAAACTACGAAGAAAGGAGAGCAAAATGAACGAAGCATTAGCATATTCTATTCACTTGGGTAGTGATAAAAATAGAACTTTAAAAGCGAAAGAAATTGCAAAAAACAATCCATCAGAGACAACATCATTTTCTAATAATGCAATACAAAATAAAGCTGGATTATCTAAAGCAAATAAGCATAATTTAAGAGATTATAATAATAGAAGAGATTTAATTAGAGTAGTTTATGGAACAAATAATTTATATAACGACGTGCAAAGATTATATTTTCAAGAATTTGAACAATCAAGATTAGAATATAACGCAAAACAAACTCGTGAAGATAGAAAGATAAAAAATTACTTTAATCATATATCAGATAGTAAGCTATGGGATTTAGCTTGTGAATTCATAATAGAACTTGGAGATATGGATTATTGGAACGATAAAGATATGAATTATAGAATTAAAATGGTAGATGTATATAAAGAACAAGTAGAAGATTTAATGAAAGTTGTACCACAATTTAAAGTAGCAAATGCAGTAATACATTTTGATGAAACCTCTCCCCATATGCACTTAATAGGACTACCAATAAGTGATAATAATAAACGAGGTATGAAAAAACAAGTTGCAAAATCAAAGATATTTACTAAAGAGTCTTTAACTAGAATTCAAGATGAAATGCGAAAAAGATGTATAAAATCTTTCAATAAGTATTATGAACAAACTGCTGAACTTAAGAAAAAACAAAAAGGCAGAAATCAAGACATAAGCGTTAAAGATATGAATGGCTATAAAGACTTTAAGAAACAATTAAAGAAAAATGAACAAAGACTAGCTAAAGCAAATTTACAAACTGAGAACTTAGATAATGCAAGTAAAGATATAACTAAAATATTAGACAATCTAAAACCTACTCTAATGAATAAAAATAATATGGTTATTTCAAGCGAGAATGTTCAGAGAATAAAGAACTTTACTAAAGACGTAAAAGATACCAATAAAACAATAAGAAGTGTAAAAGACTTAGAATTAGCCATTAAAGATTTTGAATATTCTACAAATGAAATAGAAAGAGAAAATCGTTCTTTAAAATATCAATTAGAACAAAAAGATGATGAAATTAATGAACTAAAATGCACTATTAAAGAAAAAGATGAAGAAATAAATGAGTTAAATGCTGACAAAGAAGAACTAAAAGGACAACTTCATAAATTTAAAGAATTTTGGAGAAGTCTTTTAAAGAGATTCCAAGAAATGATTGGATTTCATAATGATGAAAAATATAAATATGTTAGTGATGATTTATATAAAAATGGCATATTTGATGATAATGATAATGAAATTGTAAATGACCTTGATAGGAAGGTAAAAACTAAAGAAGAAATAAAAGAAGATAAAATAAAAAAGAAAAAATATGAAAGATTTTAAAGGAGAAAATAAAAAATGGAACAAGAAAAAGTAAAATGTTTAATAGATATGATAAATAATATGGATATAAAAGATAAATTAAGATTAGCGATAAGAATGAGTGATAGTAATTATACTAATATAAAATATGACAAGCCTGAAATGTATGAGATTTTTGATAATCAATTAAAAGACCTAGATGAAGGATATAGAACAGCAATAATAAATTTTAATAAATACCCTACTATAACATTTGCAATGGCTAAAATAATTGAACTGACAAAAGAACATCAGAATCAATTAGCATTATATTTATTTAATAATTTGGAAAAATAAGTAAATAGTATTGACTATCACAAACATATGTTTTACAATAATAACAAAATATTAGATTAAGAAATGGAGTTGAAACTATTGAAAGAAATAGATAAAAATAATAAATCGTTTGAAGATATTAAACATATTGATGAGAATGGTGTTGAATTTTGGTATGCTAGAGAACTTATGAAAGTTTTAAGCTATAAGGATTGGAGATACTTTGATGCAGTAATTGAAAAAGCAAAAATAGCTTGTCAAAATTCTGAATTATCTTATATTGACCATTTTGTTGTTAACAACAAAATGGTAGAAATAGGTTCTGGAGCTAAAAGAGAACAGAAAGATTATAGATTAACCAGGTATGCTTGCTATCTTATAGCACAAAATGCAAATCCTAGATTGAAAATTGTTGCACTAGCCCAAACTTACTTTGCAGTTCAAACAAGAAAACAGGAACTTACAGAAAAAGAATATACTATGCTAACAGAAGAGGAAAAAAGATTTTATCAAAGAAATTTAACTAAAAAAGAAAATTATTCACTTAATCAAACAGCAAAGAAAGCTGGAGTTAAAAATTTTGATAGATTTCACAATAGCGGATATAAAGGATTATATAATGGAGAAACAGCTGATGATATTGCTAAAAGAAAAGGACTTAGATATAGAGAAGATATTTTGGATAATATGGGAAGTACTGAATTAATTGCAAATTTATTTAGAATTTCTCAGACAGAAGAAAAGTTAATAAGGGATAATATACGAACTGAAAAAGAAGCTAATAAAACTCATTATAATGTAGGTGCAAAAGTAAGAAAAACAATAAAGGAACTTGGGGGAACAATGCCAGAAGATTTGCCAACACCTAAAAAGAGTTTGAAGCAACTTGAAAAAGAAAAAAATAAAAACTTAAAAAACATAACTAAAAGAAATAGTAAAAGAATTTAATATATGATATAATTTTTAAAAATATAAAATAATAGGGGGATATAGATGGTAAGAATTGTAGCATTAAATGATAATAGATGTAGTAATGAAAATTTTGGACATGAACATGGAATATCACTTTATATAGAATGTTATGGTAAAAAGATACTATTTGATTGTGGTCAAACTGATATTTTTATGCAAAATGCTAAAAAATTAAATATTGATTTAGATAAATTAGATGCAATTGTTTTAAGTCATGGTGATTTTGATCATGGAAATGGTCTAAAATATCTAAACACTAAAACAGATTTAATATGTCATCCAGATTTTGAGCTAACAAGAATTAGTAAGAGAACAGGTAATAATAATGGACTGAATCAAACTAGAGAAGAATTAGCGCAAAAGTTTAATTTGATTGAATCAAGAAAGCCATATAGTATAAGTGATGAAGTAATATTTTTAGGACAAATAGATAGAGAAAATGAATTTGAACAAGGACAAAATTTGCCTGCATGGGATGAAAATGGTGAAACATATGAACATCTTGATGATTCAGGATTAGTAATAAAAACAGAAAATGGATTAATTGTTCTTTCTGGTTGTTCGCATAGTGGTATTTGTAATACAGTTGAATATGCTAAAAAAATTACAGGAGATAATAGAGTATTAGCTGTTATGGGAGGATTTCATTTAAAAGCAGTAGATGAATGTACAACAAAAACCATTGAATACATGAAACAAAATAATGTTCAAATGGTATATTTAGCACATTGCACATCTGATATTGTATGCGAAGAGTTTTTAAAACAAATGCCTGGAAGAGCAACAATAATAGAAACAGGTAAAGAATATAACCTTAGAGATAAATCAATGGAAATAGAAATATAGAAAGGTATGCATTTTATGGTTAATTTAGAGTTGTATAAAATATTTGCATTAGTTGCCAGAGAAAAGAATATTACAAAAGCCAGTGAAATATTACATATATCACAGCCAGCAGTAACTAATCATATCAAAAATTTAGAAAGCGATTTAAATATAAAATTATTTAATAGAACTAATCATGGAATAGAACTAACAGAAGAAGGTCAAAAAATATATAATGAAATAGAAGAACCTGTTTCTATATTAGAAAATATATATAATAAATATGGAAATGTACGAAACATTAATTTAGGTATACATGTAAGTATGTATAAATTATTTAGTAGAATTATAACAAAATTCTGTGCAGAGAATGAAAATATAAAAGTAAATATACATGATACGAATTTGGTTAATATGTTAGCTCCTGAATTAAATGATATGCTTTTAAAATTAGAAAATGAAAAATTGGATTTAGTTATTTCTAAAAAAACCAATTCATATAATACAAATAAATTAGAGTTCATAAAACTAGGTGAACTACAAGATGTTTTAGTTACTAGCAATCATTCAAAATACGTGTCACAAACTATAAATATTGATTTATTAAAAAAAGTTTTACTTTATATGCCACGAAAAGGTTCTATAACATATAATAACTTTCTAAATGCAACACAACTTACTGAATCAGAATTAACAAATTCAAAAAATATTACTTACAATGCAATGTTAGAATTATTACAAGAGCAAGATTCTATTGGACTTATAACAAAAGAATATATAGAAAAAGAATTAAACAATAATGAAGTTATAGAATTAAAAACAGATTTCAATATTCCTGAAGTTGAATTTGGAATATATATTAATAAAAATAATAGATTTAGTGAATTAAATAAACTCATAAATATTATAAAATGTAATTCAATATAAAAAAGAGGATTATGCAGTTATAACTAAAAGTTATGACTGCATAATTTATTTGTATTTTACATAATATTCTGCTGACTTTATAATATAATTAGGAGGTATGGAAAAATGAAAAATAATAATTTTGTTATTAGTAGATGTGTGCCATTACCTAAAGGATATAAATTAGCAATATGTCCAATATGTGGAGGAATTCACTTAACAGGAATAATAATGTCAGAATTTGCAGATGAACAAGATCCAGATATTATATGCAAAGATTGTGGATCTTTAATAAACGACATTACATATTAGAAGGGAGATAAAATGAGTATAAAAGAAAAATTAAAAGAAGATATAAGGTCATTTCAGAAGGCTGATTATCCTGCACTTAGCCAACATATGTCATTAAAAAGATGTATTGAAACAATTACAGGTAATCCTGAATCTAAAATAACTTTAAGAGATGGAAAAGCTTTTATAAACATAGGAAAAAGAGAAATGGAATTAATTCATTTATATTGTCCAGATTTTAAAGATTCTAGCACATTTCTTTTTGATGAGTACGCTATTATTGCACTTACATATGGAAAATATCTTATAACATATAATCTTGAAAGTGATACAGAAATAGGTTTTATAACAATAGATGAAGAAAATGAAAAGGGATATACAGCTTATGAAACAGAAAAAAACTATATAATGAAAGATGTTATAGGTAAAGGAACAAAAAGAACAATAGACGATATTATAAGATAATCATATATTACAATTTTAAAAGATTTTTAAGGTTTATCGAAATAAATACAAATTTATAAAAAATACTTGAATATTTTTAAACAATTTGATAATGTATATATAAATAAAACAGATTGATATTTATATAAATAATAGTAGGCTCTAAAAGTTGTAAATAACTTAAACAACGGAACCAGTAATATAAAGACTTTCAAAAAAATGAGAGTCTTTTCTTTTCGCACTTGCTGACAGTCTCACCATTGACAAAAGTTTCCATAATATGATATAATGCATATGACTTTACGTAAACAGAAAAAACTATCTGGATGGGGGAACGTTATATGGAAGAGAGCATAAATGAATTTGAAAAAATTATGGATCAATATATTCAAGAAGAAAATTTTATTGAAGCAGAAAAAATAGGAGCTAAATTTCCAAATGCTCCTAAAATACAATCTAAAATTATAAGCATATATATAAAACTAGAAGAATATGAGAAAGCAAAAGAAATAGGATTAAAGTTTCCAGAAGAAGAAAAAATACAATCTCAAATGATAAAAATATATATGAAAGAAGGAAACTATGTTGAAGCAATAAAATTAGGAACAAAATTTCCAGAAAATCCCATAATACAATCCCAAATGATAAGCATATATATAAAGGAAAAAGAATATGAGAAAGCAATAAAATTAGGAGCAAAATTTTCAGAAAATCCTATAATACAAACCCAAATGATGAGCATATATATAGAACAAAAAGAATATGAGAAAGCAAAAGAAATAGGATTAAAGTTTCCAGAAGAAGAAAAAATACAATCTCAAATGATAAAAATATATATGAAAGAGGGAAACTATGTTGAAGCAATAAAATTAGGAGCAGAATTTCCAGAAAATCCTATAATACAATCCCAAATGATGAGTGTATATATGAGACAAGGAAAATACTATAGAGCGAAAAGAATAGGAGAAAAATTTTCATGGCATAAACCAATACAATTGCAATTAGGAAAAATATATAATATACTAGGGCAACCTAAGAACGATAAACCACAAATAGAAAGAAACAATGCTAAAATTGATAACGATACAAATAAAGCGACAAATGAAGATACAATTTCTATGGAATCAAGAGAAATTCTTGAATGGATAGAAACTTCACAAAGGACAGAAGCAAAATCAATTGTAGATGAAATAAAAAAGCAAAAATATTATCCAGCAATATTATTAACATGTGCCCTATACGATAAAAATGATATGACAAAGGCAAAAGAACAATTTGCAGAATTTTTAGAAAAGGAATTGGAAATATCAGGAGAAGATGAAGTAATAAAACGAGTAATAGGACGATTAAAATTGAAAGATGAAAAATTTGATAGAAAATATTATGAAAATTTTTTAACAGAAATAGAAGAAAGGAAACAAGAGAGTCAAGAAGAAATGATAAGATAAAAAATATGATGAAATTACATATTAATTACTATTATATTTTGTTAAAATTTTCTACTTGACAATCTAAAAGTAATAATGTATAAATAAATTAACAAAAGATGAATATGTAAAACAAAGGAGGAGATAGCGTGATAGTGGATGGCAAAGGTAAAATATTTGAAGATAGAAGAAAAGAAAACAGTAAAAAAGTAAAAAACGACAGAAGAAAAGAAACACAAACAGAGAAAAAGAACAATAACAAAAAGGGGCTGTAGACAAAAAGTCTACAGTCTTTTTGATTGATGTTTAACTAATTAGCAACATCCACCTCTACCTCCGCCACAACAGCAGCATATTAATATAAGAATTATTATTATACAGATGCAATCATCACCAAAACCAAATCCGCATCCACATCCTCTATTCTCTGGCATATTATTTCACCCCTTTCAAATTTTACGAATTAATTATTTATGAAATAAATAATTATCTATGGATTAGAATTAGCAACCACAACCTGAGTTGCAGTTACAGTTGTTGTTACAGCCACAAGAATTGTTATTATTGCAGCCACCACAACAGAAAAGTAATAAGAATAGGATTATAAACCATAAAATTTCCCCGTTATTACCACAACAACATCCCATTTAACATACCTCCTTAAATGCTTTTTTGTTTTGCTCTTTCGTATGATATATAGTATTCGAACTATAAAAAAGTGTTACAAATTCAAATTTGACATTTACAAAAAATATGCATTAATGATATAATTTATAAATAAATAAAATGCACATAAGAAAGGACTGTTAAAAATGGGAAATATAGTTCTATTAGATGATTTAACAATAAATAAAATAGCAGCAGGAGAAGTAATTGAAAGACCAGCATCAGTAGTAAAAGAATTAGTGGAAAATTCAATAGATGCAGGGGCAACAAATATAAATATAGAAATAAAAAACGGTGGCATTTCATATATAAGAATTACAGATAATGGAAAAGGAATTATGCCAGACGATATGGAAATGGCGTTTGAAAGACATGCAACAAGCAAGATAAGGAATGCCTCAGACTTAGAAACAGTAACATCAATGGGGTTTAGAGGAGAAGCTTTGGCCAGTATTGCGGCAATAAGCAAAGTAGAGATGATATCTAAGACAGGAGAAAATGAGATAGGATATAAAGTAAATGTACAAGCAGGAAAGATAATTAATAAAGAAGAAACAGGATGTTCAAAAGGAACAATAATAACAATTACAGATTTATTTTTCAATACACCAGTGCGCTATAAATTTCTAAAAAAGGATTTTACTGAAGCGGGGTATATTGAAGATGTAATAACAAGAATTGCATTAATACATCCAGAAATAGCTATAAAACTGACAAGTTCTGGTAAAACTATTATCCAAACTTCTGGAAATGGAGATATTAAGTCAGTAGTGTATGGTATTTATGGAAAAGATGTAGCAGATAATATATTAGAGGTAAATTACCAATATGAAGATATAAAAGTGACAGGAGTAATTGGCAAACCAGTAATAGCACGTTCAAATAGAGGAAACCAGATATTTTTTGTTAATAAAAGATATATCAAAGATAAGACTTTGACAAGTGCAGCAGAACAAGCATTCAAAGGATTATTAACAATAGGAAAGTATGGATTTTTGATATTGAACATAGAAATGAGCCCAAGTAAAGTTGATGTAAATGTTCATCCTGCTAAGTTAGAAGTAAGATTTCAAGATGAAAATACAATATTTAAAGCAGTTTATCATGCAATAAAAGAGACTTTGTTAAAAGGCGAATTAGTACCAGAAGATAAGCCGGTAGAAATAAAAAGACAAGAAACGATAGTAACACCTGGTGAAACAGAAATAAAAAAAGAATCTATTAAATTTAGTGACCTGTTACAAAAAATGGTCTCGAAAAAAGAAGAAAAAGAAGTAGAAGATCCATTTGAATATAAAGCTAATCCAATAGCAGAAATATATAGTAATAAATATGGAGTAAGAGAAGAAGAAGAAAGTTATAAAATACAAAATAAACAGATAACAGAAGAAACAGCAGAAGAAGACGAACTTTCAAAAATGGATACTCATGTTATAAATACACAAGAAATAAATGAAAGAATAATGGGCAAGATAACAGAATTAGATAATTTAAAAATAGAAGAAAATAGTAAAAATTTTGAAGAAATGTATGCAAAAACATTTGGAAATCTACCTAAAACAGAAAACAAGGAAGAGCCAAAAGACGAAACTAAGGTGAAAACAGAAGAACTAGAAATGACAGAGAAAATATCTATGTTTGATAATATGGAAGATAAAACTATACCAAAGTATAAATTTATAGGAATAGCATTTGCTACATATATAATTATAGAAATTGATAATGAATTGTATATAATAGACCAGCATGCAGCTCATGAAAGAATTATGTATGAGAAAATAAAGAAAAATTTTTATAGTGAGGGAGAGAAAGATTCTCAATTAATGCTATTGCCAGATATAATTAATTTAACACATAAAGAAATGGATATTGCAAAGGAAAATATACCAGTATTTGAAAAAGCGGGTTTTATGTTGGAACAATTTGGAGAAAATACTATAAAATTAACAGGGGTACCTAATATTTGTATAGATTTAGATACAAAACAACTATTTTTAGAGACTTTAGATGAAATAAACACAGTAGCTAGAACAGCAAAACAGGAAATAGAAGAAAAGTTTATAGCAACACTTGCTTGTAAATCAGCTGTAAAGGCCAATATGGTTTTAACAAAAGATGAAGTGGACAATTTAATGAAGCAATTATTAGTATTGCCAAATCCATTTACATGTCCACATGGAAGACCAACGGCAATACATTTAACAAAAAATGACATAGAAAAAAAGTTTTCAAGAAGATAATATACTAAAAAGGATGAGGTTAACATGGAAAAACCAAAAGTAATAGTTATATGTGGACCAACAGCATCCGGAAAAACCAAACTTTCGGTGGAATTAGCGAAAAAAATTGACGGAGAAATAATATGTTGTGATTCAATGCAAATTTATAAAGATATGAATATAGGAACTGCAAAAGTAACAAAAGAAGAAATGCAAGGTATAAAGCACTATTTAGTAGATTTCGTTTTGCCAGACCAAAGATATAGTGTTGCGGATTATAAAAAAGATGCAACAAAGGCAATACAAGAGGTTCTAAGTAAAGAAAAAGTTCCTATAATAGTTGGTGGAACAGGGTTATATGTAGACTCTTTAATATACAATATAGATTATCCAGAAATAAAAACAGACTTGGAATATAGAAAAAAACTGGAAAAAGTAGCAGATGAAGAAGGATTAGAAAAATTATATGAAATGGCAAAAAAAATAGACGAAAGAGCAACATTAGCAATTAGTTCTAACGATAGAAAAAGAATAATAAGAATATTAGAAATATATCATTCTACAGGGAAAACAAAAACAGAGCAAGAAATAGAATCTAGAAAAAATGAAGTACCATATAATTATCTTGTGTTTGCTATAAATATGGACAAAGAAAAATTACATGAAAGAATAAATAAAAGAGTAGATATAATGATTAAAGATGGACTTATAGAAGAAGTAAAAGGATTATTAGAAAAGTATAAACAATTTCCAACGGCAATGCAAGGTTTAGGATATAAAGAGGTTGTGGAATATATAAATGGAAGCATAAGCAAACAAGAAATGATAGACAAAATTAAAAATGATACTAGGAAATATGCTAAAAGGCAATTAACTTGGTTTAGAAAAAATAAACAAACAATATGGCTAAATGGCTTAGATGAATTGCAAAATAATTTAAAAATTATTTTGGAGGAGTACAAGTGAAAGATAAAATAAAAGAGAAAACAAATAATACTGCAAAAAACAATAAAAGCAAAGAAAAAATAAGTAATATAAAAATAGATAAAAAGAAAATAGGAATTATACTGATTGTATTTTTAGTTACTATTTATATAATATATAAAGTCGCAAATTTGATTAGAAACCCATCAGAAACTTTTTTTGTGGAAAAAGGAAAAATATATGAAGAAGAAAATGCAATAGGCTATATTTTAAGAGACGAACAAGTGGTAAAAGGCGAAAATTATAAAAATGGCATATTACAAATAAAAACAGAAGGAGAGAAAGTAGCAAAAGGAGAAGCAATCTTCCGATATTATTCAAATAAGGAGGAAAGTTTAACAAAAAAGATAGAAGAGCTGGATATTAAAATAGATGAAGCAATGTCAAACCAAAATACTATATTTGTAAGTGATTTAAAAATATTAGAAAATCAAATAGATGAAAAAATAGATAGTACTTACAACTTAAATGATTTGCAAAAAATAAAAGAGTATAAAAAAGATATTAATACATATATCATAAAAAAAGCAAAAATAGCTGGAGAAAAAAGTCCAGCAGGCTCATATTTAAAAAAATTAATAGATGAAAGAAGTAAATACGAAAATGAATTAAACTCAGGAGCAGAATATATAATATCACCTAGAAGTGGAGTTGTATCATATAGAGTAGATGGATATGAGAATACATTAACAACAGAAAATTTTGATTATTTAACAAAAGATTTTCTAAAAGGGATAAAACTAAAAGTAGGACAAGTTGTTGCAACTAGTCAAGAAAGTGGGAAGATTATAGATAATTTTAAGTGTTATATAGCTTGCATATTAAATTCAGAAGAAGCCAAGCAATCTAAAGTGCGGTGATAAACTAAAACTAAGATTGCCAAGTGGAATAGAGGTAGATACTACAATAGAAAATATAATAGAAGAAGATGAAGAACGAATAATAGTATTTAAAATAGACAAAGCTGTACAAGAATTAATAAATTATAGAAAAATATCACTTGATGTAATATGGTGGAGTGAGAGTGGCAAAAAAATACCTAATACGGCAATAGGATATGAAGAAAAAAATGATAAACAAGTTCCATATGTAATACGAACAAGAGCAGGATATACAAATAAAATTCTAGTAAAAATATTAAAACAAAATGAAAAATATGCTATTGTTGACAATTACAAAAGTGAAGAACTAGAAGAATTAGGTTATGATGTAGAAGAAATAGAGAACAGAAAAAAAATAGTGCTGTATGATGAAATAATAAAAAATGCAAAATAAATATTACAAAAATATTACAAAAATATTAAAAGATAATTACAAGACAAAAAAGTATTGACATTATTGTAGAAAAGTTAGATACTATACATAGAAAATTTACCAGAGATAAGAATATTTAGGAGGTTGTTTAAATGTCAGGAGCAATTATGAATAAAGTGTGGGATTTATTTAAGATGCCAGCAGAGGATAAAGATGATGAAGATGCAGTAGATTATGATGAAGTAATTGATAGAGAAGAACAAGAAGAGGAAGATAGTGGAGAAGAAAGAAAGTTTTTTGGAAAAAGAAATAGTAAAGTTGTAAGCATGCCACAAGTACAGCAAGTAAAAATGGTAATAAGTCAACCAACAACATTTGAACAATCAGAAGCAATATGTGATTTATTAAAAGAAAAGAAATCTGTAATTGTAAACTTGGAATATGTAAATAAAGATGTTGCAAGAAGAATTATAGATGTTGTTAGTGGTGCAGTTCACGCATTAGATGGGCATATGCAAAAGGTGTCAAATGCAATATTTTTAATAGCACCATTTAACTATGATATAGAAAATGAAATGGTAAGAGAAGAAATGAGAAGTAAAATTTCAGTATCTTGGCTAAGAAATGGTAACAATACTGTTAAATAATATTGTACAAAAGTAGGAGGAAAAATATGTATACACCATTAGATATAGAAAACAAAAAATTCTCAAAACAAATGGTAAATGGATATAGCGTAGAAGAAGTTGATGATTTTTTAGACGAGCTAACTATAGACTATGAAAAGATATACAAACAAGTGGGCGAAGCAACAAAAAAAGCATCTGATATGGAGGAAGAATTAAAAAAATATAAAAATATAGAAAATACGTTACAAAATACTTTGGTAATGGCACAAACTACAGCTGATGAAATAAAAGAATTAGCAAAGCAACAAGCAGATCAAATAGTAAAGGAAGCACAAGGAACAGCAAAACAAGAAGTTATAGAAATAGAACAATCAATAGTAACGAAAAGAAAAGAATTAGAAGATTTAGAAAAACAAATAGATGTATATAAAGCAAAAATGGAATCACTTCTAATATCACAACTAGAATTATTAAAAGATATGAATAAAGATTAAAAAACTAACAGGTATTTCGTAAGAGATATACCTGTTAATTTTATATGAAGCAATAATGCACGCCTTTCTCATAAAGTGGTTAAAGCACTTTCTAGTGCTAATTTAATCATATTATTCAAAGATTTTTCTCTTTCTTCAGAAGATATTTCCTGTTGCTTATAATAAGAATCCACAACTGTTAATAAACAAGAAGCTTTTTTATTAAAATATTTAGCTAAATAGAATAAAGCAAAAGCTTCCATTTCACAAGCTATAATATTTAAGTCTTTTGGAAATCTGTTTATAAATGCAGGAATGTCATCCAAATAACCATCAAAACAATCATTGCATAAGGTATTTCCTTTTATACAATTAATACCTATTTTTTTAGCAGTTTCTTCAATAATAGCATTTAGTTCTTTATTAGCCTCAATAACATGACAATCATTTTCGTTCCACTCGAAAGCAAAATTGCCTTCTGTATAAGAATTCTCCACTAAAATGGTATCAAAAATATTTAAAGCCTCAGAATATGCACCACAAGAGCCGATGCGAATTACTGTATCAACATCATAAAATTTAAACAATTCACAAGCATATATTCCCATACTTGGCATTCCCATTCCATGTGAAAATACAGTTATTTTTTTACCTTTGTAAGTACCAGTATAAGCAAACATATTTCTAACAGTATTTACAAGTTTGGCATTTTCTAAAAAATTTTCAGCAATATATTTTGCACGAAGTGGATCTCCAGGCATAAGTACAGTTTTAGAAATATCATCTTTTTTTGCATTACAATGAATTGGCATTTCAAATCCTCCTTATATATAATATATATATATTATATATAAATAAAATAAATTTAACAAGATGTACTATAAAAACAGTTGCATTTTAAATTTAAATATGATAAAATTATACTGTTATCTTAAGAAGACTAAAATAGGAGAGTGTAACAGATGGAAATATTAAAATACATAGTTTTAGCAGTTTATGCAATAGTTTGTATAGGATTAATAGTTTTAACAACAATACAAACAAGTGATGATAAAGGAGTTTCTGGGACAATAACTGGTTCTTCTACAAATAATTTTTTTGATCAAAACAAAGGAAGAACTAAAGAGGGCAAATTAAAAAAATGGACCATAATTCTAGGAATATTATTTGGAGTTTTATCAATAGTATTAGGAATTTTATTTGTTGTATAGCAAAAAAAGTTAAGCGGTAGATAGTATCTGCCGCTTAAAATTTGAACATAATAGAATTATGAAAAACGAATTTATATATAATGGAAGGAACAAATAAAAAATGTCAAGAAGAAAAAAAGAGAATTTAGAAAATTGTCTAAGTGGAACTTTTAGAGGCAATGAAAAAGGGTTTGGCTTTGTAAAATTAGAAGGAGAAGATGATGAGGTATATATATCAAGAGGAAATACTAAGGATGCATTAAATGGAGACAAAGTTTTGATTAAAATAATAAATGAAGATATAGAAGCAAATAGAAGAGAAGGAGAAATTGTTAAAACAGTACAACATAAAAGAGATGAGATAGTAGGGACTTTTACAAAAAGAAAAAATTTTGGATTTGTAGTACCAGATGATAGAGGTTTTAATACAGATATATTTATTTCAAAAAAGAATTTTAATAAGGCAAAAAACAATCAAAAGGTAGTAGCAAAAATCACTAAATTTCCTCAAGGAAACAGAAGCGCAGAAGGGAAAATAATAGAAATAATAGGGCATATTGATGAAGCTGGAGTAGATATGCTTTCTTTAGTAAAGGAATATAATTTGCCATATGAGTTCCCAGATGATGTGATTAAAGAAGCAACTGCAATAAAGGAAGAAATAAGTAAAAAAGATATACCAAATAGATTAGATTTAAGAGAGAAAAATATTTTTACTATAGATGGAGAAGATGCAAAAGATTTAGATGATGCAATATATGTGGAAAAATTACAAAATGGAAATTATGAATTGGGTGTTAATATAGCAGATGTTAGCTATTATGTTAAAGAAAATTCTAAATTGGATAAAGAAGCAATTACTAGAGGGACAAGTATATATATGTTAGATAGAGTCATTCCAATGTTGCCTAAAGAATTATCTAATGGAATATGTAGTCTAAATGCAAAAGAAGATAGGCTGTGCATATCTGTAATTTGCGAAATTGCACAAAATGGAGAAGTAATTTCTTCTGATATAAGAAAAAGCATTATAAATGTAAAAGAAAGAATGTCTTATACAGATGTGCAAAAAATATTAGATGGAAAAGATAAAAAAGTACTAAAAAGATATGAAAATTATATTACAGAATTTAAATTGATGGAAGAACTAGCAAAAATACTAAAAGCTAGGAGAGAAGGAGCCGGAAGCTTAGATTTAGATATTCCAGAGAGCAAGGTAGTATTAGATAAAAATGGTTATGCAATAGATATAAAAAAATATGAAATATATTTTGCAAATGAAATAATAGAACAATTTATGCTAACTGCAAACGAAATTGTAGCAGAAAAGTTTTATTGGTTGGAGGCTCCATTTATATATAGAGTGCACGAAACACCAGATATTGAAAAGATAAACACACTTAATAAATTTTTATTTAATTTTGGATATAAAATAAAAGGAAATAAAGAAAAAATTTATCCCAAAGCCTTTGCAGAGATATTAGAAAAAATAAAAGGTAAGGAAGAAGAAAAGGTGGTATCAAATTTAATATTAAGAACACTAAAAGTGGCTAGATATGAAAGTGAAAATAAAGGACACTTTGGAATAGCAAGTAAGTATTATTGTCATTTTACATCACCAATTAGAAGATACCCAGATTTATTTATTCATAGGATTATTTCAAAATATATTGAAAAAAACTATACACTAACTGAAAAAGAGTTAGAAAAATATGCAGAGCAAGCAACAAAATATGCACAGATATCATCAGAAAGAGAAAAAATTGCTCAAAAAGTTGAAAGAGAAGCAGTAGAAATTAAAAAAGCAGAATATATGCAAAACAAAATTGGAAATGAATATCAAGGTATTGTTTCTGGAATTACAGCATTTGGAATGTTTGTTGAATTAGAAAATACGGTAGAAGGCTTAATAAAGTTTGAAGACTTAGGAAACGAATATTTTATATATAATGATGAAAATAAGACTTTAATAGGTGAGCATACTAAAAAAGTCTACAAAATAGGAGACAAAGTTAAAATAAAAGTAATATATGCAGATAAGCAATTAAGAAGAATTAATTTTAAACTTATCTAAAATGAATGATAATATTTGGGAGGATAAGTGCTAATATTCCAATTAATATTGTTGCACTTCCTCCATATATATTTTTTTCTTGTTTAATTTCAATTATTCCATATATTAATGTTTTTATAAAAACATATAAAGTAATAATAAAAATAACTATTTCCATTTATTCAATACCTTTCATTATATTATTTATTAACTTTCCATTAATAAATATGAAGATTTAAAATCAGATTTAACAGTTACATTAAAAGTGGCACTTTCATATTTGTGTAGCCAATTATAATCTATCCAGTCATTCCATATTAAAAAGTTTTTAACAGCAAATCTGCCAAAACCATTGATATCTGTTTTAAAGTCTTTTGAAGTCTTATATAAATAAGATAAAATATTTTCCTCTAAATATTTATTTGTATATTCTTCTACTTTTTTAACTCTTTCTTCATTTAATGTATTTGAGCCAACATCCATAGACGTTAATCTTGAAAGTATATCAATATTAATGTTAATATATGGAGTTCCATTAACCAAATCTACTGTGCACTTTGTGTTTTTATTTGCTTTTATTGTTATATCCATTGTTTCATTTGGATAAAATGGGCTTGGAATACTAATTTGTGCGATTTCCAATTTATTAGCAATAATTAAATAGCACATTGTTTCTATGGCATTTAATTCTCCAACAAGTTTTCCATTATTAAAAGCAGCCAAACCAATATTTTCAGTTGTGTACTGTGACTTTAATGGGGTTTGCCCAGCTAAATAAGAGGAGTCTTTAGAAGGAGTAGTAAATATAGAAAAGTTTTTTTCAGTGCTTTCATTAGCTATATTCAAATCGGAATTACTATTAGCGAGATTAAGACTATCTTGAGAGAATTTACTGTTAATTGCACCTAAAATAGCAACAGGATCTGAAAAACTGTCGGTATAAGCAGAAAAAAAGTCACCAAATGTAATATTAGCAGTATAACCAGTATATTCACTAGAAGTAGGAATACTTTCATAATAGCGAGCAGATAATTGCTCAAGACTAGGTTTAGAAGATTTTAAAAACATTTCGGACGAATTTTTACAAACAACAATATTAGCATCTGACCTAAATTGTATATTATTCATTAATGTATATAAATATTCGGAAATATCTGTGTTTGCTAAGTTTTCCGATAAAACAAGCACTTTACAATGAGATAGGTTCAATTCTTTACTCAAATAAGAATTAAATAGATTTAAGCCAGAACTTAAAGAAGAACACTCTATAGATTCTATTATAGAGTCAGAAGATTGAGAAGAACTACTACTAGACTCCGCAATACCGGATGCACTTGGATTAGAAATTTGTAAACTTAAATTTAATTTGTTAGACTCGCCGACATCTAGGCCAATAGCTATAACATAAGCTAATTCATTTAAAGATTTTCCGGTACGTATGGTAAGCGAGAAAAAAATAAATATAATCAATAAAATAATATATACATATTTAATATAAGAATCATTCATTTTTGTAAATTCACCTCCAAAGAATTATGTTTGTGTTTTATAACATATTTTATATTAGCACTAATTAACACAATGGTTAATAAAACAAATGATATAATAAGGGTACCATATTTATATATAACATCTTCTAGCCATCTTATTTGTGACATATCTTTAGGTAATAAAGCAAGAAATAATATTATACAAGTAAAAGGAAAGGATAAATTTTTAATAGATTTTACATTTGTTAAATCTTTAAAAATTTTTAGAACAATAAACAATATACAATTTAAATAAGACATTACTCCAAAAATCCAAGTAAGGACAAATAAAGCTTCAGGTCTTTGGAAAAACCTACCAAATTTAATATTTCTTATTATAAAGTAAATTGGAGATATTTCTTGTACTGAAAATATAAAAGGAAATGCTAACAATAATATTCCAACACTACAAAGTATAAATATGGATGTTATTATTATTGATGATGAAATTATTTTTTGGAATTTATTTGTCTGAAGCATTAATGGCCTCAAAAAGAAAACAAAAAATAATCCGTTAAAAGCGAAAGTATTAGTTATACCAACTAAAAAG
Organism: Clostridiales bacterium; assembly: GCA_003507395.1. Classification (GTDB taxonomy): domain Bacteria; phylum Bacillota; class Clostridia; order TANB77; family CAG-508; genus DNVW01. The sequence continues at coordinate 12,469 of DNVW01000009.1, read as the reverse complement.
GTTTCCTTGGCTCCATAACCTAATATAGGAAAAATTCTTTCTACCTGAATATTTGGAATAGCAAAAATAAAAATAATAATCAAACCTATTAGAACAACAGGAACAATAAACAAATTAGTTCTTATAATTGTTTTAGGACCAAAAAAGTTAGCAATACTACAAACAAACAGGAAAAATAGCAATATATATATTATAGGAGCGTCAAAAAAATAAATTAGTTTTAAACCTTCAGCAAAATTTCTAAGAAAAACACTAGATACAGAAAGAAGATATATGGCACAAATAATACCTATAGCATTTTTTAGTATTTTTCCTCCAAGGTAATTAGAAATATCTAAAATGTCACAAGAAGGAAAGTTTTTAAAAAGCAAAAACAAAAGTATATATGCTATTATAAAAACTAAAATGGTTGAATAGATTATATTTAATAGAGAAGCGGAACCACAAATATCAATTATTGTTTGAGGCATATTTAATAACAAATGATTTGTAGATACAATTAGTAATAAAGCAATAGCTTCTAAGTTTCCTATTTTAGTAAGATTCATAAAATTATTTCTCCTTTATTTTATATATTTCCATTCCATACTAATATTAGATTGTTTATTTTCTTTTTTAGTATCTAGAAAGCCAGGTCGTTTTTCGCGTTTCCAAATTGGTGGAACCAATAATCCTTTTTTATATTTTTCTTCAAAAGGAATATATGGAGACAAATAAGCAACACCAAAAGATTCTATAGAAGACAAAATAAACAAATTAATAAAGAATCCCATAGCAATGCCTAAGAAACCACATAAATATCCTAAAAAAATATATATAAATCTAGATATTCTACAATGAAAGCTTAAAGAAAAATCAGGTATTGCAAAAGAGGCAAGGCCAGTTATAGAAACTATAATAGTTAATATAGGACTCACTATACTCGCATCTACAGCTGCTTGACCTAATATTAAAGCACCAACAATTCCAATGGTAGGACCTATTGCAGAAGGAATACGTAAACCACCTTCTCTAATAAGTTCAAATGAAAATTCCATTAGTAACAATTCAACAATAATTGGAAAAGGTACTGATTCTCTAGAGGCCACTATTGTAAATAGTAATTCAGTAGGAATTAACTCTTGATGGAAACTTGTAATTGCAATATATAGACCAGGCAAAAACAATGTTAGAAAAATTGCAATGATTCTAATGAATTTTAGTAAATTGGAAAATTGGAATTTTAAATTTGAATCCTCAGGAGAAGATAGAAAGTCAAGAAAAACAGCTGGAGCCACTAGTACATAAGGGTTACCATTAATAATAATTGCAATGCGTCCTTCTAAGAGATAGCCTGTTACTCTATCTGGTCTCTCAGTTGCTATTAATTGCGGAACACTAAATGTACCATTGTCTTCTATAAGCTGTTCTAATTGTCCAGAAGATAAAACATAGTCCACATTGATATTACTTAATCTGTATTTTACTTCTGCGACTAGATTATCATTAGCAATATTATTTATATAACAAACAGCACATTTTGTTTTACTTAATTTTCCAACTGATATATTTTCTATAATCAAAGATTCATTATTTACTAATCTTCTAATAAGAGAAGTGTTAACTCTAATAGATTCATTAAAAGCTTGTCTAGCACCTCTTATTACGATTTCATTATTGGGGGGTTCTACACCTCTTTGCTTAAAACCTTTAACATCTATATTAAAAGCAATATTTAAGGTATCCACAAATAATAGGCAGTTGCCAGAGTTTACTGCGTCAGCTACTTCAGAAAACTCAGAAACAATTTCCACAGAATTTTGGGGTAATAAACAATTATTTATATAATCTTTTACATCAAATTTTTTTACTTTTCTAATAACAGCTTTGTTGGTATTTTTTTCATAATCAACATTATTTTGGACTCCTTCAAAAGTATTAGCACGACTTCTAAGCATTAAAGGAGTTAGAATATTGTCATTTATAAGTGTAGAGTCAACCATTCCATCAATAAAAAATATAAAAGCTTTGAATTGCTTATTACGAGCATTAAGTAAAAATTCTCTAATAACAATATCACTATTTAGCATAGTATTATATTGTACATTTATATGCTCTAAATTAGAGCTAATATCAGAAAAAAGGTTTTTAACAGTACCAACATTTTCTATATTTTCAGTATTTAAATCAGATTCACTTTTAATAGGCAAAGTAAATTCATAATCAGAATCTGTATAAGGCATAAACACTTTTTTTATTATGTTCTTTAAACTTTCCATATAAAATCTCCACATCAAAGTATAATTTATATTTTCTCCAAAATTTATAAAAATATACATTTTGATGTACCAAACCCAATATAGTCTCCTCTTGACAAAAAAAGGTCATATTGATAATATATAGAAAATAAGAAAAAGGTAAAAGAAAAAATGAATAAAGCAATATTATATCCAAAAGCATATTTTAATAGTGTAATAGATATCACAATAGAATTTCTAGAACAAAATAAAATAAAAGGTTTAATATTAGATGTAGATAATACATTAATAGATTATAATAAAAATATGTTAGTAGGATTAGATAAATGGATTGAAAAAATAAAACAAAGCAATATAAAATTATATATTCTTTCTAATAGTAATAAAAAAGAAAAAGTAGCTAATGTTGCTAATAAACTACAAATAGAATATAGTTATTTCGCAAAGAAACCATTTAAATTTGGTTTTAATAAAGTAAAGGAAATATTAAATTTAGATTCAGAGAATATTGCAGTAATAGGAGATCAAATTTTTACAGATGTTATAGGGGCTAATAGAAGCCAAATGTTTTCAATATTAGTAAAACCAATTAATGAAAAGGACATATGGGTAACGAAAATAAAACGACCTATAGAGAATAGCATTATTAAAAAATATTTAGAAAAAGAGGAGAAAAATAAAAGATGTATATAAATGATATTCACATATTATTTTATTTATCAATAGGAGTATTGGGCTTGATAATTGGGCAACTTATAGATTGGTCTAGTATGCGATTAGCAAAATATGAAAAAGTTTTATCAAAAGATTTTTTTACACAATATTTAACAAGTGCTACTCCTAAGTATTTACTTATGAGTATTACAGCTATATCATATATAGCATTATTATATATATATGGTTTTTCACTAGATACATTAAAATATATAATATTAATCCCAATGTTAATTAATGTTTTTATAATAGACTATAAGAAACAAATTATACCAAATAGACTTACATTAACAATGTTTGAAATAGGACTAATTTTTATATTTATGCAGGTTATTATAAATACAAACATAGGAATAAATACTTTTCTAAACAGTATATTAGGAATGTTCTTAGGTGGAGGACTATTTTTAATAATAACACTTATTGGTGAATTAATTGCGAAAAAAGAAGCTATGGGATTTGGAGATATAAAACTAATAGGAACTTTAGGATTATTTTTAGGTAAGACAAATATAATAAGTACTATTATTATGGCATTTTTAATAGCTGCAATAGCAAGTATCATTATGCTTGTAATATCAAAGATAAGAAAGAAAAAAATAATGGAATATATAGCATTTGGACCATTTATTGCTTTAGCCTCAGCAATAGTTGTATATATTCCAAATGATATATTTATAATGGTGATTTCAAAAATTTTGAGAATAATTTAAAAAAAGACTTAAGCAGATAGTATAAAATATTTTTTAATTAAGGTGGGAGATACTTATGAATACTAAAATTAAATGGCTAAGAGAAAAAATTAAAATGCGAAATATGCAAGCTATAATAATATCAAATCCATATAATATTAAATATTTAACAGGTATTGATGCAGAAGGAGTATTGATTATAGCAAGAAAAGAGAATTTTTTCTTAACAGATAGTAGGTATTTAGAAGAGGTTAAATCTACCCTAACAATAGATGATGAAATAATAGTTATTGATATTTCAAAAATAAGTCAAGAAGATTATGAAACTTTTTTCATATTTTGTGAAAACGTAGGTTTTGAAGAAAATTACATTACTTATGCCCAATATAAAGATTATATGCAAAAATATAAAGTGCATAATTTTGAGGAAACAGATTATATTATAGAAAGACAACGTATGATAAAAGACGAAGAAGAAATTGCCAAAATAGAAAAAGCATGTGAGATTACAGATAAATGCTTTAGTTATTTATTGAATTATATAAAAATTGGAAAAACAGAGAAGGAAATTGCAGAAAAAATAGAAGAGTTTTTTATAGACAATGGAGCAGATGAATTAGCATTTGAAACAATTGTAGCTTCGGGTGAAAACAGTTCTAAGCCACATGCTAAAATATCTGATAGAAAAATAGAATTGGGAGATCCAATAATAATAGATATGGGATGTAAATATAAAGGATATTGTTCTGATATGACTAGAACAATATTTGCTGGATATATTCCTGAAAATATAAAAAATATATATAATTTAGTATTAAAAAATCAATTACAAACACAGAAAGACTTAAGAGAAGGTGCAAGCATTAGGATTATTTCTAAAAATGTAGAAAATGATTTTAAGTTAAATGGTTATGACTTAATTCATTCATTAGGACATGGCGTTGGATTAGAAATACATGAACTACCATATATAAATTCTAAAAATGACAATTTATTAAAGGAAAACATGATAATTACAAATGAGCCAGGCATATATTTGCCAAACAATTATGGAGTGAGAATAGAGGATACGGTTTTAATTACAAAATCTGGTTGTATAAATTTAACCAAATCAGATAAAAATTATATTATAGTGGATGAAAAGTGAAAAAGTATTGATTTTTAAGGCAAAAAGGTATATAATAGTATAGATTTAGTTTAAGAAAGATAAGAAAGGGGAAATAATAATGGCAGAAGTATATATGGCAGGAGATTTTAGAAATGGAACAACTTTTGAAATGGATGGGAATGTATTTAAAGTAGTAGAGTTCCAACATGTAAAACCAGGAAAAGGAGCAGCATTTGTTAGAACAAAATTAAAAAATGTAATAACAGGTGCAGTATTAGAAAAAACTTTTAATCCATCTGAAAAATATCCAGGTGCAGAAATTGAAAAAAGAGAAATGCAATATTTATACAATGATGAAAATTTATATTATTTTATGGATAATGAAACATATGAGCAATTACCTTTAAATAAAGACCAAATTGGTGATGGTTTAAAATTTATAAAAGAAAATATGAATGTAAAAGTATTATCATATAAAGGAAATGTATTTTCAGTAGAGCCACCAATGTTTGTAGAGTTAGAAGTTACATATACAGAACCAGGATTTGCTGGTAATACAACAACAACATCTGGAAAACCAGCAACATTAGAAAATGGATATGAAATATCAGTTCCAATGTTTGTTAATATAGGCGATGTTATAAAAATAGATACTAGAACCGGTGAATATATGGAAAGAGTATAAAACAGAAAGGAATTTATTATGTCAGATCTAAATAATAAGTACAAAAATATTATAAACGAGATAGAGGAGAAAATAAAAAATCCAGAAGAATTAGAATTTGTAAAAGGCAAATTTACAGAATTATCTGTATTTTTTATAGATATAATAGATAAATTAACATCAATAACAGATGCAAGATTAAGTGAAATAGAAGAAAATCAAAGAGAAATAGATAATAGAATATTAAAAGTTCAAAACATAGTAAACAATATTGAAAATGATATTTATTCAGATGATGAAAATTATGAATTTGAAATAATATGTCCATATTGTAATTATCAATTTATTGCTGATGTAGATAGTGAAATTAATGAAGAAATAGAGTGTCCAGAATGTCATAATGTAATTGAGCTAGATTGGAATGAAGATGAATGTACACAAGGATGCTCACATTGTAAAAGTAGTTGTTTAAGAGAAGAAGAGGAAGAATATAATAATAAAGAAAATAATGAAAATAGTGATGAGGATGATATGTAATTAATTAAATAAAGATAGAGGATTAATATATTCATCATTATATCGAACACCTAAATGAAGATGAGGACCAGTAGTTGCTCCATTTGTTGGACTGCCGGTTCTCATCTTTATATGTATTACCTGACACTCCATAAACATTTTTGGGTCCTACATATCCTAAAACTTGACCTTTAAAAACAGTATCTCCAACACTAACTAAAATTAATGGAGAAACGTGACAATAAGATATTTTATAATTTTCAAAGGATAAAGTAATGGTATAACCGTCCTCCACCTAAAAATCCTGTAAAAGTTATCTTGCCATTAGTAATAGCAAGTATTTTAGTACCTTCTGGTGCAGCAATATCAATTCCTTTATGAAAAGAGGAGGCACCAGCAGTAGGAGAAACTCTTTTACCAAAATATGAATTTATTCCAGTATATTCAGGTGTGGGCCAAAGAAATTCAGAAGTGAGATCAATTTGTGAAAAGTTCATTTGAGTATCTAAATAGGGAAGAGTTGGAATAAAAAATATAGAAATAATAAATACAAGAATAAAAAAGATAATGAATAATTTGAAAATTTTAGACATAAAAACTCCTAAAAAATGCATGGAAAATAAAAACTATTTTTTGAACACAAAAATTTTACTAAAAATATAGTTAGAAATAGTTATTATAACCTGAGAAATCAATTTACTTATTTTATCATTAAAATGCAATAAAGTAACCAATATAAACATAACAAGCATGTCTAAAAAAAGTGTAAGTAATCTTGCAGTAACAAATTTGATTAGCTCCTTAAGCTTGTTAGGATCTTTACTTTCAAATACAAATTTTCTGTTTGTAGCATAAGCAAAAGCAACAGCTAAAATCCAAGATAAAATATTTGCAATTTGTAATTGAAATGCATTGTTTGGATTTAAAAAGGTAAGAACACAAAAATAATAAACAGAAAGAGAAACAATAGTTGTTAAAACTCCAAATATAAGATAAAATATAAATTCTTTTGTGCAAAATTTTTTAATTAAACTTTTAATAATATTCATAATGACGTATTCCTTAAAATTGAAAGTATATTATGGCAGGGGTAGAAGGATTCGAACCCTCACAGGCGGTTTTGGAGACCGATGTGCTACCATTAACACTATACCCCTATGAATTAATACTATATTATCTTAGCATAAAAGAAAAAAAAAAGCAAGAAAAAATTTATTTTTCTTGCCTATATGATTAATTAATAATATACCATATAATCAATATCAGGGAAAATACAATCTTGCTTAAATATGTTTTTTACAAAGTCTTCATCAACATTATTACTTTTTAACTGGTAATAAAGCTTTGTAAATCGACCTATGTGTTCTTTAATTCTTTTTTTAGCATAATCTACCATAGTTCCATTAGTTATAATAAATAACCAATCACTGCTTTGAGCAAGTAAAAGTTCTCTCGCACATTGATTTAAAGCAAATTTTTTTAATTTGTTTTTCTCATTTGGAAACATATGTGCCAATTCAATCATTCTTTCACCAGCTACATGTAAATGTTTATGCACATAATCATTACTAGGATTTAGCCATACTTCACTATAGCCATTTGCCCCCCAACTTGAACGACAAGGTGTTGAAATCTGCATTAAAGGATATTTATCAATATATTCACTAGGTGTAATTAATTTGAAGTTACATTTATCATAATATATTTTTTTAAAAAGCACATATAACCAATATGGTCCTTCATACCACCAATGTCCATAAAGTTCAGCATCATAAGGACATAAAATAATAGGTGGATTAGCAGTAAGTGGAGCTAGGTTATCTATTTGTTTAGTTCTAGAATCAAAGAAATGACCTGCTTGTCTTTCAGCAGAATCTTTTGCCCATTGAATATTATATAAATCTTTCTCTTCACAGCCCTTGCCAGTTATTCTATGATATTTAATACCAGTATGAACTCTTACACCATTTGAAGCAATATATGGTTTTATATATTCATAATCAGCATCATAGCCAATATCTCTATAAAATTCTCTATAATTAAAATCACCCGGATATCCATTAATGGAGCTCCAAACTTGTCTTGAAGATTCTATGTCTCTACCAAAAGCTATAATACCTTCAGGAGAGACAATTGGGGCGAAAGTTCCATATATAGGTGTAGGGTTAGCATATAAAATGCCATGTGTTTCTGTAATTATATATTTAATTCCATATTCTTTTAAATATTTGTCTGCCTCTGGAATATATCCACATTCGGGTAGCCAAATTCCATTAGGCTTTTTGCCAAAGTATTTTTCATATGTTTGTACACCAACAGCTATTTGTGCCTTAACGGTTTGCTCTTGAATATATAAAATAGGAAAATAACCATGTGTTGCGCCACAAGTAATAATTTCTAAAACACCAATATCTTGAAAATGTTTAAATGCTTCGATCAAGTTACAATTATATATATCTTTGAAAATATGTAAATCACTAGAATATCTTTCGAAATAATATTTAGCTAGTGCATTTAGTCTAGCATCATATTTGGTTCTTACGATTTCTTTTTCAGCGAGTTCAATATGCTTTTTTAAGTATTTTATGTATCTTTTTTGTAACAGTTTATTATCAAGCATATTAAGAAGAGGCGGAGTAAGTGACATTGTTAATCTAAAGTCAACTTTTTCCTCCTCTAATTTTTTAAAGTTGGTAAGAAGTGGTATATATGTTTCAGAAATTGCTTCGTACAACCATTGTTCTTCTAAATAATCTTCGCTTTCTGGATGATGTATAAATGGCAAATGTGCATGTAATATAAAACTTACATATCCTTTATTTTGTGTCATTGTAAATATCTCCTTACATATATTTTAAATAAAATTACTAGAACTTTGTGAAGAAGATAGATTTACTCCAAAATCATCACAGTTAAATTCATCTTTATACATTTTTTTATATAAATCATATATATTATATATTTTACCAATATTTCTTAAATGAGATAATGTAAAAATATTTTTCTCTACAACAACATTAGTTTTTACATCTCTAAAAAATGCTGTTTGTTTTAATTCGTCAAATAATATATGGTCATTAGGTGTTTCTATTATGTTAGAAGAAGAAATATGTACATAATTATTTGGAACATTAATTTCTGAGTTTATAGGACGTCTACCTAATTCTATTTTATATTTACAGCTACTATCTTGAACATGTAAATACCAGCTATTTGCAAAATCATTTATATCTATTTCAAAAGTATAATTCATAGTTTCATTTGTTATAATTAAAACAGGCTTAGTAGATTCAAAAAAATTGTCACCAAATACCTTAATTAAATTTGCTCTATCTGCATCAGAAATATCCCAGTAAATAAAAAGACATGTCGGAGTTTGAACTAAAACTTTTACAGTTGTTTCATTATATCTAAAAGGTAAATCATAATATTCTATAACATCTACTTTAGCAGATGTTTTTGAGTCCTGGGTTAACTTTACAGCTTTTGTAGATTTTTTAGAAGACTTTTTATTAGTAGAGCTGGTTGTCTTTTTTCTAGTAGAAGTTTTAGACTCTTTTAAGGAAGAACTTTTTTTTGTAGAACTGCTAGCTTTAGTTTTAGAAGTTGACTTTTTATTATTTTTTTCATCAACTTTAATAGAAGCACTCTTTTTAGCTCTAGTTGATTTGGGTGGTGCTTCTTTTATTATTTTGGTATTTTCAATTTTTTCTTTTTTAATCTTATCTTTTGCTACTTTTGGCATTTCTTCCTCCGAATAACGTATATATTTTATTATATACTATATCAAATAAAAAATAAATTCAATAGAAAAGAATAAAATTTTAAAAAAATTAAAAATACTGTTTACTTTTGTAAAAAATTTGTATAAAATAGAACCAATAAATTAAATTTCAAAAGAAAAAAGAAGGAGGCTTTCAGCCATGAAAATATTAATGTTAACATGGGAATATCCACCTAGAATCGTAGGGGGAATTGCTAGAGTAGTTCACGATTTATCCAAAAGACTAATAAAAGATGGTCATGAGGTTACAGTTGTAACATACAAAGATGGTGATTTACCAGAATATGAAAATGACAAAGGGGTCAAAGTATATAGAGTAGAAAATTATATGATTAGACCAAACAACTTTATAGATTGGATAATGCAACTTAATTTTAATATGGTGGCAAAAGCATCTGAAATAATAAGAAAAGAAGGTAAATTTGATGTTATACATGCACATGATTGGTTAGTAACAACAAGTGCTAAAACATTAAAACAAGCTTTTGGAATTCCATTAGTTGCAACAATACATGCAACAGAAGCTGGTAGAAATTCAGGAATTCATGATGAACAACAAAGATATATAAATGATACAGAATGGCTACTTACATATGAAGCTACAGAGGTTATTGTTAATAGTAATTTTATGAAAGGCCATGTACAAAGTTTATTTGGACTTCCATTTGATAAAATAAATGTTGTTCCAAATGGAATAAATATAACAAACTTTAATGGAATAGAAAGAGACTATGAATTTAGAAGACAATATGCCATGGATAATGAAAAGATAATTTTATTCATGGGAAGATTAGTTTATGAAAAAGGTGTTCAACATTTAATTTCTGCTATGCCTAAAATATTAAGAAATTATCATGATGCAAAACTTATCGTAGCAGGTAAAGGCGGTATGATGGATGAATTAAGACGTCAAGTCGACTCAATGGGACTTTCAAGTAAAGTATATTTTACAGGATATTTAAACTCTAAACAAGTTCAAAAAATGTATAAATGTGCTGACGTTGCAGTATTCCCAAGCACATATGAACCTTTTGGAATTGTTGCATTAGAAGCAATGTTAGCAGGAGTTCCAACAGTAGTATCAGATGTTGGAGGTTTAAATGAAATTGTTGACCATGGAATAAATGGAATGAAGGCATATGCAGGAAATCCAAATTCTATTGCAGATTCAGTGCTTAGCATATTACATGACGCAAAGTTATCTAATAATATAGCTAAGAATGCTAAAGCAAAAGTAAAAGAAGACTTTAACTGGAACAAAATTGCTCAAGATACACATTACATATATGAAAAAGCTATATGCAAAACAGTTGCACAAAAGCAAGCAGAAGAAATAGAACAAGAAAATGCTAAAAAGGCAGCCAAAGCTAAAAATACAGATTCAGAAATAGTAAATCTTCTTAACTTTAAGAAAAAACATGCATATGCATAAAAACATATAGAAAGAAATGGGGTTAAAATATGAATGTTTATGATACTGCAAATAAATTAGCACAAGAAATAAGAGAATCACAGGAATATATTAGTTATAAAAACATGAAAGATGAAATAATGTCAAATCCAGAATTAAAAAGCAAAATAGAAGAATTTGAAAAATTAAGATATGACATACAACTTATGCAATATAGCGGTGAACAAAAAGACGAAGAAAAAATGAAAAAATTAGAAAATATGTATGCAATATTAATAGAAGATGAGCAGATAAAAAAATACTTCGATTTAGAAGTTAACTTTAATGTAATGATTGTTGATATTAATAAAATTATAGCAGAATCAATAAAAGGAGTATTATAATCTCAATTAGGGACAGTCCCTAATTGTCCCGTTTGCCCAGTTTGGGACACCCTTTACTAACAATAACATTGAAAATATAACCTACACTAAAAAGTGTAGGTTATTGTGTATATAAATATGGATAAAAAGGAGTGAAAGTGTAGTGGAAAATATAATAATTGTATTAATATACATAGTATTTATATTTCTAATAAAATTTATACTAGGAATAAAAATAAATGATGTAAAAAAAATAAAAGAAATAGGTTATAATAAAGAATTAGCGAAAATTACAGATAAATTACCACCAAATAAGCAAATATGTAAAGAAATATTAAAAAAATTAGAAAACGAAAATGTTAAAATAGAAGAAACTGAAAGTAAAGAAGCAAGTCTATATATAGTAGCAACTAATACCATTTTAATAAGTGATATAAAAGACACTTTTATGAGAGTACAAACAATAGCTCATGAATGCTTACATTCAATACAAAATAAAAAAATACTACTTTTTAATTTTATATATTCTAATATATACATAATATATTTCTTGGCAGTATTGATATTAACTATATTTGGAAAGATAAAACACACAGCCTTACAAATTAATATATTAATAATATTAGGATTTATTTATTATATAATAAGAAGCTATTTAGAAACAGATGCAATGATAAAAGCAGAATACTTAGCAAAAGAATATATGGAAGAAACAGATAAACTTACAAAAGAAGAAATTGAAATAATAATAAAAAACTATAAAAAAGTAAATCAAAAAGGAATTCAAATTGTAAATTTTAGTTTACTAATATCAGTAATAAGCAAAGTAGTGATTTATGAAATTTTGTCACAATGGGGACGTTCCTTTTTGTGACAAAAAGTCACTCTGGGGACACTCCCTGCTTTTAAGGTCTGTCCCCTTGATGACAAAATGTCACAAAAAGGAACGTCCCCATTGTGTTAGTGTAAAATAATTTCGGG
>DNVW01000008.1 GCA_003507395.1 Clostridiales bacterium | reverse complement strand
ACTATATTTTCTAAATGTCTTAATATTATTAAAGCATCTATACTATCTACCTTTTCATCTAGATTTACGTCTGCATTTAGTCTTCCTTGTTCTGTTAATTCATATACTTGTAGTACATATTTTTGTATATATTCCACATCTGCATTATTTACCACTCCATCGCAATTCGCGTCTCCATATAATGTTGCTTTTTCAACATATGGCAATGTTTCATATCCTTCTAAGTTTGCTAAATGTCTTTGTATTATTAAAACATCTGTAGCATCTATTTTTCCACTTATATTTACATCTGCATTAACCCATCCTTGCTCTGTTAGTTCATATCCTTGCCAATTTGCTAAATGTTTTAATAAATAATCTACATCGTCATTATTTACTATCCCATCACAATTTACATCTCCATAAACTACGGTAATACCTCCTTCTTCTATTTCTACTTTTTGAATTATTATTGGCTCGCCAATAGATACCTTTTCAAATTCTTGACTTTCTTCATTTTCTTTTAATTTTATTACTATTGTATTTTGATATATCTCTACTTTGTTAATATCTTTTATTTCAAACAATGAATCACTTACCAAGAAACAATATGTGTATGTTACTGTGTAATTGCCATTGCTATATGATATGTTAGGAATGTCTATGCAGTTTACTTTATTATATTTTTTTCCTGCAGGAGGTAGTTCTGTTATTTCCTCTAAGAATTTTTTAAGCTCTATCTCAGAAATTTGTTCTAAATATTTTCCTGATCCTATAACATTAATTTCCTTATTTTCTAAGTCTATATATAATGTGGTTATTAATTCTCCATTTGATTTATATATTTCTAAATCTAGAACAGTATCTTGTTCTGAATAGTTTTCTAAAATTAAATTATCTTCATAAATTGCGACCTTTGATGTACTATCTTCTTCGCTAGTTTGCTCGCATAAAATGTCTTTTTTCATATTATATACTTTATATTTTAATGGTAATCCATCATCATTTTCTACATCACTTCTTTTAACAGATAATGCTATGTTTGCTTTACCATCTTTTATTTGCATTTTAGATATTAATACACAAATATTGTCTGTTATTTGTATTGGTTGATATGATATTGTTATATCTCTATCTGATAATATTTTATCTTTATCATCTGTTTCTGTAGATTGCATTATCCATTCTTTTATCATAAAGAACACATTGTCATATCCTTTAGTTGTTGCATATATATTTCCTCCACTTAATGCTATTACTGCACAAGCTGCAATAGATATTATAGCTCTTAAAGCTTTTCTCTTTTTCTTTGGTTCTTGCTTATTATTTTCAATATTTTCCTCCATATTTTTCTCCCCTTTTTCTTCAATTATTTTTAATGAATTTTCAAATAAATCATTAATCTTTGGTGGTATATTGCCATCTTTAATTTTAGATTTTATATATAAGTCTTTTTCTTCATCACTTATCATTTATCTCCCTCCTTTCTTTTATCAAAATCTCATATAATTTTTCTCTTGCTACCGCCAGCCTTGATTTTACTGTTCCTTCTGGTATTTGTAATACTTGTGCAATTTCCTTAATAGATAAATCATTGTAATAGTATAATGTTACTGTAAGCCTTAATTCTGGTTTTATTTGCTCTAAAATTTGTACAAGTGTATCCTCACAATCATATATATCCTCTGTTGTCTCTTCATAATTCTCAGTTAATCTTGATGTTATATCTATTACCTTTTTGTTTTTGTTTATTAAGTCATAACAACAATTTATAATTATTCTCCTACTCCAAGCATTAAAAGCTTCTTTATTCTCTAAATTGCTTATGTTTTTATACATTTTTATTAATGCATTTTGTAATGCATCATAAGCATCATCTTCGTTTCTTAATATTATAATTGCTGTTTTATACATTGCTTCTTTGTTCTTTATTATTACTCTACTAAATGCCTCTTTATCTCCATCTATGGCTTTTTCCAAATCTGACATTTTTCTTCCTCCTATTATTAAGACTTTTACTTTTGTTTTTTGGTTCATTTTTAGTTTTATTTTTTATACTATTACCTATTTTTGTCACCAAATCTCTTATACTCTTATAAAAAATTATAATTGTTTATTTGTATAAAATCAAGCCAGCTATCAAATTTTGACTAAAATGTTTTCTAAACTTTTATTAATAATTTTGAATGAATTTTTGAGGAATATAAAGGAATGTATATATACCAAATCTTTGATTAATTTATTTTCCTTCATAACAAAAAACATCTCTTTTAGAGATGTTTTTTGTTGTACTTTTTATTCATTTTCTTTTTTATCTAATTTTTTGTTTATTTCTGTTGTGTTTTTGCAAATAACGAGTGTTATTAATAATAATTCATATCCAACTCTAGCTAATACATTTCCTATAACTAATGTTAATAGGAAGCTTAAGAAACTTGTTGATATTAATGCAAATGAACTTAAAGTAATAAATAAAGCAGCAACTAAGTATAATATTCTTAATATATTTTCAATTATCATTTTCTTAAATGTTAAGAAATCATATACCCATCCTAAAAATCCTGTAAATTTCCTTTCATTTTTTTTACTTAAAAATGTAAAGTATAATACTATTCCTCCAACTATAGCTAATACTGCTGATATTATTATCCATACAGCACTAGATGTTACTTTTGAAGTAGCTAATAAAGTATTTGCTCCATAATCACTATACATTTCAAATCCCCCTTTCTTTATATATACATACATAATACTACAAAAAATTACATTTTTCAATCTTAATTTTGCTTTCATTGAGAAAATGTATACAAAGTCTATGTGGCTTTTCTTTAAAAGTTAACGTCTAATATACAATGAAAAAATGAATACTAAATTGTATTCATTTTTTCCATTTTTATTCTTCAGATCCCTTTAACTTTTCTGCTCTGTCTGCTGCTATTAGGTTATCTATCATTTCGTCCAAATTTCCATTTAGGAAGTCCTCCATTTGATAAATAGAAAGTCCTATTCTATGGTCCGTAATACGTCCTTGTGGATAGTTGTATGTTCTTATTTTTTCGCTTCTATCTCCGCTTCCAACTTGGCTTTTTCTTTCATTTGCTAGTTTAGCATCTCTTTCCTGCTTTTCTTTTTCATATAAACGTGAGCGTAACATTCTCATTGCATATTCTCTATTTTGTACTTGTGATCTTTCTGTCTGACATTCTGCTACCATACCTGTTGGTATATGAATTAATCTAACTGCTGATGATGTTTTATTTACGTGTTGCCCTCCTGCACCTGATGATCTAAATACCTCCATTTTTATATCAGCAGGATTTAATTCTATATCTACATCTTCTACCTCTGGTAATACTGCAACAGTTGCAGTTGATGTATGTATTCTTCCACTAGCCTCTGTGTCTGGGACTCTTTGTACTCTGTGTACACCACTTTCAAACTTTAATCTACTATATACTCCTTTTCCAGAAATCATAAATGATATTTCTTTATATCCTCCAAGGCCTGTTTCGTTCTCATTTAATACTTCCAATTTCCAATGTTTTCTTTCTGCATACATTGAATACATTCTATATAGTGTTCCTGCAAATAGTGCTGCTTCCTCGCCTCCTGCACCGCCTCTTATTTCACATATTACGTTTTTATCATCGTCTGGATCTTTAGGTATTAATAATATTTTTAGTTCTTCCTCTATTTGTGGTAATTTTTCTTTTGCTTCTAGCATTTCCATTTCTGCTAATTCTTTTAGTTCAGGGTCGTTCATCATTTCTTTAGCATCTTGCATATTTTTTTCTGTTTTTTTATATTCTCTATATTTTTCTACTATTGGCTCTAATTCAGCATGTTCCTTCATCATCATTTTCCATTCGCTTTGTCTGTTAATAATTTCTGGATCACTTATTTTTTGTGTTAGGTCCTCATATTTTTTTTCTACGTCCTCTAATTTTTGAAACATTTTTATCTCTCCTTAATAAATTTGACCTATTTATTATATACTATATATATACTTTTTTCAAGGTATTGTGGTATTTTGCTATTAAAGTTCTATATTATTAAATTTGTAATTTAGTTTATTTAATATTTCTTTTTCTCTATTTGTACATGTAAAAATAATTAATTGATGATTATTAAATCTTTCTATTAAATATTTTAATATATTTTCTAGCCTTTCATCATCATAATATGCAAAAGCCTCATCTAGAATTATTGGCATTTTTTCTTTAGAAATTTCTTCTACCATAGACATTCTTAAGGATAAGTATAATTGGTCTATTGTACCTATGCTTAATTTTTCTGCTGATACATATTCTCCATTTTGCATTTCTATAATTAATCCATTTTCATCATTAATATTTACTTTACTGTATTTATCATTTGTTATGTTCTTTATAGTTTGTGATAGGTTTTCTGTAAATTTCGGAGTAATATTAATTTTCATTTTTTCATATGCTTTTTCCAAAAATTCCTTTGCTAAATTGATTTCGTAATTTTTTTGTTCTATTTCTTTTAGTTGTTCACTTAAATTTTCATGCTCCTCTTGTAGTGTTATTAATTCTTCCAACTGACTTGATATTCCTTTTTCTTCTATTTCTAGAGTATTTAACTTTATTTTTCCTTCATTTATTTCATTTGTTATTTGTTCTAAATCATTTTTGCTATTTTCTATATCATATAGTTCTATATTATATTTATTTTTTATATGCTCTTTTTCTGCTTTTAGCTCATTTTCTTCAGTTTTAATTTCTTCTTCTATTACTTCTTTTTCCTTTTCTAAAAGCTCTATTTTAGTATTTATTAAATCTGTATTATTTTTTATAACCTCTTTTTTTCTCTTTTCTTTTTGTGCCTTTGCTAAGTAATATATTACTATTTCTGCACCTACTAATATTAATGTTGTATATGTAATAAATTTATTTTTGATTATCACTATATTGGCAATTAACAAACTTATTAATACAAGAAATATAATAATAAATAATTTATTATTTGTCTTGTTATTTTTATTTTCTTGTATTAATTTATTTTTTTCATTTATTAATTCTTGTATTCTACTCTCTTTTTCTTCTTTTATGTTTCTTTTATAATTAGCTTTTTCGGTTTCTATTATAATTTTTCCATTTAATTCACTTATTTGCTTAATTAGTTCTTTTCTTTGTTCTTGCTCTTGTATTTTATTTTTTAATTTTATTTTGTTTTGTTCTATTATAGATTTATTTTCCTTATACAGGTTTAACTTTCCTAAAATCTGTTCTATATTTTTTATTTTATTTTTTAATATATTTATTGGCTTTCCTTGCGTTCTTTCCGTTCCGACTTCATCTAGTTGTTTTTTATTTAATCTGTCTTTGGCTTTATTATATGACATATTAGAATTACCTGTACCTGCTATATTGGCTATTTTTTGTATTAATATATTTTGTCTCTGCTCACTTAATTTTACCTCCAGCTGTTCAGCCATTATTGTTGAAGTAAATATATTCTCATCTATGCCTACTTGTTCAAAGAAGAATTGTGACCCTTCTTTTTTGTCTATATTAAACTGGTTTGTTACATCTTCAAGTTTAGCATTATATATTTTGGGATTTTTTTTATTAAAATCTCTAAAAATTTCAAATTGTTCACCGTTATCTAATGTATATTTTATTTTCCCTGAAAATTCTTCCCCACTCCAAGGTTTATATTTATCATAATCTGAAATTTCTTTTCCATTTTTATTCCTAGAAATACCATAAAAAGCAGTTTTTATATATGTTAATAGGGTAGACTTACCACTTTCGTTTTTTCCGTGAATAATGTTTATTTTATCACTTAAATTAATCTCTTTATTTTTTAAAGTTCCAAAGGCATTTATTTTTATTTCTTCTACTTTCAAATTTTTTCTCCTTTATTTTTCTAAAATATCTAAGCCTATTTCTAATACATTTTCTAAAGTACTTTTATCTATTTCTCCTTTTTCTATTTCTTGTAATATTTCCTTTACAAATAAACCTTTTAAATTATTTTCTTTAGATAATGCTTCTACATTGATATCTGGTTTGGTATTATCTTTTATTTTTACAATATTTGTATTTAAATTCATTTTATATAAATCATATATATTAATTTCAAATTTTCTTTTGCCTATTAATATAATTTTATATAAACAATTTTCCTCTAATTGTAAATTATTTAATTGTTCTATTAGTGTTTCTTTGTCACTGATTTCTGTGATATCTACGCTTATTTCTTTTAATTCTTTATTATCTATTGGTATAAATTCTAATTCTACTTTTTCTTTTTCTATATTTCCCACTATCATACCATGTTGTCCTAATTCGTCAAATCCTAATGAAATAGTAGATCCTGGGTATACTATTCTTTGGTTTTCTTCTGAATTATAATCTAATTTATGAATATGTCCCAATGCAATATAATCAAAACCTAATTGCTTTAATTCACTTTTTTTCATAGGATTATATTGTACATTTTCAATTGAACCATCTATTGTTCCATGTAGTAATAGAATATTTAATTTATTTTTATTTTTTATTTTTATTTCGCTTATTTTCATACCTTTACAATAAAAATCTGTAAATGCAAATCCATAAACATCAACTTCTTCTCCTTCATATATCTGCGTATTAGGTGAAAATATTATTACATTTTTTGTCCATGCAAATGTATTATAAAAAGAATTGTTTAAATATGGATCATGGTTACCAGGAGAAATGAATATTTTTGTGTTTGGAATTTCTTTAAATAAATTATTTATATATTCGATAGTTGTTTTCCTTATATGTTCATTTTCATACAAGTCTCCTGCTATGAATAAATACTTTATATTATTTTCTTTTATATAGTTTATTACTTTTTTTAGTGCTTTTCTTTGTTCCATTCTACGTATTTCACCCAAATTAGTTCTACTATTTAAAACTACAAATGGTGCATCAAAGTGCATATCTGCAATGTGTACAAATCTCATATTTCCTCCTTTTTTTAAAGCAATTGTACCGTATATTTGTTCACTTGTCAAGTTAATATAAGAATAGTAGATTTTTCCTATACAATAAGAAAAGCATTCTTTTTTATAGAATACCTTTTCTTAGTTTTTTATTTTAATTTGTTTTGTTTGCTACATTTTCTGTACCAAATAACTCATCAAATTTAGCTTCTAATTCTTTCTGAATATCATATGCAAATTCTTCATCATCGGGTAACATTGGTGCATCTGCAATATTCTGTGTATTTGCTGTTTTTGTTTCAGTTTTTATTTCTTCTTTATTTTTATTGTTATCTTGATTTGCATCGTCTGCAAATAAGTCATCTAACGAATCTACTTTTAAATCTTTTGCTTTATTTTCCTCTTCTGCTACGTATGGATTATTAGGATTAAATTTTCTCCATTCTCCTCTGTTTCCAACATCAAATTCTAGATGGTTAAGCCTATATTCATTTAATTTTTTTATCATAGGTGTTTCAAAATAATAATATTTTTTAGCTTTTATTGGCTTTAAGCCTTTTTCATATATAATACATAAATCATTATCCATTCTTCTTAATTCATCTGGTGTCATAAGAGCTCTTGCCATTATTTGATCTGAATTACTATATCCTTGTCTATTCATCATCTTATCTCTATTTACCGATATATTATCTCTTGTTATAGTTTTTTCACCTAATGCTTTAGAAAAATATTCTACTGTTTTAAAAGAGTTACTTCCTAAAAATACATGTGTATCGCAGTTACCCATAATAGTTTCATGAGATTTTTCATAAACTGCTTCTAATTGATCCAAGTTTTGCAATATAACACTAAATGAAATTCCCCTACTTCTACTTGTTGATATTTTTTTATCAAAGTCTGGTATTTGTCCAATATTCGCAAACTCATCTAATATAAAAAATGCTGGTACTTTTAATCTTCCTCCATTTTTGTCTGCAAAGTCATATAATTGTTGAATCATTTGTGAAAAGAATATTGTAAGTAAAAAGTCATATGCTTTGTGTGTATCTGAAGATATTACATATACTGCTGTTTTTCTTGTTCCTATTGTTTCAAAATTTATAGTATCTGTTGAAGTTACTTCTGCAATCTCTTTTGAATCAAATTTACCTAATTTAGATTGTAATGAACTTAATATTGAGCCATATGTTTTTTCAGGAGCAATTTCTATAGATTTATAGTACATTCTCGCTGGATGATCATATGGTAACTGATTTATTAAATCTGTAAGTAAGTTACTACCTCCATTTGCATTTGCTGCTCTTACCAATTCTGAACAACTTGCTAAGTTTTGCTCTTCCTCTGGTCTTACTGCCATTAAATAGTATATAAGTGCTTTTAGTAGCATTTCTGCCATATCATCCCAATATGGATCTGACTTATTACCTTCTGCTTGTTGTCCTTTTACTATTGTATTAGCAATAACGTCTACATCTATTTCACTAGCTATATGCATTAGTGGATTATATCCATCACTATTTGCTGGATTTACTAGGTTAAGCACTTTTATTTCATATCCATTTTTTTGTAAATATCCAGCTGTTTTATCATACAATTCACCTTTTGGATCTGTAAATATGTATGACCCTAACATTTGATATGCATTAGGTATAGAGTATGAAGCTGATTTACCAGAACCAGAACCGTCCAACTACCAAAACATTTACGTTTCCTCTTTTATCTATTGGTAAATAATTATCTTGTGCAAGTATTATGCCTTTGTTTTTACTTAGAACTTTATATTGTTCTCCACCTTCGCTCCAATCACTAGAGCCGTGTTCAATATCTGTATATTCGTGTTTTGGTCTCGCTTTAATTATACCTATTATTGCAAATGCTAAATAAATTACTGAAAATATTTGCCAAGTTTTCCAGAAAGTTTGTCCATGTCCTTCTGAAAAAACCTTTACCAATGTTGATATATTTGTTATTGCTGGACCTATTTCAGTTAAAAATTGATTTAAATCAAATTTGTTATTTATCATAGATCTAGCTACAGCATATGAAATAGGCGAAACTAGTACTATGGTTATAATTACCCATAGTACTAGTGCAATAATTAAACTTGTTTTACTTTTCTTTAATGCCTTATTTAATTTATATCCCATATCAAATCACCTTTTCTTTGGTTTTATTTTTCTCTTCCGTCTCTTCCGTTTAATTTAGCAACTAACTGTCCGTCTTCTCCATATATATTAGAATTTCTTTTTATTCCTGGTTTTACATGTATGACTGAAAGCTCACCTGCTGGTTCCTTAAGCATTCCTGCTCCTTTCATTTTAAGACTATCCTTTTCCATGTTTGTAGAAACTACATTAATTTGTACATTTGTACTCATTACTTTACCTCCTATACATCACTTTTGTCTTCTCTTATTTCAAATGCAAAATATGATTTATATGGTTTTAATTTGCATTTACCTTTTACCTCATTTGTTTCTTTATCAAAATATAAAACTGGTTTAATTTCTTCTGTTGTTTCTGGATCGATTATTGATATTGGTCTTTTTAAGTTTGGTGTATATTTAAATTCTCTATATTCTGTTTCTTTTTCAGAATATAAAGTGTTAAATTTTATTGGTAAAGGTTTTTTAGAAATACTTAATTTATCTCCTTCTAAAATTCCCATATTAACTATAACTTTTTCTTTACCAAAAGATAAAATTACTAATTTTTCGGTTTCTTTTGGTTCTTCAACAAAAAATGTTTTTTTCTTTAAATCTCCTCTTAATTCTTCTGCAACATCTAATCTTTCTACTGTAAATTTAGGAGCATTTTCTGAAATTTCTTTTTCTGTTTGGTTTACTTTATATATTACTGTATTTACTCCTTGTGGATCTGTAATACTAAAGTATTTACCTTTTATAGCATCCATTTTTTTCTTCCTTTCCTATAATCTACTGATAGGCTTATTTTCTTTTGTTACATCACTCATTTATCATTATACTACAGTTCTTGTATTATGTCAATATATTCTTAAGCCTCTCTTGGATTATATTTTGATATTTTATTAAATTGCTCAAATAATTGTTTTTCTTCTTCACTCATCTTTTTAGGAATCATTATTTTTACTTCTGCAATCAAGTCTCCTCTTCCACCTTTTCCGTCTTTGTACCCTTTATTGGGAATTCTTACTTTTTCTCCACTTTCTGTACCTTGTGGTATACAAAGTGAAAGCGTTTCATCAATTGAATCTACTGAAATTCTTGTGCCAAGTGCAGCCTCCCATGGTGTAATTTTTAAATCTGTATATATATCTAAGCCTTTTAATTTGTACTTTTTTCCATCTTGGATATTTATTTTTATAAACAAATCTCCATTTTTACCACCATTGCTTCCTTCTTTACCTTGTCCCAAAAGTCTTACTTTTTCACTATTTCTTATTCCTGCTGGAATTGCAACTGCAAAAGTTTTCATTTTTCCTTCTACTGTTCTAAGTGATATTTTCTTTTCTGCACCATAAAATGCTTCTTCTATATTAACATTTATTTCTGTTTCTATGTTTTCTCCTTTTATTGGCACCTTGTTGTTTTTTATGCTTTTCTGTTCTACTTGGTTTTGACTCTCTCCAAAAAACATATTAAAAAATTCACTAAAAGCTGAGCCTTTTTCCCTTTTGCTCTCTTCATATTTTTTTTGTTTTTTCCCTATATGCGAATTCCACATTCTATCATATTTTTTTCTGGAAGCCATATTAGATAAAACTTTATATGCTTCATTTATATCTTTAAATCTCTCTTCTGAAAATTTATTGTCTGAATTTATGTCTGGGTGATACTTTTTTGCTTGTTCTCTATAAGCTTGTTTTATTTCTTCATTAGTTGCTTTGGATGTGCTTAATCCAAGTATTTTGTAATAATCTTTAAAAATCATTTTATGTCCTCCCAAAACAATTATGTTACTATTATATCATAACCTTTTTAGGAAATAAATAGTTTTGCCCTAAAAATATGTGAAGTCATTCCATGCTCTTTCTCATTTCTAACTTCTATTTATCAAATTCGAATAAATCTCCTAGAGGTTGGGCTTCATTTACTCTTTTTATAGTTTCTGCAAAAAGAGGAGCTATAGATAATATTTTCATTTTTTTTATTCTTTTTTCTTCTGGAATTGGTACTGTATTTGTTGTTACAAATTCTTTTATTGGAGATTTTTCTATTCTTTCTATTGCTGGTCCACACAAAATACCATGAGTACATGCAGCATATATTTCTTTTGTGCCATGCGTTTCTAGTATTTTAGCTGCCTCTACCATTGTCCCTGCTGTGCTTACTTCATCATCAAATATAAGGGCTACTTTCCCTTTTACATCTCCTATTATATTTGTTGCCTCTGCATTATCGTCATTTCCTTTTCTTCTTTTATCTATTAATGCCATTGGGCATTTAAAATATTCCGAATATTTATAAGCCTTTTTTGAACTTCCCGCATCTGTTGCAACAACCACTATGTCTTTTAAGTTTTTGCTTTCAAAGTAAGTTTGTAATAAATGTTGTCCTGTTATTCTATCACAAGGTATATTAAAATATGCTTGTATCGCTGGATTGTGCAAATCACAAGTAATTACTCTATTTACACCTGATGCCTCTAATAATTCCGCTATTAATCTTGCAGTTACTGGTATTCGTGGCTGATCTTTTTTATCAGATCTTGAATAAATATAATATGGAAGTACTACATTTATTCTTCCGGCTGATGCACGTTTTGCTGCATCTACTGCTATTAATAATTCCATTATTCTTTCATTTACTGGTGGCTGTGTTGTTTGGATTAAATAAACATCTTGTTCTCTTACGGTTTCTTTAAATTGTACAAAATTGTTGTCATTTTTAAATTTGTAAGATTCCATTTCTCCTACTGGTAAATCTAAGCAGTCACAAATCTCCTTTGTGAATTCTTCTGCTGATGGACAAGCAAAAATTTTAATATTTTTCATATTATACCTCCATTTAAATATACAATAAAAAGGCAAAGTGCCAGTTAGGAAGCATCTTCCCAAACTGTCACTTCACCATTTTTTAAGCTTTTTTGTACATCAATTACTCTTTGGTTTTCTGACCCTCTCCAGCTTAATGTTGGATTGTGTAATTCATCTGCATATTGACCATCTACTAAGACATCTATGTATTTTAAAACTTCTTTGTCTTTTAAATCTTTATCAAATTGAAATCCTGTCCAAGCCCACAAATTCTTATTAGGGAACTTTTCTTTAAAAGTTTTTGCTAATTTTGTAGTTCCTTCTATATTTTTTGGGTGCATTGGTTCTCCTCCCAAAATTGATAATCCCTCTACATTTTCATTTTCACAAAGCTCCATTACCCTTTTTATAGTATCATCAGTAAATTCTTTTCCTCCATTAAAGTCATGTGTCTCTGGATTAAAACAATTTTTGCAGTTAAAAGCACATCCTTGCATGAATATAGATACTCTTACCCCTGGTCCATCTGATATATCCATTTTTCTAATTTTGTTATATTTCATAGTTTTACCATCATCCTTTTATTATTGACCTATTATTCGTCGTCTTTGTTATCAATATGTAATACTCTTTCCTTAATTTCTTGTGTTCTTCCTTTGTTCCAGAATTGGCTTCCTATATATCCGCAAGTTCTCCTTGCAACATTTAAAGTATTATGGTCTCTATTTCCGCAATTTGGACAATACCATTCTAAATTATCATCTATTAGAATTTCCCCATCAAATCCACATTTTTGGCAATAATCTGATTTTGTGTTTAATTCTGCATACATAATATTATCATATATAAATTGAATGACTTGTAATACAATCTCTAAATTGTTTTGTAAATTAGGTGTTTCTATATAAGATATTGCTCCACCAGGACTTAATTTTTGGAATTTACTTTCTAATTTTAATTTTGAAAAGGCATCTATATCTTCAAATACAGGTACATGATAAGAGTTTGTTATATATCCTCTGTCCGTAATACCCTCTACTACTCCAAATCTCTTTTTTAGGCATTTTGCAAATTTATAAGTTGTAGATTCTATTGGAGTTCCATATACACTATAATCTATTTGTTCTGCTTCTTTCCATTCTTTACATTTATCATTTAATTTTTGCATTACTTTTAATGCAAATTCTTCTCCAACTCCATTATCAGTATGGCTATGCCCTGTCATATATTTTACACATTCATATAATCCCGCATAACCTAATGATATTGTTGAATATCCATTGTGCAACAATTTGTCAATACTTTCACCTTTTTTTAGTCTTGCAAGTGCTCCATGTTGCCATAAAATTGGTGCTACATCACTTGTTACTTTGCTTAACCTTTCATATCTAATCCTTAATGCCTTATGACATAATTCTAATCTTTCCTCATATATTTTCCAGAATTTATCCTCATCTTGATTTGATGATAAGGCTACATCTACTAAGTTTATTGTTACAACTCCCTGATTAAATCTTCCGTAGTATTTTGGTTTATTAGTTTCTGGATCAACATATGGTGTTAGGAAAGAGCGACATCCCATACATGGATAACAGTTTCCATTTCCATTTTTGTCTATTTTATATTCCTTCATTTTTTTCTCTGAAATATAGTCTGGCACTAGTCTTTTAGCAGTACATTTTGCTGCAAGTTCTGTTAAATACCAATATTGGCTTTCTTTGTGAATATTATCTTCTTCCAATACATAAAGCAATTTAGGGAAAGCTGGTGTAATGTATACCCCTTTTTCATTTTTAAATCCTTCTATTCTTTGCTTTAAAAATTCTTCTATTATCATTGCTAATTCTTTTTTGTATTCTGTTGTTTCTCCTAAATACATACAAACTGACAAAAATGGTGCTTGTCCATTAGTATTAGTCATTGAATTAACTTGATAATTAAAAGTTTGTACCCCATCTTCTATTTCTTTTTTTGTATCTTGTTGAGCATATTCTTTACATTGCTTTTCTGATAAACCTCTTTGTTGGTATTTTTTATAATATCTTTCATAACTGCTTCTTACAAATGGAGCTAAATGTGTTAAAGATACTGTTGCCCCACCATATGTTGAAGATGTAACTCCTAAAATAATTTGTGTAGCAATTGTCATTGCAGTTAAAAATCTATGTGGCTTTTCTATCATAACACCATTCATAATTGTACCATTTTGTAACATATCTTCTAAGTTTATTAACTCACAATTTGTTAATGCATTTTGAGCAAAATAATCTGCATCGTGGAAATGAATAATTCCCTCATCATGTGCTTTTACAACATCCTCTGGCAACAAAAATCTTCTAGTTATGTCTGTGCTGGTAATTCCTGCTAAGTAATCTCTTTGCGTTGTTACTACTTGTGCATTCTTATTTGAATTTTCGTTATTCCAATATTCACTTTCACCCTCTATTAATTCCTTTATTGATTGATCTGTTGTATTTGCCTTTCTTACTAGGGCTCTAGTATAACGATAAGTAATATACTTTTTGGCTAATGAATATTTTCCAAAAGCCATTAATTGTTCTTCTATAATGTCTTGAATATCTTCTACAAGAATTCTTTTTTTGTCTAATTCCTCTATGTAATTTATAATTTCATTAATTTCATCTTTAGAAGCTCTCTCTTTTGGCTTTACTTCTTTATTAGCTTTTTCAATAGCTATTCTAATTTTAGATTTATCAAAATCTACTATTTTGCCATCTCTTTTTATTACTTGCATTTTTATTCCTCCTTATATATTAGTTTTTATATATTTAACTCTGTTTTGCAGAGGATTTCTTTCGTTTTTATATTATTTTTCCTTTGTTTTTCTTTCTACTGATTATCTAATTTATTCTTATATTATATTATCTTTTTTATAATGTCAAACGTTTAAGTCTTATGTAACATCTATTTCTTTTCCCTTATTTAACTACCTTCTCTAGACTTTTTCCATATATTAGTAAGCATTATTTTTACTATTCTTTCTAAAAAATCCTTTATTTTTCTATCTTTTAACGCTTTATTACAGTTTTGTTACATTTTTATTACATTTTTATTACTCATGTTCGTATTCAAAGTCAAATTCGCTCCCTTGACATAGGCTATTTATTTTTCAATTCAAATTAAGATAACTATGGCAAGAATATATGCTATATTGAATTCTCTACTATTTTTAAAAATTTTAATGATATATCCTTTAATAGTTAATATTTTTCTACTTTTGTCATATCTTTTTATAGGTGATTATATGATTAATTCAAAATATGATAGAATTAATGCTTTAAATTATGCTAGAACTTGGGCTTTAAAGCGAAACCCTAAATATTATAATTATGATAATATTGGAGGAGATTGTACTAATTTTGTATCACAATGCATATATGAAGGTTCTAAAGTAATGAATCATGCTGAAACTTTTGGTTGGTATTATTATTCTGCAAATAAAAAAAGTCCTTCATGGACAGGTGTTGAATACTTATTTAATTTTTTAACAAAAAACAGTGGAATTGGTCCTTATGGTAATGTTTGCTCTAAAGAAGATATAGAACAAGGTGACATCATACAATTAAGTTTTGATGGGAACAATTTTGCTCATAGTTTATTCGTTGTAGATAAAGTATTATCAAATATTTGGATTGCAACACATACTTTTGATGCTTATTATAAAAACTTAAATGATTACAATTATCAGAAAATTAGATTTCTGCACATAGATGGTATTAGAAAACTTTCTTAATGAATATCCAAATTGAGCACTCTTCCCAATTCAAAGCTATCTCTAATTGGGAAAAATTGTGTTTTTTATGTGATGTATATAGTTTTTGTCTGCTATATATACTTCTATTATATCTATTCTTATGTATTCATTTTCTAATTTATTTATATATATGTAATATTCTATTGCCTTTTGTAAGTGCTTTTTCTTTATTTCATTTACTGCGTCAACTGGTTCGCCATATTCTTTATTTGTTCTTGTTTTTACTTCCACAAATACATATTCTTCTTTGTCTTTTGCTATTATATCGATTTCTCCTTGTTTACAGTTAAAATTCCTATCTAATATTTCGTAATTTATACTTTTCAAATAGTTTGATGTAATTTCTTCTCCTATTATTCCTATTCTTTGTTTTATATACATTATTCCCCCTGTATTTTTACAAATTTATTTCCAGCTAAGCTTTTGATATATCCTTCTATCTCCATTAAAGCTAATAAGCTACTAGTTTTGGATATACTTAAACCCGTCTTTCTACTTATTTCATTTAAGTCTGTTGGTGTTTTCTTTATATAATTGTATATTTCTTCATACTCTTTTGGTATTTCATTTTTTTCTGGGATATCTTCATATAAAACATACATATCTAAGATATCTTCTGCAGATGTTACCAATAAGGCACCTTGTTTTATTAATCTATTTGTTCCCACTCCTTGTTTGCTATCAATGTTACTTGGTATACAAAACAACATTTTTTGTTCTTCTATGGTATATTTTGCTGTTATGCTACTTCCACTTCTGTATTCCGCTTCTACTACCAAAGTGCCCATAGATATTCCACTAATAATTCGGTTTCTTTTAGGAAATGTATTCAAATCGGCCTTTCTACCTGGCTCATATTCGCTAACTATACATCCTCCATTTTCTAATATTTGATTATATAATTCTATATTTTCTTCTGGATATATATTATTAAATCCACATCCTATTACTGCTATTGTTCTTCCAATTTCAGACATAGACCCCAAGTGTGCAGCTGCATCTATTCCTACGGCTAAGCCACTTACTATACAAATATTGTTTTTAGAAAGCTCTTCTGCAAATTTGAATGCATGTTTTCTACCATATTCCGTACAATTTCGAGAACCTACTATTGCTATTGAATTTTTGTTTAATAAACTATAATCACCTTCTACATATAACTTTTCTGGTGATTTTTTTGTTTTTAATAATCTTTGCGGATATTCTTTATCTATCTTTTTAATTATTTTAATATTTATCACTCCATATATTATTTATTTTTTCTTGCGGATTATCAAAGATTCAAACTAATACAAATTTAATAAATAGATTAATTTTTCCAATATTTTTTGTCTAAATTCCTATATTGTATTGCTTCTGCTATGTGTTCTTTTTGAATGTTTTCCTTTTCTGACAAATCTGCTATTGTTCTTGCTACTTTTAATATTCTTACATGTGCTCTTGCACTTAAATGTAGCTTGTCAAATGCATACTGTAATATTTTTTTACTTTCTGAATCTAATTTACAATATTTTTCTACTAATTTAGGAGTCAGTTGTGAATTTGAATAAATTTTATCATCTTTATATCTTTCTAATTGTATTTTTCTTGCACTATTAACTCTGGCTTTTATTTCTTCAGATGTTTCTATTTCATTATTTTCAACCTGTAATTTTTCATATTTTACAGGTGTAACTTCTATTTGAATATCTATTCTATCTAATAATGGACCACTTATTCTTCCCATATACTTATTTATGGCTTGTTCACTGCAGTTACATTCTTTGTCTGATGCGCCATAAAATCCGCAAGGGCATGGGTTCATAGAAGCAACAAACATAAAATCACATGGATATGTTAATGTGGCATTTACTCTACTTATTGTAACAATATTGTCTTCTAACGGCGCTCTTAACACTTCTAAAGTATTCTTATTAAATTCTGGCAGTTCATCTAAAAACAATATTCCATAATGTGCCAAACTTATTTCTCCTGGTTTTGGGATTTTTCCTCCACCTATTAATGAAATTGGCGAAATTGTATGATGCGGAGCCCTAAAGGGTCTTGTTGTTATTAATGGACATTTTTGTGTCAGCTTCCCACTTATACTATGTATCTTTGTTATTTCTAAAGCTTCTTCAAAAGTTAAATCTGGTAATATTGATGGTATTCTTCTTGCAAGCATAGTTTTGCCAGACCCTGGAGAACCGTATTAAAAGCACATTGTGTCCTCCAGCAGCCGCTATTTCTAAAGCTCTTTTTACATTTTCCTGCCCTTTTACATCTGAAAAGTCAAATGAATATTTATTATTTTCATTTAATATAATTTCTGCATCTATCTTCTCCTCTATTATTTCTATTTCTTCATTTAAATACATTACGATTTCTTTTAAATCATTTATGCCTATTACTTCTATTCCTTTTACAATTGTTGCTTCTTTTACATTCTCTTTTGGAAGTATTATTCTTTTAATATTTAGTTTTTTAGCTTCTATGCATAATGGTAAAATTCCATTTACCTTCATAAGTTTACCATCTAATGATAGCTCTCCTATAAATATCGTATCTTCTACTTTTTGTGGTTTTATTGTTTCCATACTTAGCAATATTCCTACTGCTATTGGCAAATCAAAATATGGACCTTCTTTTTTTATTTCCGCAGGTGCTAAATTTACAATAATTTTACTACTTCTTAATTCAAACCCAGAATTTTTTATTGCTGTTCTTACTCTTTCTTTTGATTCTCTTATACTTGTATCTGGCAATCCCACTGTCTCCCATCCGTGGCATACCTTTAGAAACATCAACTTGCACGTTAATAAGACACCCATCTAAACCATATAGTGCCATACTTTTTACTATTGATAACATTTTTTACCTCTTTTTGATTTTTATTTAGAATTAAATTATTTGAAGAAAAAACAGAGGTTAGTGTTAAAAAGCTTTTAACCTCTATCCTCTGTCAATTTTATATTTTTTATTTTATTTTGCAATACCTTCGACAAAAATAGTTATTTACTTTACATTTTTCTTATTTTTTGACAAATTTCTATTTTACTGGTACTCCTGTATACTCTTGTGCTTTTTCTTCTCCATTTAATACTCTTAATACCCCATTTGATAGAGCTTGCATTTCTTCTTCTCCTGGAATAATTACAACTTTTCCTATAAAAGATATATACTCTTTTAATGTTTTTATAAAATATTCATCATATGCCATTCCACCTGTTAGTATTATGGCATCTACTTTTCCTTTTAGTACCACACTTTGTGCTCCTATTTCCTTTGCTACCTGATAGATCATTGCATCATAAACTAATTTTGCATATTCATTTCCTTCTGCTATCATTTTTACTACATCTCTTGCGTCACTTGTTCCTAAATGTGATACTAGTCCTCCTTTTTTAGTAATTAGTTCTTTAAGTTCTTCTTCACTATATTTACCTGAAAAGCACATTTCTATTAAATCTATTGCAGGAACTTTTCCACTTCTTGTTGGTGCAAATGGCCCATCTCCGTTTAAAGCATTGTTTACCTCTATAATTTTTCCATTTTTATGTGCTCCAACAGAAATTCCGCCACCTAAATGTGCTACAATTAAATTTAATTCATCATATTTTTTTCCTATGCTATTAGCATATTGATGTGCTACTTCTTTTTGATTTAACGCATGGAATATACTTTGATTGTATATTCCTTTTATTCCAGTAACTCTTGATATTTCTTGTTTTTCATCTACAGTTACAGGATTTACAACATATGCTTTTTTATTATTTATTTTTGCTAAATTATATGCTATTTGTGCTCCTAATACAGATGCATGTTTCATTGTATAGCCTATTTGTGCATGATGTAATAATATATCATTTATCTCATATGTTCCTCCAGCTACTGATACAAGTCCTCCTCCTCTTCCAGAAAATGCATCTATCGTTTCTAGAGGTATGTTATTTTTGTTTAGTGCTTCAATTACCATCTCTGTTCTATATGGTAGTTGCTCTGATATTTCTTTAAATTGTGCTAACTTGTCTGCCTCATGTGTTAAGTTTTCCTTAAAAACCATCTTTTCATCGTCAAAAAGTGCTATTTTGGTAGATGTTGAACCTGGATTAATTGCTAATATCCTATACATATTATTCCTTCTTTCCATTTAATATTTTATATTATTTTTCCCTTTTAAAAATAATATCTTTCATATCTGTTTTTTCAA
Source organism: Clostridiales bacterium (assembly GCA_003507395.1). Classification (GTDB taxonomy): domain Bacteria; phylum Bacillota; class Clostridia; order TANB77; family CAG-508; genus DNVW01. Next base: position 22,631 of record DNVW01000008.1, on the reverse strand, counting down.
AGTTTACAGTTCCTTCTTCGGCAATATCTCCGCATGGCAATTCTAATGTTATCTCTGCTTTATATTTGTTTTTATTTATTGTTATTATGAAATCAAATGCAACTGTAAATTTAATATCGTCTGTAGTTTTTTCTATTTTTTTAATTAATGTACCATCATGTATAATTTGTTCATCTTCATCAGATTCGTACTTTCCTATATTTGTATTGCTAAATCTTATTGTTGCATTTCCACCTTGGTTTCCTATTTCTAATATTTTTGAATTGCTACGTGCTCCACCTTTATATTTTAATCTTTCATCTACAATATAATCTTCTGAATAATCATATAACCTTCCTTCTGAGCTATTTGGCATATATGTTATTACTTCTCCTATTTTTGGTGCTTTTACAATTCTAATGTTTTCTATGCTAATACTCTCTATATACATTTGTTTCTCAGTTTTAAATTCCTCATTTTTGTCTATATAAAAGTATATATCATTGTTTTGAAATATATTAAAATTCCATTTTTTATTTGTTTTTTCCTGCTCCACACCTTCTGCTGTACTAACAATTATAATTTTAGATAATTTAAAAGGCATATTTTGTTCCCCTTCTACTTCATATTTTATCATTATAATTGCAATTACTATTAATATTAAAATTAATACAGTTACAGCCAAATAGAATTTTATAGTTTGCTTTTTTTTATCTGTTTCCATGTATCCTCCTCGCATGAAAAATTTGGCGGAGTGGGTGGGATTCGAACCCACGTGCCTGTTTTCGCAGACTAACTGATTTCGAATCAGCCTCGTTATGACCACTTCGATACCACTCCACAATATTTACTTTTTATTTCTTAAATTTTTAAAAAAATCCTTTAAAATTTTTTCACATTTTTCTTGCACTATTCCTGTTTCTATTTCTACTTTATGGTTAAATGTATAATCACCTAATAAATTTAGAACTGAACCACAAGCACCTGTCTTTTTATCCATTGTACCTATATACACCTTTTTAATTCGTGCTTGTATTAATGCTCCTGCACACATTGCACATGGTTCTAGTGTAACATACATTTCACAATCTTGCAATCTCCAAGCATTCAATTTTTTACTTGCTTTTTTTATAGCTATAATTTCTGCATGTTGTGTTGTATCTTTTTTTTCCTCTTTTCTATTGTATGCTCTTGCTATAATTTTTCCATCTCTTACTATTATAGCCCCTACTGGTATTTCTTCTTTGTTATATGCTTTTTTAGCTTGTTTTAATGCTTCTAGCATAAATTTTTCTTTTTCTAACATCCTAGCTCCTAACTTTTTTAATATATTCTTCAATTAATGGTGCCAAAGGGGACGGGGAATTTTGGCACAAATTTATGTTAGTGTCAGAGACTCTGCCCTTTGACACACTGTACCATAAAACTTTGTATTTTACAATAGATAAATAGCAATATCTCCATTTATATTACCTCCAGTATAAATAAAAGATTATGGCTACTTAATTTAATTATTCAGTATTTTTTTAAGAAAATTTCATGGACCTATTTTTTTGTTAGTCCATTGTAATTATTAACTATTCTTTCTAATAATTCTTCTTTAATTTCTCTTCCACAATCTTACTTCCTTATATAAAACTATATGTAGTAATAAAATGCTCGTCCTGTATTGTCAAGTATTTTATCAATATTTTCATATTTTTTATCTTAGGAACTGAAAAAAAGGAATAGTTTTTTACTACTCCTTTGGTGCGCCATAGAGGAGTCGAACCTCCGACCATCAGATTAAGAGTCTGCTGCTCTACCAACTGAGCTAATGGCGCATATTTTTCTTGACAAATTTAAAACAATTATTATTATAATGCTGTGTTTTAAATTTGTCAAGATAAACACAATAATTTAAGTTACGCTTTCTTGATTTATATCACTTTCTTCTGAGTTTATATCTGTTTCTTGAGGTTTATCCTTCTCTTCTTCTCCACTATTTACGGGAACTATAACTTCTGGTTTTGCTATCTTTTTTGTTCCTCTTATTACGATTCTGTCCATAGGATCATATGTGTCTCTTGATACTAATGTTTGTGATATTACTTTTCCATTTAGCTTTAATATTTTATATGTTTCGCTATTGCATCCATCAAATCCACTTTCTTCAACAATTTCTTTTCCCTCTTCTAATGTTGCATCATTTTTATATTTTGTAGTACGATATATATATGAAGTTATTTTTGATTGAATTATTACCTCATATTCTGTTTTTTCTTTGATTCCATATATTTGTGCTGTTGTAATCCCATCTTTAGCTACAGTCTCTATTTTTATTGGATAGTTCCTATTATTTTTAAATTGAAAATCTACTGTTCCCCAATTAACTGTTGCATCTCTACCTGCTGCCACATAAGAAGTTTCAAAACAGTGGTTACTTCTATCTGTGACTTCTAAATTTGCCAATAATACTGCATTATATAATGTAGAAGATATTTGACATATCCCCCCACCGACATCTTGTACAACCTTTCCTCCTGCATATGCACCTGCTGCTTTATATCCAGCACTAATTGTTCTTTCACCAACCGTTTGATTATATGAAAATGTTTCGCCTGGCATAAGTATAGTTCCATTAATTGCTTTTGCAGCTAATTCTAAATTATTACTTCTATTATAATTACCTGCATTATATCTTGTTGTATATGTAGATAATTGATCTGGAAATGCTTTTTCTCCTAGATCAGCTAATGTTTTTTTAGGTATAGTTATTTTTAATGGTATTTCATATTCTTGCTTGTTTTCTTCAATAATTTTTTCCGCTTCTTCCATAGACATATCAAAGTCCACACCATTTACATGTGTATATACTTTAAATGGATTTTCCTCTATATATGCATCTTTAGGTTCTTTGTATATCTCTTTTCTTATTTTTTCTAAGTTTATAGGTTCTGGATCAGCCTCTTGCACAGGTAATTCTATGATATTCTCTTTTTTATTTATGTCTTTAATTTGAGCATACAATATATTTTTAAATTTTTCGCTCTCTACTTTATTTCCTCTTTTTCCTCTTACTATTATAAGTTTTTTTCCTTCTATATAATAGCTGTTTTCTACTACTGCATTTGGCAACTTAGCTGATATTTCTTTTATTTTATTTTGTAAAACTTCCTCATCAATAATTAATTCTGGTTCAATATTTGTTTTGAACAGTTTAGTTAATAAAATTTTATAATTATTTACTACAATATTATCTGCTTTTCCAATATTGTAAGCTTTGTTGACAGCTTTATCTATATTAAATTTTATCCCAAATTGGCTTGTATTTACTACTGTTTCATAACTTCCGTGTTTTATTGTAATATCACTTGTTAATTTTTCATTTATTATATCATTTACTTTTTGTAAAGCTTCTTCTTTTGACATTTCAGAAACATCTATATTTAATATTGATATGCCTGATAAAATATTCGTATTTTTTATATTTAGTAATGCAAATATTATAGAAAATATTATTAGAGAACATATTATTAATGTTATCATTATAGCAATTGTTGCTTTTCTTTTACTTTCTTTTGCCTTCTCTCGTCTTGATTTTCTTGTCTCTTTTGTTCCTTTTTCTTCATAGCCTTCCTCTATATTTTTTAGTATTTCATTTTCGTTATTTATTTCTTCTACTATGGTTTTATTTTCTTCTATTTTTATTGCTTTATCTCCATGTTCTTCCATATTGTACCCCTTTATTTTTTTATTTGCTTTAGTATATATTTATACTTTATCTTAAACATATATTACCATATAAATTATTTTTTTACAATATACTTTATTTAGTAAAAATTGTTATTTTTTCTGGACTTTTATATATATTTTTTATATAATGAAAAAAAATGGTAAAAAGAGTGATTTATAATGATTGGTGATATGATTGCTAAAGCAAGAAAAGAAAAAAATATGTCTAAAACACAACTTTCTAAACTTACTAAAATTGATATTGGTCATCTTACTCACATTGAAAAAGGTGAACGTATTCCTAGCCACAGAGCTTTAAAAAGTATTTGTAAAGCTTTAGATGTTCCTTATCAAACTTTTATGTTTATGTATGATAAAGCCACATATGATGAACAGGATTATTATAAAATTTTTAGACACATGACATATAATAGAGTTCTAGCTTTTGAAAATATAGCTGATTTTATAGAATGTCCTTCTAGTGCTTCCACTGCAGCAGTCGCTGTAAAAATGCCAGATAGTTCTATGGAACCAAAAATAAAAAAAGGAGATTATCTTTTTGTTGAATTAAATGCTCCATTAAGCAGTAATGATCTAGCTATAGTTCAAATTAGAGGTCAAATTTATGTACGAAAATTTGTAGTTAGAGCAGATAGATTAATTTTAAAATCAGATAACAAGGACTATAAATCGATAAATTTTTCGGAATATGATGAATTTAATATTATAGGTAAGGTTGTAGGTATCAAAAAAAATTAATTTTTTTATATTTTTTGTAGAAAATACTTGAATAATATTTTATTTAATAATATAATTTAGTTTGTAATATAAACAAGAGATGAATGAGGGAGATATAAAAATGGAATTAGTAAAAAATGTTTTTTTTAATACAGATAAATTAGTTGAAAACACTAAAGTTAAAATCTCATATGTTGGTGTTCTTTTCCAAGGCAATTCTGAGGAGGTTTATATTCATTACGGATTTGGTCCAAACTGGAACAATGTTAATGAAGTTAAAATGGAAAAAACCGAATTAGGATTTCAAGCTGAAATAGACTTATTATCAGGCGATACTTTAAATTTCTGTTTTAGAAATTCTAAAAATGAATGGGATAATAATAACAATGCTAATTATGTATTTCCTATTGAAAAAGTCGAATTAGCTTTAGTTGTCCAAGATAAAAATAATAATATTGCAGAAAGTAGAAGACTAAGGAAAACATATATATGGAGCAAAAAAATAAAGCTTACTATTTATAAAGTAATTACTTATTTGCCAAAATTAATTTCTGGAAATTATAAAAGAAAAATAGAAGAATAGAGCATTAATTTATATAAAATAAAAAACTGACATTGGTGTCAGTTTTTTTGATTGTCTTTTATATTACTATTCCACCATTTATAGAAATTACTTGACCTGTTGTATAATTATCCTCTATTAACCATTCTACACATTTAGATATATCTTCTGTTTGTCCTATCTTTTCCATTGGTATCTGTTCTATAAATTCCTTTCTTGCTTGTTCTGATATGTTTTTATTTATATCTGTATCTATAAATCCTGGTGCTACTGAATTTACCCTTATATTTGATGGACCTAATTCTTTTGCTAATGATTTTGTCAATCCATCTATCGCAGCTTTAGAAACCGAATAATGTACTTCGCAAGATGCTCCTGTTATTCCCCATATTGAAGAAATATTTATAATACACCCACTTTTGTTATTAATCATATTTGGTAATGCCTCTTGCGTACAATAAAATACTGAATTTAAGTTTGTATTAATCATCCTCGCCCAATCTTCGTCTGTTATTTCTGTAAATAGTTTTATTTGCGATATACCTGCATTATTTACTAAAACGTCTATTTGTTTGAATTTTTCTAATGCAAATTCAATTAACTTTTTTGCCTCTTGCCTTTTAGAAACATCTGCTTTAAATATTTCAATTTCTATTCCTTTTTTTTCTAACTCTTGTTTTACAGTTATTGCTTCTTTTTCTGATGTATTATAGTTTAAAATGACATTGTATCCTTTTTTTGCTAATGTTTTTACTATATTAGCACCTATCCCTCTTGAAGCTCCAGTAACTATTACCACTTTACTTTGCATACTTTCTTCTATCCTTCCTTCCAAAATTTTTATTAGCTCCTTTATACGTACTAGTTAAAGAATGGCAATTAGGGCATAACAATATAAGATTTTCCTCTTTATTATTTTGATAATTACCATGTTTCTCCTTATAAAACAAAAAGCTAGACAAGTTTATAACAAGTCTAACTTTAAGTATTGGAGCCACTTGTCCGATTTGAACGGACGACCTACTGATTACAAGTCAGTTGCTCTACCAGCTGAGCTAAAGTGGCATATTCAATTGGTGACCCCGACGGGAATCGAACCCATGTCTCCGCCGTGAAAGGGCGATGTCTTAACCGCTTGACCACGGGGCCTTTAAAAGTTCTCTAGGATTTAAGTTAAAGCTTAAATCCTAGTTTGGTGAGCCATCGCGGACTCGAACCGCGGACAACTTGATTAAAAGTCAAGTGCTCTACCACCTGAGCTAATGACCCAGATTTTAAGCTGTGCGCCTTTCGGGCTAACACAAGCTTAATTTTAACTTATTTTTTTAAATTTGTCAATACATATTTATAAATTTTGTGTTTTTTTGTAAATTTTTATGCATTTAGTTTTTCTAATAGTTCATCCACGTTAACTCCATGCACATCACATGCTTCTTCAATCGTCTCAGCTTGTGAAGCTGGGCAACCTAAGCAATGCATTCCTATACTTAATAATATTTCTGCCTTTTCTGGAGCTACCTCCATTATTTCTCCTATTTTTGTGTCCTTGTTAAATTTCATATTTTTCCTTCCCTTCTTTTTATTTAAAAAATTATTTTTAGTAACAAATTACTATTATACATAAAACTTCCTATAAAAGACTTCTTTATGCTTAATATAAGTATACTATTTGGTAACATTGGAGATAAGAAAGATATAATTGCAAGAATTATATAGATTATTATCAATGCTTCTAATAGTCCATAAATTATACCACCCAATTTATCAAATTGTTTTATTACTGGTAACTTTGTTATCCATTTTGTTATTAATTTTATTACTAATAATAAAATTTTCGCTATTATAAATATTGTTATCCAAACTCCTGCATTTATAATTAGAGTAGCTACTTTATTTGCGGTTGTATCTGCTACTTTATTTTTTACATCATTTGTTGCATCTTCCAATGTTTCATTTATATACTCTTGCACAACTGTTGGCATTGTAGTATCTTCTTCTGTCTTTTCTACTTCGTTTTTTTCCTCTTCTTGCTTTATTATAACACTTCTAATTGAATTCTCCAAATTTTCATCTATTTGAGTATTATTTATTATTAGAATTGAAACTGGTTTAAATAATATACATGCTACTATTATAGCTAATATAAAAGATATTATTTTTAACAGGCATCCTGTTAAACCTCTTTTATAACCTAACCCCACACATAGCAAAATTATTGCTACTATCACTAAGTCTACAATTAACATATATTTTCTCCTTTCTATAAATTTACTATTTCTATCTTATCTCTATATACAATTGCTGCTGCTCCTTCACATAGCACAACATCTTTTATTTCTTGTAATGATTTATATCTTTTAATTAGCCAGCCATTGGTATGAATAAATTCTACTTCTGAACCTATATTTATAGCTATTGTTTCGCCTCTACAATATATAGACTTTGCCACTCCTTCTATAGTATATATAATAGATTTACCACTTGTTATATTTTTTATTTCTATATTAGTATCAGCACTAAATAATCCCGAAGACTGCTCTGTTGCCTTTATGATATAATTTTCTAATTCTATATCTGCTTTTTTTGCATTTTCATCTAATTGCATAATATTTTCGTCAATTTCATTGTATATCATATGTATAGAACTGTCATACATACAAATCAATTTGTTTTTATCTTGATATTTTATATTTGTAACTAAATCATTAGAATTTGCAGCATATGTATATATAATTGCCTCTGCTGGCTCTTGCTTTGCTTTTTCTATTGATATTACTTTTATATTAGACTGTATTACTGTTCCTGTTGTATTTACTTCTGCAAAACTTAAATATTTATTGTCTTTTGATATACAAGAATCAATTGCATTTGTTGTTGACAGATATGTTTTAAACAACTCTTTCCCTTTTGGCTCATATGTTGCAATAACAGATTTATGAGTGGTTCCTTTTAATATTATGCTTACATATCCATTTGGATTAACATTTATTTTTGAAATATTTCCTTCTATTTCTTTCTCCCATAATATGTTGTTCTCGCAAATTAAATAAATTTTATTACTATCTTTTTCTCCTATTGCTAAATATCTTCCATTTGCGCTATATATTGGATTATTTATTTTTACCTCTAATTCACTTTCTATTTTTCCAGAAGGACTATATTGTTTCAACTTGTTTTCTGACAATATACTTATATATTTATAATTTTCTATAATGTTAACATTAGCTTCATAGCCTATATCTATTACTGTCGCATCTCCACCTGCTATATTTTTTCTAAATAAATACACATCTAAAAAATTTCTAAAAGGTTTATTAAAGCAATATATTATTGTAGAAATAATTACAATTAATAATATAACTACAGCTATAATTGTTATAATTAACTTTTTTTTATTTATTTTCTTCTTTTCTTCCATCTCTTTAGATTGAAACTCTATAATATTATTTTTCATATGTGCTCCTATTTTTAATAATTTCATTATATATTTTATATCAGTTTTTTTGTTTTTTTTCAATAGTTTTCATATAAATACAAAAACCATAACTGAATTTTAAAATTTTTATTGACATTTATTAAATCTCGTGGTATTATAATTATTGTTATGGTATTTGGGTTAGTAGCTCAGTTGGATAGAGCACAGGCCTTCTAAGCCTGGGGTCGGGGGTTCGAATCCCTCCTGGCTCACCAAAACAGTCTTATACGAACCCTGTATAAGAGATAATAGAAAAACATTACTAGTACAAAAACTGGTAATGTTTTTTATTGTATGTACCTACACTATAAATTGTAATTTATCTTTCTCTATTACTTATAATTTTTTGATTAAATTTTTCTAGAAATTGTTTTGATGTAGACCAAGAATATGTTACATTATCAAAATCAACTAGCTTTGATAATGCCATTGCACAAATATACTCATAAGCTCCCTGATTAGAACTTTTATATATGATTAAGTATAATGGTTTTATAGCATCATTTCCCATATTTATAACTTCCCTGAATTGTTGACTATCTAATGTATATTTATACCATCCCGCACTTAAATAAAAATCAATATCATTTTGTTCTTTTTGGGCAATTTCTGCACTTAATGATTGCAATAGTGTAGCAATTTTTTCTAAATTCTTTGTATCCACATTTTGAAATAATAACTCTTCATTAACACCATCTTCTGTTATCTCATTCCATTCTATAATATCTTTATTTTTTCCTTTATTTACTGTGTCAACAGGGGTGGAACTAATATTCTCAACATTGAATTTAAAATCTTCTCTATTTGTAACCCTATTTTCAATTAACTTATATGCAACAACAATCCCAATAACTATAATTATTGCTATAATTATAATTCCAATTATTATTTTCTTATTCTTCTTCATATAGCATCACTTTGACCTTTCACTCTATAATACATCATAGCGACAAATTACTATTTCTCTAATAAATATAATAACATACAAGCAAGCAATTTTCAAATAATTACTCATCCACATAACTTTTGTTTATTTTTTTCTATGAATGAAAAAGTACCATTTGTTCACAAAAAATTCATCTTTATGTGTATAATATATATTTATATAATAAATAAAAGGAGGAAAAACTATATGGAGTATATTGAAAAACTTTTTAAAAAAAGTAGATGGGTTTCAATAATTGAATCATTAATTTTTGCATTGTTGGGAATAATATTAATTTGTAAACCTGAAGGTACACTAAAATTTATTACCTTCATATTAGGAACCATATTTATATTAACTGGAATTTACAAAATAATTAATTATTTTGTATCTAAAGGTAGATATAATTTTTATGATTATGACTTGGCTTATGGTTTAGTCGCTTGCATTATAGGAATTATTACCATATTTTTCAGTTCAACAATTGGTTCTATTTTTAGAATAATAATTGGATTATGGATTATATATAGTTCTTTTATTAGAATGAATTTATCTACTAAATTAAAAGCTTTAAACACAACTATCTGGATTTGTAGTTTACTATTATCAATTATAATGTTCTTATGTGGTTTATATATTACTGTAAACTCTGGGGCAATCATCGTTACAATCGGAATAATGATGATAATATATTCAGTTATAGATATAATAGAAGATATTATATTTATGAAAAATATTAAAGAGATATTTTAAAGTAATCTATTTTATACATATAAAAGACTGTCGAGAAAATGTCGACAGTCTAAAATTTATACTTAATTTGTCCAAAACGCTTTATATGCTCTATATGCTTCATATATATCTATTTTGCTTGTTACCTCGTAAGGTGAATGCATTGATAATACTGGCACACCGCAATCTATTACATCTATTCCTTTATTGGCTAGTATATATGCTATTGTTCCACCTCCGCCTGTATCTACCTTTCCCAATTCTGATATTTGATATTTTATATTTTCTTTTTCAAATATATTTCTTACTTCTGCCACAAATTCTGCATTTGCGTCTGACGCTCCAGCTTTTCCTCTGCTTCCTGTATATTTGTTAATTCCAATTCCTCTTCCTAAATATGACGCATTATTTCTCTCTGAAACATTTGCATATATAGGGTCTAACCCAGCATCCACATCTGCTGATAACATTTTTGAATTACAAAATATCTTTTCTAATAAATTAGGTCTATTTACTCCCAATTTATTTAATATTTCGGCAATAAAATTATCAAATGCATGTGATTCCATTCCTGTATTACCCATGCTTCCTATTTCTTCTTTGTCAGCAATAATACATACTGAGGTTTTTTCTGGTATTTCTTTCATATCAACTAGAGCAGTTAATGATGTATATACACAAACTTTATCATCTTGGCCATAACCAGCAACCATGCTTTCGTCAAATCCCATTGTTCTGCATCTCATTGCTGGTACTATTTCTAGTTCTGAACTTAAGAAATCTATTTCCGTAATTCCATATTTTTTGTTTAAAATATTTAAAATATTTAATTTAACTTTTTCCGTAGTATCTGCTTTATATGGTATACTTCCAATTAATACATTTAAGTCTTCTCCTGAAATTCCCTCTTTCATTTTCTTTTCCATTTGTTCTTGTGCCAAATGTGGCAATAAATCTGTTATTGTAAATACAGGGTCTTTTTCATCTTCACCTATATTAACACGAATTTTTTCTCCATTTGTTTTAACTATAACTCCATGTATGCTAAGTGGAATTGCAGTCCATTGATATTTCTTTATTCCACCATAATAATGTGTTTTAAAATATGCAAATTCTCCGTCTTCATATAGCGGATTTGGTTTTAAATCTAATCTTGGTGAATCTGCATGAGCTCCTACTATATTTATTCCTTTTTCTATATTTTCTTTTCCTATTATCGCTAAGTACATGCTTTTTTCTCTGTTAATATAATATACTTTGTCTCCTGGATTTAAAGTTTCATATTCACATATACTTTTAAATCCATTTGCTTTTGCTATTTCTTCAGAACTTTCTATGATTTCTCTTTCTGTTTTTGATTTATTTAAAAAGCGTATATACCCGTCTGCATAAGCAAAAACATCTTGCAATTGTTCATCTTCTTTACTTTCCCAAGCATTTTCTCTATTATAAAACAATTTATCTTTTAATTCTTTTATATCTGTCATATTCTGCTCCCTTCTTTTTTTCAAATTATATCATTATTATAATTTTGTTTTCAAGTTTTTTTATATATTATATACAAATATATTTTTTTAATTCTAAAACCACTATGCAATCATATTAAAAAGTGATATAATTCCTTAGAGGAGGAAAATTTTATGAAAAATAATCTTATTATAAAAAAATGTATGTCTTGTGGTGCAATAGTTAAAGTTTTAAAAGATTGTACTTGTAATAATTGTGGAATAAAATGTTGTGGAGAAGAAATGCAAATTCTACTTCCTAATTCAGTAGATGCTGCTATAGAAAAACATGTTCCTACTTATGAGAAGGTAGAAGATGAAATTTTAGTAAAAGTCAACCATGTTATGGAAAAAGAGCATTTTATTGAATGGATTAGCTTGGTAAAAGAAAATAAAGAAATTATGATACAATTATTTCCAGAACAAAGTCCAGAAGTTAGATTTCCATACATTCCTGGCTCTACAATTTATGCATATTGTAATAAACACGGCTTATGGAAAAGTGACGTTGATTAATAAAAGGAGATAAATAATGAACAATAGAATTTTAATTACTGCATTACTTATTATTTTTATGGTAGTTATATTTTTAGGTATTGTTTTTTTACCTAAATTGTTTAACAAACCTGTTGTTGAAAACATTTATGTGAATGCAACTGAAAACAATGTTGTAAATGAGAATATAAAATAATTATATAGGCGGGTGTCCTTGATAACCCGCCACATCATTTCTTTAATATTTTATTTTCTTAATAATATAAGTCTATCTACCAAAATACAATCAGCAAAGGCTGCAACTATTGCTTTTAGTGTCGCATATTCTCTAGTATCGCTCTCTGTGAACATAGGAGGCGTTTCTATCTCTGGGTTAAATGCATTTTTTAATGCCTTCTCTAATTCTTCACAAAATACATTATATCCATCTTCAACAGAATATGTTTTTTGCATTGATTTTATAGATTCGTTTATTTCAGATATGCTCATTAATCTTTTCAAAATACATATGACAAATAAGTATGCAAGATGTGTTTTGTTATATTTCTTTTTCACAGGTGGTTTTAAAACTTCTTGTTTTACATAGTTATTTATCATATTAGGTGTTATTACTGGTGAATTTTCTTCTTTTGAGAAAATAGATAAATTACTTTGCAATACACAAATTACTTGATCTATATATAACTCTATTTCTGGTAATTCATTCCATCGTGGGCAATGATAATTTATTAGTTCTTCTGCTTCTACCTTCATCTTATTTTTCTCCTTTCGAAAATTTACAAGATAATGATATCACAATATTTAACTTTGGTCAATCCAACAATTTTTTTAAATAGATGTTGACACCTTTTACCTCATAATATATAATGGTTTTGAAAACCAGATTATGTGGTTTACTTTAAATTATAGGAGGCTATAGTGAAAAATTATAAGAAAAATTATGAATATTATAAAGTAAAAAAAGTTGATAGTATAAAGCAGTTATTAGAATTCGCCGTTTCTGACGCTGGCAATAAAATTGCTTTTAAGTATAAGGAAGATAAGCAAGTTAAGGAAGTTACTTATAACGAATTTAAGGATGATGTTTACAGCTTAGGGACAGCGCTTTCTTCTATTAAGATGACTTCTGCACATATAGCTGTTATAGGGGAAAATAGTTACAATTGGCTTACTGTTTATTTATCTGTCTTAAAGAGTAATGGAGTTATTGTTCCAATAGACAAAGAACTTCCATTAAAAGATATTATAAATGTCTTAGAAAATAGTGATAGTGAAGTTTTGTTTTATTCTGAAAAGTTCAGTAACTGTATAAATGAAATACACGAAAAACTACCTAAAATAAAATATTTTATAGGCTTTTCAAACACAAAATCTTCTAATAATATTCTTTCATATAAAGATTTTGTTGAAAGTGGAAGAAAGCTTTATAAAAATGGTGATACTTCTTATAGTTCAATAGAAGGTGACCCTAATGAGCTAAGACTTCTTGTCTATACTTCTGGTACTACTGGAATGGCTAAAGGTGTTATGCTTAGTGAACACAATTTAGTAAGTCTTGTTTATTATGGCTTGCAAGTATCAACTGTATATGATTCTTGTTTATCTGTTTTACCTTATCATCATACTTATGAGGCTGTTGCTGGTATTTTAGTTGCACTTCATCATCATTCTTGTATTTGTATAAATGATAGCCTAAAAGCTGTTCTTAAAAATTTGCAATTGTATAAACCTGATTATATATATTTAGTACCTGCTTTTGTAGAATTATTTTACAAGAAAATATGGGCTAATGCCGAGGAAGGTAAAAAAACTTTTGCTCTAAAACTTATGATTAAATTAAGTAATTTTCTTAGAATTTTCGGCATAGATTTAAGGAAAAAATTATTTAAGTCTATTCATGAGGCTTTTGGCGGAAATCTTGTTAAAATAGTAACTGGTGGTGCTCCTATTAGACCAGAATTAGGAAAATTTTTTGATAGCATTGGAATAAATTTAATCAATGGGTATGGTATTACAGAGTGTTCACCTCTTGTTTCTGCAAACAGAGATTACTTCAATGATTGCTCAACTGTTGGTATCCCTCTTCCTTGTGTAGAACTTAAGTTTGAGAATGTTACTCCTGAAGGAGATGGAGAAATCTGTGTAAAAGGCGATACTGTAATGCTTGGTTATTACAAAAATGAGAAACTTACTAAAGAAGTTTTACAAAATGGTTGGTTTAAAACTGGGGATTATGGCAGAATGAATGAAAAAGGTCAATTATTAATTACTGGAAGAAAGAAAAATCTTATTGTTTTAGAAAATGGTAAAAATGTATTTCCAGAAGAAATTGAAAATTATATTATGAGAATTCCATATGTCTTAGAGGTAGTAGTTAGAGGTATAAAGAATGAGAAAGGTGCTGAAACAGGTTTATTAGCAGAAGTATTTTTAAGTGAAGATAAAATTAAAGAATTACAAATTGAAAACGTAGAAGCTACTTTGAAGAAAGATATTTCAGCTGTTTGCTCTCCTCTTCCTATTTACAAAAAAATTTCACAAACGATTATAAGAGATAAAGAATTTGACAAAACAACTACAAATAAAATTAAAAGATAAAATTATATAATTTATATTGGGGAAATATTGTAATGAAAAAACGATTTGCTAATGCTGTAAAAGAGGGAATAAATGAGTATTACATAAAAAGAGTTGAGGAAAAATATTTTAATGGATATATTTGCTTAGTAAAGATGAAAAATGTCAAGAAGCCATGGATTGTAAAAGATGATGAATTAGAAGATTGCATTTTAGATGAAAATTATGAATGGTTAGAAATATATCCTGACAATGAAAAGTATGCTATTACAGCAATGTTTGATGATAATAATAATTTAATCGAATGGTACTTTGATATGATAAAAACAAACGGAGTAGAAAATGGAGTTCCATATATTTATGATTTATATCTGGATTTAGTCATAAAATCAAATGGAAAAGAAGTTGTTCTTGATGAAGATGAATTGAAAGAAGCACTTAATAATAGAGATATATCTAAAGATGATTTTAATATGGCATACAAAACAATGAAAAAAATTCAGGATAAATATAGGAATAATTTAGGAGAATTAATTGAATTGACTAATAAATTATATAAAGAATTATAATAATATTAGGAGCAGTTATAAAACTGCTCCTAATATTATTATACCGAGATTATCATTATAAATTTGATTAAATTGAGAAAGTGGTAACGGACTTTCTCCAATTCCAGCTTCAATAGTATAACCAGGCCTTCTATACTGTTGTAAAAACCAATCTTTGTAACCAGCAAAACTTGATTCATAGGGAACATTAGCTAAAGTATAACCACTAACTTTAGCAAATTCTTGACCAATATAATAAGCTGCTTGTGGTGCATAATCTTGAAATTGCCAATAAATTTCTTTGCCTTGTGTATGGTATGCAAGTATCAAATTAAAATTGTGTTCCAAAGTAAAATTATATAAAGCTAAACTTTCAGGTTCAGTAAGTGGACCATAACCGACGAAATCTCTAGGAGCAGGCGAAGTAAAGCCTTGTGCGAATTTAATTCTACGAGCTTCTTCCCAACCGGCAGGAAACTGTAAATTCAAATCTACCCCATTTGCATTTGCTTTCCATCCATCTGGAAATGAAATTTCAGGAAAATTATTAGATATCTTTTTAAAATTCCTATATTCTTGAGAATTTTTGTTTATTGCTCCAGTTACTAAATCCACTCCATCTGGATTTACCATTGGTACTATATATATTGAAACCTGACTAAATACATCTCTTGCATTATGTTCATATATATTAGAATTTTGTACAAAAGCTCTACAAAAGTTTTCTATGAATTTCATCAATAAAACTGCTGTAATCCATTCATTAGCATGAATTGAAGCCGAATACATTACCTCTTTATATCCATTTCCTATCTTTATATATGGAATACTTTTTTCAAGTACACTCTTCCCTATATTTCCAACAACTAAAAATGGATATACTTTTTTTAATGTCGTAATATTCATTTGCATCAGCTCATATGTATAAGCCATATCTGTAGGTACAACATTCTCAAAAGGCACTATTATATTTGAACCAATTTGTAAATTATTTGCATTTATATTTGGATTTGCAAATAATATATAACTAATATCTATTCCAAACATTTTGGCTATTGAATATAATGTATCTCCTTTTTTTATTACATAATTTAAATAACCCTTTTCCATACAAAATCACCTAATGATATATATTAAAAAAAACAAGTTTTATTACTAAAACTTGCTAAAGGGTGTCCCAAAATGTGCAAATGGGACAATTAGGGACTGTCCCTAATTGGTGTGCTTGAAGGGAATCGAACCCCCGACCTCTCCCTTAGGAGGGGAGCGCTCTATCCAACTGAGCTACAAACACATATGTAATTATTTTACACCTTTTATTTGAATTTGACAAGTATTTCAGTTTACATTTTCTCTTTCACTGTGCTATAATATTTTAGGTGATATTATGCAAAGAATGTTAAGTTATATGAGAAAAGCTATTGAAAATTATAATATGATTGAAGATGGAGATAAAATTGCTGTCGGACTTTCCGGTGGTAAAGATTCTATTACTTTACTTATGGGTTTAAAAGCATTGCAAAGGTTTTATCCTAAAAAATTTGAAGTAATTGCAATAAGTGTTAATCCTGGATTTGAGTTTTTTAATTCAGATTTTTTAAGAGATACATGTAATAAAATAGGTGTTCAGTATGTAGAGGAAAAAAGTCATATAAAAGAAATTGTTTTTGATATTAGAAAAGAAAAAAATCCTTGTTCTTTATGTGCAAATTTACGTAGAGGTATTTTAAATTCAGTTGCTATTGCTAATAATTGTAATAAAATTGCGTTAGGTCATAATGAAGATGATGTTTTAGAAACCTTTTTCTTAAATTTATTATATGCTGGGAATTTGTCTACTTTTGCTCCTACAAGTTATATGGACAGGTCGAAAATAACTTTAATTAGGCCTATGATTTATATTCCTGAAAAAGAAGTACGCAAATTCGTAAAAAGACAAAGTATAGAAGTTATGCCAAAAGTTTGCCCTATGGATGGTATTTCTAAAAGAGAATCTATAAAAGAATTAATTGCTAAATTGGTGAAAGATATTCCTACTGTTAGAGCTAATGTGATGGGAGCTATTAAAAGAGCTAATATAAATGGTTGGAAGGAATTTTAAGCTTGAGATATGAATTATCCTTTTTATGCAAATAAAAATTAGCTGTAAATTATTTTTACAGCTAAAATTATATTTTTTTATTTTCTTTTCATAATACTTTCTACAAAATCATTATCATTATATACTGTAATAGCTTGGGGTAAAACATCAATATTAAATCTATCTGATGTTAGCATATCTCCATCAATATTAAAAGTAACAGGTTCTTCAAATAGAAGCTCTATATGATTTGTTCTAAATTTATGAACTTTGTGTTTTCCTTCGTGCTTTCCTTTTTTTAGTTTTAATAATAGTGGTATCATTCTAAGTCTATTCATTTTTTCAATATAATAAATGTCTAACAATCCATCAGAAAGTTGAGACTTTGGTGCAATATTAAAACCTCCACCATAATATGCTCCATTACAAATACTCAAAACACTGTATTGTTCCTCAATTGTTTTTATTGCGGTTTTGAAATGCACTTTTTTAAATTTAAATTTTATAAATGTATAAATAATACTTGCATTATATAATTGACTGGTTGGAATAATGGTATTTCTTAACTTATCTACATTATTTGCAACTTCTGCATCTATTCCTGTACATGCAACATTTATAAAATAAGTGTCATTAATTTTACCTAAATCTATTAAATTTTCTCCTTTTGGCAATATCTTTACTGTTCTATATGTGTCATTTCCAGAACCTGATGGTATAATTCCTAGTTTATTTTTTGTTCCGACAATTCCTGGTAATGTTTTTGTTATTGTTCCATCTCCACCTACAACATAAATTATATTTTCTTCGTTTTTATACTCTCTAGCAATATCTTCGCTACTTAAGTCTTTTGTTATATATCTTATTTCATAATTGATTTGCCTCTTTTTACATTCTATCTCTATATTAGGTAATATTTTTTTATATTTTCCTCTTCCTGCTGTTTCATTAACTATAAATATATACTTCATTTTTTCCTACTTTCTATATAATTTTAATACTTCATTTCTTAAATATTCATTACCTTCTTCTATTTCCATTTTATTTACATCAATTGGATTTCCAAATTCAAGAGTTATACTTTTTCTAAATAATTTATATTCTCCTTTTATTGCAAATGGCAAAATTGGAGTATTTGTACTTTTAGCTATTCTTACAGCTCCTTTTCTAAATTCTAGTAAATTATTTTGTGTTTTATTTCTTGTTCCCTCTGGAAAAATCCCAATTGTTCCACCGTTATTTAATATTTTTTCTGCTTCTTCTATAGCTTTATAATTTGGCTTTCCTCTATAAACTTTAATAAGTCCAATTTTATTAAATATTTTACCATGAAGTCCTTTAAACAATTCTTCTTTTGCCATATAATGAACTATTCTATCAGTTGACATCATTACTACAGTTGGATCTATTGCATGTCTATGATTTCCTGCAAATATTAGTGCTCCTTTTGGGGGAATATTTTCCTTTCCTATTATTTGTGGTCTAAATAATATTTTTAATAATGTTGAATATATTATTTTTAAAAACTGATATAAAAAGCATTTTTCTGTTTTTATTTTATCTTTGTATTTTTCTTCATTTATATTATCATGTATTTGTGCCACTTTATAGACCTTCCTTTTTATTTTTCCTTTTCATATTCACTATTTTATGTAATATATTTTTAATTATAACATGTAATATGAATTATTTAAATAGTATTATGGCAATTTTAGTGCTTCCTCATATTCTTCTCTTCCAAAGTCCACAGTGGGAACAATTTCTTCGTTGTTATACATCTCTATAAATTTATCTATGGTCACCCACATAAAATCTGTTGTTTCTCCATCTGGAAATGTTATTTCTTCATCTTTTACATCTCTTTTAAACAACCATAAATCTTTAAAATTCGGTGGTATTTTGTCCCTCCTAACTTCTTTTAAAAATATTGCTTCTTTTTTTGAAAACTCGATTCCTAGTTCTTCTTTTAATTCTCTTATTATTCCTTCCAAGCTTGTCTCACCTGTCAGTATTGAGCCACCATTACATTCCCACATTCCACCAAATTTCTTGTTTTCTGCTCTTTTGCTAATTAGTATTTCATTTTTAGAATTTATTATAATTCCAGTTACTACAATATGATACTCCCCTTCTTTAAGTTGATATACTCCTCTTTCTGCTGTCCTGCCTGTTTTCTTTTTGTTTTTATCATAAATATCCCATAGTTCTCCCATTATTAAACCTCCATCTTTTCTATAATTTTCCACAATTATATCACTTGCTGTGAATTATTAAAACTCGTTTTCGAATTATCGCGAAAAAATACACCTCAAAATGTTAGTTTTTTCTAACATTTTGGGTGCACTTCATCATTAATTATATGTACAAAATGATCGTTTTCCTTTATTACATTTTTCATGGCTTCTGGAACAACATTTATATTATCTATATCTTTTATATCTATCCATAAGAACTCTAGTTTCCCCTGTTTTTCTGGTTCTACTGGTTCATATTTTTCTTTGGCATATATTTCTTCATTTTTGAATTTTAATTCATGCGTCATTAATAGTTCATGGTATTCCTTTCCTTTCATTATGAAGAAGTTTTCTATTAAAGATACTGGTCTTACATATTCTGTTTCAAAATACATTTCTTCTTTTATTTCTCGTTGTAATGCCTCTATACTACTTTCTCCCTCTTTCACTCTGCCTCCTGGTAAAGTAAAATGTTCTGATCCAATAGAATGATGTACTAATACTTTATTCTCTTTTTTTATTATTGCTGATACTCTATAGTTTAATAAATGCTCTCCCACAATCACGGAAATATCTGCTTTTTCCATAAAATTCCCTCCTATATTATTTTATCACTTTATTATTTTATAAGCAATTTCAGATTTTGTGCTGTTAATATTTTCAATATCAGGCATACAGTTTCTTCTATATCTTCATATGTCTCTAATATTAATTTGTTTGCTATACCTATATAATTTTCTGGTGTTGGATTAAGTAATATCTTTTTATCTTTTTCTTTTATCTCTAATTTTAAAATAAATTCTTTTGTGAATTTTACCCAATCGATATCTGGGTATGCCACCATATATGCATTATAATTTCCCACTTAACAATATTTTCTCTAACCATTTGATTTCAACTAAAACTCTATATTTTATAAGTGAATATGCACTAAAATATCCACTTATTTCTTTTGTTTCGTACCTATATCTCCCATTAATTGGCGAAATTGCCTCTAATGTTTCTAGATTCATTTTATCTACTCTCCTATTATCATATTATCTCTTCCTGCTCCTGTTCCTATAAATTTAATTGGCACTCCTACTAATTCTTCTATTCTATTTAAATATTTTTTTGCATTTTCTGGCAAAGCTTCTCTTCTTTTTATATTACTTATATCTCCAAAATTACCTTCAAACTCCTCATATACAGGTTCGATATCCTTCAAATATTCTTCATCGCAAGAAAATTTCATATCTATATTATTTCCTTTTTTGTATGCTACACAAAGTTTTATTTTATCCATTTTTCCGATTGTGTCAACATGATTTATAGCAAGTGCTGTAATTCCGTTAAGTATAACAGCATATTTTAGAGCAACT
This sequence comes from Clostridiales bacterium, assembly GCA_003507395.1. Taxonomy (GTDB): domain Bacteria; phylum Bacillota; class Clostridia; order TANB77; family CAG-508; genus DNVW01. The sequence goes on along the minus strand of DNVW01000008.1, from coordinate 1,706 downwards.
GCATCTAGCCAACCACATCTACGTGGTCTTTTTGTCGTTGTTCCGTATTCATGCCCTAATTCTCTTATTAAATCTCCTATTTCATTAACCTGTTCTGTTATATATGGTCCTTCTCCTACTCTAGAAGAATATCCTTTAAGAACTCCATAAACATTTCCAATATATTTTGCTCCAATTCCGCTTCCAGTACAAATTCCGCCTATACTTGGATTAGAAGATGTTACAAATGGATAACTTCCAAAGTCTATATCTAAAAGTGTAGCTTGTGCTCCTTCACATACTATTTTTTTATCTTGTTCAATAGCTTTATGTATCATATAAACTGTATCTGTTACATATGGTTTTAATTTTTTTGAAAGTTCAATATATTCTGCAATTATTTTATCTGCATTTAGTGTTTCTTTTCCATATAGCTTAAATATTTCATTTTTTCTTTCTATGTTTTCTCTTGCAATTGTGGCAAATCTGTCTGATATAAAGTCCATCACTCTTATTCCACATCTTTCAAATTTATCACAATATGCTGGACCGATACCTCTTTTGGTTGTTCCTATTTTATTATTCCTAAGCTCCTCTTGCAACTCATCCATTTTTATATGATATGGCATTATTATGTGTGCTTTATCACTTATATATAAATTGCTTGTACTGATTCCTTCATCTTCTAAATTATTAATTTCTTCTATTAATACTTTCGGGTCTATAACAACACCGTTACCTATTATTGCTTTTGTGTTTTTATTTAGTATTCCTGAAGGAATTAAATGAAATGCATATTTTTTTCCGTTTACATTTATAGTATGACCTGCATTGTTTCCACCTGTACATCTTACAGTATAATCTGCTTTTGTTGATAAATAATCAATTATTTTTCCTTTACCCTCGTCTCCATAAAATGTTCCTAAAACTACATCCACATTTTTCATAATAAAAACCTCCTATAAATATTAAAATTATTACAACAGTTGATTAACTTTATTATTTATCATTTGTTATATCTCCATTTCCGCTTACTGGAATTGTATCCCCTAAATAAGTTGGCTCTGGCTTAAATATACATTTTATAAAGTCTTTATTTCTTGCTAAGATTTCTCTAGCCTCTCTATAAATTGCACCCACATATTGCCTTGGATCTGCCCCTACTCCATATGCTTCTAATCCTAATTGATTTGCTATATATAGTGCTCTATATAAGTGATATTTTTGTGTTACTATTACTACTTTTTTTGCATTAAATATTTCTTTTGCTCTGTAAATACTTTCATATGACGAAAAACCTGCATGGTCCATAAAGATATTTTCTGATGGTATACCATTTTCAATTGCATATTTTTTCATTGTGTTTACTTCATCATATTCTTCTCTTCCATGGTCTCCACTCATTATAATTTTATCTGAGACTTCATTGTTGTATAATAAAATTCCCTCTTTAAGTCTATCTTCTAGCATTGGACTTGGCTTGTCTCCCCAAATCCCTGCACCTAATATAATAATGCAATCAATATTTTTTAATGTTGAGTAATCGCCCTTTTCTATTATTTGATTTTTGGTAGAATTTTTTACGTAAAAATTTATTAATAATATTATTAATACTATAATAATTATAATTATTATTCCAACTTTTATCACCTTTTTCAATTTTCCACCTCTTTTCAATTATTATATTACCATAAAGCATAATAATTAGCAATTATTTATTTGACATA
>DNVW01000016.1:115935-160937 GCA_003507395.1 Clostridiales bacterium | reverse complement strand
AAATTATTTTACACTAACTTTAACTTTTTATTATAAGTTTAATACATTCCTTCCATTCCTGATGGCTCATTATGTCCACAATTGCATTCTTTTTCTTCCTTTTTATCTGTTACTATACTTTCTGTCGTTAATATCATTGAAGCAACTGAAACTGCATTTTGAAGTGCACTACGAGATACCTTAGTTGGATCAACAATTCCAGCTTTTTTCATGTCTACATATTCTTCTGTTGCTGCATTAAATCCTATTCCAGTTTCTCTTTTCTTTACTTCATTTACTATTATTGCAGGCTCTAATCCAGCATTTATGCTTATTTGTCTTATTGGTTCTTCTAATGCTCTTAATATGATCTTTCCACCTATTTTTTCGTCTGCATCTAACCTTTCAACTGCTTTTTCAACTTTTGGCATTACATTAATATATGCTGTTCCACCACCAGCTACAATACCTTCTTCAACTGCTGCTTTTGTCGCAGATAAAGCATCTTCTATTCTTAATTTTTTCTCTTTCATTTCTATTTCTGTTGCAGCACCTACACCTATTACTGCTACGCCACCTGCTATTTTAGCTAATCTTTCTTGCAAATTTTCTTTTTCAAATTCACTTTTTTCTTCATTTAATTGTGCTCTTATTTGTGCCACTCTATCTGCTATTTGTTGTTTATCTCCCATTCCATCTACTATAATTGTATTTTCTTTTTGTACTTTAATTTGCTTTGCTCTACCTAATTGTTCTACTTTTGTATCTTTTAGTTCTAATCCTAAATCAGATGTTATAACTTCTCCACCTGTTAATATAGCAATATCTTGCAACATTGCTTTTCTTTTATCTCCATATCCAGGAGCTTTAACTGCTACAACATTTATTACACCTCTTAATTTGTTTAAAATCAATGTAGATAAAGCTTCTCCCTCTATATCATCACATATTATTACTAATTTACCAGATTGTTGCATTAATGCTTCTAATAATGGTAATATTTCTTGAATATTGCTTATTTTTTTGTCTGTTATTAATATGTATGGATTATCTATAACTGCCTCCATTTTTTCTGTGTCTGTTACCATATATGGAGACACATAACCTTTGTCAAATTGCATACCTTCTACAATATTCAACTCTGTATTTGAAGTTTTTGATTCTTCTATTGTAATAACCCCATCTTTTGAAACTTTTTCCATTGCATCTGAGATTAGTTCTCCTATTTCTCTATTATTTGCAGATATGCTTGCAACTCTTGCAATATCTTCTTTGCCATTTACTACTGAACTAATTTCTTTTAATCCATCTACTGCAACTTTTACAGCTTTATCCATTCCTCTTTTTATTGCCATTGGATCTCCACCTGCTGCAACGTTTTTAACACCCTCTCTAATCATGCTTTGAGCAAGTACCATAGCAGTAGTTGTTCCATCTCCTGCAACATCATTTGTTTTTATAGAAACTTCTTTAACCAATCCTGCTCCCATATTTTCAAATGGATCATCAAGTTCTATTTCTTTTGCAATTGTCACACCATCATTTGTAATTAGTGGTGAGCCAAATTTTTTATCTAAAACAACATTTCTTCCTTTTGGTCCAAGTGTTACTTTTACAGTATCTGCAATTTTATTCACACCACTTAATAAACTCTTTCTAGCATCTTCTCCAAATTTAATTTCTTTTGCCATTTTATATTACCTCCTAATTTATATTTTAGATATTAATCATCTGCTTTTTTACTCTACTATTGCTAATATATCTTCTTGTCTTACTATTATAAGTTCTTCTCCTTCGTATTTTATAGTTGTTCCTGCATAGCTGTTTATAACAACCTTGTCTCCTTTTTTTACACACATCTCTTTTCTCTTTCCGTCTTTTTCTTCTCCTGGTCCTACCTCTAAAACGGTCGCAATTTGAGATTTTTCTTGAGCATTTCCTGCTAGAATAATTCCACTTTTAGTTGTTTCTTCTTTTTCTAGCATTTTAATTATAACTCTGTCTCCTAATGGTTTTAACATTAATATTACCTCCTTCAAAATACTTAGTTATATAATATGCTAATTCATATATTGTAATGCCTAACTCTTGTTAAGGTGTGTCCTTACAATGACAGAATATCATAAAAAGAACATCCCAAAACCGTCAAATAAATTAGCAGTCTCTTTTCAAGACTGCTAATAATTTATACCCTTTTTTCTCAATTGTCAATACTTTATTTTAAAATTCACATAACTTTCACAAAATTTGTTTAAAAGGGTGTCCCAAATTGGTAAAACGGGACAATTAGGGACTGTCCCTAATTGAGCATTAGTTGTGGGTCTAGGTATTCGTCATCTTTTATTATTTCAAAATGTAGATGTGGGTCATCTAATACTTCAAATGTGCTTGTTGTTCCTACTGTTCCTATTGTTTGTCCTTGTTCTACATTTTCCCCTACTACTACAAATTCTGTTGATAATAGATTTGCATATACTGTTTTATATCCACTTGTGTGCTCTATTACTATTGTTAATCCATATCGTGGATCATTTTTTATATATTTTACCGTTCCTGCTGCCGATGATTTTACTACTGTTGTTTTGTCTGCTTTTATATCTATACCATAATGTGTAATCCATTCTCCTAAGGTATCTGAATATACTAAATTATTTTTAGCAAATTCTTTTATTATTTCTCCTTCTACTGGCTTTGTAAAGCTAGGTATATCTGGTTTTGTTTCTTCTGGCTTAGTATTTGTCGTTACTGTTTCTTCTGCTTTTGATGTTTCTTCTTGTTTTTTTATTTCTTCTTGTCTTTCTTCTTGTATTTTTTCTTCTATGTTGCTTGTATTTATTGCTATTTTCTTTGTTTCTTCTTTATTATTTTTCTCTCTTATTTCATCATCTTTTATTTCTGTCTCCATTTCTGTACTAACTCTCTCCGAATTATATTCGTCTATTATATTGGTATCAAATTTACTAAGTTGTGTATCTTTTTGCTTGCTATACATAAAAGATGTAATAATAAAGGCTATTAATAATATTGAAAATATACTTCCTGTTATAAATAACATTTTCTTTATATTTGCTTCTCTCATTTTTCTTCCTCCTTAATTATTGTTTTTATAATTATTTACATTATTGAGAAAAATATACAAAAAAATGTTATATGTTTTGTATTTCAACACCTGAATAATAATGTTTTATTATTTCTTCGTAATTTTTTCCTTCCTTTGCCAAGCTATCTGCTCCTGTCTGACTCATTCCTACTCCATGTCCATATCCTATTACTTCAAATTTGATATCATTTTCATTAATTACTATCTTAAAATTTGCAGACTTTAATCCAAATATATTTCTTACTTCTACACCTGACAAATTTAAATTTCCTATTTTTAGATTTTTTACTCTATTTCCTTCTGTATATTCTGTTATTTTTATACAATCCTCTTTGCTAAAATCAATAAAAAAATCACTATGTTTTTCTTTTATTTTATTTTTAAGTTCTTCCTTTGTTATGGTAATTTCTGAACTATATTGACTATATGCATCTTCGCCTGCTGTAGCTACTGTTTGCAAATATGGATAATTGTTTCCTCCCCATACGTTTACTGGTGACTCTGTTGCACCTCCACTATTAGCATGAAAAAATGCATTTATTGGATTTCCATCATATGTTATAATTTTACCTTTAGTTGAATTTACAGCTTCCTTAATTTTATTCCAATATTCATTTCTATTTTTTTCGTCCCATTTTTGTAATCTATCTTCTTTTGATATCCATGCCTGACAACAAGTAGAGTTATCACATATGTCAGCTTCTCCATGCTTATTATCATTATTGTTAATTTTGTATATTGTATATGTTCTTGCTGCTACAGTCTGTGCTTTTAAGGCTTCTATCTCAAAACTTGCTGGCATTTCACTTGATACTACCCCATATAAATATTCATCTATTTCAATCTCTTCTATTGAGTTTGTTTTCTCATGTAATAGCTTTATTTTGCTATATTTTGTATAATTATATTCATTATTTTCTTCACTTTTATCTATTTTTTTCCTTCATCCTCTACAATATTTCCATTAGTTGTTTCTATTTTTCTATTTGTAAAAATAATAGGAATTACCATACAAATAAAAATTAAGAATAACATATATGCTAATATCTTTCTCATAACTCCACTCCTACTTACATATTTTTCTTTTCATTGTTTCGAGTATTTGTTTTTCTAATCTTGATACTTGCACTTGTGTTATTCCTAATACTTTTGCTACTTCTGATTGTGTCTTGTTTTTATAATATCTCAATAAAATTATTTGTTTTTCTCGTTTTCCTAATCCCTCGATTAATTGCTTTATAGCCAATTTATTTATTATCTGACCTTCTTCATCTATGTTTGTACTTAATTTATCTAAAATACTAATTTCATCTCCATCTTTGCAATATGCTGCACTGTGAATTGATTCTACAGGATTAAAGGTCTCCATTGCTAAAGTTATCTCCTCTTTTGAAGTTTTCAGTATTTTAGCGATTTCTTCTATTTTTATGTCCTTTCCATTTTTTTGTATATACTGTTTTTGAACCTCTATTACTTTATATGCTAATTCTTTTATACTTCTACTAACCTTTACTGGTCCATCATCTCTTATAAATCTTTTTATTTCTCCTAATATATATGGAACCGCATATGTAGATAATCTAACCTCAAAACTTGGATCAAACTTTTTTATACACTTTATAAATCCAATTACTGCTATTTGGTATAAATCCTCTACTTCATATCCTCTATCTTTAAACCTATTTATAATACTCCATATAAGTCCTTTATTATTGCTAATTAAATCTTCCATTGCTTTTTCGTCACCATTTTGAGCAGCTATAATGTCTTGTATGTTGTTATCATATTTTTCGTACATAAATGTTTTTATCTTCCTCCCATATTCGTAATTTCCACTCCTTCTTGTTCTGCCTCTTCATCCTTTTTTATTATTTTTTTCATGACTACTTTTGTACCAATTCCTAATACTGATTCAATATGTACCTCATCCATAAAGCTCTCCATAATAGTGAATCCCATACCTGACCTTTCTAAATTTGCTTTTGTAGTATATAATGGCTTTCTTGCAATTTCTATATTTTCTATTCCTTTGCCTGTATCTGCTATTTCTATTTCTATAGTATTCGCGAAAAGCCTTGCAACAATTTTAATAATTCCCTCCTTGTCTTCATATCCATGTATTATGCAATTTGTTACTGCTTCTGAAACAGCAGTTTTTATATCTGCTAACTCTTCTATAGTTGGATCAAGTTGTGATGCGAAAGCTGCAACTGTTATACGTGCAAAAGCCTCATTGTTCGATTTACTTAAAAATTCTAATTTCATTTCATTATCATATAAACTATGCATATACCTCTCCCTCTTCTAATTTTATTATTTTTGTAATCCCACTCATTTCAAAAACTTTTCTTATACTTCTACTTACATTTTTTATTTCTAATTCTCCTCCTAGCATTTTTATAATTTTGTACCTTCCTATTATCATTCCTATTCCTGCACTATCCATAAAAGAAACTTTATCAAAATTAAATATAACTTTTCTAGGCATATATCTGGTAATTTCATTATCTATTTTCCTCCTTAATTTTTCGGTAGTATGATGGTCTATTTCTGCTATTATCTTTACTATCAACAGCTTGTCCTCTTTTATATATTCAAATTCCAAATTTATTCCCCCTTACTTTTTAATTTATTATTATTATACATTCATTTCCATTTTTTTCCTAGAGCGAAACTTTAGAAGTTTTGACGATTTTTGGGAAGTATTCGACATTTTAGAACAACAATAAACTTTGTTCACAGCTTTTTTTCTGTGTAATGCTTATGTAAGCTTTTTATATGCAATAAAAAAAGGGGAATACATTTCCCCTATACGCTTCGTACGAGTACGAGTATTATTCTCCTTATTGTTTCTTTCCGTTGCATGTGACCTTATACCTATGGTCGCTTTTCTACTTTATTTGAATTCAATTAAGAATCCTATATATAGTATAGCGCAATTAACATAATTTAGTAAGTTTTGTCAACCTTTCTTCGACATTTCTTAGCATTTCTTCATATTTAACTAATTTTTCTTTTTCTTCTTCTATTTTATTTTCTGGCGCTTTATTTATAAATCCTGGGTTAGATAACATTTTTGTTGCTCTTTCCACTTCTGCTTCTAATTTTTGTTGCTCATTTTGTAATCTTTTCTGTTCTTCTTCTAAATTTACTAATTCTTCAAATGGAAGATAAGCTTCTAATCCATCATTTAATACAGAAATGGCATTTTGTGGTATATTTTCTTTGTTTTCTTGTACTACTATTTTATCTGCAAATCCTAGTTTTTTTATAAATTCTTGTGAGGAACTAATAATATTTTTATAATCTTTTGTTACAAATATTAACGTAGATTTTTTCGCTGGATGTACATTCATATTAGTTCTTACATTTCTTATTCCTACTATTATTTGTTTTATTTTTTCTATTTGTTCCTCTTCTTGCTCAAAGTTAAATTCTTCTTTATATTCTGGCCATTTTGAAATCATTATGCTTTCATCATAATTATATAATTTTGTATATATTTCCTCCGTTACAAATGGCATAATTGGATGCAATAACTTTAAGCTATCTCCCAAAACTTTATTTAATGTATACTGAGCTGCTTTTCTTGTTTTGCATTCTTTATTATATAATCGAGGTTTTACAATTTCTATATACCAGTCGCAAAATTCTCCCCATATAAAGTCATATGTTTTTTGAACCCATACACCTAGGTCATAATTATCTAAATTGATGGTCGCCTCTTTTATTAATTCATTTAATTTAGATAAAATCCATTTATCCTCATAGCACAAATCTTTTGGTACTGCATTATAATCTATTTCTTCTAAATTTCCTAATACAAATTTAGAAGCATTCCACAATTTATTTGCAAAATTTGCTGCCGATTCTAGTTTTTCCGGCATATATCTTATATCATTTCCTGGTGATATTCCTAAAACTAATGAAAACCTTAATGCATCTGTACCATATTTTTCTATTATTTCTAGTGGATCTATTCCATTTCCTAAACTTTTAGACATTTTTCTGCCCAAACTATCTCTAACAATTCCATGTATAAATACATCTTTAAATGGTACCTGTCCTGTATGCTCTATTGCTGAAAATATCATTCTTGCAACCCAGAAAAATATAATGTCATATCCTGTGACTAATGTTGAAGTTGGGTAAAAATATTTTAAATCTTCTGTTTGTTCTGGCCACCCCAATGTTGAAAAAGGCCAAAGCGCTGAACTAAACCATGTATCTAATGTATCTTCATCTTGTTCAAAATCTGTATTACCACATCTTTCGCACTTTTGTGGAGTATTTTCTGCTACCTCAATATTGTTGCATTTTGTACAGTAATATGCTGGTATTCTATGCCCCCACCAAAGTTGACGTGATATACACCAATCTTGTATATTCTCCATCCAATTATAATATGTTTTATCAAATCTTTCTGGTATAAATCTTGTTTTTCCTTCTTTTACTGCTTCTATTGCTGGTTTAGCTATTGGCTCCATTTTTACAAACCATTGCTCTGAAATCTTTGGTTCTATTGTGTGATGGCATCTGTAGCATTTACCTACATTATGTATATAATCATCTATTTTAACCAATGCACCAATTTCTTCTAATTTTTTTACTATCTCTTTTCTCGCCTCATATATATCCATACCTTCATATTCTGGTATTAGATTTCCCATCTTCCAATTTTTATCAAATACCTCTATTATCTCTAGATTATGTTTTTTACCTGCTTCATAATCATTTAAATCATGTGCTGGTGTAAGTTTTACTGCACCTGTTCCAAATTCTTTCTCTACAAATTCATCTGCAATTATTGGAATTTCTTTATTCATTATAGGAAGTATTACTGTTTTTCCTATTAATTCCTTATATCTTTCATCCTCTGGGTGAACTGCAACTCCTGTATCCCCTAACATTGTTTCTGGTCTTGTTGTAGCAACAATTATATATTTATTTTCATCTTTTACTTTATATCTAATATACCACAAATGAGTTGTTTCTTCTTCATATTCTACTTCTGCATCTGAAATTGATGTATTACAAAAAGGACACCAGTTTATCATTCTTTTTCCTTTATATATTAATCCTTTTTCATACAACTTTATAAAAACATAATTAACTGCTTTTGATAAACCTTCATCCATTGTAAATCTTTCACGAGACCAATCACATGAACATCCCAACTTCTTTAATTGGTTTAAAATTGTTCCACCATATTCTTTTTTCCAAGCCCAGGCTTTATCCAAAAATTCTTCTCTTGTTAAGTCCTTTTTATCAATCCCTTCTTGTCTTAACTTTTCTACTATTTTTAGTTCAGTTGCTATAGCAGCATGATCTGTTCCTGGAATCCATAAACAGTTATATCCCTTCATCCTTTTATATCTTATTAAAACATCTTGAAGAGTTTCATCTAATGCATGTCCCATATGTAATTTCCCTGTAATATTGGGTGGTGGCATTACTATTGTATATGGTTCTTTTGTTCTATCTTCACTTGGCTTAAAATATTCCTTTTCCTCCCAATTTTTATAAATTTTTTCTTCAAAATCTTTTGGATTAAATTTATCATTTAATTTATGCTCCTTCATATTCTTTTCTCCTTTCTTTATAACAAAAAGCCTCACCCATAAATAAGGGTGAGGCTCTATCTCACGGTACCACCTTAATTTGCAAAACAAGCTTGCATCTTAATTAGCCTTTAACGTTGCCTAAACGAATATACCTACTTAATTTCAATATATTAACTCCAAAGCTACCTTCAATTTCCTTTTCTATATAAGAATTCTCAGCGCATTCATTCTTATTCTCTGTTTAGCAGTAAAACCTACTCTTCTTTTTCAATGTTTTTTCTTGTAATTTTTATTATATATTAACACAATTATAATTTAATTTCAACTGTTTTTTTCAAAGGGTGTCCCAAATTGAGCAAATGGGACAATTAGGGACTGTCCCTAATTGAGCAATGTTGTTACTGCTCCTGATATTGATAATAAAAATCCTACTATTTTTAAACCTAATGTAGCTTCATTTTGGTCTCCGAAGCTGAAGGTTTTTTTAGTTATTTTTCTTGCATCATATATTAGAATTACTCCTACTGATACTAGTGTTAGTCCTATTATTTTTAATATTATTTTCCCCATTTTTTTCTTCCTTTCGTTAAAAAAATTCAACTGTATATTTACATTCAAAGGTTTGTTTTGGTTTTAGCGAAATTAAGTCTTGCTTTTGTGTAAATACTCCTGAACTTTTTACATTATCTGCTGTTGAATACCATGGTTCTATACATATAAATGGTGCATTTGGCTTTGACCATATTGCTAAATATGGGAAATCTGTAAAGTCCATTGTTAATATAGTTTTATTTTGTTCTTTATTTTTTAGACTTACCCTTTTAGATGTAATTCCCTTCATTATTATTGCATCATTCTTAAAAGAATTTTCATCTATTAATATTTTTCTTTTATCTGTTAAAATATCTTTTGCGTACTCTGTACCTATTAGTCCATCCACTAAATACAAAAAGTGTAATTTTTCTTCATCTTCTTCAAATTCTATATAATAATTACCTTTTTTCAGTTGTTCTAAATCAATTTTAAATGCAGGATGCCCTCCTATTCCAAATGGCATATTGGTTATCCCTGTATTTATTACTTTATATATTGTTGTCAATTTATTTCCATCTATTCTATATGTTGCATATAACTCAAAGTCATATGGATATCTTGAAAGTGTGTATTTATTACTTTTTAACATATATGAGTGAAAATTATCTAATTTAGTTAGTGGTTCGAATTCTAAATCTCTTGCAAACCCATGCTGTGGCATTTCATAAGTTCTTCCGCCTATTATAGTTTGATTTTTCTTTAGCTTTCCTACTACTGGAAATAATATTGGTGAATGTCTTTGCCAGTATATTTTTCCGTTTTCATCCACACAATCTTTTCCTTGATGTATTTTTTCTTCTCCATTTAGCTTAAAACTTATTAATTCTCCACCAAATTTCGAGGTTAACATTTGTGCCTGCATTTTTCCACCTCCAAAATTAATTATATATTAATTTCTTTATAATTTTATCATTTTTTAGCAATTTAATCAATAGTTTGGGCTCAAGTTGTTTTACTATAAAACCAGTAATATAAAAGATGCCAGAAAAATTCCAGCATCTTTGGTCATTACACAATTACCGCATACGGTAATTTTATCCTTTGCTCCAAATATGGATACATGGAGTTAAGGAATTCAAAGCCTTTGTAATGCTTTTTTAAAGCTTTTACTGTTTCTAATGCCTGCACAATATTTTCCCTAAATGCTTTCTGCACAAACTTCATATTTCTAAGTATGGCATCAACATCTCTCTTGTCTGGACATATGCTTATGCAACATCCCATAAAATCTGTGAAGAATGCTGTTCGTTCTCCTACATCACAAAACCATTCATACCATTCTGCAGTATCTATGATTCTGGGCTTTTGATCCCTTAGTCTTTTCCAGAAGTTTTGAATATCCTTCTCTCTTTCCTCTCTTATCAGCCTCCTGTATGTATATTCACGTGTAGCCTGCCAATATGCTAAAGCAAATAGCCTAGCCGACTCTTTTGGTTTTTTGTAATTCATTTTATTTAAACCTATGTTAAACCGAATCACTTGTTCACCATCTTCCACTTCAATATTCACACTGTTACAGTATTTACATACCTGTTTTTCATCTACTTTACATAAATACTGCATGCCTATTGCCCTTATCTGGTTAAAACTTGAACAATTTTGAAATCGTAAAGTTTGAGTCTTTTGATTCCAAATTACAGCAGGCATAGTTAAGTCAGCATCAAGTAAATCATCCTCTAAATTGATGTCTTCTATATCGAAGTATTCCATGTTTTCACCAATTTCATTGGTGGCTGTTCTCTCTTCTTGCATAATAAATCCTCTTTTCTTATTTTTTCTTTTGTACAAAATAGACCTACGCAAAGGTTATTGCCCGTACTACTATATTTTACACTAATTTACATAAAAAGTCAAGATTGTTGATATGCTAAACTTGTTATGTTATAATAAATTAGTAAATTACTAAAAGGAGCATTTTATGTTAGATAAATTAGAATATTCAGAGATTATTAAATTGATTAGCAATTATTGTAAAACATATATAGGTAAAGAGACTGTTTTAAAATTAAGTCCTTGTTTTGATTCTGATGAAGTTAGCCACTTGCTTGAAGAAACTACAGAAGCAATGGATATTAGTATTAAAAAGTCTAATATCCCTGTTTGTGAAATTCCTAATATTGATATTTGGATTAAACAATTAGAAAGTACCAACGTTTTATCTGCCAAAGCACTAATTGATGTTGCTACTATTTTGAAGGTATCACGTGAATTAAAGGAGTTTTTCTTTAAAGATCCTAGTTTTAATACTAATAGCTTTTCTATTTTATTTGATTATTTTAATTCTTTATATGTTAATAAAAATATTGAAAGCACAATTTTCGAGAAAATATTAGATGAAAATACTATTGCAGACAATGCCTCTCCTAAACTTTCATCTATAAGAAAAAACAAGAAAAAAGCTGAGCAAGCGATTCGAGATAAACTTGATTCTATCATTCATTCTAGTAGTTATTCTAAATATTTAATGGAGCCTATTGTTACCATTAGAAATGATAGATTTGTTATTCCGTTAAAACAAGAATATAGAAACATGATTAAAGGATTTATTCATGATATTTCTAGTAGTGGCTCTACTGTATATATAGAACCTTTGGCAATTTTTGAAATTAATAATGAAATTAATAATCTTAAAATAGAGGAAAATATAGAAATTGAAAAAATATTGCAGAATTTATCTATTTTACTTTATAAATATACAAATGAATTGAAAAATAACGTAATTTTAATTGGTAAATTAGATGTTTTATCTGCCAAAGTTTTATACTCTAAAAGTATTGATGGCATAAAACCAACATTGAATACTCAAAAGTATATAAATTTAATAGCTGCTAGACATCCTTTAATAGATAAAAACAATGTTGTTCCTATTAATATTGCATTAGGGAAAAATTTTAATAGCTTAATAATTACTGGTCCAAATACTGGCGGAAAAACTGTTTCTTTAAAAACTACGGGGCTTCTTCTTTTAATGGCATATACTGGTTTATACATCCCTTGTAATGAAAATAGTTCTATTTGTGTATTCAAAAATATTTTTGCAGATATTGGAGATGAGCAAAGTATTAGTGAATCTTTAAGTACCTTTTCTTCTCATATGACAAATATTATTAATATAACTAACAATGCAAATGAAAATAGCTTAATTCTATTGGACGAACTCGGTTCTGGAACAGATCCTATTGAAGGTGCTAATTTGGCAATAAGTATTCTTAACTATTTTTACAATATGGGTTGTTTGGTCATTTCAACAACACATTACCAAGAGTTAAAGAATTATGCCTTAATTACAGATGGATTTGAAAATGCAAGTTCTGAATTTGATATTGAAAATTTAAGACCAACATATAAGTTGTTAATAGGTATTCCTGGAAAAAGCAATGCTTTTGCTATTAGTCAAAAACTCGGACTAAAGCAAGAAATTTTAGATAATGCTTATTCTTTATTAAAAGATGATAATATTCATATTGAAGATATTTTAAAAAATATTTATGATAATAAAATACAAATAGAATATGAAAAACAGGAAATTGATAAAAATTTAATGCAGATTCAAAATTTAAGAAAAGAATTAGAAAAAGAAAATAAAGATGTTAAGCAAAAGGAACAAGAATTAATTGAAAATGCTGAACTTGAAGCTAGAGAAATTATTCTTACTGCTAAAGATGAAGTTAATGAAATTATAAAAAAGCTAAATAATATTAATGGTGATTTAAAAACTGCTAATAATTTAAGAAACACATTAAATGATAAATTAAAACAATTTGATGTTAAAAAAATTGAAAATGGCAATTTGGAGAAAAAAGATATACAACTTGGTATGTTAGTAGAAGTTATTCCTTTTAATGCAACTGGAACTGTAATTAGTCTTCCTAATAAATCTAATGAAGTTCAGATTCAAATTGGTAATACTAAAATGAATATTAGTTTGTCTAATTTAAATAAAACAAAAAAACCTTAACAAACGAAAACTTTTCTACTACTAAAGTAAATAGGAATAATGGTTCAAAATCTAAGTACATTTCTCCCGAAATAAATGTTATTGGTCAAAATGTTGATGAGGCTATTTATATTATTGATAAATATTTAGATGATTGTACTATTTCTAATATTTCTCCTATTAGAATAGTACATGGAAAAGGAACTGGCAAATTGCGTGAAGGAATACATGCTTTTTTGAAAAAACATCCACATGTAAAATCATTTAGATTAGGTACATTTGGTGAAGGTGAAATGGGCGTGACTGTAGTGGAATTGACTTAAAGTAAACCACTTTTTGCCATTTACAGTCTTTACTAAAATAATGCTGTCTTACTTTCATATATAAGAAAGGCATTTCGCTAAGTAAGCCTTCGAAGTAAGTGCAAAATACATGCCACTCGCTTTGCTTGGGCAAATTTAGGTAGCCTAACCTTGTTGTAATAGAAATATTTTTTTATTTTTCATAACATTCTCCTTCTTCAATACTTGACATTAATTTCATCAAAGTCAATCCCTTGTGGTCCATTTACATATCTACCTTGTCCTAACTGTGGCATCACAGAATGAGTTAATGTATCTGGATGGGCAAGTCCAAACGCGTGACCTATTTCATGATACACCGTTCCTGTTTTATTAAAGTCTGTTAATGTATCGAATACCGGAGAATTGAGTTCAATTTTGCACCAGTACCATTACTATATACCCACATGTTCATTGAATCATTAATTCTACTGTTATTTATTTTTTTATGACATTCTGTTATTTTTTTATAAATAATATCATTTTATACTTCTTATTATTGTCTATATCATACATGTATATATGTTGTTAATTAAAATTCATTGACAGATTTCGACTTTTTTCTATGTTCTATTACATTATTTATATGCAGGTTCTATTTACCATTTTATTGTATCCAAAAAATCACAGAAGTTTTTTTCCTTCTGTGATTTTTTATGACTCTTTTTAGAATGAATATCCATAATATTGTTGCATTATATAAGAATAATAATCAAAAACGTCTAGTGTTGTTGGCATTCCATAGTCTATACCAAATGTTTCTACTGTTATGCTTTTTATTATTGGTGGTTCTATTGGTTTATCTGATGCTATTGTATTTCCTTCTGAATCTTTTGGTGCCTCTGCATTTTCTTCTAACTCACTATCTCTATATACAACTTTGACATTTGCTATTTTTTCTACTACATCCATGCCTTCTATAACCTTTCCAAATGCTGCATATGTTCCATCTAAGCTTGTATTATTCGCTGTCATTATAAAAAATTGTGAACCTGCTGAATTATACCCTTTTTTTAATATTTCTGTTGATTGGTTTCCATAGCTTGCTCTCGCCATAGATACTACTCCAGTTTCGTGTTTTAATATATTATCATTATAGCCATTTGCAATGAATTCGCCTGGTATACAATATTCTTTGTCTTCTTCCTCTTTTACTTCTTTTAAATCACTTAATTTTGGTGAGCCTGTTCCATCTCCATTTTTAGAACCTCCTTGTATCATAAAGTCTGGTATAGTTCTGTGAAAATTAAGTCCATTGTAATATCCATTATTTGCAAGCTTTATAAAATTTGCAACTGTGTTTGGAGCCATATCTGGATATAACTCCATTTTTATTGTTCCATATCCTTCTACTTCCATTGTAGCTATTGGATTTTGTACTTGTAATGTTGCTTTTTTGTATATTCCATATCCTACGAAACCTATTCCTGCTACCACTAGTAAAATTACTAAAATTAATAAAATTCTAACAAATACTTTCATTTTTTCCTCCTATAAAATTAAATTATCAAAAACAAATTGTTCTTGCATTCTTTTTAATGATTGTTTAATGGTTCTTGCTCTTACTTCTCCTATTCCTTCAACCTCATCAAGTTGTGGAATATCTGCTGCCAATATATGTTGAAAAGATTTAAAAGATTTAACTAAATTATCTACTATATTACTTGGCATTCTTGGTATTTTATTAAGAACTCTGTATCCTCTTGTATAAACACCAACCTCATCATAATTTTCAAAATCTTGATATCCTAATATTTTCGCTATTTTATCTGACTTCATTAAGTCCTCATGGCTTAATTTTTCAATTTCCTCCAATACTTTTTCTGGTAATTTTTTCTTACTTGGAGATATATAATCTTTTATAATTAAAATTTCCTCTTCTTCTAAATCTCCTACTAATTCTTCTAACTGTATTTCTAAAAGTCTTCCTTCTGCACCTAATTCAAATATTGCTCTTTCTACTTCTTCAACCATTTTCCTTACCATTTCTGCTCTTTGTATTGCTATTATTACATTTTCTAAAGTAACAATATCATTAAATTCATATTCATTTAATAAACTTAATTTATTGTCAAACACTTTTTTATATTTTTCCACTGTTTGTAATGCCTGATTAGCTTTTGAAATAACTTTTGCAGTATCTTCTAATACATATCTCTCGTTTCCTTTAAATATTGTTATAATACTTCTTCTTTGAGAAATACTAATTACCAAAGCTCCTGTTTGTTTTGCTGTACGCTCTGCTGTCCTATGTCTAGTTCCAGTTTCTGTTGTTGTAATACTAGAATCTGGAATAAGTTGTGTATTGGCATATAAAATTTTTTTAAAATCTGCACTTAGTACAATAGCTCCATCCATTTTAGCCAATTCGTATAATCTTGATGAAGTATAATCTATATCTAACTTAAAACCCCCATCTACTAAATCTAAAACTTCTTTTGTATCACTTATAACAATTAATGCACCTGTTTTAGCCTTTAATATATTTTCTAAGCCATCTCTAATAGGCGTACCTGGTGCAATAAGCTTTAGAATATCAGTAATCATCTCAACCTCCTTTTTGTCACAATGGGGACGTTCCTTTTTGTGACAATTTGTCACTTTGGGGACACACCTTTATTTTAATCCCACTGCTTTCATCGCCTCATTAATATTTCCAACGCCTATTATATCTAATTTATATTTTTCTTTCAATAGTTTTTTATTACTTTTTGGAATTATACAAGTTTTAAAGCCTAATTTTTCGGCTTCTTTTAATCTTTTATCAATTAAATTTACTGCTCTCACTTCTCCTGTTAATCCAACTTCTCCTATTACTAAAGTTTCCTTTGGAATACTATAATTTTTAAAACTTGATGCGCAAACTAATACAACACCTAAATCTACAGCTGGTTCTATTAACCTTATTCCACTAACTACATTTAAATATATATCTTGAGAACTTAAATTAAATCCTGCTTTTTTTTCAAGCACGGCTACTAAAAGTGTTAATCTATTATAATCTATACCATTTGCTGTTCTTCTTGGCATTCCAAAAACAGTTGGAGTCGTTAATGCTTGAAGCTCTACAAGAAGGGGTCTTGTTCCTTCCATGCTAGCTACAATTATGGATCCTGCTGGATTATCTTCTCTTTCCGAAATTAATATTGATGATGGATTCGTTATTTCTACCATTCCTTCATTTTGCATTTCAAACATTCCAACTTCATTTGTAGAACCAAACCTGTTTTTAACACTTCTTAAAATTCTATAAGAAAAATATCTTTCTCCTTCTAAATATAATACTGTATCTACCATATGCTCTAATACTCTGGGGCCGGCAATATTACCTTCTTTTGTAACATGTCCTATAATTATAGTTGTTATATCATTGCTTTTACATATTCTCATTATTCTAGAAGTTATTTCTCTTACTTGGCTAACTGTACCTGCTGCAGAAGATATATCTTCTGAATACATTGTTTGTATTGAATCTATAATAACTAATTTTGGATTCATTTGTAGTATATTTTCTTGTATAATATCTATATCTGTTTCTCCTAAAAACATAATATCATCATTATTAATATTTAACCTGTCAGCTCTTATTTTTATTTGTTCTGCTGATTCTTCGCCTGAAACATACAGTACTTTGCCATCTCCGGACATTTTATTACAAAGCTGTAAAATTAAAGTCGACTTTCCTATTCCTGGCTCTCCACCTAAAAGTACTAAAGAACCTTTTACTAGCCCTCCTCCCAAAACTCTGTCTAGTTCTCCTATTCCTGTACTTGTTCTAACTTTTTCTTTACCTTCGACATCTTTCAGCATCTTTGGTATAGCATTCTTTTTACTCTTTTCTGTGCTACTTTTAGAATCTTTTACTATTTTTTCTTCATAAAAACTATTCCATTCATTACATGCAGGACATTTTCCCAGCCATTTAGCTGATTCATATCCACAACTGCTACAAACAAATATCATCTTTTCTTTACCCATTTTTCCTCCTTTTGTCACTTTGGGGACGTTCCTTTTTGTGACAATTTGTCACTTTGGGGACACACCTTTTCTGTCCTTATTAATCATTCTATATGCCATTCTTTTGTTTATTCCTACTATTCTACTAATCTGTGCAATATTTGTATAACCATGACTGTAAATTTTATTTACTATTTCACTTATTTTATTTTTGCTATAATTTTGTATTTCTATCACATTTTCTATTTCTAGTACTGTATTTATCATTTTTATAACACTTTCATCTGAAATTGTTTTTTCTAATTCAAATTCTGTCTCATCTGCATATTGCTGAGCTTGACTGTTTGCTTCATTAAATTCTTTAAATAATATCTTTGCTTTTATACTATTCTCATCAAATAGTCTCAATATAAATTCTGTATCTACAATTTTTTTATTTCTAATATATTCATTATAACTACTCCAATTGTATTTATCAAATCTACATATTCCATCTTTCTCTGGATTTTTGTGGATATATCTTTGAAGATTTAATAGATATGTCTCATCTTCTACACATTTGCTCTTAAATCTGTTGTAAAATACATGTCCAATTCTTTCGTATTTTTTATTAAAATACATTGCATAACTAGTAGCAATTCCTTGTATTACTTTCGATAAATTATTTTTTTTGTCATAAATTAACATATGTACATGGTTGTTCATAAGCACATATGCATATATTTCATAATTATAGATTTCTTTTGTTCTTACTACTTCAATAATAAATTTCTTTCTATCTTGGTCATCTAAAAAAATATCCTGACTATTTATTCCTTTAATAATAATGTGATATAAATTTGTAAATGACCTTCTCTCTTTTCTTGCAATTCGGGGCATTAGACACTTCCTTTCTATTTTTTATATTGCCCCCATTAATCCCCTATACTATTCATAACAAAAAATATAACATATATTTTTTTAATATGCTATATTTTTCACTAAATTTTCATATTAAATTGATTAAGGTGTGTCCCCAAAGTGACAAATTGTCACAAAAAGGAACGTCCCCAAAGTGACAAAATGAACATTGCGTGTGACCAGCCTAGTCCTATTACCCAGTTGGGTGTCATTGTTTTGTTGTCTATTTGTTCTGCTAACAGTCCGTGTTCATTGCAACTGTTTACTACAAATCTTATACATTCACTTGCTTCTTCTTTTTTTCCTATTTTATCATAATACATTGCCATCCATAAAGTTGCTATTGGCCATGGATTTTGTCCTTCCATGTAATGGTCTTGTTCAAATCTTAGGTATCCTCCTGTGTATGTTCTTAATGTTAAATTTATTTTTTCTATTGTGTTTTTTATTTTCTTTTCTTCTGGTGCAAATAATCCAAATGGTTCTACTACTCCTAATATGCTGATATCTGTTTTTTTGTCATTTAAATTTCTTAATAGTGTTTTTGTTGTTTCATCATATAAGTTTTTTGATATATATTTTTTTAATTCTTCTATGTATTTTTTTATTTTTATTTCATTTTTATGTATGTTTTCTAATTTTAGTCTATTATCTGTGTATTGTTCTTTTATATTATCATATATTTCTAGCATGCTGTTAAATGCTCCATAAATACTGGCCAGCGAATATAGATGTACTCCTTCATGCATTTCCCATATATCATAGCTTAATGGTAACTTTTCTCTTCCCTTGGTATGATATGTTTCTTCTATCTCATTTTTTACTATATCGCTTTCATCTCTTGTTCCTAATATATTGTCCATGTAAATATATAAAAATTTCGTTGCACTTTCACATATTTTTAGTGTATCTTTTAAAAATTTCATTTCTTTTGTTTTTTTGTAATGTTCATTTATTCCATACACTACGCTTGCTGTCTCGTCTATTTGATATCCCCAGCATGGTGCTAATTTTCCATCTGTATAGAATCTTTGCTCCCACATTCCATTTTTACTTTGTGTGTTTTTACAAAAAATTTTATAAAATTTTTCTGTTTCTTTAGTCATATTTAATATGTCTAATGCTTTTGTTATAAATACAGCATCTCTTGGCCAACAATATGCATATTTTCCGCATTTAGTAATATTTTCGTCTACTTCTATTGCTGCTGATATTCCTCCTGTTTCTTGGTTCATTAATAATGGAAATAATAATATTGTTCTTTTATATATTTTATTCAGTTTTTTGTTGTATTCTGTGTCTTCCTCTGGCATTTGTAAAGTATTATGGTCTTTAACATATTTCTTCCAGTATTTTTTTACTAATGTTTCTTCTTTTTGTGCATCTAGCTTTTTTATTGATTTTAATTTTTCTTGTAAGTCTATTTCTTTTTTGTTTTCTATTATTGATATATAAATAATTATTTCTTTTGTTTCATTTGGTTTTAAATTGCCTATATTATAGCTTATGCTAGAGTCTGAAGACATCCCTATATAATCTTTATCTGCTATTATTCCACTATTTATATTATTTTGTGTATCATTTAGTTGATAACTTAACAATTCTTTATTAGAAAATACACAAAATGCTGTATTATGTGTATATTGAATTAATGTATTGTCTTTTACTATAGAACCCACCATATTATTATAATCTGACAATAATTTAGAATGTATTAAAAAATTTATATTTAATTCTATAGAATTCTTATTTTCAAATATATATTTTTTTATTAATACACTGTCTTTTAGTAATACAAAATCTGTTTGTTTTATTTTTAGATTAAAATATGTGTTTAGTATCTCTGTATTTAAAATATTTGTATCTTCTGTATAATATTGATTATATATGTTATTTATATCATTGTGTAGATAAACAATTCCAGAATCATTTATTTTAATACCTGTCTCAAAATAATCTATAAATTGCATATAATCTGGTGAAGGATATATCATTCTTAATAATTCGCCATTTTTACTATAACTGGCTGTAATGTTTTTTCCCCCTATTATAGCATCATTATAATATTTATTTTTCATTCGTATTGTCCCCTTTAACTTTTTTCAACTATTTTAACTATTTGATTTTCTAGTTCTTTTAATTTTTCTGCAAGCTCAGTTATATCTTCTTCTTTTCTATCTTCTGATAGATAACCTTCTTTTACTATATCTTCCATATCTTCAATTTCTTCTTTTAATGTTCTCATTCTTTCTAATATTTCTAATCTTACAAATTTTCTTTCATTTGGCAATTCTATTCTATTTGTCATGCTTACTTTTTCTTTAAACTCATATGTTTCTCCATATTCTGGAATAGTTACAGGTATATTTAGCTCTTCTAAAATTTTATTTTTTAAAGTCAATTGTCCTTCTGGTTCTCCATGTACTAAAAAGATGTGTTTTGGTTTATTTATATATGAATAGATAAAATTCATTAACCATTCTTGGTCAGCATGTCCAGAATATCCTTCTATATATTCTATTCTTGCATTTACTGCAATTTCTTCTCCAAATATTTTAACTGTTTTAGCACCATCTACAATTTTCCTTCCTAATGTTCCTGGAGCTTGGTAACCAACAAATAATATTGTACTATTTGGGTTCCACAAGTTATGTTTTAAGTGATGTTTTATTCTCCCTACTTCACACATTCCACTTGCAGAAATTATTATTGAAGGTTCATTTTTTTCATTTAGTTCTTTAGATTCATCTGCTGTTCTTGTAAATTTCAATCCTGGGAATTCTAATGGATTATCTCCTCTTTTCATTATTTCTTGTGTCTCTTCATCAAACAAATCCATATTTTCCTTAAAAACTTCTGTAGCTGATATTGCTAATGGGCTATCTACATAAACTGGTGCACTCATTAACTTTTCATACTCTTTTTTAAATTTTTCATCATCTTGTTGTTCTTTTAAATTATTTAGTTCGTATAATATTTCTTGAGTTCTTCCCACTGCAAATGATGGAATTACAACTGTTCCACCTTTTTCTAATGTGTCTGAAACTATATTTAAGAACATTTTAGCTTTATCATCATTTCTATTATGTAGTCTTCCACCATATGTAGACTCCATTACTAAATAATCTGTCCTCTCAATCATTGTTGGTGAAGATAATAATGGGATATCATTATTTCCCAAATCTCCTGTAAATACTGTTTTTATCTCTTCTCCATTTTCATTTACCCATACTTCTATAATACTAGAACCTAGCATATGCCCTGCATCATTAAATCTAACATGTATATTGGGGTCTATTTCTATAATTTCATCATATTTAATTGGTTTAAAAATTTCCATCGATTTTATTGCATCTGCTGCTGTATATAATGGAGGTAATGCTTCTTTACCTTCTCTTTTTCTTTTTCTATTTCTCCATTCTATTTCCATTTCTTGTATATGTCCACTGTCTGGTAACATTATTGAACATAAGTCACAAGTTGCTTTTGTTGTATATATTGGTCTTCTATATCCTTCGTTATACAATTTTGGAATTCTTCCAGAATGGTCTATGTGTGCATGTGTTAAAAGCATAAAATCTATCTCATTTACATCAAATAAAAAAGGTTCTGAATTTTTCATTTCATCTTTTGTACTGCCTTGGTACATACCACAATCTACTATAAATTTTTTTCCTGCTCCTTCCACCAAAAAATTAGACCCTGTTACTGTTTTTGTTGCTCCTAAAAAAGTTATATTCATAGTATTCCTCCATTAAATAAATATTTTTGTTTTCTTTTTTACTTTTAATTTTTTTGCATTTGTTTCTATTTTATTTTCTAAAATTTTATCATCATAATATTGTAAATATAAAATATCATCTTCATATTTTGGCTCTATACTTATACTTTGTAAATCTATTATTTGAGTATCAAACAATATTTTTAATATTGTAAAATTTTCTTCTGCCTCTTCACATATTGTCTGAATCGCTCTAAGTTTGCATGCCTTATCTATTACTTGTTTCATTATTTCGTCAAAACTTATTTTTAATTCTTCTACATCTTTTAAAAATTTATCCTTATATGGTATAAATCTATAATATCTTAATTCATATATTATTTCTACTAGCTCTTTTTTATCTTCAGTCTTCTTTACTATTTGATTCAATCCTACTAAAAAAGTTTTGCATAATTCAATTATTTTATCTTCATTTATTTCACTTAAAAATTTTACTTTATATTCTAGGCTTTCTATATTTTTTATATATTCTTTAGGCTTTATTAATAAATTACATTCATTTATTTTTTTTAGAAGTTTTTCTCTTTCTTGTTTTAGCATAGTAGTCCATGTTTCTAAATTCATATCATTAAATTTTTTATTTCTTTTAGCATACTGCTTTGTTAGTAATTCTTTGTTATTAAATAATTTATCTATCTTGTCTATTCTTTTATTTAGCTGTTTTTTTTCAGTTGTTACTCTCTCCAAGAAATTTTCCTTATTTTTCATATCTTCAAGTTGTTCTTCATATTTATCCTTTAACTTTAGTAATTGATTTTTTGTTTTCATATTATCTTTTACATATAGATACATGATATTTTTATATAAAATATCATTAAATTCTTTTCCTATTTTGTTTCCGCATTTTTAGAACAACTTGTTCATTTAATATTTTTATATAGTCTAATGTTATGTTATTATTATCAATAAATTCATACAATAAGTCATAGCCAACTATATAGTTTAGTGTTTGATAAATAATATTATATTCATAGTTTCTCATATTACTAGATATGTTCCAAGACCATCCATTAAAATTCCTTATTACTTCTATTTGATTTATTGTTGCTCCAACATTTAGCAATTTTCTAAATGCGTCATCTACATATTGATATTGAATAGGTATTTTTATTTCATTTCTTGAAATCTCTAATATTGCTTCTAAAAGAATCTTATCATTTTCTAAAGCTATTATTTTATTATTTTCTATTATATATCCATGTTCATTGTCTTGTAGCTTTTGACCTTTCTGTGAATTATTCTTAATTATTTCAATCTCTGTACACTTTTTTTGTATTGTGTTAATTAAATATTGTATAAAATCTTTTTTTAATGGAACTTGCCTTTTGGCTTCTTCATAATCTGCATATGAATTTTCTATTTCATAAAACATATTTAACAGAAGGTTTTTCGTATTTAAGGAATATACCTTATTTTCTAAAACCTTCTCTAATTGATTATTATAATCTTTTATATTTAATTTAGAAAATAATTTATTTTTTATCATTTTATAATTTATATTAATTTATCAAATTAATATCTTCTCCTTTATACATTATTCCATTTCTGTATATGATGTAGTTTTTAATTCTTGCCATCTTTCTTTAGACATTAAAACCTCTCTAGGTTTGCTACCTTGAAATCCAGATATAATACCTCTTTCCTCCATTTGATCAATTATTCTTCCTGCTCTTGCATATCCCACTTTAAATCTTCTTTGTATAAATGATGTTGAAGCTTGTCCTGTTTCAACTACAACATCTATCGCCTCCATTAAAAGTGGATCTACAGAGTCATCATTTTGCTGTTCCTCTATTTCTTTATCTGTACTATTAACTCTTTCTATTTGCTCTAATATATCATCATTATAGGTTGCCTCACCATTTGCTTTTACAAAATCAACCACTTTTTCTACTTCTTTATCTGATATAAAGGCTCCTTGAACTCTTGTAGGTTTAGTTGCTCCTGCTGGGTAAAATAACATATCTCCTTTACCTAATAGTTTTTCTGCTCCTGCCATATCTAATATTGTTCTTGAATCTACTTGAGAAGAAACAGCAAAAGAAATTCTTGAAGGTATATTGGCTTTGATTATACCTGTAATTACATCTACAGAAGGTCTTTGAGTAGCTATTACTAAATGCATTCCTGCCGCTCTTGCTTTTTGTGCTAATCTGCAGATTGAATCCTCTACATCTTTTGAAGATACCATCATCAAATCTGCTAACTCATCTATTATTATTACAATCTGTGGTAATTTTTCTTTTGAGCCCTCTTTATCTAATTCTTCATTATAGCCTTTTATATCTCTAACATTTTTATTGGCAAATAAACTATATCTATTTTCCATTTCTTGCACTGCCCATGATAATGCTCCTGCTGCCTTTTTTGGATCAGTAACAACTGGTATTAGTAAATGTGGTATTCCATTGTATACAGAAAGTTCTACTACTTTTGGATCCACCATTACTAATTTTACTTCACTTGGTTTTGCTTTATATATTATGCTCGCAATTAATGTGTTTATGCAAACACTCTTACCTGAACCAGTAGCACCTGCTATTAATACGTGTGGCATTTTAGATATGTCTGTTACAATCTCTTCTCCTGCAACATCTTTTCCAAGTGCAAATGCTAGTTTTGATTTGTGTTCAGTAAATTTAGGACAATCTATTATATCTCTTAAATGTACTATTTCATTTTCCTTATTTGGAATTTCTATGCCTACTGCTTGTTTTCCAGGTATTGGTGCTTCTATTCTTATACTTTCTGCTGCCAAATTTAAAGCAATATCATCTGCTAAATTTGCTATTTTACTTACTCTTACTCCCTCAGCCGGTTTTAACTCATATCTTGTTATTGCTGGACCTACAGAAACATTTTCTACTTTTGCTGAAACTCCAAAACTATACAATGTTTTTTGTAATTTTGCTGCTGTATCTGTTACTGCTTTTTTTCCACCCTTTATTGCCTTTTTTTCTCCTGCACTTAATAACTGCACCGGTGGGAATTCATAGTGTTCATCTTCTACAGTTAATGCATGTTCTAATTGTAAAACTTCTTTTACTTTTTCTTGTTTTTGTTCTTGTTCTTTTTTAAATAGATTTTCTTCTATGTATCCTTCTTCCTTCTTTTTTTTGTCATCATCATTCAAATTTATAGTTATTTGTTCGTCTAATTCCATTGCTGCTCTTCTCTGCTCTTCTTTCTCCCTTAATCTTTTTTCTTTTTTAGTTTCTTTCTTTTCTTCTTTCTCACTTTTATCTATTACTACTGTTTTTCTCTTTTCTTCTTTTATTCTTTCTTTTTCTTCTTCCTGCTTTTTTTCTTCTCTTTCAGCTAGTCTTTCCCTTATTTCTTCTATTGGATTTATGTTAAATATTAATATTATTAATACTAATTCTACGCCTAATACAAGTATTGCAGCTCCCACTTTTCCAAATAATTTTGTTAATGGAATTGCACCTACAGCCCCTATTATTCCTCCAACTTTATCGTCTGTTTTTCCTTGCTCATATGCACGTGCAACAGTATCTGAAAATCCATTTGACAATTGTATTGCATCTTGTGGTAAGTATACTATATGCATAAAGACTGCAACACATATTAATAGTAATGCATATTGAAATAACTTTATATATGCATCCTCTTTTTTATTACACAATTTGTATATTGCAATTAGAAAAATTCCTATTGGTAATATATATTTTATAAACCCCATAACACCACTTAAAATTGGGCTTATTTTTTGTCCTATAGTGCCTGATTGATTATATATAAGCACTCCTAAAAGTATACTTGATATCATCATTATAATTATTGAAATATTTGAATTGATTTTTTTCTTTTTTCTTCCTCTTTTTGCCAAATTTATCTCACTCCTAATAAAATAACTTCATTTTTCCTTACGACCAAAAAACAGAAGTCGGAAATCAATTTTCATTGATTTTAATCTATGACCTCCGACTTCTGATTTCCCAATCCTTTATTTAAGTTCTTTTCTATTATTTCTAATTACCTTTAATGCATCTTCTAAAGCCACTTCTATACCCGCTAAAACATTATCTGCATATTCTTTTGTTCCTTTTGAAATTTCTCTAGACATTTCATTTGCAGTTTCTATAATTTCAACTTTTTTCTCATATGCTTTTCTTGTTATTTCATGTTCATCTATCATTGAAATAATTCTGTTTTCCGCTTCTTTTATTATATCATCAGCTTCGTTTTGTGCTTGTACTAAAATTTTTTGTCTTTCCTCTTTTACCCATTTTGCTTGTTTCAATTCATCTGGTAATTTTAGTCTTATTTCTTTAATTATGTCTAAAACTTCTTCCTTATCTACTATGCATTTACTAGAAAATGGTACATTCCTACTTTTTTCTAATATATCTTCCAATGTCTCCAATAAAGTAAATATTTCCATTGGTTTACTCCTTTCGCTTTAAAAATATAAGGTTTGCTCTCCCATATTTTCTTATATCAAATACTTCTACATCTATTTGAGTTAAATTTTTTAACTCTCTTTCTTTTTCATCGGTTTCTATGATTATTATTCCTTCTTTTTGTAATAAGTTTAGTAATAATATTTTTTCTGTTGCGTTTACTGCAATATTTGCTTTATATGGTGGATCTATATATATAATGTTAAATTTTATCTTGTCATTAGATAATTGTTTTAGACATTTTTCATAGTCTTTGTTAATTACTATTGCTTTATCTTTAAGCCTTGTTCTATCTAGGTTTTCATATATCATTCTTGTTGCTTGATGTGACTTTTCACAAAAATATGCTTTTGTTGCACCTCTGCTTATACATTCTATTCCTATTGCTCCACTTCCAGCAAACAAGTCTAATACAATAGAATCTTCTAACTTATTTTGTATTATATTAAACAATGCCTCTTTCACTCTGTCTAAAGTTGGTCTTGTCTCAATACTATCTATTGAACTTAGTTTTGTTCCTTTTGCTGTTCCACTTATTACTCTCATAGTACCTCTACGATTTTACATATATATTTTATCTTTTATGGACAATATGTCAATAATAATAACATAATTGTAATATACATTTAACAGTTTTGTAATATTTTTAACTATTGTAATTCAGTTTTTATTATACAACAAATTATTAGAAACAGTCAATAGTCATTTGTCATTTTGGGGACGTTCCTTTTTGTGACAATTTGTCACTCTGGGGACACACCTTGTTTTGCAGGAAAGATATATTAAAAAAGACTGTCTTTGTATGACAGTCTAAAAATTTGTATATTATTTAATGTATTTTTATTTTGTTATTGATAAAATTTTATATTGTATTGTTCCTGCTGGAGCTTGTGCTTCTACCACTTGATTCTTTTTAGCACCTATTAAAGCCTTTCCAATTGGAGACTCGTTTGAAATTTTATTTTGCGATAAATCAACTTCAGTAGAACCTACTATTGTATAGGTAAGTTCTTCATTAAATTCCATATCTAATATCTTTACAGTGTTCCCTACTTGTACAGTTTTAGTATCTATTTCTGATTCATCTATTATTTTAGCATATCTTATTTTATTTTCTAGTTCTGCTATTTTTGCTTCATTTGCAGCTTGTGCATTTTTGGCTTCATCATATTCAGAATTTTCAGATAAATCTCCAAATCCTAAAGCTACTTTTATTCTATCTGCTATCTCGCCTCTTTTTTCTGTAACTAAATATTCTAATTCTTTTTCTAGCTTCTCATATCCTTCTTGTGTTAATAAAACTTCTTTTTCTTCCATTTTTGTCTACCTCCTTTTCTACTTGAAGTTTGTACTGTCTTTGACAGTACAATATATATTAATCTAATTTTTGCATTTTGTCAAGAAATTCTTACAAGTTCCTTTTGTTCTATTGCTCCATTATATCCTATTAGATTAAGAATATGTATATTATCATCTTTTATTCTTGTTCTTATTCTTTCTAGCTCTTGTTTTTGATTTAATAAACTTACATATAAAGTAGTTTTATCAATTTTTTTTGCCAAAATATCAAAGTATTTCTCTATCTCGTTTGGAATTTCTATATTTATATTGTTTATGCATATTCCTTCAAATGCTATGTTCTCTATCTTCATATCGTTATTTACATTAATTATTACTGCTGTCCTATTTATACTATACTGTATCAATTTTTCTGTGTCAAAATCAAAATTCACTATATATTTTGCTCTTCTTAAGCTTTTCTTCTTATTATTAGATATTGATATTACAGTTTCATCTTCATTAAATAGAGTTTCTGTTATTTTTTCAAATTTATTAATATCTCCTGTTACTATATTAGTTGTTTTAAATATTTTAGATAACATTATTATATTTTTCAAAGATATTTCTTCATCTTTATCTATTAGGAAATATATGTCTTCTAGTCCCATCACTTTTCCTTGATTTTTAAAAACATATTTGAGTATTTCAAGCAACATATAATTCATTATGCACTTTTTAGATACCTGCTGCTTGTCTGTTTTTATGTATTCTTCAATTTTCTTTTCGCATATTATTTGTTTTACATTATTTTTGCTCATTTTTTTGTTTAATCTTTTTATACAATTTTTACTTGTATTGCTTAGTTCATATATATAATTTTCTTCCAATTTTGTCGTAAGTATTATATTTAGCAATTTTTCCCACCATCGTGCTCTATCTGATAAAAAAATATATCCTATTGACATTTTTTCTCCCTTATGTTTAGTTTTATATTGCTTAATATATTTCTATCTTTCTAATTTATTCCTAATTTTTCTGATATAATTTTCCATATATTTGATGTTTCCATATCTTTTTGCCAATATGCTGCTCCTGCTAAATTATATTTGTCTATTAATGATAATTTTGCTTCTAAAGATTTTTCATCTTCCGACCAAAGTTTATATGTTGCTCCATTTTGATCGTATTCTATATAATATTGCTTTAATTCATCATCCCATTCAATGCTTGCATTGCTTGGAATTACATCTTGTATATCTTTCATTGCCACTGCGATGTTATCTAGCTCTCCATTTTTTTCCTTCCAAACTCTTGTATAAAATGGTAAAGCCAATATTACTTTTTCCGCATCTATTTCTTCTTGTGTTCCTATAAATTTATTTATATTGGTTTCTATCCAGTCATATCCAGAATTTGTTCCTATTTTTTCAGAAGAACCTCCATGTTGATCATATGCCATAAATATTATATAATCTGAAATTTTCCCTATAACATGCCTATTATAGCATAAAGACCAATTTGGTGAACCATCTGGAGCTGTAACATCTACTGATAAAGTTGCTCCTATTTCATTTAGTCTTGGCGCAAGTTCTATTATAAATCTAGAAAATAGTTCTTTATCATCCATAAACATATATTCAAAGTCTATATTTATTCCATCCAAATTATATTTTTCTATTAAATTAACTATATTTTCTATAAGTATTTGTCTTAATTTATAGTCATTCATTATGTCTGAAGTTGTTTGTATATAAGAATTATTTGAAATACTTGGCCAAACTTTATATCCATTTGAATGTGCCCATTTTATATATTCTATCCCTTCATTTCCCACATTTACATCTATTTTTCCTCTACCTTCATCTGTTAATGTAAAAAATGTTGGAGATACTACATTTATACCATTTATTCTTGTACCAGCTCTATCAGGTGCTGAACCATATTCAGAAAAGTAATCCCATACCAAGCTTACTTTACCATCTATTTGTTTTTCCTTTTTCTTTTCTGTTCTAGATACTGTTACATCTTTAGCATCGTTTTTTTTCATATATCCTAGTATGCCATTATCGGTTCTTACTTTAAGCCAATTATCCATTTCAGATACAACAACAACACTTTCTCCTTTTTTTACCTTGTCTACCGTTTTAGAAAAAATAGTTGTTTTATATTTTATGCTATTATCTTTTATACATTCTGTCTTTTTTTGTTCTCTATTTAAAGATTCAATTACAACTCTATCTGTCTTTTCCACATACTCTACACTTATGTTATAAACTTCTTTCAACTCTGAAATTGGAATAAAATATCTGTCATTTTTTTCTATCACGGAACTCTTTATGTTTTGCTCTTCTCCATTTATATATATTGTAGTATTTTCTACTTCTAGTGTAGCAATTTTATTTTCTGATGTTGTAATTATTTGGTTATATTTTTTATCATAGTATACATATTCATCAAAAAAATTATCTATATCTTCTTTTGAAAGATATATAACATCGTTTTCATCAATGTATATATCATTTTTTAAGCTTGCAGTAACATTGCTATTGTTTATTACCAAGTTTACTTTATTTTTTATCTCATCTCTTATATAGTTTGGTGCTATTTTTAATATAGCTATTGCTATCATTAAAAGGATTATAACAACTAAAACTTTAATTATATTTTTCTTCATATGATTTTCTCCTCTTTTATATACTATTATTTAAATTATCACATAAAAACCAATTATTCAATATTTTTCATCCATTTTTAATATAATTTTAATATTGTCATTCTGAATTCTGCTTTTTGTTTATCAGTTTTTTTATTGTTTTTTGCATATTTTAACCCTTTTTAGGAAATTATATAAATAAGTTTATAGGTAAATCTTGTTTAAAAACCTAAATAATTTATAAGGGATGAATTTTTATGCAAGTCGAAAAACATTTATATGTAACAGCTACTTCTGATGTTTCTTGGAAAGATGCGATAACAAAAGCAATATCAGAAGCTTCTAAAACAATAGATTACTTATCTAGCGTAACAGTTTTGGAGCAACGTGCAACCATAGAAAGAGATAAGCTTAGTGTTTATTACGTGGATTTAGATATATCATTTATCGTTGATCCTAATAGAGAGCAATAGAAAGGAGTTCAATTATGAAACCTATAGAAACTAAACAAGATTATAGCAATTACGTAGATAAAAAGTCACCCAATTCCCCTATATTTAAAAACTGTATTAATGCGTTTTGGGTTGGTGGCTTAATCTGTTCAATTGGTCAACTTATATTATCTTTTTGTCAATATAAAGGCTTTGATGACAAAGCCGCTGGTACAATAGTCTCTATTATATTAATAGGAATATCTGCAATTTTAACAGGATTAAACATTTTTAATAAATTGGGTAAATTTGCTGGTGCTGGCTCTCTTGTACCTATTACTGGATTTGCCAATTCTATTGTAGCTCCATCAATTGAATATAAATCTGAAGGATATATAATGGGAGTTGGTGGAAAAATGTTTACTGTTGCCGGTCCAGTTTTAGTGTTTGGTATATCTACTTCTGTAATAATTGGAATAATTGCTACATTTTTTATTTAAGGACAATTGGGGACTGTCCCCAATTGGGAAAAATGGACAATTAGGGACTGTCCCTAATTGGGAAAATGGAGGTTTTATGAAAAAAATTGGGAGTCAAACAATTCAGTTTATTAATACTCCTACTATTATAGAAACTTCTAGTATTGTTGGTCCTAAAGAGTCACAAGGTCCTCTTGCTACTTACTTTGATCAATGTTTAGAAGATGAATTTTGGGGAGAAGAAACATGGGAAAAAGCTGAAAGTAAAATTATAAAAGAAAATGTTAATTCTGTTATTTTAAAATCTGGTATTGCTGCTACTGATATTGATTTTTGTTTTGCAGGTGATTTGTTGAATCAATGCATTTCCTCTAGTTTTGGATTAAGAGAATTAAATATGCCCTTTTTTGGTGTTTTTGGTGCTTGTTCTACTTTTGTGGAAAGTATGTGTTTAGGAAGCGTTTTTATTGCCAGTGGTGCTGCGTCTAATGTTCTTTGTGCTACTTCTAGTCATTTTTGTAGTGCTGAAAAGCAATTTCGTTTTCCTTTAGAATTAGGCAATCAAAGACCGCCTACTGCTCAGTGGACTGTTACTGGTTCTGGCGCTGCTATTTTATCTACAAATGGTACAGGTCCTAAAATAACTTACATTACTCCTGGCAAAATAGTTGATATGGGTATCAAAGATGCTAATAATATGGGTGCTGCTATGGCACCTGCTGCTTTAGATACTTTAATTACTCATTTTAGAGATACAGGTAGAAAACCTAGTTATTATGATTTAATTATCACTGGTGACTTGGGTTATATTGGTAAGGAAATTTTAGCAGAATTAGCTGAAACAAAAGGTTACAATATTAATGCGAATTATAATGATTGTGGTGTTCTTATATTTGATAAACAAAAACAAGATACCCACTCTGGTGGTAGTGGTTGTGCATGTATTGGAACAGTTTTTTCTGGATATTTCTTTAAACAGCTAAAAGAGAAAAAAGTGAATAGAATTTTATTAATTGCAACAGGTGCTTTGATGAACTCTATGAGCTCACAGCAAGGTGAAACTATACCTGGAATCGCACATGCTATTGCAATTGAAAACTTGTAAATTTATGGAAAGGAAAATTTTTATGATAGACTTTTTACAAAATTTTGATTGGATACAACTTTTAAGATGTTTCGTAGTAGGTGGAATTATTTGTATTATTGGTCAAATTTTAATTGATAAAACTAAACTTACTCCTGCAAGAATATTAGTACTCTTTGTGACTGTCGGCGCTATTTTAGGTGGACTTGGCATTTATCAGCACCTAATAAATTTTGCTGGTGCTGGTGCGACTGTTCCCCTTACTGGTTTTGGTGCTAACCTTGCTAAAGGTGCAATAGAAGAAGTACAAAAAATTGGTCTTTTAGGTGCATTTACTGGAGGTGTTAAAGCCTCTGCTGGTGGAATTGCCGCAGCAATTTTCTTTGGATATATAGCTTCATTAATTGCAAAACCTAAAATTAAAAAGCAATAGTATATACTCAGATTAACTCAAAAAGCAGACTGTCATTTCTAATTTAATGACAGTCTGTTTAAATATTTTTTATTTATGCTTTTTTTGCTATTTCTGCTATTTCTGTAAAAGCTTTTGGATCATTTACTGCTAATTCTGCAAGCATTTTTCTATTTATAACAACATTTGCCTTTTTTAATCCATTGATTAAGTTGCTGTATGTTATTCCATTCATTCTTGCTGCAGCATTAATTCTTGATATCCATAGTTTTCTGAAATTACTTTTTTTATCTTTTCTTCCAACATATGCATACATTCCAGATTTCATAACAGCTTGTTTTGCCATTCTAAATCTATAATGTTTTGCACCATAATATCCTTTTGCTCTTTTTAATATTTTCTTATGCTTTTTACGAGTTATTATTGCTGTTTTTACTCTTGCCATTTTCAATGCCTCCTTATTTTATCTTCAATTTTTCATTACAACTTTTAGTTACCATATGGTAATAATTTCTTAATTCCTGCTTCACATGTTTTGTCTGCATATGCATCTTGAACTTTTCCTCTTGATTTTGCTCTGTTTGTTTTTGTAGCTAAACGATGTCTTCTATTTGCTTTTGTTCTTTTTACTTTTCCTGTAGCAGTATATGAATATCTTTTCTTTGCTGCTTTATTAGTTTTTAATTTTGGCATAATTTTTCCTCCTTTATATTGTAAATTATTTATCTGTTTTTTTAGATAATATAATAAACATGTTTTTACCTTCTAGTATTGCTTTTTTATCAGGTGTAGCAATATCTGACAAATTATCAATAAATTTATTTAGAGCTTCTTCTCCTAATTTAACATAGTTTAATTCTCTTCCTCTAAATCTAACAGTTATCTTTACCTTATTGCCATCTTCTATGAATTTTCTAATGTTTTTAGCTTTAAATTCAAAATCGTGTTGCTCTATGTTTGGAGTAATTCGTATTTCTTTTAATTCTGAAATCTTTTGTTTCTTTTTTGCTTCTTTCTCTTTTTTAGATTGTTCAAATTTATATTTTCCATAATTCATTATTTTACATACTGGAATATCTAAATTTGGCGAAACTAATACTAAATCCATTTTTTTATCATATGCTAAATCTAATGCATCATTGATGTTCATTATACCTTTCTTTTCTCCAGTTTCGTCTATAACTTGAACATCTTTTGCTCTAATTTGTTCATTAATAGGTAACTCTTGCTTTATATAAAACACCCCCAAAAAAAGATTGATTTTTCCAAACCAATCCACAACTCTAATTATTAAATAGCTTACAATAATATTAAGCTTTTTTAATATAATATTATAACCTTTTTCCATTTAGATAAGGTGAGCCGTGAATTGCTTCTTCTTTTAACATAAATAATAATAATACTTTTTTTATAATTTGTCAATACTTTTCTTGACTTTTGGTTAATTTTGTATTAAAATATTATGTGTTATGTAAAAATATGACTAAATTACAAACTTCTCCCCGGTAGTTTAATATTTAGTTTCATATAAATATTAATTTTGAATGGAGGGTATATATTACCATGAATAATACAACATATAGTGTTAAAAAAAATGAAATTGAAAGAAAATGGTATATAATTGATGCAGAGGATAAAGTTCTTGGAAGAGTTGCAACAGAAGCTGCTAGATTATTAAGAGGAAAACATAAACCAACTTACACACCACATATGGATGTTGGTGACCATGTTATTATATTAAACTGCTCTAAGGTAGTTTTAACTGGTAAAAAATTAGATCAAAAAATTTACAGACATCACTCAGGATATATTGGTGGAATGAAAGAAATTTCTGCTAGAGATTTACTTAATAAAAACCCAGAAAAGATGATGATGCTTGCTGTAAAAGGTATGCTTCCACACAATAGCTTAGGAAGACAAATGTTAAAGAAATTAAGAGTATATGTAGGAGCAGAACATGAAAATATTGCTCAAAAACCTGAAGTTTGGGAGGTAAAATAATATGGCAAAAGCAAAATCTGATAAAATAATGTTTTATGGAACAGGAAGAAGAAAAAAATCTATTGCTAGAGTAAGATTAGTAGAAGGTACTGGAAAGATTACTATTAATGGTAAAGATATTGATGAATATTTTGGAACAGAAACTTTAAAAGTTATTGTTAAACAACCATTAAATTCTACAAACACTTTAGGAAAATATGATGTTATTTGTAAAGTAGTCGGTGGAGGATTTACTGGTCAAGCTGGTGCAATTCGTCATGGTATCTCTAGAGCATTACTAGAAGCTAATGGAGAATTTAGACCAACATTAAAATCTGCCGGGTTCTTAACAAGGGATCCACGTATGAAGGAAAGAAAAAAATACGGTCTTAAGAAAGCAAGAAAAGCTCCACAATTTAGTAAGAGATAAAAAATGTCAAAACCCAGAATTTTTATTCTGGGTTTTATTTTTTTGACTACTGTTGACTTTTTATATTCATTAAAAATTTAACTATTTTTATCATTATATACTTTTATTATATCCTTAATGCCCATTTTGGTACCATAATTTAAAATAGCATTTGAATATATTTTTATTGTAACTTTTGCTATTACTAAGATCGTTATAATCAATACAACTATTGATATTAGAACATCTGTCGTATTTGCTAATCCCATCATTACTCTAAAAGGCATACAAAATGGTGATGAAATTGGGAATATTGAAGCAAACACATTTAATTGACTTGTAGGATTCATCATAGTAAAATAAGATAAATAAAATCCAATCACGGCTAGCATTGCAACAGGTCCGCTTGCAGATTGTATGTCTTCTGGTTTGCTTACAGTTGAACCTGTCAAAGCATATAACAATGCATAAGTTAGATACCCTAATATAAAATATAAAATAGTAACCATTCCTAAATATGGAGTTATTGTAGAAATATCTATTATATTTTCTAATATTCCTGGCTCTAAAAATACTTTTGCACTAATAAGTGCCGTTCCAACTAGTAATATCATTTGCAATAATCCTACCACACCTATTCCTATTGTTTTTCCTAATACAATAGTTCTTGGAGCTGTTGATGTTACTAGTGTTTCTATTATCTTTGATGTTTTTTCTGTTGTAATAGAGCTTGATACTTGATATGCACAAAAATATATAGCATAAAATAGTACTATTGAAAGTAACATCATTGCAAATATGTTTCCATTAGCTTTTTCTTCTTCTGTTTGTTCTAAAGAAAATTCAAAATTTGGTGTAATTGATTTTAATTGTTCTTCTGTCAGTCCTAATTTACTTATTTGTAAATTAGAATACAATGTATTAATTGCAGAAATTAAATCTTCTGGCATTCCGTCCAACATAGTTGTATTTTTAACAATATACCTAACTTTTATGTTTTCATCTTGCTTTTCTATTATTATTGCAGATTCAATATCTCCATCTTCTATTTTTTCTTTTATTTCTTCATATCTTATTTCTGCTATTTCTATATTATATCTTGTATCTATATCTTTTAAAGTTTCAAGACTACCTTCAAAAACATTATTTTCGTCTACTATAATTAATTTGCTTCCTATATCTTCACCTTTAATTTTTTTTAGTATTTTGGGTATATTAAATCCAACAACTATCATCACTAGAAAAATTATAGTTGATACTATAAAGGA
This sequence comes from Clostridiales bacterium, assembly GCA_003507395.1. GTDB lineage: Bacteria > Bacillota > Clostridia > TANB77 > CAG-508 > DNVW01. Next base: position 124,366 of record DNVW01000016.1, on the reverse strand, counting down.
TTTTCTTTTTACCATATCTTTCATTGTAAATTTTATTACAGTAAATAAATCCTTCATTTTATTCACCTACCTTTTCTATAAAAATATCATTTAATGTTGGTTTCTTTATTTCAAATTTATTAATTATTATTCCATTTTTTTACTAATTCTTGCAAAAGTTCATGTGCTTTTTTCTCATTATTGATTTTTATTGTATAATCATTGTTTTTTTCATTTTCAATTTCAAGTCCAAATTTTTCAACATATTTATTTATTTTCTCATTAACTTCTATTTGAAGTCTGTTTGCTGGATATCCCTCTTTAATTTCTCTTAGATTTCCTTGTAACACTGTTTTGCCTTTATTTAATATTAAAATATCTGTACAGAATTCTTCAATTGTTGCCATTTGGTGTGCTGACATGATTACATATTTTCCTCTTTTTACTAAATCTATTATTATATTTTTTAGCAATTCTGTATTTACTGGGTCTAGTCCACTAAATGGTTCATCTAAAACAACTAATTCTGGGTTGTGTATTATTGCTGTCATAAATTGAATTTTTTGCTGATTTCCTTTTGATAATTTTTCGGCAGGCATTTCCATATATTCTTCAACTTTTAATTTTTTTGCCCAATTTTGTATTGCATTATTAGCTTCTTGTTTATTCATTCCTTTTAATTCTGCAAAATACATTAGTTGGTCATATATTTTAACTTTTGGATATACTCCCCTTTCTTCTGGGAGATATCCAAAATTTACAGATTTCCTATCTACTTTTTTGCCATTCCATGTTATTTCTCCACTATCTTTTTTTATTATTCCCAGTAACATTCTAATTGTAGTTGTCTTTCCTGCTCCATTAGTTCCAAGAAGTCCAAAAACTTGTGGCCTATTTAATGAAAAAGAAATTCCATCTACTGCTTTTTTACTCACAAAAGTTTTAGAAACATTTTCTAAAATTAGTCCCATTTATTTTCCTCCCATTTGAATAAATTCACTTTTTTATCTTTTTTTACTGTCTAGAGCATCTAAATTATCTAATGCTTTTCCTGTTCCTAGCGCAACACAAGACACAGCATCTTGGGCTATCATAACATTTATTCCGGTTTTTTCTTGCAAAAGTTTATCTAAACCATCTACTAGGCATCCTCCACCTGTCATGTATATTCCTTTATCACTAATATCTGCTGCAAGTTCTGGAGGAGTTTTTTCTAATACTGAATGAACACTATCTACAATCATCATTGCTGGCTCTATTAATGCTTCTAACATTTCACTTGAATGTACTGTAATTGTTTTTGGCAATCCAGTTATTAAGTCTCTCCCTCTTATATCCATATCCATATCTTGTATTTTTGGATATACACATCCTATATTTATTTTTAATTCTTCTGCTGTTCGTTCTCCTATCATTACATTATGTCTTTTCTTTATATATTTTACTATTGCCTCATCAAATTTATCTCCAGCTACTTTTAGAGATTCACTTACAACAGAGCCACCTAATGAAATTACAGCTATATCTGTTGTTCCTCCTCCTATATCAACTACCATATTTCCACATGGTTTTGATATATCTATTCCGGCACCAATTGCTGCTGCAATTGGTTCTTCTATTAAATATACTCTTCTTGCTCCTGCTTGTGAAGCTGCATCTATAACAGCCTTTTTTTCTACCTCTGTTACTTGTGATGGAATACATATCATTATCCTTGGAGCAAATACAAATTTTCCGCAAACTCTATTTATAAAATATTTAAGCATTTTTTCTGTTACTGTATAATTAGATATAACCCCTTCTCTTAGAGGTCTTGTTGCTACAATATTTCCTGGCGTTCTACCTAACATTTTTCTTGCCTCTTTACCCACAGCTAAAACATTTCCTGTATTATTGTCCACTGCAACAACAGATGGCTCTCTTAATACTATCCCTTTTCCTTTTACATAGGCTATAACTGTAGCTGTTCCTAAATCTATTCCTATATCTTGCCCCCATTTAAACATTTGCATCTTTCCTTTCAATAATATCTTTTAAATAATAATATTATTACGATTATGTTACAATTATATTACATATATTTATATATTTCAATTATTTTTTTTAGTTTTATAAGAAAATTTTATTTTGATGTTTCCTATACAAAAAACTGCTGACAATTTTTATATTGTCAACAGTTACAGTTACCTAATTTTAAAAATTATTCTTCTCTTCCTTTATCTAGTACCTTATGATTGTCTTTTTTTTCTATCTCTGCTATAGCCTTTCTTCTTGCATCTGCTTGTGCTTTCATCGCACCTCTAAAAGTATCTGGTCTGGCTGATGATACTTTTTCCTCTATTATTTTAACTCTTTCATCGCTTTCTTCTAATGCTTTTGCTGTTTTTTCATCTGCTATATATTTATATTTATTTTCGCCAGATCCGCTTTCGCCATTAGTATCTGGTCCTAACATTTCCCAAAAATTTTTCCAAAATCCCATATTTATTTCTTAAATTTCTTTAAGAAAATTCACCTCCATTCATGTTGTTTACACATTACTATATATAGTTTACCATATTATGTGAATAATGTCAAGGTTTGAGGCTTAATTCATATAATCTTTAAGTTTTTTGCTTCTACTTGGATGTCTTAATTTTCTTAAAGCTTTTGCTTCTATTTGTCTAATTCTTTCACGGGTAACCATAAATTCTTTTCCTACTTCTTCCAATGTTCTTGCTTTTCCGTCTTCTAGTCCAAATCTTAATCTTAATACCTTTTCTTCTCTTGGGGTTAATGTTCCCATTACTTCTGCCAATTGTTCTTTTAAAAGTGTATATGCTGCTGAATCTTGTGGTGCTGGGCTATCATCATCTTGTATGAAATCTCCTAAATGGCTGTCATCTTCTTCTCCTATTGGAGTCTCTAAAGACACTGGATCTTGTGCTATTTTTTGTATTTCCATTACTTTTTCAACTGGCAATTCCATTTCTGCTGCAATCTCTTCTGGGGTTGGCTCACGTCCCATTTGTTGTAATAAATGTCTTGATGTCCTTATTAATTTATTAATAGTTTCTACCATATGGACTGGTATTCTTATTGTTCTAGCTTGGTCTGCTATTGCTCTTGTAATAGCTTGTCTTATCCACCATGTTGCATAAGTACTAAATTTATATCCTTTTCTATAATCGAACTTCTCTACCGCTTTAATTAAGCCCATATTTCCTTCTTGGATTAAGTCTAAAAATAACATACCTCTACCTACATATTTTTTTGCTATACTAACTACTAACCTAAGGTTGCATTCAGCCAATCTCTTTTTAGCATCTTCGTCACCTTCTAATACTTTTTTAGCTAATTCTATTTCTTCATCATATGATAATAGTGGTATTTTTCCTATCTCTCTTAAGTACATTCTAACAGGATCATCTACACTAATCCCTTCCATATTACTTAAATCTATATCTTCTACTTTTACCTCTTCTACTTCTTGTAAATCCTCAAAATCTGGTTCTTCTGCATCATCTTTTAAAATGTCTATTCCTAAATCTTCAAATGCATCAAATACTTTATCTATATTTTCTGGATTTGTGTCATCTAATTCTGTTGCAAGTTCAGAATAAGTAATTTTTCCCTTTTCTCTAGCTTTTTCTACTATATCTAATGCTTTCTTTTTTGCTTTTTCATCTACAGTTTCTTTATTTTGCTCTATATTATTTTCTTCCATTTTTACTATCTCCCTTTCTAAGGTTTCACCTTTTATTGCTATTTTTTTAATTTAATAACTATATTACTTAATTCATCTTCCAAATTACTCAATTCTTCTGAAGATAAATTTTGTGCATTTTTTAGACTCTCTAATATTTCTTGTCTTCTATTTATCAATTTTTCCTTTTCATATGTATTAGCTATATCTTCTATACATTTATTTAAGTCTGATATTTCAAAGTCATATGACATTATTGCTGAAATATGATTTATTATATCTTCTTCTTCAAAGCAATTTAATATATCAATATTAATATTTCCTTTTTCTATTTCTTCATACATTTTTTTAAATATCTTTTGGTTTGCTTCTAGCTTTATGTCTTGTTCTAATACTATATTTTTTATTTTGCTGTAACTTTCTTGTGGATAATTTATTAGTAAATAAATTATTAAATTTTCTCTCTTAACTATTGCTTCATCTATTTTTGGCTTTTCTTTTTTTACTTCTTTCTTTATTATTGGTTTTTCCAAAATTTTTTCACCTGTATTTTTTGCATATATTAATTTATTTACTTCTCCATATATAGACTCTTTTGATACTTTATATTCTGCTGCTATTTTCTCAATATATAATTCTCTTTCTATACTATTTGTTACATTTGCCAATATTTTAGCAACTTCATTTAAAAATTTAATTTTATCATTTATGTTTTCTAAATTAAGGTTTTGCTTTAGCATTTTTACTTTAAATTCTACAAGTGATATTGCTTGCTCAACACATTTTAAAAATCTTTCTGGTCCATATTTTATTACATATTCATCTGGGTCTTTTGCTCCAGATATTTGTAATATTCTAACATCACATCCAATGTTTTGTAAAATTTCTAATCCTCTTAATGTAGCTGCTTGTCCAGCTCCATCTGAATCATAACCAATTGTTACTCTTTCACTATATCTTCGTAATAATCTACCTTGTGCTTCTGTTAGTGCTGTTCCAAGTGATGCAACTACATTTGTTATCCCTCTTTGATATAAAGATATTGCATCCATATAGCCTTCAACTATTATAATGTTTTTTAAATCACTTTTTTTTGCAACATTTAATCCAAAAAGATGTCTCCCTTTGCTATATACTATATTTTCTGGAGAATTTATATATTTTGGTTTACTATCATCTAATACTCTTCCTCCAAAAGCTATTACTTTATTTCTAATATCTTGAATTGGAAACATTACTCTTTTTCTAAATCTATCTATATATTTTCCATCATCAGTTTTATTTACTAGGCTAGATGCTAGTATTTCCTCTTCTTTATATCCCTTTTGTTTTAATATTTTATATAGCTCGTCATAATTTCCCGAATATCCTATTAAGAAAGATTTTAGTGTTTTATTATCCAACTTTCTTTTTTTTATATATTCTTGTGCTGTTTTTGAAGTTGGTCTATATAGATTATGGTGATAGAATTCTGCTGCTATTTGGTTTATTTCGTACACTTTAGTTTTTAACATAGCAGTTTTATTATCTTCATAATTATTCAATGTTGGTAGCTCTATTCCCGCTCTATTAGCTAATATGGATATGGCTTCTTTAAAATCGGCATTTTCTATTTTGCTAACAAAGTGAATAACATTTCCTCCTGCACCACAACCAAAGCAGTGAAATATCTGTTTATCTGGTGATACAGAAAAAGAAGGTGATTTTTCTTTATGAAAAGGACACAATCCAAAGAAATTTCTACCACTCCTTTTTAATATTACGTATTGTGATATTACATCTACTATGTCATTACTGTTTTTAATTTCATCAATTAATTCTTCACTATAACGTACCAATTTTTTCTTACCTTTCTTATTATATTATTCGACATAAAATGTGTAAATCCTTTTTTACTGCAAAAAAAGACGAGCTTGTCGTCTTTTTTTTATTATCTTTTATAAATTTTCTGAAGTTCCAGTATCTTCAAAAGGTATAAATTTGTTAACAAAGTTTTTGTTTAAATCTATGCCTTCATCCTGTGGTAATTTATTTTCTTCAAATGATAATTCTATTTTGCTATTTACTAAATTTTCTATTTCGTCTTGTGATGCATGCTCTGCTACTACTAATTCACTAACCAATATTTGCTTTGCATTACTTAACATTTTCTTTTCGCCTGTTGATAGTCCTTTTTCTTTTTGTTTAAAACTTAAATTTCTAACAACATCTGCTACTTCATATATGTCTCCACTTTTCATTTTGTCCATATTATCCCTATATCTTTTGTTCCATTTGTCTGACATCTCAGTTTCGTTTTCCTCTAAAACTGCCATTACTTTTACTGCTTCTTCTTTATCTATAACACTTCTAACACCTATTTGCTCTGCTTTATCTACTGGTACCATTACTTTAACTTCTCCAGGCATTTTTAATATGTAATATGACTGGTTTTCACCTAATATATTTTTTTCCTCTATTGCATCAATTCTTCCAGCGCCATGCATAGGATATACTATTTTATCGCCCACATTAAACATGTAAGTCACTCCTTTCTTGAGTTAATAAAGGATTTCAAGTCTCTTATTGAACTACAATACTATTATACTACAAAAAATGGTAAAAGTCAAAACTTTTACCATTAATTTTTTGTCAATTTTTTATTTACTTGTTGAACCAAAACCTCCAACTCTTTCTCCTTCTGCCTTATCATTGTCTACTGTTAAATACTTTTGGAATATTGCTTGTCCTATTACATCACCTTTTTTTATTTCTATATCTTCTGCTTTTATATTAAAAAATGCAAACATAAAATGTCCATCATTATCTGGATTTTCGTAATAATCACTATCTATAATTCCTATACTGTTTGCCATGACTAAACCTTTTTTCTTTGGATTTGAGCTTCTATTACAAAGCATTAAATATTCATCCTCTGGCATATATGCTTTTAATCCTGTTTTTACAAGTGTTGGTACTTGTCCTAATTTAAATGCTGGTATAACGCAATCCTCTGCTGCTTCTACATCATAACCTGCCGAATATTTTGTTTTCCTTTCTGGTAAGTTTATACTCTCATTTTCAAATCCTTTTGCCACTTCAAAACCTCTTATTTTTTCCATACTATTCCTCCTAATATTGTTGTTTATTTTTTATTTTATTATATGTTGTTTATTTTTTCAATACCTTTTCCTAGGTTTTAGCAGTATATTAATTATTAGTCTTGAATAGCACAGTTAGTGCATAATATTTCTTCTTGTTTTATAATATTTTTTTCTTCGACATTATTGTTATAAATTTCTAATTGTTGGCAAAACATGTCTCCCTTTGTAGTATACAAGTTTAAATTTTTGCTTTTGCTTAATATTTTTCTTATAGTCCATAGTCCTAAACCGTGTTCATTATTATTCTCTTTTTTGGTTGTATACCCCTTTTCAAATATTTTATTTATATCGACATCAAAATTGGTATAGCTATTCTCTATTATAATTAAATCTCTATTAGTCGAATAATCTTTTAGCATTCTCACATTAATAATTTTTTCTTCAGTTTCTTTTGCCGCTTCTATTGCATTATCTAATAATATTGCAAGCATTTTACATAGTTCATAACTAGTTATTTCTAGTTTTTTCAAGTCTATCATAACTTCAATACTCATTTTTATATTCTTTTCTTTAGCTAGATAATATTTGGTTGTTAAAATACTATAAACTCCAGGCTCATTTATTATTTTAGGGTCTAATATTCCCATTTCATTTATTTCTCTACACTCCTGCAACATTTCTTCACATATTTTTTTATTTGCTCTATATTTTCCGTTGCTACATAACCAGATAGTGCTTGCAACATATTAGCATAATCATGTTTAAATCCTCTTATACTATCATACATAATTGATAAAGTTTTATTATATACTTCTAGATTATGAATTCTTGTTGCTTGTTTTTCTAATTTTACCATCTTTGAGAAATTACTTATGCTTATATAAAAGTAAATAATCAATGCCATAATATCTGTTATAAAAATTTCGTATGGGAAATCTGAAATAAATATTGTCATTTCTATAAAGTTAAAGAAAATAACCGTTTCTCCTATAATAGATATTGCTATTAATGTTCCTTTTTCTTTAATATTTAAGTCATCTCTTATTTTTACTTTTATCTCTCTTTTATTTATTATATAGTAGATTAAAAATCTACATGCTGCTACAAGTATTAATAAATCAAATTTATATTTGTAATTATATATTCCATCGGTATACAGTTCTATTCCATCAAATAACATACATAAAAATTTAGAAAATACTGCTTCAGTAAAAATGACGATAATTGAGTTTGTTACTGCTCCTAATATATTCTTTTCTACTTTTTCATTAAAATATAATTCATATATTATAGTTTCTGTTATTACACATGCTATTCTATACATATAAATTGGTAAAATTGTAGAATATATACATTTAAAAATTGTTTCTATCGCTGTTACTTTTATTATATCTTTTTTACCTTTTATTTTTACATTAAAAAGCTTAACATATATTAAAGTATTAGTTAAAGCAATAACTATTGCTGTAATAACTGTAACTATTGACCATGGAATAATTTCGCCTTTTTCAATTATTTTTTGTATTTCATATATTTGTTGTTGCATGTAATCCCTCCTTTATCATTTTTGATTTTATCATTGCATATGTCAATAAGCAAGAAAAATCGCCCTCCTTATTTAGAGCTTTGCTTACATTTTTCGACATTCTGTTGAGGGGGTTTTATCAGTGTCAGATTATTGTCA
>DNVW01000016.1:0-115701 GCA_003507395.1 Clostridiales bacterium | reverse complement strand
TGACAATAATCTGACACTGATAATTTTCTTTAATTATTTACTATTTCACCTATTAAGTCATAGCCCTTTGTATCTATTATTTTACATTTAATAAATTGCCCTATTTCCAATTGTTTTGTATTTTTTATATAAATTACTTCATCAATTTCTGGTGCTTGCATATAGCTTCTACCTATGTAATACTTTTCATCAAAAGTATTATTTTCTATTAAAACCTCTAATTCTTTTCCTATATGTTTTATGATATTTTGTTCTACTACTTTTTGTTGTAATTGCATTATTTTGTTGTATCTGCTTTTTTTAGTTGCTGGATGTATTTGCTCTTTTAGTTTTTCTGCTGGAGTATTTTCCTCTTTTGAATAACTAAATGCACCCATTTTATCAAATTTTGTTTTTTCTACAAATTTATATAATTCTTCATAATCTTCCGCTGTTTCTCCAGGAAATCCTACCATTACAGTTGTTCTTATTATAACATCTGGAATTTCTTTTCTTAATTTTTTTATTAAATTTTCTATACTTTTACCATTACTTTTTCTATTCATTCTTTTTAATACATTATCTGATATGTGTTGTATTGGTATATCAAAATATTTACAAACTTTTTTATTTTCTCTTACAACTTTTATTAAATCTTCATCAATTGTTTCTGGATATGAATATAAAAATCTAATCCATTTTATTCCATCTATTTTAGATATCTCTGTTATCAATTCTGCTAGTCTGCTTTTTTTATATAAATCTAATCCATATTTTGTAGTATCTTGTGCAGTTAATATTAGCTCCTTATAGCCTCGTTTTTCCAAGTCTTTTGCTTCTTCTATTATTTCTTCGAATTCTCTACTTTTAAATGGTCCTCTAATATATGGAATAGCACAGTATGTACACCTATTGCTACATCCATCTGCTATTTTTAAATATGCTGTGGTTTTTCCTGTTGTAATTACTCTATCTTGCCACTGTTCAAAGTCTATTTTTTCTTCTCTTTTTTTTATTAGCTCTTGAATCTTTTTCCATAAATCACCATATTCACTGTATTTTATAAACAAATCAACTTCTGGGAGTTCTTTTTCTAATTCTTTTTTATATCTTTCTACTAAACATCCCATAGCTATTAGATATTTGCATTTTTGTTTTTTATATTCTGCCATTTCCAATATAGTATTTATTGCCTCTTCTTTAGCTGATTCTATAAATCCGCATGTATTTATTACTATAATTTCTGCTTCTTTTGGATTATTTACTATCTCATAATTATTTTCTTTAAATATGCTTATTGTTTTTTCTGTATCAACTAAGTTTTTATTACATCCTAGTGATATAAATCCTACTTTCATTATTGTTTTGACCTTTCTTCCTTTCCTTTATACCTTGATGATTGTTGACACAAACTCTCTAATCATTGCTCCACATATGTTTTCTTGTCATCTCTAATAAATCTAATGGAGTAAATCCTATTACTTGTGTCTTTGACCTATCTTTTTTCAAATTTTCTTCTAATATTTCTAATATTTTTGCTTTATCTTCTTTATTTTCCATATCTATGTAATCTATTATTATTATTCCGCCAATATCTCTTAGTCTTATTTGTTTAGTTATTTCTATTGTAGCCTCTTTATTTACTGTGAATATTGTTTTTTCTAAATCTTTTGTTCCTACATATTTTCCAGAATTTACATCTATTGCTGTTAAAGCTTCTGTTTTGTCAATTGTTATAAATCCACCACACTTTAACCATATTTTTCTATTATTTGCTTTTTCTAGCTGTTCTTGTATCTCATATATATTTAAAATATTTTTTTCTTTTTTTAATTCCACTTTTACATCTGTTTCAAGTGCTATTTTTTCTAATACTTTTTTTATATTTTCATATGTTTTTTCATCATTAACTATTACTTTAGATAAATCTTGATCTATAAGATCTATTATTAATTTTTCTATTATTCCCTGGTTTTTATATATTAACTGAGGAGTAAATGTTGTTCGCTTTTTAGCTTTTTCATATTTATTTACAATTTCTTGCCAAGTTATTATCAAATTGTTTATATCTCTTTTTATTTCTTCTTCACTTTTTTCTTTTGCTGAAGTTCTGATTATTATTCCATAATTTTGTGGCACAATTTCTTTTACTATTTTTAATAATCTATTTTTCTCAGTTTCCTTTTCTATTTTTTTTGATATAGTAATAAAATCCGAATTAGGCATAAGTACTGCATATCTTCCAGATAAATTTATATGTGTAGAAACTCTTGCACCTTTTTTACTTGTAGCATCTTTTTTTATTTGAACTAATATTGGCATTCCTGTTTTTATATAGTTTTTTATATTGTGCTTATTCAAAGGCTCATTTTTATTTCCTGTTTCATTACTTGCTTTTGGTATAATGTCTCTTATATGTATAAATGTATTTTTTTCTTTACCTATATCTACAAATGCTGCTTGCATACCTAATAATACATTTTCCACTTTTCCTAGATATATATTTCCTTCTAACCTTTCTTCCCCATAATTTTCTTGATATTTTTCTATTAGTTTACCATTCTCAACTACAACTATAGTTTTATTATTTTGCTCATCTACATTAACTAAAATTTCTCGCATTTCTATCCCTTTCTTGCTTTCAAATAAATTAATTAAATTTATTCATTGCACTATCTATCCCATTTTTCAAATATTCTATAATTGCATCTTTTGCTTTTTCTATACCTTTTTCTATTTTTTTGTATTCTTCTTCATCTATTGGTTTTATTACATAATCTATAATTTCGCTATTTCCCACAGGTCTTTCTATTCCCACTCTTATTCTTGCAAATTCTTCACTTTGTAATTCATGCACAACTGATTTTGCTCCATTATGTGTTCCTGGTCCACCAACTTTTCTTACTTTTATTTGTCCTTTTTCTATATCCATATCATCATATACTACTACAACATTTTCTAGTGGTATTTTATAAAAGTCTATATATTTTTTTATAGACTGTCCACTTAAATTCATATATGTTTGCGGTTTTAATAAAATTACTTTTTCTCCTTCTATTACTCCAGAGCCATATAATCCTTCAAATTTAGTTCTAGATATATCTATTTTGTATTGGTTTGCTAATTTATTTATTACATCAAATCCCATATTATGTCTTGTTTTAGAATATTCTGGTTCTGGATTTCCAAGTCCTACTATTAAATACATTTTTCCTCCTAACTTACTTTTAGTTCTCTTAATATTCCAAAGTTAGTTCCATCATATTTTTCCGACTCTATTATTGCTATTTGACAAAAACCATTTTTTTCGTAATATTCGTTTAATTTTTTATTACTTCCTATATTATCTAATCTTATACTGTTTTTTGCTTCCTTTTGGGCAATATGTTTTATTTCATCAATTATTCGTGCTCCGATACCTTTATAATTAATATCTGTTGCTAAATGATGTATATGAATGACTTCTCCTTCTATATCTTGATAATATTGACTGCTATACTGAAGCATAAAAGTTCCGTACTATTTTTTCGCTTAATTTTGCTATATAAAATTTTCCTTCATTAATTTTTTGTTCATAATATTGTTTACCATATGTTCTTGTAACATTCCACTGGTTTATACAGTTATCATCTAACCATTTACATCTGCTTTGTATTATTCTAATAATCTCTCCTATGTCTGAAATATTTGCTTTTTCTACAACAACTCCTTTATATTCATTCATTTTAGTACATCTCCTTTATCATTCTCTTACTATGTCTCTATTAATCCTATTTCTTACTTCTAGTGCTTTTTTCTTTGTTTTCTCAATATCTGTTCCTTTAACAATGATAAGTCCACATCTTTGTGCATCAGATATATATTTTTCTATTTTATCTCCAACACTTTTTTCAAAACATATTTCAATAACATTATCATCCATATATTTTTTAAAGTCGGGAAGCTCTTTTATTATTCCTTCATCTAGGTCCAATATTCTTGTTGCTATACATCTATCAAATTTAGGTTCTAAGTCAATATCTTTCTCTCCCATTGCTAATTTTATTATATTTCCCACATGATCTATGCCTTTGCTATGTGGCACAATATGAGATGTTATTGCATTTCCCCCCATTCTTGCGCCAACATCTACAATATATGGTTCATTCTCTTTTGATAATATCATATCCATATTAACAGGCCCGTTTTTTATGCCTATTTCTCTAATCAATCTACTCACTATTTCTTCTATTTTGCTTTCAATCTCTCTAGGTAATTCTGAAGGAGTACTATGTCCTAGTTCAGAACGGTATGGCAAATTTGTCATATTTTTTTTCATAATTGCTAAAATATGAACTTTACCATTATATACAAAAGATTCAATACCATATTCTTGTCCTTCTATAAAAGTTTCTATTAACGCTCTTCCATTAAAAGACCCATTTATTACTTCTTGAATTTTTTGCATTAATGTTTCAAAATCATCTATTTTATACACATATAAACTTCCTAACCCTGAACATGGTTTTAATATAATTGGAAATTTTATTTTATCTTTTATTTCATATAATTCCTCAATTTTACTCACTTCATAAAATTGAGGAACATTTGTAATATATTTTTCTTGCATTTTTTTTCTAATTTCATATTTACTTTTTACTAATTTAGCTACTTCAAAATCTAAACCTGGTAAATTCATTTTATTAGCTACATAGCTTGCTGTTAATACTGCGAACTCTGTTGCAGTAACAACACCATCCACATGTTCTTCTCTAGCATATTGTAAACATTCTTCATATGCTTCAAACGATATATTTTTAAATTTATCTGCTTGCTTAATGCAAGCTATATTAGGATTTTGGTCAATAACAATAGTTTCATATCCTAGTTCTTTTGCTTTTTTTATTACATGTTTTACTGCTCCAAATATTAAGACCTTTTTCATTTTTATCCTCCAATTTTGTAGTTTGCAATATTTCTATAATATTCTTCTACCATATTTATTGTTTTATTCCATGAATATTGTTTTGAGGTTTCTAATGCAGCTCTTGAAAGTCTTTCTCTAAGCTGAGCATTATTTATAAGTTTCTTTGTTTTTTCCACAATATCATCAATATTATCTTTTTCTATTACTAAAGCATTTTCATTATCTTTCACAAAATCCATATTACCACCATTATTAGTTGTAATTACTGCAACTCCGCAAGTCATTGCTTCTAAAACTGGTAGGCAAAATGATTCATACATAGAAGCACAAATATAAATATCCGATTTTCTCAGAGTATCTCCTATTATTAATTGTGGTGGATTTACAATTGCTTTAATTTTATTTCTTTTAGGCTCTGTTGGTGTAATCCAATTTAATTCTATATCATATCCTTCTTCTTTTACTATTTCTATTGCTTTTAATATATTTCCTATTCTTTTAAATTCTGATTCTTCTGAACCAATTATCGCAATATTTATTTTTTTATTATTTTTCCTATATTCTTTACAAAAGAATATAGTTGAGTCAACTGCATTTGGTATCACTATTGCATCTTTATTATATATTTGCTTTATTTTATTTTTTGCAAAAGTTGATACAGTATATACAAATTGAACTACTTCTAGTTGTTTTTTTATATACTCATATGTTCTATTATCTAATTTTTCTAAGTCAAACAAATGATAGTCTCCTTGCTCAAAGTAAATAACTGGTGCTATTTTTTGTTCTATACATTCATATATTTCTCTCCAATACGTTGCAACAATGACATCACATTTTGGTATGCTTTCGCATAATGTTTGTCCCCATGGAACTTCTATAAATTGTATACTATCATTCATTTTAAACCATATTGGCTTTTTGTCATGTGATATTATTGTTATTTTATGACCTCTTGCTGTTAATTTATTTGCATGTTCTAAAATAATTTTAGAACCTCCACAAACTCCTGTCCAAGTCATTACATATGTAATATGTAATTTTTTATTTTCAGTAGGTTCATAAATTAATTTTTGTGGTATTGCTGTTTTTAATCTTTCTTCCCTTTTATTAAATTCTATTTGTTTTAGAGTTTTTATATCCTGCTCTTGATTCATTTTATAAATTCTCCTCTTTTAATCTATTCCATATTTCATTTGTCTTTAAATATTCTTTATAATGCTTTTCTACATTTTTAGAATACTTTTCTAAATCTCCTATTAATATGTTAAAATCATAGTCTTTAAATAGTTTATTAATTTCAGGAATACTTGTTTCTAATTGTTTTTTTACTTTTTCCATTTTAGATTTATAATTGTTTTTATCTAAAATATATGTTAATAATGGTTTATATTTTATCCAACCTCTAGATGCTTGCAGAAATCTTTGTGGAATCAATTCCTCTTCGATTTTTATTTTTCTCAACGTTTTTGGATACTTTTTTCTCATAATACAAGTATATTTTAAAAATCCATCATGGAAATGATATACTGGCACTTTAATTACTTTTGAATCTCCTAATAATGTAGAAAAAAATGTATCTTCTCCGTCTTGCTTCTGGTGGGTTATAAAATGCTGGTATCTTATTTATATTTCTTAAATTTAAGCATAATGTTGAACCAACAACCCATTTGCTGGCACCTTCTTTTTGCAATTCATAAGCTACTTCTCCATTAGCAATTTTCTCATCTGCATAAGTAACTCCATTATCTTTAATGAATTTTTGTTTAATTGAGTCCCATGATACTACTTCATTACTAATTGCTTCAATATATTGCTTAAATAAGTCCTCATTAATATCTTCATTTAGTTCAACATATGGAATAGGAGAAATATATCCGCAATGATATCCTATTGTTATATCTGCATTTTCTATATATTTTAAATGCATAGCTACATTATCTTGCTCTTTCCATATTAATTCTCCAGTATCTTCATTTTTTATACAAGCTACTGGATATTCATCATCATCCCAAAACAGCAGATAGTCTATATGCCACATCTTTGCATAATACATTAATGTATTTCTACCTTTTGCATGTCCATGTCCAAAAAATAATTCTGTTTCCTGTTTTGTTAATTGTTCTCTTGCTATTAATCTCTTTTTTAATTCTTCTATATTTTCTGGCGTTATATATTTTACTTTTATATCTTTGTATACTTTGGGTATTAATCCATAGAAATCAACCCTTGTAGTATATTGATATTGTAAATCAAATAAAATAAATACTGTAAGTTCTACTTTTTTACCAGTATTTTTAAATTGTTCTATTAAATGCTCATATGTACTATTTATTACTTTACATACATTTGGTCTACCTGTTACAAAACCTAATCCAAATTGAATTATTTCTTCCATGTTTTTCTCCTTTTGTTTTAGTAATACCTTTAACTGCTTAATTATACCATATTTTAGTGTAAGTGTCAATTCTTCAATTTAGCCTATCTGTAAGGATTTTCCGGTGTTTGTTTTTAAAGTTTATACTCTTTTTCTAATTTATTATTTAAATATATCTTACTCACTAGTTTTAATTGATATATATTTTCTTCTGAAATGTTAAACGAGAAAATTTTTTTTGCTGGAGCTTTTATAATATATTTTATTGCATTTTGTGTTGCTTCTGATATTTCTATTGCTCCTTTATCTTGTTTTCCACATGTATTACACTTAAATCCATTATCTTTTAACGAAAAATATTCTAATGTTTCTGAATTACCACATTGTACGCACTTGTCTACAATTGGCATAAATCCTAATATGCACAAAAGTCTTAGTTCAAAAATAGATAGGATTAAGTCCATATTCTTATCTGTTTCTGAAATCATATATAGTGTATTTAAAAATAATTGTAATATTTTATATGTGTTTTGATTTTCATCAGTAACATCATTTATAATTTTAGTTATTAAAGCTACATAGTTCAATTTCTCGAAATCTGTCCTTATATTATAGAAAAGTTCTATTATCTCGCAAGAATTCATATTGTAGCTTTTTGAATTACTGTATAACATGTATTCTCCAAAACATAAAAATTGAGTTGCTGCCATAAGCATACTTTTTGGTCTTCTCGCTCCTTTGGCAGCACACCCAATTTTTCCATTTGGTGTCAATATTGTAAGCATTTTATCAAAATCGTTCATATTGCTTTCTGCTATTATTATTCCTTTTGTTTTCAATATTCCCATATTGATTACCTTCCATATTCTTTTTTGTGTTTTCTATTTCTATTAATTCCATAAACGTATTAATATTACCTGTATTTTTAAAAGTGTTCCACGCCATTTGTTTTAGCATAAAATCAACTCCTTTTAAATTTATCTTTTGCAAATTTTATAATTTTATACTTTTACATCTGGACTTTTTATATATTTTACATTTTAAATTTGTTTACAATAAAATCTTTATTCATCCAATCTTCTTTTACTTTTACCCAAACTTTTAAATTTAATTTTGTATTTAACATTTTTTCTAAATCTTCTCTAGCATATGTACTTATTTTCTTTAGCATTTCTCCATTTTTTCCTATTATTATAGCTTTATGTGATTCTCTACTACAATATATGGTCGCTTCCACATTAAATATTGGCTCTCCTTTTATTGTCTTTCTTCTTTTCATTTTTTCTACTTCAACTAATATTCCATGAGGTACTTCATCTCTTAATAGTTTTAAAGCTTTTTCTCTTATTATTTCTTCTACCAATTGTTGCATTGTTTGGTCAGTATATTCTTCTGTATCATAATATAGTGGACCTTCTGACAAATTATCTTCTATTTCATCTAACAATCCTTCAATATCTTTTTGATTTGTAGCTGTCATTGGCACTATTGTGATAAAATCATATTGACTTTTATACAACTCCATAGATTTTGCAACCTGTGCTATACTTGCTAAGTCCATTTTGTTTAAAACTAATATTGTTTTTTTCTTAGCTTGTTTTATTTTTTCCAATATTAATTTTTCTTCTTCATTGATTTCTTTTGAAAAAGCTTCAACTACAAATACTATTAAGTCGACGTCTTTTATTGAAGTGAATGATGTTTCTAACATTGTATTTCCTAATTTATTTTTTGGTTTATGTATGCCTGGTGTATCTATAAAAATAATTTGTGAATCTGGTCTATTTACAATTGCTTTTATTGCTTTTCTGGTTGTTTGTGGTCTATTTGCTGTTGCTGCTACTTTTTCTCCTACTAATGAATTTATTATGCTTGATTTTCCTACATTGGTTTTTCCTACTATTGACACAAAACCTGATTTCATATTATTTACCTCCTCATGTTTTTTGTTTGCCTGTCAAGTTTTTATTTACTCATAGGTAAACATTGCTATTTATTTTATTATACACCTATTATTTTAAAAAGTTTGTCGAATTTTGTAAATAAATTAATTTTTTTAACTAAATATTGTACTTTTCTTTTTTGCTATAAGTTGTATGAAATAATTCGTGTGCTTTATGTCCTCCTGGAACACCTATATATTCACTATATATTTGTTTTAATACTGGATTTTCATGTGATTTTCTTATTCGACTTTTTTCATCTATTGTATACATTGCATCAGCTCTCTTTTTTCTAACATCTACAGTTGCTCTAATTTTTGAATTTTTAATTGGTTGTCCTCCTCCCATTATACAACCACCTGGACAAGCCATTATTTCCACAAATTGATAGTCTGCTTTTCCTGACTTTATTTCCTCCATAATTATTTTGGCATTTCCTAGTCCATTGGCTACAACTACTTTTATATCTCTTTCTCCAATTTTTAATATTGCTCTTCTTATTCCTTCTTCTCCTCTTACTTGTTTAAAATCAATATCTTCTAATTCTTCTCCAGATAATATTTCTGATGCGGTTCTTAATGCTGCCTCCATAACTCCGCCTGTAACTCCAAATATTGCTGCTGCACCAGTTGCCTCTCCCATTGGATTATCAAATTCTTCATTTTCCAATTCTGAAAATTCTATATTGGCTTGTTTTATCATTCTAGCTAATTCACGTGTCGTTAAAACGCAGTCGACATCATACATACCATTATTTTTTAGTTCTGTTCTTTGTCTTTCATATTTTTTGGCTATGCATGGCATTACAGATACTACATATATTTTTTCTGGATCTATGTTATTTTTCTCTGCATAATAAGTTTTTATAAGTGCTCCAAACATTTCATGTGGCGACTTGCAACTTGATAAATATTTAATATTTTCTGGATAATTTGCTTCTACATATCTTACCCATCCTGGACTGCAAGATGTAATCATTGGTAAATTATAGTTTTCATTTAGTCTTTGTATAAACTCTGTTCCTTCCTCCATAATTGTAAAATCTGCACCTGTATTTGTATCAAAAACTTTATCAAATCCTAATCTTTTTAGTGCAGCAACCATTTTTCCAGTTACATTAGTTCCTATTGGCATACCAAATTCTTCTCCTAGTGCTACCCTAACTGCTGGAGCTGTTTGCACTATTACATAAGTATCTGGATCTTTTAATTTTTCCCATGCTTCTTCAATAGAATCCTTTTCTCTTAAAGCCCCTACTGGACAAGCTTCTATACATTGTCCGCAAAATGTACAATTTACATCATTTAAACTATTATCTCCTACTGTTGATATGCAAGAATTAAAACCTCTATTTATACAATCTATTGCACCTATTTCCTGAACTTTTTTGCAAACAGACACACATCTTCTACATAAAATACATTTATTGAAGTCTCTTACTATTGATGGAGATAAGTCATCAATTTGGTGCTTATTGGTTTCTCCTTCATACTCTATCCCTGTAACATTAAATTTCACTGCCAAGTTTTGTAATTCGCAATTTCCATTTCTTGTGCAAGTTAAACAATCACGTTGGTGATTTGATAATATTAAATCTAATATTACTTTTCTTGCTTCTATAACCTCTTTCGAATGTGTCTTTACTACCATACCTTCTTCTACTTTTTGAATGCATGAAGTAGCAAACCCTCTTCTGCCATCCACTTGTACAATGCACATTCTACAATCTCCAATTTCATTTATATCCTTTAAAAAGCATAATGTTGGAATATCTATACTTGCTTGCCTTGCTGCTTGCAGTATTGTAGTTCCTTCTTCCACTTGTATTTCTTTATCATCTATTTTTAAATTAATCATTTTTTTATCGGACATAATTTCCTCCTATTTTATATTTTTATTTCTAATAAAATCACCAGCGAATTCTTCTTTTAAGATATCCATATGTATTGTATCATAATATTTCCCATTTATATAATTGCATTGTCTTCTTCTTCCCATTTCTTTAAATCCACATTTTTTATAACAGGCTATTGCTCTTGAATTAAATTCCATCACATCTAATTTTATACTATTAAGATTCAAGTAATTAAAACCATATTCTAAAATTAAGTTTATAGCTTCTGTTCCTATTCCTCTATCTCTTCCTTCTTTTTCGCCTATAAAGATTCCCAAAATTGCTGACCTGTTTATATGATTTATATTTTCTAGAGAAACACTTCCTAATAATTTGTCATCTTTCAATCTTACAATGCCAAAAGAAGCTTCATCATTAATATGTTCTTGAAGATATTTATTTTCTGATTCAATTGTGGTTAATGAAGCACTTTTGCCTGTATAATCTGTTACTTGAAAATCATTAATCCATTCTACATACTTTTCTGCATCTTCTGTATTCCTAGGAGATAAATATATATTATCTCCTAACAATTTTTTAAAATATTTCATACTATTTCTTCTCCTCCATAATTATCAATCATTCATCAATCTGCTAAAATTTCGCGGTCGCCTAAGATACCAAATTGTTTTTAATGTACAGAATATATTAAAAACAATTATATATTTAGTTCTAATAATGAATTAATTCCTTATCCTATTGCGTGGAATGGACAATTTGCCACGCAAGTTCCACATTTAATACAAACATCTTTATCTATTATATGTATCTGTTTTGGTTCTCCTGAAATCGCATTAACTGGGCAATTTCTTTTGCACAATCCACAACCTTTACATTTTTGTGGATCTATTTCTATATTAGTTAATGCTTTACATTCACCAACTTTGCATGTTTTGTGTTTTATATGATCTAAATACTCTTCTCTAAAATACTTTAGTGTTGATAAAACTGGGTTTGGTGCTGTTTGTCCTAATCCGCATACTGCTGTTTTAGGTATATTTATTGCTAGTTGTTCTAATTTTTCTAAATCCTGCATATCTGCTTTTCCATCACAAATTTTTGTTAATATTTCCAACATTCTTTTTGTTCCAATTCTACAAGGAGTACATTTACCACAAGATTCATCTACTGTAAAATCTAAATAAAATTTAGCTAAATTTACCATACATTTTGAGTCATCCATTACTATTAGCCCACCAGACCCCATCATTGAACCTATTTCTTTTAAAGATTCATAATCTATTGGTGTGTCTAAGTGTTCTTTTGGAATGCAACCACCTGAAGGTCCGCCTGTTTGTGCTGCTTTAAATTCTCTATTATTAGGAATTCCACCACCTATGTCATATATTATTTCTCTTAATGTAGTACCCATTGGTACTTCTACTAATCCAACATTAACTACATTGCCTCCTAAAGCAAATACTTTAGTTCCCTTTGAATTTTCTGTTCCTATACTTGAATACCAGTCAGCACCATTTAATATTATTCTTGTTATATTTGCATATGTTTCTACATTATTTATTAAAGTAGGTTTACCCCATAATCCCTCATTTGCTGGATATGGTGGTTTTAGTCTTGGTTGTCCTCTTCTTCCTTCTATAGATTCTAGTAGGGCCGTTTCCTCTCCGCAAACAAATGCTCCCGCTCCAAGTCTTATCTCTACATCAAATTCAAAATCTGTTCCAAATATATTTTTACCTAATAAACCATATTCTCTAGCTTGTTTTATTGCTATATCAAATCTATGTACTGCAATAGGATATTCTGCTCTAACATAAATATATCCTTTATTTGCTCCTATACTATATCCAGCTATTGCCATAGCTTCTATAACAGAATGTGGGTCTCCCTCCAATATACTTCTGTCCATAAATGCACCTGGATCTCCTTCATCTGCATTACATACCACATATTTTTGTTCACTTTGTGCTGCTTTTGTTAGTTCCCATTTTTTACCTGTTGGAAATCCTGCACCACCTCTGCCTCTTAATCCAGACTTTTTAACTTCTTCTATTACACTTTCTGGTGTCATCTCAAACAATACTTTTGCTAATGCCTTATACCCATCAAATGCAATGTATTCATCTATATCTTCGGGATTTATTATTCCACAATTTTTTAGCGCTATTCTTTTTTGCTTTTTATAAAATTGTAAATCATCCAACTTTTTGACAATACTACCATCTACATCTTTACATAGTAATCTTTCTACTAGCTTTCCTTCTAGTATGTGTGAATTTATAATTTCTTCGCAATCCTCTGGTTTACAATTAGCATAAAAAGTATCTTCTGGTCGAATTATTACTATTGGACCTTTTGCACATAAGCCAAAACATCCCGTTTGTATTACTCTTACATTTTGTATATTTTTTTCTTTCAGTATTTTTCTAAAAGTATCTATTATTTGTGGAGATTTTGAAGATGTACAACCTGTACCCCTACATACTAATATGTGCTTTTCTCTGCTAGTAGAATTTAAATTTACTCTTAAGTCCAGTTCTTCTCTTTTTTGCTTTCTTATTTCTTCAATTTCTTCTAAAGTTTTCATATTTCTCTCCTATCTATATTAAAGATTATTAATTAATACTTTCATCATTATTCATCTTTCATTAATTTTTCCAGTACTTCATCTAGTTTTTTTACTGTTGCTTTTCCGTGTACCTCATTATTAACAGTAAATACTGGTGCTAATCCACATGCACCAACACATCTTGTAGCATCTATTGAAAATTTTCCATCTCGAGTTGTCTGTCCGACATCTATTTTTAGTCTATCTTTTAGTCTATTTAATATTTGTTCTGAACCTTTTACAAAACACGCTGTTCCTAGGCATACAGAAATTGCGTATTTTCCTTTTGGCTCTAGTGTAAATCTAGAATAAAATGTTATTACTCCATATACCTCTGCCATTGATATATTTAAATATTTTGATATTTCCATTTGTGCTAATTTAGGAACATATCCAAACTTTTCTTGTGTCTCATTTAATATTTGTATTAAATTATCTTTATCTGTAGTGTACTTCTCTAATATTATAGCCATATCGTTTTTCATTTTTGTTTCTATGCATTTACAGTTTTCACCTTCCATATTTTTCTTCCTTTCTTTTCATCTCTATTACATTATTTGTTCTTTATATAAGAATTGTATACGGAAAAGTCTAGCGATTTTTCCTATTAAATAACAAAGAACAGGATTTTATATTTTCCTGCCCTTTATCTATTATTCTTCTGTTGTTTTATTTTCTCCTTCTATTGTAACCTTTGCATTTATTGGGCAAATTTGTATAAATGTTTTTCCATCATTTACTTTTATTTCATTACCTTGTAAATCCTTATATACTGTTTGTGCTGTTCTTGAAGTTTTTTCACATGTTATTTCTATTGCTTTGCCATTTGTTATATAATATCCTTCTAACTTTCCTATATTATCTAGCCCTTGTCTGCCTTTGCCCGAACCATCATTCAAATTATAGTTTTGTGCAAATGTTATAATTATATTTTTAGTAGTTACAGTTGTATCTGTATCCCAATCTACTTGCTTTTCACTTCTTGAATATCTGGTATATTCTTTTGTTTCCTCATCATATATATATTTAACTGTATTATAATCTGAATATGGTATTACAACTGTATCTGCCTTTTTGTCAGTTTCTAATTCTATTTCATCTGCCACATAATTTAAAACTGGTTTTTTGTCTGTTGTTGTTCTATATTCATTATTTTTTGCAACTTGCAAGATATTTTTTGTACTAATTACTGCATTATGTGGTGCATATCTATCACTAACTCTCCAAAAATATGTACCATCATAATAAAGTCCATTTATGTTATCTACACCTAATTCTGAAATATCTGCTTCTGCCTGTGGGCTCCATCCAAAATGTACATATATTGCATCATTCTCTAAAGCATAATCTAAGAAATAATGTCTTGAACTTCTAACAGGTCCTATTTTCTCCAAATTTTTA
Organism: Clostridiales bacterium; assembly: GCA_003507395.1. GTDB lineage: Bacteria > Bacillota > Clostridia > TANB77 > CAG-508 > DNVW01. The sequence goes on along the minus strand of DNVW01000016.1, from coordinate 100,632 downwards.
CCTTTTAGGACTGCCATCATTCTTGTTTCTCCGCCTTCTACAATTATTTCATATACTAAATCTGCTTCTAAAAGTCCAGCTTGTGGCATTGCATTTATATTATTATCTATCATAACTGCAATTGGTCTGTCATTTCCTGCAAATGTTGTAGGCAATTTTATAACTTCCTTTTCAGGCTCTTTATTTACATCTGCTCCAACATTTGCTTTTACTTGAATATTTTGTTTGTCTTTTATAAATTTTAGTGCTACTAATACTCCCGCTATCAATATCAGCGTTACTAATAATATTATTAATACTTTTGTCCCACTATTTATTTTCTTTTTATTTTCCATATTAATTATTCTTTCCCTTCTTTTTATAAGTTTAATACTAGCATGCTAGTACCATATATTATTAAAACTATTAGTGTTCCTAAACAAGCACTAAATATTATTTCAGAAAGCTTGTGTTCTTTTGCTGCTATTCTGCTTTCTGATATTAAGATTGCCATAACCAATGAAAGTATTAATATCACCGCATTTTTTGTAGTTATCCATATAATGGTATTTGCTGCAAAGGCTATTGTTGCATGCCCACTTGGTACAAACTTACTATTAAATAATTTATGTTTGTTTGTTTTTGAATATGCTATTAGCGCTAAAATCGCTATCATAGTAATTATTATTGTTGCAAATGCTAAATGTGTTGGAGAATTCGCTACATTTTGTATAAATGCGATACCCATATCACTTATTTTCTCAAAAAACAAAAAGTATGCTACTATTATTGCATTTATTGTTGTTATTACTACTCCTCCTGCAGCCACATCTTTGGCTATCTTTGCCTTTGGATGATAAACATCTACATATAGATCCACTACTGTTTCTATTGCTGTATTTACCATTTCTGCAAAAATTATTAAAATTATTGTAAATAAAAATATTAAAAACTCTGCTTTGCTTAAATTAAAAAATAAGCTTATAATTACTACTGCTACAGCTATTACCAACTGTTTTTTTATGTTTGCTTGAGTTGTAGTTGCATATATAATTCCGTTTATTGCATTTTTCCAAGCATCTATAAAACTGCTATTTTTAATTTTCTTTTCTTTGTCGATTTCTGCGTTATGCTCTTTTTTTTCCATCGCTTGTCCTTCCAATTATTAATTTTTTATATTTAATTTTCCTAATATATTTTCTTCTTTTTCTCGCATTTCTGCCTTTTCTTCTTCTTTCATATGGTCAAATCCCATTAAATGATAAAATCCATGAACAACCATATAAGACAATTCTCTTTTAAAGCTATGACCATATTCTTCTGCTTGTTCTTCTACTTTAGGTATTGATATTACTATATCTCCTAATATTACCTCATACTTTTGTTGCTTTACTTCAGATATTTCTTCTTTTTCGTACATTGGAAAAGATAACACATCTGTTGGATTATCTATTTGCCTATATTTTTTGTTTATGTTTCTAATATTTTCTGGATTTGTCAATGTTACTGTTATGGTTATATGTTTTCCTAGCTCTTCTTCCTTAAAACACTTATCCAATACTTCTTTTATAATTTCTTTATACTCTATTTTTTCTTCTATACCATCTGTAATAATTTCTATTTGTTCCATCGTATATCCTCGCCTTTTATTATCTCTTACATAAAGTCCCTGCTTTTGAATATAGTTTTATGTTTGAAGTAAAACTGTTTTTTAAATTTCTCATTGCTCCTAATTCAACTAATTTGTTTTTATAGAATTTTATGATTTTATAATATTTGTTTTCATTTGCATAAACCTTTTTTAAATCATTAGTTATAAATAAAATTTCTATCTGTTCATTATATTCTGCATTATTTATTCCTTTTAACTCACTTATTTTTTGATATTTTTTCCAAAATTCTTTATATTCTTCTCTATCTGATGGCTTATCCCAATAAATTTTAGTTGATAATAACTTTATATTATATTCTTCTATTAGCTTTATTAAAAGGGAATATGCTTTTTCCTGTTTTCTAACCACTTTAGTATCTACAATTAAGCTTCTTACATCTTTTAATAATTTTATATAGCATTGTTCTGCTACTATAAGAGGTAAGCTATGTGTAAATAATTTTCTGCTAATACTTAAAAGTATCATATTTTTTTCTATATTATCATTTTGATCCAATTTACCTACAGTAAACTTTTCAAAATTGTTATAATCTTCTAATATTTGAGCATATTCTTTTGATTTATTTTGTTCAAATTTTAGCGGTAGTACATTAACTATGTATTCTTCTACTGTCGCAAAAATTTTATTATATGTTTCTTCTTTTGTTCCATATGTTAAATTATCTGCTAATTTTATAGAATAATGTTTTAATAGTCCTTTATATAAAACATCCATCTCTTTTATATAAAATGTCTTATATTTATCTAATAATTTTGTTTTTTCACTTCTCTTTAATGATTGATAATCTAATTCTAATAAGTATATTTGTTTTCTATATTTATATTCTAGATATTCACTGTCTTTTAAATGTATTACCGTATAATATTTCGATAATGCATTTTTTTCAAAGTCTGTTGCAGTATCATTCTTTACTTTTTTATATATTGAATCCATTATATGTTTGTCAACAGCTTCTAAATATAATGCATATACGTCTTCAAATTTCTTTTTTGCACTTTCTTTTTTTTCTTGATTTTCTGTATCTTCTAATGTTCCTTCATATGCTTTAAGTACATTGTTTCTCTTCATCGAAATGAGTACACTATTAATTCCTATTTGCGTTGGTACAATTATTTTTGTTAATGTGTTTGTAAGTTTTGAAAAAAAGGTTTTTTCTGAATTATAAATCCTTAAGCTTCTTTCCTCCATACTGTGTTCCTCCTTTTAAAATACTATTTTTTCTTTTGTCCCAATATTTTCAAGCATCTCATACGTAACTTCTACTTCTATATATTCACTTGTTTGGCTATCATTTATTTGTATGCTTAATATATTGTTTAAATTTTCTATTTTATTGTTTAATTCCTGTTTTGCTTTTTCTATGCCTATATTTTTTGCTTCTTCTAAAGTATATGTAATATCTGTTATATTTACTTCTGTATTTGTAATTTTTATTAGTTCTATAGGTAAGTAGAAATTCGAAAATAATTTTACTTTTTTATTTGTCTCTATTGTATCATAATTTTTAAATTTTGAAACCCCTTTATTAAAATTTATTTTAAAATTATTTATATTTAGGGAATATTTATTTTCGACATTTCCTGTTTGTTCTTTTTTCTGTTGTTTAAAATAAATTCTTTCTTTTTGAGTATACCATACTTTTCCCTGAACAGAGCCAGTTGCATGAACATATCTAGTACCTGTATATTTCCCTTCGAGCCATCCAGCAATTAGCACTGTGCCTTTTTTTACTATTTCTCCTTCTTTCACTACGGGTGTACCATTTTGTGCACTTATCTTTTTTATAATAGCATCTTTTGTTGCAACTATGTTACAAAACTCTTCATCATCTATAATGTTGGGCTTTGGTATTGATTCTACTATTTTTATAATTGCATTTGTCCCTTTTATTTCTATTCCTATCCATGCTATATCATCTCTCTCTAGCCTTAACTTATTTATTATTTTTTTGGTGTCTACCTTATTTTTAAATTTGCCTATTTTTAAATTGTTTTCATTTGCTATTTGTATTATTTCATCAGCATTGATTTTTTCATTTCCTATTACCTCTATATTCCATATAAATTTTGATAATGTAAATATTGTTATTAATACCATTGCTAATCCAATCACAAATATTTTTCTTTTTTTGTACTTGTTAAAAATAAAAGGTAGTCCTTTTTTGCTTTTTATCTTTATTTTACATTTCGTTTTTTGTGCTATTGGCTTTAACTTTTTAAAATCTTTTATGCTCACATTTGCATAAATAATAGTTGTTTTACTTCTTTTCAAGTTCCATAAAAATATTTTCTGCTTATTACATATGTTTATAAATTTTTCTACAAAATATCCTTCTACTAAAATATTTACATACCCTAATATATAATTTAAAATTATCTTAAAGTACAATTTTAGTTTCCCCCTATTCATCTACTATTCTTTCTAAATCTATACTTTCTATTTTACCTGTTACCAAAACTTCATCTGCAGTCATTTCCCCCAATTTTAAATCAAATCCATTTATATTTATTATCCCTATTTGTGTGCTAATTCTTATAAAAAAATCTTGATATTCTAATATCATTTTATAATTTTCAATCAACATTTTATTGAATCCCATATTGGTTAATCTGGGCTCATTTGTAGAAATTTCTTTAGGAATTTCTAACAGTTTATCTATTTTGCTTTCTTTTTTTATTTGATTTTTTCTCATCTTTAAATTCCTTCTTTATCTTATAAATTCATCTAATGTTTTAAATTCATAACCCATTTTTTTTATTTCTTTTATGCAATAGTCTAGAACATTAACATTATCCTTAGAATTTCCATGTAATAGCATTACTGCTCCATTATGAATATTTTTTAAAATTTTATCTTTAGCATATTCCTCTCTACCTTGTTTTTTTTCATCCCAATCATCATATGCAAATGACCACATTACTGTTTTATAGCCTAAAGTATTGGTATATTCTATAGTTCTCTCACTATATTCTCCTTTAGGTGGTCTTATATATTTCATCTCATATCCAAATTTCTCATATACTGATTTATGTAGATTCATAACTTCTTCTTTTATTTGCTCATTACTCAAATCCGGCATACTTTTATGGTTCACTGTATGATTTCCTACAATGTGCCCATCATCCAACATTTTTTTTACTAAGTCTGGTTGTGTATTTACATAGTGTGCTGTTATAAAAAAAGTAGCTTTTACCTCATTCTTTTTTAAAATCTCTAAAAACTTTTCAGTATATCCCGCTTCATATCCTTCATCAAAAGTTAAATAAATATATGGTTTTTCTTTGTTTCCCATACATATTCCTTCATATTTTTCTAGTATTCTTTTGTTATTTGTTCCTAAATCTGGTTGCTCATGATTATCATTTCTTCTTATTCCCCATCCAATTTTGGTATTGCTTAAGTTTTCTGCACTTGTTGTTTCTACTGGCTCTGCTACATTTGTTTTTATTACTGCAAATGCAAATATTACTATAAACAGTATGCTTAATAATTTATATACAATATTCTTTGCTTTCATAACATTCTCTCCTTGCACTATGCTTTTGTTAAATTTTATGTTTTAAAAGAAATATTATTACTTGTATTTTGAGCTTACAATTTAATTTATATAATAATATCTTTTATAAAAATATCAAATTTAGATATTTTATGTTATAATCATATTATTGGAGGAGATTAATATGGAAAATTGGTTAACCCGAACAGAATTATTGATAGGAAAAGATAATATAAATAAATTGCAACAATCTACAGTTGCTGTATTTGGTTGTGGCGGTGTTGGTTCATATGTTGCTGAAGGTTTAGTTAGAAGTGGAATTGGTAATATTGTTTTAATTGATAGTGATGTTGTTGATATTACTAATATTAATAGGCAACTAATTGCTGATACCAGCACTATTGGCATTTCTAAAGTTGAAGTTGCTAAAGAGAGATTGTTAAAAATAAATCCTAATTTAAAAATTACTATATTTAAAGAATTTTATAGTGCTTCTACTAATGATATGTTAATAAAAGATTATAATTATATTGTCGATGCTATAGATACGGTTACTTCTAAAATATTGTTGGTTGAAACTGCCATAAATAAAAATATTCCTATCATTTCTTCAATGGGAACTGGAAATAAACTAGACCCTACTCAATTTGAAATATCAGATATTTCCAAGACTTCTGTATGTCCTTTAGCAAAAGTTATGAGAAAAGAGCTTAGTGTCCGTGGGATAAAGCACTTAAAAGTTGTATATTCTAAAGAAACTCCAAAGAGATTTAATAATGATGAAACTTTAAGAAGAACTCCTGCAAGTATTGCATTTGTTCCTTCTGTTGCCGGTTTAATTATTGCAGGAGAAGTAGTTAAAGATTTAATTGGGACAATTGGGGACTGTCCCTAATTGTGCAAATGGGACATTTGGGGACTGTCCCTAATTGAACTTTTTTGTTAAAAAGTATTGTGTTTTCATTATTTCTGTGTTAAAATATGTAATAGTCGATTTTAGTTATGTCATATAGGAGGTGCGAACAAAATGGCAAGATGTGAAATTTGTAATAAGTCAATAGCTTTTGGAAATAAAATCAGTATTACTCGTTCTCATACAAGTAGAAGAACAACTAGGACATTTAAACCAAATTTAAGAACTGTTAAAACAGTGGTAGATGGACAACCAAAAAAAATAAGTGTATGTGCAAAATGTTTGCGTTCTGGGAAAGTTACGAGAGTTTAATTTTTCGAATTAAAATAGAGCAAAGTGAAAAATCGTTTCATTTTGCTCTGTTTTTAATAATATTAAATTTTTATCATATGTATTTAATCTTTTATCCCAAATATAAACTTTACAAAACCTCGTAAAAATTTAGGAACTTTTTTTACAACTATAGTCATTTTCCCCACTCCTTTTAACAAGATAACCACATTAGTCCAACTGCTACTATGACAACACCTATGGTAAATAGCCAGCCGGATATAGGAAGTAATAATACTAATAATATTCCAAGTCCTAATCCAATTAAACATACACCTAATGTTTTCTTTAATGCACCTAACATAATAAATTACCTCCTTTTTTTATATTATATTAATTTTATGTTTTAATTGTGATTATTTATAGAAAGGATTTCTTATGAAAGAAAATATTGTAATAAAAATAATAGAAATTTTAAAACAAGCATATCCAGATGCTAAATGTAGCTTAAATTTTACTACTCCATTTGAAATGCTTATTGCTGTTATGCTTTCTGCACAATGCACAGATGAAAGGGTTAATAAAACTACTCCTTCTATTTTTAGTAAGTATAATTCTCCCCAAGATTTTGTTAATATTCCTTTAGATGAATTAGAAACATTGATTCACCCTTGTGGGTTTTATAAAAACAAAGCTAAAAATATAAAATTAACTTCTGAAAAATTATTAAATAATTTTGGTGGTCAAGTTCCACAGACTATGGAAGAGTTGATGAGTTTACCTGGCGTTGGTCGAAAAACTGCTAATGTTGTTATGTTGGAGGCTTTTAATAAACCTCAAGGAATTGCCGTTGATACTCATGCTAAAAGAATTTCGAATAAATTAGGACTTTCTGCAAAATCAGAGCCCGAAAAAATTGAACAAGACTTATTAAAATTAATTCCTACAAAATATTATAAAGATATTAATCATTTATTTATTTGGCATGGTAGAAATATTTGTACAGCAAGAAATCCAAAATGTGTTGACTGCCCTATAAAAGAATATTGCAAAAGTTTTAAAAAAGTCGCATAATTTTTAAAATTTAGAGTAAACTAAAAACCAATAATATATTATTGGTTTTATTTTAATTATGATGAAATCAAAAATTTCTTCTATATAATGAAAAAAGAGGTGTTTATTTTGACTATCATAAATTGCTCTGCTGACTGTATTTATCAAAAGGATGGAAAATGCAACTTTGAAAATATAACTATACAAAAAGTAACCCCTAATTCTGATTGTGCTTATTTTGTTAAAAAATAATTTCATTTTTTTAATTTATTTATCATATCATTTTTATCTTCTGCTTTTATTAAAGCACTTCCTATAACTACATTGTCTATTCCTGCTTCTTTCAAAAGCTCTATATTTTGCAAATTAATTCCCCCATCAGCTTGAATGTCCACTTCTAATTCTTTTTCGTCTATATATTTTCTTAATTTTTTTACCTTTTCTATTGTTTCTGGTATTAAAGTTTGTCCTCCTAATCCTGGCTCAACTGTCATTATTAAAACTAGATGTATATATGGTAGAAACTGATAAATTTCTTCTATTGGTGTTGCTGGTTTTAGAGACATACCAACTCTTGCATTATTTTCTTTGACTAATTTTATTAGTTTTAATATATTTTCCCTATTTTTCCCAGCTTCTAAGTGAAAAGTTATGATATTAGGCTCAAATATTGAAAAACTTTTTATATATTGCTCTACATCTTCTACCATTAGATGTACATCTAATGGTAAATTAGATATGCTATTAATATATTCACTATATTCTAGCATTTTCTCTGTTGTGTTGTTTTTTACAAATTTTCCGTCCATTACATCAATATGAAAATAATCTATTTTAGCTGTTTCCAACTCATACAGAGTTTTTATAGCTTTTTCATTATCCACATTTAATACTGATGCTGAAACTTCTACCATTTATTTTCCTCCTTTTGCTTTAATTCATTATATATTTTACAGTAACTTTGATATCTCACCTCTGATATTTGTCCGCTTGCTACTGCATCTTTTATTCCACAATTCACTTCTTTTACGTGATTACATCCTATATATTCACAATTTGGTATATAATTGTGGAAATCTTTAAAATATTTATCTAATTCATTGCTTTCTATTTCATATATATCAAATGTTGAAAAACCTGGTGTATCCGCGATGTACGAATTACAATCTATTTTAAATAATTCTACTGTGGTTGTGGTGTTTTTTCCTTTTTTATTTTTATTGCTTATAAGCCCTTCCTCTGTTATTTTGTCATTAAAAATACTATTTATTAAAGTAGACTTGCCTACTCCAGAATTTCCTGAAAATGCTGTTATATTATTTTTTAAAATCTCTTCTACTACTTTTATATTTTCTCCTATTTTTGCATTTGTTTTTATAACTTTATATCCTATTTTTTTATATAAATTTTCTATTTCTAAGATTTTTTCTGTTTTTTCTAAATCTATTTTATTTATACATATTACTGGGTTTATACCTAAAAATTCTGCAAATGCTAACTGTTTATCTAAAAGTAATAAATCCGGCTTAGGCATATTCATAGATAAAACATATATAATTTGAGTAATATTGGCAATTTTAGGTCTCTTTATATAGTTTCTTCTTTCCAATATTTCTTCTACTATACCTTTTTCTTCATTTAATAAAGTAATGCTTACTCTATCGCCTACAACAGGTATTATACCATCTTTTTTAAATTTTCCTCTTGCCTCGCAAGCATATACTTTATCTTTAACTTCTACTTTATATAAATTTGAAATATTTTTTATTATTATTCCTTCTTGCAATTTCTACCCCTTTATTCAGCTCTCCAAAATGTATCTGATGAATTCAAATTCATTTGAGTTTGTCTTTTTAGAACATCATCTACATATACCTTTATTGTTATTGTTCCTACTCCTTTAACATCAAATATAATAGTAGATGTATCTTTTCTATGTTTTTCATTATATACCGTTTCTTCTTTTCCCGCAGAAGTAACTTTTACAGTAACAGTTGCTTCTGGATTAATTTCATTTCCTTCTGCATCTAATTTTATTCCACCTGTTATAGATTTTAAATTGATATCTATTTTTCCAGTTTTTATTTCTGCTATTTTATTCACTGTAATTATTATTTTTGTTCCTTCATCTACTGTTTTACCAGCTTCTATGCTCTGTTTTAATACTATTCCATTTTCTTTTGTAATATCTTCTTCATTCACGACCTCAACTTCTAGCCCATCTTTTGTCAATAGTTCTTTGGCATCTTTTTCTGTTTTTCCTATAACGTATTGTGTTACTATTTGTTTTAATCCATTTCCGCAACTAACATATATCTTTACTTTTTCGCCTGCTTTTATTTCAGTGTTTTCTGCTGGCTCTTGTTCTATTACTATTCCTTTTTCTACAGTTTTACTAACTTTATCTATTTTCTCAGCTTGTAAATTATATTTTTTTATTTCTTCTTCTGCCTCTTCATATTCCATACCTATAATTTTAGGTACTTTAGTCATTTCAGTTCCCTTGCTTACTACTACTTCTACTGTACTATTTTCTTTTACAGTATAATTTTCAATAAAAGGTGGATTTTGAGATATTATTTTACCAGCTTCTATTTCTGAATTAAACTCCTCTTTTTTTTCTATTTTTAATTTTGATTTATTTAATTCTTGTTCTGCTTCTTCTATTGTTTTTCCAACTAAATTTGGTAATTTAACGTCTTTTGCTCTGCCCACATTCAAAATAGCTTGTGTACCATAAAATCCTATGACTGGTATTAAAATTACTATTAATACTATTATTGCTATCATTATTGCTTTTTTATGCTTTTTAAAAAATGCATTTACTTTTCTTTCTTTTTGGTTCATTTTTTCACCACCTTGTATAGTAGGAATCCTTTGTGTGTAAGAGTTTTCTATGTTTTGATCTGGCATAACTGTATTTCCGTCTGGATTTTTTAGCGCTGCATTTAAATCTTTCAACATTTCTGTTGCTGAACTATATCTTAATGCTACCTCCTTTTGCATTGCCTTCATGATAATTTTGTTCACTGCATATGGTATTGATGGATTTAGTTTTATTGGTTCTACAGGTTTTTCCTGCATATGCTTTAGAGCTATTGATACAGGTGTATCTGCATCAAAAGGGACTCTGCCTGTCATCATTTCATACATTACAACGCCTAAAGAATATATATCTGATTTTGCATCTGTATATCCTCCTCTTGCATGTTCTGGAGAAAAATAATGTACTGACCCTATTGTTGTTCCGAATGCAGTTATTGTAGAATTTGATACAGCTTTTGCTATTCCAAAATCTGTTACTTTTGCTACTCCATCTTCTGTTATTATTATATTATGTGGCTTTATATCTCTATGAACTATATTGTTTTTATGTGCTATTTCTAATGCAGATGCTATTTGAATAGCTATATTAATAGACCATTTCCAAGGTAATACACCATCTTCTGTTATTATTTGTTTTAGTGTTTTTCCCTGTATTAGTTCCATAACTATAAAATACAAATTATCCTCATGTCCTACATCATAAATAGAAACAATATTAGGATGTGTAAGACTTGCTGCTGCTTGTGCTTCTGTATTAAATCTTTTTATAAATTCCTCATCTGTTGTAAACTCATCTCTTAAGACTTTGACAGCTACATTTCTTTTTAAAATATTATCCTTTGCTTTATATACTGTTGCCATTCCGCCAATGCCTATTTTCTCCAGTACTTCATATCTGTTTCCTATTATTTTTCCCTCTAAACTCATACTTTTTCTCTCCTCATAAAAAGTTTTACAATATTGTTATTACTGTAATGTTATCATATCCGCCTAGTTGATTTGCTAAATTTACTAGGTTTTCTGGTGCATTATTTGCATTTTCCTTAACCATTTTGTATATTTGCTCTTCTTTAACCATATTAGTTAGCCCATCTGAACACATAATTAATATATCATTTGGTTCATAATTTCTAGCTCTTATATCTGGCTCTACATATGGTGTACAGCCCAAAGCCTTCATAAGCATATTTTTTTTAGGATGAGTTATCGCTTCTTCTCTTGTAATTGTCCCATCTTCTATTAATTTTTGTACGTAACTATGGTCTTTAGTTAATTTTCTTATTATATTGCCTCTTATTCTATAAATTCTGCCATCCCCTACATGCCCTATAAATACCTTATTATTATATATTAGACATATATCTAAAGTAGTACCCATTCCTTCTAATTCTTTCACTTCTTTAGATTTTTCATATACTACCATATTAGCATATTCCATAGCATTTTTTATTAAACTTAATATAGCTTCTTTTGAACATTCTTCTTTTGGGAAATTAGTTTTTATATATTTTTTTACTGTCTCTGTTGCTAATTTACTTGCAACCTCTCCGCCATTGTAACCTCCCATGCCATCTGCAAGTATACATAAATTTAGTTTTTCTGTTTGATTTGGAATATAATAATAATCTTGATTATTTTCTCTGGCTTTTCCTATATCTGTTTTTGCGAATGCTTTCATTATTCACTCCTTTTCATTTCTTTTCTCCTAAGCTGACCACATGCTGCATCTATGTCTGAGCCTAACTCCCTTCTTATTGTTGCTACTATACCATGTTCATTTAAATAATCTCTAAACTTTATTATGTTTTCATTTGTGCTTTTTGAAAACACACCATTCTCAATTTTATTTATTGGTATTAAATTAACGTGACATATCATTCCTTTTAGTAATTTTACTAATTCTTTTGCATCATCCAAATTGTCATTATTATCTTTTGCAAGTGCATATTCAAAAGATATTCTTTTATTTGTTACTCTTATATAATCTTTACAAGCTTTTATTAACTCTTCTATCGGATACCTATTGTTTATTGGCATCATTGCGCTTCTTTTTTCATTATTAGTTGCATGTAGTGATATAGATAATGTACACTGTAATTTTTCATTAGCCAAGTCATATATTTTCGGAACAAGTCCGCAGGTTGAAATACTTATATGCCTTCCACCTATATTCAAGCCTTTTGGATTATTCATAATTTTTATTGCTTTAATTACATTATCATAATTGTCTAATGGTTCACCTATGCCCATAAATACAATATTTGAAATTTCTTCTCCTATATCTTGCTCTACTGCTATAATTTGTTCTACAATTTCGCCCGCAGTTAAATTTCTTATAAAATTTATACCTGTAGAAGCACAAAATTTGCATCCCATTTTACATCCTATCTGTGATGAAACACATATAGTCTTTCCATGATGATACTGCATTAGAACTGTTTCTATTGCATTACCATCTAAAACATCAAATAAATATTTTTTCGTACCATCAGAAGATTCTTGTTTTTTTAGTATTTTGAAATTGCAAATTGTATAATTTTGTTTTAACTTTTCCCTTAATTCAATAGATAGGTTAGTCATCTCTTCAAAATCTTTTACTCTATCTTTATATATCCATTTAAAAATTTGCTCTGCTCTATAGCTCTTTTCACCTAAAGAAATAAGCTCTTCTTTTAGTTCTTCTAGATTATATTCTTTTATATTTTTCATTTTAATCTTATTCCTTTATCTATCTTTTCTGACACAGTTATATCACAATACTTATTTTTTTGTCAATTCTTTATACTTTCTTAACCTTTCTTCATATGCTGCCATTACATCTTCTCTAAATGCTATTTTAGGTTCTTCTATTCCCATTATTTTTAATAATTTTTCTGTAAATAGTGGATTTAAAATTAATAATGGCCCTATTACATATGTACCGAAAAAATTATTTTCTTTTATTCCTTCTAGCTTAGTTGTATTATTTATTCCTATTCCCATTTCAGTATCAGCAAAATAGTTTTTACTATTATCTCCATACAACATTGTAAATTGGCTTTTAAATCCTAGTATTTCTATATCTTCATATTTTCCTAAATATAAGCAGTTAAATCTTTGTAGCATATTTCTTTTTGCATATACTTCAAAAATTCCTAGTCCTTCTATATTTGTTCCATCCTCATTTTCAATATATTTTCCTAAAACCTCTACTGCATTCCCTGTAAAAAGAAATGGTGTTTTATTATTTATTAGTTCTTCAATTTTTTCTTTATATGGTTTTAATTTATTTATTACTATTTCTTGTTTTCTTTCTGTTAATGGTCCTAAATATATTAAATTAACATTTTGTGTTAAAAATGCTGGTTCTTCATCTATAGAAGTATATATTATTTCTGCTTCTGGAATACATTTATGCAGATATTCTATATTGCTCATATCTCCATATAAATTACAAAACTCTGGAAACAATACCTCAATTTTCATGATTTTTATTCCTTTCTCTTATCATGTCCTCTACTCTCTGTTTGATTAAGTTGGTTTCTTGTATAGAGTATAAATCATGTAAAATATATACTCCATCAATTCCTTCTAATTTTATTTTATCTGTTGCTTCTATCATATCTCTTTTACAAAATATTTTTTCTTGTGGTACTCCTGCCATCAGCATTCTAACTTTTCCATCTAAATACCTTGGTCCTGCTATTATTATTTGTTTTATTGTATCATCATTTAAAAACTCATAATCTGTATCATATTGCCATGATGTATTTTCTGAACCTTTTGCTTCTTCATGTAAATCATCAACTATTACTATTGCAACTTTATTTCCTGTCGCATTTTTTACATATTCAAATGCTCTTGAACAAGCAATTGGATTTATTCCTTTAGCCAAATGTGTTACTATTCTAACTCCATTAACTATTTCTTCACTAAATCTTGTACCTACTATTTTTAATTTTGCAAAAGATATATTCAATTGTTCTTCAGATAATCCTAGTTGTTCTAAAACAGTTATTGCTGCAAGCATATTATATATATTTATAATATTATCTGTAATAATATTAAAGTTTTGTTCTCCTGTTGGAGTTTGTAATTTCATGCTTTTATTTTGTATATCTATATTTTTCACTACAAAATCTGCTTCTGGCATACAAAAGTCACATTTAGGGCAATGTGCTTTTCCTATATGATGATAACGATAATATTCGTATTCCAATTTTGCATTGCATTTTGGGCATGTTATAATGTCTCTTACAATATTATGTGATTCTTTTGTATCTGAATCCAATTTATCAATACTAAAAAATATTTTCTTATTATTTGGAGCAATTCCACTACATATTAAATCATCTGCATTTTCTATCATTATAGTATCTTTTGGCACATTTTTAGATACAATTTCTGAAATAAATTCTGTATGTGCATTTCTCATTAATGAATCTCTAAAAATATTTGTACAAATTAAATATGTAGGTGTTATATATGGAAAAACTTTTGGTGAGCTTCTTTCATCAATTTCTAGAATAGCAATATCCTTTTTTGTTCTTCCTAATAATGTTGCTCCTTGGATTAATGTAGTAGCAATACCTGCATCTATATTAGATCCGTATTTATTGTTTACAATTTTATATCCATTATCTATTAATATATCATTAATCATATTAGACACGGTTGTTTTGCCATTAGTACCTGTTACTCCTATTATAGTTTTAGGCTTGTCTAACATTCCCATAAAATCCGGACATAATTTTAATGCTAATTTTCCCGGATAATATGTAGCATTTCTTCCTAAAATTTTAAGTCCTATTGAAACTAGTTTTGTAATCCATAATGTTATATAAAATTTAAAATTTTTTTTCATTCTTATGTCTCCTTGTAGTTAAATAGATACTAATATTTTAATATACATCCTTATTTTTTACAATACTTTTAAAACAATTTAAAGCGAAACTATTTTGTTTCGCTTTTTCTTTGAATCATAATTTGTAATGTTCGCTCAATATTTGAAATTCTTTTTTCAAATACTTGATTTGTCATGTCTGCTATTTGATTAAATTCTCGTAATTTTGAGAAACTATGCATATAAACTTTATGCCTTTTTTTGACATCTTCTTTTGCGTATATTTGCTCATCTTTTATTTCATTTAAAAGTCCTTGTATTTCTTCAATTAATAATTCTAATTTTTTTTGTTGTTTTTCCATTAGCTCTCATTCCTTTCCTAAAAATTAAAATTTTAACATCTATGCAATAATATTGTAGCATTAATTTTTATATTAAGCAATAGTTTTTACGAATTTTTGTTTTATTATGTTTTTATTCTCTTTAGTCCAAATGTTGCAAAATATATTATTCCAGAAATTATTACAATCATTGGCCCTGTAGGAATGTTATAATAATAAGACAATATTAATCCTAACATTCCCGAGAATATTGAAAATATTACTGAATATAAATGATATGTTCTCATATTTTTAGCTATATTTCTGCTTGAAGCCGCTGGCAATATCAATAGTGAATTTATTAATAATATTCCTATCCATCTTATAGATATCATTACTATTATTGCTATTAGTATTACAAAAATGTTATCTATTAATTTTATATTTATTCCTCTGCTTTTTGCTAGTGATGTATTTATACTTATTACATTTAGTTTGTTGAATGTAAAATACCAAAATATCATTACTGTTACAAATGTTAAAAATACATATAATATTTCTACATTTGTTATACTTAAAATATCTCCGACTAGATAACTTGAATATTTATTAAAGTTCCCACTTTGTGCAAGTATTGCTAGTCCTAAAGCTATCGCTATTGATGAAAACACACTTATTATTGTATCTGCTCCATATGTAGTTTTATTTTTTACCCAATTTAATAAAAGAGCAAATACTATTGCAAAAAATATCATAGATATATTTACATTTGATATTCCTAGTATTGTGCCAATTGCTATTCCACAAATTGCTGAATGTCCAAGTGCATCTGAGAAAAATGCCATTTTATTGTTTACTATCATTGTACCCAAAATAGCAAATATTGGTGATACTAATATTATTGCTATTAAAGCATTTTTCATAAATGTATAATTAATAAATTCAAATGGTAATATTGTTTCTAAAATACTATATATTACTTCCATATTATAATTCTCCAAATCTATTTTTAAATTCCAAGCTATTAAATACCTCGTCTGGTGTTCCCTCTTTTATTACTTCTTTATCTAACAATATGATTTTATCTGCATATTGCTTAGCTAAGTCCAAATCATGTGATACTAATATAATTGACATATCATACTCTGTTTTCAGTTTATTTACTATTTGATAAAAATCTTTTATTCCATTGTTGTCTATTCCTGATACAGGCTCATCTAATATTAGCAAATTAGGGATTGGCTTTGTTGCCATTGCTATTAATACTCTTTGAAGTTCTCCGCCTGACAAATCACCTATGCTTTTATCTATTAAATGTTCTACTCCAAATATTTTAAGATGATCTTTAATCTCTTTGTATACTTTTTTGTCCTTTTTCATAAACACAGGTATGTATGAAATACAAGCTGCAAACATATCAAAAACAGTTGTAGGCATATGTTTCTCTATATTAAGCTTTTGTGGTACATATCCTATTTTTATTCTTTTAGTTAAATTATCTTTTTTGTCTATAAAAGTAATATTTCCTGTATGTTCTATTTCTCCTAATATGGCTTTTAGCAATGTAGTTTTGCCTGCTCCATTTTTTCCAATAATAATTGTTAACTCTCCACAATGTATGTGAATATTAATATTTTTTATTATTACATCTTTGCCAAATTTAACACTTATATTGTTAATTTTAGTGCAATGTAATCCACAAGCTTTTTTTTGACTCATATTAATCTTCATTCCCCTCTACATCTTTTAATATCCTAATATTTTCTTTCATCTCATTTATATATGAAGTATTATTAATTTCTCCATTTAGACTTGTATTTAATTTATATATTTTCGCTCCTGTTTCATTTGCAATAATTTCTGCATTTTTAATGTTATCTTCTTTACCTACTAAAATTATTTTAATATCTTCATTTTTCATCTCATCAATAAGCATTCTTAAATTTTCAGCTGATACTGAACCCTCATCATGATCTGTATGCAATGAAGTCACTTTTAAATTTATATCTTTTGCTAGATATTCCAACGCTTCATTTAAACATACTGCTCTTTCTCCACTTAATCCTTTTAACTCTGCATTATACATTTCTTTCAATTCTTTAAGAGATTTTATATATTCCTCTGTGTTTTTTACATATATTTCTCTATTTTCTGCATTTTCTTGAATTAATACCTGTGATATTTTTTCCACTTGCATTATATAGTTATCTATACTCGTCCAAATATGTGAATTTATTTTATCCTCTTTAATCAAATTTGTTATATCTTCACTTGAATTTAATATTTTTAAATTTGGATATATAGATAATATTTTATCCATAAATATCTCTAACCCCAATCCATTTTGTACAAATATATCTGCATTTTCTATTTTTTTCATATCATTAGTTGTAATAGTATAATCATGTATACATCCCACATTTTGTTCTGCCATATTCACTAATTCTATATTTTGAGCACCTTCTGTTATATTTTTTGCCATTATATATATTGGATAAAAAGATGTTACTATTTTATAATTTTCTTTTTGTGTTTGTGTAGCAGTACATCCTACAAGCATAAACAAACTAATTACTAAAATTATTAATATTGCAATTACTCTTCTCAACTCTTTTTCACCTCTCTTTGTCACTTTGGGGACGTTCCTTTTTGTGACATTTTGTCAATCTGGGGACAGTCCTACTTTCTAATTACTATAGCTACTAAGGAAATATCCCTTTTTCCTATTCTTTAGAAGGTCTGTCCCTCAAGTGACAAAATGTCACAAAAAGGAACGTCCCCATTTACCAAAATTTAAAATATGGGAACATAGTTATATGTCCCCACTTTATTATCGTTCTATTATTATTCTTGAGTATATGGTAATACTGCAATTTGTCTTGCTCTTTTAATAGCCAAAGTTATATCTCTTTGGTGTTTTGCACATGCTCCAGTTGCTCTTCTTGGAAGTATTTTTCCTTTATCATTGATAAATTTTTTCAACTGGTCTACATTTTTATAATCTAATGCTAAATTTTTATCAGCACATAATGGACAAACTTTTTTTCTAACTTTTCTAAATTTAGGATTAAAATCTTCATCCATATTGTTATTTCTGTTATTATTTCTTTTATTTTTCTTATTATCTGCCATTTTTCTTTTCCCTCCTACTTGTTAAAATGGTAGGTCATCTCCTGAAGATATTTCAAAATCCGAATTTGGATTAGCAGATGGCATTGCTCCAAACGTTGCGTCAAAGCTTCCGGCTGTTTCTCCATCTCTTTTGCTATCTGCAAAATATGCTTCTTCTGCCACAACCTCTGTTATATAGTGCTTTTGACCTTGCTCATCATCCCAATTTCTTGTTTGAATTCTTCCTATTATTCCTACTTGTTGACCTTTTTTAAAATATTTACTACAGAATTCACCTAGTTTACTCCATGCAACTATATTAATGAAATCTGCTTGTCTTTCTTCTCCTGGTTTAGTAAATCTTCTATTTACTGCCAAACTAAAAGAAGCTACTAATGTATTGTTTGTTTGAGTATATCTAACTTCTGGATCTCTTGTTAATCTTCCCATTAAAAT
The DNA here is from genome assembly GCA_003507395.1 of Clostridiales bacterium. Taxonomy (GTDB): domain Bacteria; phylum Bacillota; class Clostridia; order TANB77; family CAG-508; genus DNVW01. The sequence continues at coordinate 81,713 of DNVW01000016.1, read as the reverse complement.
TACTTTATTCATACTACACCTTACCTTTCAATTTAAGGCCCCCGAATTTTAATTACTCTTCTACTTTTACTACTATAAATTTTAGTACTTCATCTGTTATTCTGTAATTTCTTTCAAGTTCTGCAATTAATTCTGGTTTAGCTTCAAAGTTAATTATTATATAATAACCTTCTTTATTTTTCTTGATTTCGTAAGCTAATTTCTTTTTACCTAATTCATCAACTTTTTCGACTTTACCAGCATTATTAATCAAATCTGTAAATCTTTCTACTAAAGTCTTAATTTTTTCTGCATCAACAGATGGATTAATAATGATAACACTCTCGTATTTATTCATTATTTTCACCTCCTTATGGATTATAGCCTGCTATAAAATAGCAAGCAAGGATGGCTTTTAGCCATTTATAACGCTTAATATTGTATCATATATTTTTATATAGTGCAAGTTTTTTCATAAAAAAATCCGAGCAATGTAACAATATTACATTGCTCGGACTAAGAGCCCAATTTGATTATTCCTCTATTAGCTTCAATCCAGCCTTTTGAAGAACTTTTAGGTTCTCTGGGTAGTATAGCGTGATAAAGAAACCTTCTTTTGTGACATACCAGATTTCGTTTTCATAACCATCATCGCATTTGACAATGATCATAGTACCTATATCTTCTGGTTTTCCAAATATGATTACTCTTCCACCATACCATACTTCTTGTGGATTCTCTATAAAATCCGCTCCACCAATGAGTTTCTTGTCATCTACTATGATGTCTTCGCCTATCTCAAGAGGTGTAAATCCTTGTTCTTTCAGTATTTGGACATTGCTATCACTGTATTTAACAATATAAACAAGTCCTTCATGGAAGAATAAGATTTCTCCATCTCCATTCTCATATACGATTCCAATGAATTTTTTATCGTTTTCTTTTGGATCGTATTTTTTATTTTTGATGGTTAATATTCCATCATATGCGTCCAGAACTTTTCCTTTAAGACCAAGTATTGCCATGTTGTCTTTCCTTTCTCCATTGCTCTTATTCAAGGTACTAAAAAGCAATAGTTATTTTGTTGTCATTTCTTGGGCATGACTAGCTACTCGCCTTGAAATAATATTTTACCACCCTTTGCTTTCATAAAAGATATTTTTACAAAAATCTCTTTTTGAAGCTTCCTCGAATTGCCATAATTAACAATTACTTTATATAGTGTATCACTTTAAGCTTGTTTTGTAAACCTTTTATGGTACTTTTCTTTCAATAGTGAGTAACTCATATCTTTTATTTTCCATTACTACTAAATACCACATATATCCAATTATTATTACTATTGCTATATTTTTTAAATATAATATAGCAACACTACTTATTGCTGTTAATATTATAACTGTCGCATTTGCTATTTTATTTGTATATTTTCGTGCTTTTTCTAAGCCTAAATAAATATGTAATACTTCTTTTAGTATTCGTCCTCCATCCATTGGATATATTGGAATTAAGTTAAATATTCCAATTAGGATATTTGAATATATTATGTTTTGATTAAACTCTGTATTTTTAAGTGGTAATATTGTAGATAATATTATCATTATTAAGTTAGTTATAGGCCCCGCTAATGCAATTATCGCTCTTTTTACACATAAAGCAGTTCCTCTTCTTATCTTCTTATTATATTCTTCACAATGTATTTTAAATTCTATTTGTAGTCCATATGGTGTAATATTTATTGACATCGGCTTAAATCCTAATAATATTCCTATTATCAGATGTCCAATTTCATGTATGAAGGCAAATAACATTAATATTGCATATATTTTTATTTGTTTTGTTATTAAATATATTATTGCAAAGAGAAATATTTTTAAATCTATTTTTATGCTCATTTTTTCCTTTCTAAGGTCATTAGTAGATATCATTCACTCTGACCTGAATTTTAGAATTCCATTACATATTCTGGGTTTATAACTCTTTCTTCTTTTATTATTTCAAAATGGAGATGTGGACCTGTGGCTTTTCCTGTCTCACCTACTTCTGCTATCTCATCACCTTGTTCTACTCTATCGCCTTCCTTTACTAAAAGTTTACTGCAATGCCCATATAGTGTTTTTACTTTATCATCTTTTATTACTATGTAGTTTCCGATAATCCCTATCTGTTGCAGCTATTATTACTTCTCCACCCATTGCTGCTTTTATTTTAGTACCTGTTTCTGCTCCCAAATCAATTCCTTGGTGATTCTCTGATACTATATCTGTTGGCTCTCTTTTTCCAAATCTTGATGTTACAACTCCTTTTATTGGTAAAATCAAATTATAGTTTTCTTTTATGTACTCCGCATCTAATTCCATCTGTGTTTTTTCGGCAGATGGTTCTGTTACCGCTGCCACTATCTCCACATTTCCGCCGTCCACCCACACCATTTATTTCACTTTGCTCAACATTTTCATCTTGCATATCATTTCCATCTGTATTTTCAGCATCTACATTTTCTACATTATTTTCTATTTCTTCACTTAATGGCTTTTTGTTGTCTATATATACTAGTGCTTTATTGTATAAATTGCTAAAATTAATATCATATTTTAGTATCTCTGAAGTTTTATTCATCACTTCTTCTGAAAATATGTAATTATTATTTTTTATAAGATAAAATATAAAATAAATTACTGTACAAATTAATAATTGTAATATCATCTTTTTCAACAATGGCCAAGTTGTTCTTTGTCCAGAATTTACTGTAGCAGAAGATACTCTTACATTTTTATTTTTCCTTTTATTATATATTTCTTCTGCTCTTCTTATTCTTTCTTCTACACTTATGACTTTTTCCATAATAAAAACACCTCTTCCTTTGTAAGGTTTTTTTAATGTATATTCTGTAAAGAGATGTTTTATAACTAATTTATATTAAATTTAATATTAAACTAATAAATAATATTATACTTAAACATATATTTATTTTTTTCGATAATTCATATTTGCTTTTTATTGCTTCAAGTTTTTCTTTTTTATTATTCCTTTCCATTCTTGATATATATTCTGCAATTAGCATTTCTGCTTCTTTTGTTATATAATTATCAAATTTATGTTTTTCGCTTTCGATATCTGTCTTTCCTTTATTTTCTATATATTCTGGCTTTTTTATTTTTTGATTTTGTTTTAAAACAACAATTGCCTCTTCAACTAAGTTAGATGGTAAATCTTTAAGCATTACTATATTTCTCATATTCTCCATTTATATATATACCTCCACTTTTTTGATATATATAAATTATTTCCACTTTTGTTATGTTTATGCAAAACTATTTATTACTTGGCTAATTCCCTCTGAAACAATATTGGCTAATTTTTCTATTTGCCATAAATTTATTGAATTTAGTTCTTGCAAATTTATTAATATACTTTTACTGGTTTTTGCTACTATTCCTTTTATGTTTATATGTGAATTGCAATATATTCCATTTTTTATTGCTTCTCCTAAAAATATGCCTCCCCAGTTTACTAATATTTTTCCCACATCTGCATTTTTTCCCATTGCAGAGTCTATACTAATTATACATGGATTTTTATATTTGTCTTTTATATTTTTCCAAGTCTTTTCTATATTCATATAGTTTACTGGATTTTCTAAAGTTCCCCACACATTAACTTTTGTGTTTAATTTCGTTTTTAGTTTATTTCCTACCATAGGTCCTAAACTATCTCCTATTATTTTATTACTCCCTACACAAATAAATATTAAATTAGTAAAATTATTTTTTAAGCTTAACCTATATAATTTACTACCAAAGTTCGCAACAAATTGTTCGTTCGCCATACCATTTCGTCCTCCATAATTTTTATATATTCTTATTCTCTATTTGCCGATATTATTATATTAATGTTTTCATTTTTAGAATATTTTTTTATTATGCTTTCTGAAAAACTTGCTACTTCATTGGAAAGTATTATGGTATTGTATCTATTCTCAATAAGTTCTTCTATTTTATCGTCTGTTTGCTCTAAATTTTGCAATTTAAAAACATCAAAACCTAATTTTTCTGGTAATGAAAAACTTTTATTGTCTTTTTCGTATTTTATCCAAGAGACTTTCATAATTAATATCATTTCCTCTCAAATTATTAATTACTTTTTATTAGTTTCTGATGTTTGTTATCTTTTTATTCAGTTATTTTCTTTTCATTTTTTTAATTTCTTCTTTAGTTACTTTATCTACTCTATAAGATTCTGCAATTTTTTGTAAAGCTTTATTATATGTAAAATTATCCAATTTAGTATTTTGTAAAAATTTTAATGTTTTTTCTCTATATTTCACAAATGCTATTGATATTGCCCAAGCAACCGCCATTTGAACATAGTACTTATTACTCTTTATATTATTTAATATTTTTAAAGCTTTGTCTATATATTGTTCCTCTAAATAATAATTAAGTAACATTACTATTGCAAATCTTACTTCAAACTCTTTAGAAGAATTAAAATATTTTTGAATATATTTCCACATTACTTCCATATTTTTTTTAGTAAATTTAAATGTAGATACAGAACAATCACATACTGCCCAATTGTCTATATTAGGTACAAATTTATCTAAATATTTTATTCTTTCTTCTATAGTTAATTGCATGTATCCTATAACAAATCCTTGTAGCATACGTTCTTCATAATATTCAAATTGATATTTCTCCAAAAATTCTTTTCCATTTGTATTAGCTATTTCTTTTGCCATTCTTCTTAGTTCTGGTATTCTTACCCCAATCATATTTTTTGCATTTGGACATAGGCTACTATGAAATTTTTTGTACTCTTGATCTGATAATGAATTTAATTTTTTTCTAATTTCTTGCATTTCAATCATCATCCTTTTACACTATTCTAATAACTTTAATATTTCCTCATCGTTTTTTAGTTCTTCTGATAAAATATATTCCCTTGCTTTTTTATTTTGTTTTATTGCCTCAATTACCACCTCTTTGTCTTGTCTTAATCTACTACTTGCATATTTTAATATTATTCCTTTATTTTTTACTGCCTCTAAAACTACTTGTTTGTCATCTCTTAAACTCTGAGAAGCGTAATATAATGCTTGTCCACTTTTTTGTACAGCTGCTAAAACTATATCTTTATCATCTTGCAATTTTTCATTAGCATAGCATATGGTCCACCCAACTTTTTTAACCGATTCTAAAACAATATCTTTATCTCCTTTTAAAGTAGTACCTGCAAACTCTAAAGCTTCTGCATTATTTTTTATTGCCTCCCAAACTAGTTCTTTATCCTCTTTTAGTTCATCACTTGCTAAATCTAATAATTTGCCTTCTGTTTTAACTTTATTTAAAACATATTCTCTGTCATTATTTCTTTCAATTTTGAAATCTACTTTATCCATATTGTTTCATCTCCACCGCACATATTTTTCTTTACTCACTATACAGTATATAATTTTAAAAAACAAGCGAACATCTCAAATTTTTATAATTGACTTTTTGGGATTTTTGTCATATTATGTTATATATTGTTTATAGAAAGGATTGATTTTTGATATGTTAAAAGAATTTAAAGAGTTCGCTACTCGTGGGAATATATTTGATATGGCTATTGGTATTATTATAGGTGGCGCTTTTCAAAAAATAGTTACATCTTTAGTTAATGATATTGTTATGCCCACAATATCTATTATTACTGGAAAAGTGGATTTTTCCACATTAGAATTTACAATAGGTGATATTTCTATTAAATATGGTAATTTTATAACATCTATTATTGACTTTTTAATTATAGCTTTTTCTATTTTTATTGCAATACGCTCAGCAAATAAAATAAATAAGAAATTGGCTGATACCGCAAAGGGTAATTTTGAAAAAATATCTAAAAAGAACAAAGAAAAATTAGAAGAGTTATCTAAAAAAAGTAAATTATTTAAGAAAAAAGAGAAAGAGGAAGAGCCTGCACCTGAGCCAACAACTAAAACTTGTCCTTTTTGTTATACTGAAATCAATTTTAAAGCAACAAGATGCCCTAACTGTACATCAGATTTAAAATAGGTTAAATATTTATATAAGAAGAAAAACCAGACTTTTCGGTTTTATCCGATTAGTCTGGGACATTTTTTAATTAAGTACATATAATTTCTTCTTATTTTACATATTCATTTAATGGTTTTACCCTATAATTTAGCTCTCCCATTTTTTCTGTTGTTACATATCCAGGTTCTGCATTTATTACATCTGGTATTCTGTTTACTACAGTAGCACAAGTCAATTCTACTGTTGATGGTCTCGCTACAACTATTGTTGTATTTGGTTCTCCATAAATTGTCCATTCATTTTTGTCATAATCTTCTTTTGAATATACTTTTCCTATGCATTCTGTTTCTAAAATAATTCCTTCTTTTGTTTGTGTTGTAACAACTGCACTCATTCCTGTTGCTTGTCCTGCTTTTACTGTCATACCCAATGTAGAAGACTCAATATCCTCTTTATAAGTTTGTGGTACACATTTTTGTGTTTGCTCTATTTCTGTCAAGCCTAATTTTGAACAAAGCCATCCATTTACATTCCACATATATGATGGTAAAAATTTTCCATTATTAATTAATTCTATTCTTTCTTTTTCACTAATATTATCTGCTGCTGCAACTTCTTTTTCAAATTCTTCTAGTGTAAGTCCTGCTCCATGTGCTTTTGCTAAAGCTATTCCGTAATCCTCTACATTATAGCTTGAACTTCCAACTATTTTTGTTATTTTTTGTGTAGAACCTGCAATTGAGCTTATTAATTGTCCCCAATATATGTCTTGATATCCACTTCCTGTAATTGTGCATCCATTTTTCTTTGCTAATTCATCAATATTCCTTGTAGCTATTGGGTTTGAGTTTTGTGGATAAAATGCTTCTTCACAGGTTGTTATTGCATTAACTCCTAATTTAGCACATAACATTAAAGCATCTTTTACATCTTCTATTAGGCTCATAGTTGTTACTATTGCTATATCTGGTTTTGTATTTTTTATCATTTCTTCAGCATTTTCTAATGCTGTTACTGTAACATTTTTCTTATCAGCAATCCCCATTATTTCTGAAATATCTTTTCCTATAACATTGGGGTTTACGTCTATTGCGCCAACAATTTCTCCCCCTTTTTCTAGTACATATCTCATTGTGTATACTGCCATTTTACCCGTACCAAATTGTATAACTTTTACTTTTCTATCCATACATATCTCTCCTTTGTTTAAAATTTATAATTAAATTATATACTATTTACGTTATTTTATACAAGTACTGATTAATATTTATTAATTAACTTATTTTTGTTTTATTGCTAGTATTTTGCTTTTTTACGTGTTATAATACTTATATATTTTATATGGGAGTGAGTATTGTGAAATTAACATCAGATAATGAAACTTTAGCAGAGGGTAAAGTTATAATTTTATATATTTTGAATAAATTGCCTAACCCTGTTTCTAATGAAAGTTTATATAAGCTTATACTTTCTATAAATGATATGAATTATTTTTATTTTCAACAGTTTTTGTTAGATTTAATTAATAATAAATATATTGAATTTTTTAATAATGGTATTCATACTATTTATAAAATAACAACTTTGGGCAAAAACGTTTTAGAACTTACTGAGGATATTTTACCAGGAATTTTAAAATTACAAATAGATACTGAATTAACAACTGCCAAAAATGAAAGCTCTGTTATTGCTGAGTACACCCCTCGCAGTGAGAATAATTATGTTGTAAGCTGTAAAATTATAGAAAACAATGAATGTTGTTTTGAACTGAAAACTACAGCTCCATCTAGAGAACAGGCTAAAAAAATTGTGAATAATTGGGAAAATAATTCCAACAAAATATATGGAAAAATTTTAAGTATACTTACACAAGAAAATTAATTCTACATATATATCAAATGTCTTATTTGGTATATATTACCTTTGCTTTTTACATTAGAATTATGTTAATATTAATATAAGAACATCTTAAGAGAGGTTGATGTAAATATGAATAAGGTTTTGAAAGAATTAAAATCTTTTGATAAATTAATATTAAAAACTGTAAAATCCGGAGTTAAATACTGTTTTTTATTTTGTATATTAGCCATATTTCTTTTACTTATTTATAAATTTTATGCTTCTCCTATATTTTATTACATAGGAATTTCTTTATTTCGCTCTGGTTTATTTTTTATAGTTGCCTTTATTATGTGCGGAGTTGTGTTTAATCACATAAAAAAAGATTTGAAATGTTAAAAAAATTCGAAAGCAAAAGCTTCCGAATTTTATTCTTTATTTAATTCCTCTAAAAACATTTTATTAAGTATTTGTGGATTTGCCTTTCCCTTTGTCTCTTTCATAGCTTGTCCTACTAAAAATCCTAATGCTCTGTCTTTTCCTGATTTATAATCACTTATAGATTGTGGGTTTTTATCTAATATTTTTAGCACTACCTCTTTAATTGCTCCTTCATCTGAGATTTGAACCCATCCTTTCTCTTTTATAATATCTTCTGGATTTTTTGGATTTTCAAATAATTCCTCTATTATCTTTTTTGCAATTGCTGAACTTATTGTTCCTTTATCTATTAGCTCAATTACTTTAGCTAATTCTTTTGAAGTAAATGGTATTTCAGTTGCTTCTATCTCTTTTTCATTTAATATCCTTGAAATATCTGATAAGATCCAATTTGCTATTGCTTTTGGTTTACCATATATTTTTAATGTTCCTTCAAACAAGTCTGACAAATATTTAGATGCAGTTAGTAATGTAGCATCTTTTTGTGATAGCCCATAGTCTTCCAAATATCTTTTCTTTCTTCTTTCTGGTAATTCTGGTAATGTTTTTTTAACATTTTCAATATATTCATCTGACAATCTTATTGCTACCAAATCTGGCTCTGGGAAATATCTATAATCTTGTGCATCTTCTTTATCTCTCATTGAAAAAGTTCTTCCTGATACATCATCCCATCTTAGTGTTTCTTGTTCTACCTTTCCCCCATTTTCTAATACTTCTATTTGTCTTTCTACTTCATATTCTATTCCTCTTACAATTGCTCTAAATGAGTTCATATTTTTCATCTCTGTACGTGTTCCATATTCTTTTGCACCTTTTTTTCTTACAGAAACATTTACATCTGCTCTAAAAGATCCCTCTTGCATTTTGCAGTCTGATACTTCTATATATTCTAGAATAGATTTTAACTTTCTTAAATATTTTTCTGCTTCTTCGCTTGAACGTAAATCTGGTTCTGAAACTATCTCTATTAAAGGCACTCCTGCCCTATTTAAATCTACTAAGCTTCCTCCGCTTAATTCACTATGGTTTAGCTTTCCAGCATCTTCTTCTATATGAATTCTTGTAAGTCTTATTTTCTTTTTTTCTCCATTTTCTTCTTCTATCTCCACATACCCTCTTTCACAAAGTGGTTTATCAAATTGTGATATCTGATATGATTTAGGAAGATCTGGATAAAAATAATTTTTTCTATCATTTTTACAATTTCTTGATATTTCACAATTAGTTGCCAGTCCAGCTTTTACAGCATATTCTACTACTTTCTCGTTTAATACTGGTAATGTTCCTGGCATTGCCATACAAATTGGACATGTATGTGTATTGGGTTCTGCTCCAAACTCTGTAGGGCATGGGCAAAATATTTTTGTTTTTGTTGAAAGTTCTGCATGTACTTCTAACCCTATTACAACCTCATAATCTTCTCTAGCCATTGTTGTTCTCCTCCTCTAAATTAATTACAAATTATTCTCATATAATAGTCTAAATTTATTTAAAATTAGGCTTATAATTTTCTCTAAATTTAATCTCTTGTTCAAGTGTATATGCTGCATTTAATATTTTCTCTTCTTCAAACTTATTTCCTATAAGTTGCATTCCTATTGGCATGCCATTATTATCTACTCCCACTGGTACAGATATTGCTGGAAGACCTGCTATATTTACTGGAACTGTACATATATCTGCCAAATACATCTCTAAAGGATTATTTGATTTTGCACCTATTTCAAATGCTGCTGTTGGTGCTGTTGGTGTAAGTAATATATCATATTTTTTAAATGCATCATTAAATTCTTTTTGTACTAGTGTACGAACCTGTTGTGCTTTTTTATAATATGCATCATAATATCCAGAAGAAAGTACATATGTACCTAATATAATTCTCCTTTTTACTTCACTTCCAAAAGCCTCACTTCTAGAATTTTTATATATATCTTTTAAATTTGAAAAATTCTTTGTTCTATATCCATAACGAATTCCATCAAATCTTCCTAAATTTGAGCTTGCTTCTGCACAAGCTATTATATAGTAAGTTGCTAAAGCATAATCTGCAATACTTAATGAAAATTCTTCTACTTCTGCACCTAATTGTCTATATTTTTCTATCGTTTCTTCTAACTTCGCTTTTACCTCTACATTTATTCCATCACTAAAATATTCTTTTGGTATACCTATTTTTAATCCTTTAACATCATTTTTTAAGCACTTTGTATAATCTTTATCATTAATTTTTTCTGAGGTTGTATCTTTTTCATCATGTCCTGCTATTACATTTAATAAAATTGCTGCATCTTTTACATCTTTTGTAATTGGTCCTATTTGATCAAGAGATGAAGCAAACGCTACTAATCCATATCTTGAAACCAATCCATATGTTGGTTTTAGTCCCACTACTCCACAAAATGATGCAGGCTGACGTATTGAACCACCTGTATCTGACCCCAATGCCCAAGGTACTAAATTAGCAGCAACTGCTGCTGCACTTCCACCAGAAGAACCACCTGGAACATTTTTTAAATTCCATGGGTTTTTTGTTACTTTAAAAGCCGAGTACTCTGTAGAACCTCCCATTGCGAGTTCGTCTAAATTTAATTTGCCCAAATTTATTATGCCTTTACTTTCTAATTTTTCTATTACTGTTGCATCATATGGTGATACAAAATTTTCTAGCATTTTTGAAGCACATGTTGTTTTTATATTTTTTGTACATATATTGTCTTTTATTCCTATTGGAATACCCGCTAATTCAGATAAATTTTCTTTTTTTTCTATACTCTCTGCTTCTTTTAAAGCCTCCTCTGTTAATAGCGTTATAAATGCTTGTACATCTTTTTCTCTGTCATTTATTCTATCTATATATGCTTTGTTTATTTCTGTTACTGTAAGCTCTTTGCTTTTTAATTTTTCAACTAACTCATGCACAGTTAATTCTGTAATATCCATTGTTCTCCTCCTTTAATTTTGATGTTAATTATTTAATGTATAACATCTAATTTCCAACCTTTATTGTATTACCTTTGGTATTTTAAACATATTTGCCTCTTGTTCTGGCGCATTTTTTAATAGTGCTTCTATATCTTCAAATGGTTTTATTTCATCTTTTCTAAATATATTACAATTTTCATTTACTCCTATTGTCTCTTCCATGTCACTTACTGGTGCTTTACCTACAATATTAGCAAAATTCAAAATATCTTGAAGATGTAGTAAATATGTATCTATCTCTTCATCTTTTAAATTTAAGCTTGCTAAATTTGCAATGTGTAATAATTCTTCTTTACTAACTTTCATGTATACTCACGTTCCTTTCAATATGTAAACATATTATATATATTTTTTTACTAAAATTCAAGTTATATCTAAAAAATGTTTAATTTATGCCAAAGGGGACGGGGAATTTTGGCACATTTCATTTTGAAAATTAAATTGCTTTTTCCTTTGCAATAAAATAGTGCCAAAATTCCCCGTCCCCTTTGGCACTATTTTTGCTTATATATTATTTCCATAATAGCTATCTAATAATATTTGCTTTAACTCACTTACTAGTGGTAATCTTGGATTTGCTGTTGTACATTGGTCTTCAAAAGCTCTATCTGCTAACATATCTACTTTGTCCAAAAATTCTTTTTCATCTATACCTGCATCCTTAAAATTTGATGGAATTCCTAAATCTGAATTTAATCTTTTTATTTCATTTATTAATGACCATACTCCTTCTTCATTTGTATATGCTGGAAAGTTCATTTTTCTTGATAAATCCGCGTATTTTTGGTCCGCAATAAAATATTCATATTTAGGGAATGAAACAAACTTTGTCGGCTTTTGACTATTGTACTTAATAACATAAGGAAGAAGAATTGCATTTATTCTTCCATGTGGTAAGTGAAACTCTCCTCCTATTTTATGTGCTAACGAATGATTTATTCCTAAGAATGCATTTGTAAATGCCATTCCTGCTATTGTACTTGCATTATGCATTTTTTCCCTTGCCACTTTATTACTTCCATTGTTATACGCTTCTCTTAAATTCTTGAATACTAATTCAAAAGCTTTTTCTGCTAGTCCATCTGTGTAATCTGATGCCATATTAGAAACATATGCTTCTATAGCATGTGTTAAAACATCCATACCAGTATCTGCTGTTATTCCCTTAGGCAAACTCATTACTAAATCTGGATCTACGATTGCTACATCTGGTGTTAATTCATAATCTGCTAATGGATACTTTTTATTAAGTTTTTTATCTGTAATAACTGCAAACGAAGTTACTTCTGAGCCTGTGCCTGAAGTTGTAGGTATTGCTACCATTTTGGCTTTATTACCTAATTTAGGAAATTTATATGTTCTCTTCCTTATATCCATAAATTTAAGTTTTAATCCTTCGACATCTGCCTCTGGGTGCTCATAAAATAACCACATTCCTTTTGCAGCATCTATTGGACTTCCTCCACCTAATGCAATTATTACATCTGGCTTAAATTCATTCATCATTTCTACGCCTTTATTAATTGTTTCAAACGATGGGTCTGATTCTACATCTGCAAAAATTTCTGAATGTACATATTCTTTTCTTTTTCTTAAGTAATATAATATTTTATCTACATATCCCAGTTTTACCATTGATTCATCTGTTACTATGAATGCTCTTGTTATATTTGGCATTTTTTCTAAATATCCTATAGAGCCTGCTTCAAAATAAATTTTTTCTGGAACTTTAAACCACTGCATATTTACCCTTCTTTTTGCAACTCTTTTTATATTTATTAAATTAACAGATGATACATTTGCTGTTGTTGAATTTCCTCCAAATGTTCCACAACCTAATGTTAATGATGGCATATTTGTATTATATATATCTCCTATGGCTCCGTGCGTAGATGGAGAATTTACTATTATTCTTCCTACTTTAACTTTTTCTGAAAATTTTAATATTGTTTGCTCATTCTCTGAATGAATAACAGCAGAATGTCCAAGTCCACCAAATTCTATAAGTCTTTCTGCTATGTTTATTCCTTCATCTGCATTTTCTACAATATAGTATGCTAAGACTGGGCTTAACTTTTCTTTTGAGAATGGATATTCTATTCCAATTCCGTTTTCTTTAAGAACTAATACTTTTGTATCTATTGGAACTTCTATTCCTGCACCTTTTGCTATTTGATATGGGCTTTTTCCTACTATATCTGCATTTAATGCACAACCTTTTTCTTCTATAAACATACTATTTCTTAAAGTATTTGTTTCATCTTGTGACATAAAATAGCATCCTGCTTCTTTCATAAGTCTTTCAAATTCTTCATGTATTTCTTTATCTACTATGACAGATTGTTCAGAAGCACATATCATTCCATTATCAAATGATTTTGACATTACTAAATCATTAACAGAAGTTTTTAAATTTGCTGTTTTATCTATATAACAAGGCACATTGCCTGGTCCTACTCCTAGTGCTGGCTTTCCGCAAGAATATGCTGCTTTTACCATTCCTGTGCCACCTGTTGCCAATATTAAATTCACATCTGGATGATGCATAAGCATATTTGTTGCTGTAACAGATGGTTCTTCTATCCATAAAATGCAATTTTCTGGTGCCCCTGCTGCTACTGCTGCATCTCTTAATATTTTAGCTGCTGCTACACTACATTTTTGAGCTGATGGGTGAAAACCAAATATTATTACATTTCTTGTTTTAGCAGCAATTATCGATTTAAACATTGTAGTTGAAGTTGGGTTTGTAACAGGTGTTACACCTGCAATAATTCCAACAGGTTCTGCTATTTCTACATAACCCTCTTCTTCATTTTCGTTAATTACACCTACAGTTTTATCATATTTTATACTATGATATATATATTCTGTTGCAAACATATTTTTAGTTATTTTGTCTTCATAAATTCCTCTATTTGTTTCTTCAACTGCCATTTTCGCAAGCTCCATATGATGCTCCAATCCTGCCATTGCCATTTGTTTTACTATATTATCGACTTGCTCTTGAGTTAAATCCATATATTCTTCTGAAGCTATTTTGGCTTTTTCTACCAGTTTATCTATCATTTCTTTTATTCTGTTTTTCTCTTCTTCTGTAATTTCAATAGCCATATTATCTCATCCTTTCTGGCAAAATTTCCTTAGTTATATTATTTGCACTTATTAATTATTATATACTAATGAATTTAAAAGTCAAGAATTAGAATCTTCTTTTTATGTTGATTTATAAAACTTTTCTCCCACATTTTGTTTGTATATTTTTAGATTTTCTAAATTTTATTATTTATTTCTAATATTTACTTTTTAATATAATTATTATATAATGTTTTAAATTATTGATGAGGAGAGAGTTTTATGATATATGACTTTAAAAATATAGATAAAAAATGGCAAAATAAATGGTATAGTGAAGGAACTTTTTTTGCTAAAGATGATCCTTCCATGAAAAAATGGTATGGGTTAGTTGAATTTCCTTATCCATCTGGTCAAGGTCTTCATGTTGGTCATCCTAGAAGCTATACGGCTTTAGATATTATTGCTAGAAAAAAAAGGATGGAAGGATATAATGTTTTATATCCTATTGGTTTTGATGCTTTTGGCTTACCAGCTGAAAATTATGCTATAAAAAATCATGTTCATCCTAAAATTACAACTGAGAAGAATGTAAATCATTTTAGAGAACAATTAAAATCTTTAGGCTTTTCATTTGATTGGTCAAGAGAAGTAAACACAACAGATCCCAATTATTACAAATGGACTCAATGGATTTTTATTCAATTATTTAAAAAAGGGTTAGCATATAAAACAACTATGCCTATTAATTATTGTACTGGTTGTAAAGTTGGTTTAGCAAATGAAGAAGTTGTAAATGGTGTTTGTGAAAGATGTGGCAGTGCAGTTGTTCAAAAAGAAAAAAGTCAATGGATGTTAAAAATTACAAATTATGCTCAAAGATTAATTGATGACCTAGATGAAGTTAATTTTTTAGATAAAATTAAAGCACAACAGATTAATTGGATTGGCAGAAGTGAGGGTGCAGAAGTTAAATTTAAAATTGCTAATTCTGATGAGGAGTTAACAGTTTATACTACAAGACCAGATACTTTATTTGGTGCTACTTATATGGTTGTTGCTCCTGAGCATGAGTTTATTAATAAATTAAAAGATAGAATTACAAATTTGGAAGAAGTTGAAGAATATAAAAGATTAGCTAGTTTAAAATCTGACTTCGAACGTTCTGAATTAAACAAAGAAAAAAGTGGAGTTGAGATTAAAGGAATTAAGGCAATAAATCCTTTAACTGGTAAAGAAATTCCTATTTGGGCTTCTGATTATGTTTTAATCACATATGGTACAGGAGCTATTATGGCTGTTCCTGCGCATGATAGCAGAGACTGGGAATTCGCCAAAAAGTTTAATTTGCCAATTATAGAAGTTGTTAGCGGTGGAGAAGATGTTCAAAAAAGTGTATTCACAGATGTTTCTTCTGGCACTTTAGTTAATTCTGGTTTTTTAAATGGCTTAAATGTAAAAGATGCTATGGAAAAAGTTATAGGATATTTAGAAGAAAATGGTATTGGAAAAAGAAAAGTGAATTACAAACTTCGTGATTGGGTATTTTCTAGACAACGTTATTGGGGCGAACCAATTCCAATGGTATATTGTGAAAAATGTGGTTGGGTTCCAATTCCAGAAGAAGAATTACCTTTGGTTTTACCAGATATTAAAGATTATGAACCTAGTGAAAATGGTGAATCTCCTCTTGCTAAGCAGACTGATTGGATTAACACTATTTGTCCACATTGTAAAGGACCTGCTAAAAGAGAAACAGATACTATGCCTCAGTGGGCTGGATCTTCTTGGTATTATTTAAGATATATGGATCCACATAATGATAAAGAACTAGTTTCTAAGGAAGCTTTGGAATATTGGTCTCCTGTTGATTGGTACAATGGAGGTATGGAACACACTACTTTGCATTTATTATATTCTAGATTTTGGCATAAGTTTTTATATGATATTGGAATTGTTCCTACAAAAGAACCTTATCAAAAACGTACTGCACATGGCATGATTTTAGGTTCAAATGGAGAAAAAATGTCTAAATCTAAGGGTAATGTTGTTAATCCAGATGATATTATAGAAGAATTTGGTGCAGATACTTTTAGAGTTTATGAAATGTTTATGGGGCCATTTGATCAAACTGCTCCTTGGTCTATGGAAAGTATTCGTGGCTGTGGTAAGTTTTTAGATAGAGTATGGAACTTGCAGGATATGTTAATAGAGGGCAATTCTTACTCTCCTGAATTTGAAAAAATGATGCACAAAGCTATAAAGAAAGTAAGTTCAGATATTGAAGAAATGAAATTTAATACTTGTATTTCTACTTTTATGACAATGGTTAATGAATTTTATAAATTAAAAAGAATAAATATTGCTGAATTTAAAACCTTTTTGCAACTATTAAATCCATTTGCACCACATATTACTGAAGAACTTTATGAAAGAATTGGTGCTAGTATTACAATTGCTGAAACAGAATGGCCTACTTATGATGAAGAAAAGACAATTGATGACGAAATAGAATTACCTATACAATTTAATGGAAAGTTGAAAGCTACTGTAAAAATTGCAAGAGATACTGATGAAAGTACCGTAAAAGAACTTGTACATGCTAATCCTACAGTTATAAATAATTTGCAGAACAAGACAGTTATTAAAGAAATATATGTAAAAAATAAGATATATAATATTGTTGTAAAATAAACTGTAATGTTTTTGTAATATAAAAGTATTAGTTTTGTAATATTTTTATCTATGTTTTGTTGTATAATAGTGTTGTAATTTGTACTAAGGAGAAATTTAAATGAATATAGAAAAAGAATTAAAGAAAAATGGGATTACAGTTATAAATAAGTTAGACACTTTAAGTGTTAATACTTTAGCAAAAAATATTGCCCAAAAACTATGTAGAGCTTTTCCAAATCAACACTTTATTGCCCAAAAATTATTTATAACTATTTCAAGAATTCCTATGTATTATGCAGAAATGCCAGAAGGTTTAGCTGAAGCAAACTACTTTTATAAAAATTCCTCTATATATTTTAAAGCAGGTCTTTCTATTGATGAAATAGAAAAATTCGCTATACATGAAGTTATTCATTATTTACAAGAAGTAAAAGACAGAAGAGGAAATTTGAAGAAACTAGGATTATGTGCTTTTATTAATTCTAAAGAATATGGTATGGCTTTAAATGAAGCTGCTGTTCAGCTTGCAACTTCTAAAGCACTAAGACATAACTACGAAATGGTTAAATATTATGATATAACTTTTTCAACAACTTCGCCATCTTACTATCCTGTACTTTGTAATTTGGTTTCACAATTAGTTTATATAACAAATGAAAATGATTTTTATGATAGTATGTTTTCTGCTACAACACAATTTCAAGAAAATATAATACAGGCATGTGGTGAAAAAGTTTTCTTTTATATACAAGATAATTTAGACGAAATTTTGTATACAGAAGAAAAAATAATAAATTTAAATAACAAGTTGCTTAACATCTCTTGTACAGATAGTCAAGCTGCAAGATATGGAAAAAAGATTTCTTTATACAAAAATAAATTAAAAAAATTATTTTTTGAAACACAAAATGTAATTTTCACTTCATATTTTGACAATGAATTGAAAAAATTAAATACAACTGCTGATATAGATGAATACAGATATAAGTTATATAATTACAAAAATTATTTAGGCTCTACAGATGGTTATACCTTTTTTAATGACTATTATGTTCAGCAAATGGAAGCTTTGGAAATTAAATATGATACAATTATAAATAATGTATCTTTAGTTCCTGTAAATAACTCTAAGTTACATGCACTTTTCAATAGTCTAAAAAACTTATTCTCTTTTGGCGGAGAAAAAAGGGTTAATGAGAATTAATATTACACCAAAATCACCTCTAGACTTATATATCTAGAGGTGATTTCTCATTTTTTATCTTCCTTCATCACCAATTTCTCTTTCTGAAACCAGTTTTGCTTTTGTTATAGTATACATTCCTGAAAGAGGGTCTTTTTCTTCCCAAGTATCTAAGTGCCATCCTGCTTCATTTATTGGTTCTTCCGAGTCTACAAATGACAGTTTTCCATCTTTATCTATTTTTATAGATTTATAATATAATTCATTATATATAGCTTCGGCATTTTTTCCACCTTTCATTATTTCTGTATAATATTTAAGCAAATCTTTTGTTTCTTTCCAACCAAACAATGATGATGTGAATCTTTCTCCATTTAGATTATATTCAAACCTAATCTGGTACTCCCCATCAGACACTCTTTTGGTATATAATCGTTGGTTTGCTGTTTCTTCAAATCCCAAAGCTTCTGATACTTTATCAGCTATTAGTCTAAGTGCAATTTTTGTTGCTTCTTCATCTGTATTATAATTCATTTTTGGCACTTTCTTTTCTTCATTTATATCATCTGAGTTTGTTTCATCTAAGTTTACTTCATCTAAGTTTGTTCCAGTTAATTCACTAACTTCTTCTGGCTCTCTCATATCTACTATAGTGTCTGGTAAACTCATTTCCTCATTGTCTTTATTTGCTTGCTTAATTATTCCTAAAGAAGCAGCTATTAAGCCCATTGTTAGTCCTACACCTAATGCAAATCTCCTCCTTTTATACTTTATATCTTGATTTAATTTTATTTTTCGTTTTGGTCTTTTATTTTGCGGTCTTTTGTTTTGTGGTACTTGTAGACCTCTTATGAACTCTTCTCTTCCCATATAAATCTCTCCTATCCTTTGTATTTATTTTATAATATCAAACTATATTATTTATGTCAAATATTATTGTTTAAAAAGCTTTCTATATTTTCGGCTGTATCTCTCCCACTTCTCGCTGCCCATGCTACTGTTGATTTTTCGCCTTTTATATCTCCCCCTGCAAATATTTTCGTATTACTTGTTTGATTTTTATTGTTTACTTTTACATATTTGTCTTGTGTAAGCTCTATACCTAATTTATTTAATACCTGTATATCTGTTTTTGAGCCCAATGCCATTATAACATAATCCACATCTATTATATAGTTACTATCTTTTATTTCAACTGGCGATTTTCTTATTTCTCCCTCTTTTTGCATTAGCTCTGTTTTTATACATTCTATTTTTTCTACTTTTTTATTTCCTATAATTTTTACAATATTATTTTTAAACAAAAACTCTATTCCTTCTTTTTTTGCATTTTCTATTTCTTTTTTCTCGGCTGGCATT
Organism: Clostridiales bacterium; assembly: GCA_003507395.1. Lineage (GTDB taxonomy): Bacteria > Bacillota > Clostridia > TANB77 > CAG-508 > DNVW01. Next base: position 62,138 of record DNVW01000016.1, on the reverse strand, counting down.
TGCTCTTCTTCTCTTCTATATATAATGTTTACTATTTCAGCGCCTAATCTTTTTACTGTTCTTGCACAATCAATGGCCACATTACCTCCACCTATTACTGCAACTTTTTTCCCTTTGTAATTAGGGTGATTTCTTGACTCTAGTAACTCATTTCCACCATATACTCCTTCTAACTCTTCCCCCTTTATTCCCATTTTTCTTGTTATATTAGCTCCTATAGCTAAAAATATAGCATCATATTCTTTATCTAATTGCTCAATATTTAAGTTTTCTCCTAATGTCATGCTATATTTTACTTCAATTCCTAAATCTAATATTTTTTGTATTGTATTATCTAGTATAACTTTGTCTAATCTAAATTCTGGAATACCATTTCTTAATATTCCCCCAAGTTCATTATATTTTTCATATATTGTTACTTTAAACCCTTTCCTTCGTAAGAATGCTGCACATGTTAATCCAGCCGGTCCGCTACCTACTATGGCAATTTTTTCTTTTCTTTCTTGTTCACATTTGGGTAAATTATATTTTTCCTTTATTGATATATCTCCTATATATTTTTCTATATCTCCTATATTTACAGGTTGTCCTTTTATACCACGTATGCATTTTCCCATACATTGTTTATAATGTGGACAAATTCTTCCACATATTGCTGGTAAAACCGTAGTTTCTGAAAGAATATCATATGCTTCTTTATATTTACCTTCTTTTGCATTTTTTATAAATATTGGTATATTATTTCCTAATGGACATCCTTGTGTACATGGTTTTGTTTTACAATTTAAACATTGTTCTATTTTTTCTTTTATTTCTGTGTTCATTTTTTCCCTTTCTATAAATACTTTTTTAATTCTTTTAAATCTTGCCAAAATTCTATCTTTTTGTTCTCGTCTCTTAGAAGTGCTGCTGGATGCCATGTTGGCATATATTTAATTCCGTTTTTTTCCATCCATTTTCCACGTACTGCTGTTATTCCATATTCTTTTCCTAGTATGGTCTTTAGGGCTGTACTACCTAATAGAACTATAATTTCAGGTTTTATTAAGACAACCTGATTTCGTAAATAGTTCAAGCAAGCTTGTGCTTCGTCCTCTTCTGGAACTCTATTTGATGGTGGTCTACATTTTACTATATTTGCTATATATATTTCTTCTCTATTTATTCCTAATGCTTGAAAAGCTTTGTTCATAAGTTGTCCTGCTTTCCCTACAAAAGGTACGCCTTGTTTATCTTCATCTGCACCATGTCCTTCTCCTATAAACATTATTTTTGCATTTATATTACCTTCTCCCAAAACAATGTTGGTTCTATTGGTGCATAATCTACATTTTTTACATTCTGCAATACTTTTTTTTAAATCGTCCCAATTATCATACATTTTCTTCGTCTCTTTCTATTATTTGATTTCTATTATTGCCATATTTCTTCCTGAATTTTCCTTATCTACTCTATATGAGTGAAACGAATTGCTATTACATACTGTACATATATTACTATCTATAATATTCTCTTTTCTTAATCCTATCTGTTTTAGTAAACATTTATTTATTAATACAGTATCTATATAGTATTTATGCTTTGCTGTGTTTTCACTTATTATATCATTAATTTCAGGAAGATCGCCATATTTATTATAAAATATTTCTTTTACATCTTCATCTACTTCAAAATGACATTTTCTTATACTTGGACATATACAGCAAATTATATCTTTTGGTTGGCAATTAAATTTTTCTATAAGTTCTTGAACTGTTTTTTTTGCTATCCCTTTTTCCGTTCCTCTCCATCCTGAATGTACATTTGCAATTACGTTTTTATTAGGATCATAAAATAATAATGATATGCAATCCGCCGATGTTGTTCCTAAAGTTACATTTTTTTCATTTGTTATTAAGCCATCTATTTCATTTAAGTTTTTTTCATTATTTTCTATTATTGTAATATTATCTGAATGTGTTTGCTTGGGTTTTATAATGTTTGTGAACCCCAATTCTCTTGAAATATTTTCATAGCTTTTTAACATTGTTGCATTATTTTCACTTCTAAAATTTAGTTTCCCATCACTTTTTAAAGTATAACAATGAGTAATATTTTTATATTCTAACAGTTTTCTAAATTGTATATATTCTACATTATCTTTTTTTATATGTATAATATTTTCATTTGATAAATCCATTACTCCTCCTAATTTATAACAGCACCTATAATACCAGCGTCATTTCCTAAACTTGCCAATTTTATTTCAGGTAAAGAATTTTTGTTAAATACGTATTTTCTATTATAGAACTCTTCTAAAAGCTTGTTATACAATATATCTTTATAATATGCAAATCCACCACCTATTGATATTGCTTCTGGTTCAAATATATCTATTATATTTGATATTCCTACTAAAAGGTCTTGTATGTACATAATTATAACTTGTTGTACTTCCATATTACTTATATTGTTATGTAATATATCTAAAAAGTCTTTTCCTTGTATTTCCTCAGGTATTTTTAATATATTTTTTATTTTTTCTCTAAATCTTTTTATAGAACAATATGCTTCAAAACATCCAAGCTTACCACAATTACATTTTTCTCCTTGCTTTTCTATTACCATATGCCCTATTTCAAATCCTGTATTCCTTTTTGGAACCAATAATTGATTATTTAAAAATACTGCCGAGCCAATCCCTGTACCTAAACATAAAAATACCGCATCTTCATAGTCTTTCAAACTCCCATATCTTTTTTCTGCTAGTGCTGCACATTTTGCATCATTTCGAACTGTTATAGGCACTTTATAATATTGCTCTATCTTTTCTTTTATGTTGTATTCGTCAACTCCTAAGTTAACCATTGTAGAAATATTTCCATTTTTAGGATTACCTGGTGTTGCTATTCCTATTAATTCTATTTCTTCATTTTGTTTTAGTTTAGAGATAGTATTCACAATATATGTTAAAATAAATTCCTCAATGTCTTGAACATTATTTTTATTTATTTCTGTTTCGCTTTTATTTATAATGTTATTTCCATCTACTATTCCCACTGCTATATGGCTTCCACCTATATCAATTCCTATTTTCATTTTTTCTTTCCTCTTCATTATTTTTTTGTGTTATAAATTATTCTAATTATTACACATTTATTATACATATTGGTAAAATATATAATAATTTGTTATTAATAACATAATAATGTTTGCTAAACACATATAATATGCTATTGGTATTTTTGCTTTCGCATGTTCATCAAATTTAACATATTTTATTTTTCTATTTTTAATTTTGTTTAGGATTAGTTTAATACCTATTATCAATAAGGCATATGTAGCTGTTAAAAAATAAACTTCTTCATATGTGAATAATATCATAAGCATAGATAATAGTAATACATTTAAGGTATAATTTTGCTTTGCTTTTCGTTTCATATATATTGTATCTGCTATAATCAATGCACATACTATTAACAAATAAGTTGCATATCTAGATATAGATATATCGCTACTTGTAACATATGTGTAAATCATATACACGGTTACTACTATAAAACCAAATAATAAGATTATCTTATTTACTCTTTTTTCGTTTTTATCGATTGTAGCAATTATAAATAGTATACTAATATATAAAGTGGTAAATATAAAGTAAATTAGCATATCTTTTGTTAGTGTATTTTGATTTAAATTTATTGATAATGCAAATAAAACAAATATTATTCCGCTTAATGTTGCTCTTAATATATATGGTTTTACAATTGTTACTTTCTGTTTTAATTTTATTCTACATAGCAATGTGGTTAATGCTCCGAAAATCATACCTATTACAAATATTGTTATATATAATAATATATTCATCTTTTGCTCCTTTTTTAAGAGTTATCTAAATAATACTATTCTTTTTATTTAAATAACTCTTTTTTATTTATCTTATAAATACTATTCCTATTATTAACAAACCTATTATGATTCTATAAATTGCAAAAACTTTAAAGCTACCTTTTTTCAAATAATTTAATAAGAATTTTATTACAAAAATTCCTACAACAAAGCTTGCTAACACTCCTATCCAAAATGATAAACTTGTTAAGGCTAAATCTCCTAAACTAAATATTACTGCTGCTGCCGTTATGGGTGTTGCTAATAAAAATGAATATTTAGCAGCACTTTCTCTGTCTATTCCTAACCATCTTGCAACTGTCATAGTTATTCCCGAACGTGATACTCCTGGAAATGCTGCAGCTAATGCTTGTGACATACCTATTAAAACAGATTGCTTTAATGTTATATTTTCATATTTTATAGTTGATTTCGAATTTTTGTCTACTAGATATAGAACTATTCCCATAATTATTAATGCCATTGATATTATAATCATTTCTAAATTTAAATTATTTCCTATTATTTTATCTACTATTTTATCTAATATTAAACTTAATATTCCTGCTGGTACTGTAGCAATTACTAAATACCAGAATATTCTTCCATCTGTTGTTTTCTCTTTTTTTACTACTTGTTTATATCCACCTGCTATTAACCTTATCCAGTCTTTAAAGAAATATACTATTATTGCTAGCAATGTTCCTATATGTAAAGCTACGTCAAATGATTCTGGCATCTCTTGCCATTTTAGCAGCCAAGGAAATAAATTCAAGTGTGCTGAACTTGATATTGGTAAAAATTCTGTAAGTCCTTGTACTGTTCCTAAAATAATTGCTTGTATTATTGTCATTTGTTATCTTCCTTTCTTTTTAATATATTATATATCGTTTCTTTTATATATTTTGCTGAGCTTAATGGTGCTATTTTACCTGGTATGCCTAATTCCCATATCGTCTTTATTTTCAAGTCTTGTGCTACATTAAAATCTATTCCTCCTGGGGCTGATGCTATATCTATCAAAAGTACATCTTTGTCTAATAACTTCAATCTTTCTTTATCTAAGATTAATACTGGCACAGTATTTATTATTATATCAAATTTGTTTAGCTGTTCGTTTAAATCTTCATATTTTATACTTTTCCCTCCAAAAGTGTCTATCCATGTAATGTCTTTCCCTCTTGCACTGCAATACACATTTGCTTTAAATGCATTTAGCCTATCTACTAATATTTTACCTATTCTACCATATCCTATTACTAATATATTACTTTTATATAAATTTTTCTGTGTTTCTTTTATAGCAATATTTATTGTCCCTTCTACTGTTGAAATTGCATTTAATATAACTAAATTTTCATCTTTCAATATATCTATTGCTTCTACTTTATCTAATACATTATTTGGTATTGAACCTGCTAATAATAACTTACCTTTTAGATTTTTGGTTAGTTCTTCTATTTTTAACTTTTGGTTTGTATATTGAGTACACACATATTTTTTATCTTTTGTAAATGGTGTTGGCCCCAATATTATTTCTATTCCTTCTAAAGCATCTTCTATGCCACTACAAAGTTTAACTTTTGTTTTAGTTTCTTTTAATTTTAATATTTCTTCATTATTTTCAAATCCCCATACCTTTATGGTATTTTCATCTTGTGCTAGCAATTTAATTAATTTTACTGTTCTTAAATCTCCACCAATTATAGATAATTCCATATGCATAATCTCCTTTTATATTAATTATATAAAAGGACTTTTAAAATATGTCTATCTTTCTCTTCCTTTATATTTTTGATTTTCTTTTATATTTTTCATCATGGTCAAATCACTATTGTTTAGTTTACCTACAATCGAACAGGTTTCTTCCAAATGCTTTTGTACTTTTTGTTCTTTGGTTAATTTATTTTTTTGTTTTTTCTTATATTCTGCAGGTTTATCTATGCTATTTTTTATTGGCAAAAACACTGTATCTTTTTCTATTTTTTCATATAGTTCTGGTTCTAGTTCTATTGCTACTTTTATGTAATTTTTTGCTTTATCTTCATCACCTTTTATCATTGCTATTTGTGCTAAATAATAATATGAGCCAGATTCTAATTCTTTTTCTTTTAAGCTTTCAAATAAATACATTTCCGCTTCATCTAATTCACCATATATTATAGCTATCTGTGCTAAACTTAATTTTGCGTGATATAATAGACTATTTAATTCTGCTGCTTTTTCATAAAATTCCTTTGCTCTTTGAAAATCATTTAGCATTGTATAAGCTATTCCCAAATTGTAATACAACTCATAACTTGCTGGATTATATCTTAATGAACTCATATATACAGATATAGCTTCTTTATATCTTTCCTGTCCAATTAATATATCTCCGAGCAATTCTGTTGCTTTGCAATCCTCCGGTCTCTTTTTTAACAAATCTTGTAATAAGTTAATAGCCTCATTATCTTTTCCCTCTACATGCAGTAATGTAGCTATTTTGCAATTCATTTCAAAATTTTGTGGTCTTATTTCTATTGTACTTAAATATTCAGATATAGCGTTAGAAATTTTTCCTTCTTTTTCATATATTTCTGCTAGTAATTTATGTCCCATAAAGTTTTCTGGATATTTATTTATTAATATTAATAAATACTTTTTTGCATTATCTTTTTTGCCTAAGTGTATCATCCATTCTGCTAAAATTATATTTAACATTTCTGGAAAATCCATATTTTGCTTATGCTCTAATAATAGTATTATTCCCGGTATTATTATTGATAACACATATATAAATATTTTTAAAACTATATTAAAACTAGTTGCTAATATTAGCTCTACAAAATTTAGTAAAATTCCTATGAACTGAATTACTAACAAATACAAATATTGTGTATTATTTTTCTTTATCATTTTGAAAAACATTGTTATAAATAGTGTAACTGCCAATATATTAAATATTATTTTGAATATCATACTCCTTCTCCCTAATAATTTATTTAACAAATTTTTTATTATAGCTATCTATACAAGTTTGAATTATTTTTTCTGCCTCTTCCCTTCCTAATATTTTTTCTATTGTTGTGGTTTTACCCTCTAATTGTTTATATACTTCAAAAAAATGTTTTATTTCTGCTGAAATCTGATGAGATACTTCTGATATATCTTGATATTCATTTAAAAATGGATCTTTTTTTGCTACAGCTATTATTTTTTCATCATATTCTTCCCCATCTATCATAATTAGAACACCTATGGGATAACATTCTACTAATGTAAGTGGAATAATATCTTCTTGACAAAGTACCAATACATCTAAGGGGTCATTATCTCTTGCATATGTTCTTGGAATAAATCCATAATTTGCAGGATAGTGTGTAGAGGTATATAGTACTCTATCTAACCTTAACATTCCTGTTTCTTTATCTAATTCATATTTGTTTTTGCCACCTTTTGTTATTTCAACTACACTTATAAAATCGTCTTTTTTTATTCTTTCTGGTGATATTTCATGCCATATATTCATACCATCTTGCCTTCTTTCTATTCTAATATTTTAAGCTAATTTCTTATAAATGTCTACACATATTGCAGAATTTTATTTTTTTTATTTTAGTATTGACAAATGTGGTTTTATCGTATTATAATATGAATTGTCAGTTCAGTTACGCAGATGTGGCGGAACTGGTAGACGCACAGGACTTAAAATCCTGCGGTTGAATAAACCGTGCCGGTTCGATTCCGGCCATCTGCACCAAACACTTACGATTTTCTAGAGAAATTTAGAGAAATCTATAAAAATAGAAAATCGTCAAAAGCACTTATCAATATAGTTTGATAAGTGTTTTTCTTTTTTGCAAATTTCTGTCAGTTTCTCAAAAATAATCAAATTTCGTTCCAAATTAAAGTTCCAAATTTTTTAGTTTATTTCATATTAAGTTCGGAAAGGACAAAATATGGAAAAAGATTTTAAATTTATAAATCAAAAAGATATTTATCAATACAAATTTTATATGATACCAAAAGAACTTTTTGTAAATGAGAGATATATTTCTTTATCTCCTGCTGCAATACTTCTTTATGGTATTTTATTAGACAGGCTAACTCTATCTATTAAGAATAATTGGGTAGATAAAAACGGAAATATTTATTTAATATTTACTAGAAAAGAAATACAAAGCATACTGCATATTTCAGATAAAACTTGTACAAAAACATTTAAAGAATTAGTAGATGCAAAATTATTATTAGAAAAAAGTCAAGGAAAAGCTAAACCAAAACTTTTATACCCTGCCCAAATGGTACACGATGAAAAATTCGATAATCTGACTCGTAAAAATTCCGACTCACGAAGCGTAAATTCTACGACTCATGAATCGGAGAATTTACGTCCTAACTATACTAATAATAAAAATACTAATATAACTAATAAAAATTATTGCAATTATGAACAAAGGCAATATACAAAAGAATTTTTAAATAGCTTATATGCTAATTTTGTAGATTAAGGAGGATTTATAAAATGGATGAAAGATATGATGAAAATGGAAATCTAAAAGAAAAATTTGTAGATAGTAAAACTGGTATTGAGTATGTATTACAAGGAGATTATTATATACCAAATATAGTAGCACCAAGTAATATTAAAAATTTTAAATTAGGTAAATATGGAAGGTTAAGACTTAACTATTTAAAGACTAATAAGAAAGCTGAATATATGATTTTACAAATGGAAAATAAACTACAAAAGCATTTAATGGATATAGATATAACAGCTACAGAAAGAGTAAATGCTATTATAAAAGAATTAGCTAAAAAGGAAAATGTTACTGAAGAATTAAAGGCTAATAACCAACTAGAATGGGTACGGAAAGATGAATAATATAAAAAATAGAGCTGAAGAAATTGTACTAAAAGAACTAATTCATGATTAAAAGTGAGGTAAATGTTATGAGTGAAATCAAAAGTTTTTATAAAGAATATGAAGATATGTTTGAAGAATATTTAGAAGATATTATTGGAAATTTGAAAAATAAAAATGAAAAATACAAACAATTACAAGAACAATATTATGAATTATTAAGAAAAAATAAAAATTTAAATTGGGTTTTAGAAGGACAAAATGAAGGAAGAAATCTGAACAATTATGAATGTAAAATGTTATCTAAATTGGTACAAATATTTTACAATATGAAGGAAATTGAAGCAAAAGAATTGTTCTTTTTAGGTGGCAATGAGGCTTACTTTTATTTCAAAAATATGGGCATTTTAAAGTAAAAATAACTCTGGCGTGTGGTAGTACAATTGTTGTTTTTATGTATAAAGCAAGCCATGAATTTGTACTACCGCACAATTCTTAAAGTACAAATTATAAAATATATACTTTAAACAAAACTTTAGAAAAGTTTTATAAAAAAATATTAGAGATTGGAGATGATAATTTATGCGAACAAGATCAATAAAAAAACAAGTATGGCTTAATAGTAGAGAAAATGAATTACTAAAAAAGAAATGTTTGAAAGCAGGTTTATCAGAATCTGCTTTTTTTAGACATGTCATTAATGATACTCAAATAAAAGAAAAACCTGATGAAAACTTTTATAAAATACTAAATGATTTAAGAGGTATTGCAATAAATATAAATCAACTTGCAAGAGTAGCTAACACATATCAGTATGTTGATGATAATAAATATTATCCACTTGCTAATAAAGTTAATGACATGATAGATGATTTACAAAACTTCTACCTTACCCCAACCAAGAAAGAAGGTGGAGTTTACTATGGCGGTCACAAAATTTTTGACTAGAAAAACAAGATTAAACACAATAATTAAGTATATTATGAATGGCGAGAAAACTGAAAAGATGATGTATGTGTCTGGTGTAAATTGCAGACCAGACACTGCAATTTACGAAATGCAAGATACAAAGAAAAGATTTGATAAAGAAGATGGAATAATATCTTACCATTTAATACAATCATTTGATGGAAAAGAAATATCTCCAAAGAAATGCCACGAGCTAGGATTACAATATGCTAAAGAACTGTTTGGAGATGACTTTCAATTTGTAGTTGCAACACATCTAAATACAGATAATGTACACAACCATATTGTTATAAATTCTGTTTCTTTTAAAAGTGGGTATAAGTTTTATAGTAATAGAGAAACAAAAGACTTTATAAGAATAACATCTGATTTTATATGCAGAGAAAATGGATTAAGCGTTATAAAAACTCCGTGGAAGAATAAAGGCTATTATAAGCTGTATGCTAAAAATAATCCATATATGCAATTAGTAAAAAAAGATATAGATGATGCAATTGCTATTTCATATTCATATAAGGGGTTTGTATCAAAGCTAGAAGCAAAAGGCTATTATGTTTCAGAAAATGAAGATACAGGAATTATTATTGAAAGAGATAATAGTTACCAAGTTGTAAGACCACAAGAATTATTTGGAGATAATTATACTAAAGAAAAGATACGATATAGAATTGAAAATAAAACTTATAGTCAAGTTTATATTCCAAAGAAAAAATATAAAATGAGTATTGAAGAATATAATAAATTTAAGCAAAAACAAAGAGAGCATCAATTACGAGAACTTCCTGCATTATATATTCTAATATGCATATTATTAAGAATTGACCCACTCCCTGAAAAAATTGAAATTGGAAACTATAGAGTACCAATTACAAAAGAAATGAAAATATCTTTAAAACATTTAGAAAGTTTAAGTAAGCAAACCATTTTACTATCTGAAAATAAAATTAATAACTTAGAAGAACTTAAATCTTATAGATTCAATTTAGAGGAGAAAGTACGAAATTTAAAAGGCAAAAGAGAAAATCTATGGAGAAAAAGAAAAAGAGAAACAAATCCTGAAATCAAAGGGAAAATTACACACGAAATTGCCAATTTAAAGGCTTTAATTAATAAAACCAATAAAGATATCGTGGGCTGCTATGAAATTGAAAATAGAACCATTCTGCTTAAAAATCAACTTAAAATTGAAAAATCAAAAGAAATTGTTAAAGATAAGAAAAAAGATAAATCGAGAGGTAGATAATATTTTTTTAGTAATTGTATTTCTCAGTTACTTGATAAAAAGAGTAAAAAATGGTAATATATAGTCATAATTATTTTGATTATAAAGGAGATCAATTTTATGGAATTAACATATAAAAAGATTGAAGAAAAAGACAAAGAGCAGTTATTTAAACTTATAGATATAGTATTAAGTGGATTACCAGACCAAAATCATTTTATTCCATATGAACAATGGGAATTAGATAGTATGTTTGATGAAGTAAACTATGCACCATTATATGGAGCTTATGATGGTAATAAACTTGTAGGAATGGCACAATTATATGTTTCACAAGATATGTTAGAAGATTTTAAAAAGGAATTTGATTTAACTGAGTACAAAGTATGTGAATTAGGTGGAAATTTAGTATTGCCAGAATATAGAGGATTAGGAATTACTACTAAATTACAAACACTTGAAATGAATCTTGCAAAAGAATTAAATTTTGACTATATTATTTCAATGGCACATCCTGATAATGTAGCAAGTTGTAAAACATTGGAAAAAATAGGACTAGAGTTTGTAAAGGAAACAAAACTATCAAATGGATTTTTAAGAAGATTATATATGAAAAAAATTAATTAGAAGTATTAGAAAGAAGTGAAAACATGGAAAATAAAGTAGTTTTAGTTACAGGTAGTTCAAGAGGAATTGGTAGAGCAACAATTATTGAATTTGCAAAAAAAGGTTATAATGTAGTTATAAATTATATATCTAGTGAAAAAGAGGCAAAACTTAAATTTGTTGATGGCGATTTTGAATTTAACAATGAAGAAGATGCTAAAAAGTTAAAAGAATATGTTGAAAAGCAATATGGAATTCAGACAATGATTGTAGAAATGGATGTTTCAAACGAAGCAGAAATAATAAGTGGTATAAAAAAGATTATAGATAGATTTGGAAAAATAGATGTACTTGTGAATTGTGCAGGTATAGTTTTTGATAGAGATATTTATAAAGCAACAGTATCTGAATTTGAGAATACAATTAGAGTAAATGTTTTAGGTGCATTTATTGTATCTAGAGAAGTTTCTAAATATATGAAAAAAGGAAGTTCAATTATTAATGTATCATCAACAAATGGAACAAAGGTTATTGCACCAGAATCTATTGACTACAATATTTCCAAGGTTGGATTGCAGAGTTTAACAAGGGATTTGGCATTTCAATTCAAACCAAATATAAGAGTAAATGCTATAGCTATTGGATGGGCAGATACAGATATGAATAAAGATTTACCAAAAGAATATATTGAAGAAGAAAATAAGAAAATATTCCTAAACAGATTTGCTACACCAAGCGAAATAGCCAATACAATCTATTTTTTATCTAGCGAAGAATCAACTTATATTAATGGAGAAGTTCTTACAATTGATGGCGGATATTAGAGAAAAAGAGCCGAATAAATACAGTTATTTATTTGGCTCTTTCTTGATTTCTTTCAAGAAAGTTATTTAAAGTTAGTGAATAATATCGTTCACCTGCTTTTTTGAATCCATTTTTTGAAGCAATTTTAATACTAGCTTCGTTATCGTCTGATATTTCTAATTTAATATTTTGTATTGATGTTTTATTTGCTTCTGGAAATTTAGCTGATATACAGTCTATTCCATCGAATTCTTTTCCATCGTAAATTTGTTTTACTATTTCTTCTAAAACCACAGTCCCAATGCCTTGTCCTTGAAATTCATCTCGTATCCAATAATCCATACTTAATGAATAAGGCTCTAAAACTGAAACAGGAACTCTGCCAACAATTTGTCCAGAATTATTTAAAATAAAATATTGTGAATCTATTCTAGAATTACTAGAGCCTAATTGTCTATTTCTTATACTTCTACGATATAAATATAACTGTTCTCCATTTTTGGCTAGCTTTGGAATCTTTATTTTTTTATCAATATCATCCATGTCAAAACTATAAAACTTATCATTAATATCCATTTTTTCAATAATATCTTCATCTGATGGAAATGGATCTGGTTCTTTATTAGTAATGTTAACTTTTAAACTATTTAAAAATTCTTCTTTTTTAGTAGGATATAAAGTAGGAGGAACGACCTCTTTTTTAAATAATTCTTCCATATCTTCTTTTTTATAGACTACACCAAATTGTGATTCATCTCCATAGTCATATACTGTTCCACCCATTCTTTCATAAAATCTTTTAGCACCTTCATTATCTTTTTTTAATCTTAATGTATATAAATCTCTGTCAGGGAATTCATTGTGTATTTTTTCCATTAATTTTTTAAATAAAACAGCACCAATTCTAGTACCTGTTAAATTTTTTCTAGTATGAAGTTCATCAAAATATATTTTATCTGATTCGGCTTCACATAGCATAGTACTTAAACTAAAATTTCCCAAACAACAACTAACAAGCATTTGCTCCCAATGTTCTGTTGTTTGGTCTTTATATTGAAGTTGCAAATCTTCGAAATTGGTTATTACAACATATTTTATAAAAGCATCAATAAAATTTCCTACATTTTTAGTTTCTTGTGATGCATATTGTAATCCACTTTCAAGGTATTCTGGATTTTGTATATCTAATTTGCTTTTTATATAATCAAAAAAGGCTTTTTCATTATCAATAGCAGGTTGTACGTTTCCAAAATACTTCATCATACCTTTTCCACTCATATTTTCCATACAATCAGTACTCATTATCTGCTCTAATATATTACTTATTTGTTCTTGAGTATACCCTTGTTGTAAAAGCATCTCTGCAAAATCATAAAACCATCCAGTATATATTTTTAACCCTTTAAATTCTACACATTTATTATCAATTATTTGTTTCAATTCTTCCATATTCATAAAATCCTTTTAACATTTTTTATCATATATATTTTTTGAATTCATTTAATATATTAATGAATTCTCTTGGTAAGTATTTTATTGCTTTTTCTAAAATATTTTTAGGTATCTCTTTATAATATGCTTCTGCTATTGATGAATTTATTGTAGTAATAGTATCTGTATCTCCACCAAAAGATACCGCATTTCTAATACTATCTTCATAGTCAGTCGAGTTAAAGAAAGCAATTAACGCAGGTCTTACAGTTTCTTTTGCATCTGATGTATATGTGTAATAGTTTTTATATGAATTTATATTTTCATGTAAATCATAATTATAATTACTTTCAATATAATTCAATACTGCATCTTTAGTATAATTATTTTTAAATAGAAATATAGAAATGGCAACGATTTCGGATGCTTTAATTGCTCCTTCTTCGTTATGAGTAGGCATAATTGCTTTATATACTAATTTTTTAAGTTCTTCTATATCTTTAGCATACCATCCGATAACAGAAGACCTCATTGCACCACCGTTTCCAGACGATTTTCTGTATTCATCTTTTACACTTGTAATCCAATTTACAAATGATTCTCCATAGATAGTTGGAATTTTATCTGGGTATTCTTCGTAAAATTTTTTTAAAACTGTTATCATTTCAGTAGATTCATGATGTGTATGCAATAGCCAATATATAGTTGCAAAAGATAGAATAGTATCATCTGAAAATTTACTTCTATTTGTAAATAGTTCAAAATCCTTTGTTTTTAAGTTATATTTCTCATTTTCGTGAGTATATGAATTGCCAATTATATCTCCTACATAAAATCCATCCATATCTTAATCTCCAATATTCATAGTTAAAGTTAAATTAAAATCATCAAATCCATTTTTTCTATAAAACTCTATTGCATTTTTGTTTTTTGAACTTGCAACCACTTTTAAATTGCTGATATTATTATTTCTGCAATAATTTTTAAAATTATTTATTAGTTTTTTGCCAATGCCATATAGTCTGTAATCTTCTTTTATAAACATATTATTAATTTCACCATATTGTATTTCTTCATAACTACCTTTTTCATTTATTGAACCTGCTAGATAACCAATAATTTTATCTTCTAATGTTGCGACTATGACATATTGATTTTTGATTAAATCTTCGAAATAATCTTTGCCTTCTTCTGTTAAAGCCCAGTTCAAAACTAAAGTTGTGTCATAGTTTTCTTTTTCCAATTTAAATAATTCGTTATTTAAATTTTGGATGTAGCTAACATCTTCCAAAATTGCTTTTCTAATTACTATATTCTCCATTAAAAACTTCCTTTCCTTTAATGAATTATACTTTGTCATTTCATACTGCTAAACTTACTGCTTTTTTATCTAAGCAGTAAGATAAAGCTCTGCCATTACTCTGCCAAAACTTTGCCATTATTTATTTCGATTTAAATTTCAATTCTTGTATAGCTTTATCTATTAAATTCATTTGTTCTGTAGATAATTCTGGATTAGAATATTCTCCAGTTTCTCTATTGTAGTTATTATAGTACTTATTTTCATGCTTTTTAGTTTGTATTCTTAATTTACTTACTGCTCGTAATTGGTCTATCTTACAATATGAAAACCCTTCAAAATTTTCTATTTCTCCAATATCAATAACAACATCAGATGTGTTGGATTTACTTGTTAGTGGAGCAACAAGAACTGTACCAACATTTGGCCTTGAATAAAGTACAACAGCAGGGTGTGAATGATTTAATTCCTGACCAACATTTACTCCAAAATCCACCCATACAACTTGTTTTCTAGTAACATATGGCACATAGTTTAGTTGTTCATTTTTATTTACTTTATTTAATTTAAATATTTGTTCAGCAAACCATTTTTCTAATTCTTGTTGTTGGTTTGTATTTAGTTTGTTTAATTCATCATTTATATTCAAAGTTTATGCCTCCTAAAAGCTAAATTAGCATTATATTAACATATTTTTTAACAAAATGTTAAAAATTTTTAACATTTTGTTGATTTTTTTTAATAAATTGAGTATAATAATATTAACAGAAGCAATTCTGTTATGAGTTGAAATACACTCAATAAATAAGACATTTAGACCTGAAAGACGGTCAAGTTGATTTCAAGTAACCTTTAGATTTAGTCTAAAGGTTATTTGCTTTTTTAGTTTATTTATTTTTTGCTCTGCTTCTATAAACATTTGCTACATTTCTACAACTTGCTGTATCATAATCACTATTTAAATTTTTTGCAATAAATGGTTTAAAACAATGTTTACACATTTTAACTTCTTTTCTTTCATTTGTTTCATTAAAAGCAAGTATTAGCTCAATAGCTTGGAATAGAGAATTGAAATTCCAATTTAAAAATGTTTTTTCATCTGCAAAATCAAAATTAAATGCTACATTGTTAGGGTTAAACATATTTGCATATTTTTGATATATTGCTTTTTTATCTTCATTTTCAGTCCAAGAGCTATTTTCTACTGAATTAAATATTCTATATAAAGCTCTAGCCATTACTAAAATATTAGCTATTTTTTCAGTATAGCATTTAGAAAATACAATACTAAAATCTTCGCCTTTATCAAAGCTATTTAATAAATCTCCATTTGGATTATCAGAGCCATATACATATTTTAATATATCTTCATTAACTCCATGATCGAAATCTATTCTTTGTATATCTTCATTACCAATAAAATATGGTTTTATATATGTACTAGCAGACACTTCATCAATATTAGAATATCCTTGAGTTAGTGCTTTACCAGATGAAATTATGTGAGTATTTAATAATCTATATGTAAGTTCTCCAAACATACCATATTTATTTACAAAATCTAAAATCATATCTTGATATTTAGTTTCTGTAGACATTAAATCACAATTAGCATCATTTATATCTGCATAATTCATAGCTTCTCTACCAATTAAAAGAAAATCTACAAGAAGTTCTTTTTCTTTATCAAACACATCATAGATTTCATAAGAAGCTTTTTTATCTGGTCTAATATAGTATTCATTATTTATTTTTAAAATTTCATATTTTTTATATTTAGCCCAAAGCCCTTTATAATTGGGATTCTTTTCCTTAATCATTATAATTTCCCCCTAATTTCTTAAAAAATTTTAAAAAAGTTGTTGACTTTCAAAAATTACTATGTTATTATTTTAGTGTGCTTAGCTATTAACATAGATTGTTGCTAGATACTTTATCATACTTAAATTGTACTACATAAAGTAAATAAAAGCAATAATTTTTGCAAAATTTGTAAGTACAATATATATAGGATTATTATGCTTAAAATTTAGCAAGTATAAAAATCAACCAAGAAAGGAGGTAAAAAATGGTAGAAGAAATCTTAAAAATGTATTTTGAAGAGCATATGAAGCAAAAAGATATTGCAGAGTTTTTTAAAGTGAGTAGCGAATATGTTTCAAAAGTTGTTAGAAATGATGATAGATATCCAGAAGAAAAGCAAAGAAGACATCAAGAAGCAAAATTAAGAAAAGCTAAATATAATAAAGAATATTTAGAAACTTATGAAAGAAAAAAAGATAAATCTGATAAAGAAGATTACGAAAAACTACAGGCTTTATTAGATAGTGATGCAAGGCAAATGTCTAGACATTCTTTTGGAATTTCTACTGATGCATTTGTAAAATCAAATATAAGTGTTTATAAACAAGATAATGACGGAAATTTAATATTAGACGATAAAATAAAAACTTCATATGTTTTACCAAAAAAATACAAAAGAAAAGTAAAAAGATTTTATAAAGAACAAGTAAGGTAATACCCCATCTTTAGTGATGAGGTATTTTTTGCACCAAATTTTAAAGCGAAAGGAGTGATATTTATGCAAGAACTTGCTGGAATGAAAGTATATTCTTTAAAAGATGTATGCCAGTTGTTAAAAATTGGTCCAAAGAAAGGACTAGAATTATTTAACAATAATGAATTCCCTGCTCAAAGAGTTGGTAGAAGTTGGTGGATTGAAGCAGATGCTTTTAAAGAATTTCTAAAGGAAAGACACGACTATTCAAAATCTATAACATTAAGATAAAAAATGAGAACTTAGAAAAGGAACTTCTAAATTCTCTAACAGAGATTAGACCGAAATGATGGGATATCTTTTCGTTATCTCTTTAATGATTATATCACAAGAGATGAAAAACGGACAAGGTATTCCTTTAAATTTTTTAAAGGAGGAAGAAATTTGAAAACTTTAGTTGAAGGCAAAGACTATTCTGTACACGAGTATACTACTAAAGATAAAAGAAAAGCCAATGATAGACCAATATGCCCTACTTGTAGTAATTGTAATCACAAAGAATTTTGTGCTAATAGAAAAAAGCTATTCAAAATGAAAGAATGTGAAGATTGCAATAATTGTAAAGATAAAGAACATTGCGATAAATTCTATATTTATCCCAAATTCAAAGTAGAGCTTTTAACAAATGGCAGAAAATCCACAACAAAAGATACAAATAGGATGCAATTTAATGGAAAAACAAAAGAAGAAGCCTTAAATAAAATGCTTGAATATATCCAAGATGTTTCTATTCATGGGAAAACTGAGAAAACTAAAGAGAAAGATGCAACTATTGTTTCAATATGTGAATCATACGAAACCAAAAGAGTAAGAAACAAGGAAATTAAACCAAACACTTATAATAGGCATATGCAAACTATAAAAGCAATTGGAAATTATAAATTCGCAAATATTCCAATACAGAATGTTACAGCTAACCAGATAAAACAATATTTAGAAAGTGAACGAGCAAAATCTAATTCTTCAATAGACAAATATTATAGTAAAATTAAAAATGCTTTTTCTATTGCTTATGCAAATGGTATTATTCAAAAAAATCCATTTTTAATTGGAGAGGGAATTAAAAAGCCAGAGAGTTTTAAAGAAGATAAAAAGGTTGATGCTTTTACCAGAAAAGAAGAATATGTTTTAACAGAATATCTAAAAACTCATAAATCAAAATATAAGCTAATATTACTAATTGCTTTATATACTGGAATGAGAATAGGAGAAATACTTGCATTAAGACCTAGTGATATAAATATTGTAGGAAATATTGGAAGCATTAATGTTAGAAGAACATTGACAAAAGATATAAACAATAAAGTTGTAATTGGAGATATAACTAAAACTAAAAATGGATTAAGAACAATAGATCTTACACCTTTAGCAGTACCAGTGATACAAAAAGCATTAGAACAATACAAAGAAAATAAATATGATGTATTATTTTCTAAACCTAGTGGCAACTTTTATACTGATGGACAAGTTAATTCAGCATTTAAAATAATATGTAAAAATGCAGGACTTAGAGTTATAACATTAAAACATAAAAAAGTTAGTAAGAAAAAAGGAATACACTATGTTAATTATAAATCAAGTGATACACATACTCATATGCTAAGGCATACTTTTGCAACAAGATGTATAGAATCTGGAATTGCTATTGAAGTATTACAAAAAATTCTAGGTCATGCAGACATTACTACAACTATAAACACTTATGGATATATTTACTCATATTTAAGACAAAAGGAATTAAATCAAAAATACACAAAGTATATGCAAGATACAAATACTATATTAGAAGAAAACTTTGAAAGATTTGAAGAAGAATATTTAAAATTAAAATAATAATATAGAATTTTATATGATATAAAATTGAAAATTTGGAACTAAAAAATTTAATAAGAATAATTTGGAACTAAGTTCCAAAAATACGGTAAGCTGTAAATCTATGAGAAATACTAAGAAAGATGGGAGTTTTATTAAGTCCATCTGCACCAGAACGAGTGAAATTTCATTTTCACTCGCTTTTTGTTAAATTAAAATATTTTTGTGCCAAAATTCCCCGTCCCTATTGGCATATTATTTAACTTTATATCTGAAAGAAGTTTAAATCTGACTTAAAATATAAATAAAACAAGAGCCTAGCGTTTGTATACGACTTGGCTCTTGGCTGTTTTTAGAGTTGATAGCTATCTTCTCAAGTCACAGTTGACTATTTGGGGGTTTAATGCAGGCTCTCAAAATACTCGCGAAGAGTTTCGATCACCTTGCCATCCTCCGTGACGTGGTAGTAATCTTCAAACGAAGCTGTTCCAACGGTAAGAATATTCCCATCAAGCATTCCGAAGAATTTAGGCTTTTCAGCGTCATTTCCCAAACCATATACAATTGCAAAACCGTTACCAGCTTTACAATTGGAAATCCCCCACGGAGTCTTGATAAACAGATTTCCGTTTTCAACGGTTACCTGCCCATCAAAACGGGGCATCTCGAGAAAGATTTCGGGAATTTCACCAGTGAAGAGTTGTGCTTTAAGGGGCACTATCTTCGTCTGACGGAATTTACCATCAACTTCTTCGAGGAATCCTTCGGAAAGCTGTGCGGAAGCATTCGCCTTGTTCCAAAGATTCCAACCATGAGGACATCTTTCTTTGTCCTTGTCCTCCTTTTCCCAAGCGATGTATGCAGGAAGGGGAATCAATTCTCCATTTGCATATTCTCTGGATTCTACGCGGATTGCTCCTCCTGGTTCCAGCGAAACTGCAGTCCGAACATCTTCAGGAAGTTTCTGAATGTCGCCTTCACAAGAAATGTACACGAGATTTAAGAATTTCGGCTTCTTACCTGCAAAGATGAAGGATGCGTTGTTAGCGATTTCGTTACTCATGCTGACTCCTTTTGCTTGCATTGCAAGCATTGCCCATTTAGGGACTTTTGATATGTTCACTTACGTGATACAATATAATTATACCACATTATGTGAATTTTTGCAAATTCAGCTTTTCCTATTATGTGAAGATCTAAACTAAAAAACACTTCAATTTGAAGTGCTTAAATAATTCTATCTTTTCCTATTAATCTTGCAAGATTATTTATATGAAAATCATGAGTTTCCTTACCTAAATGGCTCATGCAATAATCTTTTAAAACATATACATCATAGTTTTGTTCAAATAAATCAATAGCAGTTTTTTGAACACAAGCATCTGTATCAAAGCCACATAAATATATTTTAGAAATATTATTTTTTTGAATATATTTTTTCAATTCATCATTTACTGCAGTATATATGTTTTTATCAAATACTTTATTGTTTTTAGTATTAATAGCAATTGCTTGTCCTTCTTTAGTCATACAGCCTTTATAATTTAATTTTTTATACCAAATGCTATTTTCATCATTGATAAATCTAGTAAAAGCAGTTAAATCATATTTATTTGAATCCACTAATTCTTTTATTTTTGTTAAAATATTTTTTGTATGCTCATTTATAAAATCATTTTGAACATCTATTACTAATAATAATCTATTCATTTATTATTCTCCTCAATTATTTATTTGTTTCTGATTCTATCCAATTTAAATAATCTTCATTACAACTGCTTAATTCAAAAACAGCGAACTCAAAACACTCATAACTATGTATATTTTTAATTACATTGTATATTTTATTCTGTAAATAAAACTGTGTTTTCATTAAAACTATATATTCTTTGCTTTGTTCTCGTTTTTGTTTCCAATTCCAAATGCTATTACTTTCTAATATTTGACAACTTGCAACTAATCTTTTATTTAATAATTCATCAACTGCTTTATTTGCTTCTTTCTTAATTCCAAAGGCAACTTCAATCATACAATATTTCATATTTCATACCCACTTTTTTTATACCATTTTATTAAACCATATATATTTATTAATAAATAACCAATTGAAACTAATAACATCATTGTACTATTTACTGTATTATTCATATAATTAACAACCCAGATTATTAAATCAACAGTATTATTAAATAACCATACAGCCCAGCATTCTTTAAATCTTAAATTCATAAGGATTATGCCACATAGATTTAAAATATTGCTGCTAGAATCTAAAAAGACTAATTGTTGAGTTGGTATTTTACTTAATAATAGCCCTAATAATAAACTTCCAATAATACAAGAAGAAATAATTATTATTGAGTTTTTTAAAGTAAAACCTCTAACTTTAACTTCCTTATTTTCATTCTTTTTATTTTTCCAACTAAAATACCCATGTATTTGTGATGGAAAATAAACTGCAAAAGATAAAATGGCTATTCCATATAAACCTGTTTTCAAACAAACATAACCACTTAAAGCACAATAAACTGCTCCGAATATGTAATTATATATTTTGCCAACACTTGCATAGTAAGAATTAAGAAGTCCACTCGCAAGTATTATAGTTCCTAAAAAATAATCTTTTGATATTATTCCACATATAATTGAAAATACCATAATAAAAATTGTATAAATTATATTCTTTTTTTTACCCATAAACACCCCTAAAATTTATAACAAACTATTTCACAATTATTTTGTTGGAATTTACTAATGTCTTGGGTATTTGGATTGAAATATAAATAAACAGCTTTACAAACATCTCCGTGAGTGACTATTAATACATTTTTGTCTTTATAATTATTTTTTATATCATTTAATATTGATTCAGTTCTATTTATTATACTCTTAAATCCTTCAGAATCTTTATATATAATATTTTTTGTTCCATCATACCAAATATTATTATCTAATGTTTCTACATCAGCATAAACCATACTATTAGAATTCCTTTCTTTTATCCTATCGTCATAAAAAATTGGAATGTCTTTTATATTTAAATTATTGTAGGTTTGTTTTGTTCTCAATAATGGTGAACAAAATACTACATCGATTTTTATATTTTTAAGCTGATTACCTGCATTTATAGCTTGTTGTATTCCTACTGAATTAAGTTTTTCCTCGTTCCAGCCATTAACCTGATTTTTTATATTTGTATCAACTTGTCCATGTCTAATTACATATAACATTTTATATACCTCTTAAATATATTTATTTTATATTCTTCTCCCATATTTTTCTTATGTATTTTAATGATAATGTTGACAATGTAAAACCAATAACAGGGACAAGTGAGCTTAAAAGTATATTAGAGTAATTTCTTACTATGTATGAATAGACAATTACAACTATATATGTTAATATACAAATACATATTTTTCTAGTTAAGCTCGTTTCCCATTTTTTATCTAATTCAACTTTTTTATTTCTAGTTTTAATATTTTCAATTTCTTTTTCTAAATCTTTTAATTCCATTTTTAAACCTCTTTATAAATTACATTTATTTTAAATTTACTTCCCTTAAGAACTCATCTAGAGTAAATTCAGTATTATATTCATCAATGATAATATACTTAGATTTATTTTCTTCATAAAAACGAATGAAATGATTTAAGTCTACATGACCATTTTCTAATATATACTCATCAAAAATGGTCGGGAAGTTGTAAAAATAACTTTTAACTCTGCCATTACTATGTCAGTACTATGCCATTATTCAATAATTTTATATTTTTTATTAGGGTCCTTTTCACCTTTTCCAATTGTTTCAATGGTATTATTATCTAGTAATTTTTTTAAAATTCTTCTTACTGTTCTATCAGCAATATTAGTTTCTTTAATTATTTCTTTTGCACCTATTAAAACATTTCTTTTAATACATTCAATTATTTTCATTTCATTATCAGAAAGTAGTAATTGAGCTTTATCTCTCATTTCTTTTGAGTTCATCAATTCATCTATTGTGTCATCAATAATTTTTAACATAAACTCTATAAATTCTGTTGATTCTCCTGCATTGTTACAATTTTGAATAGCTTTATAATATTCTTCTTGATTTTTTCTAATCATACTTTCAATAGGTAAGTAGGTAAATGCTTTTTCCCAATGTGATAAGATTGCAGTTTGCCATATCCTTGCTGTTCTACCATTTCCATCATGAAAAGGATGTATGAAAACAAATTCATAATGGAATATAGACGATAAAATAAGTGGATTTATTGTGTTTTTAACTTCATTCATCCAGTTAAATAAGTTATCTATTAATGTAGGAACCATTTTGTAAGGAGGAGCCATAAATATTTGTATATCTCCATCATAAACTGCTTCGCCATGATTTCTAAATTTACCAGCATCTTTTTCAATTAAGAAAGTTAATATTCCGTGTATTTTCTTTAAATCATCTACAGAATATGGATTTACTTTATCAATTTGTTCATAAGCTTCATAAGCATTTTTTACTTCTTGTATATCTTTTTGTTCTCCAATTACTGGTTTTCCATTTATTACATCTTCAACCTGAAATAATGATAATTGATTATTTTCAATAGCAAGTGAAGAATGAATTGATTTAATTCTTGATTTTCTTCTTAATTCTGGATATCTATTTAAATTTTCAAAATAATTTGTTTCTCCAATTTTTTTCATTATATCTGATACATAGTTTAACATTTTATTAGTAATTTTATATGGTGGATAATTAATTTCCATTTTCAACCTCCAAATAATTTTAATTTACTCAATATAATTATTCTTCTTTTGTCTGCTTTTGTTTATATTTTCTCTATTCCTACATTGTATAGTGTCATATTCAGCTTTAATGTTTTCAGCAATAAATGGTTTACCACAATGCTTACATAGTTTTACTTCAGTTCTTCCAGATGTTTCATTTAAAAGTAAGATAATTTCTATTATTTCACTTAAAGACATAAAATTCCATTTGAATTTTATTTGTCCATCTTCAGCACTATATGAAATATTTGGCTTTTTTAAGCTATCTCCAGTAATACTTTCTTGATATACTTGTCTTATATCTTCTGATACATCATCATATAAGTATGCACAAATTAAAAGCTTTTTATTGTATATAATTGTTGCAAAGTTAATAATTTCTGCAATAGTTTCAGCATAATTTTTTGAAAAAATTACATCACTAAGTCTATCTCCTTCAATTTGTTCAAAATCATCATTAAGACCAGTATTTCTGTGATAATCGTTTGCTTTCATTGTACTTGACCAGTCCATTTTTGAATCTTTCCAAAAATATTTCTTTTCAAATTCCAATGCACTTATAGAAGTATTATATCCTAAATTTACAGGGATATCTCCATTATCCATAAATTCATAATTTTCTGGCAGATATCTAAAATTACCAAGTAATCCATAATTACTTACAAATTCAAACACTAAATTTTGGAATTTTTCCATTTTACTTTGTGCTTCAATTGTTACTTCCTTATTACCAAGTTTATACATTTCATTACCAACTGATTCTTTACCCATTACTAATAAATCTTTTAATATTTGATTTTTTACTTCAAATGGATCATATGTACTTGGTTTTGCATTTTTATCTGGTAATATGTAATATTTATCGTCTTTCTTTTCAATTATATATTTACTGTACTTGCACCATTTTGCAGTAAATTCAATCTTTTCTTCTCTAATCATTTCACACCTCATAAAAAATCTTATAAAATTTTAGAAAACTACTTGACTTTTATAATAATATGTTATATATAGTTGTAACAACTAAGTCTCTATACTATTTCAATAAGATGTATCAAGTATCTTATAACTATATCTATATTATATAATTTTAAAGAAATAATGTCAATAGATGGTAACTTTACAAAACAAACTTAAATCGAAAGGAGTTCACTATGTAAATGAAAAGACAAGTGATGTGCATGTTCATATGTTAAGGCATACTTTTGCAACTAGATGTATTGAGGCTGGTATGGATTTAGCAACATTGCAAAAAGTTCTAGGACATGCTAATATTCAAACTACAATTAATATTTATGGAGATATATTTGATTATCATCAGAAAAAACAAATGTATAAATACACAGAATATATGGACAAGATGAACGAGAAATATGAAAAACTACTAGAAAATAATAAGATAATCGAAGTAGAATAATAATAAATAATTGAATAGAAAATATCTCCCGACAATGTCGGGACAAAGATACGAAATTTGAAAAAGCCTGAAGGTGTAAGAAAAGATGAGTAAAAATTTAAGCCCATCTGCGCCAGAACGAGTGAAATTTCATTTTCACTCGCTTTTTGTTAAATTAAAATTTTTTGTGCCAAAATTCCCCGTCCCTATTGGCACCTATTGGCACAAAAAAATGAAAGCAGACTTTTTGTGTCTACTTTCATTTTATCACTTCAGTTTAGCTAGGACTTTTTTATTTCTCACATCTTTATGCTATAACAAAATTAAATATTTTTTTACATAATTTTTTCTTCTTTTGCTTTTTACCCTTTATATTTTTTCTATAATATAAAGCTATTAATCTATCCAGCTCTATACTTATTTCGTATATCTCTTTATAATCTTTTCCGGATGTAATGCTGTTATTTAACTCTTCTCTTAATTTACAAATTTCTTCATTTAACATACAATCACTCTCCCTTTTTCTATTTTTTCTTTTGTATATATCTAAAATACCATATTTTTACATCTTAGTCAACTGTTTTTGTTGATTTTTCAGGCTTTTAGCTATTTTTCGAGTGACTTTTTTTGCTATTCTTCTTCGTTTTTCGACATACGTTTACTTTTACTTATAGATTCTACTATAATTCCTACTGATAATACAAAAATTATTAGTGACAAAATTTGAGATATTCTAAAATTAAATAACATTAAACTATCTGCTCTTAAACCTTCTATAAAAAACCTAAAAAGAGAATATAGAGCTAAATACGTGTATGCTATTTGTCCTTCAAATTTACTTTTGTTCTGCAATATTGTTAATATTATAAATATAATTACTGTACCTATAGATTCATATAAAAACGTAGGATGTACAAATTTTTCTACTCCATTTTCAACTATTCCCATTTTCCAAGGCAAATTTGTTTCTGTTCCATATGCTTCTGAATTAATGAAATTTCCCCATCTTCCTATACCTTGTGAAAGTGCTAATATAGGAGCTATACAATCTAATAAATTCAGTACATTAATTTTTCTTATTCTGCAATATATGTAACTTGCTATTATTCCTCCTATTATACCTCCATAAATAGCAAGTCCTCCAGCTCGAATGTTTAATATTTCTATTGGATATTTTAAATAATAATCTAAATTAAATATCACATAATAAAGCCTTGCACAAATTATTACAGTTGGTATTAATATAATAAATAAATTTAATATCTCATCAAAGTCTATATCATATTTCTTTGACTTAAATTTACACCATATTAGTGCCAAAATAATACAAAAAACTATTATTATAGCATACCACTTTATTCCTAATCCAAATATATTTATTGCAACTTCCGATATTTCTAATTCTAAATTTAATAATGGAAATTTTACTATATTCATTTTTTTCATTCCTTTTCTAGAGTATAAATATATTTTTTTGATAACTAATTCTCTGTCCCATAGTTGTTTACTATTTTATTATTGACAATACCATATTTTCTTCTTTAAATACATCTTTTAATATTTCTTCTACATATTGCTTTGTTACGGTTTCATATTCTTCTATATAATCAAAGCTATTTATTTCTTTCATATTGTCTGCTAAAAACATTCTGGCTATATCTCCAACGCTATTGTATTCTACTACATAGTCTCCATACACTTTTTTTCTTATTCTATCAAAGTGCTGTTCTTCTATTCCTTGTTCTTTGAATTTCATTACTGTTTCTTTTATTCTTTTTTGTATTTCTTCTGGGTTATTTGATTGCCCAGATATTATAACATGTGCATATTGCTTTGTAAACTCATAGTCCATACTTGGCTCTGCTAATATTATTCCTTTTTCATATAATTCTTTATATAAATTAGAACTTTTGCCTATAATCATATTTAACAATATTTCTATCGCTATATGTCTCTTTGTTGCTGTTTTTGCACTATAGTCTATATTTTGCATATCTTTATATCCAATTACAAAAGCTGGCGTACTTACCTCCATTTTCTTTTCTTTATATGGCATATTTATTTCATTTTCTGCTTTTGGATATATCCTTTTTATTTCTCCCTGACTTTCTCTTTTTACAAGTCTTCTTTTTATTTCCTCTAATAATTTTTCTGGTTCAAAGTCTCCACATACTACCATTGTCATATTTGCAGGATTGTAGAATGTATTGTAACATTTATATAATATTTCTGGTGTTATTTTTGAAATTGATTCTACTGTTCCTGCTATATCTATTTTTATAGGATTATCTTTATACATACAATCTAATGCATTCATATATAGTTGCCATCCTGGGTCATCTTCATACATTTTTATCTCTTGACCTATTATTCCCTTTTCTTTTTCTACGTTTTCGTCTGTAAAATATGGATTCTGAAGATAATCCATAAGTTCATCTAATCCCTCGTAAAAATTATCCGTACACTCAAACAAATATGCTGTATGGTCATTTGTTGTATATGCATTTGCATCTAATCCTAATGCCATTAAAGTATCTAAACTATTAGTTCCATTTTGCTGTTCAAACATTTTATGTTCTAAAAAGTGTGCTACTCCATCTGGTATATATACTTCTTCTCCTGTACCGGGCATTATAAAGTGATTGTCTATAGATCCAAAATGTACGCCCCATATTATATATTTTTTATTTGTATTTTTTTTAGGTACTATTATTATTTTTAGTCCATTTTCTAGAGTTTCCACATAAGCTTTTTCTTTAATCTTTAAACTTTCAATAATTTTCATTTATTCTCCTTTTCGGCTCTACATCACACAAGCCAATATTACAATATAATTATAGGTGATTTTTATTTTATAGTGGGCACAAAGTACGCCCTTATTTGTTAATCTTTAAGAAAATATATTGTATTAATGCTTACACTATTTGCTATTTCTACAATTTGCTCTTTTGTTACTGAGTTTACTTTATTCTCATAATCAGTTATTGTTGTAAATGTTCCTGATAGTTCTTGCCCATAGTAATATGTTATTTCTGTATCTTGTTCTGAAGTTATACTTTTTACAGATGCTATTATTAATTTTTTAGCGTTTTCTATGTCTTCTTCTGTTATCTCTCCTTTTTTCAAATTCTCTATTTGAACTTTTATTGTTTCTAAAGCTTTTTCATAGTTTTCTATTTCAATTCCACATCTTATAAATATTACATTTTTTTGTTTCAAATAATTTGATCCTGCAGTATATGCCAAGCTTTCCTTTTCCCTTACATTTTGAAATAATCTAGAATTTGCTCCTCCACCTAAAATAGCATTGTAAATAGATGCAATATATGCTAAATTTGGTATGTTGCTATCTATATTTAAGCTTATTACTAATTTACCTTGTGACACTTGCATGCTTTCTTGAATATAATTTACTGCTTTATTGTTATTTACATGTTTTTTATCTATTACATAATTTGCTTTTCTTGCTTCCAGATTTTTAATATTTTCATTTTCTTTTATAATTTTTTCTACATTTTTTAATATTCCTGAACAAAATATATCAATTTTACATTCTGATATCATTTTTTTGTAATACTTATATAAATCTTGTGGTGTTATTTTTTCCAAATCTTCTACATATCCATATTTATATAAACCATAAGGTTCTCCTTTGAATGTTTCTTCTATACATTTATCTAACGAATATTGTCCTTTGTTATCTATTTTAGATTCTATTATTTGTTTTATGTTTTTCTTCTCACCTTCCACATATTCTGCCTTAAAACCGTTATTTTCTATCAATGGATTAAACACTATGTCTAATAATATTTCTAAGCTTTTTTTCGCCAAATTTTCTTCTGTTGGTAAAAATTCATCACTTAATGCTTCTACATAAAATTTAAAAATATGGTTGTCTCCTGTTTTCTCTATACCACAGTCAAAAGTTGCCCCATACATAGCCTCCAATTCTTGACTTATTAATTCTTGTGATTTTATTTTATTTGTTCCCCTTCTTAATACTGCTGATATTAAAGCATCTCTTGTTACATTTTCTCTCGTTATTGGAGTTGCTAAAAATATAGCATATAAATTTGTTTTAAAGTTTTTTGTGTCTATTTGGTGTAAAGTTATTCCTTCTTTTACTTCTTGCTTATTATAATTCATATTACACCATTCCTCTCTTAAATTTTTCTTATATTATTATAATATACTTTAGAATAATTATACAAGTTTAATATTAATAATTTATTAAAAAACCATATGAACTCTACTTTTTTGGTATAGTTCATATGGTTTTTATTTAGCAATTATTTAATATTTTTTTAGCTACTTCGTTAATTGCCTTTCCATTTGCTGCCGCTCCTATTGTTTCTTTTGCCTTTTTCATTACAGCTCCTATATCTTTTATAGAAGTTGCACCTAATTCGGTTATTATTTCTTGCATTTTTTGAGTTAATTCTTCTTCTGTTAATTGTTTTGGTAAATATTCATTTAGTATTTTTATTTCTTGGTTCATTTGCTCTATTAAATCTTCTCTTCCACTTTTTTGGTAATCCTCTAATGCATCTTTTCTTTTTTTGGCTTCTTTTGCTATTATTTCTACTATTTGGCTGTCACTAACTTCTATTTTTTTGTCTTTTTCTATTTGTAAAATTGCTGCTCTTACCATTTGAACTACATTTTTTCTAATTACATTTTTTTCCTTCATAGACTCTTTCAAATCTTCCAATAATTTTTCTTTTAACATTTACACTCCTCCTTTATCTTTTAATAACTCTATAAAAATTGCTTTTTATCGTATTAAAACATAAAGAGGTCAAAAGCTTATTATACTTTCAACCTCCTTCACTTAAATTAAAATTTTCTTTTTCTAGCTGCCTCTGATTTTTTCTTTCTTTTAACGCTTGGCTTTTCATAATGCTCTCTTTTTCTTACTTCTTGTAATACTCCATTCCTTGCACATTGTCTTTTAAATCTCTTTAGGGCATCTTCTATATTTCCATTATTAACTTTAACCTCTGACATATATATATCCCTCCCTTCAGTAATTACACTTTTACGTGTGGGATTAAGAAAAAGTAACTTTTCCAATCTAAATTAACGCTCATGGTTATTTTCCTATCACCATATGTGTTTTATTATACCTTATATTTAACATATTTGTCAATATATAAAGCTAATTTTCGGTAAAAAAGAGTCCACCTTTTAGATTACTACTTCTTTATTCACACTCTCTATAAAATGTTTGTCCTTTATTATTCAAACAATGCCATTATGTCGTCTTTCGATAATTTGCTTATAAAGGTTGCATCTGTTGATAGCATATTATCTATTAATTTTGCTTTTTTCTGCTGTAATTCATATATTTTTTCCTCTATTGAATTTTTTGTAATTAATTTATATACTTGTACATTTTTCTTTTGTCCTATCCTATAAGTTCTGTCTGTTGCTTGGTTTTCTGCTGACAAATTCCACCATGGGTCATAATGAATTACCATATCTGCTCCCGTTAGATTTAATCCTGTTCCACCTGCTTTTAAAGAAATTAAAAATACTTTTATGTTTTTATTTGTGTTAAATTCATCTACTAATTTTATTCTTTCTCCTACTTTTGTTTGTCCCGTTAGTTTTAAATAATTAATTTCCAATTTTTTTAATTGCTCTTCTATTATTTCAAACATAGAGGTATAACTTGAAAATAGTAAAATTTTGTGTCCTCCCAAAACCGCATCTTGTATTATTTCTATACATTGATTTAATTTACTGCTTTCACCTGTATATTCGCTTAAAAACAATTTTGGATGGCAACAAATTTGTCTTAGTCTCATTAAAAGTGATAATATTTTTATTTGACTTTTTTCAAATCCTTTCATATCTATTTGATACATTATTTCATCTCTTGCTTGTGCCATATAAGACATATATATTGAATATTGTTCCTCTTTCATCTCATTACTTAATATTGTTACTGTTTTATCCGGAAGCTCTGTTAATACTTCGCTTTTGGTTCTTCTTAAAATAAATGGTTCTATTTGCTTTTTTAATTTATTCATTTTTTCTTCATCTTGATTTTTTATAATAGGTATTTCATATAATTCTTTAAACTTCTTGTATTTATATAAATACCCTGGCATTATAAAATCAAATATTGACCATAGTTCTGAAAGTGAATTTTCTATAGGTGTACCTGTTAATGCAAATTTTGTTTCTGCATTAATTAATTTTACAGCTTTTGAATTTTTAGTATTATTATTTTTTATGTATTGTGCTTCATCTGCTACAATATATTTAAAATTATATTGTGTATATAAATCTATGTCTCTTTTTAAAGAATCATATGAGGTTATTACTATTTGATAATTGTTGATAGTTTCTATTTTTCTTTTTCTTTCTAAATAATCTCCACTTATCACTAATGTCTTTATTGTTGGTGTGAATTTTTGTATCTCATTATACCAATTTAATGTTAGTGAGCTTGGACATACTATTATTGAGTTTTTCGCTTTTTCTTTATTCTCTTGTATATATGAAAGTATAACTGTCAAAACTTGTACAGTTTTGCCTAAGCCCATATCATCTGCTAATATGCCACCCATTTTATACTGTTCTAATGTTTTAAGCCACTTATAGCCTATTTTTTGGTATGTTCTTAATTCAGTATTTAATTTTTTAGGAATTTTTGTATTTATATCTATATGTCTATCTTCTATTTCACTAATCATTTTTTTATAATATTCATTTTTTTGAATATTAGTATTGTTCATTTCTTTAAATAATTTTTCTAGGTACATTGCTCTGTATATAGGAAGTTTTATTGTACCCCCCTCTGAATTTACATAATCTATTTCTATATTATCTACTACATTTTCCAAAAAATCCAAACTGTTATTTTTTTCTAATGATATATAGGTTCCATCTTTTAATTTATAAAATTTTCTTTTTAGTTTATATTTATTTATAATATCTTTTATTTCGTAAATATTAAATTTAAAATCTTCCAAGTTTATGTCTAATAAATTGTTTTCTATTTTTACTCCTATTGATTTTATTTTTATTTTTTTTATGTCCTTTTTCTTGAAGTTTTCTGCAACCAACACCTCAAATTTTTTCATATAATCTTCTATTTCCTTTGATAAAAAATTATATATTTTTTCATCATTTACTAATACTAATCTTGCGTTTGCACTATCAAGCATAAAACCTGTTTGTACAAATGTATCAAGTACTTCATTTTCCTGTATAGCGTTTCTTGTTATTTCCAAATTTACGTTTTTTATTGGATTAAATTCCACATTTCCATAACAGAATTTAACATCTGCTATTATATAACCTTTTTCGTTATAATCCAAATATATTTTTACATACAAATCTTTAGGCATGTATTTTTCTATTTGTTCTTTGTCTATATTTTTTATTTCAAAATTATCTTTTATTTTTGGTACAACAATTGCAAAAAAATTTCTTAAATTATTTTCGTTAAATATTATTGATTGAGTATAATTTTTTTTATACACTTCTAGCAATTCTAGGTTCCTATTTTCCACTTTTGGTAAACATTTGTGCATCTTATTATCGATCAAAAAATAAGAATAATTTTTTCCATAAAATATATCATACCCATACACATCTATATTAGGTGTTAAACAATATGTACTTTCATCTGATTTTTCTAGTATAAATTTTATATCTATTGGCTCATCTATAAATTGAATTTTTCTTTCTCCTGTTTTTGTTTCAAATTCTACTGTTTTTCCTTTTAATATTTCAAATAGTTCATCTAAACCTGTATTTGATAATACAACATTATTCACATTAAAGTTTCTTCCATAATGTGCATAGTTATTATTTACATCATTTGCATATTTAATTATTTCTGCATATTTTAATAGAAATTTTAGCAAAGGCCTACTTTGCTCTTCAAAAGCATTTTCCTCATGTATAAACTCCAGCACATTGTTATATTTATATTTTTCTCTATTAAGCATTCTTTCAAAAAAATCTGGAAGATTATTAATCTTAGTTAATTGTTCGTTTCCAATTTTAAATTCTACCTTTAGCTTTTTGTCTGTATCATTATACAAAAATATAGGTACTAATTTTATACCACTAGTACCATCTTGTGCCAATTCTTCCTCTTTATTATTAATTTCTAAAAAAGTATTTAACAACTGGTTAAATGCTCTATGAGTTTCTTTATTAGGCATGCTTATTCACTATCCCCTTAATTTAATAACTAATTATATCCCATTTTTTTAAATAACGCAATATTTTTTACAGATTTTACATAATTCTTGACTTTATGTGAAGTATATGGTATAATAAAGGTACAATATCCAATAGGATGTTAGTAAAAGAAAGGACCCCTTATTATGAAAAAGGAAGAAAAAAAGAAAGCAAGGGAAAAGAAACTTATGGAAAAATATCAAGAAAGGATGGCCAGAAGGGTAAAACGGGCAGCTAAAAGGATACTGAGGCTGCGTGAACGTGGGATAACATTCATACGCGCCGATTCCGCCCTTGGAAAAAAGATTGACCAGTTAAATAATTTTTGTTATATGGGTTATGCTACCCTTTACGGCGAGCTGTACGAACTTGGTATCGATCTTTGCTGGCAGGATGGTATCATATTCATCCAAATAAGGTAATGTTTTCCCATATATGGGTCTTCGAGAAAACCTTTATTGGAGGGTGCATCTGCCCCCTCTTTTTTTTGCCCCAATTAGGGACAGTCCCCAATTATCCCATTTGCCCAATTGGGGACAGCCCTGAAATATTACCATTTAAACATAACAAAAATGAGTTGACAAAAATTGTAAATTATGATTATATATAATTACATTGCTTGAATAGTGAAGACCAATTAGCTAATAACTTATAAAAATATATTAAAATCTAAAAAGTTATTTATTCAAAAATCAACACAAATTTTAAATAATTTAATTCTAAAATTTAAAATCTAATTAAAATCCAAAAAATAAGAAAATAAAATCTAATGATAGGAGGTGAATGTTCTACTTTAAGAAACTGTTTAAGCAATAGTTAACAATGAAAGGAACATTTTATGGAAAAAAACAAAGAAACAAAAACATTATCGCCTAAATTAGATGTAGTATTTCAAGCATTATTTGGTGAAATAGGAAACGAAAGAATAACAAAAGGTTTTTTAGAAACAATATTAAAAAGAAAAATAGAAAGTATAGATTTAAGTAAGAACCCGATATTAAGAAGAGAATTTA
This sequence comes from Clostridiales bacterium, assembly GCA_003507395.1. Lineage (GTDB taxonomy): Bacteria > Bacillota > Clostridia > TANB77 > CAG-508 > DNVW01. The sequence goes on along the minus strand of DNVW01000016.1, from coordinate 27,343 downwards.
AAGACGACAAATTAGGAGTATTAGACATACTAGCAGAGCTTGATGGAAAGGAAAAATGCAATATAGAAATGCAATTAATTGATCAAAGCAATATAATAGAAAGAATACTATATTATTGGAGTAGGTTGTATACAAGACAAATAAAAATAGGAGAAGATTATTCATTACTTGAAAAAACAATTGTAATATTAATAACAGATTTTGAAGTAAAGAATTTAAAAGAAATGGATTATCATAGTGTATGGAAAATAATGGATAATAAAACAGGAGGTAAAATATTGACAGATAAGTTAGAAATTGATATTATAGAGTTACCAAAAATAAAGGGAAGAGAAAAGGAAAAAGATAAACTATTAGATTGGTTATATTTTTTGGAAAATCCAAAATCGGAAAGGGTGACTGAAAAGATGGGAGAAAACAAAGAAATAAAAGAGGCAACAGAAAAACTTGATAGTTTAAGTGAAGACGAAAGAATGCAAAGAATAGCAGATTTACGACTAAAAGCAATAATGGACGAAAAAGCGATTTACGCTAAAGGACTGGAAAAAGGTAAACTAGAGGTTGCAAAGAAAATGTTAGAGTTAAAAATAAGCAAAGAAACAATAGCTAAAGCAACAGGATTAACCATGCAAGAAATAGAAAATATTCCCAATTAGGGACAGCCCAAATTGTCACTAAGGACAATTTGGAGCAGTCCCTAATTGTAGGCATTCATAGATTATTTCTTCTAATTTTTTTGTGTCTACTATTGATTCTATGCTCGCTTCTAATATTTCCTCTGCTTTGGCTTTTTTTAAGTCTAACTGATAGCCATTTTTTAATGCTAATTGTCTTATAAATTCTCTGTTTGTTCTTCCATTTCCCTCTCTGAATGGATGTAATACGTTTAGTTCTGCTAAATAGTAGGCTAATTTAATTGCTAACTCTTTTTTATCTAAACCTTCTAAATAATTTTCCTTTTTTAATTTATTTAATAGATTTTCTAATTCTGGCTCTATATATTCACTTTGTGCAAATCTAAATTCCCCTTTTGCTATATTTTCTGTTCTAAATTCTCCAGCAAATGGATATATATCTTCAAATAAATATTTATGAATTTGCTTAATATGTTTTACATCAAAATCTCCTGTTATTCCTTTTTTTCTTAATCCTAAAGATTTTGCTGCCGTTATTTTAGCCTCATAAATTTGCAATTTTTTAATATCTTTAATATTTAATTTATTTATTAATACTTCTGTATTAGGATAACAATATACAGAATGTGAAACCTCATAAATATCTCTCATACTTTTTTCCTTTCTGTCACTTTGGGGACGTTCCTTTTTGTGACATTTTGTCACTCTGGGGACAGACCTTCTAGTGCAATCTAAACTTCTATCTAGAACTTATTATATCAGATACGTCGTTTCAGATACTCTTCAAAAGTCGATTTTTTTATATTTAAGAACAAAAACTGCCTTTTTATTTATTGGCAGTTTTTTGTGTGATTTTAAATTTATAAACTTTGATTTTTTATTATTTCTATTAATTCTGGCATATTTAATTCATCATTTGCAAATCTTCTGTACATGTCTACATCTTCATTTGTTATTTCCATTCCTTCTATTGCTAAATCATTTTTTATATTATCTATATCAAATTTAAAAACTTCTTCATTAAACATTTTAGGTACCTCCAAAACATAATTTTATCTTAACCCACTTATACTATAATTATACCACAAAACCGTTAAAAAGTCCAGCCTTTTGGCAGTTTTTGCAACTTTTTTCAGTATAGATAGGAATTTTGACTATCACGCTGGATTGTCAAAATCTCCGTCCCTACTGATAAAACAGATTCTCTATTTTGCAATTTTCTTGCATTCTTCTATCACTCTAGCTACATCTATGTGTTTTATTTCCTTATTTTCCATTAAAATTTCTCCATTTACTATTGTTGTTTCTACATTATTACCGCTTGTATTATATACTAAATTTGAAATATAATTTAAGTTTGGAATCATTTTTATATTATCTAATTTTTCTTCTATGTCTACTATAATTAAATCAGCTTGTTTTCCTTCCTCTATACTTCCTATTTTGTCTTCTAATTTTAAAGCTTTAGCTCCATTTATTGTTGCCATTTTTATAACATCTTTTGCAGTTATTCTTTCCTCATTTTCGTGTATTCCACCTTGTATTAAACAAGCTGTTCTCATAGCATCAAACATATCTAAATTGCTACCTGAACCTTGTCCATCTGTACCTAAAGCAACATTTAGTCCTTGCTTTAAATATTTTGTAGTATCTGCAATTTTACATCCTAACCTTAAATTAGATATAGGATTATGAACTATACTGCAATCCATTGTTTTTAATATTTCAATATCTTTGTCATTTAATTTGACTCCATGCGCTAATATGGTATGTGTTTTAGCAAAATATTTTTGTAGAACATATATTGCTTCTTGACCATGTTGCTTTTTTATATCTTCTATTTCATCTATGCTTTCTAGAAAGTGAACATGTACTGGTAAATTATATTTTAAAGCTAATTTAGAAACTTTTTCTAAACATTCATCTGAACAGGTATAAAAGCTATGTGGTGCTACTGTATATGTTATTAAGTCATCTTCTTTATTTCTTGTTTCGTATAATTTTTCAAACTCTTCTATTCTTTTATCTGTTCCTTCTTCACCTGATGTTGATGTAATTGTTCTTGTAAGTACTAATCTTATTTTGCTTTCTTCAGCTGCTTTTCTTATTTGCTCAGACATGAAATATTGGTCATTTATGCAAGTACAGCCTGTTCTTATCATTTCCATAAATGATAACATACTTGCCCAATATATATCTTGTTCTGTTAATTCATTTTCCTTTGGCCATATTTTTTTATTTAACCATTCATATAAACTACACCCTTCTGTTGTTTCTCTAAAAATGCTCATTGGTACATGTGAGTGTGCATTTATTAATCCAGGCATTATAACTTTATTTTTTGCATTAATTATATAAGCCTCACCGTTTTCTATGCTTTTGTCAATTTTTTTTATTTTATCATTTTCTATTAAAATATCTCTTTCTTCTATTATTACATCATTATTTTTTATAATTAAAACTTTGCCATTTTTTATTAAAACTTCTGACATACTATTCCTCTTTTCCCAACTTTAATTTTTTTAATTATATAATACTTTATGTAAAAAATAAATACATTTTTCTTGATAAAAAATAATAAATGTAGTATTATAGTTTTATAATTTACCAATGAGAAATGTGTGTAAAATATTAATATTTTCACATCTTCAGAAAGGATGACTCAGTATGAAGGATCCAAAAATAGATTTTTATAGTCCCACAGCATTAAAATCGTATAATTTAGATAAAACAATGAGATATCAGCTAAATGTTTTAGGTAATCTAGACTATTTTACTAAACGTCATAGTGAAAATGTAGCTAATCTTGTTTGTAGAATTTGTCAATATTTAAATTGTAAAAATAGTTATACTGTTTTTTGTACAATTTGTGCATATTTGCATGATATAGGTAAAATCTTTATTCCACTAAGTATTTTAAACAAGCCTGAACAATTAACACCTGAAGAATATGAAATAATGAAAACTCATACAACTTTAGGATATGAAATGTGTATAAAAGATTTAGAACTAAGGCCTTATGCCATGGGAGCATTATATCATCACGAAGCATTAAATGGTACTGGTTATCCAAATGGTATTACGAAAGAAAATATACCTTATTGTGCTCAAATCATTAGAGTTGCAGATGAATATGATGCTATTGTTACGAAAAGGAGATATACTACACACATAAATATTTCTGAAACCTTACGTGACTTAATAAAAGATGCTAGACCTGACCCAGTAATTGTCGCTTTAGATCAATTAAATCAAAATAAAAAAATGGGCAAAATAAACGGAAAAATTTTAAAAGTGTTATTCAAGGTTGTTATTGATGATATTAACTATGAAATTTCTTGTATAGTAGATTATATTAAATACTTAGAGTCACAAATTAAAAGATTAGAACTAATGGAAAGCTATAGTATTAAAATGCTTAAAGCAACAAAAGAAAAACAGCAGAATTATTACAAAGAGGGAATTAGGTTATTATTCCAAGACGGTGAAAATTTTGATAATTTTCTTCAAGTTTTAAATGAGTATAGGCAAGCTGTAATTACTAGAAAAGGAGTTATTGATAAATTAAAAAATGAAATTGCAATTATAAAAAAATTAAAAATTTAGATATATCTGTATATAGTACATACAAAAAAGACCGATCACTTCGGTCTTTTATGGTACTTTTATTAAGTCTGTTAACACATCATCTAGTGCTATTGGTGTTACTTTATTATCCACTAAAATCTTTAATAATTTTTCTGTTTGTTTTTCTTCAACTAATATGTTGTTTATTTCTCTGCTTTCAAATTTTTCTTTTCCATTGTTTCTACATTTTTTTACTATGCCTATTCCATATGTTTCTTTGCCTTCATTTATGAATAATTTGCTTATTGTCTTGTAGTATTCTAATTTTATTTTTTCTCCCAAATTTAATTCTTCTGAATCTTTTTCATCAATAGTTGTCTCTCCATAAAATTCTCTTATGCTATCCATAACATATACCTTCCTTTGTTAATTATTAATGTAACTATATATCATTTACTTTAGAAGTGCAAGCATTTTAGTTCGTTCGAATTTTATGTTTTTCGACAATTATTGTTTTAATATTTTAATTATTTCTTCATATATTTTTTCTTCGACATCATTTACTGATACTTTTGTCGTATTTTGTCCCATCTTTTTTAATAATTCAGGATTTGAAATTATACTATATATATTTTGGTCTAATGAACTGCCAGTTAAATTTTTATCTAAAATAATTTTGGCAGCACATACATTTTCTAGAACTCTGGCATTATATTCTTGATGGTTCTCAGTTGCATATGGAAATGGGATAAAAATTGCAGGTTTGTTTAGTAGTGCTACTTCTGTTATTGTCATTGCCCCACTCCTTGATACTACTAAATCTACATAATTCATTAATTCTTGCATGTTATATATATATGGCACTATCTTGACATTTGGTATATTGTTTATATTTATTCCTTTATTACTTAATCTTTCTTTAATGCCATCATATTGTGTTGGTCCAGCTGCCCATATAATTTGATATTCTTTATTTTTCTTTTCGCATATAATTTCAATCATACTATCATTTATGCTTTGTGCTCCCTGGCTTCCACCAAAAACTAATACTTTAGGTTCATAATCATTAAACCCTAAATCTCTCGATATTTTTCTTTTCTCTTCTTCTGTTAAATATACTTTTTTTAATTTGGTTGGAGTACCTGTTACAACAATCTTTTTTGCCTTTGGTAATCTTTTTACAACATCTTCAAATCCTACTAATACCACATCTACTTTTTTAGATAATATTTTTACTGCTATTCCCGGGAAAGCATTACTTTCATGTAATGCTGTTGGTATTTTTTTCGACTTTGCAGCAAGTATAACTGGAATACAAATATATCCACCTGTACCTATAACTACATCTGGTTTAAATTCCTCTATTATTTTTTTTGCTTCACCTATTGATCTGAATGTTTTGTATGTTCTTTTTATATTATCTAATGAAATTTTTCTATCAAAACCATATGCATCTATTGTTTTTAGTTCATACCCAGCTCTTGGTACTAAATCGTTTTCTAAGCCTCTATTAGTTCCTATAAAAATTATTTGTGATTCTGGTTGTTCTTTCTTTATTTTATTAGCAATTGCAATTCCTGGGTTTATGTGTCCACCTGTACCAGCTGCTGAAATGATTACTCTCATCTTTTCCCTCCTCGTTATATTTATTCTGGTGACTGCTAGTCGCCTCCTATACCTTTGAACCTGCTCTCGAAATATTTAGTAATACACCACACGAGCATAATAAAATTAATAATGCTGTTCCTCCGTAGCTAAAAAATGGTAATGGCATTCCTGTATTTGGTATTGATGACGTAACAACACCAATATTTATAATTACTTGCACTCCTATTAATGTAGTTATACCTGTTGCTAATAAACTTCCAAACATATCTGGAGATTTTATTGCTATTAAAATTCCTCTCCATATAAATATTGCAAATAATAAAATTACTATTACACATCCTACAAATCCTAATTCTTCTGCTAAAATGGAAAATATAAAATCATTGTGTGGTTCTGGTATGTACAAATATTTCTGTTTGCTTTCTCCTAATCCTACTCCAAAAAGTCCCCCTGAGCCAATTGCATATAGTCCTTGTACTGCTTGCCATCCTACCTCTGTTGCATCTGCCCAAGGATCCATAAATGACATAATTCTTTTTATACGGAATCCACCTTTTCCTGTAGCTTGTAAAGCTATTATTCCCACTGTCATTACAAGAGCCCCTATTAATCCTGCAATTACAAAATATAATAATCTGCAACCTGCCATAATCATCATTACACAAGTTACTGCACCTATAACTACTGAAGCACTTAAGTGATTTTGTACAAAGTATAAAATTGCTATTGGTGGTAATATATATATTAATGGCTTTACAAAACCTTTCCAAAAACTTTTTAGTTCTGATTTATGGTCTGCAAGATATCCGGCATAAAAAACTATTAAACCTATTTTTGTAAGCTCTGATGGTTGAAATTGTATAAACTTTAAGTCTATCCACCTAGTTGCTCCATTAGAGCTTAATCCTAAGCCTGGGATTAAAACTAGTAGCAATATTAATACTGATATCCAATATATTGCTTTATAAAACTTTTTATAAAGTCTATAATCTATTTTTGATATTATTAGCATTAGTATTATTCCCAATATTGCTGCTTTTAGTTGTTGTATAACATATGAATAACTATTTCCCGATTCAGCAATAGCAGATGGTGCAGATGCTGATAATACCATAACTATTCCTAATGATAGCAATATAATAATTATTACAAAAAGTATAAAATCAAATTGATTATTTATAAAGTTTGGAACTGTCTTTTTGTTTTTTGTCATTAGATTTCTCCTTTCTTATAATTATATTGCTATTAAACCTATTATGCATAAAGCTAAAGTTATAATACTAAATACTGATACTATTTTATTTTCATTCCATCCAGATAGTTCAAAATGGTGGTGTATTGGTGTCATTTTAAAAATTCTATTTCCCGTTTTTTTAAAATATCTTACTTGGATTATTACGGATATAGTTTCTATTACTGGTACTAAGGCTATTATCAATAATAATAGTGGCATTTTTAGATATAATGCCATGCCTGCAACAGCTCCTCCTAGCATTAGTGAACCTGTATCTCCCATAAATATTTTTGCTGGATTTAAGTTAAATAATAGAAATCCTAAACAAGTTCCTATTACAATACTTCCAAATACTACTATTTCTTTTATATCAAATATAATTCCTATTACTGTTAAACAAGTTAAAATAATTGCTGTTACACTTGTTGCTAATCCATCAATTCCGTCTGTAAGATTAATTGCATTAGAAGTTGCTAGTAATACTAGTATTCCAAATGGTATATATAACCATATTGGTAATATTATATAAGTTTTAAAAAATGGCATGTATATTTCTGTACCTATGTTTAATATTTGTGTTATGTATAATACAAATGCAACTGAAAATATTAATAATCCAATTATTTTATAAATTGGTTTTAATCCTTTTGTATTTTTTAAAACTAATTTTTTAAAGTCATCTATGAAACCAACTAATCCGAAACCTACTGCTAAACCTGCTATTGGTATTATGTTTTGTGCTACCTCTGCTTGTTCATCTTTAATATAATCATAACACATAAAACTTGTTAGTAGCATAATTACAAGAATCATTATTATTCCACCCATTGTTGGTGTACCTTGTTTTCCTAAATGAGATTCTGGTCCTTCTGCTCGTTCCATTTGACCTACTTTTAATTTTCTTAATATTGGTATTATTATAAAAGATGAAATTACTGTAATTGCAAATGACAATAATAATATTTTTATTTGGTATTGCATAATTATCTCCTTACATTTTGTTTATTATATCTTTTACTATAATTCTTTCATCAAAAGGATTTTTTTCTCCATTTATTTCTTGATATGGTTCATGTCCCTTGCCTGCTAAAACTATTATGTCATTTTTATTTGCCATTTTTATTGCATGTTCTATAGCTTTTTTTCTATCTACTATACATACATATTTTCCTTTTGTTCTTTTTATTCCTTCTTCTACTTGTTTTACTATTTCTTCTGGATTTTCTGTACGAGGATTATCTGATGTTATTATAGTATAATCTGCTGCTTTTCCTGATATTTCCCCCATTATAGCCCTTTTTGTGGTATCTCTATCTCCTCCACACCCAAATACAGAAATTACTCTTCCTCTTGTATAACTTTTTACTGCATATAAGATGTTTTGTAAGCTTTCTGGTGAATGTGCATAATCTATCATTATTGTTAAACCTTTTTTATTGTCCACAAGCTCGCTTCTACCTGGAACTCTCACTTCTTCTAATGCTTTTTTAATGTTTTCTGAACTGCATCCTAACTTTTTACAAACGCTTATTGCTGCTAAAGCATTATAAACACTGAATCTGCCTGGTATACCTACCTTTACTCTTTCATTTCTTGTTTCTAACTTTACCATAAAATCGACATATGAATTGGTTATTGTAATATCTTTAGCTAATAAATCTGCTGCATTGTCTATGCCATATGTTTTTACGTCACAGTCTTTTATTGAATTTAAAATTCTAGAAGCATAAATATTATCTACATTTACAAAAGCTTTTTTACATATATTAAATAATTTTAGTTTTGAGTTTAAATAATCCTCCATATCTGGATGCTCTTTTGGGCTTATATGGTCTTCTGAAAAGTTTGTAAATACTCCTATATCAAAATTACAGCCTGCAACTCTAGAAAGTTTTAAACTTTGAGAAGATACTTCCATAATAACAACCTCGCATCCATCTTCAGCCATTTGTGCAAACATTCTTTGTAGCTCTAAACTTTCTGGTGTTGTCCTATCACTATCTTTTAGTTTTTTATCTCCACTGTATATTGCTATTGTTCCTACTAAACCTGTTTTTATTCCTTGTTTTTTTAGTATTTCCCTCATCATATATGTAGTTGTAGTTTTACCTTTTGTACCTGTTACTCCTACTAATTTAAACTTGCTAGAAGGATTTTCGTAAAAGTTACAAGAACATATTGCTAAAGCATATCTGGTATCTGGATGTAGTATGATTGTAACTCCTTCTGGTATTTGTTTTATTATTTCTTTATCTGTATCATCTGGAGCAAGTATAACTTTTGCTCCATTTGCAATTGCGTCTTTTATATATTCAGTTCCGTCATTTTTAAAACCTTTTATTGCAATAAACATATCTCCTGGTTGCACTTTTCTGGAATCATTTTCTATGTTAGGTATATCTAATTCTATTTCTCCTTTAGCTTTTAAATTCTCCAATCCAGCTAATATAGATTTTAATTTCATAAATTTCTCCTTATTTATATATTTTTTCATTGTCATTATATAATGAAATTTTATTTTTGTATAGATTTTTTATAATTTTTTTAAAATTCTGTATTTATTTGTTATATGTTTTATCTGCTCAACTTACTTACTAATATTTGTATTGCATTTTTCTGTGCAATGCTTAGCGAAACTTTCACATTAAAAAAGAACTTCAATGTGAAGTTCTTTTTTATTATTCTTCTACTTTTTGAAACATTTCTTTTCCTACTCCGCATAGTGGACATACCCAATCTTCTGGTAAATCTTCAAATTTTACTCCTTCTACAGCTTCATCATATATATATCCACAAACTGTACATTCATATTTCATAATTTTTCACCTCCTATTTATTTAAAAGTTCTTTAACAAGTTCTTTCATCTTTTTCTTTGATTCATCATTCATTCTTGTTTTTATTGTAACTGTTGTATTGCATGTTTCTATATTTTTCATTTCTTTTATTATATCATTCATACATTTGGCTGCCATTGGTGCCCATGATCCATTTTCTATTATTCCTATTCTTCTATTTTGATAATTTTTATGTTTTAAATTTCTTAAAAATTTTTCTGTTGATGGAAATAATCCTGCATCATATGTTGGAGAAGCAATAATTAATTTATCATATCTAAATGCATTTGCTATTATTTCTGACATATCATTTCTTGATAAATCACCTACTACTACTTTTTTTACACCATTTTCTTTTAGCATTTTTTCTAATTCTTCTACAGCTTTTCTGGTGTTTCCATGAATAGAATTATATGCTACTAATATGCCTTCATCTTCTGGTTTATAGCTACTCCATGTATCATATTTATTTATATAATAATTCAAATTTTCCTTAAGAATTGGTCCATGTAATGGGCATATCATTTTAATGTCTAACCCCACAACTTTTTTTAGCAACTGTTGAACTTGTGTGCCATATTTTCCTACAATATTAAAGTAATATCTCCTTGCTTCATTTGTCCAATCTTCCTCAGTATCTAAAGTTCCAAACTTACCAAATCCATCTGCACTAAACAAAATCTTTTCTGTTTGTTCATATGTTACCATTACTTCTGGCCAATGTACCATAGGAGCCATAAAAAATTGTAATTTATGTTCTCCTGTATCTATAATATCTCCTTCTTTTACTATAACATATCTATTAGATAAATCTAAATCAAAAAATTGCTTCATCATGCTTTCGGCTTTTTGATTTAGTATGATTTTCATCTCTGGATATTTCTGTGCTAATAATTGTATATTAGCAGAATGATCTGGCTCTAAATGTGAAATTACTAAATAATCTATATTTTTTTTATTTAAAGTTGTTTCTATATTTTCCAGCCATTCATTTGTCACTCTTTTGTCGACTGTATCCATTACTACTGTTTTCTTATCTTTAAGTATATATGAATTATATGATACCCCATTTGGAAGATTATATTGACTTTCAAATAAATCTAATGTTTTATCATTAACTCCTATATATTCTATTTTGTTTGTTATATTATAATTCATTTTATTCTTCCTTTTTTTGTTAAAAGTTTATCATATATTAATGTTCTTTTTCAATACTTTTTTATCAAATAAATATTTTTCCATTTTCTAACATATATGCTAATATTGTTTCTTTAAATTCTAGCAATTTTTATTTGCTTTTTTCATTATACAATCTATTTTATAGCTACAACTTATTTAACATTTCAATTTTCTTTGAATATTATATTAATATAAATAATAATTGGAGATGTATAATATGTTTACAAATATTTTTAATATTGCTAAAGCAAATATAAAGGGAGGAAAAAAATATCCTAAAATAAATGGTGTTGTTACTTTTAGAGAAGTGAAAAATGGTGTCTTGGTTACTGCTAAAGTAAATGGATTACCTCAATCATCTGACAGCTGTACCGGTAGATTTTTTGGATTTCATATTCATGAAGGCAGTTCTTGTAGTGGAACTATAAGCGACGAATTTGCAAATGCAAAAACACATTTAAATCCTACAAACTGTCCTCACCCTTTTCATATTGGGGATTTACCACCACTAATTGAAAATAATGGTTATGCACATATGACTGTTTTAATAAATAAATTTAAAATAAAAGATATATTAGGTAAAGTTGTTATTATTCATGATTCTCCAGATGATTTTACAACTCAACCCAGTGGCAATTCTGGAAGCAAAATTGCTTGCGGTATAATTGAATAAGCAAGAACTTCAATTACGAAGTTCTTGCTTGTTATATATTTTAATTTTTTCTATACCTTCTCTATTTATATTTTCACATTTTCTTATTTTAAAAATTATTAATTTCTGTGGTAATATCACGCGAATAGTTGAATTTATTACTTGATGTGTCAAAATTTATAATTATTTACTTTTCTCCCAAATCCTCAAAAAATCTTAATAAATACCCATCTGGATCTTGTATCAAAAATTCTTTATTTCCTAATAGTCTATTTCCTTGTCTATACCAATTTTCTTCAATTTCAAAAGTAATTTTGTAATTATTATCTTTTAAATTTTTATATATTTCATTAACATTATTAACTTCTAATTGAAAATTAATACCATTTCCAAATGGATAAGTAAGTTCCATAATATTCCATTTATCATTATCAGAAATTTCTTGTAACATAAATTGTATTTTCCCTAAAGAAATGAACACAAATTTATTTTCTGGTCTATCATATTCAATTTTAAAACCTATAGTTTTATAAAACTTCAGGCTATTTTCTAAATTAGTAACTGAAAGTTCAGGAATACTCTTGTTGAACTCTAAATAATTTGAGTCTCTTATTATCTCACTTTTGAAAAATCTTTCTTGAAACTCTGTTAAAGCTCTTATTTCTTGATTTGAAAAAGATTTATTTTCTGGAACTATAATCAATTTATCATCGTTATCATCCAACCTATGTATAATAGCAATACATTTTCCTCTAAAAGTTTCCAAAGGTTCAAAAACTCCAAGGACATAACAATCTAATTCCTCGCCATCACCACTTATTGTATTCGGAACATATCCATAATTTACTGGATATATAAATCCATGTTTCGGATGTTTGCTTCCAAAAGGTCTATCAATTTTTACTTCTAGAGTTTTCTCTAAATATTTTTTATTATCCATAAAATACCTCAAATCTTACATTTTTATTCATAAGTACTGTATCACTTTCTAAATTCTTTATTCAATTCTTTTTCTTCGTCTAAGTTTCTTTTTTCTTCGTCAACATACTCTAAATAAATTTTATTATAGAAAGCACCTTTCTTTTCTTCTTTTACCTTCATAATTTTATATACTTCTTCCATTTTATAACCTTTTAATTTCATTATAGCATTTATAACTTCCATTAAATCTCCAAGTTCTTCAATACTATTTTCTTCTATAAACTCATTAGCTTCTTCTATAACCTTTTTATTTAGTTCTGTTAAGTACTCTTTATCATCAAGAATTCTATATTTGCTTTTCCTGCCTGGTTCACTATCTATATTTTCAGGTATTTTATCTCGTACTAGTTTATTATATGTGTATCTAAATCCAGTACTATGTAGTGATATTTTTATTCCTACTACGCCATATTCCTTCTCATTTTCTGGTGAATAATATTGGTACATAGCAGTTGTTTTTCTTTTTATATCTTCTTCATCTGTATATAATTTTTTAAATAACTTTTCAAATGTTGGTTCTATGTATAATTCTAATACATCTACTAATATTGTTTCTTGCAACTCTGGCAATTTTGAAAACTCTATTTGGTCCCCAATCTTTATTTGTCTTCTTTTTTCATCATACAATCGAAATTCTATAGTTTTTGTTCCATCTTTTATTCTCTCAAACGGGCTTTCATTTAACTTCATTCTGTGTATCATATTACTAACCTTCCTTCAAATTATTTTTACAAATTATACCATACTTTTTATTATATGTATATATAGATTAGTTATAAGCAATTATGGCTACTCCTTCTTTTACTTTTATTCCAGCTTTAGGTAATTGTTGTGTTATTATTTCTGTACCTTCTTTTTCTTCCATATCTTCTATTGATATATTTAAATTTACTTCTTTTAATCTTTTCTTTGCCTCATCTATTGTAAGTCCTTCTATATTTGGTACTTCTATATCTTTTTTTATATTTTCTTCTTTTATATTATCTTTTTGTGCTTCCAAATATGGTAATACTTCTGCTAAAACTTTTCCACCAATAGGTGCTGCGACAGCACCTCCTTGGGTAATTATAGCAACACAAATATTTAAACAGCTTTTCTGTGTCTTGCTCACTCTTGTATTTTTTGATGACATTATGATATTATTTTTCCAAATTTTCAATAATCTTGTCTATAACATCTTCTGATAAAACAAATTCTGTATTTACAAAACCAATTTCTGGTCTAAGTCCATCTTTATTATGAAAATCTGAACCAGCTGTTACAAATAAATTATTTTTTTTGCAAATTCATTCCACTGTTTTATTTCATCAATTTTTTTATTATATCTATCTACATATAAATAATTTGCTTCTAAACCATCTGGTTTCATATCATTAACAATAGCTAAAATATCTTCTTCTGTGAAATTATCTTCGTGCACATATGCCACAGGATGTGCTAAAACAACTTTTCCTTTTGCAGCTCTTATTATTTCTGCTGCTTCTTTTGGAGTTAAACTCTCTTTTTTTACATATGCAGGACAATTTTCATTCATAATAGTTTCTATAAATTCACCTTTACTTGGAATATGTCCAAATTCTACTAATAATTTTTCTTTGTTCTTTGGATTTTCTATTGTATTTAATGCTATATGGGCTTTTGTAACAGCTTCTATCTTATCTAATTCTTCTACATTTATATAATATTCTAGTTCTTCTAGTTTTTTAGCTACATCACGTAAATAATTATGTCTTGCATTTCTAACTTTTTTTAATCTTTCTTTGAATTCTTCATTATCTAAATCCAGATTATATCCTAATACATGTACTCCTGCTTTTTTTGTTTTAGTAGAAATTTCTACTGCATTAATTAACTTTATGTTTTTACTTTTTGCATACTCAAATAATTCATCATTATATGCATCCACAGTATCATGATCTGCTATTGCAATTATAGATACACCGTTTCTATGAGCTTCATCTATTACTTCTTTAGGTGTTAACATACCATCTGAGACTATTGTATGAATATGTAAATCTATTCTTTTTTGCATTCTATCTTTCTCCTTCTTAAAATTCAGGCATTAGTTCCTCTTCCAAATCTTCTTTTTGCTTCTTTGCTAGATCACTCCAGCTTGTTACTCTATTATAAAAAATTTCTTCTAACTTATGTTCTTGAAATCTTCTAAAGTTTGCTGGAGTTGCTGATTGCATAAGAAATTCAAATAATTCTTCTGGGGTATGCTCTTGCACTACTCTTATTCTACTTTTTTGTAATGTATCTTCCATTTCTTGTGTAAAATTAAAAGCTGTAAATGCTGAAAGATAATCATAAATAAAATTATATGCTTCATCATCATATTGCCATTTTTTTCTAAGTGATTTTGGTCTAATTGGTAAATATGGTTTTCTTCCTTCTAATTTTGTCAATCTTAATTCATCTGGTACTTGTGATATTAATTCTTCTAATTTTGATTGTTCCATAATATGTGCATCTATTGGCAAGAATATTTTTGGAAATGTGCCATCTTTTAAATTTGTTGCAATTTCTACAACATCACTTAAAGATTGTAATGGTGCAACATCTGATGTACGCATATTATATTTTTCTAACAATGCCCCTAGCTCAGTTTGAGCTTCTTCCACTTTTCCATCTTCGCATACTAGCCACATATCTAAATCAGGTAATCTATTTATAATTTTTCTTGGTTTTAATGAATCTATCATATTTGGGCATGGTTTGCAGATTATTTTTAAATCCGGCATTATTTCGTAATTTCTCTTTAGACAAGACTCGCATTGCCATATTGATTTTTGAACAATTTCACCATCTCTTAATAATTGTCTGTTATACCTAATTTGCTCTGAAATAATTGGTATATCTCCATTTAAGTCTTTATCCAATACATAAAACGGATATCCGGTTCCAAATGATCCTCTACTTACACTTACCGAAGCAGCAATTATATTAAATACTTCTATATTCCATTTTAAATATTTTCTTTTCAACTCCGTATTTGCTTTTTCAAAAGTAGTCGAAGCTCTTTCGACTTTCTCAACAACTTTTTTTATTGTTCTTTCTTTATCTATATAAAAACCCCTCACACTAATTTATATTTCTATCCACTCTTGTCTCTTGTAGATTTCTATTATCCTATCTAATATTTCACTCTCTTCGGTAAAATATTTTGTTATTACTTGTCTTCTACTAAAGCTTCTTTCATAATACTGTTCTGCGCTTTTTCTATCTCTTTGTCTTCCAACAATTACAGCTGCTCTGACATCTTGAAATTCTCTGTTTCTACTATTATAAAGTCTTATGGGCTTACTTGGAATCTCTCCTCTTGTATAAACTTCAACAATGTCTGCCATTTCTGATTGTTCTATTGCCTGTATATTGTCTAACATCTCTTCATAAGCTTTATAAAAGTGATCTAACGCCACTAGTCTTCCCCAACCTTTTTGTTTAACTTGTCCTTCGTATCTTTCAATTATTGACATTAAACAGTTCATCTCATCAACTGCCATTCCTCTTACAATTATTTTGTACCCATGCATTTTATACATCATGTTTTTTAATAGCTTTAAGTTTCTACCTGTTCCTTCAAAAATAACATTATAATTATTAGCTACTATAGCATCAAATAAATTATCTGTCCAAAAATTACTTTCTTGATTAGTTACTTTCGTATAATATTGAGGGTATTTTTTAGCTAACTCATCTATTCGAGGATGAAATGGCTTTAATTCATCACTATTAATAATAACAACATTATTATCTTTGAATTGTGCACATGCATAGCCATTCAAACCTGTTTTTCCAGAACCAGGAGGAGCAATATTTATTATTGCAATTGGATGTTCACTAGGTTCTTTTCCATTTAACATAATTGCATTTATTTTATTTCCTATCTCATTGCGCTCATCTTCAGGAAGCTTATATTCAGAACATATTTCTTCTAATGTTTTAATTTCTTTCATATCATATCTCCTTATATATTATTATAATCTCTTTTTATTTCTGAACCATATTCCTTTATTATCTTATTTATAATATCTTCATTTCCAATATACATTTCATTTCTTTCTTTTATTAATTGCTGCATCTTTTCATCATTTATTGTATATCCTTCTTTAGATGTTTTAGCAATTTTAGCTGCCATAATTTCAACAGCTATTTCTAATTTTGTATTTTGACTTATTCCAATCATATTTTTGCTCCTTTTTGTTTTATGGTAACTAATATGATATCACAAACCTAATTTTTTTTCAATCTATAACCTAACTTTTCCTCAATTATACATAGTTTATTATTTTATATATATTCCAATATTCTTTTAAACTCATCTTCGAACTTAAATTTTATGACTATATTTCCGTTCTCTTTTACATATATACAATCTATTAATTCAATTATTATATCTCTTGAAAGTTCTGTAATTCCTTTTTGCTCTCTAAATTTCTCTATCCATTCATTTTGGTCTTTGTTTTGAGATTCGTACTTTTTCTTCTCTATTTCTAGTCTTTCAATATTTTGGTTTAATCTTTCAATATCATTTTCATATTTTTGCTTATATTCTATATATTCTTCTCTTGTTATATCTTCATTTTTCCAATCTTCATAAAGAGTTCTTTTGAAATTTGATATTTGATGAATCTTATTTTGTTTTGTAACTATCACATTGGCAATGTTTTCATTTTTAGTATTTTGAAAACTATTTTCATTTATCTGTTGTACGATTTCTTCTGTATCAATTAACAATTCAATATGCAAATTAATAACTTGCATAACAGCTTTCTCTAGCCATTCTTCTTTTATGGTATGTTTAGTACATAACTTATTAGATTTTTTTTTATATGTACTACAGATATAATATTCATATTTGTTTCCCCCCTTATTTGTGCTACTTTTCTTATTCATTGCCCTCCCACAATCTGCACATTTTAAAAAACCTGCCCATATTGATAATTCATTTGTTTTTTGAGATACTTTTACGTCTTTTCTACTTAATTCTTGTGCCTTTTCAAATGTTTCTCTATCAATTATTGGCTCATGAGTATTTTCTACTCTAACCCATTCTTCTTCAGGAACATTTTCTATTTTATGTATTTTATAGCTTTTAGCCCTCCTCTTTCCTTGTACTGTGTTACCTATATACACTTCATTTTTCAAAACATTCCTTATTGTAGATGGTGTCCAAGTATATGTATTATCTTTTATTCCATAGTTGTTATAATTTTGTCCTAATTCTAATTTCTTATGTCCTGTAGGATTCAAAATACCTAAATCATTTAATCTATGGCATATTGCTATCTTTCCTAACCCTTCATTAACATTCCAATGAAATATTTTTTTCACTATTTCTGCTGCTACCTCGTCTATTATTAACTTGTGCTTATCTTTTGGATCTTTAATATAACCATAAGATGGAAAAGCCCCTATAAACTCTCCCTTTTTCTTTTTTCCATTCAATGATGTCCTTATTTTAATTGATGTATCTCGTGCATACTCATCATTTATCAAATTTTTAAATGGCACTAAAATTGTATTTGTGCTTGATGGATTTTTAAAACTATCTACTGAATCATTAATGGCAATAAATCTTATATTAAATAACGGAAAAACTTGCTCTATATAATTTCCTACTTCTATATAGTTCCTTCCAAGTCTTGATAAATCCTTTACAATTACACAATTAATATTTCCATTTCTCATATCTTCTAATAGCCTCTGAAATGATGGTCTATTAAAATCTGTTCCTGTAAATCCGTCATCTATATAAGTATCATACACTATCAAATCATCATGTGTGTCGGTGAATTCGTTTAATAATGTCTTTTGGCTTGTTACACTATTACTTTCTTGCTTTTCTGTGCCATTGTCGCTATCCTCTTGTGAAAGTCTTATATATAGTGCAACTGACCATATTTTTTTATTTACTACGTTTTCATTAGAAAAATATTTTGACTTTCTTGCCATTAATGTTTTTACCTCCTTTCCTTTAAAACAAATGAAAAACTTCATATTACTACGTTAATCTTCACTAAAAATGTCCTCGAAGTACAAAAGTACGTCTGCGGATTTTTAGCTTGATTGCCTTGTACTACTTGTTTTTGATTTGTTTTATATATTTTCACATTAATTGTAACGTGACCTTTGTAGATTGTCACCCCATTTTCTTTTTTTGTTTTAAAATATTTTTTATGCATTCATTAAAAGTTTTTTTAACATCTGAATATTGAAATTCTACAACCATATCTTCAACTTTTAATATATATGGATTTTCACTTTCATTTAAAAATTTAATTATCTTATCTTGATTTTTCAAACCATATTCTCCTTTAGAGGATTTTATGTTTAAGTTTATTATTTCTTCCAAAATTTTATGCCTAAATTAACCCTTTTACTACATAAATGTCATCGACACATACAAAAAGTACAAACTTTTAAAATCTTTTGTAAATATAAATAGAAAAAAGGACTTGTATATTTCTACACAAGTCCCTCCCAGCCACTTTACCAGTGGCTGTAGATAGTTTATATTATTGTTGATTTTTCAATAGTTTTATGGTGTGTTGTTAAAACTACCCACGCACCTCCTTGGTGTCCCCCCTCTCCTGTTGGATTATATAAAGTCACAAGTATTACAACCTCTGGGTTTGTTGTTGGTCCTACTCCCATAAATGAAGTTACGTACTTATTTGTATTTACACCATCCTCTGAAGTTCCTGTTTTTCCACCTATGTTATATCCTTCTACTTGTGCATTTCTTCCTGTTCCTTCTTCCACTACAGACTGCATCATACTCAACACATTTTTAGCCGTTTCTTCTGATATTACTCTTTCTTGCTTTTCTACAGGTATATCTGTTACTTCTCCTGTTTGACTATTTATTATTTTTTTAACTATCCTAGGTTTTACATATGTTCCACCATTTGCAATACTTGATACTGCTGTTATTAATTGTAGAGGTGTTATTTCAAATCTTTGTCCGAATGCAATAGTTGCAAGTTCTACTGGTCCTACTTTTTCTTCTTTTAAAAATATACTTCCTGCTTCTCCAGGTAAGTCTATACCTGTTCTTTTTAACAATCCAAATTTATTTAAATAAGTATAGTACTTACTTACACCTATTCTTTGCCCCAGTCCTATAAATACCGGATTGCACGAATTCATTAATGCTTGCCTTAGTGATTCTGAACCATGAGGTCTATAATATCTCCAGCACTTTATTCTAACACCTGCTATTTCTATTCCACCAGTGCAGCAAAACTCTCCTTCTTTATCTACACTTGCTAATCCTTCTTCCAAAGCTGCTGATGTTGTAATAAGTTTAAATGTAGAGCCTGGCTCATATGTATCTGATACAGCTTTATTTCTCCACATTTGTTGCAAAGCTTTTGTTTTATCCCCTTGTGATAGTGTACTCCAACTAGATTTTAATTCTTCTGTATTTGGTTCATATGGTTGATTTAAATTGTAGTTTGGATAACCTGCCATTGCAAGTATGTCTCCTGTTTGTGGATTCATTATTATTATATTTCCACCGTCCGTACATTTATTATCTATACAAGCTTCTGTTAAATATTTTTCTGCAATTCCTTGCACTATAGCATCTATACTTAATACTAAATCATTTCCATCAACTGCTTCTACATAGTTTTCCCCTTCTTTAGATATTTCTCCTCCTTTAGCATCTATTACCTTATTTATCTTGCCCTTTTCACCCTTTAACTCTTTTTCATATATAACTTCTATTCCGTCTAAACCTTGATTATCTGAGCCACAAAATCCTATTACTTGTGATGCAAGACTATTATTAGGATAATATCTTTTTGTGTCTTCATCTATGTTTATTCCAGCTGTTATATTATTATCTACTAGCCATGTTCTCAGCTCATCTGCTTTTTCTTTATCGACTTTCTTTACAATAGTTTCTATAGAACTCCTTTTGCTTACTCTTTTTAAAGTACTATCATAATCCAAGTTAAATATATCAGATAATGCTTTTGCCACCTTTTCTTTATTCTCTTTTGATATATTTGTAGGATTTACTGTTACTGTTTCTACAGTACTTGATATTGCTAAAATATTTTCTCCTGTTGCATCATATATTGTTCCTCTTCTGGGATTTACACTTCTGTTTAATGTTTGTTGGATATATGCCATAGAATGCAGTTCTGCCCCCATAACAAATTGCAACCATCCAATTCTAAATATCAATGCTCCAAAAATCATTGTATATATCAATATAGCATTTCTCATTCTCTTTTTTCTATTTAAATCGCTTACTTTTTCCTCTGCCTTTATCTTTATTTCTTTGATTTCTTGTTTATATTTTTTTCTCTTTTCTTTCTTTGACTTTTTTTCTAATTTTTTTATATTTATTTTTTCGTTTTTCCATATTTTAATTTGCCTTTTTTTAATTTTTCTCTTATTTCCCATTATCATAATCCTTTCTATTCATTGTAATTATAATAATATTATTCAAATACAATCTAAAATAAGACATAAAGGCATAAAAAAATTACTATAACTTTTATATAGTAATTTCTTTAAAATATTTTTTCTGTTAATACCTCTATTATTTTTTCAAACCAATTTTTTTCTTCCTCTATTATTATCTGCTCACTTGCCGGTTCTACATAATCTTTTTTAGGAAGATTAACATAGTGTTTTTGTGTTGCGTCTAATTTCTTCATTCCAGAATTTTCTTTTGCTGCTTTTTCTATATTGCTTAAATTCAAACTATTTTGTATATTAACTTCCAATTGCTGATTTTCTTTTTCTATTACAGCTAAATCACTTTTTAACTGCTCTTTTTTATTAAAACTTTCTGTAATAAGTGAGTTTCTATAACTTATTGCCAATAGTATTACAAAGCCTAATAGAACATAAGCTACCACTTTTACCTGTGAATTCACATGTTTTTTTCTTTTTGTATTTGCACTGGTTGTTTTCTTTTTTGCCGTACTTGTTTTGTTTTTATTATTATTTCCTGTTTTATTACTATTCTTCTTTTTCTGCTGTGGTTCATATTCTGGTTTTATTTTTCGTGGACTAGTTTCATATTGATACCCACTATACCTACTATTTGGCATATTCTCACCTACCTTTTTGCCAATTATTATTTATATTTTTTTCTCAAAAACTCTTAATTTAGCACTTTTAGCTCTAGAATTTTCATTCTGTTCATTTTCTGTTGGAAGTATTGGTTTTTTTGTTATTATTTTTCCTTTGGACTCAGCCCCACATACACAATAAGGTAAATCTTTTGGACATTTACAAACTCCCTCTGCTTCTATAAATGCATTTTTGACAGCTCTATCTTCCAAAGAGTGAAATGTTATAACTGCTAATCTGCCATTATTTTTTAAAACGTCTATACAATTTCCTATACAATTATATAATGGTTTTATTTCATTATTCACTTCTATTCTTATTGCTTGAAATGTTCTTTTAGCAGGATGTCCTTCCTTTTGTTTTGATAGAGGTATCGATTTTACTATAATATTTACTAATTCCTCTGTTGTTTCTATTTCTTTATTTTTCCTTTGTTCACATATATTTTTTGCTATAATTCTTGAAAATCTTTCTTCACCATATTCATATATAATTCTAGATAATTCTTCTTCAGAATAAGTATTAACCACTGTTTTAGCATCTAATTCTTGCGTATTATCCATTCTCATATCCAAAATACTATTTCCCAAATAACTAAAGCCTCTTGATTTTTCATCAAGTTGATATGAAGAAACACCTAAATCTAATAATATTCCATCAACTTTTTCTATTTTCAGGTTTTCTAATATTTCTTTTATCTCATCATGATTTGAATGAACATACTTAACATTTGAATATAAGCTTAAGTTTTCTTTTGCTGCTTTTAAAGCATCAACATCTCTATCAATTCCTATTAGCATACCTTTACTAGATAAACTTTCTAATATTCTTTTGCTATGTCCTCCACCACCAAGAGTGCCATCAACATATATGCCATCTGGCTTTATATTTAATGCTTCTATACACTCTTCAAGTAGTACCGGCTTATGTTTAAAATCCATGATTAATAGACCTCTGCTTTCATTTTATATGAGAATAGTTGGTATTTTAGTTAAAATACCAACTGTCTGTTTTATTTTTAGTTTTTTCTTTAGTATTTCATTTTCTCTTTAGTATGGTCTATATTTTACAAATGTTTTTCATTTGTATATTACTTTTTTTATCCTATGTACAAATATTAATTTGTCTTTTGTACTTTTTACTTTTGTATTTTGATAATTTTATCTTTTGTTTTTAGAACTCTTTTCTTTTGTTATTTCTCTTTTGTATTCTAATATTTTTTTCTTTTGTGATAATTTAATTTTTTTATCTTTTGTTTTTTATAATTTATCTTTTGTGTAAATTTGCTTTGCTTTATCCTTTGTAAAATTTTATCTTTAGTTTTATTTATCTTTTGTACCTTGTTTTTTCTTCTTTTGTATTTCAATTATTTATCTTTAGTGTGCTTTATATAAACTTTTGCAATTTATATACCCAACATAGTCATATTTTCTGCAATTTCATCAGCAGAAATGTTTTCGTCACTATTATAAGATTTCCATTTTTCTCTATTCCAAATTTCAATTCTTGTGCCAACACCAATAATTATTGCATCTTTTTCTAAGTTCGCATATTCTCTTAAATTTCCTGCTATTAAAAATCTGCCTTGTTTATCAATTTCACATTCTGTTGCACCTGAAAGGAAAAATCTTACGAAATCTCTTGCATTTTTATTTGTAAGTGGAAGTGTTTTTAACTTTTCTTCGAAGTTTGTCCATTCGTTTTGAGAGAAACCAAACAAGCACCCATCTAATCCTTTGGTTACTATAAACTTATCTCCCATGTCTTCTCTTATTTTAGCAGGTAGTATCAATCTGCCCTTTACATCTAGAGAATGTTCATATTCACCTATAAGCACTTTGTTTCACCTCCCACACATTTCAAACCACTTTTTACCACTTCTCTCCACTTCAATTAGATTTTAATACATCTTTTTATAAAATGCAAGTACTTTTTTAAAATTTTTTTAAATTTTGTCACTTTGGGGACGTTCCTTTTTGTGACAAATTGTCACTCGGGGGACAGACCTTAGCATATCAAGGTGTGTCCCTAAAATGACAACTTGTCACAAAAAGGAACGTCCCCAAAGTGACAAAAGCTAGATTGTTACATCTAGCTGATATACTCCACCATTTGGTGATAATTTTATTTTTTTCTCTTCTATTTCTTTACCGTTTAATTTAAAGCTGTTTACTCCTTTTTTTGTTACTTTTATATTATATATACTCTTTCCATGTTTGTATTTTATGCTGTAATCTTCCCAGTCATTTGGAATACAAGGTTGTATCGTTAGTTCTTCTTTTTCTATTTTTAATCCTAATATATATCTTAATCCTGCTTCATAAAGCCAGCTGCTTGAGCCTGTATACCAAGTCCAACCTCCTCGTCCAGCTAAATTAGCCTGTCCATATACATCTGCTGCTATTACATATGGCTCTACTTTATATTTGTTAGCTGCTTCTTTGGTTCTGGCGTGTTCTATAGGGTTTATCATTCTAAATAGTTCCCCTGCCTTATCTCCAAATCCTAATAGTGCTTCTGCAATTATTACCCATACTGCTGCATGTGTATGTTGCAGTTGTGGACATTTTTACTAGCTCTAATAATAAACTTCGTCTTGCGTTGTTGGATTTCAGTCGTCTCTCCTCAACGTACCTATGTACGCCTGCGTCGATGACTCCCTCATCCGCCTAGCAATACTCGTTTCTTATTCGAGCAAAAACAATATATCCTCTATGCTGTTTTAATCTCATATTTCTTCTTAGCACATATAAAATTATTATTTAAATCTTGTAGTGGTTTAAAGTTGAAATATATATCAACTTGCTTGTCACTATGAATCTCTATTTTTTCTATAAACTCTCTAATTATCTCTTTTGTTGGTTTCTCCATTTCAAGAAACTCTTCTATTAAATTATCTAATTTTGTTTCTTTATTTTTTGTATTTTCTCCTGCTAATTCTTTTTCTAAATCTTTAATATTTTCTTCATAACCTTTTACAATTTCTTTTATTCTTTTTGCATTTTTCATATATTCATCAAGAGAAATTATTCCTGCTAATCTGTCATCATACATTACTTCAAGTTTTCTAGTTTCTTTTTCTATTGTTTGTTTAAATAACTCAATTTGTTTATTTATATCAAACTCTTTTGCCCCACTTGTTTTAGTTTGTTTTGCAATTTCTTCTAGTTTCTTTTTATTTGTATATTCTTTGCAAACTTCTTTTAAAACTTCTAGCATTTGCTCTTCAAAAACTTGATAATTAAAATTATGTGGAGAACATACATCAAACTTTCCAAATCTTCCATATCTCTGACATCTGCCATAAATATTTCCGTTTTTATCTGGACTTCTTATTCCAATATATCCTTTACAATCATAACATCTAAGTAATCCCTTAAATAAATAATCATTTTGAACTACTCTTGAACCTTTTGTTGCATCTATTACTTTTTTTGCTCTTTCAAAATCCTCTTTACTTATTATTGCCTCATGCATATTTTCTACCTTAACCCAATCTTCCTCTGGTAAATTAATAAACTTTTTAGATTTAAAACTTACCTTTTTTCTTTTCCCTTGTATTACTGTTCCTGTATAAATTTCGTTTGAAAGAATAAATCTTACAGTAGATTGTTGCCACAATCCATAAGTTAGAGATTTTGTACCTCTTTTTCTTTTATTATAATCTGATGGAATTGGAATTTTCTTTTTACTTAAATAATCTGCAATTTGCATTGTACCAAAACCTGCTAAATATTTTTCATATATCAGTTTTACAACATTTGCTGCCTCTTCATCTATTATTAAATGGTATTTATTTTCTGGATCTTTTTTATAGCCATAAGGTGCTGTTCCTAGATATTCTCCATTATTTCTTTTTGATTGTAAAACACTATTTATCTTTTTGGATGTGTCTTTTGCATACATTTCATTTAATATAGATTTAAAAGGTGCTATATCATTATTGGCAGAATCTAATGCTGTATCTATATTGTCTAAAATAGCAATATATCTTACATTATGCTCTGGAAAATAAGTTTCTGTATAATATCCAGATTGTACATAGTTTCTTCCAAGTCTTGATAAGTCTTTAGTTATAACCATATTTATTTTGCCTTGCTCAATATCGTCTATCATTTTATTAAATGCTGGTCTATCAAAACTTGTACCACTTACTCCGTCATCTACATACTCTGCAACAAAATTAAACTTGTTTTCCTTAATATATTGCATAAGTAATGTTCTTTGATTTTGTACACTCTCGCTCTCTGAATATTTTTCCTTTTCTTCATCTTCTTTTGAAAGTCTTATATATATGCCTACTCTATAATCAATATTATTCATTATATTAAAACTCATTTTTCCTCCTTCCTGCTAAAAATAATGAGATAATATTGATACTCTTAACTAATGTTTACAACCTCATTCACATTCGGTTGCATAAGTCAGCTGTAACTCAGCTAAAGCTTCGAACAGCTAACTTAATTATACCATATTATCTCATCAAATACCATTGTCTCATCTTATTTTTTTGCTGTTTTTAAACAATAATTTCCAAATGCTCTTTCAATAATCTTTTCTAGAGCCTCACCCTTATCATTAAAAATTATATTTATCTTAAAATCATTCTTTTTCTTATATTTCTTTTTTTCTTCCAATAGCCTCACTCCTCTTGTTTTATTTTTTCCAAATTTTAGAATTTTATACCGCTACAAGTGGATTCGCTCCCATATGAGATTTGCCCTCATTCCTGCTTTACAGAATCGCCCCTTTACATCACGTTAGCCAGACGAAAGTATCATTATTCGTGCTTGTAACTACTATTTAATTCTCAATGTACATTTCCATTTTTTGACTTTTTCGACTTTTTGTAGTAAAATTATGTCAATTAAGTGTTGTATACATTATAAGTGCGATTTTTTAAAATTCACACTGTACAATCTCAAAAAATTTTTCATTAATTTTAGGTTGTTTGATGTGGAGGTGTTAAAATCGAGTTTTAAACTGGCTTTTGACAAGAATTTAGGACTAGAGCTTTTTGTTTTTAAACATATGTATTATGATAAAAGTAAAAAAATATTTTTTTCATCATATAACACTGAGCATATGATTGATGCAATAGGTTCTTTTCTACTTATATTTTTAAATATAAATTTTGAAAATGATGAAGATTGTCGATCTTTT
This sequence comes from Clostridiales bacterium, assembly GCA_003507395.1. Taxonomy (GTDB): domain Bacteria; phylum Bacillota; class Clostridia; order TANB77; family CAG-508; genus DNVW01. The sequence continues at coordinate 387 of DNVW01000016.1, read as the reverse complement.
GTTTTTTGGTTTTGTTTTGAAAGCCTGTATTATAGAAAACATCCCAAAATAAAAAAAGCAAATCATAATTCATCAAAACATTTGAGGCTTTCGTTTTCCGAATTTAATAACGAACTAAATGAAATTGTAAAAGAATATAAAGAAGAATTTTTATATCTTAAATATACCTTATTAAAAAATTTAAGATTACCATATGATACTGATTTTTTCAAAAAAATTGAAGAAGAAGCAGAATTTACTCCAGAGGACATCCAAAGCATAAGGCAAGATGAAAAAATCTTTTTTGAAGATAAATCAATTAAATATAACGAAACAGAAATAAATGGATTTATGGAAAAGCTAAATATACAGTTTGAAACTTTTGCTTTAATTTTCGAAAATATAGAT
>DNVW01000001.1 GCA_003507395.1 Clostridiales bacterium | reverse complement strand
ATTATTTTACACTAACAAACTTTTCAAAATTTAAATCTTTTTCTCTTTCTTCATGTTTTATTTGTTTTTCAGCATCTAGCATTATATTATTTTCTCTTTCAAAATCTCTAATTAAATTATTTTCTTCACCCATATCAAATTTCTTACAAATCCAAGTTATAAATATATCAATAGTTTCCTTAAATCTATCTACTACTTTGTGTAAAAATCTATTTTCTTTCTCTAACTTATTGATTTTATTAGTATATTTCCATTCCAATTCAAATTCTTTTTTATCATATTCTGTTTTGATGTTATCTACTTCACAATGTAATTTTTCGTTGTCTGCCATTATTCTATCTCTTTCTTTTTGATATTTTTCTGCCTCTTCTATAACCTGTGCTTGTCTTGATAATTGTCTATGTAAATTCATATTATCTTGATATAAATTTTGAATTACATTATCCTTTGGTTTTATAATTTCTTCTATAATTTTTTCATCTCTTTTCTTTGATAATCTGTTTATATTTATATCTGTTATATCTGGAATATCTGGTAATTTCAATTTCATATTATTCAAAATTTCTTTAGTCTGTTTAAAATTTGTTATTTTCTTATATTCTTCAACAGAATAATGTTCTCTACCTGTTTCCTCCCTTGGTATTCCTCGTTGTAATTCAAATCCGTTTTGCACCATATAGTTATAGAACGCATCTTGTAATTGTCTATAACTATCTTTTGCTTTCCAAAATTCACTACAAGCCAATTTATCAATAGCATTTCCTTTTTTATCTGTTGTATGAACTACTGGTAAAAATACTAAATGCATATGAGGCGTTTGTTCGTCCATATGCACTTTTGCAGACATTATATATTGTTCTCCTAATTCTTTATATTCAGATACAAATTTATATGCAATTTCAAAAAATCTTTTTGTTTCTTCTTCTCCTATTCTTTCAAAATAATCATGATCTGATGTTATTATATATTCACAAGCTATATTACTTACTGTTTTAATTTGTCCTTTTAAATTATATTTTTCTCTTATTTTATCAAATTCCTTTTCATAACTATATTGTGGAGATTTTAACGAATAGTTTAAATATGATTTTTCTTTATCTATATTTTCGTTCGAATAATTTTTATTTCTTCTTTCATTATGTCTAAATATTCCTTTTAAATTTTCTCTTTTGTATTTTGTGTTTCTAATAATTGCATAACTCATTTTTCTATCAACCTCCTCTAAATAAATTCTTCTTTGGCGGTCTTACTAATAAGACATATTCTTCCTAAAATTTTGCTTTTCTCTTTTGTCTTGTAACACAACTACAACACTTTTTTATGCTATCGCAAAAAAGTGTTAGTTGTGGCAGGGAAAAAATTTTCCCCACACCCCATTTTGCAAATGTCGTTATTATAAAAAAGCATCTGCATTTGCATATAATTTAGTAAAGTCAAAGCCAGTATAATCTCGCTGTTCAAAGTTGGCTTTATTGTTCTTTTTAATTTGTAATTCCTTATTATAATTATTTTTATTTTTTATATTATTTATTATTACGCGACTTTGTTCCTTGTGTTCGACATCAGTAACAAGAAAATCTTCTTTATCTTTTAATTTATTATAAGATTTTCTTATATCTTTGTCGTTTTCACCTATAGGGTGTAGTTGTTTTTGACTACCTGAATAGTTATTTTTACCTATACCCTTTAGGGCTTTTTCACTATACCTATTAATATTTTCTGCAATAGGTATAATTTGTCTTTCCTCAATTTCTTTTGTATCTATTTTATATTTTAAATTAACATCTACATATCCTTTATCTTTTAGTGAGCTTACTATTTTTGAAACTCTATCGGAGGTTACATTTACAATACTTGCTATATATTTATTACTTGCAAAACAACTTCCTGTTCCATCACTTAAATATAAAATCATAGATAATACTATTTTTTCTTTATCTGATAAATCTGCATTTAATAAAATTTCTGCTGGAATCCATAATCCTTTTAATTTTTGCTTGCCCATATAACTCTCCTTTCTTTCATTTTTTTATTGGCTTCACAATCGATTTTTAGGCTTTTTTATTTGTTTTTAATATAAATTAGGGCAAAAAAATAAACCCTAAGATTTCACTCTTAAGGCTTATTTAAAATGTGAAACTTTTTAAATTGTTTTTATTGATTTTGTTTCACATTTTATTTATATTTTAATTCATTTTCCTTGCACCATTCAATTGCAATTTCCTTGTATCTCTCGTCTCTATACTTATACCAATCTTGAATAATATTTTCATCAAAACAATAATCTTTGAATCTTCTAAAAGCTCCTTTTCCTTGTATTAGTCTATGTAAATTATCCTTTATTTCAAGATTATCTAGTGTATCTATAAAATCAAGCATTATTTGATATTCATTTATTTCATATTGTGTTGGAAGTATTATTGATTTCTCAAATAATTCGTCTATTTCATCTTCTGTTAATTCTTCATATTCTCCTATGTTTGATAGAAATATTTCGTCTTTTTCTGGATTGTAATAACAATCAACAATATTATCTACCATTTCTAATCCTTCTATTATTTTAGATAATGTTACCATATTCTACTCCTTTTCTTTTTATTTAAATGTTTTTCTAAACTCAATTGGTGAATATCCACCTAACATATATTGAGGACTATTATTGTACCAATCTGTAAATAAATCCATAAATTTTTTTAATTCTATATCATCCGCAAACATACACATATTAGATAAATCACCTAAAATATCTATTCCTAATTCGTTATTTTTTAATAGTCTCTTAAATGTCCATTCATATATATTGTCATTTTTAGATTTTAGAAATTTGTATAATTTTTTTGCTCTTTCGTCATATAGATATTCTTCTCTTTTTAATAACTCTTGCTTACTAAATTGTTTATATTTCATTTTTCTTGCTTTTTGTTCTTCAGCAATTTCACCTATATCAATTGGTGAATATTCTTCATCTAAATATGTAACAAAATATTGTACTTCATTTGTATTTGTCCACTTAATATTATAATCATTTACAAATCTATTTAAATTCATTCTTGTAAAGAATATGTCTCGTAGTTCCTCCTCAGTTATTATTTCATTCATGTATTTACACAACTGTTTTCTTAAAAAATCAAAGTCTACTATTCCATATTCATATAACATTCCTACAGTTAAATTTTCTATATTTCCATATCTCTCTGCTATTTTTTTATTTTCATCTGAAAATAATCTTGTTAATTTTTCTATAACACCTGGATTAAGTGAATAATTATATTCTAAATGCTTTGCTCTCATAACTATAATCATTGCTTCTTCTAAAAATCTTATGTCTGGGTGTTCTCTTTTATAGAAAAATGATTTTATATCATCACTTGTTTTTATATAGTCGATTAATCTTTCTAAATCTTTATAGGTTCTATATGGTAACATTTTTATTATTTCTTCATCATCTGCGTTTTCATATATGGCTGGCATTAATTTTAATATATTTTCCTTCGTTGTACTTTCCTTTATTCCTTGATTAAATACACTATTTACTACAAATAACATTGAATCTTTTGATACATTTATTTTTCCATTATATTCTCCCATATTTACTCCTTTATTTTTTTCCAACTTCTATCATCTGTGGCATGTAATCAACAACATCACAAGAAACACATATATGGTTATCTTTATTAAATCTTTCATCTAATGGTTTATCATGTATATGTCCAAAAATATTAATTTTCCCTTTTTCTACTATCTCTATTGGTGCATGCGTTAATACTAAATTTTCTAATTCTATTCGTTTTTTATATACTTCGCTAAAACCTACTTCTTTCCATCCATTAACGCCTCTTTTAAAATCATGATTTCCTCGTAATAATATTTTTGTTCCGTTTAATCTACTAACCAATTCTTTTAACATTTCAATAGTTCCAAATCCTACATCTCCAAGATGATAAACTATATCATTTTCTTTAACAACAGAATTCCACTTTTGTATAATATATTCGTTCATTTCGTTTGTATCTTTAAATGGTCTGTTGCAATATTCAATTATATTCATTCCTATGATTAAAATGTGTATCCGCTATGAAATATATCATCTACTTCTCCTCATTTACTATGGTTTTAGTGCTGTAATTGGTACAATATAAATACCTGTTTCTGGGTCTTTTGCTATAACATCTGTAAATCCAACTATAACACACATAAATTTAGGCTTTTTTGTCATATTATTATACAAATTCATTAAACTTTCTTTTGCTTCTTTTACTTCTCCGAATCCTAATTTTACTTCTATTGCTGCATATTCTCCATCATTAAATTCTAATATTGAATCGGCTTCTAATCCAGTAACATTATCTCTAAAGTGATATAATTTACCTCCTAAATAATCCATATATATTCTTAAATCTCTTTCAACTAATGCCTCAAACATAAATCCAAATGTTTTTGGATCATTTATTAATTTATCTCTTGTTAACTCTAAACAACTACATGCAAGTGATGGATCAGTAAAATGTCTTTTTACAGCTTTGCCTAATCTATCTGGAGATCTATAGTTTTCACTGTATGCATTTTGATTTTCTGTTATATGAAGCCTATTTAAAACATCTAAATAGTCATCAATAGTCATTCTACTCTCTATAATCTCTTTTTCATTACCACATTGTTCTATATCTTTTAATAATGTCTTTTTGTTAGCAATAGTTGATTCATTTCTTGCTAAGCTTTTTAGCAACATTGACATTTTATTTTTATCTCTTTTTTTATCGTCATTAATATCTTTATCTAAAATTGCATCAATATAACTTCTAGGTATTATTCCAATTCTGTCTTCTGGTGTTTCAATATTTGAAGGCCATCCTCCACGAATAATTAAATTTGCTAATTTTTGCAATGTAATTTTATCATTTAACCCATTTTTAAAAATACCATTTTTCATGTCTGCTATAGACACTTTTCCTGTAGAATCTCCTGATTCATATAGACTCATAGTATGCATTTGTATTTTACCTATTCTTCCTGCACCAGAATGATGTATTTTTTCTTTTTGTTCTTCATCTGTTAATTTCGTAGAACAAGTTAAAATATAGTTTCCTTTTTTAGTAGTTTCGTCACATTTTCTTCTAACAGCATCCCATACCTCTGGTATTAAGTTCCATTCGTCAATTAATTCTGGTCTTTCTTCATCTAAAATCAAGTCTAAACTTAATTTTGCTTTTTCTTTAATATCATCCTTATCTAAAAGTACTTGGCTATTTGCATGATTTAAAGATGCCCATGTTTTGCCACACCATTTTGGTCCCTCAATACTTACTGCACCAAAAATCTCCAAGTATTCTTTTATTTTCTTGTCAACTAATCTATCTATATATTCTTCTTTTCTTAAAGACATATCATCCGCTCCCTTCTTTACAACTATATTTTACCATATATTCTATATATTTTCAATATCAATATACATTTTTTAATGATTTTAATATACATTTTTTAAGAAATTTGATATACATTTTTTAATTCTTTTAATATACACTTTTTAAGAAATTTATTGTGCAAATTTTTAGTAATCTGTTGTGCTTTTTTTTGATTTTGTCTAATATTATATGCATATAGTTAATTCTTTTCTGCATATATTTTTCAATTTTATATGCAGATTATCAATTAGTATATGCAATAATTTTTTTATTCTTTTCACTGATTTTGTATCAATAAGGTGTGTTTTTAAATACTTTTGATACAAAAATAATAACAATATGTATTTTTAAGAGTATCAATATTTTTCAAAAGATGGTCCTAACAACAACACTCATGTGTGTATTGTCCTCCATTTTCTCTTGTCCCTGGTAGATATGCTTTTATATATCCCGGCTCTAAACTACTTTGATTAAATGGTGGATCTAATAATTTAATAATACCATTTTCTTTATCTATTAAATGATTTTCTAAGCTTTCCATTGATATATATTTTTTATCGTTATCTCCTACTCCCGATATTACTGCCCAGCTTTGTGTAATACTGTCTATTTTACACTCTTCATTTTGCAAGCTTCCGTAGAGTTTCTCCATTGTCTGTAAATGCTCTTCTAAACCATCTTCCGTCCCATCCATTTGTGTTTAACGATTTTTTTAGTTGATTCATTATATCTTCATATTTTTTTGCCAGTTTTTCTTCTCCTTTGTATTGACAAATTGGAATAAACTTTTTTAGTATATCACTTAGGAAAAAGCCTAACCATATGCTTTCTCCTTTTCCTTTGTTTCCCACTGTACTAAATCCATCATTCCAATCTCCTGAGCCGATTTTAGGTAATCCTTTTTCTCCAAAGTTTAATGATTTTTCTATTGCTTTTTTACAATGTTCATATATTGTTCCTTTTTCTTCTGATGATAAATATTTATCATATTTTTCGTCTGTTCCTTCTTCTAAACTTGCTCCTTGTAAATAATTAGTTTCAATATCTAATATTCCATAATTTCCTGTAAAGTTTATATATTCTTCTGTAATATATACCAACCATAGCAAATCGTCAGAAAATCTAGTCCTTATTCCTCTTCCGAGTTTCTTCATGCCACCAGTGTTCTACATCTCCTTCTATAAATTGATGTGAGCTGTGCTTTATTATTTGATTTTTCATTATATCTGGATTTATATATTTTAGCGCTATTGTATCTTGTAATTGATCTCTAAATCCAAATGCTCCGCCAGATTGATAATATCCGCTTCGTGCTAATAGTCTTGACGATATTGTTTGATATATAAGCCATCCATTTAGTAAAATATTAGTTGATTCTAATGGTGTTTTTACTTGAACTTTATTTGTTATATCCTCCCAATATTTTTTTACATTATTATATTCTTCTCTTACATTACTAATTTTGCTATATTTATAAGCATTATCTTGGCAATTAATTATATTTTCCTCTGCACCTAATATAATTGATATTTCTTTACTTTCTAATGCTTCTAATTCTACCTGAAATTCCATTGCTATAATTCCATTATTCCATAAAGAATTTTGCCCATCTAGTTCTAATTTATGAATTCCCTCTGGATTCGCAATTGTTCCATTTCCTATAAAAAAGTCTTTGCTACCTGTATATGAATTTATTTTCTCACTACTTGAAACATATAAAATACTATTACAATCTTCATTAGAAATATTTCTTACACATAATAAGTTCGAACCTTCTTTATATTCTAAGTTTAGGTATGTGTTTGATATTATTTCATCTTCACCTAATACAGGCTTTATATAATATAATAATTTTATTTTTCTCTTTCTAGGTTCTATATTTTCTAATCTCACTAAATTCACTTTTACATTATCTTTGCATGGTACAAATACATTTGCCTTTTGTATAATGCCATTACTTTTATGCATATAACTAGCATATCCAAATCCATAAGTTATATAATAATCATTGTTATCTGGTGCAGGATTTTGCCCTAAAGACCATACCTTTTTAGTCTCCATATCTTCCAAATATATTATTTCTGATGGTATATCGCTCATAGGATTATTTGCCCATGCTGTTAACCTATTTAATCTGCTATTTTTGTACCATGTGTATCCGCCCATATTTTCTGTAATCACTGTTCCAAAATTTTCATTAGCTAAAATATGGCTCCATACAATTGGTAATTTATTATCTTTGTTTACTCTAATATTATATTCTTTACCATTTAATGAAAATCCACCATATTCATTATAATATTTTAATTGTTCATCCTCTAATTTTTTTCGTATTACCTCTTGTTCTTCTGCTATTTGTGGTATTTTTTCGTTTCCAATTTGATTTACATTTTCTAAATATTCTTCTTCTAAGTCCTCAATCTGTCTTTCTATTTTCCCTAAACTTGTTTTTAAAACTAAATTTGCTCTGTATTCAAGTAGTTCTATTTCCTCTTTTGATAAATTATCTAGTATAAAAATTCCACCTTTTATATTTTGCAAATATCCTATATTTTTATTTAATATAATATTTAATATACCTTCTTTTGTATAATTTTCGTAACTATGTTGTTCTTCATTTAAAATAACTAAATCTAGATTTATATTTTTTATTCTAAAATATTCATAAGCATTTACTACTTGTTCTAGTATTCCTATATCACTAATATTTTCTATTTTAACAAGTAGTATAGGCAAATCACCTGAAATTCCGTATTTCCACAATTCACTTGCAAATGCACTATTAGGTTTTTTATTTTTGTTTATAATTTTCTTTAATGGATTAGGGAATATTAAATATCCCAACATTTTTTGATATAAATCTATCTCCTTACCCTTTACATCTAAATATCTTGACTCTGCCTCTACTTTTACTTTTGCTAGTTCAAAACTTCTTTTTATTGTCTCTGAATTTTTAAATTTATTTGTTAATTCTATTACTTTTTCTTTGCTTTCTGACACACACATAATTAGGTTAAACACTACTTTTTCGTTAGCCTTTATTATTATTGTATTTTTTATTGCTATTATTGGTTCTGTTGTTAAGCCAATATTTCTTCCCAATGGTATAGAATTTTCTACTGTTTTTGGAAGTCCTATTGATACTCTTCCGTAGAATTTTTCTTTATCAGACTCTATTTCTGTTTCTCCTATTGTTTCATTTTCTGCATATAAATCCACTCCTAGATACATATCTAGTTTGCTTTTATCTCTTGATTTTCTTCTTATTAAAATAGTATTTGAGTCATCTAAAATTTTATATTCTAAAAATAATTTATTAAATGCTCTATGGGCATAATCTTGTTCCTTCTCTGATATCAATGGTTCTAAAAATGATGTTACTTCTATTATTTCATCTTCTAATCCATGGTTTTTAAGTTCTACTCTTCTTATTTCCACCGGTTCTGTTGGTGCAACAGATATTTTGGTTATTGTTTCTATATTTCCATCTTGTCTAATTATTTTATTCATATCTGGTGTAAAATACATTACATATTTATCTGCTTTTGACAAATAATTCATATAATTTGAAGTCCATATTCTTTTTGTCTTTATATTTTTAAAGAAGAAGAATATTCCTTGTTCTTCATCATCTGTATATTTATATCTATTTACTAAAATATTATTATATTTACTGTATCCATTTCCCTTTTGATCCATTACTATTGTATAACTGTCATTTCCTATTACATTTATGCTATTTAGCTCATTATTTACCTTTGTTATTTCTCTTTGAGTATTATTTTCGTAATCAATATATTTTATTTTTTCAACTTTTTCTTTTTCCTCTTTTGTTATTATTATATTATCTGGCATTCTTTCTTGTAATAATATATCTACTGCTTCTATTTCTGGATTTTGTATAAATCGTTTTTGTATTATATTATTATTTACTAAATTATTAATTGATAAAAGTATTAGTCCTTGGTGATGTGCCATATATGTTTTTACTAATGCTTTTGTCTCATTTTTTCTTAGCCTAGTTGGTGTATAATCTATTGCTTCATAGAAACCATATTTGTTGTACATTCCAAGTTTTTCTAATTGTTTTAAATTTTTTATTACTTCTATAGGTTCTTCTGTAATTGCTAATATACTGGCATATGGTGTAACAACAATTTCGTCTGCAAGGCCTCTTTTTAAGCCCAGCCAAGGTATTCCAAACGCTTTATATTGATAGTTATTATTTAAATCTTTTAAATTAAAAGCTGATTCTGAAACTCCCCATGGAATTTTTAATCTTTTATTATATTCCTTTTGACTCATTATTAAAAATGTACAAGATTCATCTAATAAACTACCTGGATATTTAGGAATATTTATATTTGGCATTAAATATTCAAATGCAGTACCAGACCAAGATATTAGACCTTTATAGTTATTTAGTATTGTTAATGTTCTACTTAAGTTATACCAATGTTTTGATTCTACATCCTTTTTAGCTATTGCCACTAAACTTGTTTGTCTAGCTTCTGAAGCTAGCAAGTCGTAATATGAATCTGTAAGCATATTTTCTTCTATATTAAATCCTACAGAAAATAACTGCATTTTTTCGTTATATAATTTAGTAAAATCTGTTTCTTCTATTAGTTTATCTATTCTACCATCTTCATGTCCATTTTGTATTAAAAATTGTTTTAATACATATAAATATCCAATAAAGTTTCCACTATCTACAGATGAAACATACCTTGGTTTTAGTGGCTCTAATGTTTCTATATTGTACCAATTATATAAATGTCCACTCCATTTGGGTAAATTGCATATTGTATCAAGCATTTTATTTATAAGTTCTAATGTATCTTTTAGAGTTTCATATCCTAAGTCATAACTTGATACCACCGCCAATAATGCCAATCCTATATTGGTTGATGAAGTTCTTTTAACTACTTTATTCTTTCTGTCTTCTTGATAATTGTCTGGTGGAAGGTAATTATTTTCTTTTACTAAATAATCTTTAAAAAATTGCCATGTTCTTTTCCCCATTTCTAATATATATTGCTTGTCTTTATCCACTAATAATTCTATTTTGTTCTTAACTATAATTTCTTTGCTAATATAACACATAATAGCTGGTGCTACTAACCACAATATAGTTAATGCAAATATAAAAAAAATGTTTAACAAATTGTTCTCATTAATTGATAAATACAAAATGCCTAAAATACCAAACACAACGTTCGGCATCATATTTATATAATATGATTTTACATCTCTTTTCGCCATTTTTTCCGCTTCTTCTGCCGTTACCCATTCTAGCATATGTTTTTGACTTACTTTTATCCTATAAATAGTTTTACAAATAGCATTTGCAGACATATATGCTCTATCTGGCAGTGTAGCTAAAGCTAATATTCCTCTTAATAAGCTTGCTTTTATTCCTGTTATCATCTTACTAAATGTTTTTTGTTTTTTTTCTCCTTCTTTTTTAAATATAATTTTATTAATTACATCTATTATTGTAGGAGCAAGTATTGCAATTAATACTACTGTAATTATTGGCCATATTTTTATTTTATATATATAGTCTAATATACAAGCGTATATTATTGTTAATATACTTGTAACTTCTAATAAACTTCTTACTAAGTTATCAAAAATTTTATATTTTGATAATATATTAAGTGGATTATCTTTTATTTCTCCTCTTTTGTTTTTTATTTTACCCTTAAGCCATAAAACAATTTGCCAGTCTCCTCTAATCCATCTATGAAGTCTAGATTTTGCACTATTATATCCTAGAGGGTATCCATCCATTAGCATAATGTCTGTTGCCAAACCACATCTTAGATAACTCCCTTCTAATAAGTCATGACTCAGAACCGTATTTTCTGGTATTTCATTATTTAATATTTTAGAAAATACCTCTAAATCATATATTCCTTTCCCTGTAAATATTCCTTCTTCAAAATTATCTTGATATATATCTGATATTGCATTTGCATATACATCAACTCCTCCTGCTCCTGCATATATTTTTGTATATAAACTTTTTGTACTCGACATTAAATCTATTCCGACTCGTGGTTGTAATAAAGCATGTCCAGATATTACTAAATCTTCACTTTTATTTAGTTCTGGTCTATTTAAAATATGTGACATAGCACCTATTAATTCTTTTGCTGAATTTAAAACTAAATCTGTATCTGCATCAAGTGTTATAATATATTTTATGTTTGGCATATTTTCTACACTTTGTATTGTATTAGCTTTAAATGGATTACTAATATTACCTAAAATATATTCATTAAATTGATTTAGCAATCCTCTTTTTCTTTCCCATCCTAAATATGCTTCTTCTTTTTCATTCCATACTCTTTTTCTATATATAAAATTAAATTTAGTAAATCTTTCGTCAGGATACTTTTTGTTTAAAATCTCTACCATTTTTTTGCCTGCATTTATTACCTCTTCGTCAAACCCCTCCTCTTCATTTCCGCTTGTACTACAATCTCCAAGTAATGCAAAATATATATTATCACTTTTATTTGCTATATAATATACTTCCAATTTATGCATTAGTTCCTCTACTCTTTTACCATTTTTTATAATAGTTGGAATTACCACAAAAGTTGATGCTTCTTCCGGAACACCATTTCGATAATCTAATTTTGGTATTATTTTTGTTTTCTTAATTTTTCCTAATATATATTGTGCTATTTGCGTAATGATCGTTTCTACTGGTATTAATAGTAAAATGCTTAATAGAATACTAAACAAAATGTTTTTTATTTGTGCATTTATATAACTCCCAAAAAAAGCAGACACAATTATAGTAATAATAGTAAGTGTTAATATATAATTTTTTGCCTTTTTCATATATGTTTGTCTTACTATTTTTTTATTTTGCAGTATCCCTAATAGAGTTTGCTCTCCTTCTGATATTAAGTAATATCCTATATGTGCCTTTTTGTTATTCATGTCTAACCTTGCCTTTTCATATTCCTTATTACTTAATTCCAAGCACTTTCTAGCAATGTATATTTCTGATATTTTTGTCTTTTTAGATATTTCCTTTAATTTATTTCTATAATAAATTTTGGTTTTATAATCCATTTTATCATATACATTCACAGGGTCCTTTTTTAATATATCTTCTACGCCATTTATTTTCTCAAATATTTCTATCATATTTATTCTATTTATATTTTTTATACTTAAAATACTATTTCCTACACTTACTTTTCTAACAGCAATATCAAAATGCTCCTTTTTTATTACCTCTGATATTTCTGTTCCCATTTTACTTACTTGTTCTTCTAATATATTTAAAAAAGGATATGCTTTTTTTCCATATTGTTTTAATCTATATGACATATATTCAATAAATGGATACTTCATTTCCCCCTGCTCTATTACTTTTGTTTTATATTCTCCTATATGTTTAAATTGTAGTTCATCTTTGCTTTTATTTTCCACCAGTCGCTCTATTATATTTTCTACTTTATATTTTTGGAGCTGAGCAGAATATATTTTTTCGCAAACTTCTCTTATATTTTCTATTAAAGCAATTTGTAAAAATAAATTTATATTCCATATTTCATCCATACTTAATGTTTTTTTGTCTTCATATGCTTTTAACAAAATTTCTAAATTTTTACTATTTATTCTTCCATCTGTATATGCAACTATTTCTGATGCTAATACATATATCCTTGCAAAACCTGCATATGGCCCATTTGCCATACCTAAAAAATTAACATATTTTTTTAATGTTAATTCTTTTGTAACCATTTTTACAGTTTCGTCTATTATATAAAAGTTATCCAATATCCATTCTCCAGCTGGATGTATTGGTAATTTTAATTTTATATGTTCATTTAATAGTTTATACACTTCTGTGATAAACTTAAAATTCTCATTTAGTCTTGGAATAGGATATGTGTTTTTATCTGACTTATCTTTTAAAAGATGACCTGATGCTATTTTTCTTAAATAATCTTCTAATTGATGTATATCTAATAATGCCCCTTTTATATTTAATATTCTATATTCCATTAAAAATTCCACTCCTTAAAGAATATGCTTTTGTACATATTCTTTACAAAAGTGGAAAAAATATTCACATTGATTGACACATTTGACATAATGTGATACAATTATTTTGTAATTAGGCAATCGCCTATATTGCAAATAAAATGGAGGTATTGTCATTATGAAACCACAGCCATCACTTGATGAAAGCATTAGGCTCATCGTTCGGAACTTTGTCCTTGTAACCCAACAAAGGATACAGGGCTCTATCGACCGTCTCCTTGATTGCCATCCTGGAGATATACTTGATGAATTGTACGAGTTGCATGAACTCATAACAAACTCATCTGAGTTTGTAGTCGACTCTACATTAGAGCAGTCTTTTTCTTTGGCAGAAGATGAACTGTTTTGTTTAATTGGTGCCTTCGAAGATTGGGGAAAAGACTCCATCCTTGTTGAGGATTTGTACTTCAGCAAGGAACTCGTTGATAAAATGGGAAAAGTACTAGAATCTGTAGAATAACATTACCTCACCGCTGAGAGGGGCGCCCGTCGCCCCTCTATTCTTTTGTATCATGAAAATAATCCATTATACCATTATATATTCCCCAAGCGAGTTTGTCTTGATACTCATCTGTTAACAACATTTTTTCTTCTTCTTTATTTGACAAAAAACCACATTCTACTATTGATATTGGTATTTCCACATGTTTCATAATATATACATTATCTATTTTCATTGCAACTCTTTTATTTTCCTTTTCAATTGCATCATTTAAATTTTGTTGCAAACTTTTTGCCAATTTTGTACTTTGTTCATCATTTTGTCTATAAAAGCATTGCCAGCCCCAATATTGTTCTTGTGGTATTTTATTTAGATGTATAGATACAAATATGTCTGCTGATGATTCATTTCCTATTTTTACTCTATTATGAATATCTGAAATCTTTTTTTCCCTTAATGTTGATTTATCTAAATCATATATTGCATTTTCGTCACTACGGGTTAATATAACAGTTGCACCGGATTGTTCTAGTAAGTTCTGCACTTTTAAGGCAATTTTTAAATTAGTTTCGGCTTCTGTTGTACCGTGTACTACTTTGTGCCCCTTCATCTGGTTTCCCGATGTCCAGCATCTAGTACTATTACTTTATTAGAAACCGGTAAAGCTACAGTTTGCACTGTTTTATTCTTATCTGCTATTTTAAAAGAAAATGCTAATGTTGCCACTATAATCATACTTAGCATTATATATATTCTCTTTTTACTTAAAACTATCATAAAAAAACACCTCACTTATATATATGAGGTATTTATCTTTTTATTCTATTTTTTCCTTCTATCTATTACATATGTACTACCTGGAGTCACTTTTGCTAGATGTTTTACTTGTGCTGCTGTTTCTCCAATTTCTAGAACATTATGGAATCTTCCTTCATCTACTACTACCACACCTACAGATATTGTAGTTATTGGAAATTGTTCTAATATTCCTTTCCTATTTGGTACTTCTAAGTAACCTCTTTGTATATCTTCGTCTGTAAAGTATTTAGTAACTCCTTTATCAAATTCTGCAACTATATTTTGGCATATACTTTCACATTCTGTTCCTCCAACTATTGCTACAAAGTCATCTCCTCCTATATGCCCTATAAATGTGTCTTCATTTGGTGACATATGTATATTTTTTATTATCGTTCTTGCTGTAAATTTTATTATTTCATCTCCATTTAAAAAACCATATATATCATTATAAGCTTTAAAATTATCTAAATCAAAATATATCATTGAAAAATTATCTTTATTTAATAATCTTTTCTTCATTTCTGCTTGTATTTGTACATTACCTGGCAAACCTGTTAGTGGGCTTACTCTTCTGTTTGTGTATAAAAGTCTTATTACGTTTTTTATGGTATAATATAAATATTCTTCATCTATTGGGGCTATTATATAGTGCTCAACACAGGCCTTTAATATTTCTATTCTATGAGCTTTTTCTCTATTTGAAGAAATTACAATTATTGGGGTTATACTATTATCTTCATTATTTCTAATATCATTACATAATTTTATTATGTCTTCATCTATATTATCTTCGTTAATTATTATTAATGCAGGAATGTTTCTTAGCACAGTATCTATTTCATGTGTTTTAGCCTTCTTAAATTTGTAATCTTCCTCTTTTTCAAACATTTTTACAAGTTTATCTTTTATTTTATCGTCATTATCTATTAAATAAACTTCTTGTATCATTGTTTTTCCCCCTTTTATGGTTTATATATAAATTCTCGTACTACCTTTTGCTCTAAACCAGATTCATTTGTTACCGTTATACTTACAGTATTATTTCCTTGTTTTAATGGCACATTTAATTTTAGTTGTTTTTTTGCTTCATATTCTCCTGCATATACTTGACCATTAATATTAATAGATACTGTTTTTATGCTGACTTCATCATTTATTACAATATGAATTTTACTATTACTTTGCTTTACAGCTATTGTTGGTTTTGATGAAATAATTATAGTTTTCTCTAAAGTATTTGTATTACCATTTTTGTCGACAGCTGTAACAGTTAATTTATTTTCTCCTAATTTCATATCTATAGTTTTCTGTATCTCTAATTTATTTCTTTCTGTTCCATTTACTCTTGTTTCTGCTTCATTATTCCACTTGTAAATCAAATAATCTATTTGTGTTTCGTCTCTTGCTATAATTGTTATCTTTCTAGAACTATCATCGGTTGCTATTTCCATTTCTGGTTTTTTTATATCTATTCCTTCAATATTCCATTGTTGCATAAATTTTGTTTCTTTGCCTTTAATGTCTACAATAGTTACATTTAATATACTATTTTCGTTTGGCAATAGTACAACTTCTTCTACAGCTTTATTATTGGGAAGTAATACTGTTTCTTCTCCTTTATTCCAACTATATATTAATTTGGCTATTTCTATATTGTTTTCAGCTTTTATTACTACTGTATCATTAACTCTATTCATGTATACAGTTGGTATATTGTTACCACTATTGGCTACTATTCCTTTATACATTGAATATGTGCCTTCTCCTATTAAAATAATGCCAAATATTATTATTACTATTGCAAAAAACTTTATTACACTCTTTACTGCTACCGGTCCATTATTTTTATTATCACCTACATAGAGAATTTGATTCATTTTTTCACCTCTTATCATTTGAGATTATAACACATGAATTATTTAAAGTAAACTTTTTTATTGATTTTTTGAAAAGGAGTGTCCCCAAAGTGTCATTTTGTCACAAAAAGGAACGTCCCTATTGTGCCAATGATAAATTTATAGTTACTTTAAATAAATCTCCATCTAAATATAGACTGAATTTTCCTCCTTGTAATTCTGTTAAACTTGTTGCTATTGAAAGTCCTAGTCCGCTTCCTTCTGTGTTTCTTGAGGTTTCACCTCTAACAAATCTTTGCATTAATTCATCTGCCGATATGTTCAGTTTATCTTTTGAGGTGTTTTTTAATTGAATTGTTACTTCATTTTCTTTTACTGCTACATCTACATATACTCTTGAATTTTCTAATGCATATTTAGAAATATTAGAATATAGGTTTTCTAGAACCCTGTACATATATCTGCTATCTACTTGTATATATATGTTTTCTGATGGAAGTGTTATTATTTCCTCTAATCCTCTTGCTTTAAATCTGTCTTCAAATTCGCCAGTTACTTGTTTTATTAATTCTTTTATACTTATTTTCTGTATATTTAATTTTATTGCACCTGACGATGCTTTTGAAGCTTCTACTAAATCTTCTGTTAATTTTTTTAATCTTTGTGATTTATTGTCGAGTATTACTAAATATTCTTGTACTTTAGGATTTTCTATTTTTTCTTTTTTTAATAAATCAACATAATTAATAATTGAAGTAAGTGGTGTTTTTATATCATGTGATACATTTGTTATAAGCTCTGTTTTTAATCTTTCACTTTTTAACTGTTCTTTAATTGTATTTGATAATCCTCCGGCTATATCATTAATCTGAATTGCTAATGTTTTTAAAACTCCTTTCATCTCGTTTTCATTTAATTTTATATTTGTATTGCCATTATAAATTTCTGCTATTGCTTTTTTTATTTTATCAAATTGTATTACCTTCTTTGTTATTATATAAAATGCAAATGTATCAAAAGCAAATAACCATAATAATCCTGCCCAGTTTCTTGCAAGACCTGATAATACTATATTTACAAGTACAAATATTCCATATAATAATAATGTTTGTATAAATAAATTAAAATTTTTAAATATATGTGATATTTTTTGTATTATCTTATATAACAATGTTGTTTTCCAAAACCTTTTTGCTTTTATTCTTTTAACTAAAGTTTCTAATACCAATATGCATGCATAATACATAATAATACAACCTATTAGCATTAATGTTGCTGTTATTGTTTCATCTTCTAAATTACATACAATTATTACAATTATTAGTCCTATTGTAAATAAACATGCTAAAAATCCTATTGCCAATTCAAATGGTATTTTGTCAAAGAAGTTTAAATATATTCCTTCTTTTCCTTTCTTTTTTCCAATTCCTTTAAAAATAATTGGAATTAACATTAATAATAAAACTGCACTTATTGGTATGGTATATACAGCTACTTTATGAGTATGTAATGCCCAATTATTTAAAATTGATGATGTATAATATTCATCTCTATATATTAAATCATCTATTAGAGCTGTATATATGCTATAATCATTGCTTTCAATTTTTTCAAAATCAGCTGTATATTTTATATTTTCTATACTTAATCTTTTTATAGTTGTTTTTACATCTTTATTTTCATAACTCCAATAAATTCTATTTTTATTAATAACATTTTTTATTTCTTCTACAGTATCTGTATTCATAGTATGTTCTAAATTTGTATACGCAATATTTTTATTATTATCAATTATTAAGAATATAAAGTTTTCTTGTCTACTTTTTTGCCAATAAAATATATTACCTTGTTTTCTATTTATATTTACATTTTTCTGTATATCATAATTATAATAATTTCCTTCAATATAATCATATTCTTGTTCGTCAGGTAAATTGTTCGACATTATAATTGCAAGCGCTTTATTTATTGAATACATATATGAAGATGAAAATACTTTAGTGTCAAAAAATTCTTTGTCTGTTTTAGAATTAATATCTGTATTTTCTCTAATGTA
The DNA here is from genome assembly GCA_003507395.1 of Clostridiales bacterium. Lineage (GTDB taxonomy): Bacteria > Bacillota > Clostridia > TANB77 > CAG-508 > DNVW01. The sequence goes on along the minus strand of DNVW01000001.1, from coordinate 47,916 downwards.
TATAACACTTATTATTGATGTTACTAATATCAATAGTAGTATTGGAATTAATATATATGCAATATTTTTACACAAATTGCTTACACATATTTTTTCCCTTTTCATTTTTACCTCCTATTTTACATCTTTTCTATTTTATATCCTATTCCCCATATAACTTTTAAATATTTCGGTTCTTTTGGGTTTATTTCCATCTTTTCTCTTATATGCCTAATATGTACAGCAATTATATTTTCTGCTCCAAAACATTGCTCTTCCCATACATTCTCATATATTTGTTCTATTGAATAAACTATTCCTTTATTTTTCGTTAAAAATTTAAGAATGTTATATTCTGTTGGAGTAAGTTTTACTTCTCTTCCTTCTACTTCTACCTGTTTTGTTTCATCATTTATAATTAAATCTCCTGATTTATAAATTTTTTTATTACTTTCTTCTGCTATTGAACCTAATGAAGTGTATCTTCTTATCTGCGAATTTACTCTTGCTATTAATTCTAATGGATTAAATGGCTTTGTTATATAATCATCTGCTCCATTATTTAATCCTGAAATTTTATCATAATCTTCGGATTTTGCAGAAAGCATAATTATTGGAACTTTTTTGTCTTTTCTTATTATATTTGCTACAGAAATTCCGTCTAACTCTGGCATCATTATATCTAATATTATCAAATGCAAATCTGGTACTTTATTGACGATTTGTAATGCTTCCTTTCCATCATATGCTTTATATATTTTATATCCTTCTTTTTGCAAGTAAATTTCTATTGCCTTTACTATTTCTTTATCATCATCACAAACTAATATATTATACATTTTACTCCATCCTTTTTTTGTCTATTATATCATACTTGTTGATAATATATCATATTTTTATTAAGAAAAAAGTAAGATATATATTAAGAATTTATTAAAATTGCCAATGGAGGCAGATGAAGTGTGGAAAATAATACCACACTTCTTCAGTCTCCATTGGCATAAAATTTTTATTTATTATTTAACAACCAATTTAGTACATTTATTTTATAAATGCACAAGCTTCTTATTAAAGCAAGGTGTGTCCCCAAAGTGTCATTTTGTCACAAAAAGGAACGTCCCTATTGTGACACTTTTGCTACTATTACTGTCATGTCGTCTTTTTGTTTGCCATAGTTGTTGTCTATTGCTTCTGATAGTATTAGGTCTGCTATTTGTTGTGCATCGTTTGTTTGTATGTCTTCTAATAGGTATTTTACCCATAGTTCTTTGTTTACGTATTCTGTATTTGATTCTATTATTCCGTCTGTGCACATTACTAGTATGTCTCCTGGTTGTAAGTCATAATCATATACTGTTAAGTCTGCATTTTCGACTATTCCTGTTGGTAGTGATAAAGATTTTAGTATTTGTATTTCTTTGTTTCTTTTTACAAAAGTTGGGCATGCTCCATTTTTTATGAATTCTAAATTGCCTTTAAATAAGTCTAATATTGCAATATCTAATGTTGCATACATATCATCTTCTAAATTTGCTATTAATGTAGAGTTTATTAGTTTTATTGATATGTCTTTATCAAATCCTGCTTCTAATAATCTTTCTAACATCTTTATTGCAATTTTACTGCTTTTTCTAGCTTCTGGACCTGAACCCATTCCGTCACTTAATGCTAACAAGTATTTTCCATCATCTAATTTAGTTTGTAAGTTGCTGTCTCCAGAAACTGGTGAATCTGCTTTTGTTGTTTTTGCCACTCCTATTTGTATATTCAATTTATCTTGCATAATGTATGTAAATTTACATTTTTGCTTATTTTCCCTTAATCCGCATTGCTGATCTTGGATTATAAATTTATCATTAAAAACTTTATTTAATATCTTTCCTATTTTCTTTATATCACATGATGTACCATCCAGATTATCACAAGTATCTGCATATATATCTACAATAAATCTTCCAGATTTTTGCTTTTTAATACTTATATCTTTTATTTTTATTTCCTTTTGCTCTAGTAATGTTAATATTTCTTGTTTCTTGTCTTCAAACTCATCTGGGTTTTTACTTATTTCATTTGCTAAATTAGATATTGCCTCTGAAACTCCTTCTAATTGGTTTGATACATTTTTCTTGCTTTCATCCATTTTCTTTTTCCATATAAAATTCATTTTACTTATTCTATATGAGTAATTTATTACTTTAGTTATTTTAGAAACTTCTTCTTCTACTTTTTTGTTTTTTTCTTCAAATCCTACTATATAGTTATTGTGGTTTGCAAAAATTTTTACTAGCTCTCTTTCTACCATAATTTCTTCTTTAAGTAAGTATTCAAAAATATCTTTCAAAATATCTTTATCATTGTATATGTCATCATAAAGTATGTTTTCTTCTAAGCCTTCTAAATTTATTCTTAATTCATCTATAAATATTTTTTCATTAGATAATTCTTGCTCTTTTAACTCCTCTTCTGAAACTATTGTAGCTGCTGCTTCTTGATAGCTTTTAGCCATATCAGATATTGTTTGTGACATACTTGTTAATTTATATACTGTTTCTTTGTTTTCTTCTAATGTTTTTCCAGTTGTTTCTGGTAACATTTTAGTTTTACTAACTAAATCTTCTATATTAATTTGTACTCCTTTTGGTATTGCTAAAAGACCTAGTGAAGCTATTAAAATTTCTTGTATTAATATTACAGGTACTGTGTTTCCATTTGCCACATAGGTTAATAACACATTGCCTATAATAAAACCTAATATAACTCCAATTTTTCCAAATTTGTTAAATATGCCTGCTATCATTCCAGAAATTGCATATGATGCTATCATAATAGGTTCACTATTACCTATTATACCTAAAACTACACCTATTGTAATTCCAGAAGTTGCTCCTACTAATATTCCATTTTTCCAACCTAAAATTAATACTAGCAATATACTTAATATGTTTTTTACACTATATCCAAATACCGCAGTATCTCCTAATGCCATAAATGCTATGGCTAAAAGTAAGCTTGTCCCTATAACCTCTTCTATGGAAAATACTTTTTTTATCCCCACTTCTCTTATTACTGTTATAGAATTTGAGAATATTTTGTAAAATATGTATGTACTTATACTAAGCATTACTCCTGTTAACAATTCATATAATATAAAGCTTCTAAAAAACATTGGCACTACTTGTACTATTAAAGTAGATATAAATAAGTGCATCCCAAGTCTTTTTTGTTCATTTACTTCATCTTGTATTTTAGGCCTTTTTATTAATATAGTGACAAAAAATACTAGTGTTGTTAATATGTATGTTAGCAAGCTATTAGGTCCAAATTTAATAAATGTAGAAATTAAAGAAATTACATACATTATTCCTACGGGCATATTTGAGCTTAGTGCTGCTGCAATTATAGCTATTCCAAATGGTGTAATAGAAAACATTACATTATCTGAACTTATATTTACCATAGATACCATAAAGGTTATAATATATAAGATAATGTTTTGCTTTGTAAATAATTTTTTAAATATCTCTTTTACTTCTTCTTTTTTATTTACTTTTATTTCCTCATTAAATTCTTGTTCACTTTCTTTTGAAATGTTTTGAAACATTTTTACCACCCTTCACTTTTTTTATTATGTTCTATTTTAATACTTTACAAAATATTTTTTTGTCGTTTTAGATACATAAATCAAAAAAGTTTTTTACATTATGTGCTGATTTTTTTTATTTTATTTTTTTATAAAACATTTTCTATTTATAATTTTATCGTATTATGTAGTAAAACACAACAATGTAAAGAAAAAAGGACGAAAATTCATCCTTTTTTCTTTTTATCTTTAGTTTAATTTATAGCCTTTTTTTATTTTTTAAGAACTTTTTTCTTAATAAGTACTATTCCTACTACAAGTACTCCTGCTACTACAATACTTAGTACGTAATAATATACATGTCTTGCACCAAATGGTGGCATTACTGCAACGTCTTCTCCTTTTGCTGAATCTATTTCTGCTGGTGCTTCTGTTGGATTTTGATTTCCTACAATAGGATATATTGTTTTTTCTTCTTTATCATTAGGATTAATAATATATTCTGCCATTCTTCTACCAACAGAGTTTTGTATTTTAACTATCTCTACCACACTTACATATCCACCTTGTGCGCTTTCTTTTGTAATTAATTGTGATACTGTTAAGTTATTTTCACTTATATTTGCTACATTACCATCTTCTATTTTTACCTTTGTATCAATTGAATTTACTTTATCTGTTAAGTTTATATTTACTAATCCATTATCAAATATTTCCTTTTGAGTATCTTCAATTAAGCTCCATTTATCTTCATTTATTGTTTTATCAAATTGCATTTTGTTTGGAATATAGCATATAACTTCAGTAGCATTAGTAGTTACTAAAGCTCCATCTTTCTTACCTTTCACATAATAGTTGTCTCCGGTATAGTCAATTTCGTTTATTGGTTGTGTTATATTCATATTGTACTCAATTTGTATTGTTGCACCATACATTAATTCTTCATCTAAATATAGTTGTATAAAGCCCCATGTAGGTGTTATGCCCTTTGTAGTATTAAATTTATTTGATTTCCAAATTACATCTTTAATTTCATTACCTTTTGTTGCTTCTGCTGTTTGAGTAGCATCAAATACTATACTTCCATCTGATAATGTCACTTTAACATTTTTTACGTTTTTAGTTATCTCTAATTGTGTTTTTGGTCTTTCTACTAAACCTAAATCAATGTTTGGTAAGATCCATTCTTTAGTTTCTTCTTTTTTACCTATGGCATCTGTTGTTCCATTAGAAGCATATTCCACTTTTGCATCTATTTTACGTGTTTTTGCTACCTTCCAAGTTCTATCTTTTAATTCATTTAATAATGAATTCATATCATCTGTACCATAAGACTCGCCTAGATATTTTGGTACATTGTATGGAGAAACTAATACTTCTGCTATATGGTTCGTTTGTTCTTTAGAATAACTATTTACCTTATCTACTCTATCTAGATCATCTATTGCATCTGAAATTAATGTTGCATCTAAACTATAGCTATATGTTCCTAAATCATCTCTCCAACTATCGTTCTTAGTATTAATGCCATTTTCAAATATGGTAGATTTATAATCTTGTCCATTATATGATTTATTATTCTCGCCAGATTTTCCAATTATGTTAGTAGTTTCACTGTTTTTAGGTAATAAGGTTTCATCAGAATATCCATAACCAAATATTACATAATAGTCTCCTGGTATAAATCCTTTAAATTCATAGTAACCATTTTCATCTGTCTTTGTTACTGCTAATGTCCATGATGTACCATTATAAGTTTTAGCTGGTATATATTTATGTCCTTCTAGTTGTTGATTATATTGACTTATCCATAGTGGTAATTTTTCATCACTTTCATATGAACTAGTTGCTAAGTTTATTTTTTCACACAATGCCACATCTACACCTTTTATTTTTGTTTCATTATCGTCTCTTATACCATTTCCTAATCCATCAGAGACTTTTAAATCCTCCCATACATATCCATTTATTGTTCTCTTTGCTTTTTCTGTAGGATTATCTGGATTTGGCTTAATTTCTAATGTTGCTTCTATTTTATCACTATCATCTTCAAAGTTATATACTCCATTTGTAATTGTTTCTGTAGTACTTAAGTTTCCTGGTGTTGAATTTACATCAATTAATCCCGCTATTGTAGTGTTATTTCCTATTATTTCTCCATGTCTATTTGGAGTTGATGTATTTGCTGCATAATATGTTTTATAACCATTAATTTCTGCTATATTTATTTTGTCACCAATATTTAAGTAATCATCTAAGTCATTTATTTTCATGTTATTAATTTTGTATGTTAGATCAATATTTATTTCTCCGCCTGTAGAAATTTGTTTTTCTAATACATCTCCATTAATATAAATTTTATTATAACCATTAAAGCTTGTTTCTGTTATTGCTCCATATATACTCGTTCTTGGTATTAATGTAATATTGGTTCCATTTATTTTAACTTCTCTTAATGTTAATGAATCATCATAATAATCTACTATTTCTTTAATTTGCGTTTCTATGCTTTGAGAAGTATTAATTATAGTTATCCTATATTTTATTTGTATATCTAATTCTTCTCCTATACCTGCTTTTGCCTCATAATCTGAGTTATAGATTGCTCTATTATATTTTGTATTATAATAATTATTACTTATTCTATTTTTATTTATGTTTTCTTGTGATGTTGAATATATCCAAGCTAAATTTGTATCATCTTTTGCTGTTATATAAGTATCCATACATGATTTTATGTTCTCTAATGCTGTTTTCTTTCCATCATATTTATATGTTTCCGTTTTACCATTTATTGTATACTCTATCGCTGTTACATCTTTTATTAACTGAGCATTGAATTCTTGTCTTCTCCACAAACCTAAATTAATATAGTTTGTTAATAAATCTTCTCCGAAATAATCATTTTTATCTGTTGGATAATACTCTATTCCTGTATTATTAAATGGCGATTTTGTTATTGCAGATATTTTGCAATCTTCTATAAATTGTAATTTTTTCCACACTTCTGCATCTGTACCAGCTATTTGCTGATAAATGCCTTTCAATTCTTTGCTATTTGGATATTTATTGTTATTTTTAATAAACTCTTTTATCTTTGTACTAATCAAGCCTTCAGCCCATTCATTAGTTATTCTTCCATTTTCATCATAATTTAATGTACCATATTTATTATATTTATAGCCATCTACTAATTGAACTTTATCTTGCACATATTCTGGTTGTCCATCTACTTGTTTAAGTGTATATCCCATTAGTTCTAATCTTGTATAAGTTTTATTATAGTATTTTCCATCTGAATATGTTAAGTAAAGTTTTATATTTAGGTTATTCTTAGTCACATAGTTTTTAGGTGAAGAACCTATTTCTGCAAATCTGCTGTTAAATGTTTCTCTACTTTCTATTGGCACTTTTCCTATATTAGTTTCAAATTCACTTGCTTTTGAATTTAATTTCCATACATCAAGCCATGTATTTGTTTCTTTGCCTTGAGTCTTACCTGTATTATTATCTCCTTTAACAGAAGACCCCTCGATATCGTTCAACATCTCTTTAACAGAATTATAATTTTGAATAGTATCTCCACTAATTCCTTTTGCTAAATATTCTGTTGGCATATATACTTGACCATCATATTCAAATACTACATAATATTTTTCATCTTTAGATAAATCAACTCCTTCAAATTTATAGTTACCATTCTCATCTGTTAAAGTAGGATTTATTTTGTGGTAAATATTATTTACTGTTTCAGGTGGTGTTAATGTTGCAAGTGTTCCATTTTGTGTATATAAGCTTACTTTAATGTTTGCTAAGTTTTTGTCTACACCACTACTTGTATTATTTATACCATCTCCTAAACTTGCTTTTCCTGTTTTTGCATCTTCCCAAACATTTCCACCAATAGTAATTAATTGAGCTTCCTCATCCTTTACTATTATTCTCACTGCTTTTGTTCTTGTATCCCATTCTACAGTTACACCTTCTGGGGTTGATACGGTTTCTATTCCTATTGGTGTATATCCTTCTTTTATAACATTAAATTCTATTACACCATCTATTTTTCTATATCCTTCTGGTGCTTCTATTTCCGTTATTTTATAATTATCTTTATCATTGTTATTTGTTTCCACAAGTCTATCTTTTATAAAATATCCTTTAGAATCTGATACACATTCTTCTGCTTTTCCATTATTTTTTACTACAGTGAATTTTGCTCCTGCTAGTGCTCCACCTTCTTCATCTGTCTTTAATGCATTTATTTTATATTGTTTCATATTTGGTATAACAATTATTACTTTATTTGCTTCAGCATCCCATTCTATTTGTACTCCATCAGGTGCTATTACATTTATTATTCCTGTTACTATATAAACGTCTTCCTCTCCTATGGTAAAGTCTGCTTTTTCTTTTTTTACGTCAAACTCTATTGGTCCATTTATTAAACTATATCCTTCTGGCGCAGAAGTTTCTTCTATTTTGAAGTGATCTAATCCTTCTGGGCCAATGGCTAATAAAGGCTGAGCACCTTGAACAACCAAATTTCCATCTTTATTTGATATAGCTACAGAAACATCTCCGTTTGGCCAAGTTATATTAAATTCTGCCCCTGCTAAGCCATTTCCATCTAGGTCTACTTTCTGTGCTTCTATATAATATGTGTCTAGCTCTGGACTTGGAGGCGTAGTTGGCTTTAGATTTTTTATAATTACAGTTACAGTATGTGTACTGTTATTCCAAATTATTTGTGCTTTATTTTCATCTAAGTTCGTTGGATCTATAAGTGTTACACCTATTGCCTCCCAAGTATGTGTATTATTATTGTATTGCTTATTAACTTTAAATTTTATACTTCTTTGTAGCATAATATATCCACTTGGTGTACCAGTTTCTTCTATTTCATATATGTCTGCTTCTTCATTATTAACTAATGGGGAATTTGAATAAATAACTCCATTATCATCAGAAACTAAATTTTCATGTAATTCTCCATTTATTGTCACATTAAATGTTGCACCTGGTAAAGGATTTCCATTATTATCTTCTTTAATAATATTAATTACATAGCTTCCTTCTTCTGGAGGTGGTGTGACTGTTCCTAGATCTAAAGATGTAGAACGCAATGTTCTTAAACCTTTATATTCTGCCATGTCTTGTATTAATACCTCATCTAATCTTACAGTTAATTTACCTGTTTTAGTATTCACTTTTTCCATAAAATAAGTAAACCCTATTTTGGTACATTTGGTTGCGTCTGCTCTCATCCATTCAAATTTTGCCTTTAATATTCCATCTTCTTGCAAGTCTTGTTTTGGTACCAAAATATAAAATTCTTGACCAGATACTGGATATAACTTTCCCCCGCCTCTCTCTACATAATATTCATCTTCAGATTCTGGGTCTCCTGGTTTTTCAATAGGTTGAAATGTATTAACCTGTTTTATTTCTCCATCTACCTCAATAAGTTCTATATCAATACGAGTATTTGATCTTGTTTCTAAATATAAATCGCTTATTCCACCAAAAGTCATTCGCTCATCTAGCACACTAGTCCCATAATCACCTTTCACATAATCCATTTGATATGGTCCAGATTTAATATATTCTATATTATTTATTGTTGTAATTGAAGTAGTTAATGAATCTTCTTCAGTCCTATTATCTGCATATCCTGAATCATTATCCCAGTCAGTTGCCTCAAGTACCTTATCATAAAATTTTTTATAATAAATAGCTTCTTTATATAATTTTATTATCTCTTCTTTATTTTCTCTAGCATATGTTCTTTTTTCTGGTTTCAATGTATTAAGGAAGTTGTCCCACTCGTCCTTTCCATATGTTGAATCTAACCACCACATAACAATTTGTTTTATTCCAGTCCATTTATTACATGGATTTGCTGTAATAAGATAAGCTACAGCCGCTCCCATTCCTTTATCATTACTTGATTCTAAAACTGATATGTGATTTTCTGAACAGTAAAAATATCCTCTGCTTCTCCTTAGTATAGCATATCCATATTCTGCGTGGTCGTCCCAATATTTTTTTACTTTTTTTGCATTATTGGTTCCTATATTAATTTCATAAGTTTTGCCTGCTATTGGAGATGGTATATCAAATAAATCTGTTACTATTATCTGACTTGGCCTAGCAGCATCAACCAAGTTAAATTTATTATTACTTTTTGGTAACAATGAAACATAATCATAGCCTTCATCTTTTCCTTGTTCTATACAATATATTTCACTTCCATTTATATATGGTATTGTAAAAGGTGGCTTATCTCCATGATTTTGTTGCACGTCATCTATCCAAAAACCATTTGCACAATCGAAGTCTAAATTTCCACTTTCTAGAATATTATTTGCTAGTCCTAGTTTGCTTATATGTATATTATTTTCTTTTACTTTAATGTTAAATAATATTATAAGTCCTGCTAATATAATTGTTACTAATAATATTAGTCTAATTGTCCATTTATTTTTCGTCATTTTATCTACCTCCCTTCTTATATTTTTTTATCCAAAACTTGTTTTTTTATCTCATATATACCAAATCCTAATAAACCTAATATAAATAGTGTAAGTGTTGTATAGCCTACTATTTTACCTGTTACTATAGATACTGCTATATCTGCATTTGATATATCATCTTCTGTTGATATTTTATTTCCTGCTTTTGAGTCTATATCTTGTAGTCCTTGTTCATTATAACTTTCGTATATTTCTGCATTATTGTTTATTATGCTTCCTATTAAGCTTTCTGTTATATTATAACTTAATATTAAAGTTAATTCTTTACTTTGTCCCGGCTCTAATTTTACATCTGCTAAAATAGAATTGTATGCATTTCCGTCTTTTGCTAAGAACCAGTCTTTATTTAATTCCGAATTAAATTTTGCTTCTTTTGGTAAGTAATCCACTACCTTTTTAACATATCCTGCTGCACTACCTTCATTTGTAACAACTATTTTATATTCTACTACAAAACTACTTTGTCCTACATTTTTGTTTAATACTTCTACTTTTGATAGTTTTTCGTTATTTTTGTTATATACTTGTGTTCCTATTGTAGGTGTTGTTAAAGTTATTTTATTTATATATTTATCTAATTTTAGGTCAAATTTTTCTGCTATGCATAATCCTATGTCTATATCTCTTATATTTATGTCTTCAACTTTTATAACATCAGATATTGCCACTTTTTGCATTTTCCCTTCTAGCTCCATTTCAAACTCTATTGCATCTGAATTTATGCTTCCATCTACACCTTGTGTATTATATTCTGTTATGATGTATTTTTCTGTATCATATAAAAATACTACTAAATATTCGCCTTTTTCTAAGTTAAGGAATTCATATTTTCCATTTTCATCTGTTGTTACTTTTTTTGTCATATATGTATCTGTATCTGTTACTATTGCTCCTGTTTCTTTATATACTAACATTACTTGCATATTTGATAATAATGTTTCTGTTTCTTCTCTTATTCCATTTTTGTTTTCATCTAGCCATGCTGTACCTGTTATTTTATATCTTCTTTCTTCTATTGAAGGTTGAACATAAAATTTCAATTTATTTGTAGCTTGTATTCGATTAACTGATGTTGCTGTTAATGTTGCAGGTTCTATTATTATTTCTTTTTCTTGTTGTTCCTTTAATTCTTTAGCTACTAATTTAACTTCAATATCAACTTTTTCTTCTGGTTTAAGTGTACCTATTAGTATTGTTAATTTATTTTTATATGTTGACTCTTCTGTATATTCTTTATCATTATATTTATAAGTAGCATTTATTAGTTTAGTCCCTTCTGGAATTAGTATTTCTACATTATTGTTAGAAGAATTTATTTTTCCTATATTACTTATACTAACAATATATTCTATATTTTCTCCTTCTTTAACAGTTTGTTTTTGCCCTTTTTTTGCTTTTTGTTCTATTTCTAATTCTATTGTTTCTCCATAATATGTAAATATATTTGAATAATGTTCTGGTATATTATCTGCACTAACTTTTGGTAATACATTAATTGCCTCGGTCACATCATTTACTTTTAATATAAATATTACATATTTAAATTCTTCTGCTGATAAATCTCCTAGATTATATGTTAATTCATTTTCTATAATTTGTGTATTTTCTTCACCCTCGATTTCCACAAGAGAGGTTCCTACTGGTATATTCAATTTTAATACAACATTTGATAAATCTTGTTCAGCTGTTATTTTAGTTTTAAACTTAATTACACTTCCAACTCTAACAAATTGTTCTTCTTGTAAATCTGTATATGTTTCAACTTGTAAATATCCTTTTGTAATTTTTAATTTATATTCATTAGAAGTTGTTCCTGCTACTTTTACTTTGTTTGTTATTTCTATAGGCTCTGCTATTTCTTCCAATTTATTTATTTTTAATTCATATGTTTTTTGTATAGTTTTACCTGATTCAATGTTTCCTAATTTTATTTGCTTTGTTTTTTCCACTACTGGCTCAAAAACATTATATAGAAAATTATATTCCACATGTGTTGTGTTTTCTGGTGCTTCTATGTTTAGTACTACGTCTTCTGCTGTTTTTTCTCCAATGTTCTCAACTGTTGCTGTAAATCTTACAATTTGTCCTTCTCTAACTTCTGAACCTTCTGGCATATTTGAACTTAATGTTACTTTTAGTTTTGGTCCTTCTCCTGTTGATATCCCTACTAATGATGAAAGTTTAGTTTCTGCTGAAGTTCCTAATTCTTCGTTATTATCGTAATATACTTTATATGTAGTGTATGCATTATTATTATAAGCTAGGTTGGCTGGAATTTCTACATCATATGTAAATTCTACTGTTTTTCCAGAACCTATCTCTGTATTTTCTAATACTATTAAATATGATTTAGCTTTTTCTAAATTTTCCATTTCTAATGTCCAAGCATTTGTTGCTTCTTCTAAGTCTTTTGTTGCTTCTCCATTTTCTGAGTAATATATTTTTATATTTTCTTTTGCTACTCCTGTTAGTGTTATTTTAGTTCTTAATTCCACATCAAATGTAGTTTCTAAATCTGTAGTTGTATCGATTTGTTTATTTCCTTTAAATGGTAGTCTTCCTAAAACTACTGTGTTTGAAATACTATTATTATTGTTATTTATAATAAGTCCTTTAATTGTAGCTGTTTTTGCTTCTGCTCCTACTGCTATTTTTCCTACTTGTTTTTCATTTGATATTGATAAAATATCTTTTTCATCTTCTGCATAATTTGAAATTCCGCTGGCAGCTACTAGTCCTGTTGGTGCAATATATTTAATTCCTACTTCTGAAACTCCAACCCCATTTTCTATTTGTTCATATAAATTTGTGTTTTCATTTGTATAATACATTACTATTTTATCGCTTTTAGCTGGTGTTAATGTATTAAGTGTTATATCTGCTACTATTGATATAGTAGCTCCTTTTGTTGTTGCTTCTGAACTATATTTTGTTTGTGTTCCTTCAAAAGTTAAAGTTAATATTCTTTTTCCATTTTCAGTTGACCATTTATTTTCTTTTAATTTTAGTTCATCTTCAAATAGTAATTTTGCATCTGCCACTTCTATTTTTGTAAAATATTCTGGAAATACTAGTTTTACTGTTGGATTTTTAAATAAACTATTTTTTATGCTTGATGTATCTAAAATTGTTCTTATTTCTACATTTTCGTTTACTGTTACTGTAGATAAGTTTTGTTTGCTAATTGTTAACTCTGCTTTTGATACTGGTTCTATTAATTTAATTGTTCCTTGTTTTTCTTGCTCTGCTAATTCTGTTTTCCCTAGTATACTTGTGCTTATTTCTTCAAAATCTTTCATTTCTTCTTTGTTGTAGCCTATTTGTCCTTTTACAGCTTTTTCTACATATATAACTAATGTGCCTTCTGTTATTGGTGCACTTGTTTTTAATTTTAACTTATTTATGTCTAATGCTGAACAATCTAGTATATAGGCATTATCTTTTAAGTTTTCGCTATTAATTGTTGCTACTTTTTCTTCATTTACATTTAATATATCTATATATCCTTCAGTTCCTAATATTTTGTTAAATACATTTGCTGGGATACTTATTTGTTTTGTATAAACATCATTTTTGTTAGAAACAATTGTGCTGTATTCTGCTTCTGAATTTTTATAATTGTCATTTTCTTGTGTAATCTCTATTACATTAATTAAATCTGCATATGCTATGTTTGCAGTATATTTTACAGTATAAGGTGTTTCTATTTTTTCTTTTGCATCATAATTAGCATATATATATCCTTTGCTTATTTCTTTCGTGCATACTAAATTAAAGTCTACAATGTCATTTACCTTTTCTGTAACTTCTAATTTTCCTGTAAATTCTTGTTCTCTAATTGTTTCCACATTATTATATGCTTCTATTTTAACTGCAAAATCTGCATTTAACTCTATTTTTTCTATTGTATTTGCATAATCATATATTTCTTTACCCTCATACACAAATGTTACTAAATATTCATCTGTACACTTTTTTGCCCAAGAAATATTTCCATCAGTTGGTATATTTTCTACTTTTATATTTACTGTTTTTTCTTCATCATCATAGTTCCAATTATCTTGTAAGAAGTCTATTCCATCTGTTTTTCCATTTGTTGCTTTTGTATTATTAGCTAGTACTCTTATATTTGTTGGATTTTTTTCATTTATTTGTGGAATTTTTACTTTTAACTCTGTAGTTTTTATTGGTAAGTTGTTATTTTCTAATCCTGTTTTTATATTATATTGCAAAACAATTCCATATTCTTCTCCCAATTTATATGGAACATATTTATTAACAGTTGCTTCTGCAACTATCTTTGCTTCTCCATTCCATAATAATTTAACAGTATGTTCTTTTTCTACTGCTACTTCTTTTCCATTTGAATTTACATATGTTGCATTAAATTGTACCTTGCTTTCTTGTGTAAAATTGCTAACTGCTATAATATTATCTTTTTTTGCAGTTATAGGAAGTTCTATTAATATATTTGAATTTGTATCTAGTTGTTTTAAATATATTTTGTCTTCCTTAGTCTCTTGTATGTATTCGTTTTCGACGTTTTCTTTTATATTAAAGTTTGCACTAGAAAAACTAACTATTCCATTTTTTAAATAGCCAGCTTCTTTTACTTTAATATTTAGATACATTATCATATCTTCTGCATTTACATCTGATACTATTTCACGTTCTTCATTTGCAAAATAAACATCAAATTCTACATTCGAGTTACTTGTTGAAGTATCTCTTATTTCAGTTGCATAAGCTATTCCATACATTCCTAATGTCGATAGCTGTGCAAAAGCGATTGTAAATGTAAGAATTGATGCTAAAACTTTTTTTGTAATCCTTTTCATAAAAACCTCCTAAATAAAGATTTAAATTTTATATAATTTATGGTTTCCCATATTAATACACTATAGTTTTATTATACCTAAATTCAGTCTATTTTTCAAGCTTTTTATGCTTTTTTCTTAACTCTTTATGTATAATTAATACTATATTTCTACTTTTATTAAATATTTATATCTATTTTAGCATTTTTTATTTATTTTTCAACATATTTTTCATTCTGTCCTTTTGCATTTTAGCCTCTTCATTTACGGAACTTCGTTTTAGAAACTTTATATTAAATTTATATTACAAATGTCACTTTGGGGACGTTCCTTTTTGTGACAATTTGTCACTTTAGGGACACTCCTTCGTCACATGAATTGTTAGAAATGTTATTTCCCTAACAAGTTGACGACTAATATATCATAGTGTAACACTTTTTTATTTTCTGAATATAATATTATAGTATTTAAATCATATATTTAATAGGGGTGATTTTATGAATAATAACATGGATATGGCTAAATTGATGTCTATTTTGTCTAAAATGGATAAAAAAGATCTAGAAGAAGGTCTTGCAAAGGCAAGTAAAATTTTGAATTCAAAAGATAAAGAAACAATTATAAACGAGATTAAAAAGAATACTGAAAGTTAGTATTATATTATTATAATTGTTTTCTATTTATTTTGCATATTATAAACAATTGTCTTGGTGAATAGTAAATTAAGGAGTGTGAGTGTAATGAGTGATGATATGTCAGATATTATGAGCAAGTTAAGTGGTATGCTTAAAAATAATGAGTTCCCTGATGATATTAAAAATATGATGAATAATTTTTCTAATTCTAATAGCCAAAATTCTAACTCTTCTGATACTGACACTTCTAGCATAGATTTTGATACAATTTTGAAAATGAAAAATATTGTAGATTCAATGAATAAACAGAAAAATGACCCTAGGGCTAATCTTTTAAAATCTTTAAAACCATATTTAAGAGAAAGTAGAAAATCTAAAGTTGACCAGTACATAAAAATTTTTAGTATGGGTAAAGTTTTTGAAGCTATAAACCCTTTAGGCGGTGACAAGAAAAATGATGTATAATTATCCTTTTTATCCTTTTTTTAGAAGAAGATACCCTTCTTACTACTACGGATATACAGGTTATAGTAACAATTCTATTAAAAATAGTACTGTTTCAAATAAAAATAATTCTAGTAAGTGTAAAGAAGATAAAAAAGTAGAGAACAAAAGTGATGACACGCTTTTTGAAATTTTTGGACTAAAGTTACATTCTGATGATGTATTATTAATGGGATTACTATTCTTTTTGTACAATGAAAAAGTAGATGACCAATATTTGTTTATTGCACTTATATTACTACTTTTGAGTTAGTTGACAGTGAGTTTGTCAGTGGGGACGAGGATTTTTGACAAAAACATTGTCAAAAATCCCCGTCCCCACTGACACTGATGAACCCCCTGACACTTCTTATTCCATGATTATTTTGTCTTCTTGCCCAATATATGCATATGTTTTTAGTGTGTCCTTTTCATCTTTTTCTATTTCTTTAATTATATTTGCTATTCTTATCTGTAAAGCTTCTATTGAGTTGGCTGCTATTATTGCAGATTTGTTGCCATTAGCCCCTGCATGTGCTAGTCCCCTAAGCGTTCCTAGAACAACTACATTTTCTCCTGCAACAACCTCTGCTCCTCCGTTTACATCTCCTAAAATTACTAAACTGCCTTCAAACTCTATTTTTTGTCCTGATCTTAGAGATCCTTTATGAAACTTGGTTTCTGATGTGCATATTTCTCTACAGTAAGTTTCCTGTATTCCATATAACCCCAGAGCTTTATTTCCTTCAAATTTCACTTCTACTTCAATAGAATCTTGTATTAATGCTTTTATTTCTCTTTTTTCTCGAGTTGACAATATTTTTCCTTTTACTAATATTGGTGTTTTATCTTCTTTGTATAGTTTTTTTAATTCTGGTAATTTCTTTTTAAGGTTTGCTATTACATTTTTGTGCTCTGCCCCTATGTCTATTTTTATTGTCACTTCATTTTTCTTTAGTGTTACATTAATACAGTCTTTTACTCCCATTTTTACTTCAATTCCTTTCTAATTTTGAATTTCTGAACTTGGTAATGCTGTTAAATTTTCCTCTACTTTCTCCATATTCATTCCGAAATATTCTTGTAATATATCTCTAGCAACCTCTGCTGTATATGAACCTGAGCCTGCATTTTCTACTAATACTACTACTGCAACTTCTGGTTCATCATATGGTGCAAATCCTACAAACCATCCATTTACTTTTCCATTTACGTCTGTTTGCGCTGAACCTGTTTTTCCTCCTAGCTCAATATTGAAATCAGCAAATGTACTATATGCAGTTCCTCCTTCTTCACTTGTAACACCTTTCATTCCTTTTAATATTGCTTCTAAGTTCTCCTTTTTTATATTTAGGTCTTCTTTTTCCTGTTTTTCTAATCCCAGTTTTGCATTTACAAATTTAGTTATTTCTTCTTTTGAAATTTGATTTCCATTTACGTCTATTACAGATTTTACTATGCTTACATCTATTGGCTTTCCTCCATTTGCAAGCATACTAATATATTTAGCCATTTGTATTGGTGTATAAGAATTATAGCTTTGTCCTATTGCTGCCGAGAGAGTCTCTCCTATTTGCCACTCGTCTCCTCTTTCTTTTGCTTTATCTCTTGTTGCTACAACTCCTTCTTCCTCCATTGGTAATTCTACATTTGTTTTTTGCCCCAATCCATAATATTTTGCATATTTTGCTATATTATCTATTGTTACTCTATATCCTACTTCATAAAAGAAATAATTGCATGAATGTATTATTGCATCTGTAACATTCAACCAGCCATGAGTCATTCCATAGCTATTCCATATCCAGCATGCTGGTTCATGTGCTTTTTTGTATACTCCTACATCATTTATTTTTTCTGTTGGTGTTATTGCTCCTGTCTCTAATCCTGCTATTGCCGTAATCATTTTGAATGTTGAACCCGGTGCATAAACTCCACTTATTGCCCTATTAAATATGTTGTCTCCTTTGTTATATTCATCTAGCTTTTTCTGGCTAATTCCATTTACAAAAAGCTCTGGTTCATAATCTGGATAGCTTGCCATTGCCAATATTTCACCAGTTTTTACATTCATAACTACTGCTGCTCCAGCTTTTGCTTCGCTTGTTTTAGAAAATCCGCCACTTGCAATTTTTTTAATATTGTTTGCTAAAGCTTTTTCCGTTGTTGCTTGTAAATTAGCATCTATTGTTAATATTACATCTGAACCTGCAACAGCTTCTTTTGTTATATATTCGTCTGTTATATTTCCATCTACAGACATATCTAATTGTTTTATTCCATTTTGTCCCCTTAAGTATTCCTCAAACACATATTGTATTCCGACTTTACCTATTACATCATTTATTCCATATGTATCTTCTCTTCCATCCAATTCGGCTTGTGTTATATTACCTACATATCCTAATATGTGTGATGCCAAACTACCCGATGGATATGATACTAGTGGCTCAGTAGTTGCTGATATTCCTGGAAAATATATACTTTGTTCTCCTAATTTTACAGCACTTGCTCTACTTACATCTTTTGCTATAGTCACTGGTCTTATGCTACTATATCCATTTCTAGCTATTTCATATCTAACAATCATTATTTTATATGCTTCTTCAATATCTTCCTGTTCTATTTTGTATTCTTTTTTCAAGGAATAGAAACATTCTTCTGCTGTTGCATTTTCGTTAATGTCATTTCCTTTTTTCCATTTTTTTTGTGTTTCCTCATCTTGATTTTCAAATTCAAATGGATTTACTTTTATTGGTAAATTATTTATGTATTTATCTTTATTGCTTTCCAATATTCTTATTGTATTTAATATAGTTTTATTTAATGTTGCTGTATCTATTTTTGTTTTATATAAGTCTACATTAAATCCCATCTTCGTTGTTACAAGTAAATTACCTGTTCTGTCTTTTATTGACCCCCTAGCTGCTTTAACTACTGTTTCTCTACTTAACCTTGTATTGGAAGTTTCCCTATATTCTTTACCATTTACTATTTGTAAGTTAAAAAGCTGAACAATTAAGACAATCCCAACTATATATACAAGGATGGTAATAATATTATATCTTAAGTTAGAGCTTCTATTATCATTATTCATCATTGTTCCTTTCTTTATTGAATACTAAAAGTTAGATGTTTGTGGTTATATGTCTAATATTTATATTCTATTTCTTAACCTCCAACCTCTATTTAAAAATATCTGCTTCTTATTTTTTGCTGTTTAAATGTATTTTCCAATTCTACTCCTGCCATTTGTATTAAAGGATATATAATTATCGTAATAATTGTATTATATATAATCTCTATTAACAATATTTTGATAAAAGATAATATTTCTATATTAACTCCTAAGCTAATAATACTTATTAAATATATACCTATTTCATATATTATTGTAGTACTTGCTACCATAAGCATTAGTGTAATTCTACTTTCTTTAGAAAAACTTTTATCTAAATATTCGCCTAATAGTCCAACTATTCCTAGCATAATAGCTGTTTGTCCTAATATTTTTCCATTTATAATGTCTATGTATAATCCAAATATTATTCCAAAAGCAAATCCTATTTTTTTACCTATAAAAAGTCCTATAAACAATATAAATATTATAAATAAATTTGGAGAAATTCCATATATATTAAACCAGTTAAATAAGTTTATTTGTAAAAAATATATTACAAAAAAAACTATTGTTATAGCTATAATTGATAATATTTTTTTCAAGTAATCCTCCTTTATTTTATTACTAAAACGGTCTCCAATTTTGAAAAATCAACCGCGGTTTCTATTATTGCATATCTATCCGTTATATTTTTTGTATTAATTATTTCTTTAATTGTTCCTATCTTAATTCCCTTTGGATATATTCCTCCAATTCCAGATGTTTCTATAATATCTCCTTGTAAAAGTTTTGCATCTGTTGGTATATATGTTGCTTTTAGTGTATAATTTGCATCAAGTGTGCCTCTTACTAGAATACTATCTCTTGAAGTACTAATTGTTGCACTTACTGCTGTTGCAGTATCTATTATCGTTTGAACTTTTGCCGTAGTATTAGTTGTTGATATAATATAACCTACTAATCCTTTGTCTGAAATAACTGTCATATTAGGTTCTACTCCATCTTTTTTCCCAACATTTATTATAATAGTACTTCCAAAATTACTTATCTCCTTATTTATAACATATGATGGTATACTTTCATAATTATTGTATTTTTCTTTTAAATTGACATATTCTTTTAGAGTTTCATTCTCAGATTTAACAATTTCAAATTCTCTTAATTTTTGTTCTAACTCACTATTTTTTTGTTTTAATTCTTCATTTTCTGCTTTTAATTTATCTATATTTTGAAAAAAACTGTCATTACCTTTTATTTTGTTTTTTAAATATACTAGGCTATTTTGTATTGGCATAACTACAGCACTAAAAATGTTTTCTACTTTAGATACTTTATTTATTTCCACATTTGTTAATGAAACTATAATTATTAATATAATAATTGTTATTATAATTCCAACTATTCCACCTTTTTTGTTTTTATACATTTAAGTCCTCCAGTCACTTTATCTTTTTCTTCTAGAGTTTATTAAAACAGATTTCAGTCTTTCTAAATCTTCTATTGTTTTGCCTGTACCTTTAACTACACATTCTAGTGGATCTTCTGTTACATATACTGGCATTTCTGTTCTTATTGACAATAATTTGTCAAAATTTTTAATTAGTGCTCCGCCTCCTGCTAATACAATCCCCTTTTCCATTATATCTGATGCCAACTCTGGTGGAGTTTGCTCTAAAGTTTGTTTTACTATATCTATTATTTTGTTTATAGATTCTCTCATTGCTTCTTCTACTTGCGTAGATGTTACTGTTACTGTTTCAGGTAAACCTGTACCCAAGTCTCTTCCACTTACCTGCATACTAGTTTCTGTCATAAGTGGCATAGCGCAACCTATTTCTACTTTTATTTGTTCTGCTGTAGTATTCCCTATTGCTAAATTCATTTCTTTTTTTATATAATTTACTATATCTTCATCTAATTCGTCTCCTGCAATTCTTAGTGAATTGCTTACTACAATACCTCCTAGAGAAATGACTGCAACTTCTGTAGTTCCTCCTCCGATATCTACAATTATGCTTCCACTTGGCTCTGCCACATCTAAATTAGCACCTATAGCTGCTGCCATCGGTTCTTCTATTAAATAAACCTCTTTTGCTCCTGCTTGTAATATAGATTCCTCTACTGCTCTTTCTTCAACTTCTGTAATTCCAGATGGTACACCTACTACAACTCTTGGTCTCCCTAAGTTATGTCTTTGGACTATTTTTTGCATTATATTTTTTAGCATTAGTTGCGTTGCTGTAAAATCTGCTATTACACCATCTTTCATTGGTCTAACAGCTTTTATTTCTCCAGGTGTTCTTCCGCAACATTTCTTTTGCTTCATAACCAGTTGCAAGTATTGCACCTGTTTTTCTATCTATTGCTACTACTGATGGTTCATTTAATATTATTCCTTTCCCCTTCAGTGTTACCAATATATTTGCTGTTCCTAAATCAATTCCTATATCTTTTGAAACAAAATTAAAAAAGTTCATAAATCCTCCATCTTGGGCTAATTCAAATTACCCTTATTTTTATTAAGCATTGAAAATATGCTTTTATACTTTCCATCTCCTATTACTACATGATCTAGTAGTTCTATTTCTAACATTTTTGATACCTGTTCTAGCTTTTGCGTTAATTCTATATCATCATGACTTGGCGTTGGATCTCCGCTCGGATGGTTATGTACTAAAATTATCTTTGGCGCTCCTATTTTTATTGCCTCTTTTAATACATCTTTTATTTCAAAAACAGCGAAACTTGTCCCACCTAGAGCTATATCTTGTATCTTTAATATATTATTTTTAACATTAAGCATTAATACTTTTACTATTTCTCTTTTTTCATATTTCAATTCATTTATTAATAAATCTGCTACATCTTGGGGAGATTTTATTTGTACATTAAAATTTTTAATTGGCCTTGAAATTCTTTTTGTTAATTCGCATACAGCTAAAAGTTGTATTGTTTTAACCTTGCCAATCCCTTTTATACTCATAAATTCTTTTATAGATATGTCTTGTAAAAATCTTAAACTGTCTTGTGTACTTTTTTGCATAGAAAGTATTTTTTGTGCTAACATAACACTGCTCTCTTCTTTTGTTCCGTTTTTTATTATTATAGCCAATAACTCTGCATTAGAAAGTGCTTGTGCACCATACATTTCTAACTTCTCATAAGGTCTTTCCGATTGGGGGATTTCTTTAATTTTCATAATATAGTCCTTCCCGCCCCCGCTAAATACTTTAGAATAAATTAAACTTTTCTATATATATATTGCTAATATTAATCCTATAATAGATGATATATTTATTTTGAACATACAACCTATTGTAAGCTTTATAATATTTAAATCTAATGTTACTGGTGTTGATAGTCCAAATTCTTCACCATATGATACCCACCACAAAAAGTCCACCTTTGAGGCAAGCTCTCCTAAAAATCCACCTAATACCAATCCACATAATATAAATAATAGCAATATCCATACATTTTTATTTTTAGTTGCCATATACTGTTCCATTCCTCCCATTTTTTTCATTTGTTCTATAGTATTATATACGTTATACGTTTTTTTTTCAATATTTATAATAAATAAAAATAAATTTTCCATTTTAAATAGCTTTTAATCGGTAACTAGAACTTACTTTTTCTAAATAGGTTTTACTTTTTTAATTCGTCAAAATTGTTTAATCTTTTTTAAAAATTTATTATCCATATTAGCATTGACTCTTTATGACAATTTCACTATAATAATTTACATATAAGGAGGCACCTATGAAAAAAAATAAATTAATTATAATATCAGTAATTATAATACTATTATTGATTACATTAATAGTATGTATTATGTATAATAATAAAAATACTACATTATATTCAACAAACGAACAAGGTAGATTTAGAAATCCTAATGAAATATTTGAAGAACAATTTGATAATTTTGGAAATTTACTTCATTATAAATACAAATTTCAATTAGAAGATGGCTCATTTCAAGAAAAAGAATATAATTTAAATTATACTTTTGATAAAGATAATAAAATAACTGAAGTTGTAGATAATTATGGTAATTATATTAAAATTAAATATGACAACGCTAAAAGATTTTTGGAATTATCAAATTTAATTGCAGTTTCAAAAGATAATACAATTTTATACAAATATGACTTTCATTATGAAGATGACAGTACAATTATAACTTCGAACATTACTTATAATAATGATACATCTAATTCAGAAAAGTCATATTATAATATAACCCCACTTGAATTTAATGATAAAAAATATTTTTCTGTTATTGTTTCAGATAATAATCATAAACCTATTAGTAAAATATTATATGAATCATTAGATAAAGAAATAAATTATAGTAATATTTTTTCTTTGTTAGATTTGGACTTTTGTGGCTATATTAGTTTAGATTCACATATTAGACCATCTAATTTTCAAATTACAATGCCTCTATTTAATACCGGTAACTTAATATATATAAATTATTCATCATCTCTTAATATTAATTATTACTATGATTCTGACGAAAGAATACTAAAATTTGAAAGTCCTGATAATATTGTTTATTATATGTATGAAACAATAGATAATCAGCAATATTATGTTTATTGTTTAAATAAAAAAACTGATGGCACTTATACCTTTGAAAAATTTAAGGACTATTTAGTTAATAATCAAATATATCAAAGAGAACTTATAAGTTCTAAAGAGATATCTACTGAGGAATATCAAAAGCAATATAATCTTTTTAATAAATATTTTGAGCAAAATAATATTATTATTCAATTTTGAAGAGACTCCTTAAATTAAGGAGTCTCTTACCTTTCTTATTTATTTAAAGTTGTACTTCCAATACCCATTATAATTAGGGTTGCTTATTCCTCCGTTTCCATTCCACGATGTATATGTGTAACTTTTTGTCTCAATAAGTCTATAGTTCCATCCCCATGCTCCAGTACCATTATTTAATGGTCCCCAATATGGTTGTTTTGTAATGGTGACATAGGTTTTTTTAATAACTCCAGTATTTCCATATCCATCGTATTGAACAGCTCTTACAAACTTATTCACTAGTTTTATTGAAAATACTTGTGTCTATAATTAAATTTTACCAAATATTTTTCACAAGATCAATATCATTTACTTTAAAAATTTAAAATTTAAATTTTCCATTTTTTTATCATTTAACTTTAATTGTATATATGCTATAATAATTTTAAATACTAATATTTTACTGTTTACCCTTTTATTTTTATTTACTTTGTGCTATAGTAAACATTAGCACAATTTTTAAAATTTATAATATTATATGTAGTAATAATGTTTGGAGGATATATAATGAAGTTTGAAAAACTCGGTGAAAATAAAATAAGAATAATTTTAACATCACAAGATTTGAAAGATAAAAATATTGATTTTCATACTTTTATGTCTAACTCTTTGGAAAAGCAGGATTTGTTTTTAGACATTTTGGAAGAGGCTGAAGAAGAAATCGGTTTTGAAGTAAAAGACTGCCCAGTAAGAATCGAAGCTTTAGCTATGGCGAACGGAGAGTTTATTGTTACAGTTACAAGAGTAATTCCTGAAACTAAAAACATACATAAAAAGATTTCTGCAAAGAGAAAAAATATCAAAACAAATGCTAAATATGCTATTTATAAATTTGCCTCCTTTGAAGATTTCTGTAATTTTATTACATTTTTAGAAAATCATAATTTATCTTTAAGCTATAAAGTAGCACAAAATATTTTATTATATCTATATAAAGAAGAATATTATATTGTTTTTGACAATATTAATATTAATTATTCTGATATACAAAAGTTTAATTCTGCTATTATAGAATTTGCTAAATTTGTTAATAATTCTAAAGTGTTTATCAGCAAACTGCTTGAAAACGGTCAGTTAATTATTGCTAATAATGCCATTAAAATTGGAATGAAATATTTTTAGATAAAAAAAGTTGGCTTTACTGCCGACTTTTTTATTATTCACAATATTTTTTGTATAATTCTTTTAGATGCTTTTTATTTATGACCTCATCTATTCCTTTTTGACTTACTTGTACATATACTTCGTCTAGCATATTGGCAATTTGCGGATTTATTTTTCTTCTATTTTCTATATTTCTCCAATATTTTAATTGTGTATCTTTTTCCCAGTCTTTTCCATTGTATGTCATTCCTGCTGCAAGTTGGTCACATATCATTTCTACCGTGTATTTATATGGTATAACTGGTACCTCATCTTTAGTTTCATAATCATACCAATATTCATGGTGATGCTTATTTCTTCCTTTGTGGTGCAACCAAGCTTTTGAATATCCTTGTTGTTGCTTGCAATTTGTTATTGGACTTTTTTTCCCATCTGTATAATATTTAGCTGATTCCCAAAATTCTGTAAAAGAGTATTTTGAGAAATCGTGAAAAAATCCTCTTATTGGAATCCCTGCCTTAATACTTAATTTAAATACATAAATTTTATGTTTTGTTATTGTTAAAAAATGTTTGAATGCTTTCTTTAGCATTTTTCTCCCCACTTTCATAATTGTTTACTATTACATTTTATAATATTTTTTTAAAAAATCAATATTTTGTTCTAATTTATATATTTTTTGAATTAGGTAGATTTTTCCAACATTTTCTTGCTTTTTTCCATTTTTTAATATATAATTTTAATAGTTTAGGCTAAAAATTTTTCAAATAAAGATGTTTGTCAATTTTTGTCGAAAATACACCATTTTTGCTTTTTAATATATATAACTTTGCTTTTTTTGTATTTTATTGTACAATGGAGTAAATTTTAACGATGGAGGGATAATCTTATGGACAAAAAAGTCTATAACTTAACAAATCCACAGAAAAATATTTGGAATATTGAAAAATATTACAGTGGTACTTCTATAAATAATGTTGGCGGTAGTGTTTATTTTAAATGCCCTATGGATATTTCTGTGCTTCAGCAAGCAGTTGCAAATGTTATTGCCAATGTTGATATTTTTAAATTAAACTTTAAAATTGAAGGTGAAAATATCATTCAGTTTTTCACCGATTCTCAAGAACAATATATTCCTGAGATTATTGAACTTAATAGTTTATCTCAATTATACCCTATTGAAGAGCAAATGTGTCAAACACCTTTTGCATTTGAAAGCAACAACCTTTTTAACTGTAAAATTTTTAAATTTTCTGATAACACAGCAGCTACAGTTTTAATTATACATCATATTATATCAGACTCTTGGACTGTTGGCCTATTTTGTAAGCAAATTGTTCAAGAATATTTAAATTTAACAAATTCGACTAACCCAATTCAATATAAATACTCATATTCTGATTTTATAGAGAAAGAACAAGCTTATTTATCTAGTCCTGCTTGCGAAAATGACAAAAAATATTGGGACACAGTATATGAAACAGTTCCTGAAGCTGCTACTATTCCAGGTAGTATTAAAAAAATCTCATCAAAGATATCATCTATTGCTGATAGACAATCATATAACATTTCTAGAGATGTTATAGAACAAATATCTATTTTTTGTAAGGACAATAGAATTTCTATTTATAATTTCTTAGTATCTATTTTTTCAATTTATATTGGTAGAGTGTCAAATTTGGATGATTTCGTCATAGGCACACCTATCTTAAATAGGCTTAATTTTGCTGACAAACAAACCAGCGGTATGTTTGTTAGTACAATTCCATTAAGAATTAGTATTCCAAATAATTCTAGTTTTATTGATTTTTCTAAAACTATTGCTCAAAATTGTATGTCTATGTTAAGGCATCAAAAATACCCTTATCAAAACATATTAGAAGATATTAGAAAAGTTGATTCAACTGTTCCTAATTTATATAATATAGTCTTATCTTATCAAATTACAGATACTCAAAACAAGGATATTGATTGTGAAACCCATTGGATTTTCAATGGAAATTCTGCCGATGATTTACAAATTCACGTTACTGATTATAATAATACTGGCAGTTTAAATATACTTTATGACTACAAAACCTCAAAATATTCTAAGAAGGATATTTCTGATATTCATGCTCGTATTTGTCATATTATAGAACAAATATTAGCTAACAATAATATTTTGCTTAACGATATTGATATTGTTACTGAAAAAGAAAAGCACCAATTATTGTATGAATTTAATGATACTGCTTCTGATTACCCTAGAGATAAAACTATTATTGAATTGTTTGAAGAACAAGTAAATAAAGTTCCTGATAATATTGCTGTAGTATTTGAGGGCAAATCTTTAACTTATAAAGAACTAAATGAAAAAGCTAATCAGCTAGCAAGATATTTGATAAAAAATAATATTAAGAATACATTTGTAGCAGTCTACATGCATAAATCCATATTCTATATTATATCAATATTGGGAATACTAAAAAGTAATAATATTATTTTACCTCTTTCTTCTGAATATCCTCAAAGCAGGATTACATATATGATTGAAAATAGTAAGTCACCTATGATAATTACTGAACATTCACTCCTACACAACATTACCAGTTCTGTAGGAAAATTAGATATTGAAGATTTTAATTTTTTAGATATTGATTTTCAAATTGTTTTACCTAAAGGTGCCTCTTCAGAATTAGCTTATATAATATATACCTCTGGTACTACTGGTAAACCTAAGGCTGTTAGTATTAGTAATAGAGCTTTAGTAAATCATGTTTTTGGAATTCAAAGTAGATTTGAAAACACTATTAATAATAATGATAGATGTTTAAGCATTGCTAATATATCTTTTGATGCATGTATGCAAGAAATTTTTATACCATTACTTTGTGGTGCTTCCTTATATTTACTAGATGATTCTAGTATTTATAATCCTAAATCTATATCTGAATATATTATACAAAATAACTTAACATTTGCATTTATTCCTCCTACCATTTTAGAAACTATAGCTGAACATTTATCTGTTTCACAGGCTGTGTCTTTAAACAAACTATTAGTAGGAGTACAAAGTATATATAATATTACATTAAATAAGTTCTTACTTCTAAATTCTAATATGAAGATACATAACGGATATGGTCCAACTGAAGCTACAATATGTTGTATCTCTACTATGTATAATGAAATAAATGACATTGAAAGATTTGTCATTCCTATAGGTCAACCTATGGCAAATTGTAAAGCATATATATTATCTAAAGATGAAAACATACAACCCTTAAATACTCCTCGGTGAAATTTGCGTATCTGGTGACTGCTTATCTGATGGATATTTAGATTCATCGGAACAAACTAAAGAAAAGTTTAAGTTTATTAAAAGCATCAATGATTTTGTTTACAAAACTGGAGATATTGGATATTATTTACCAAATGGTAATATTCAATATGTTGGTAGAGAAGATAATCAGGTAAAACTTAATGGATTTAGAATAGAATTGGAAGAGATAACCTCTTTGTTATTAAATGTGGAATACATAAAAAACTGTGTTACTATAGTATCACCTGATAAAAAGATTATATCATTTGTTATAAGCAATAATGATATAGATATGGTCAAATTACGTAATTATTTAAAAAATTTTCTACCTTACTATATGATTCCATCTCAAATAATTAGAATAGCTGAAATTCCTTCAAATAGAAACGGAAAGCTTGATACAAATAGATTAATGAAAAAATTAGATCAGTTTAATGCTTGTCGTACTAATATTGAATATGCATCAACAGAAACTGAAAATAACATTCAATCATTTTTAATAAATTTATTAAAACTAGATTCAAAAAAAATTGATATGAATAAAAATTTCTTTGAATTAGGCGGAGATTCTTTGCTTGCTATAAGTCTAACTTCTTTTGTTGAAGAAAATTTCCATGTTACAATTTCTGCTAAAGAGATTTTTGATGCGGATACTATAAAATATATATGCAAAATTATTGATGATAGGACTTCATTTAACATTGAATCTTCTTCTATTTTGCCAATACCTAAAACACAACTTAATTGCTTGCCTATGTCTTCAGCTCAAAGACGAATCTATTATGCTTGTAAATTAATAGGTAATAACAATTTAGTATATAATGCTCCTGGTGCAATATTAATAGATGCTTTATTAGATAAGAAAAAAGTTGAACAAGCATTCAAAAAAATTATTCAAAACCAAAGTAGCTTTAGAACAATATTTGTATCTGATGGAGAAGAAATAAAACAACAAATACTAGATACTGTAGATTTTAATGTTGACATATCTTATAATACAGAAAAAGATATTGATGATATTTTAAAAACTTTTTCTAAACCTTTTGATTTAGAAAAAGCTCCACTATTAAGAGTTTCTTTATGCTATATAGATAACAAAAAAACATTATTATTATTGGATTCACATCATATAATTATGGATGGTGTTTCTTTAGAAATTCTAATAAGAGATTTCTTTAATGCATATAACCAACATTCTCTAAATAAATTACCTTTAGAATATAAGGATTACTCTGTATACGAAAAAGAGTTTTTTAAGAGTGATACTATTAAACAGTCTGAGAAATATTGGTTAAATAGATTTAAAAATTTTGATTTTGAATCTTTAAATCTACCATATGACTATACCTTACCTGCAAACAGAGGGTATATCGGAAATAAAATATATAATACTATTGAACCTACTCTTTTCGATAAAGTAAATAATTTTGCTAAAGAAATGCAAGTATCACCATATATTGTGTTTTTAACTTCACTGTTTATAACTTTATATAAATACACTGGTCAACCAGATATTGTAATAGGCTCTCCTGTAGCAAATAGAACTATTCCAGAAACTAAAGATATAATAGGAATGTTTGTAAATAATATTGCAATTAGGGCTAAAGTTCCAACAAATAAAACTGTCTATACTTTTTTACAAAAATTAAAGAAAATTGTTGCCGAAGATTTGGAAAATCAATCATACCCTTATGATTTACTTGTAAAAAAATTACAAGTTCCAGTAGATAATTCAAAAAATCCTTTATTTGATATTGTTTTAACATATCAAAATCAACAAAATAATAAAAACTATAAAATAATTCCCGTTAATACAAATACGGCAAAATTCAATATTACATTAGAAATAGAGCCACAAAGTAATAATATTAATATTGAATATAGAACAGATATATTTAAAGAGGAAACTATTAATAGTTTTATAGCCCATTATATGTTTGTACTAGATCAATTATTAAATGATGCAAATTGTAAAATTGATGATATTAATATAATAACACCTAAGGAACAATTATTATTAAACAAATTTAATGATACTAATGGTCCTATTAATAGAGCTCCTGTTTCAAAAATATTTGAAGAACAAGCTGTTCTACATGCAGATGACATTGCTGTTATCTGTGATGATAAATTTTTAACTTACAAAGAACTTAATGAAAAAGCTAATAGTTTAGCTCATCACTTAATTGAAAAAGGCGTAAAACCTAATGATATTGTTGCAATTATGACTAATCGTTCATTAGAGACTATTGTATGTATGATAGCAATTTTAAAAGCTGGTGCTGCATTTTTAAATATTGATCCAACATATCCTATAGAAAGAACAGAATATTACATTAATGATAGTAAGATAGAGCGTGTATTAATCCAAAAATCATTAAAAGATAAAGTTTCTCAAATTAAGAACTCTATTGAAATAGATTTGGACAATTCTAAAATTTATAGTAAAAACACACATAATCCAGATGTACAAGTTAAAGAAACGGACTTATCATATATTATATATACCTCTGGTTCTACCGGCACACCAAAGGGCGTAATGTTAAATCAAATTGGTATGTCTAATATGGTTCAGGCTATGACAAGAGTATTAGATTATCTAAAAGAAGGAAATAAACATGCTATTGCTTCTGTAACCTCTACACCTTTTGATATATTTGTTTATGAGATAATTGTTTCTCTAACACACGGATTACGAGTTGTTATGGCAAATAATGCAGAACATAGAAATCCTAAACTTTTAGATGCACTAATCAAAAAATATGATGTTGATGTAATGACTGTAACACCAAGCTTAATGAAAATTAATTATGATAATAGAGAACCAGATACAGCATTGGCAAGAGTAAAAAATATGGTATTTGGTGGAGAACCATTACCTGAAAAGTTTGTACAAGATTTGCGTGCTTTAGCAGATGATATAACAATATATAATATATATGGTCCTAGTGAAATTACTATACTTTCAAATGTTCAAAATTTAAATGGAGAGAAAGAAATAACTATTGGTCCCCCTATACTAAATACACAAATTTATATCTTGGATAAAAATATGAAACAAGTGCCTATTGGCGTAATTGGTGAAATATATATAGGTGGTATTCAGGTAGGAGATGGATATATTGGCAAAGCAGAAATGACAGCAGAAAAATTTTTAAAAAATCCTTTCGGTCCTGGCAAAATATATAAATCTGGTGATATTGGTCGCTGGACATTTGATGGCAAAGTTCAATGTTTAGGTAGAATAGATAATCAAGTAAAATTAAGAGGCTTGCGTATAGAATTAAGTGAAATTGAAAATGAAATTTTAAAAATGGATGGTGTTACTTCAGCTATAGTTAATAAAATAGTATTAGATAATCAAGAATTTTTATGTGCTTATTATGTTGCTGATACTGATATTAGTGAAACTACTGTTAAAGAAACTTTACGTAAATTCTTACCTCAATATATGGTACCTACATATGTTATGAAACTAGAAACTATGCCATATACAATAAATAGAAAAATAGATAGAAAAGCTCTACCATTACCTGAAACTCATAAAATGGTTAGCTCCCCTCATGTAAATATTGCAACATTAGATTCAAATGAAGAAAAACTATTGCAAATATGGAAAAATTTACTTAAAATTGATAATATTGATGTTAATGATAATTTCTTTGATATTGGTGGAGATTCTATTTTAGCAATAAATATGCAAATTGAAGCTTTAAAATATGGACTAGAATTAGAATATGCTGATATATTTAATTATCCTACAGTCAGACAGCTTTCGCAAAAACTTCCAAGTCCAGTAGAAAAATTTATGAGTAACTATGACTATACACAGATAAATGACCTTTTATCTAGAAATAATATTAATAATTTAAATAAGATTGAAAAATATAATGTAGGAAATATTTTGTTGATAGGTGCTACAGGATATTTGGGAGCTCATATTTTGTATTCATTCCTAGAACAAGAAACTGGTATATCATATTGTTTAATTAGGCCTAAAGACGGAGAATCTCCTAAAGATAGACTTATGGCTAGACTAAAATTTTATTTTGGAGATAATATAAAGAAATATGAAAGCAGAATAAAAGTAATTGCTGGCGATATTGTAAAAACCAATATCGGATTATCAGAAGCTGATTATAAAGAAATAGCACAAAACATAAATGTTGTAGTTAATGCTGGTGCTCTAGTTAAACACTTTGGATTAAAAAAATTATTTGAAGATATTAATGTTACTGGTACTAAAAATGTAGTGGATTTTTGTAAGCAAAACAATAAAAGGCTAATTCATATATCTACAATTAGTATTTCTGGTTTTGGAGAGAAAGATACTATGACTTCAAATATTAGCGAAACAAATTCTCAAAATTTTACTGAAAAAGATTTATATGTTGGGCAAAATATTAAAGGAATTTATGCTATTACAAAATATAAAGCTGAAATTCTTGTATTAGAGGCAATTGAAGATGGTTTAGATGCTCAGATATTAAGAGTAGGAAATGTAACAAATAGATATTCTGATGGTGTATTTCAAAAGAATTTTGATGATAATGCATTTGCTAGGAGAATAAAGTCATTTATAGAAATTGGCGCTTTTCCAAAATATTCATTATCACATTCTATAGAATTTACTCCTGTAGATTTATGTGCAAATTCTATAGTAAAGATATTACAATATAATAGTCCTTGTAATGTATTTCATATTTATAACCCTAAGTTATTATCAATACCAGATTTTCAATCTGCATTATCCACATTAAATATTGAAATGCTTCCTGTTTCTAACAAAATGATGTCCTACATTATAACTGGAATACTTGCTGATGATGAAAATAAACACTTAATTTCTGGTATTGTACAAGATTTAGACTCTCATAAAAACCTTGTATATACTTCTAGAATAAAATTAGATGCTTCATTTACAATTCAATATTTAAATAAGATTGGATTTGAATGGAATGCAATAGATATTAATTATATTGTAAAATGTATTAATTATTTTAAAAAGATAAAATTTATAAATTAAAAATTTGGAGGAATGCAAATGGCAAAAATTTTTACACTACCTTTTATACTCTTAGTTATCTCTCTTATATATATAATATTTTTAATTATATATACTTTCCATAAAAAAAATCTTAGTCAATTAAGAGTAATATTTATTTTAGATTTAACTTGCGTATTTATAATATGTCTTGGGGTAATCTTACAGACTATTTTTACAAGTTTATTCAGTGTACCTGCTATCTACTTTGAAAACTTTATATACATAGGAACTTGCTTTCTACCAGTTTGCGTTTTTCTTACAGGATTAATATTGGGTAAAAACAAATTAAAATTTAATAAATATTATTTATTATTTACATTAATCCCGATTTTATCCTTAATAATATTATGGACCAATGACTTTCATC
The DNA here is from genome assembly GCA_003507395.1 of Clostridiales bacterium. Classification (GTDB taxonomy): domain Bacteria; phylum Bacillota; class Clostridia; order TANB77; family CAG-508; genus DNVW01. The sequence goes on along the minus strand of DNVW01000001.1, from coordinate 14,116 downwards.
ATTTATTTTATATAATATATTCTACTAACATTTCTCTTGGAGTCCCTGGTCCTTACATGACTGTTCACAATATATATTCTTATGTTTTACTTTTTATTGGTATTATATACATGCTAAAGGCTACTATTGCAAGCTCTGGTTTTTTCTCTAAACAATCATTATTAATTATATTAGGTGTAAGTGTTCCTTTAATAACAAACATTTTAGGTACTTTAAAAATTATACCTATGACAGTATATATTACTCCAATATCTTTTGCTTTTACAATGTTATGCTTTACATTTGCTATATTTAAATTTAATTTTTTAGGGGTTGCCCCAATAGCTTTACAAACTATTGTAAATAGGATATCAGATAGTTATCTTGTATTAGATGAGAGCTTTTTAATAACTGACTTTAATGCCACATTTTTAAAAACCTTTGGTCTAACAGCTAGTGAAATAAGAGGGCAAAATGTAATAAATTTTTTGAAAACTCATAAAAAGTATGAAATGAATGTTAACAAATTACAAAAAGCTTTAGATACGGTAAAAAAATCAACTGAAACTATAGTATTTGAACAGCATTTTAAAAACTTGAATAAATATTTTACAATAGAAATAAATTCAATTTTTAATAAAGATGTTTCTTTGGGTATATTAATACTATTTAAAGATATAACTCAACACAAATTAGATATGAAAGCTCTTAAAGATAATCAAGACATCTTAGTAGAAAGAGAACGTTTAGCATCATTAGGTCAATTAATTGGAGGTATTGCACATAACCTAAAATCTCCTATAATGTCAATTTCGGGTGCTACAGAGGGTCTTACTGATTTAATTAAAGAATATGAAGAATCTATAGTTGATAAAGATGTAACAGTTGAAGATCATCTAGCAATTGCAAGTGATATGAAAGACTGGATTTCTAAAATAAAATCATATTTGGAATATATGTCAGATATTATTACTGCTGTAAAAGGACAAGCAGTTGCATTATCTGAAGATACAGTAGATTCTTTTACAGTTGATGAACTAACTAAAAGAGTAGATATTCTTATGAAACACGAATTGAAAAAAGCTTTAATTACTTTAAATGTAAAGCTTGAAGTTGATAAATCACTTGTGTTGCATGGTAATATAAATGGTTTAGTTCAAGTAGTAAATAATATGATTTCAAATGCTATTCAAGCATATAACGGCAAACCAAACCAAGATATTGATTTAATTATTACCCAAGAAAAAAATAATGTTATTGTTTCAATTAAAGATTATGCTGGTGGTCTTCCTGAAGAAGTACAAGAAAAACTATTTAAAGAGATGATAACAACTAAAGGTAAAGATGGAACAGGTATTGGTTTATTTATGTCATATTCAAATATTCGTGCTCATTTTAATGGAGATATTACATATTCAACTGAAAAAGGTAAAGGAACAATATTTAATATAATTTTACCACAGTAGTTAAATTTAAACTGTAATGTAAGTAAAATTTTACTTTTATTACAGTTTTTTTGATTTTTTTTACTTTTTTATTGATTTTTTCCCCACTTTATAATATATTATGTATTAGTACAGAGGTGATATTATGAGAAAACACATTCAATCTAATACCACTACAGGTTATAAAATAATTGCAGTTGATGATGATAAAGGTGTATTAGATTCTTTATCTGTTCTACTAATTAGAAATGGATATAATTTTGTCGGAATTACTGATCCCGTTCAAGCCATTGAACGTGTTAAAAACGAGCATTTCGACTTAATGCTTTTGGACTTTATGATGACACCTATTCATGGTGATAAGGTTGTAGAAGAAGTTAGAAAGTTCAATAAAGAATTATATATCTTATTACTAACTGGTCATAAGGATTTAGCACCTCCTTTAGAGACAATAAGAAAATTAGATATTCAATGCTATTGTGAAAAAAGTGATAAATTTGATCAATTGCTTTTGTTAGTTGAAGCCGCTATAAAATCTGTTGAGCAATTAAATGAAATAAACCGTATCAATGATGAATTATCTGATGCATATGATAGTTTAGAAAAAGCATATTTAGATATGGTAGAAACTCTTAGATTTACGGTTGAAGCAAAAGACCCATACACTAGAGGTCATTCTGATAGAGTTTCCGCATACTCAGTTTTAATTGGCAAACATCTTGGTTTATCCGACTCTGAGATTAACACTTTAAAAATAGGTGGATTATTTCATGATATTGGTAAAATAGGCATTCCAGATAGTATATTACTTAAGGAGTCTAAGCTTACTGATGATGAATACTCAGAAATCAAAAATCACCCTTCTATTGGTGCACATATCTTATGTAATGTAAAAGTATTTCAGGATATTATACCTATTGTAAAGCACCATCACGAAAGATTTGATGGAAAAGGATATCCTTCTCAATTAGCTGGTGAAGATATTCCATATTTTGCTAGAATCGCTGCTGTTGCAGATACATTTGACGCAATGACATCTAAAAGAACATATAGAAATGCCTTACCTTTAGAGGTAGTTAAATCTGAAATAGAAAGATGTGCTGGAACACAATTTGATCCTAAAATAGCTAAAACTTTTCTAGATATTTTGAATAATAATTATAATGAAATTGAAAAAATTCAAGCACAATATAAATAATACAAAAAAGAAATTGTTATATAATAACAATTTCTTTTTTTCTATGTAACATTTAATTTCTAAATTTTCATTGATAATTGAGCTTTTTGTCTTTCTGCATCTATACCTATTATTTTTACTTTTACTATATCTCCAACTGATACTACATCTGAAGGATTTTTTACAAAACTGTCACTTAATTGTGATATGTGTACTAATCCATCATGTTTTACTCCTATATCTACAAATGCTCCAAAATCTGTTACATTTCTTACAGTTCCTGTTAATACCATTCCTTCTTTTAAATCCTCAAACTTTAATACATCTGCTCTTAATACTGGCTTTGGCATATCTTCCCTTGGATCCCTTCCTGGCTTTGAAAGTTCTTGTATTATATCTTTTAAAGTTATTTCACCTATATTTAATTGTTTTGCCATTTCTTCTATTTTTATTTCTGCTAATTTATTTTTTATTATAATTAATTTTTCTTTATCTAATAGATTTTCCTTTTTAAATCCAATATTATTTAATAACTTTTCAGCTACTTCATAACTTTCTGGATGAACTGCTGTTATTTCTAATGGATTTTTTCCATTAAAGACTCTCATAAACCCTGCACATTGTTCAAAAGCTACTTTCCCTAATTTTGGAATATTTAATAGTTCTTTTCTTTCCTTTATTTTTCCATTTTCATCTCTATATTTAACTATATTATTTGCTATGGTTTTATTAATTCCTGATACATAAGATAATAATGATGGCGTTGCAGTATTTACATCCACACCTACTTTATTAACTGCATCCTCTACTACACCTGTTAAGCTTTCTGATAATTTTTTTTGATCTACATCATGTTGATATTGTCCTACTCCTATTGATTTAGGATCTATTTTTACAAGCTCTGCTAGTGGGTCTTGTAACCTTCTTGCTATTGAAATTGCCCCTCTTAATGATACATTTATGTCCGGATATTCTTCTGTCGCAAGTTTTGAAGCTGAATATACTGATGCTCCAGCCTCACTTACTATAGCATAGTGTATATTTCCATCTATTTCTTTTATCATTTCCGATACAAAATTTTCTGATTCTCTTGAAGCAGTTCCATTTCCTATTGCTATAATATTAATATTATATTTTTTTATTAATGCTATTAATTCCTTTTTTGCACCTTCTACATCATTTTGTGGCTCTGTTGGATATACAGTTGTTGTTGCAAGCAATTTACCTGTTTCGTCTATTACTGCAATTTTGCATCCTGTTCTATATGCTGGGTCAAATCCCATTACTGTTAACCCTTTTAGTGGAGCTGCTAATAATAATTGTTTCGCATTTTTTCCAAATACCTTTATAGCCTGTGTTTCTGCTTTTCCAGTTAAATCAGAACGTATTTCTCTTTCTATAGATGGCTCTATTAATCTTTTAAAACTATCTTCTATTGTTTCTTCTAAAATTTTAGTATATTGTGTAGCGCCTTTTATAATATCTTTATTAATCATTTCTAAAATATAATCTTCTGGTTTTTCTATTTTAACCTTTAGGTATTCCTCTTTTTCACCACGATTTATAGCTAAAATTCTATGGCTTGGTATTCTATTTACCTTTTCATTAAAATTATAGTACATTTCATATGTAGATTTTTCGTCTGTTGCTCCTTTTACAGTTATTATTCCATCTTTGTAGCACATTCTTTTTATTTGTTTTCTATAATTTGCATTGTCTGATATATTTTCTGCAATTATATCTTTTGCTCCTTGAATTGCTTCTTCTACAGTCAAAACACCTTTTTCTTCATCTACAAATTCTTTTGCTATTTCTTCTATATTTCTTTTATCTTGTTGTTCAAATATTATTTGCGCTAGTGGATCTAAACCTTTTGCTTTGGCTACCGTAGCTCTAGTTTTCTTTTTTTGCTTATATGGTCTATAGATATCTTCAACTTCTGAAAGTGTTTTTGCATTTTCTAAAGCCTCTACAATTTCATCAGTAAGTTTACCTTGACTATCTATTGATTTTATAACTTCTTGTTTTCTTTCTTCCAAATTTCTTAAATATTTTAGCCTTTCATCTAAATCTCTAAGTATTTCATCACTTAACCCTCCTGTTGCCTCCTTTCTATAACGTGCTATAAAGGGAATTGTATTTCCCTCATCAATTAATTTTACAGTATTATTAACTTGTTCTTCTTTTATGCCTAATTCTTCTGCTATATTTTTTATAATTTTATTCATTTACTATTTATCCTTTCACTTACATTTTTCGATTTTTTTCCCTATGTAGTACTTGATTTTTGCATATAATTAATATATCATAATATTATCAAAAATGAAAGGAGATTTTTATATGACTTTATCTAAGTTTAGAGCAACAGCTCGCGAAAAATTGTCTGGGAAGTGGGGAAAAGCTGCTTGTATAACACTTGCATATATGTTTATAACATTTATTATTAATATTATACAAAATCGTTTGCCTGACTCACTTAAATTAACTTTTTCACTTGCTGTTACTGTTATAAATGTTCCAATATCTTTTGGACTTCTAATGTCATTTGTAAACCTTTATAATGGTAAAGAGACAAATCCTTTTGACTTCTTTACTTTGGGTTTTACTAACTTTGTAAAGGCTTGGAAAATAGCTTTAAACATTTTTATTAAGCTAATTATACCATTTATTGTGTGTATGCTTGTTATTTTTCTTATTATAGGCATTGGTACTGCTACGTTTTTTAGCTCAACTCTTCTTGCTAACAAAACCACATTTTTAGCTTTAATAATAATTGCAATTATAGCTTACATTGCCTCTATAATATGGCTTGCAACTCAGACTTACTACTACAGTTTTTCAAACGTAATTGCCATAGAAAACCCTGAAATTACTCCTATAGTTGCTGTTAATGAATCTAAGAAATTAATGAAAGGAAACCGTTGGAAATTGTTTTTATTACAATTAAGTTTTATTGGTTGGGCAATTTTAGCGATTCTAACTTTTGGAATAGGTATGCTTTGGTTAATGCCTTATATTGAATTTGCTAATATTGCATTTTATAAACACTTAGCAAATGAGAATAGTAACCCAATACAGCAATAACTTTTCACATACAATAATAAAAGGATGTTAAAATTTATTTAACATCCTTTTTATTGTTTTAATACACATAATTTTGTGGGTCATATCTTATTCCATCTACTCTTACTTCAAAATGTAAATGGTTTCCTGTTGACCTACCTGTTGAACCTACTTTTGCAATTACTTCTCCTTGAGATACTTGTTCACCAGTTGATACTAATAATTGACTGCAATGTGCATATGCTGTTTGTACTCCATTTCCATGTGATAATACTACTATATAACCATAGTCATCCAACCATCCAGAAGTTACTACTGTTCCCGAAGCAGCCGCTTTTATAGGTGTTCCAGCATCTGCACCTATATCTAATCCTCCATGATTATTTCTCGCTCTTGGTCCAAATCTTGAAGTTATTACTCCTGATATTGGCTTAATCAGATTTATACCTATATCTACTTTAGCATTAGAATTGCCAGATGCATATCCTGATGTACTTGCATAAACTATTTGTGGTGGTGGTTCTACATATAAATTTGCAATACACTTTTCTACATCTGTAAACTCTTTTAAATCTGTTTCATATTTTTCAACAATTCCTACTTTTTCTTTGTTATCACTATCTTTTTCTTTTAAACCTTCTATGACTTGTTCTGCTTCTTTAAAAGTTGCTACATAGGCTTTTTCACTTTTATCATCTGTTATTGCATAATATTTATAATATGCAGTTCCATTTTCTGTAGTTTTAGCATAAATTTCTTCATCATTAGAAGTTATATCTTTTTTCAAAAGGCATAATCTATACTCTGGCATTTGATCTACTTGAACGAATGCCACATTTGCTTGATCATCTGCATTTATGTATTGGTTTATCTTTTTTTGTAATTCGCTTTTATTTTCTGTATAGCCTACAAATTCTCCATTTAATGTTACTGCATATGTTGGTTTATAGTAAAAAAACACTATACTTCCTATAAAAATAGTAGCTAAAACTATTAATATAATTATTTTTATAGTTTTTCTTAAATATATAGCAATGTTCTTTAATATGTTAATAATAAACACTCTCCTATCATTTTATTCTACAATATTTTATACTACTTTCCTTTTATTTTCAATAATCATTATACCTTAAATTTTCCGTTTATCTTATTTCCGTAAAGTTTTGCTTTATTTTTCTCATTTTAAAGTGGTTTTTCTTTCATTTTTTAGTATCCTTATTGTATAAATTATATTTTTTTGTTCATAATAATTTTATATTACTTATATAGAAGGAGGATAAATATGCCAAATTTAAGTCAAGTAGAACTACAAAATTTAAGACATCTAATAGGTGCTCATGAAACGTCTTATCAAAAGTTAAACACATATGCATCACAAGCCGTTGACCCACAAATTAAGCAAATTTTTACTAAGTCTGCTCAAGATGCATTAAACACTAAACAAAAATTGATGTCATTTTTAAACGGATAGGAGGAATAAAAAAATGGATGAAAAAACAATGGTGAATGATATTTTAAATGGGGTAAAATCAGAACTTACAACATACCAAGGTGTTATTTCTGAAGCAGAAAATATGCAATTAAGACAAACTATACAACAAATACGCAACAATGATGAAAGTTTTCAATATGAATTATTCAAGATAGCACAAGCTAAAGGATATTATAAGCCAGCGCAGCCAGCAACTGTAACAGAAATTCAAACAGTAAAAACAGAATTACAACAATAATTGTCACTTTGGGGACGTTCCTTTTTGTGACATTTTGTCACTTTGGGGACAGTCCTTAAATTTACATATTATTAAAAACATTTCTTTATTAATTAAAAAATGAATAATAAATTATGTTTTTTGTACACATTTTATTATTCATTTTTAATTTTCTTATTCTATTATTTCTAGTTCTGCAAATTTCGCCATTAATCTCTTATGCCCCACTTTATCGAAGTTTATATCTAATTTATAGTCCTCTCCTTCTTCTTCTATTTTGTCTATTGTTCCTTCTCCAAACTTTTTGTGATATATTCTCTGCCCTTCTTTGTATTTACTTATATCTACTTGTTTTTCTTTGGCTTTGTTATTTAAAGAATTTAAGAAACTTTCTGCTGTTCTAAATTGAAATGCCTCTGCTCTCACTTTTGACTCTGGCATTTTCTCTATATTGTCAAATTTATATGTTTTAACCTTGCCAGCGTAATTTGTACCATATTCCCATCCATAATTAGAATCTTTAAAAGAATTGTTGTCGTTGCTATCTATTTCATCATATCCATCTAATAAATCTTTTGGTATTTCTTTCAAAAATCTTGACATTTGATTATAACTTGTTGAACCAAATATTGTTCTTCTTTGGGCGCATGTTAAAAATAGAAATTGCATTGCTCTTGTTATTCCAACATAAAATAGACGTCTCTCCTCTTCTAATTCTTTAAGCTCTCCAATAGATTTGTAACCTGGGAATATTCCCTCTTCCATTCCAACTAAAAATACTACTGGAAACTCTAGCCCTTTTGCACTATGTAGTGTCATTAAAGTAACGGTGTCTTCGCTCTCCTCCATGTCATCTATGTCACTTGTTAAGCTTATACTCTCTAAAAACTCTGCCAATGTATTTTCTGCCATTTGCTCTTCAAATTCTATTGCTACAGTCAAAAACTCCTCTAAGTTTTGTATTCTACTCTCTGCTTCAACTGTGTTTTCATTTTCTAGTGCTTTCACATATCCTGTTTTATTTAGTGTTAGTTTTATTAATTCAGATATAGAAACTTCATTTACTTGTTTTCTTAATTCTTCTATTACTTGTACAAACTCAATGCTATTTGCCTTTACTCTGTTTAACCCATATTGCTCTGCATTTTTTATTATTTCATACATAGATGTACCAGTTTTATCAGATATTTCTTGTACATTATCAAGGCTTGTCTTTCCTATGCCTCTTTTGGGCTCATTTATTATTCTTTTTAAAGATAAATTATCTGATGTATTGAATATTAATCTTAAGTATGCAATTATATCTTTTATTTCTTTTCTTTCATAGAATTTTAGTCCACCTATAATTTTATATGGAATATTTTCTCTTCTAAAGATATCTTCTATTGCTCTTGATTGTGAATTCATTCTATATAAGACCACAAAGTCAGATAATTTTAAATATTCCTCCATTTTTAGCCTATTTATTTGTTTCACTATATATGTGGCTTCATCATATTCATCTTCTGCTCTATAAATACAAGGCAATTTTCCTTCTTCGTTTTCTGTCCACAATTTTTTGTCGTACTTGTTTTCATTGTTTTTTATAACTGCATTTGCTGCTTTTAATATATTTCCTGTGCATCTATAATTCTGCTCTAATTTTACAATTTTACTGCCTGGAAAATCTTTTTCAAAGTTCAATATATTAGCAATATCCGAACCTCTGAATCCATATATACAATTATGTACACATATTCCGTCCGCAAAATAGTGTCTATATTCTGGTACATTTATGTCATATACATATCCCTCGTATTGTTCTATCGTCACATCTTTCACTATATCTTTTTTTAGCATGCCATCTTCATATATAACAACTTCCATGTTTGGCTTCACATGTGATAGTGGCATAAATTGAAAAAATTCTCCTTCTAAAAGTTTTATTTTATTAGACACTATAATATCTTCATCTATTGTTTTTATATGTTCAACTAGCTTATATGCATCGTTATATTTTGCTCGCTCTGTCTCTATCCTCCATGTTGTAGCCTTACCTTTTCGTATATTAAAGCCTTCCTTTTCTAATTTATCTTTTAGTTTCTCATCTGACGAATTTATATATATTCTATGACTACGTGGTCCTTGTCGTTTTCCTTTACCAGCAAAATATGCAATATTCAATATTTTTCTTTGTGTATCCCCTCTTATTGATGCTTGTGGTACAAAAGAAGGATATTCTTCATATATTTCCATATCTCTCATTAATTTTTTAGCTCTACTACTTGTGTCTATATTATTATATAATTTCTCGATACTTTTTTGTTGCCATTGTAGCTCTCTTCCGTTAACATGAAATACAAGCATTGGTATTCCATAATAATATGAGTAATATGCTTCATAATACCTTGCTTCTTCTAGGGTGTCACATACTCTTAAAAGCCATATTTTATCACATTCATCCTCTCTTACCCCTTTTGTTTGTCCTATTCTATACCCCATTCCCATTTTATACATCAAATATACATAGTAATGGTTATAATTTGGTTTTAATCTTGCAAATATTATATGATTGCCCGTTCCTATTATTTTATGTGCATTTTCTGTTATTACTTTTATTACTTTCCCTTTATATTCTCTTTTTAACTTCTCTTCAATTACTCCTTCTGTGACCGTTCCATTTCCTGCTGCACATATTATTTTTTCGCCGTTTTCAATATCTTGTATTTTTTTTATCCCTCTGCTAGTAATTATAGGTGTTTCTCCAATAAGGCACTGGTCGTTATCGCCTACAACTGTTATATTTCCGTATTTTGAAGCTAATATAGATACTAACATAAACTGTGCCTTATTTGTATCTTGATATTCATCTACTAATACGTATTTAAATTTTTCTGTATAATATTCTAAAACATCTGGATTTTCCGTTAATATTTTTATCGTATAATTTATAATATCGTCAAAATCTAGTGCATTATTTTCTTTTAACTTCTTTTGGTATAATTCATATACTTCACCAATTTTTTCTTTTCTAAAATCACCTGCATATTTTATTTGATATGCTTTTGGCTCTAACATATCATTTTTTCCATTGCTTATTTCAGATAAAACTCCCCTATCTGTAAATAATTTGTCATCCAGTCCTATTGATTTAATGCACTCTTTAATTAAAGTTCTTTGATCTGTTGTATCAAAAATTAAAAAAGTAGAATCAAAGCCTATTCTATCTATAAATCTTCTTAATATTCGCACACAAATAGAGTGGAAGGTTCCAAGCCACATTTCTTGTGATGCTTCCCCTACTAATTTTTCTACTCTTTGTTTCATTTCATTTGCTGCTTTATTTGTAAACGTAATTGCTAATATGTTCCATGGCTTAACATTTTTTTCTGAAAGCAAATATGCTATTTTATGTGTTAAAACCTTAGTTTTTCCGCTTCCAGCTCCTGCTATAACTAGGCATGGTCCTTCTGTTGCTAGCACTGCTTCTTTTTGTTTGTTATTTAATCCTTCTATTAAATCTTGCATTTTTTCTCCTTCGCTACTATTTCATTTTTCTTTTATTTCTAACAAGGTGTGTCCCCGAAGTGACAAAATGTCACAAAAAGGAACGTCCCAAAAGTGACATGCACTGCTTTATTTCTTCTGCACATTGTTTATATGCTTCGGTACTACATCCCCATGGGTCTTTTATATCCATGTTTCGTCCTTCTTTGCCTATACCCACATATTCTTTTATTGTATATACTTTTCCTACTAAATCTGGATACATATTTAATACTAGTTGTTTGTGTGATACTGTTGCACATAGTATTAAATCCATTTGTTCTATATTAGTTTCTTTAATATTAGATGCTCTATGATTTTTCATGTCTATGCCATATTCTTTCATTATTTCTATTGCATTATATGTTGAGGGCTCTCCACTATCTGCATATATTCCGCAAGAATACACTTCTATATCTTTTTTATCTTCTACCATTTTTTCTAACATATGATGTGCCATAGCACTTCTGCATGTATTTCCTGTACATACAAACATTATCTTCACATTTCATCACTTTCCTTTTCTTCTTTAGTAGCACTATTATACCATTTGTTATTTTTGTTTTTCAACATTTTAAGTAATATTTAATACTAATATTCCCAATAATAATCCACAAATGTTACCAACTGCTGTCATCCTTCCATTATATAGCTTATTTGATTCTGGAGTTAACTCTCCTGATACTATATATATCATTGCACCAGCTGCAAATGCTAAACATATTGCTATTATTGTTTGTGATATAGAGCCTACTAATGCTCCAAAAAATGCCCCTATCCCTGTTGTAACTCCAGATAATACTACATAAAATACAACTTTTATAGAGTTCATTCCTCCATTTTTCATAGGTACTGCCATTGATATTCCTTCTGGTATATCATGGAAACATATCGCTATTGCTAATGATAAACCTAATTTTATTGAAGCCTCCAATCCAGATCCAATTGCTAATCCTTCTGGGAAATTATGCAGTGCTAGGCCTATGCTTACTATTATTCCTGTTTTTAGTAATGAATTCTTATTTTTATGTTTTATATTAAATTTTCTATCTACTAGTACATCACAAATAATCATCACGATTATTCCTAATACTATTCCTATAAACACATTTAATATTCCTGTTAAATTAAATGCTTCTGGTATTAAGTCAAAACATACTATTGAAATCATAAGTCCTGATGCAAATGCTAGTATAAAGCTTAAAAACTTTTTAGATGTATTCTTAACAGTTACCCCAATTATTCCACCTATTGTAGTTCCAAACGTTCCAAAAAATAATCCTATTAGTGTGGTTTTTAGCAAATTATTCATTTTTTCTTCACCTCTATATTGTTTTTATACTAATATATTGGTAAAGTATTATAAAAATTACCAAAACATATAAAGCTCTTTTCCATACAATTAAAAAGTATGTACATTTTTTATACATACTTTTTTAACAATTCTAATTTAATTTTAATTAATTTCAATATTTTATTTTTTATCCTTCAATTTTTAAGGAAACTTTCTATCTTGTAACATTAGCTTTGTTTATAAGACCATTTGCGTCATACTCATAAAAAATCTCATATGTTGTTCTATTTTCAAATTGTTTTTTCATATTTCTAAGTTCATTTGGATTACTTGTTTCTACACCATTATAATTTACAGTAATAATATGATCTGGATTTTCTTCATTTGACTTTATAACTTCGTCTATAAATTGACTCATAAAAAATCCATCTTTACTTCCATAATATAAATTTTTAAAAGTTCTGTTAAATGAGTTTATTGCTGTTTCTGATAACTTTTCTTTTGATATTATAGCTTTATTTATATATCCTTCTCCATCATATTCATAAGAAACTTCATATACTTTGTCACTATTTATTTTATCTTTTACATTTCTAATTTCTTGTGTATTTGATGTTTCTATATCATTATATTTTAAAGTAATAACTTTATTAGGATTTTCTCCATTTGACTTCGCAATATCGTCAATTAAATTCTTTACAGATGTTCCTCTTACTTCTCCATAATAATGTTCTAAGTCAGAATTAAACATTTGTTGCATAATATTACCAATTGTATTATTAGCTTGCTCATATACATCATTAAATAGTCCAGATGCATAATTTTGCTTTTCTTTGGACGTTTCTAATATATTACCAAATATATTAAATATTTTACCTTTTACCATTGCTCCTATGCCTACTAATATAAGTATAATTGCTAATATTGCTACTATTACTATTATAATTATTTTATTTGTTCCTTTATTATCTTTTTCTGTTAGATTATTTACATCTTCTGTGTTTTCTTTTTCATAATATAATTCACTAACTGTTGTTCCAAAAACCTCTGCAATTTTTGTTAGGTTATACATATCTGGCACAGTTTGCCCTAATTCCCATTTTGATATTGTTTGTCTTGTCACATTAAGTTTTTCGGCCAACTCTTCTTGTGACCATCCTTTTTCCTTTCTTAATTTCATTAATTTTTCTTCAAATTTCATTTTTTACTCCTTCTTATATTTATAAATCATATAATTCATAAATATATTTTATTAATTTATTCATTCCCTTACTTATGTTATGCTTTTTGTGTATGGCAATTTATTATGATTTTATTTTACTATTTTATCCTATAATTTTCAAGCAACTTTAATTGGAATTTTGTCACTTTTAGTTAACATTTTGCTTCTTATGCCTTGCAATTGCTAATTTTGAGCACAAAAAACCTCTAAACTCAAATCAGTTTAGAGATTTTTTTATTATTATTTATGTGGCAATGTTTCATATCCTTCTATATTTGCTAAATGTCTTTGTATTATTAAAACATCTGTCGCGTCTATTTTTCCACTTATATTTACATCTGCATTTATTCTTCCTTGTTCTGTTAGTTCATATCCTTGCAATATATATTTTTGTAAACATTCTATGTCTTCATTATTTACTTTGCCATCACAATTCGCGTCTCCATATAATGTTTCTTCTTTAACATATGGTAATGTTTCATACCCTACTATATTTTCTAAATGTCTTAATATTATTAAAGCATCTATACTATCTACCTTTTCATCTAGATTTACGTCTGCATTTAGTCTTCCTTGTTCTGTTAGTTCATATACCTGTAGTACATATTTTTGTATATATTCCACATCTGCATTATTTACCACTCCATCGCAATTTGCGTCTCCATACAATGTTGCTTCTTTAACATATGGTAATGTTTCATA
>DNVW01000007.1 GCA_003507395.1 Clostridiales bacterium | reverse complement strand
ACAATGATTTTCTTTTTTTCATTTCATTAAATTCCTCTCTTTCACAAAAAAAGACACTTCAAAGTGCCTAAAATAATTTTAACATTTCTCCCAAATATCGACCAGAAAAACTATTTATAGTGGAACAAGAATATCCCATACCTGTTGATTCGCCATATTCAATACAAGCATTTAAGCATTCTTCTTGACTACCATATTTTTCAATCGCAAAATCGACTTTTGCCCAACTCCACGCAGGAGAATTGTAATATTCATCTTCTGTTATACCGAGTTCATCCCAAGCAGTAATATCTTTTTTTGTATCTGTATCTACTTTTGGAATTTCACTTGATGGTTGTTTTTCTTCTTGCTTTGTTTCTGATTTAGGAGTTTTATTTTTTGCTTCAACTTTCTGTTCGCTTTTAGATGTTGAATTATCATTTGATTCAATTAATTCATTACTATCTTTTTCTTTTACTTCTTCTATTAATGTTTCATTATCTTGATTATTATTAGTTTCATTAATCACATCTGTCTTTTTATCTTTATTGGAAACTTTTATATTTTGTCTATTGTATAAACTAAAGAAAATTATCAAAACTAAAGATAGTCCAATCAAAACACCTAAAATAAGCCTTATTTTGTGAGATTTATTTTCTCCTCTCATAGCATATCATACCTCACTTTCAAACTTCTTATATTGACTAAAAACAGATAAATACAAGTATATATCTATATAATATTAATCACTCAAAAAGTTAAAATTTGCAAGAGTTTTTTCTCATCTTTTTTAATTACTATGGAATTTTTAATTTTTCCTGTATAATATACATTTATATTTCACTCCTTTCATTCAATTTAGTTTTTTGTTTACGAGATCACTATAAACTCAAAATTAAAATAAAAAAGAGTCATATTTCCTGACTCCTATGGTTACTATTTTAATTTTATTATTTATAAACTATTAAATTAAATGCTATTCCAAATCTAACAATAGCACTACATTTTATTGTATTAAATGTCTCTCTGCCTAAAACAAATTTTGCTTTTATTGATGCTTCTGATTTCCCACATAATAAACAATCATTAATATAAGCATTTTCTTCTTTAGACATTATAGAATACAACTTATTAAGTTGAATATTAAATTCATTATATTTTTGTTCATTATCCAATTTATATTCAATTGCAATGCCAACAGGATCAGAAATATTATTTGTAAATTGTTCTAATCTTGGTCTATAATTTGGTGTCAATCGAACATGATAACCATTAATAAACTTATTTCTTGCTATTTTTAATTCTCGTAATTTATCTACAACCTTTTCAAATGTTGCTGGTATATCATATATAACCATTTCATCTTTTGTTAATGTAAAGTTATCAGCATATTCTTCTTGTAGATTTTGTTCTAATTTAAAATCCATAGTAACCACCTTCCTTAAAACAAAAGAGAGAAAATTAGGGGAAGTTAATCCTTAATTTTCTCTCTTAACATAACTTAACATATCTTTTTTAGAGGCACTTAAAACTTGCGAATTTTCGTAAAAGTTATTATTTACAAAATAATAATTTGAATAATAAACATTTTTAACAAAATTCATATCATCAACCTCTTTCAATAAAAAAGGGGAGAAAAAGCTAGTAGTTGTTTCATAATAGAAATTGATACTGCTTCTTCTACCCTAACAATTAAATATTAAATTTGTTACAAATAGCACTGGCTATCAATAACTTTTAAATTAAATTAATTGTTTTCTATTCTAATATTTTTATCAAAATATGTCAATAGGATTTTTTTAAAATAAATAAAAAATACAAAGAAATTAAACTATCTCTCTGCACAATTTGTTTATTTTACTATATTATAACACTTGACAAAACGAAGTCAAGTTTATTATGTGTCTAATTTATGTCGTTTTATGCTGTTTTTATGTCGTTTTAAAAAAAGCATTTATTTGGTGTTTAATTCGTCTAAAATGTACCTTTCCAATTTATCTAACAATTCTTCTTCTGTCATTCTATTTATTTCGTCTTGTAAACTCTTGTACTTGATTTCTGCAAGTTCTTTTGTATCTTCAATTCCACTGAAAGCATTTTCAATGGCATATTGTCCAGATACATCTTCAAATGTTATAACAGCACCATATTCATAAATAGTTTTTTCTTTTAAAGGCAATGGTTTATATTCTTCATCAAGTGCTGGTGGTGAAATATGCTTAAACTTAATTAAATATAAATTAATTAATAAACTTTCCTTTTCCATAACATCCTTAAAAAGGACTGCATCTTTATAGTGATTATTTTTAATATAAGAATCTTGCCTATCATCTTTTAATTTAGCAACATAATCTTCGAAACTTCCAATCTCATTATTAAAACTTAAAAGTTCTGTATATTCTTTTTTATAATCTCTTAATTGTCTTTTTTCAACAAGTTCATAAATTTTTTTAAATTTGTTATTCATAATACACTATCCTCTTTTCATTAATTTAAATATTTTAAATTATTAATTTGGATTTGTTTAATTAATTGTACCATACAAAAGTACAATTTGTAACAAATAATTATAAATTAACTATAAAACTTCTAGTTTTTTCATAAAATGATGTTTTCATAATCTTTTGAAAAAGATATACAAATAAAACAATTTCCATAGTTGACATTAATATAACTATATTATTCACAAAACCTGCACTCATTACACTGATAGACATATCGCTAGGAATGCCAGTTATATTGCTAATATAATTAGCAAATTTCAAATTAATTCTAATAACATATAAAATCCCTAAAGATAGAATAACTATCATTGAAGTTTGCAAAAAGGATTTTATAAAACATAAAATATAATCTTTTACACTCATTTTAATATTCGCTCTCCTTTAATACCTTAATTTATTAAAAGGTTATTTATTAAATTTAATTTTTCTGTATTTTCGCCCTCATCATTGTTAAAAATTATTTCTAAATACCAATTGTCTAAATTATTAACAACCTTTTTAGGAAACAATTCATCATATCCTACATTTTCAATGCTTATTCCTTGTGGTAGTGAATCAGATTTAACGATTAACCTATTTTCGGACATCAAAGCCACACTGGTAATCTTAATATTTTTATCTTTAGATGTTAAATCACCATAAACATAGATGTTTTTATTATTTGAAGATATAAAAAGTGCATTACTATAATAAAAGTTTTTACTTTCTCCACTAATGGCATACACTTTGGTTTTATTATTATTCAAAATAATAAATGATAAAACTAAAATAATAAATAATATTAAAACTATAAAGCTTAATACAATGATGTTACTTTTTTTCATTTTTAACATTACTCTATTACTGCTCCTTTCTTAACTATTCACTATTATATCACATTTTAGGTAAATACCCGACACTTTTTAAAAATTCATTTTTTAAATGAGAAAATTGTATATAGTGAGGTGATTCTTATGAATTATGAGAGAATGAAAGAGATTAGAACCTATTTTGACAATACTCAAAAGCAATTGGCAGATTATTTAAATGTCAGTAGATCTACCTACGCTGGATGGGAAAATGGAATTGACTCAATCCCATTATTAAAATTAAATGAATTTTGTAATTATTATAAAATTAGTTTGGATTATATTTGTGGACTATCAAATCAAAAGAAGATTGACTTGATAAATGATAAAATCGATAAATTTGTTTTAGGTAAAAATTTAAAAGAAATAAGATTAAAAAATAATAATACTCAAAAACAAATAGCAAAAATCATTAAAGTAGATCAATCAAATTATTCAAAATA
>DNVW01000002.1 GCA_003507395.1 Clostridiales bacterium | reverse complement strand
AATAAAAATATTTATACTTTAAAGGAAACAACCCTACCAGATGAACAAATAAATAGTCATATAATTTTGGCAGGTCATTCTGGTAATAGTTATATATCTTTTTTTAAAAATCTAAAGAAGTTAGATATGAAAGATAAAATAAACTTTTATTACAAAGGCGTTAAATATATTTATGAAGTGTCTAATAGATATGAGATAGAAAAAACTGGAACAACTGATTTAAAAATCACTAACAAATCAGATATAACACTTATTACTTGTATAAGTGGAACTAACAAACAAGTTGTTTATGTTGGTAATTTAGTTGATAAGGAGAATTATTAAAATGATATTTAATAATAGCGGTATGGGAAAATGTATTGTACTTAAAGAAAATGAAACATATTATTCTTTAATATATGCAATAGAAAGTAAGCAATTTATAGTTGCATCTTATTTAGATAAGACAACAGGTAGTTGGTTAAATGGACATTATTATGGGGATGATTTAGATAGTGCCTTATCAAGTTTTAATAGTGAATCTAAAAAAATTGAGGAAGATTTAGAAAGGTAGTGAAAAAATGGAAGAAGTTGCAGTTTATATTAGTTTAAAAAATAGTAATAGTTATGTAAAAAATAGTATTATTTCACTAGTAAAAAAATATTGTAATCTAAAAAAATATAATTATGAAATTTATTTAGATGAAGTAGAAAATCGTTTAAGTTTAGATAGAAAAGAACTAAATAGATTAATGAACGATATAAAAAAACATAAGTATTCAAAGTTAATTATAAGAGATGTTACACATTTATCAAGAAATATTTATGATAACATCTCTTTTTTACAGTTTTTAGAAGACAACAATTGTAAAATTGAATGTATAGATGGAACTGATTTGTTTTTATATAAAAGAATTGTTGAACATTTTAACAGAAAAAAGGAGGAGAAAATAAGATGAACAATAATGAAAAAGAAATGAGAAATTCAAGAAATAGTTTTGAATTGGAAGGAAATGTTGCTAATATTAATGATATTTATACTAATCAAAATGGTAAAAAAATATTAAGGTTTGATTTAGCACAAAATAACAATGGCAATACTCAATATGTGCCAATTATTTTAAGAGGTGATTTAGTTAATTCTTATGGAAATGAAATACAAAAAGGTGATTGGATTTCTGTAAAGGGTAGAATATCCACATATCAAAAAGATGTTGTAAAAGATGGAAAAACATATAAAGATAAAGCAATTGATATTTTAGGTTTTGAAGTTACGGATAGAAAAAATAATAAAGTTTATACTTCTGATGGACAAATTCATACTAAAACTTCTAACAAAGAAAATACTGAAATAGAAAGATAGCTATGAAATATAAAATATTAAACTATTGGAACGATCAAGATGATTTATATGTTAACTATATAATTAAAAACTTGGAAACAGGTGATCAAGCAAATGTAATAAATTATTATGATGTTTCAGATTTGGATTGTAATTATAATATGGCATCTATGGAAGAAATTGAAAACTCATTATATAGACTTATAGAGCAAGGTAAAGGTAAAGAGTTAACATTACCAAAAGTAAGTAAATTAAGTCCGTTATTAAAATATGTTTATGATTTTGTTTGTGAGAGTGAATCTAATATGTGTCATATTGATTATAATGATTGGGAAGAACTGAAAGAAGAACAAGATTTTACTGATGAAGATTTTGAAACTTTAAACCAAGAAGTAGATGATTATGCTTTGTATGACTATATAACATTAGATGATGGAGAATATAAGATATGTGGTTATGGCTGTTTACAAACAATGTTTAATGATGACAGAAGAAAGGAAAGTGATGAGCTTGAAAGATAAATTAAAAAAAGGTCAAGCATTTCTAGGTGTTGATGATAATAAATATTATTTTTTGGGTTTTGATTATGATGATCAAATTTTCTTTACTACTTTAGATTTATGGAGTGATAAAGAGCAGGGATATATGACTAAAAATAATATTTTTATTAAGGAAGTATTAGAAGAAAAATCAGATATCATAGAAAATTGTACTTGGTATTATCAATCTATGAGGGAATTAGATAATGCCA
Source organism: Clostridiales bacterium (assembly GCA_003507395.1). Classification (GTDB taxonomy): domain Bacteria; phylum Bacillota; class Clostridia; order TANB77; family CAG-508; genus DNVW01. The sequence goes on along the minus strand of DNVW01000002.1, from coordinate 23,201 downwards.
GTATGGAAGATAAAATCAAAAGATGCTTGGATATAATTGATAACTCTAATACAAGAGAGTTAAAAATAAAACCTACTGAAATAGGTCCATTAGTAAGAGGTCAAGCATATAGTAAAGAGTTTAATCAATATTATGAAGTAATAGGCTTTCTAGTTGATAATAATATTTATGTAGACAATGAATTAAAGACAAAGCAAAAAGGCTTTTTTGCAATATATCATTCTAATTGTGAAAGCACTGTACCATTAATATTTGAAAGGAATTTTAGTGATAAAGATAATTCATTTGATGGTAAGCATTTTGTTGCTGGTAATGATGATAGAGTTGATGTAGAAGATATTATTTGTAATAAAGAAATAGTTAATTCTTATATGAATAAATCTTTAATAGATAGATTAGAAAAGGATAATATAGAAATGTCAAAATAAAATAAACTGAAGTTCTTTGAAAATTAGATTGATAACTGCACTATTTGAGATATGGTGTAGTGTTATTTTTAAAGAACATTCCCTTTCTTGGAACTGTGTAGTTATTAATCAAGTTTATTGATAATTACACAGTTCTTTTTTTATTGACATAGTTTAAAGAAAGGGTGATTATAATGAAAAATTTATTTAATGTATTAGCAATTAGTCAATTAGAAGGTGGCACATACACTGTTGATACTGTATTAAAAGTAATAAAACAAATTACCGATTGGGCATTGGCAGTAGGTATAGCACTTGCAGGAATTGCCTTAGTAATAAGTTTTATAATGTATGCTGTTGTAGATGTAGATCAAAAGCCAAGAGTAAAAACAAGAATAGTTCAAACATTATTAGGGATTTTTGGAATTATTCTAGCAATATCATTAGTTAATATCATAATTAGGTTATTTACATAGTAGGTTACATATATGATAAAAGTTTTTGATTTGTTAAGAAGTCTAGGTTGGTATATAATAAGTTTTATATATGATTTAATAGATGGACTTTTAGAAATAATAAAAAAATTAAATGCTTTTGATATAATTAATTCATTATCCAATAATCAAACATTTAAAAACTTCTATACTGGAATTATGGCAATAGCAGTAACTTTATTTGCACTTTTCATAATTTGGAAATTTGTAAATAAACTTTTAGATCCAGATGAAGAAAATACATTTAAAAATATAATGATGGAAATAGTTAAGTGTGGAACACTTATAATGATGTCAACATTTTTATTTGTTCAAGTATCAAATTTTTCAATAACACTTTCTAATTATACTGGTAGTATATTTGAAAGTAGTAATAATACAAAAATGAGTGATAATATGCTTACTATGTTTATTTCTTATAAAGATGCTTATAAAAATAGTGATAAATTTGATGAAAAAAAGAGTATAGAAGATTTAGTTAAAGATGGTTCTTTTGATAATGATGAATTGTATCTAGATAAATATGTAACAAAATCAAGAGTGATATTGTCAGACAAAAAAGACTATAAATATGATATTAATTGGCTAATGGCAGTAATAAGTGGAGGTTTCTTCCTTTATAGTTTGTTTTTTGCTGGAATAATGTTAGGTCGTAGGCAAATAGAGTTTTTGTTTTTGTTTTCAATTTCTCCTATAGTATTTGCGACAAGTGTATGCAATAAGCAAAGAAGAGGAGCAGTAATAGAACAACTGGTATCATTAGCACTTCAAAGTGCAGTAGTTATGTTAATAGTAAGTCTAACAGTAATGGTTATGCAAGAAATAAATGCAACAATTTTCTTTACTAATAACTTTTTAAATTTAACTACAAAGTCATTACTTTATTTAGGATGTGCGACATTTATTTTAACAGGAAGTCAGGTTATAAATCGATTTATTGGTGCTAATGTAAGTGCAGCAAGTGGTAGAGAGCAATTAATGTCTTTAATGGGATATGGAAAAATGGCTGGTATTGGTGCAACAATTGGAGCAGGAGCGACAGTAGGTGCTGGACTTGTGGCAACTGGTAGTGCGATGAAAGGTGGAAAAGCAATTGGCTCACAAATACTATCACAAGCAGGGATAGCTTTAGGAACTATGGGAACAACTGGTGAAGGACAAACACCATCAAGAATGCAACAATTTGCCCAAACAATGGGATGTAAGATGTATGCAACAGGTCAAAGGATGAATAGAAAACCAGATGGAAATAAGTTTAGTGCAAGTGATGCCTTTATTAATGCAGGAGCAAATAGTTTGAATGATGCAGTAAGAAAAGTAATGCCACGCTCAAGTTATAATGCTTCTTATTATAGAAGAAGAAAAAATATGATGTAGGAGGTAAAAATGTATATAACACTAAAATCAATTAAAAGAAATTTAGGTTTTAAAGGAATAGAAATATCAGATATTATCATTGCTTTTCCAATGATAATTTTATTTATAATTCTGTTTTGTTTTACGTCACTAAAAATATTATCAGTAATAGGATTGATGATAGGAATATTTTGCTTACTTCCTATTAATGTCAGTAAAAAAAATAGATTGTATAAAGTTGTAGGCTTGATATTTAAATTTTTATTTAGAGAGAAAATATTTGTTTATCAAAAGGAAGGTAGGGTGAATAAATTTGAAAAAGAATCAAGTTAGTAAAGAACAGAAAAGAAAAGATAAAGAACATAAAACTATTGAAAAATTTATTTTAAAAAAAGATAAAATAAAAAATGAATATATAACAAAAAGTATTTTAAATTCCAAATATAAAAATTCACAAGCATTTACCAATTCAGAGTTTGTAAATGACAATGGAATTATAAAACTTCGTAATAATAGTTATGCTAAAGTCTTTTCTGTAGATGCAATAGATTTATCTTTGACATCTAATACTCAAAAACATAATTTTTTTAACCAATTAAAGTATTTATATCAACTGAAAGATTTGAACTTAAGAATATATAAGCTAGATGATAAGATAGATCTTAATGCAAATAAGGATTATTATACAAGACTGATTGAGGAATATTCTAATGAAGAAGAAAAAGTGGAATTTTTAAAAGAGAGATATGATAGATTAGAATTATTAGAAGAGCAAGATTTAACAACAACAAGTAGATATTATTTTGTATTAGTAAATGATAATGATAAAGCATTAGAACATATATCAGAGGAATTAAAAATACATTGCTATAATATGACACCTAGATTAAATGTTAAAACTATAACAAATAAATTAGAAATATATCAATTTTTAGTAAATTTATATATGTCTACTGCCAGTATAGAACAATTGATGTGGAGTGATTTGGTTGAATTAATCACTCCTTTTTTTGTTCAAGAAAATATGGGATATATTAAAACAGATGAAGAAGAAATACAAATTATAACCATTAAAAGAATACCACCGTTTATAGATGAATTGTTCTTTGAAGAATTATTTAATGTACCAGATACTAGGTGTTGCATTCATATAAAAGATACAATTCCTACAGAAGAATTAGTAAGAAGACTTGATAGTAATTATGAGTTTTTAATATCAGAAAGAAGTACAACTAGAAAATTGTCTGATGCAACGCAAATGGATACTGAAAGAGAAAACTTTCAAGCATTAATGACTCAAATTAAAAACGGTGATGAAAAAATAAAGGAAGTAGATTTCATTATTATAATTAATGGTGATAAAAAACAAAGAGAAGAAAAAATAAAAGAACTAAAAAAAATCGCTGATGTTTTTCACATTAAATTAGATGCTCCTCGTATGAGGCAAATGGAAGGTTGGCAATCATTTGATATAACTAAAAATGGTTTTGAAGATTATCATAATTATCTTCCAAGCTTAACATTAGCAGCATCATTCCCTTTGACAATAACACATTTTAATGATGAAACAGGGTATATGATAGGATCAGATATACATACTGCATTGCCTACAATATTTGATTTATTTCATAAAGATGCAACAAGACCTTCAAGTAATTTAGCAATAATTGCATCAACTGGAGGAGGTAAAAGTTTTACTTTAAAGAAAATGATTATTAATGAAATTAATCGTGGAAATAAATGTTTTTTATTTGATGCTGAAGGAGAATATGAAAAATTAATTAGGAAAAATAAAGGAGAATATATTGATATGTATTCTGCAAGTGGTGGAATAATAAATCCACTACAAGTTAGATTTCTTCCAAGTGATAAAGAAGAAAAAGAAGATAGTGATGTTAAATCAATTAATTATGAAGACTGTCCTTTAGCAAAGCATTTAGGTTCACTTGAAACATTTATTAAGTGTGCTTTTGAAGAAATAAAAGAAAGTGAAGTTGTAGTAATGCTTGATATGATAGAAAAATTGTATAAAGTATTTGGTATAACAAAGAATACTAAAATATCTACTTTAGAAAAATATGAAAATACAGATTATCCTATTTTTACTGATTTAATTAATTTCTTACCAGATTATCGTAAGATGATTACAAATCCAGAACAATTAAAAATAGTAGATAAACTCGAAATATTATTAGATAGATTTAAGGTTGGAACTGATGCAATGCTATTTAATGGTTATACTTCAGTAAACCTAGAATCAAATTTAATTGCATTTAATGTAAAGGATTTATTATACAGTAAAAACAAAAGAATTATAACAACACAGTTAGTAAATCTATTAACTTATTTGAATAATATTATTGTTAGAAATAAAATTATAAATGATAAAGAAAATGATAAAAAAAGAATTAAAAATATAGCAGTAATAGTTGATGAATTCCATTTGTATTTAAAAAATACTGACAGTGAAGTTCTTTTAACATTTGAACAAATCGCTCGTAGAATTAGAAAGTATCATGGAGCATTTATTCCAGCAACACAGAGCATCCACGACTTTTTAGGTGATGATGATAGTGTTAGAAGTGCTACAGCTATATTTAACAATTGTCAGTATCAATTGGTAGGAATGCTTAAAGAAGATGACTTAACAACATACTTGAAATTGTTTTATCAAAACCCACTAACAGATACTCAAAAAGAATTTTTAATGCAAGCAGAAATGGGAGAATTTTTGCTTACTATTAATTCTAAAAATAGAATTAGAGTAAAAATTTTAGCAACGCCTTTAGAGTTAGAATTGATGGGAGAAAGTTAAATAATGAAAACATTAAGATTAAAGCAGTTAAGAAAAAAGTTTAAAAAAATGTATCTTGATGAATTTGAAGATCCAAATGAATCATTTATGGATTTTTTATTAGATTTAATTCCAAGTGAAGTATTGAAGGAGATTATAGATAAAGGGAATAAATATTATTATTCTCTTTTCTATAAATATAAATAAAGATGGAAAAGAAAAATATAATACTAAAAGTTATTGGTGGTAGTTCTATCTTAACCATTGCATTTGTTATGGTAATTTTAATATGTGTATTAATGTTGTTTGATTTTTTTGGAGCAAAACTCACAAAAGAAAAAATACAAGATAATGCTGAATATGCTGATGCTTATACAAATGCAGTAAATAAATATTTAAAAGATGGTTATGTTCCATTACAAAGACTTTTATATTTTCATCTTGAAGATACAAGTTTAACATTAGATGCTTTATATAAAATGAATCAGAATGAAGAACAAAAAACTGCTAAAGAAATTAATGAAGTATGTGAAGATCAAAGAGTAAAAAATATGACTGCTTGCTCCGAAAATAACATAGAAGAAAATTCAGATTATTTAATAGTAAGCACAGGACATTTTAATCTTCCACTAGATAAAGATTTTACTGTAACAAGTTTTTTTAATGAACAAAGAATAATTTATGGTGAAAGTAATGTTCATAGTGGATGGGATTTGGCAGTACCAGCCCAGACTCCAGTTTATTCAGTTTGTAATGGTACAGTTGAAAAAGTTACATTCACTCAAAATGAAAATATACCGTACGATCAAAGTGGAAATAAGATTGGAAATCTTATAACAATAAAATGTGATGAAGATTATGAAGATACATATTATGTAGTATTTGCTCATCTTTATCCAAATAGTGCAAAGGTAAAAGTTGGAGATAAAGTTACTCATTGGACTGAAGTTGCTAGTGTAGGAACAACTGGACATTCAACAGGAAATCATCTTCATTATCAAGTAGAAAATTTTAACAGAGAAAAAATAGATGGTATGAAGTTTATAGATTTTACTATGCAGAATCCTAATGTTCGTTTTGAACCAACATTACCAGCAAATAATTTTTCTAATGAAGAATATATAATTCAATAAACTTATTTTTAAAATCATAAGGAAGCACTCTTTATGATATTAATTTTGTGAGGTAGCCACTTTAAAATAAAATAGTAGTCAAAAAAATTCTTGTAAATTAAGGTGTTTTTAATATGAAGTAGCCACTTTCACTATGAGAAGTGGTCTTTTTTGCAAGTGCAAAAATAGTAAGACACCACTAAATTATCCTTGTTTTATAAGGAAAAGTTAGTTTTATGGTGTCGTTCTTCTTATGCCCATTAAAAATATGCAATATTTTTATTAAAAAAACACCTTGAAAATAGTGAAAGTGGCTACTTATAAAATGAGAAAGGAGAACAAAAGTTGATAAAAAGTTTAGTAAGAACTACATTGAGAATTGATAATAATTTAAAAACTAGAATAGAATTATTGGCAATAAAAAATAATTTTAGTTTTAATAAGATGATAACTTATCTGATTGAACTTGGGTATAATTCTTATATTGAAAAATTCGATAAATATTATGAAGAACAAAATAAAAAGATAAAAAAGGATCGTGATATGAATGAATAAAATTAGAATTTATAATGATGAAGAATTGCAAAAAATATCACTTAACTCTAATGTTGAATCTGTTAGAAATAAAAGTCATATTGTTTATAAAAATAGTTTTAAACTTTGGGCTGTAAAAGAAAAAACATTATATCCGGAAAAAACTGCAAGAGAAATTTTTGTAACTGGTGGTTTTGATATGAATATATTAGATGATAGAACTCCACAAAGAAGATTATGTTCTTGGATGAAAAAATATAGAATGTTTGGTGAAGATTATTTTACTGATAAAAATAAATATTCTTATAAAGCTATGACTAAAAAAGAATATCCTTTTTTAAGTAAAACTTTCAATGATCCAAATTTTATTGCTTTTGTAATTCAAAAAAAGGATGATGGAACTTTTGATTATAGAATTATAAGGAAGGAACAAAATGAAAAAAATAACAGTTAGAGTTGATGATTATATTTATGATAGATTATTTCTCGTAGCAAAAGATAATTCTACATCCACAAATAAAGTTATAAATGCAATACTTGAAAAATATATCAACGAGCCAAAAGAAATAAATCATTTATCTGAAATAGATAATAAATTGCAGATGATATATAATCAACTTGATAGAATTTCTAAAAGACAATATAAACATTTTAAATTATCTCAACAACACTTTGCTAATTTTGGTTATTTATCAAATGCTGATATTAAAGAAGATAAATGTTTAAATGATATACTAAATAATAAGGATAATTTTAATGAGTAAAAAAAGTCCTAATGTAATTTTCAAAAGTAAGTATTGTTTAGCACTTAATTCAAGAGATAATAAAAATACTTATTTTAATTATAAAGAAGATAGATTAAAAGATGTTGATGATATGATTGATTATTTTTCTAATGAAAAGAAAAAAACAGTTGGAATGTTTGAATATTATATGGGACATACTAGAGGAGAAAAATACAATCTTATATTGGAAAATGGAAATTATGCTACAAAAAAGGATGTTAAAAAAATAAAAGAAGATTATAAAAAATATATAGAGAATTCTAATCTATGGAAAGGTATTTTAAGTTTTAAGAAAGAATATCTTGATGAAAATATAGATATTAAAACTCTAGAGCGAAAAATTGCAAAAGAGGTGATGCCTCAATTTTTAAAATACTGTGGATTTAAAGATATTAAAAATATGAGTTATGTATTTTCAATTCATACCAATAGAAAACATCAACCACACATTCATTTTGCTTTTATTGAAAAAAAGCCTAATTATTTATATTGTAATAATAAAATTAATTATAGAAGAAAAGGTAAGATAACTTTAGATGAACAAAGATATTTAAAAAGATTAGTTGAATTAGTTATTGAAAGAGAAAAATATTATACACCTCTTTTGAAGAAAACAAATGAAGATATAGATTATTTGAAATCATATTTTAATCCAAAAGAAAAGAATTTTATTTTGAAAAATATTAGTGAAATATATGTTGAAGAAGATATATTAAAACTTGGAGAGCTATTAAAAGAATATAGAGAAAGGTATAATCAATCTTCAGGTAGAATTAAATACAATTCAATAAAAAATGATAGATTAGGACAGGAGATTAAAACTTTAACTAAAAGAATTAAAAAATATTTATTTAACGATTCTACCTCAATTTTATATTCTGGTAAAAAAGATATTAATAATGATTTACAAAAATTAAATGATTATTTTGATATGTTAAATCAAAATAATAACATTGAAGAACTTATTCAAAATAATAGTATAGTAAATAAAAAACAAGAGTATATTGATAATTATATTTTTAATTCTATAGTTAATCATTCACTATATAAATATAATCAAATATCATTAATAGTAAAAAATAAAAGTAAAAAAGATATTATTTCTATTGAAGATTTAATTCAAGAACTTGCTTATCAAAATAGAGAGAAAAAATTATTAGATGATAAAAAAAGACGAAAGCAGATATTAGATAATTATTTTGAAGGAACAGATAGTATTACTAGATTTCCTAATAAATACAAAGTTGAAAAAGCACTTAAAAATATAAATTATGAAATGGAAAAAGCATCTCAAGAGTTTAGTAAATTATTTAATTACGATTCTAAAAATCATTAATTATAATTAGTTTAAATGTAAATTAAGTCAAATTGATTTTAAAACTAACTAAAAAATGATATAATTAATACAGAGGGTGGTTTGCATTATGAACGTAAATAGAATTAAAGAATTATTTGTTGCAAACAAAGAAGTACATTTTAAATTATTTAGTTTAGATTATACTATTAAACAAATTGATAATAATGTAGTGATTATTTATGCAGATATTTATAGTAGCAGACCTTCAAAATATAATACTATTGATGAACTATTAAATAACTATACAATTTATAATGAAACATTAATAGATAACGGTAATAGAATAATCAACATAAAATGATAAATAGCAATTTTTATAAAAGATTGGAGATATGATATTATGGAAAAATCAATTGTATATGTATCAATGAGAGATGATAATAATATTGGCTGTAGTTATTCGATAATTCAGAAAGATGAATTAAAAGTAATTATTATATTAAAAGATTTAGAATGTGGAATTTTTGATTATAATAAATTGAAATGCAACAGAGAATTTAAATATGTATTGTTAAAGCAATATCATGATACTGAATCAGCGTATAAGGATTTTTTAAAATTAATTGGGAAGATGTGTAAAAAGGCAAAGTCTAGTAAATATTTTTCAAATCATAAAATTGAAGATAATAGAATGATATATAACAATTCTAAAAGTGAACATATGATTAGCTCTGAAGAAAAAAATATATACAACGATAGATATATTATTTTTGAAAAATTTGTATTAGATAATATTGATAATTTTTAATATAAGATAAATTATGATTTACTAGTGAGGTTAGTTTTCAAACTAATCTTTTTATTTGATAAAAGGAGGGATAATGATGCAATGGTGGAAATGGTTAATTTTTATAGTTTTTATAGTGATAGTCTTAGGGCTATCTCTTTTTTTATATTGTGGGTTAAGAATTTCAAGTAGATGTTCAAGAATGGAGGAAGATAATGAAAGAAAAAATTATAAAGAAAATAAGAAGTGATTTAAATAAATCAGATTATTTTTTTGAAGGTGAAATAGATAAAGTTATAACTATTGTAAGAACAAGTTTAAATAAATATATTATTGAACAATCAATTAATAAAAAAGATTTATTTATAGATCGAATAAAATCAATATTTAATAAAATAAAAAATTTTATGAAAGGAATATTTTATGAAAAAATTTTTAAAAAGTTTAAGAAAAAAGTGGATTAAGTTTTGGGGTAGCACTTATATATTGAAAGATGGTGATAAAGAAATATGTGAATTTCTTATCTACCATAAAACAATTTATATTGAAAAAAAGGAGGGACTTATAGATGAATAGTTTAATTAATTATAGAAAATTATCAAAAGAAAATAAAAGAGAGTTAACTGAATATTTAATTTATAGAAGTATTGAAGATAATTGTAGAGAACATAAAAAAGAATTAGATGATGAAAAAATATTAGATATAAAAGAATTAGCTTATGATTTTTATCTTGATGATTGTTGTGGCAAATTATCCATTACTTCTATTACTGACTTTATTATTAATAACTATTTGGATAACAATATTACATTAGAAGAATTACAAGATGCTGATTATGCTGATTTATATTCTGCAATTGATGAAGATTGTATTGAATTGATTAAAGAACAAGAAGAAGATTTAGAAAGGTAGGGTGCAATGATGGATTTTACAAAATTAAATATCGAATTTGCTAATATGCAAAATACAATTACAAAATATAATAATATACAAAATGAAATTAAAAACAGAATTAAAAATAATTTAAAAGATATAAGTAAATATAATACGAAAATAAAAAACAATAAAGACATTGTAGAAAATGAATGTAGTAAGTTAATAATTAGTGTATTAAAAAAAGAAACAGACTTTTTAAAGAAGTTAATTGAGGAGGAAAAAACAAATGAAAAAAACAATCAAACAATCTGAAGAATCTGACAACATATTTTATTCTTCGGATGAAATAGTGGATTTATTGAAAAAAGAAACAAGGTTAGTTTACGTTGATCTTGGTATTGAAGAATTTGTTGCTAGATATGAAGATATTCCAGATATTATTACTGATATAAATTATAACAAATATGGTTCTACTGATATAAGTATGTACGATTTTAAAAGTCCAGAAGATGGACCTATTCTTACAACTTTCGGACCATATCTAAATACCTGTAATCCTGACGTTAGAAAAGATATAATTGATAGACTTAATAGCTTGTTGATGGGAGAAATAAACGAAAAAGAATATAAAGTTATTGATGAAGATAAGTTAGAGGATTTAAAAAATAAGCTAGAGCAGAACGAAGTTGAAAGATAATCATGCCAGAATTATATATTGTTGTTTTAGTTATTGTATCATTAATAATTGCTTTTTTATATTTTATAGAACCAATTATAACTAGACAAAAAATAAAAGATAATAAAGAACATGGTAGTGCTAGATGGTCAACTATTAATGAAATAAAAAAGAATTTTAGGGAAGAACAAATAGATAATATAAATGAAAGCGGTTTTCCTATTTATTTTAGTAAAGATAATAAAAAAGTATGGTTTGATAATAAAACTCCTCACTGGATATGTCTTGGTTCAACAGGAAGTGGTAAATCTGTAACTTCCGTAATTCCATATTGTAGCTTCATAGCGACTGCTAAAAAGAAGAAAAGTGTATTTATTACAGATCCTAAAGGCGAAATATTAAATGCAACTAGTCAAATGTTTAAAGATAATGGTTATGATGTTTTGTGTATTGATTTTAGAAATCCAGAATATTCAAGTCATTTAAACTTGTTAGAACCAGTTATTAAAGAATATGAGTTATATTATAAATATTTGAAGTTAAGTGAGAATGAGAAAGACGAAGATAAATATGTAGAATATAAAAATAAATCAATTGTTCATTATGCTAGTTGTAATCAATTAGTTAGTGATATTTCTAGTATGATTATGGATGATGTAACTGCCAAAGAAAAGTTTTGGAATAACTCATCTTCGGATTTATTATATGGAATTATATTTTTATTTCTCGAAGATTATGTTGAGGGAAAAATTAAAAGAAATCAAATTACTTTAACTTCGGTCAAGAAATTTCAAAGTAGTTCTATGTCTGATACCAATAACAAGAAATTAAAAAAATATATGGAACGAAAATCTTATGATATGAAAAGTAAAGATAAGTTGTTTAGTTTATTAAATACTTCTGAAACAACCTATAGATCAATTACCTCAACATTTAGTGAAAGAATGTCATTATATGATGATATAAATGTCGAAAATGTTACATCTGAATCAGACTTTGACTTTGATAGTTTAGGTAAAAAGCCAACAGTATTATATTGTTGTATCCCAGATGAATCACAAATATATTATACTTTGGTATCTATAATTGTGTCATTAATATATAAGACATTAGTTATTTTATGTAATGAACAAGAAGATAAAAAATTACCTTGTGAAATAGTTTTTTTACTTGATGAATTTGGTAATACTGCTCCTTTAAAAGATCTAAAATCAATGGTGTCCGTAGGTAGAAGTAGGGGAATGTATTTTGTCTATTATTTGCAGAGTATTCAGCAATTAGATGATTTGTATGGTAAAGAAACAAGTCAAATAGTACAAGATAACTGTGGTTTACAATTTTTAAAAACTAATTCTCAAGACACTGCCGAACAAATAAGCAATAGATTGGGAACACATGGTGTTGAAACAACATCATTAAATTATTCAATGAGTTTTACAAATAATAATGGAAGTAAAGGTACAAGTTTAATTTCTAGAAAACTTATGACTGCTGATGAAATAAAACAATTAGTTTACAAGACAATAATTTTTTCTTCTGTAGGTCATCCTATAATCAGAGATACAATTTTATACAATAAATTTAGTTGTTATAAATCTGGTTGTATAAATAGAAAGAAAAGAGTATTGCAAAGATTTACTGATAGGTATTATACAGTTGATCAGATTAAATTAGAGTCTAAAACTGAAGAACCTAAAGTTAATACTGCTGAAGCACAGGAAAGAAATAAATTAATTATAATAATAAATGAAGTAATAAGAATTTTTGGAAAGATAGATTTTAATGTTGAGTATTTTAAAAATGATAATGGTATGGTTGCACAGTTATATTTAGCACCACCACTATCTACAAATGATATTAAAGCATTAGAGGAATTAAGTGCTAAATTAAAATTTGGATATAATGCTATTTCTGATAAAGAAAAAGTTAATAGAAAAAACAGAAACTCTTTAATAGAGATTTTTTTAGTTGATAAAGATGATATAAGAAAGAAGGTGTAGAAATTGAATAAAGATTTTTTAGATGAGTTTATATCAACGAGAGATGATACTTTAAATGAAATAAAAACAAGTTTATACAATTGGAATAAGTTTATCACATATTGGGCTAATATATTAGATAAGTATAGTATTGATAATGTACTTAACTTATATTCTTATAATTCTAATGGCAAAACTTTTATGACTTTTGATGAGTGGAATAGTGAGCAAATTGCTAGAAGGATAAAACCTAAAAGTAAAGGGATACCAATACTTGTAGATAATAAAAAAATATATGTGTTTGATATAAAGCAAACTTATGGTAGAGATTATAATAAGTGGAATTATAGTCATTATGTTGATAATGCAATTCTTAAATACTATCAAACAGAATTGAATGTTAAAAATGACAATTCTAAAAGTTTTAATGAGAATTTTTATGATATTATCTATAAAACATCTCTTTTAAAAATAGTAGATGATTACAAGGAAACAACTGCTGAAGAAGTGAAGTTTATTGCTAAAACAATGGCTTCGCTTTTTTTGTCAAAATCAAATTTTAATATATATACTTTGCCAAATGTTTATGAAGAACTGAATCTAATGGAAAATGAAGATATATTAAAATGTATGCAAATATCAAATAGGGAAACAACAATCTTGTATAATGATTTTATAAACGATGTTAATAATCTTGAAAATATTCAAAATTATATTCAAACAAGAATACTTTTTTTGCTTAAGGAAAATGGTGTGATTAGTGAAAGTGAAAAGCAAGATATTATTTCTGGCATAGATAACAATAGTGTATTTAATTATGATATATTAGAAAATATTTATGACAACTATTACAATAAGTATGAAAAGTCATTTAACAGAAAAAACGAACCTTTTAAGCCAAAAAATGAAAAAGAGAAAGTTATAGAAGATAATTTAATTGAAGAACATAGTTCTGATAATGTTAAGGAACAATTATCATTATTTACTCCAAGAGAAGAAGAACTTGCAAATAAGATATGTGATATATTTAATTCTTTTGATACTAAATATAAGAATACTTTTGAAGTTCATAATGTAGAATTACAAAGATGGGAACAAATAAAATCCAAAAAACGAAATTTATCAATCTGTATTACAAGTCCTTTAGCAGAAAACTTTGGAGAAGACAGTTTTACATACTTTAATGAAGATAAAACTGATGAAAAAAAATTAAATGATGGTATAGTAAATAATTATTTTTTACAGCAATTATACAAAGACAAAGATTTTTCTATTAGTTTTACACCGAGTATAATTCATATATTTTGGCATAATTTTGATGATAAACAATTTGATATGAATATATCAAGTACCAAAATGATTAATCAAGATGAGATTGAACAAGAAGAATTAGAAAAGATTGATGATGAAATATCAAACATTAATAATACAAAAATTGAATATAGGGTTACTACTGCAGAAATAATTCCAACTTATGAAGAAATAAAAACTAATATAATAGAAGAACATAATTATGATATGGATGGTAAGGAGATATATTCACCAATTAATTATCATATTAGTGATGATAAGATTGACAACACATTTGGTGCTAAATCTAGATTTGAAGATAATATTAAAGCAATAGAATTGTTAAAGAAGATAGAAAATGAGGACAGAAATGCGACAGTTGATGAACAAGAAATATTATCTCATTATGTAGGTTGGGGTGGAATTGCTGATGCTTTTGATGAAAGAAAGGATAATTGGAAAGAAGAAAGAGAAAAGTTAAAACTGCTTTTAAATGATGAGGAATATAAAGCAGCTGCACATTCAACTTTGTCTTCGTTTTATACACCAAATGTTGCTATAGATGGGATATATAAAACTTTAAAAAGATTTGGATTTGAGAAAGGTAATATTTTAGAACCATCTTGTGGAATCGGAAATTTTTTTGGAAGAATACCAGAAGAATTTGAAAAATCAAAATTATATGGTATAGAGTTAGATAGTATTAGTGGTAGAATTGCTAAAAAGTTATATCCAACTGCTAAAATAGAAATAACTGGATTTGAAAATTCTAAAGTATCTGATGAACTATTTGATATTGCTATTGGTAATGTACCTTTTGGTAGTAATACAATATATGATAGAAGATACAAAGATAAATTTTTGATACACGATTACTTTTTTCAAAAAACTCTTGATAAGGTTAGAAGTGGTGGAATAATTGCTTTTATTACTACCGATGGTACTCTTGATAAAAGAGATACAAGAGTCAGAGAGTATATTGCAAAGAGAGCAGAGTTTTTAGGTGCAATTAGACTGCCAAATAATACTTTTAAAAGTAATGCTAATGCTAAAGTTACATCGGACATTATTTTTCTAAAAAAAAGAGATGAATTAAAGCAAGATATATTAGATGAAAGATGGATTTATACAAGTGAATATGATGATGGAATAGTAATTAATAATTACTATATCGATAATCCTGATATGATGTTAGGAAAAATGGAACTACATTCAACATCTTATGGATATGATAATACATTAAGTCCCATAGATGAAAATATTAATGTGTTAATGAATAAAGCGATAGATAATTTGCCTATCAATGTATATGAGAAATCAATGTATATTGCTGATGAAAATAATGACCATGAAGTTTTAGACACAGATGATAGTATTAAAAATAATGCTTTTACAATTATAAATAAGGATGGAAAAGATGTCATCTATCAAAGAGTATTTTCAAGTTTAGTCCCTTATTCTATACAAGATGGAATGACTGCAAAAAGAATAATTGGTTTATGCAAAGTTAAAAATGCTTTGAGAAAGGTATTTGATATACAACTTCGAGATGGGGATGATACAGAACTTAAAACGGCTCAAGAAAAACTGAATCAAGAATATGATGATTTTTACAAAAAGTACGGATATATTAATGATAGTGTTAATGCACGTGCTTTTGATAATGATCCAGATTATTATTTGCTTACTTCAATAGAAAATAAAATAAGTAAAGATGAAGAAGATGACAAACCTAAATATTCAAAAGGTGATGTATTCACTAAAAGAACTATTAGAAAAAGTAAAGTTATAACAAAAGCCGATAATGTAGAAGATGCACTTCGATATTCTCTTAATAATAGAGGAAGTGTTGATTTTGAATATATGAAAACATTATACCCTAAAAATGAGAATGAAATAATTGAAGAATTAGATGGTTTAATATATCAAGATCCAGCAAAAATAAATGATTTTAACAACGGTTGGGTTATAACAAGTGAGTATTTAAGTGGAAATGTTAAGCAAAAATTAAATTATGTAAAAACTATAAATGAAAATGGTAAATATGATAAAAACATTGAGGCACTTGAAAGAGTACAACCAACACCGTTAGAATATGATGAAATAAGTGTCAAATTAGGCTCAACATGGATTCCAGAAGATGTTTACCACGATTTTTGTTGTGAATTATTAGATATACCAAATTATAATAAAAGTGTTTTAAAAATAAAGTATGCGAAAGAGGTTAATACATGGCTTTTTCAGGCAAGTGGTTTATATGGTTATGGAGTTAAAAATACTACTACTTGGGGAACTCAAAGGGCAGATGCTTTATCTATAATTAAAAATACTTTAAATCTTCAAAGTATAACTGTGTATGATAAACTTGAAGATGATAGAAGAGTAGTAAATCCTGTGGAAACTGCTAACGCTAGAGAAAAACAAGAATTAATAAAACAGGAATTTAAAGAATGGATTTGGAAAGATGAGGATAGAAGAAATAGACTTGTGAAGTTATATAATGAGAATTTTAATTGTATGAAAGAAAGAGAATATGATGGTTCTCATCTTACTTTTGATGGAATGAATCCTAACATTGAACTTAGATCACACCAAAAAGATGCAGTTGCACGAATAATCTATGGTGGAAATACTTTACTTGCTCATGCAGTAGGTGCTGGTAAAACTTATGAATGTATTGCAGGTGCTATGGAACTTAAAAGATTAGGAATAGTTAGTAAACCAATGTTTGTTGTTCCTAATCATTTGTTAGGACAATGGGCTAATGAAATTTTAAAGTTATATCCAACAGCAAATGTTCTTGTTGCTACTCAAAAAGATTTTGAAAAAACAAGAAGAAGAAAACTGATGGGAAGAATTGCTACTGGTGAATGGGACGCAGTATTAATCGCACATTCAAGTTTTGGACTTATTCCAATGAGTAAAGAATATGAACAAAAACATTTAGAAAACCAAATTGAAGAAGTATCTAGTGCTATTGAAAGAATTAAAGAAGAATCTGGAGATGGTTTAAGTGTAAAAAAACTAGAACAAATTAAAACTAGCATAGAAACTAAACTGAAGGTATTATTAGATACACCAAAAGATAATGTTGTGAATTTTGAAGAACTAGGTGTAGATGAATTAATTGTAGATGAAGCACATATGTTTAAAAATCTTCCTATGTTCTCCAAGATAAGAAATGTTGCTGGAATAAACAATAGTGAAAGTAAAAAAGCAACTGATTTGTTTATGAAGATTAGTTATATATTAGAAAATAATGGAGGAAAAGGAACAATATTTGCTACTGGTACTCCAATATCAAATTCAATGGGTGAATTATATGCTATGCAAAAATATTTACAAATTGATAGATTGAGAGAAATGGGGCTTGAACATTTTGATGAATGGGCTTCAACCTTTGGAGAAATAGTTAATAGTTTTGAAATAGCACCAGATGGTAGTGGCTTTAGAACAAAAGCAAGATTTGCTCAATTTTTTAATATGCCAGAACTTATGACTTTATTTAAAGAAGTTGCTGATATAAAAACTTCAAAAATGCTTAATTTACCAGTTCCTAAATTAAAGGGTGGAGATTATAAAACAGTGGTTGCTCCTAAAAGTGAAGCATTAGGAGAATATGTAGAAAAATTGGCTGAAAGAAGTGAAATAATTAGAAATGGTTGTGATCCTAGAATTGATAATATGTTGCTTGTTACTAATGATGGTAGAAAAGCAGCATTAGATTTAAGGATGATTGATCCAAGTATGCCAGATTTACCAGACTCAAAAATAAATATGGCAGTAGAAAATATTTATAGAATATGGTTAGAAAATAAAGAAGACAGGTTAACTCAACTTGTCTTTTGTGATTTATCAACACCTAGAAGTGATGGTGAATTTAATGTCTATGATGATATTAAAAATAAATTAATTGCAAGAGGTGTACCAGAAGAAGAAATAGAGTTTATTCATAATGCTAAAACTAATCCTCAAAAATTAAAACTTTTTGAAGATATGAGAAATGGTACAAAACGAATTCTTATAGGTTCAACTTCAAAGATGGGAGCAGGAATGAATGTTCAAGATAAATTAATTGCATTACATCATCTTGATTGCCCGTGGCGACCATCGGATATAGAGCAAAGAGAAGGTAGAATATTAAGACAAGGAAATCAAAATGCAGAAGTAGAAATATATAGATATGTTACTGAAGGTAGTTTTGATGCTTATTCATACCAGTTAATTCAAACAAAGGCTACTTTTATTAATCAAATAATGGCTAACTCAAATGGCGGTGGTAGAACAGCAGAAGATTTGGATAGAGATACACTTACTTATGCAGAAGTTAAAGCTCTTGCCAGTGGTAATCCATTAATATTAGAAAAGTTTAAAGTTGAAAATGAATTGAAACAATTATACTTATCTAAAAGTAGGTATGATAAATCACATATTGAATTGGAATCAAAATATAATACAGAATTGCCAAGACAATTAAAATATCAAAAGCAGTATTTAAATGGTTTAAATGAAGATATAAAAAATGTAAGAGATTTGTCTGCTGATAACTTTGAAATTACAATTAGAGATAAAATATATACCTCAAGAAAAGATGCTAGTACAATGTTTTATAAAAGTCTTTCAACATTAAAGATTGATGAAGAAACGAAAATAGGTGAAATAAGTGGATTTGATATAGTTGGATTAAAAGATAGTTTATGGTATAAGCCAGTTATATATATTAAAGGTGTTGGAAAATATAAAGTTGAAACGAGCAATATTGATGAGATTGGTAATATTTTAAAATTAGAAAATATGCTCAAAAGTTTTAGCAATAAAATTGACACAGTAAAAGAACAAATCGCCTACACTGAAAAACAACTTATTGATATAAAGGAGGAATTAGATAAACCATTTACTAATCAAGAAAGAATAAGAGAATTGCAAAAAGAAAAAGCAAGAATTGATAGTGAATTGGATTTAGATAAACAAGAAAATACAAAAAGTATAGAAGAAAATAACGAAGAAGAAATGGAGAGATGATTATGAAATTAAAGGATAGATTATTAAATAAATTAGCAGATAAATTAAAGAAATATGGAACACCAGAGTACGACTATATATTATCTTGCAATATTAAGGGAGAAGTTAAAAGTGCTTTTATGACTACCGATTGTACTACTATAAAGGAACTAACCGAGAAATCGCAAAAAGGAATGATAGATATATCAAAATTACTGGATGATGAATTTAAAGATAGCGAGAGGAAAGTTAAAAAGATAATATTTTGTGATCGAGAAAATGTTATTTGTTTATATAATAGTAAAAATGATACTTACTATGAATCTGTGCATGAATTTTTTGATAATGCTGAAGAAAGAACTTATATAAAATGTGATAGTGATAGTATTTACCAAACATTTAAAAATTTTATTCTTCAAAGTAGCAAATACCATGATTTAATTGATTTTGAGTATGACATACCTAGAAAGAAAGCATTTGACAATATTTTTTCTAATAATGAACAAAACTATTATGCTACTGAATCAAAAAAATCAGATACTTGTAATGATGACTTTATGAAAGATGAAATTCAAGAGAATAATTTGATTCAAACTCAAGAATTGGAAAGATAAAATTATATAATTTTTTTGCGAAAAACACTTGCAAAATTTCTTTTTTTAAGTGATAAATGGAATGAAGGAAAAAAAGCCATTAAATGCTATTAATTTAAGCCATGTCAAACATTGTATAAGGCTATAGGTAGTTATAAGTGTAAAAAAATAAAAACTCTTAAAATGGCTTTAATTCATTTCTTTAAAAGGAGGAATAATTTATGAAAGAGCAAGTGAATATTAATCACGAATTTATTGCTTATTTAAATGAAATGGTGCTAGATTTAATTACTAATAAAATTGAAGATTCACCAGAAAAAATGCCAAAGTTTATTGCGGTAAACGAAATGCTAAACAAAATTAATTATGATGGTTCGGTAGAATTGTCAAAAATACTTGGAGATGAATTGATAGAAGTAGTTCTTGAAGAACTTAAAAGTAATATGTAAGGGAGGAATGATATTATGTATATTACTGAGACGACAGATAATGTCAGAAAATTAATGGAAGAAATTGAACATCAAGAAGATATAAGTAAATTAAAATTTTTGATTTATATATTTGGATTATTAAATAATAACCAAATAAATGATAAAAACGAAGCAAATCCAGATTTAATGGAAGATAATAATGTTAAAATATTTAATTTAGAAAGTATAGGTTTGCCTTTTAATGCTTGTACTGTATTATTACAATACTTTGTGATGTTGTACAATGGTATAACAAATACTAAAGATATTTATGAAGATACAGGAAATATAATAGGAGTTGCCTATTCATCTGAAGAAAAAACATTGTTGGCTAAATTTGAAAAGTTGGGTTTCAATGAAAAATTAGATATTTTCAGTGAGATTATTATAAGATGTGATAATGAAACATACTTTAAATCAAATATAGTTATTCCAATGTTTGATTCTACTTCTAACGGATATGCTATTGCTAAACGAATAAAGAGTTTGAAAAATGATTAAATAATAAACTATTGGAACATTATAATATTGAGGTGTGATATGGGAAGAATATATACTGCTGAATGTCGTGAATGCAATAGAATTTATAATTTTGATGTTGGTATTTCAAAAATCTATAATATTAGCAAACTATTAGATTTAAATAGTGATTTAAATTTATTAAATTTATTTAATGAGAAAAATAGAAAAGAAGAATTAAGACAAATATTAGAAAGAAAAAATTGTGAATTGCTAGAAAATTATGGACATAAAATAATGATATGTGATACTTGTAAATATATGTATTCACGATTTCTTTTTACTCTCAAGGAGGGTGAAAATAAATTTTCCCCAAAATATTTGTGTCATAATTGCAGAAAAAAGTTAAGAGAATTAACTGACTATGAAATATTGAATGATGTTTTTCAGTGTCAGTATTGCAAAAATAAAATTAAATTTCATAAAAGTGGTGAGTGGAACTAGAAATAGTTCTTTTTTTTATTGTATTTTGAATAAAAAATCAGAAAAATAAACATTATTAAGATAGGAGATGATAATATGTCTGTAATGAGAGTAACAAGTTATAATAAAAATGGCGAAGAAATAAAAACTAAAGAAACGATGTTGTTAAATGATAATGTATATAAAATTTTAAAAAAATATATACAAAAACCAATTATTTCTAAAACAACAACAAATACTGACAAAGTTCTTGTGAAAGTATAGTGTAGTATAAAGATACTACTTTTTTTTATAATTTAATGCCTAAACATACTAATTTAGCCAAAAATATGTTATATTTAATATGCAATAATTTAAATTTGATGTAATTTTATTTATTTTGCAGTTAGATATAGCAAGAAGGAGGAAAAATGAAGAAAGCTGGTCTATACTGTAGAGTTTCAACTGACATTCAAATGGAAGGTTATTCAATTGATGCGCAAAAGGATTTTTTGAAAAGTTATTGCAAAATGCACGAAATAGATAATTATGAGTTTTATATTGATGGCGGATATTCTGGAAGTAATATTAATAGACCAGATATGCAACGATTAATTGAAGATGTTGAGGATCATAAAATTGATATAGTGGTTGTCTTTAAACTAGATAGATTATCAAGAAGTCAAAAAGATACATTATATTTAATAGAAGAAGTTTTTAATCCTAACGATTGTGGCTTTGTTTCAATAAAGGAAAATTTTGATACAAATACACCTTTTGGTAAGGCGATGGTAGGTATTTTATCAGTATTTGCTCAACTTGAAAGAGAAACAATATTAGAAAGAACTAGAATAGGTAGAAAAAAACGAGCAGAAGAAGGATTGTGGTATGGTACAGGTAACTTGCCGTTTGCATATGATTATGATGAAAAAAAAGGTATTTTAGTTCCGAATAAAGAAAAGGTAGAAATTGTAAATAAAATGGTAGAGTTATATTTGCAAGGAATGCCAATGACACAAGTCGGTGCATTATTTGGACTACAAGACCAAACTGTTAGAAGTATATTCACTTCTCCCGTTGGATTAGGAAAGATACCTTATAAAGATGAAATTTTTGAGGGACAACATGAACCGATTATGACACAAGAAACTTATGATAAATTGCAACAAAAAATGAAGGAAAGAGCAGTAACTTATAAACACGCTAATTATTTATTGGCTGGAAAGATTGTTTGTGGAAAATGTGGAGCAAAATACAGATATCAAAAGGCTGGAACATCAAGTATTAGACTGTATTGCTACTCACAACAAACTTCGAAAAAAAATTTAATTAAAGATGCAAATTGTGATAACAGAAGATATTATGATTATGAAATAGAAGATTATGTTATTAAAGATTTAATTTCTATGTCTTTAGATGAAAGTAAATTTAGGCATAATATGAATATGAACGATATAAATGTTTCACAAGCAAGAATTGATAGGATAGCACAGATTGATAAACAAGTAGTTAATTTACTTGATTACATTTCAGAAGGAATAGCAGTAGAAGAAACTAAAGAAAAAATAAGAAAATTACAAGAAGAAAAAGAAAAAATTCAAAAGGAATTGTCTGATGAAAAAGCAAAAGAAAGAAAAAGTGAAAATTTAAAGGTAGTAATATCTGATTTGAATACAGCTTGGAAAACAATGACTTTTGAAGAACAAAGAAATATAGTGTTAGAAGTAATTGATAAAGTAGTAGTAAATGATAATGAAATACAAATATACTACAATATCTAAAGTAGTATATTTTTTATAAGAAATTTAGACCAGTCGAACGCTATTCC
>DNVW01000006.1:221376-236837 GCA_003507395.1 Clostridiales bacterium | reverse complement strand
AACACAAAATGGAACAAACTTTATAAATACAATTAACCAAAAGAAAATTTCAGTAAGTGGAACAAAAACATGGATAGCACCACAAGGAGCAGAGCATCCAACAATAACAATTAATTTATTAAGAGATAGTGTAAAAGTTGACTTTAGAGAATTAACAAATGGAACAACAACCTATTTATTTGATAACTTAGACAAATACAATTTAACAGATGGACACGAATATGTTTATACAGTTAGTGAAGAAATAGTTGAAGGATATACATCAGCACAAAATGGAACAGACTTTACAAATACAATAGAACAAGACAATACTGTAGAAGTAGCTGGAACAAAAACTTGGGTTGATCCGGAAGGAACAACACTAGTTCATCCAGAAATAACAATAGACTTATTGAAAAATGGTCAACCAACAGATAAAAAAGTAGTTTTAGAAAATGGAACAACAGAATATAAATTTGAAAATCTTCCAAAATACAAAGTTGATGAAAATGGAGAATATGTATTAGACAACAATGGAAATGTTCAATTAAACGAATATTCTGTTAGAGAAAAAACAGTTAGAAATTATGATACATCTTATGATGGATACAACATTACAAACACATTTAATCAAGACATACAAGGAACAATAGAAATAACAACAACTACAACTTCACAAACATCTGTAAAAACACCACTTGACGTAGTATTTGTACTAGATGTATCTGGAAGTATGAATGATAATGATAAAGATAAAAAGATGGTTAATGCTGTAAATAGTGCAATCACAACAATAATGAAAGAAAATCCAGATAGTAGAATTGGTGTAGTAGCATATAGTTCAAAAGAAGATAATAATTATTCTAATGAAGCAGATGCAGTAAAATTATTTGAACTTGGAAAATATACTCCAAAGACTAATGGAAAATACTTAACAATAACCGATAGTAGCTATTATGATTATGATAGAAGACAATATTATGATAAAGATATAATATCGACAAATGTAAATGAACAATCTGACAAGAGTATAAACGTATATGGTGGAACATTTACACAAGCAGGAATTAAAGCGGGAGCAGAAATGCTTATGTCTGCAGGTACAACTTATACTACAACTGTAAATGGAAAAGAAAAGACAATAACACGTACACCAGTTATGATATTATTATCAGATGGAGATCCAACATACTATAAAACAGACTTTAAAGGACTTACAGGCTCAAGACAAGGAAGTGGTAGTGACACAACTGAAAATGAAGCATATTATACAATTAGAACAGCTGACTACTACAAACAACAAATAACATCACATTATTATGGAACGACTGGAACAATGTCTAAATTCTACACAATTGGATTAAATATGAGTGGAACATTATCAGAAACAATATTAAATCCAACAAAAGCAAATTTAGAGAAATGTAATAGTGAAGGTACAGAGATAATCTCTCACTGGTGGGGAACAACAACTGAAAGAAATGTTAAAGGCAAATTATATGATAAAATAAAAAATGACGGAGATGCAGGGCAATATAGTTATGCAGACAAATCTTATACAGGTTCTATGTCATCAGAAGAGTTACAGTCTATATTCAACACTATAATAAATGATAACTCAACATCAACAGAGACAAGAGATATTACATTAGAAGAATCAAATGCTAGAAGAGTAAATCTAGAAGGAATTGATACATCAAAAGAGTTTAAACTAACAATAGAAAGTACAACATACAATTTTGAAACAGCTCAATCAAATGGCTATGTAAAAGGAAATGATACAGAAGGTTACTATGTTGATTTAACTAATGTAGAAAAAGGAACATCAATTACAATAAGTTATCATAAATAAAAACTTAAAAGGAGGCTCAAAAGAGCCTTCTTTTTTTGGATAAATTACAAAAATGTGATAAAGACTATAAAAAAATACTGCAAAAGTGTGATAAAATCACTCGAAAATCTTGCAAAAATGTAATACAATGGCACTGTAACAAAACTGTAAAAAAAATATAATTATTTTGTAACAGAACAAACTCATATATGTTATATAATTACAATAATAGGAGTAATATATATATGAATGATAAAAAAATATTTGAACTAACGGGTATAAATGCGATAAAAGAAATTGAATTTGAAGTTAAGGAAGAAATAGCAGACACTATAGCAAATTTATTAGCCAGAGAGTTTGAAAAGTTAAATTATAGAGAAGTTAAGGCAAAATTATTAAAAACTCCAATGTATATAGCAGAAGTGCCAAAACAGTATTATGGTGTAGTTTTTTTGCACGATAATTCTACTATATATATAGATTCAAAGATAGACATTTTAGATTTATCTGAAAGAGTAATACATGAATTTATACATGCAATACAAATAGTAAAAGACAAAAAAAATAATATTCAAAAAGTTGGAGTATGTGAATTTAATGAGTTTAAAGCAACTGGAATAGGCTTAAATGAAGCAGCAGTACAATATATAACTTCAAAAATAGCGAATAAAGAATATAAATATGTAGAAAAATATGAGGTAGTAGCTAAAACATATAATGAGGAAAGATACCCTTTAATGTGCAATTTAATTTTACAATTGATTTATGTAACAGGAGAAAATGTATTTTTAGATAGTATATTAAATAGCAAAGAAGATTTTGAATATAAGATAATGGAAAACTGCGGAGAAGGTGTATATATAACAATAGTAAATGGATTAGACAAAATGTTATATGCAGAAGAAGAAAATATACAACTATTTCAATTATTAGAAAAATATAAACAAACAAGCAATGCCAATACAGACTATACAGTAACAGAGCAAGAAGTATATAAAACAATGGCAAAAATAGAAACTAATAGAAAGGCTATAAAAGACACATATATAAAATTAGAAAATTTGATACTAAATTCATATTTTAATAAATATTTTTCTAGAATAGAAACATTAGATGATATAATAACATATAGAAAAGACTTATATAATTATAAAGAAATATATGGAATGAATAGTTTTGATAATGAATATAACAAATATTATGCAAATAAGATAAAAGAACTTGAAGAAAAAAGAATAAATATAATGAGAAAAAGTGGGCAATTTTCTTTAGTAAAAACAGATAATAAAATATTAAACATTTTTTCAAAAATAAGAGCAACATTACTGAAATTATTTAAAAGAAACATAGAAAAAGAAGAAAACAGATAAAGGTTTTCTTCTTTTTAGCCTATAAAAACATATTTAAAAAATTTAAAACTATAATACTTAAACCAATTTTCCAAGTCAAAGTAGAACCTTTATCAAACAAGTTTCGAGCCAATGCCAAGCGATATTCTTTTCTAACAGTTAAAGCAAGGCAATTTGTATTATCTGTAGTCTCTTTTGGAATGTTTATATCTATATCATTCATATCAATCACATCCTATATTTTTTTCTTCAGTAAGTTTATAAATGTTATAAAAAGTATAACACAAAAGAAAAAAAAATGCAATTATTGACAATTAGGAAAAAATATGTTAAAATATATACTCGTAAGCCGCCTAGGTCGGGTAACTAAATATTAGCTATATGCTAATTACCTTGAATTTTATGCTTAGCGAGTATTCGAAAAAGAGGAGGTGTACATATAATGTACGCAATAATTGAAAGCTGTGGAAAGCAATACAAAGTAGCAGAAGGAGATGTAGTATTTTTTGAAAAATTAGATGCAGAAGAAGGAAAAAAAGTTACATTTGATAAAATAATCTTAGTATCTAATGACAAAAAAGTAGAAGTTGGTGCTCCTTATGTAAAAGGTATAAAAGTAGAAGGAAAAGTAGTTTCTCATGGTAAAGGTAAAAAAATCTTAGTGTACAAATATAAAGCAAAAAAGAATTATAGAAGAACACAAGGACATAGACAACCATATACAAAAGTAGAAATTACAAAAATAAAAATGCCAGCAGAAAAAGCTGAAGCAAAAGAAACTGCTGCAAAAAAAGAAACTGCTAAAAAAGAAGCATAGTAATATAAGAGAGATATATAAAGTACATGAAGGGAGTGAAAAAACATGGCTCATAAGAAAGGTCAAGGTAGTGTTAAAAACGGTAGAGATAGTGAATCTAAACGTTTAGGACTAAAAAGAGCAGATGGACAAATAGTTCCAGCTGGAAATATATTAGTTAGACAAAGAGGCACTAAAATACATCCAGGAACAAATGTTGGAATTGGTAGTGATGACACATTATATGCAAAAGTAACTGGAAAAGTTAAATTTGAAAGACTTGGAAGAGATAAAAAGAAAGTCAGTGTTTATCCTGTGGAAGAAGGGAACAATTAGGGACTGTCCCTAATTGTCCAATTTGCCCAGTTTGGGACAGACTTTAGTGATATGAAATTATATTAAAAGCAGTAGAAAAAGTTCTACTGCTTTTTACCTTAACTTATGCTTGCAAATAAGCAAAATTTACCTTATAATTATATAAGAAAATCCAGAAAAAGGAGATTATGACTATGGAAAATAAAAAACGTGTTTTAACAGGAGATAGACCAACGGGAAGGTTACATATAGGGCACTATTTTGGTTCTTTAAAAAAGAGATTAGAAATGCAAAATAGTGGAGAATATGATTTATATATATTAATAGCAGATGTTCAGGCATTAACAGATAATTTTAATAATCCAGATAAAGTTAGAGAAAATATAAGGCAAGTAGCATTAGACTATTTGTCTATAGGAATTGACCCTGAAAAAACTACAATATATATTCAATCTATGATACCAGAAACAGCAGAACTTACGGTTTTTTATTCGAACCTAGTTACAATAGCAAGGTTACAAAGAAATCCTACGGTAAAAACTGAAATAGCACAGAAAAAAGAATTGTTTGGAGAAAGTGTAACATATGGATTTTTAGGTTATCCAGTAAGTCAAGCAGCAGATATAACAAACTTTGAGGGAGAACTTGTGCCAGTAGGAGAAGACCAATTACCATTAATAGAACAATGCAGAGAAATAGTAAGAAAATTTAATAGTATTTATGGAGAAACATTAATAGAGCCAGAAGCAGTATTATCCAAAGGAAAAAGAATAAAAGGATTAGACGGAAATGAAAAAATGGGAAAATCTTTAGGAAATGCTATTTATTTATCAGATAGTGAAGAAGAAGTTAATAAAAAGGTTATGAGTGCTGTAACTGATCCAAATAGAATAAAAAAGGATGATTTAGGAAATCCTGATATATGTATGGTGGCATATTATCATAATCTATTTACAAATCCAGAAGAGTATACAACAGTATGTGAAGAATGTAGAGCAGGAAAAAGAGGATGCGTAGCTTGTAAAAAACAATTGGCTAAAAATATTAATGAATTTTTAAACCCAATAAGAGAAAAAAGAAAATATTATGAAGATAGACCAGAATTGGTTGATGAAATACTTATGAATGGAACAAAAAAGGCACAACAAATTGCTAAGCAAACAATGAAAAAAGTAAAAAAAGCAATGAAATTAGATTATTTTGAGAAGGAGTAAAAAATGTTTACAGACTATGTTAAAATTATAGTTAAAGCAGGAGATGGCGGAAATGGAGCAGTTTCCTTTAGACGTGAAAAATATGTAGCAGCAGGTGGACCTGATGGAGGAGATGGAGGCAAAGGCGGTGACGTTTACTTTGAAGTAGATCCAGATTCTAATACACTTATAGATTTTAGATACAAAAAGAAATTTAATGCAGAAAATGGAAACAATGGCGAAGGTGGACATAGATATGGCAAAAGCGGAGAAGACCTTACTATAAAAGTACCATTAGGAACTATAATTAAAGATGCTAGTACAGGAAGAGTATTGGCAGATTTGTCAGAAAAAGGAGAAAAAGAGCTAATTATGTTAGGCGGAAGAGGAGGAAAAGGTAATTCTCATTTTGCTACATCTACAAGACAAGCTCCTAGATTTTCACAACAAGGGGAAAAGGGAGAAGAAAAAGAATTAATACTTGAGCTAAAATTATTAGCAGATGTAGGATTAATAGGATTTCCGAATGTGGGTAAATCTACATTTTTATCAGCAACTACATCAGCAACTCCTAAAATAGCTGATTATCATTTTACAACATTAGAGCCAAACTTAGGAGTTGTAAAAAGTGAATATGGTGATAGCTTTGTAATAGCAGATATACCAGGAATAATAGAAGGAGCAAGTGAAGGAACAGGGTTAGGGCTTCAATTTTTAAGACATATAGAAAGAACTAGATTACTATTACACGTAATAGATGTATCTGGTTCAGAAGGAAGAAACCCACTAGAAGATTTTAAGATTATAAATAGTGAGTTAAAAAAATATAGTGAAAAATTAAGTAAAAGAAAACAGATAATAGTAGCAAATAAAATAGATTCTATGCAGGATGAAAATTTATATAAAGAGTTATATGACTTTGCCCAAAAAGAAAAAATAGAGATATTTAAAATTTCAGCAGTTACTGGAGAAGGCATAAGAGAGTTATTAAATAGAGTATCTAAAGTTTTAAAAGAATTACCAAAAGAAGAATTGGTTGAAGTAGAAAATAGCAAAAAGATATATGAGTTAAAAGATGAACCAGAATTTACCATTTTTAAAGAAGGGAAAATTTTTGTTGTTGATGGACCGGCTGTACAAAAAGTTATGAGAAAAGTAAATATACAAGATAATGAATCTTTACACTATTTCCATAAATGCTTAGAAGAATTAGGAGTAAATGAAAAACTAAAACAGGCAGGTGTACAAGATGGAGATACTGTAAGAGTAGTTGACTGGGAACTAGAATGGTATGATTAAAAAAAGACACAAACTTAAAACTTTTGTTTGACATTTATTTGTTTGTATGATATTATATTGACAGATAAAAAAGGAGTGGTTTATAGTGAGAGAAAAAAAGTTAAAAACAGGAATTAATAAAAGAGAAAAAGCAATACTAAAATTTATTGAAAAACAAATAAACAAAAATGGTTATCCACCTTCTGTAAGAGAAATAGGTGAAGCTGTCGATTTAAAATCTACAGCTACTGTACATGGATATCTATCAAGACTTGAGCAAAAAGGATACATTAAAAAAGAAGAACAAAAAGGAAGAACTTTAAGACTATTAAAAGGCGAAGATGGAAAAGAAAGAAATAAGAAAACAGAAACTAAAAATTTATATACTGGTAAAGAAATGGTAGAAGTACCAGTTATAGGAAAAATTACAGCAGGAGAACCTATTTTAGCAGTAGAAAATGTAACTGATACATTTCCTATTCCATTAGACTTCGTTGGAAATTGCGAAAGTTTCATGCTTACAGTCAGAGGAGAAAGTATGATTGAAGCAGGTATTTTAGATGGGGATTACATTTTAGTAAAAAAACAAAACACAGCTGAAAATGGAGAAATTGTTGTAGCATTAATAGGAGATGAAGCAACAGTAAAAACATTTTATAAAGAAAAAGATCATATAAGATTACAACCAGAGAATAGTACAATGGATCCTATTATAGTTCCAAATTGTGAAATATTAGGAAAAGTTGGAGGAGTATTTAGAAAAATATAACTTACCTATAAAAAAGGGGGAGCTTTTTATGAGTAATTATATGGACTTCTGGTGTATAGATAAAAGAAATAGAATGCACAATATAATAATGTATGTGTTAATATTTGCTATATTGTTTGTATTTTCAAATTTAATGATTTACCTATACATAAATGGAACATATAAAACAATAGAAAATTGTGAAATAAATGTAGAAAATCCAAAAATAAGCATAGATAAGGCAAAAGCAACATATGTTAATGGATATGTAAATGGAAAAATAAAAAATGAATCTAATGAACCTATTACAAACAAATACATAAAATTTGAGTTTTCTACTCTAAGAGATGTAAACATAGGGAACAAATATGTTAAAATAGAAAACTTAGAACCAGAACAAGAATTGGAATATCAGGTTAATTTTAAGTATCAAGATATTAAGAAACTGAAAATAAGTTTAGCAGATGAAGCAGAAGTGAAAAATGCAACAGAACAAGAATTTGTAATAGATGAAGAAATGAAACAAAATGCTATAATAGGAACATTAATATTTTTATTAATAAAATAAGGCATTGCAAGGGCAGGGTTCCACCCCTGCCCAAGAAAAATATAATAAATACTTGAAAAATAAAGAAAAAAATGTTATGATAGTAACATCTATTTAAAAACTATAATAAAGGACACGGTATATATTTTAGTAGTATATAGAGAGCCAAATGTTAGCTGGAAATTTGGTATATGAAACAATATATGTTATCACCTTTTATGTTGTTTAATTGAACACAAATAAGTAGATTAAGCCGTAAATCTTGCGTTAAAGGATATTTTAAAGAGAGATAATTTAAAATAATTATCTAATTTAGGTGGTACCGCGGAAATATAGCCATTTCGTCCTAAAAGACGAAATGGCTTTTTAGTGTTATATACAGAAAGGGGAAATATAAAATGGAAGAAGAAAAAAAAGATTATGGTAAAACACTTAACTTACCAAAAACGGATTTTCCTATGAGAGGAAATTTACCAGAAAATGAACCAAAAATAAAAGAGGAAATATTTGATAATGGTTTATATGAAAAAATGTTAAAAAAGAATGAAGGAAAAACACCTTTTGTTTTACATGATGGACCACCATATGCAAATGGCGAAATTCATTTAGGACATACTTTAAACAAAGTACTTAAAGACACTGTTGTAAGATATAAAAATTTAAAAGGATATTATACACCATTTATACCAGGATTTGATACACATGGGTTACCAACAGAAAAAAGAGCAATACAAGTTTTAGGACTAAATAAAGATGAAATAGGGGTTACTAAATTTAGAAACACTTGTCATGATTTTGCAATGGGATTTGTGCAAAAACAAACAGAAGGATTTAGAAGACTAGGTGTATTAGGTGATTGGGAAAATCCATATATAACTTTAAAACCAGAATTTGAAGCAAGACAAATTGGCGTATTTGGCGAAATGTATAAAAAAGGTTATATATATAAAGGATTAAAACCAGTATATTGGTGTACTGACTGTGAAACAGCATTAGCAGAAGCAGAAATAGAATATGCAGATGTAAAAACTACTTCTATATATGTAAAATTTAAAGTAAGAGACGGGAAAGGAAAGTTAGATGAAAAAGATACATATATAGTAATATGGACTACTACGCCTTGGACTCTTCCAGGAAATACAGGAATAACTGTTGGAGAAGAATTTGAATACAGTGTTGTAAATACAGGAAAAGAAAATTTAGTAATAGCTACAGAATTAGTAGATAAAGTAATGAAACTAGCTGGAATAGAAGATTATAAAACTATAAAAAAATTAGAAGGAAAAGAACTAGAAGGAATATTATGCAAGCATCCATTCTTAAATAGAGACTCAAAAGTTGTACTAGGTAGTGAAGATACAATATTAGTAGAATTAGAAACAGGTACAGGAGCTGTACATACTGCGCCAGGTTATGGTAAAGAAGATTATTTATGTGGTATGAAAAATGGATTAGAAATAGTAGTGACAGTAGATGGAAAA
This sequence comes from Clostridiales bacterium, assembly GCA_003507395.1. Classification (GTDB taxonomy): domain Bacteria; phylum Bacillota; class Clostridia; order TANB77; family CAG-508; genus DNVW01. The sequence goes on along the minus strand of DNVW01000006.1, from coordinate 227,320 downwards.
GGGTACCAAACAGAAGATGCAGGACCATTCAAAGGACTATTTTATGAAAAATCAAATGCAGAAATAATAAAATGGTTAGAAGAACATGATGCACTATTACAAAAAGAAGAATTAGTTCACTCATATCCACATTGCTGGAGATGTAAAAATCCAATAATATTTAGAGCAACAGACCAATGGTTTGCTTCAATAGATGGATTTAGAGATAAAGCTATAGAGGAAATAAAAAAAGTAGATTGGATTCCTGCTTGGGGAGAAGACAGGATATTAAACATGGTAAAAGACAGAAACGACTGGTGTATATCAAGACAACGTACATGGGGAGTTCCAATTCCAATATTCTATTGTGAAGAATGTGGAAAGGAATATATTACAGAAGAAAGCATAGAAAAAATTCAAAAAATATTTAGAGAAAAAGGCTCAAATGCTTGGTTTGATATGTCAGAAGAAGAACTAATGCCAGAAGGTGCGAAGTGTGAATGTGGTCATACACACTTTAAGAAAGAAACAGATATTATGGATGTTTGGTTTGATTCTGGTTCATCACATCAAGGTGTATTAGTAGAAAGAGGGTTACCATATCCAGCAGATTTGTATTTAGAAGGAAATGACCAATACAGAGGATGGTTCCAATCATCTATGTTAACAGCTGTTGCAACAACAGGACAATCACCATATAAACAAGTATTAACACATGGATTTTTAATTGATATGGATGGAAGAAAAATGTCTAAGTCATTAGGCAATGGAGTAAATCCTCAAGATGCTATAAAACAATATGGTGCAGATATTTTAAGACTATGGGTAATATCTTCAGATTTTAAATCAGATATTACTGTATCACAAGATATAATGAAACAAATTGCAGAGGTTTATAGAAAAATAAGAAATACAGCAAGATTTATACTTGGAAATATATCAGACTATAATCCAGAAAATCCAGTAAAATATGATGATTTATTGGAAATAGACAAATGGGCATTGACAAGATTAAACAAACTTGTTAGAGAATGTACAAAGAATTATGATAAATATGATTTTCATATTGTATATCATGATATAAATCAATTCTGTGTAACAGATATGAGTAATTTTTATTTAGATATAATAAAAGATAGATTATATTCTTCTAAAGCAAATTCTATAGAAAGAAGAGCTGCGCAAACAACAATGTATGAGATATTAAATACATTGGTAAAAATGTTAGCACCTATATTATGTTATACAGCAGAAGAAATATGGAAATATATGCCTCATAGCAAAGATGAGCAAGTAGAAAGTGTTATGCTTACTTATTTCCCAGAAGAAAAAATTGAATATAAAAATAAAGAATTAGTAGAAAAATGGGAAAAAATACTAAAACTTAAAGAATTAGTAGCTAAAGACTTAGAGACTGCTAGAGCAAATAAAGTTATAGGACATTCATTAAATGCAAAAATAACATTATATGCAGATGATGAAGAATATAATTTTATAAAAGAAAATTTAGAAATATTAAAAACAGTGTTTATAGTTTCAGATTTACAAATAGATAAGAATTTAAGAAAAAATGAAGAAAAAATAGGTGTGAAAGTAGATGTGGCTGAAGGAGAAAAATGTGAAAGATGTTGGATGTATTCTACAACAGTAGGAGAAGATAAAGAAAATCCAACAATATGCCATAGATGTAGTGAGGTTATTAAGGAGTAAGCAAGATGAAAGTATCAGATTTTAATTATGATTTACCACAAGAACTAATAGCACAAGTTCCCATAAAAAATAGAGATGAATCAAGGTTAATGGTTTTAGATAGAAAAAGTAAAACAATAGATCATAAAATATTTAAAGATATATTAGACTATCTAAAACCAGGAGACTGCTTGGTAAGAAATAATACTAAAGTAATACCTGCTAGACTTTATGGAATAAAAGAAGAAACAGGAATAAATGTAGAATTTTTACTTTTAAATAGAATAGAAGGCGACTACTGGGAGGTTATGGTTAAACCAGGCAGACGATTGAAAAAAGGAACTAATGTAATATTTGGAAATGGATTATTAAAAGCAGAAATATTAGATATAATGGAAGGTGGAAACAGAAAGGTTAAGTTTATATATGAAGGAATTTTCAATGAAATTTTAGACCAAATAGGACTTATGCCATTGCCACCATATATACACCAAAAATTACAAGATAAAGATAGATATCAAACAGTATATGCAAAATATGAAGGATCTGCAGCTGCCCCCACAGCAGGGTTACACTTTACAGATGAATTGTTAGAAAAAATAAAACAAAAAGGAGTAGAAATTGCAAATGTAACACTTCATGTCGGAATAGGAACATTTAGACCAGTAAAAGAGGAAAATGTTGAAGAACATAAAATGCATACAGAACATTTTTATATAAAAGATGAAGATGTAGAAAAAATAAATAAAGCAAAAAGAACTGGACATAGAATAATAGCAGTAGGAACAACTTCTTGTAGAGTGTTAGAGAGTATAGCAGATGAAAATGGATATGTAAAACAAATAGAAACAGATACAGGAATATTTATATATCCAGGGTATAAATTCAAATGTATTGATGGATTAATCACAAATTTCCATTTACCAGAATCAACGTTGATTATGCTGGTATCTGCACTAGCTGGAAAAGAATTTGTTATGAATGCATATGAAGAAGCAGTAAGAGAAAAATATCGTTTCTTTAGTTTTGGCGATGCAATGTTTATTTACTAAAAATGAAAGGTGAAAAATAAGAAATGAAAAATGAAGAAATTAAAAATGCGATAACATATGAACTATTACATGTAGATAAAAGTTGTGGAGCAAGAAGAGGAATTATACATACTCCACATGGAGATATTCAAACACCAATCTTTATGCCAGTAGGAACACAAGCAACAGTAAAATCTTTAACACCAGAGGAATTAGAACAAGAAGTAAAAGCACAAATTATATTGTCAAATACATACCACTTATATTTAAGACCAGGTCATGAACTTGTAAAAGAAGCTGGAGGACTTCATAATTTTATGAGATGGGACAAGCCAATATTAACAGACTGTGGAGGATTCCAAGTGTTCAGTTTAAGTGATTTAAGAACAATAACAGAAGAGGGAGTCGAATTCAAATCACATTTAGATGGAAGTAAGCATTTTTTTTCTCCAGAAAAAGTAATGGAAATAGAAGAGGCTTTAGGAGCAGATATAATAATGTCATTTGACGAATGCGTAGAATATCCTGCAAGTTATGAATATACAAAACAATCAATGGAAAGAACAACAAGATGGGCAATAAGGTGCAAACAAGCACACAAAAACACAGATAAACAAGGATTATTTGGTATAATACAAGGTGGATTTTATGAAGACTTAAGGAGACAAAGCGCAGAAGACTTAATAAAATTAGATTTTCCGGGATATGCAATAGGAGGAATAAGTGTAGGAGAACCAAAAAATGAATTTTTAAAGATACTAAATTATACAGCTCCATTAATGCCAGAAAACAAACCACGTTATCTTATGGGTGTAGGAAGTCCAGACTATTTAATAGAAGCTGCAATAGCAGGAATAGATATGTGTGATTGTGTATTGCCAACCAGAATTGCAAGAAATGGAACTGCAATGACTTCAAAAGGTAAAGTAGTTGTAAGAAATGCTACATATGCTAAAGACTGGGGACCTCTTGATTCGGAATGTGATTGCTATACATGCAAAAATTATACAAGAGCATATATAAGACATTTGATAAAAGCAAATGAAATATTAGGAGTAAGATTATTATCAATTCATAATTTAAGATTCTTGACTAATTTAATGGAAAGAGTTAGAATAGAAATAGAAAATGATAATTTATTAAATTTTAAAAAAGATTTTTACAATAAGTATGGCTACACAAAAGAATAAAAGGAGGATAATATGGACCTTATTAATAATACTCAAAAAGTAGATAGTAAAGATGAAAAAATAAAAAAAATGATTAAAACAACAATTATTGTATTAATTTTGCTTTTTATTATTACACTCTTACTCACAATATATGTATATTCTGAAAAGAAAAAACAATTAAAAGTAAATGTGGATGACATAGATAAAGCCGAAACGATGAGCCAACTTTTTGTGTTTGAAAATGATAAAATCTATGTGCCTATAAAAAGATTTGCGAAATCATTTGGATATGAGGTTTATGATGGAGAGTACAAGCAAAACTATCTAGAAGATAAAACTAAATGTTATATAAAAGATAAAAATGAAGTGGCATCATATATATTAGGATCAAATCAAATATATAAAAAAATGATAGGAGAAAATAATAATAACAGTGACTATGAATATTTTGAATTAGATGAACCTGTTAGAGAAATCAATGGAGAATTATACACTACAGTACAAGGAATATCAAGAGGTTGTAATATTGCACTTAATTATTATAAAGATAATAATCAAATAGATATTTATACACCTGCAAAATTAATTAGTAGCTATTCGGCAAGTTATAAAAATTCACAAATAAATGTAGAAACTGAAAATTTTAGTAATCAAAAAGCGATATTATATAATATGCTAATTGTTAGCAATCAAGATAAAGAATATGGAGTGAATAATTTAAAGGGAGAAACAATAATTGGAATAAAATATAGTAATATTAAATTTGTAGAATCATCAAAAACATTTATAGTAAAAACAAGTAATAACAAAGTAGGAATTATATCAAGTGATGCAACACCTATAATTGCACCAGAATTTGATGAAATAAAACAAATTACTAATGAATTGTATTTGGTAGCAATAGATAAAAAACAGGGAATTATAAATAAAAAAGGTGAAACGATAATATATCCGGAATATGATGCAATAGGTGTAGATGGTTCTAAATATACTAACATAGAAAATAAGTATGTTATATTAAATAATTATATTCCAGTTATGCAAGAAAAAAAGTGGGGACTTTACGATATAACGGGTAAGCAGATATTACCGATAGAATATGATGAGATAGGATGTACAGAAAAAACAAAAACAATTGCTAATTATGTAGTTGCAATACCTAAATATGAGCTAATTGTAGCTAAGAAAAATAAATTATATGGTATAGTAGATAAAACCCGGAAAAACAGTAATACCTTTTTCATTAAACAGTGCATATTCTGTTATAAGTTCAGGAACAGAAAAATATTATATGATATATAATAATCAGGAAATAGACATAGAACAATATTATGAACAAAATATTGCAAAAAATCATTAAAAATGAAATGAATCATTTTCCCTTCTAAAGTTCTAAATGCAGAAAATAAAGAATATGAATAAGTAAACAAAATAATAAAACTTTGGAGGAAAATATAATGGAAAAAGTCAGTGACTTAGAAAAAAATCAAAAGGAACGAAATGTTAGTAGAATTGTAAAAGGTAGTGTTTTTGCAATTCTACTAACACTTGTATTTTTACTTTTATTTTCTGTAATGTTAACATATACAAACATATCAGAAAAGACAATTACACCAGTAGTAATAGTGATAACAGCAATCAGCATATTAATAGGTAGTTCAATAAGCACCAAAAATATAAATAAAAACGGCATACTTAATGGGGGCATGGTTGGAGCAATATATATAATTTTTATTTATATATTATCAAGTATAATATGTTCGGGATTTTATTTGAGCCTTAAGTCAATATTAATGATAATATCAGCTATTGTAGCGGGAATGATAGGTGGAATAATAGGAGTAAACAAAAAAATATAAGTAAAAAAACGAAAAAATTTGAAAAATGTATTGACAATTTTTAATAAATTTAGTATACTAAGGAAGTCGTAGGAAATGGGCGCATAGCTCAGCTGGGAGAGCATCTGCCTTACAAGCAGGAGGTCATAGGTTCGAGCCCTATTGCGCCCACCATTTCTATATATTTTTTATTTATGGCCTGGTAGTTCAGTTGGTTAGAACGCTAGCCTGTCAC
>DNVW01000006.1:213128-221161 GCA_003507395.1 Clostridiales bacterium | reverse complement strand
ACGCTAGAGGTCGACGGTTCGAGCCCGTTCCAGGTCGCCATTTTTTTATTGTATAGGAAATCTAGACAATATATGAAAAGATAACTGGCTTGATAGCTCAGTTGGTAGAGCAGAGGACTGAAAATCCTCGTGTCAGTGGTTCGATTCCACTTCAAGCCACCATACAATATATGGGGCTTTTAATTTTGAAGTAATTTATAAGAATTAGAAAAATCTAAATAGATGGCGAGGTAGCTCAGTTGGCTAGAGCATTCGGTTCATACCCGACAGGTCGAGGGTTCGAATCCCCCCCTCGCTACCAAATTTATTTAAATGTCAGTTGTCAGTGGGACGGAGATTGTCAAAATCTCCGTCCCACTGACAATTCATCATCATTAGCAAGTAGTTCAAGTTCAAAGTCAATAGCTGGTATAAAACATCTAAAAAGTGTTTTGCACCAGCTTTTTAATTATACTTAATGTATAAAATCACAAGCTTTAAGTAAAAATAATATAATAATATTGACAAATGTAATACATTGTAGTACTATAAATATAAGAGGAGTTGATATATATGACTATTTCAGTAAGACTAAACGAAAAAGATACAGAATTAATAAAAGCTTATGCAAAAATTAACAATATTTCCTTATCTGATTTAATAAGAAATGCAGTATTAGAAAAAATTGAAGACGAATATGATTTAGAATGTTATAATAAAGCAATAGAAGAATACAGAAAAAATCCTAAAACATATACAATGGAGGAAGTAAAAAAGGAGCTGGGCTTATAAATGAAGTATAAAGTTGTATTTACAGATAAAGCTAAAAGACAACTAAAAAAAATAGACAAGTATACATCATCTTTGATAATTGGCTGGTTAGAAAAAAATATTGAAGGTTGTGAAAATCCCAGAGTACATGGAAAAGGATTAGTAGAAAATAAATCAGGACAATGGAGATACCGTATAGGCGATTACAGAGTGATATGTGAAATACAAGATGAAAAAATTATAGTGTTAATTTTGGAAATTGGACATAGAAGAGACATATATAATTAAAAAATTGACACTAATGCGCCAGTGAGGACGGAGATTGTCAAAATCTCCGCCCTCACTGGCAATCGTCCTTATTTATCGTGTGATATTTCTGTAACAAAAATGTAATACAAAATATAAGCATAAACTATTGAAATAAAAATTATAAGTAGTAAAATAAAGATATGGAAACAAAATTTTCAACAATAATAGGGGGTGAGAAGAATGAATAAAAAAACATCAATAATAATAGGTGTTGTATTAGTAGTAGTCATGATATTAGTAGCTGTTGGATATGCAGTAATAAGTAATAGAATATTAAATATTTCAGGACAAGCAACAGGTACACCAAACCCAGAAAACTTCAAAGTTAAATTTACAGGAACACCAACAGTTTCAAATGAAAGTTTAGCAACAGCAGAACTTCATCCAACAGATGAATTAAAAGCAACTATGAATGTTCAAGGATTAACAGCAAAAGGAGATAAAGTAACAGCAACATACACAATATTAAACAATAGTGAAGATTTATCAGCAAAATTATCTGCAACAACTACAAATGACAATGAAACATATTTTACTGTTACTCAAAAAATAGCAGATCCAACAACAATAACAGCTGGAAACACAACAACAATAGAAGTAACAGTAGAATTAATAAAAACACCAGTAACAGCAGATGAAACAGCAACAATAGGAGTTGAAATAACAGCAGAGCCACAACAACCATAGTGTAAAGAAAAAATAACCAAAGGAGGAAATATGAAGAACGAAAAAGTAAGATTATATACAATAGAATTTACGCTAATAATATTTCTTCTTTTGGCTATGATATTTAATGATACAATAACAAGACAAGTTACAGCGGTAGTATTATTAGTGTCTATGATTATTAGTGTAAAATTAATAAAAACAGACAAGACAAAGCTCACAAATAATAGGCAAATAATAATTTTATTAAGTGCATTTGGAATCCTATATTTAGCAACTATATATATATTAGGAATATTTGTTGGATTCTATAGTGCAACAGTAAAATTAAGTATATGGTCTATATTAAATTACATAATACCATATATAGTAATAATAGTATCATCAGAAATAATAAGAAAAAGTGTACTCTTAAAAGAAGATAAAAAATCAAAAATAATAATTCTCATAGCAATGGTCATGCTAGATGTATATTTAAGTACTAATATATATAGTTTAGAAACAGTAAATGACTATTTTGTGCTAATAGGCTTTATAGTATTCTCTTCAATAGCAAACAATCTTTTATATAATTATATAATAATACAATATAGAAATGAAAAAGCAATTATAGCATATAGGTTAATTACAACATTATATTCATACATAATTCCAATAATACCAGATATTTATATATTTTTTGAATCTATAATAAAAATGGTAGTGCCATATATTATATATATTGTTATGAATACATTATACAATAAAAATAGACAAATAATATCAGTAAGTCAAAAACGAAAAGAACATATTATTAGTATAATACTTTGCGCTATAGTAGCAATAATTATAATGCTAATTTCTTGTAAATTTAAATTTGGAGTGCTAGTAATAGGCTCAGGAAGTATGACAGGTACAATAAACAAAGGAGATATTGTGCTATACGAAACATATGGTAAAAATGATGAACTTAAAAATGGAGATATTATAGTATTTATAAAAGATGATCTAAAAATAGTTCATAGAATAGTAGACCAAAGAATTTTAGGAGAAGAAACAAGATATTATACAAAAGGCGACGCGAATGAGCAAGATGATGATGGATATAGAAAAACAGCCGATATAGTAGGAAAAGTAAAAGCAAGAATTCCATATATAGGATACATAACATTATGGGTAAATGATATATTGAAATAAAGAACGGAGGACAAAAGGAATGGAAGAACAAGATATAATATTGCAACATAAAAGAAAAAGAAAAAAACATAAAATAATATTAGCAATAGAAAGTATTGTGACAATAATAATAGCACTAATAATTATAATAACATATTTTACTTTAACCAAAAATGATTATAATAAATATTCGGAGAAAGCCAAAGTAAACTATAAAGTATATTTAAAAGAAAATGAATTCTATGAAGATAAATATATAGATGAAAAAACGAGTGTAGTAGCAAGTTTAATAGAAAATATAGAAGTGGATTTTAAATATAACTTAGACTTAGAACAAGAACAAGAATATATTTATAGTTATAAGATATTGGCTAAAACAAATGTAAAAGAAACAAAAAGAGCAAATTCAATATATGAAACAACAGAAGAGATAATAAGTAAAGAAAAACAAGAACTAAATTCAAAAAACTTAGAAATATCGGAAAGAGTCAATATAAACTATAATGAATATAATGCAAAAATAAATAAATTTATAAATATATATAATTTAGATAATACAACAAATACATTAGAATTAGATATGTATGTATATGTAATTAATAAGTATGATGGAGAGCAAATAAACAAAGAAAGTAAAGTAATGACCCTAAACATACCATTAACAACTAAAACAGTTGATATAAGTATAGGTTCAAATGTAATAGAAGATGAAGGACAAATACTTTTAAGAAAAAGTGAATATGAAAATTTAACTTATCTTATTGTAATAGGAATAATTATATTAATTATAGGCTTAATAATTCTAGTAAAATTAATAAAATATATGATAGATACAAGAAGTGCAGAAACAATGTATGACCAAGAATTAAAAAGAATATTATTTGATTACAAAAGTTATATTCAAACAACAAATAATGATGTAAACCCTAATAATTATAAAACTATACAAATAAATACATTTAATGAAATACTAAGAATGAGAGATATATTACAAGCACCAATATTAATGTATACAGAAGAAGGCAAAGAAAGAACAAAGTTTATGATAGTAAAAGATGGAATGCTATATATTTATGTATTAGGTGCAAAAGAAATTAGAAATGAATTAAGAGCCAAAAGTGCTGAAGAAAAAAAGAAGAAAGATGACAAGTAAAATTATGCATAAAGTAAGGAGGGAATAGAGTGAAACTTAGAATAAGAAAAAGTACTTCATGGCTATTCCTTTTATTAATGTCAATATTATTTATGGGAATAGGATATGCAACAATTAATTCTATAACTGGAGAAATAAAAGGAGAAGTAATTGCAACAGTTCAAAGTGGAGTTTTTATAACAAATGTAGAATATATAAAAGATATAGATGCAAACTTAAATACATCAAATATAGTGTACTATAAAGGTACAATGATGCAAAGCTTAATAGAATTATCAGATATAAACCCAAATTCAGAGATAGAATATAAAGTAACAGTATATAACAATTCTGAAAATACTTATCCATTTGTAGGAGTGTTATATGATGAAGAATTTTATGATAACCCAGACATTAATTTTGAAATAAGCGGATTTAATATTGGAGAAACAATAGGAGCAAAAGAAACAAAAGAAATATATATAACATTTAGATATAAAAATGGAGTGTTACCAGAAAGAACAGCATTAAGTTCATATATAAATTTTAAAATAGCAGAACCAAATAGATTAGTATTAGCGAATAGTGTAGCTGCAACTGGAAAATATTTAACTGGTACAATAACAAAAGAAAAGATAGAAACTATAGAATTTAAATTAGGAAAAGAGCAACCAGAAGGAACAGCAGAGATTTTTGATGCTTCAGAAAAACAAGATGAGAGTATAATTGGATATTATACAGATACAGACGGAAATAATTTATATGAGCTAACTTTTGCAAGTGATGAAGTGATTGCTACAAATAAAAATGCACAATATTTATTTCAAAATTTAACAAATTTAACAAGTATAGAATTTAATAATTTTAGTACTTATGGCGTAACAGGCATGCAACAAATGTTCTATAATTGTAGTGGATTGACAACAGTAAATTTAAGCAATTTTAATACAACTAATGTAATAGATATGCAATCTATGTTTGGTAATTGTAGTGGCTTAACAACACTAGATGTAAGTAAATTTAATACAAGCAATGTAACAAATATGCAATCTATGTTTGGTAATTGCAGTGGCTTAACAACATTAGAGGTAAGCAATTTTAATACAAGCAAAGTAACAAATATGAACTCTATGTTTGGTAAATGTAGTGGATTAACGACATTAGATTTAAGCAATTTTGATACTAGTCAAGTAACGAGATTTGGTACTTATTCTGGATACTCATATGGAGGAATGTTTGAAAATTGTACTAATTTAGAAAATATAGATATGTCAAACTGGAATACATCTAAAGCAACAAGTTTTGTAAGAATGTTTATTGGATGTTCAAAATTGACAAGTCTGGATATAAGCAATTTTAATACAAGTAGTGCAACAGATATGGGGGACATGTTCAATAATTGTAAAAGCTTAACAACATTAAATGTAAGTAATTTTGATACAAGCAATGTAACTAGCATGTATCAGATGTTTTCTAGTTGTAGTGGCTTAACAACACTAGATTTAAGTAAATTTGATACAAGCAATGTAACAAACATGCGATATATGTTTTATAAATGTAGTAGTTTAACAACACTAGATGTAAGCAATTTTAATACAAGTAATGTAACAAGCATGCAATATATGTTTGGATATTGTAGTAGCCTAACAACATTAGATGTAAGCAAATTTAATACAAGCAAAGTAACAGACATACGATATATGTTTCAAAGTTGTAGTGGACTAACAACATTAGATGTAAGTAAATTTGACACAAGCAATGTAACAAACATGCATAATATGTTTAATACTTGTAGTAGCTTAACAACATTAGATGTAAGTAATTTTAATACAAGCAATGTAACTGATATGGTTGGTATGTTTGGATTTTGTAATAGCTTAACGACATTAGATGTAAGCAAATTTGACACAAGCAAAGTGACAGGAATGGCATACATGTTTCAAACTTGTAGTGGCTTAATAACACTAGATATAAGCAATTTTAATACAAGTAGCGTAAAAAGTATGGGGAATATGTTCGATGCTTGTACTAGCTTAACAACAATATATGTAAGTGAATTTGATTCAGAAACAAATTCAGGATGGACAACATCAGCAGTAACAAACTCAACAAAAATGTTTGGTCTCTGTACCAAAATAGTAGGTGGAAATGGAACAACATTTAATTCGAGTTACACAGATAAAACCTATGCTGTAATAGATACAGCAGAAACACCTGGATACCTTACAAATATTAATGGAAACCAGCAGGTGAATAGATTAATATCTGCTAGCAGTGTAGCTGCAACTGGAGCATATTTAAAAGGTACAATAAAAAAAATAAAATAGAAACAATAGAATTTAAATTAGGAAAAGAACAACCAAGTGGAACTATAGTAGAAAGTTTTGATGCATCAGAAAAACAAGATGAAAGTATAATGGCATATTACACAGATACAGATGGAGATGGATTATATGAATTAACTTTTGCAAGTGATGGAATAATTGCTGCAAATGAAGATGCGAAATATTTATTTCAAAATTTAATAAAATTAGCAAAAATAAATTTTGAAAACTTCAGTACTTATGGCGTAACAAATATGCGATATATGTTCTATTATTGTAGTAGCTTAACAACATTAGACTTAAGAAAATTTGATACAAGCAAAGTAACAAGCATGAAATTTATGTTTTATAATTGTAGTAGTTTAACAACATTAGATGTAAGTAAATTTAATACTAGTAATGTAACCGAAATGATTAGTATGTTTGGTGGCTGTAGTGGCTTAACAACATTGGACGTAAGCAAATTCAATACAAGCAAAGTAACAAATATGACTAGTATGTTTTTTGGTTGTACTAGCTTAACAAAACTAGATCTAAGTAGTTATAGTACAAGTAGTATAACAGCCATAAGTGGTATGTTCCAAAATTGTAGTAGTTTAACAACAATAGATTTAAGCAAATTTGACATAAGCAAAGTAACAAACTTGAACGCAATGTTTTCTGGCTGTAGTAGCTTAACAACAATATATGTAAGTGAATTTAATTCAGAAACAAATACGGGTTGGACAACATCAGCGGTAACAAACTCGAGCAATATGTTTAGTAACTGTACTAAAATAGTAGGTGGAAATGGAACAACATATAATTCAAGCTATGTAGATAAAACCTATGCTGTAATAGATAAAACAGAAACACCCGGATACCTTACAAACATAACAGATAAACCATAGATGAAGGAAAAATTAAATATGAAAGCTTTAATAACAGGGGCTTCTTCTGGAATAGGAAGAGATATGGCAAGAATTTTAGCAAAACTAAATTATAATCTAATTTTAGTTGCTAGAAATGAAGATGGATTAACTAAAATAAAAAATGAACTAGAAACAGAAAACAATAAAATAAATATAACAATATACCCTATGGATTTAAACATAAAAGAGAATTGCTACAAATTGTATGAAAACGAAAAAAATATAGATGTATTAATAAACAATGCGGGATTTGGCTTATTTGGAGAATTTGCAGAAACAGATTTAGAAAAAGAAATAAATATGATTAACACAAATATTACAGCTGTTCATATTCTTACAAAATTATATTTAAAAGAAATGGTAAAAGAAAACAAAGGGCATATATTAAATGTAGCATCAATAGCAGGATTTATGCCAGGACCATTAATGGCAACATATTATGCTACGAAAAACTATGTGGTTTCATTAACAAGAGCAATAAGAAAAGAACTAAGAAAAAATAAATCAAAAGTAAAAATAAGTCTGCTTTGCCCAGGACCAGTAGATACAAACTTTAATAATGTAGCAAATGTAAAATTTAAAATACCAGGACTTACAAGCGAATATGTAGCGAAATATGCAATAAAAAAAATGCAAAAAGGAAAATTAATTATTATTCCTGGAACATTAATAAAAATAGTAAGATGGTTAACAGAAATGACACCAGATGTAATAGTAGAAGAATTTTCATATCATACACAAACGAAAAAAAGATAGTGTCAGAGGGGACGGGGAATATTGGCACAC
>DNVW01000006.1:175033-212902 GCA_003507395.1 Clostridiales bacterium | reverse complement strand
GTGTGCCAATATTCCCCGTCCCCATTGACAAATGAAAAAATATGTGATAATATTAAAAGTGTAATTTAAGAGTTTACCTAAAAGATAATAATTCTTGAGCGGTAAAGGGTAATAAAAATATTGCTTACACTAGAAAGTAAGATGAAATATAGAAAGTCTTACTAAGGAGTCTTAAAAGATTTCTTAGTGAGGCTTTTTTTCATACATATAGGAAAAATTTACTTTAATATAGTAGATATATAAATAATGTGGCAAATATAATAACTGATAGTGTAAATGATATTAATATTTCTGGAAAGAGGGGAGAAAAGAAGATGAGCATAATAGAAGTAAAAAATCTTAATAAGGAATTTAAAATTAAAGAAAAAGAAAAAGGAATAAAAGGAAGTATAAAATCCATAGTAAAGCCAAAGTATAAAGAAATTAACGCAGTTGATAACATCAGCTTTTCAGTAGAAAAAGGGGAAATACTGGCATTTATAGGCCCTAATGGCGCAGGAAAGTCTACTACAATAAAGATGTTAACAGGAATTTTGTATCCTACTTCTGGAAATATTGAAGTAATGGGTTTAAATCCATCAAAACAAAGAAAACAATTAGCATATAAAATAGGAACAGTTTTTGGACAAAAGGAACAATTATGGATGCACCTAACACCATATGATAATTTTAAGTTTTTTGGAGCAATATATGACATACCAGATAGTTTTGTAGAAAAAAGAATTGAAGAACTAAAAATCACCTTTGAATTGGAAACATTTATAAATACGCCAGTAAAAAATTTATCACTAGGTCAGAGAATTAGATGTGAAATAGCTGCAGCTTTAATTCATAAACCAGAGATATTATTTTTGGATGAACCTACTATCGGCTTAGATCCTGTTGTAAAAGAAACCATAAGGACTTTGATAAAGCGAATGAACAAAGAATATAAGACAACAATATTCTTGACAAGCCATGATGTGGGAGATATAGAAAAACTTTGCAAAAGGGTTATTATAATAAACAATGGCAAAATAATAATGGATGATACAATGGAAAACTTAAAATATCATTATTTAAATAAAAAAATAATAGAAGTAAAAATGAAAAATAAAGTAAATTTACAACATCAAGCAGGTATAACGATATTAAAAGATAAAGGTTACAACTTAAAAATAGAATTAGATTGCAAAAAGAAGGCTGTAACAGATGTAATAAAAATGTTAGATGCAGATAAAATTGTAGATATAAATATATCAAGTATGCCACTAGAGGATATAATTACCCAAATCTATAAAGGTACAAAAAATAATTATTAAATAAAAGAGGGTGAAGAAATGAAAAAATACTTATATATTTATAAATCAACACTAATAGAGAATTTAAGCTATATACCCAATATAATGTTAGGATTTATAACTTTTTTTATAACAATGTTTGTATTAATAAATCTATGGCAATATATATACTCAGATCCAAATGAGGTTATAAATGGTTATACAATAGAACAAATGATGTGGTATGTTTTAATAACAGAAACATTGTGGTATGGAACAAAAAACAAAATACTGACTAATGAAATAAGTCAAGATATAAGAACAGGAAATATAGCATATAACATAAACAAGCCATATCATTATATCTTTTATATTATGGCAAAATATTTAGGGGAAATAACAATAAGGCTTGTACTGTTTAGCATAGTGGCAATAGTAACTGGAGTATGTTTCATAGGACCTATACCAGATTTTGATTTTGCAAATATTTCGTTTATTCTAATAATTGCATTATTTCGGAATAATTATAAACTCAATTATAAAAATATTGATTAGTGTAATTTCATTTTGGATAGAAGACTCAACACCATTTCACTGGATTTACGATAAATTAATACTAATAATAGGAACAATGTTTCCAATAGAAATGTTTCCAAAAGTTCTAAGACCAATAATAAAATGTACACCAATATATGTAGTGACATATGGACCAGCGAAGTTATTGATAAATTTTAGCTTTGAAAATTTTATACAGGTTTTCATAGCTCAAATAATCTATTTAGTAATTACAATAATTTTAACAATAATATTGTATGAGAAAGGAGTGAAAAAGCTAAATGTTAACGGTGGTTAAAAATCAAATAAAAGTTATAATATTGTCTATTAAATATAATATAATGAGGCAAATGGTTAATAAAGTAACATTTATAACAAATATATTATTTATGATATTAAACAATGCAAGCTTTATAATTCAATGGATAATTTTATTTAATATAAGAGATGAAATAGGCGGATACAATATAAAGCAGATTGTATTATTATGGGGACTTGCATCAAGTGTGTATGGAGTAGCAAATATAATATTTGGAGAAGCATTTGAAATATCAGACTTAATAATAAGAGGAAAGTTAGATACCTTTTTGGTTCAACCTAAAAATGTATTTTTAAGTGTATTAACTTCTAAGACTAAAATATCAGCAATAGGTGATTTAATATATGGATATATTTGTTTAGCTATATATGGATTTACAATAAGAAATTTAGCTTTATTCACAATATTTTCTATTACTGGAGCATTAATATTAACAGCATTTGCAAGTATAGTAGGAAGTTTTTCATTCTGGATAGTAAAGGGAGATATTATAGCAGATTCATTAAATAATGTTATGCTTCATTTTGACACATACCCAGGGACAATATTTAAAAATGGTGTAAAAATAATATTATATACAATATTACCAGTGGGTATAGCAAATTATATGCCATTAGATATGATAATAAGCTTTAATGTAAAAAATTTCTTAATAGTAATTGTTTTTACAATATTAATTTCAATTTTAGCATATACTATATTTAATAGGGGATTAAAAAGATATGGTTCGTCAAATTTGATGAGTTCAAGAATTTAAACATATATATTAAAGTAATTTAAAAACCTTCTAAACATATAATAATTTAGGAGGTTTTATCTATGATACGTATTGGAATTTGCGGATATGGAAACTTAGGAAAAGGTGTAGAAAAAGCAATTAAATATAATCCGGATATGGAATTAGTAGGAATTTTTTCAAGAAGAGATATACAAACAAAAGAGCCATTAATAAAAATAGAAGAATTTGAAAAAAATAAAAAAAATATTGATGTTGTAATTATGTGTGGTGGCTCTGCAACAGATTTACCAGAACAAGTGCCAATGTTTGCAAAATTATATAATACTGTGGATAGTTTTGATACACATAAGAATATACCAGAATATTATGATACTGTTGACAAAATAAACAAACAATCAAATACAGTTTCACTCATATCTGCTGGATGGGATCCAGGATTATTTTCCATAAACAGACTATATTCAGAAGCAATAATTCCAAATGGAAAAACATATACCTTTTGGGGAAAAGGAGTAAGCCAAGGTCATTCAGATGCAATAAGGAGAATAAAAGGAGTAAAAAATGCTATACAATACACAATACCAATAGAAAAGGCAATTGAGCAAATAAGAAATAAAAAATTGCCCGAACTCACTAATAGAGAAAAGCACATAAGGGAATGTTATGTTGTATTAGAGGAAAATGCAGATAAAGATGAAGTACAAGAAAAAATAAAAAGTATGAAAAATTATTTTTTAGAATATGACACAATAGTACATTTTATAACAGAAGAGGAATTAAAGACTAATCATAGTAAAATGCCACATGGAGGTTTTGTAATTCATTCTGGTGCTACAAGTGAAAAAAATAAACAAGTAATAGAATATTCGTTAAAATTAGATTCAAATCCAGAATTTACAGCATCTGTTTTAGTAGCATATGCAAGAGCAGTTTATAGACTAAGCCTAAAAGGAGAATATGGAGCAAAAACTGTGTTAGATATACCTCCAGTTTTAATATCACCTAAAACGAGGCAGAGAATTATAAAAGAATTATTATAAATAAAGCGAATAGGGACTTCCTAGACTTAATAAAATTAAATATAAGTATAGGAGGTCAATTTAATGTTGCCTTAAGAAAGGAAAGTGATTAAAAGTGGTTATAAAATTGAAAAAAAGTGTAATATTTAAAATAAGTGCACTAATAATTATGATAATTACATTATCAGTAGTAACAATATCTTTAGGAATGGACCATTATTACAATATAGATTTTACAACTGGATTGGTTACAGCAAGTTTATTAAATGTTAGAAGCGGACCAGGTACAAAATTTCCAGTTGTTGCTACAGTTAAGAAGAATGAGTATATTAGAGTCTTTGCAGGAATTGGAGACTGGTATGTAGTTCAAATAGATAGTAACTACATAGGAGCAGTTAGCAAAAAATATATAAAACCAATTTATCCAAATACTGGCTCAGGAGGAGGTTCAAATACCAATAATACCACAAATAACACTACGAATAATACAAATTTAACATCAGATGAATTAGAAGTATTTAACTTAATAAATGAACAAAGAACACAAAATGGACTAAAGGCACTTAAAATAGATGCTGAAGTACAAAGAGTTGCAAGAATTAAGGCACAAGACATGGTAGATAATAACTATTTTTCACACAATTCACCAACATATGGTTCACCATTTAACATGCTAAATAATTTTAGAATAGCATATAATACTGCAGGAGAAAATATAGCAGGAAATTCAAGCAATAGTGCAGCAGTAACAGCTTGGATGAATTCATCTGGTCATAGAGCAAATATACTAAACAGTAGTTTTAACTATACAGGCATAGGTGTAGTTAATGGTTCAAAATATGGAAAAATATATGTACAAATGTTCATAGGAAAATAGTGTCAGAGGGGACGGGGAATAATGGCACACTTTTTTTAAAAAAGTGTGCCATTATTCCCCGTCCCCTCTGACATAAAATTTTGAAGGAGATATTGACAAATAGAAAAAAAGTGCTATAATATCTTATAGTGTAAGATAAAAGATAGGAAGTGAGTACAATGGAACATGATTCTTTAGTAGATGAGTTATTTGCTATTATGCGAGAGTTTTCAAAAGTACCATTTCAAGAACAGTCAAGAAATTTTGCGACAGGCGAAATGGCAATATTATTTTATCTAAATTCTATTCAAGATGGAGCAACAGCAGGTGATATATGTAATTATTTACAAGTTACAACAGGAAGAATTGCAAGTGCTTTAAATAGTTTAGAAAAAAAGAATTTTATACAACGTAAGACTCACGAAAAAGATAAGAGAAAAGTCAAAGTATGTATTACTTCCTACGGAAGAGATTATGTATTGCAAAATTATGATAATGGTATAGTTATATCCAGAAACGTTTTAGAGAACTTAGGAGAAGAAGATACTAAAGAGTTTATAAGAATTGTAAAAAAACTAATGGATATATAAATGGCAGGTAAAAACTGCCATTAAAAAAGAAAAATATCTTACAGTGTAAGAAAAAGGAGGGGTTTATATGAATATTCAAAAATTTACTCAAAAATCAATTGAAGCGATTCAAAAAGCACAAAGCCTAGTAATAGAAAATGAAAATAGCCAAATAGAGCAAGAACATTTATTATATGCACTTTTAATTGGAGAAAATAGTTTAATTAAAGAACTACTAAAGAAAATGAATGTAGGTGAAGAATTCCAAAAGACAGTCAAAAATGAAATAGATAATAAACCAAGAATGCATTCAGAAACAAGGCAAATGGAACAAGTATATATTTCAAGAGATGTAGATGAAGCACTAGCAGATGCAGAGAATACAGCAGATAAAATGAAAGATGAATACGTATCTGTAGAACATATAATGCTTGGACTAATTGATAAGGCTAATTCAAAGTTAAAACAATTATTTAAAACTTTTAATATCGATAAAAATAACTTTTTAAAAGTTTTATTGGAAGTAAGGGGGAATACAAGAGTGACAAGTGATAATCCAGAAGAAACATATGATGCTTTAAAAAAATATGGTACAGATTTAGTAGAACTAGCAAGAAAACAGAAATTAGACCCAGTAATAGGCAGAGATGATGAAATAAGAAATGTAATAAGAATCCTTTCAAGAAAGACAAAAAATAATCCATGTTTAATAGGTGAACCGGGTGTTGGTAAAACAGCTATTGCAGAAGGATTAGCAATAAGAATAGTAAGAGGGGATGTACCAGAAGGATTAAAAAATTGTACAATTTTTTCACTAGATATGGGAGCTTTAGTTGCGGGGGCAAAATATAGAGGAGAATTTGAAGAAAGACTAAAAGCTGTGTTACAAGAAGTAAAAAAGAGTGAAGGTAAAATAATATTATTCATAGATGAGCTTCATACAATAGTAGGAGCAGGAAAAACAGATGGCGCAATGGATGCAGGAAATTTACTAAAGCCAATGCTTGCAAGAGGAGAACTTCATTGTATAGGAGCAACAACATTAAATGAGTATAGACAATATATTGAAAAAGATCCAGCACTAGAAAGACGTTTCCAACATGTTTTAGTGGATGAGCCATCAGTAGAAGATACAATTTCAATTTTAAGAGGACTAAAAGAAAGATATGAAGTATACCATGGTGTTGAAATAAGTGATAATGCTATAGTTGCAGCAGCAACATTGTCACATAGATATATTACAGATAGATTTTTGCCAGATAAAGCAATTGACTTAATAGATGAAGCTTGTAGCATGATAAAAACAGAGATGGAATCAATGCCAACAGAACTAGATGAAATTTCTCATAAAATAATGCAACATCAAATAGAAGAGGCAGCACTAAAAAAAGAAAAAGATGAACAATCACAAAAACGTTTAACTGAGATTCAAAAAGAAATTGCAGAAATGCAAAGTCAATTTAATGAAATGAAAGCAAAATGGGAAAATGAAAAAGGTGCAATATCAAAGGTACAAAAAATTCGTGAGGAAATAGAAAAGGTAAATGGAGAAATAGAAAAAGCAGAAAGAAATTATGAGCTAAATAAAGCAGCAGAATTAAAATATGGTAAATTACCAGAATTACAAAAAGAGTTAAAGGAAGAAGAAGAAATTGCTGCAAAATCAAAAGAAAGTAGTTTGTTAAGAACTAAAGTTACAGATGAAGAAATAACAAAAATAATAGCAAAATGGACAGGAATACCAGTTGCAAAATTAATGGAAAGTGAGAGAGAAAAAATACTAAATTTAGGAAGTATTTTGCATAAAAGAGTTATTGGCCAAAACGAAGCCGTAGACAAAGTTACAGATGCAATTATACGTTCTAGAGCAGGTATTCAAGATAGTCGTAGACCAATAGGTTCATTTATGTTCTTAGGACCAACAGGTGTTGGTAAAACAGAACTTGCAAAAGCTTTAGCAGAGAGTTTATTTGATGATGAACACAATATTATAAGAATAGATATGTCTGAATATATGGAAAAATTTTCAGTATCAAGATTAATTGGTGCACCTCCAGGATATGTTGGATATGAAGAAGGAGGACAATTAACAGAGGCAGTAAGAAGAAAACCTTATTCAGTAATATTATTTGATGAAATAGAAAAAGCTCATCCAGATGTGTTTAATGTATTATTGCAAGTGCTAGATGATGGTAGAATAACAGACTCTCAGGGAAGGACAATTGACTTTAAAAATACTATTATAATATTAACATCAAATTTGGGCTCAGAATATATACTAGAAGGAATAAATGACAAAGGAGAATTAACAGAAGAGGCAAAAGAAAAAGTAGAAAAATTATTAAAACAAAGCTTTAGACCAGAATTCTTAAACAGATTAGACGAAATAGTCTTCTATAAACCACTAACACAAAACGAAACAGCTAAAATATTAGACTTGCTTATAGCAGATTTAAATAAACGATTAGAAACTCAAGAAATAACAATAGAGTTAACAGATAATGCAAAAGAATATTTAATAAAAAATGGATATGACCCAGTTTATGGTGCAAGACCATTAAAACGTTTTGTGCAAAAGAAAGTAGAAACACTAATAGCAAAAGAAATAATTAAACAAACAATATTACCAAAACAAAAGGTAATTATTGATTGTAAAGAAAATGATTTAATAATTAAATAATTTGTTAGGAGGATGGAGATTTTTAAAATTTCTGTCCTCAATTTATATTATTTATAGACTAGAGATGTAGATAGGAACATATATAGGTACACCAAAAATTACAATTAATACTGGAAAAAACAATGCCTTTATGGTATAATTATATAGATTTGAGAAAAATATATAATTTGGAGGAATTTATAATGAATAATTGGATATATTCCACAAAATATAATTTTTGAAAATGAAAATCAAACAGTCTTAGATTACTTTATTGAAAAAACTTTGAAAGGTAGAAAATTATGAATGAAGAAGATAAAATGTTAGCAGGTGAATTATACAATTCAAGAGATAAACAATTACTAAATAAATTGATAAGAGCTAAAAAATTATGTAATAAATATAACAAACTAGATGTTGAAGATATAGAAAAATGCAATGAAATTATTAGAGAATTATTTTCAAAAACAGGAAAAGAATTTATGATAATACCTAATTTTTACTGCGATTATGGTTTTAATATTGAAATAGGAGAAAACTTTTATTCAAATCATAATTTAGTTATTTTAGATGCTAACAAAGTAACATTTGGAGATAACGTCCAAATTGGTCCAAACTGTGGATTTTATACATCTGGCCATCCACTAGATTATGAAACAAGAAAAAAACTGGAATTCGCAAAGCCAATAAAAATAGGAAATAATGTATGGATAGGTGGGAATGTATGTGTAATGCCAGGTGTTACAATTGGAGATAATACTGTAATTGGTGCAGGAAGTGTAGTTACTAAAGAAATCCCATCAAATGTAGTTGCAGTAGGAAATCCTTGCCGAGTAATCAAAAAAATAATTATTAATTAAATAAAGATGGAGGGGTAATGAAAGAAGTAAATATAACAAGAAAAATTTCACAAGGAATGTATGTATTAACAACGATTGATGGAGGTTGTATAGTAGATGCTGTATCTCAAATTAGTGGGGGTGATAATCCATTAATTGCAGTGTCTGTGATGAAAAAGAATTATACAAATGAATTATTAAAAATTAATAGTAAATTTGCGATATCTATATTAGGTGAAGACGTTAATGCAGAAATAATAAAAACATTTGGTTTTAATTCTATGAGAAACATTAATAAATTTGAAAAAATAGATACATTTAAAGTTGAAGAAGTAAATATTATAAAAGACTCAATAGGATATATGGTATGTGAAATAATAGATTCTATTGAAAATGATACACACACATTATTTATAGGAAGAATAATAGAAGCAGATATGTTTAATGAGAAAGAACCAATGACATACCTATATTATCAAAAGCATAAAGATGAATTATTAAAGGTTACTACTGAGAAGGGAAAGACATCATGGGTTTGTACAGTATGTGGTTATGTTTATTATGGAGAAGAAATACCAGAAGATTTTAAATGTCCACTGTGCGGAGTTGGCAGAGAACTTTTTAAGAAGAAATAATGTCAATTGGTGAGTAGATTTTAACAAAAAAATTGCTAAAATCTACTTACCCATTGACAGAAGAGAAATTTCAATAAATTATTCTACTACTGGTGCAATAAAATTTTCAATAGCATCACGAAGCTTAGGATGATGTATAACAAAATGAATGGCAGGATGAGTGTTTTTTGAAATCATTACCCATTTACCAGAATGAATAGTAATGTTAATATTTCTAAATGTATTTGTTTTATTATTTAAAATTTTATAATTACCATGACTACTCATATATTTTTGAGTATCAGTTAAATGCTCTAAATATTCTTCGTAATTATAACAAATGTCATTAGTATAGAAAGTATCTGAAAGAGAAAGAAAAGGAGGATAATTTTCAAAATCTTCTTTTGATAGTTTTGGTATTTCATCTTCTAAAATATTGTCCTCTAGAATCTTTTGAATTGTTTGTCTTTGCTTTTTTACAGAATCTATTATTACTTTTGTATTTTCATTATTAACTTTATTGCGTTTTAAAATTTTCAAAAGTAACTCATCAGAAATTGTATGAATAGGAAGTGAAGATAAAATTCTTCTACGATTTCCTTTAATACTTGCATCAGATGAAATGAAAGCATCAAAATCATTTCTATTTTCTACTCTATAAATATCCATAAATGGTTTTGCTTTATTTAATAAACATTCTGATTTTGTTCTATAATATTCAATATCAGTTTTGTTACTTGTCAAATGATATTTTCCTTTATTATGATATCCTTTAATACATTCACCAGTAAGTGCAACAGTACCTGATACATAATTAAAATGACAATAAACAGAGTTTTGAAGTCCCGTTAAATAGTATGGAGAAACTTGACCTGTCATATAAATTGGAATCCAACTTTCTAATCCTAACATCATTTCATTAAAAGGTCTATCAAGATTATGAATTATATTTAAATGAAGTCCTTTTTTTAATGTCATTGCAATAGCAAACATCCACTTTTTTCCGAAATCTACATCTTCTGCCATATCCTCCATAGGCATATCACTACACATAAAAACAGGCTCATTAGATTTTGAAAGGACAGTAGCTTTGAAAAAGTCCAATTCTCCTTGTTTCATTTCGTCGATTCCATAATAGTTTTTTGAGCCAGACTTATAAAAAGGAACAAAAGGAACTTTCATTTCATTAAAATGTATTGCCTTTATATATGTATCTAGATTAAAGTTATCTAAATTATTTAAAAATGTATCAATTTTATTGTTACTAGGAACTGAATAGGTGACGAAGCTTCCGGCAGTACAACGGGTGGAAATCAAACCACCTCGCGATATATGCAGGTTGACGGCGATTACGGTAAAAAAGGTAACTATTCCGTTACCATGACAGTCGAGGTTCAGGCTGTCGGAGAGATACCTTCCTATAGTATTATCGAAGGAGCAAATGGAGTTTGGATACAAAACAGCGACGGAATACTTACATTCCGTGCAAATGGCGATTTCAGCAAATTCACCGGCGTTAAAGTTGATGGTACGTTGATTGACGTTAAGAATTATACGGCGGTTTCTGGCTCCACTGTTATCACATTGAAAGCCGATTACCTACAAACACTCTCTGTCGGCAAGCACACCATGACCATTGTCTATAATGATGGTGAGTGCAACACGGAGTTTGAAATCAAGGCGGCAAGCACGACCACAGGCGAAATAACAAACCCACAAACAGGAGATAATATAATAATTTTTAGCATTATATTTGTAATAGTCTTGACAGGAATTCTAGTAATATTTATAATAAACAAGAAGAGAGTTAAAAATAACAAATAATAATGATTAGAAAGAAGACTAGCTAAAAAATGTTAGTCTTTTTTTAAAAAGGAGAACATAAATGTCTAGAGCTAAGCATTATAATAAGAAAAAAAGCAATATTCCAAGTATAATTTTAATGTGCTTTTTTACTGCACTTTTAATTTATTCTGGCACGAAAATAGTTATATGGTATATGAATAATCAAAATAATAAAAAAATATCAGAAGAGATAGCAGAATTTGTTACAGTTGATGAAACAAAAGAAGATGATGAGGAAAAATATGTAGTAGATTTTGAGAAATTAAAAGAAAAAAATTCGGATATAGTAGCATGGTTAAAAGTAAAAGGAACTAATATTGAAACAACAGTTGTAAAGAGCACCAACAATGATTATTATTTAACACATAATTTTAATAAAGAATATAATTCTGCTGGTTGGATATTTGCAGACTATAAAAATAAAGTTGATGGAACAGATAAAAATATTGTTATTTATGGTCATAATATGAGAGACGACTCAATGTTTGGAAGTTTAAAAAATATCTTAAATTCTGACTGGTATGATAATGAAGAAAATACTAATATTACTTTATATACTGAAAATGAAAAATGTATTTATAAAGTTTTCTCAATTTATAAAATAGAAAGCGAAGATTATTATATAACAACAGAATTTGAAAATGACAAAAAATTTGAGCAATTTGTAAACACTATAAAGAAAAGAAGTATAAAGGAATTTGATATAGATGTTTCAGAAAGTGATAATATTCTAACATTGTCAACATGTGCTAATAACAATAAATACAGAGTTGTTTTACATGCTAAAAAAATATAAGAGGGGGAAAACAAATTGAACGAAAATAAGAAAAGTAAAATATGGATGATAATTGCTCTTATTGCAATAGTAATAATTGTTATTCTTGGAGTAATGCTTTTAAATAATAACAAGAAAGAAAGTGATGAAGTGGGAAAAACGGAAAAGAGTGCTACAAAGGAAGATGTAAAAATAGTAGCAAATGAAGCAAGTAAATTAACACTAGAAGAATATAAAACAGATAATTTTACAATGAAAAAGCCTACCGGTTGGACTGTTGAAACTGGTGGCACAGGAATATTTTATGTGATTAGAGTTTATGATCCACAAAATACCAATAATCAAGTATATTTAATGCTAAAAGTTCAGCCATTATTAAAAAATACATCAGCAAAAACTAGTTGGCAGAATTATTATAGTATGAGTGGAAATAATTCTCAATATAAATTGTTCGCAGATGCAGTAGTTTTAGATAATCCAACAACAGAGGGATTTTATAAAAAATTTGATGAAATATCAACATATCTTAGTTCACTAGAGCCTACACTTTCTACAATGAAATTTCCTAAATTTAGTAATTTTACAAAAATTGAAGAATTTGAGTCTAGTGCTAGTATGAAAAGTGTTGCACTAGATAGTAAAGTATTAAGAGGGACATTTACAGGCGAAAACTCAAAAGAAGGCGAAGGTTTATTTATGGCATCAATAGTAAACTTTGGAAACCAATACCAAGGTGGAGTGGATATGGGATATTATATGATATATGATATAATGTCAATAACTTCTGCTAAAGATGAGTTTATAGACTACAAAGACATTTTATTAGAATCAGTTAACTCAATAGAATTTACAGATAGCTATGTAAAACAAACAATAGATGATAGTAATGCACAAACACAAAAAGCACTTGAATTAAACGCTTCAATGCAAAAAGCATTTGATTCATATATGAGTGCTTGGGAAAATAGACAAAAATCTTATGACATTATGAGCCAAAAACAAAGTGATGCAACACTAGGATATGAAAGAGTTTACGATACTGATACTGGAGAAATTTATAAAGCATATAATGGATTTACTGATGACTATACAGGAGAAAGATACCAAACAATTACCGATAATATGTATACAGAAAAAGTAACAGGATATATTGAAAAATAGAAAGACAGGTAGAAATGAATAAAAAAATTATATATATAATTTTCATTATAATAGTAACATGTTTAGTAGGGGGTTATCTTATTAAAAATCAATAAAAAGCAAAGTAATGAAGAAATACCAATAAGTACAGAAAATAATATAGATAAATTAAAGAATATTGATACAAAAGATATAGAAAGTATTAAATATATCTTTTATACATAAGGTGGAGCTCAAGAAAACACTATAACAGATAAAGAATCTATTGGAGAAATATGTACTAGAATAAAAAATATAATAATAGAGAAGAAAAGTAATTTAGGAACAACTGATGATGGACTTGCTATTATAATAAAATTAGAGAATGAAGAACTAAAATACATTTTTGAAGGGAAAAATATTATTATTAATAAAGAACAATATGAAGTAAAGAATCTTCAGCAATTGAAAGGTTATTTAAGTACAATATAAGATTTAATAAATTGCAAGTTATAGAGCAGATAGACCATTATCAGTATCTACTTATACTAATGATATATAAAAAACTAATATGCCAATGGATGTCAATATGGACTGATATTTTGACACAAAAAATAAACCGCTTTCATATAATATAGCGAAATATGAAGGAGGTTTATTTTTATGAATAATTATGAAATTATGATGAACGGAAATGTTAAGATAGGCGAATATGCTCCAGATTTTGAAGCAATAACCACAATGGGAAATATAAAATTTTCAGATTACAGGGGGAAATGGGTAGTATTGTTTTCACATCCTGGAGATTTTACCCCCGTATGAGCATACAATTTGGGGAAATATCAGAAACGCTTGATATTGCTTAACATTTCTTTAATCGATAACTTACTCTAAAATGAACAAAAATTGCCACAAAATCGATCGTGAGGCGACTGATTAGGAAGATTTAGCAATCATAATTAAAGATGAGTGGATATGTATGATGAAATTATTGCATATTATAATCAAAAGTATTTTAAAGAGCGGAGTAAAAACTGGAATAAAATTAATGGCAAAAGCAATAAAATAAGGTTGTCCAATAGATAATTTTGACCGGACAAATGAGTTTGTGGTATTATATGAATTAGTTAATAGTAAGTTATTGTGGAGGTATTTATG
This sequence comes from Clostridiales bacterium, assembly GCA_003507395.1. Taxonomy (GTDB): domain Bacteria; phylum Bacillota; class Clostridia; order TANB77; family CAG-508; genus DNVW01. The sequence continues at coordinate 198,577 of DNVW01000006.1, read as the reverse complement.
AAAAAAAAAAGCTATATTAAAAATAGCATTTTTAATTAGTAACTATCTGTAAATGTTGGAGGTGTGATATGAAAAAAAATGTATATAATAACTGGCGCAAATGGTTTTCTAGGAAATAATATAATAAGAAAATTAGAGCAAAATAGTGAAAATGAAATAAGAGCACTTGTATTACCTAATGATTCTATAAAGGCATTGGATAACTTGAATTGTAAAATTTATTATGGAGATGTTACTAAAAAGGAAAGTTTATCATCAGTTTTTGAAAATATTGATGGAAAAGAAGTTTATGTAATACATTGTGCAGGAGTTGTATATATAAAATCTAAATATAACCCAATTGTATATGATGTTAACATCCTTCTGGAATTATTGGACCGAATGACTATGGAAATAGCCACTTAATACAATTAATAAAAGAAGTAGCGACAGGAAAACTCTTTGCTTGTGTAATTGGTTATGCACAGTAAATGTTAAAAATCTTTGATAAAGTTCTAAAGACTTTTGTTAGAGGTTTTACAGTAACACTTATATAATTGTATGTGAAAGTGGGAAGAATATGAAATTAGGATAAAATATCTTTAAATTATGAAAAGAAAAATTAAAGTTATAAAATACTAGCTATAAGAGGCTAGTATTTTGCTATATGTTGAAAAAAAACAGAAAATCTGCTATTATGTTATTATATTATAGACAAATAAAATTTATAGAAAAATCAAAAATAAAAAGGGGTAAATATGACACAGACTCAACAAACCATATTAGCATTAGCAATATATACAATATGGATAACACTATTATATATAAGAATATTTGATAAAACACTAAAAAAATATGTATTATCAATAGGTGTGCTATTAGGATTTTGGATGGTAGTAAGAATACTTAAAACATATACAACAGGGTATGTAACAGAAATATTGTGGTATTTGTATTATATACCACTATTGCTGCTTCCAACATTTTATTATAATTGCAGTAGTTATTTAATAAACAGTAAAAATAAAAAAAGAAGAATTGCCACAATAATTATATCAACAATACTATTCTTATTAGTAATTACAAATAGCATACATAATATTGTGTTCAAAATAAAAAGCAATATAAATGATTATAATCATAATATAGGATATTTTATAATAGTTGCTTGGATTCTATGTTTAATAGTAGTAGCAATAATAAATCTAATAAAATCAAGCAAAAATAAAGGGTACAAAAACATAATTTCAATATCAATAATTATTTTAATTGGTGTAGTATATACAATTTTATATATAAAAAATGTTCCAGTAATAAGAAAAACAAATATGTCGGTAATAATAGGAACATTGTTTTGTGTGGGATTAGAAATGATGCTTGACTTTAATTTGATACCAAATAATTTCAGATATAAGAAGATATTTAAAAATTCAAATTTGCCATTAGAAATTATATCACAAGATGGAAAAACTAGAATTGCAACAAACCATTCCATAAATCTAAGAGAAAATATAATAAATGATATAAAAGATAATAAAGTTAAAAATACATATAAAGATAACAACATTGTAAAAAATGTTAAGGCTATAAGTGGTGGCTATTCAATAGAAGAAAAAGATTTTAGTAAAATAAACGAATATGAAAAAGAATTGAAATTAATACAACAAGAGCTTATAGAACAAGAAACAATATTACAAAAGCAAAGAAAGATTGCAACAGAAATATATGAAACAAAATTAAAAAGCGAAATCATAGAGCTACTAGATGAAAAGATAGAACAGAAAAGAGACTTAATAAATGAACTAATAAAAGAAATGAAGATAACAGACATAGACAAAATGCAAAATATAAAATTACTACTAAATTATTGTAAAAGAATGAGTAGTTTAGTAATATCAAGCTATAATAAAGAAAAATATGATAATAAAAGACTAGAAATAATCATAAACGAAATGTTAATAGAGGCACAAGCACTAGGAATAAATGGAGTTTTGAAAACAAATAATTTTGAGATAAGTAGTGGAGAAACAGCAAATATTTATGAGATCATATTTGAAACAATAATGAAATTTAAAGAAACTAATTTTATTCTATATATACAAGTAAACAATTCATATACAGAAATAAAATATTTATTTGATAGCAAACATAAGAACTTCAAAAAAGAAATAGAAAAATTACAATTAGAAAAATTATTAAAAATTGAGCAAATAGTAGATGAAGATGGAACAACTATAAAATTGAAAATTTTAAGAGGAGAAAATTAGTATTATGGTAGCAATTATAGGAATACTGTGTCTTTTGTTAGTATGCCAGATTCTAAAAATCATACTAAAAAAAGGAATAATAAATAAAAATATAACAGATTATGCACTAGAATATATTGTTTCTATAACAATATTTATAGCATTGTTTATGCAAGAAAGCATATCGAGAAATAGCTTATTTATAATTGCAATATTAAGCATAATATATGAAATAATTTCACTTACATATATATATTTTAAATATTATAAAAAGGAAACTATGACGGATTTTTCAATAAAAAAAGTTATTGATGAATGTGAGTTTGGTATTCTTGTATTAAAAAGCAAGAAAGCAAAATTAATAAATAATAAAATGTATGAAATACTAGACAAATTAAACATAAAGAAAGACTATATAACAAATATAATAAGCCAAAGTATAGACCAGCTAGATAAAAATTATTGTGTAAAAGTAGAAGATAAATATTATGTATTTGTGATAAATAATAATGAAATAATTACATTTGATATAACAGAAGAATATAAATTACATCAAAAGTTAAATGGGCAAAATAAAAAGTTAAAAGAGAATAATAAAAAAATATTATTAAGTATTGACAATATAGAAGAATTAGAAAAGGAAAAGAATCTGCTAAAATTAAAAAACAAATATCACGATATATTAGGACAAAATCTTTCCATACTGCAACAATATTTAAATAAAGAAAATATAAGCCAAGAAAATTTTGAAGAAATAAAATTTATGATACAAAAAATGTTCATAGATATTGAAGATACAGATGACACAAATGCAAACCTAGAAAATTTAATAAAAATACACAAGAAAAATGGAACAGACATTATTATAGATGGAAAACTACCACAAAATAAAGAAACTGCAAAAGTGTTCTTTGAAATAATAAGAGAAGCAACTACAAATGCAATAAGACACGCAGGAAGTTCAAAAGTATTTGTGAAGACAAGGGAAACACTAGAAGAAACATATATGATAATAACAAATGATGGCAGAAAGCCAAACGAATTTATTACAGAAAATCAGGGAATAAAAGATATGAGAAGAAAAGTAAAAAAACTAGGAGGAATGTTCTATATTTCAACAGTTCCAGAGTTTTCGGTAAATATATCAATAAAAAATAACTGCTAACATTGAAATAGCAGTTATTTTTTTTACTCTTTTGGAGTTTCGAGGTTTGGAACTATTAAACCATTACCTACACAATATATTGCAAGTTTTGCTAAATTATTATAACCAGTTTTTTCATAAATAGATGAAATATGTGATTTTAGGGTTCTTACAGATATTCCAAGTTTTTTTACAACTTCATCTCTATCTAATGTTTTACAATACTCAGTTAGAACACCTAATTCGGTATCTGTTAGATCCTTTAAAACATCAGGAATATTGGATTTAGGACTATTAGAACTTGGATATAAAGAATAGCCATCAATAGTATTTTGGATAGTAGTTATAAGAGAATCACTACTAATATTTTTATAAATGAAACTATCAACATTATTAGCTTTTGCCTTGTCTATAAATGTTAAATCTGGCACACCAGTCATAAGAATAATTTTCACACTTGGAAAGTTCTCTTTTATTATTTTTGAATATGCTAATCCACTTGAATTGTTTTCAGTACAAATATCCATTAAAATTAAGTCAGGTTTAAATTTTTCACATAAAGATACAGAGTCTTTTGCATCTCCACTAGAAGCAACAACATTAAACCCTCTTGTATTTAATATTTCAGAAATCATTTCTCTTAACATTTTATGGTCATCAATTACAATAATATTATACAAAACAGAAACCTCCTAACTTGCTCACATTAAGATATATTGTAACATAAAAAATTGCGAAAATAAACATTTTTTATAAATTTTGCACTTTTGGTGCAAAATTTAATGAAAAATTGCACCAAAAGTACAATAGTAATTTAAGAAATTTTATGTTATAAAGTTCTTATAATTATATTAATGAAAGGAAAATGAATATTAAATTTTACAAAGGAGGTTAATCTTGAAAAAAACAGTTATAACAATTGCAATTACAGCAGTTTTAACAGCAGTATTAATGATAAGTGGATATTTTATCTATACTAAAATAATTAATAAAGACAATAATGCAAATAGTAATATGACAAAAAAGAATGAAAATAATTCTGAAAATGTTGAAAATCAAATACCAAATGACATTAAGAATATTAGTTTAGAAGAATGGAGAAAAGTAATAGCTCTTTTCTATAAAGAGCATTATGGCTATAAACCAGACAACGTAACCTGTACAGAAGTAGGACCAAATATAATATATGTAACAATATATCATAATACAGAATTAGTGGCAGAATACACTCTTGATGCAGAAACAGGAATTGCATCAAGTCCAACAGAAAGAACAGCAAATTTCTTTAAAGGAATATTTTTAGATAACTTATCAACAAAAGTTAATTTTAAAAATAATGAATGTATTGCAATAGGATATATAGAAAAGGGAAAAGAAGCACAAATTAAAGAAAAATACTTTAATTCTGATATTGAATATGAATCTTTAACAACTGTTGTAGAAGGAGATGAATATCAATTTATAGTCATTCCAAAAAGTTTAGATGCCACATTAAGAATTTGGAAATATAATGTATCAGAAAATGGAGAACTATATTCTGAAGAATTATTATTAGAAGCAGTAGGAACACCACTATTAATAAAAACACAATGTACAGAAGTGTTTCCAAGAGTTGGTGTAGAATATGAATTTGGCGATACAAAATTTATAATACCACTAATGATTAGTGGTATGGATGGAAAATTTACAATAACTGATTATAAAAACTTAGTGAAAGACATATCAATATATTAGTTTTTAATTTGAAATTATTATAAAAAAGGTGGTGGAAAAGTTATAAAAAAATAGAATATTAAAAGCTATCAAAAAAACTTGTACAAACGTATATTTTAGGAGGAAATAAAATGAATAAAAAAATAATTCTTTCAGTATTAGCAATTTTAATTACCTTATGCTTAATACTAACAGGTTGCGGTAAAAACAAAGAAGATGAAAACAAAGAAACAGCAAAATTAGTTGATGAATATGCTCCTTTTGAATTTACAATTAAATATCCAAAAGATGCAGGATATAAATTCGAAGCAGATTTAGAAAACACACCATATGTAGCAGGTAAACTTATAAACGAAGAAAAAAATATCAAAATTTCATTTAATTTTTCAAAAACATATGAAAGTTCAATGAAAAAAGAAAAAGAGAATAAGTCTAGCCAAGAAAATTATGCGGAAACAAATTATACTAAATTAGGTGGATATGAGTATTATGATAAATTCAACTATTATGGAGTAAGCTTATTAAACAAAAATGAAGAAGGTAGTTGCTTACAAGTTATAGTCAAAATAAGTAAAAACAAAAATAATGGAGCAAATTTAGATGTAACAGAATTTGCAAAAACAGAAGAATTAAAAAATATCTTAAGTTCTATGACATTAAATGATAAGATAGAAGGTAAAAAAGTTGATGGAATAATATCATCAAACCATAAATTAATAGTAAAAAACCTAGAAAATCCAGATGAAAGTAAGTATTATGTTAATCAATATCCAGATACAAATGGTGTAACAAGCATATATGCCTTAAAAGAAGTAAATAAATACAAAGGAGAAGGAGCTTCTTTCAGACTAACATATTATGGAAATGAAGGAAACTACAAAGATTTAGATACATGTCTTGCATACCAAGAAAAAACATTCAAAAGGAAATTTGAAGATTATACATTATTTGGACAAAAAGTTAAAGTAGATGTATCAAGACACGCAATAGGAGAAACTTCATCACCAGAAAAATACAAAACTTGGATAGCAGGTTATTTTGAAAAAGATGGAAAAGTATATGATTTTCTATATATTCAGTATGTTGGAGTTGATGATAGTCTTGGAGAAAAGTTAGTTAATAATGTATTAAATAACTTTACAACTCAAGATTAATATAATATAAGAATAGAAAGAGAGGAATTAAATATGGGATTTATTAAAGCATTTACAGGAGCATTAGGAGGAACATTTGCAGATCAATGGAAGGATTTTATTGTACCAAGAAGTGATGTGCCAGCAACAGCAGCAATTTTTGGAGCCGAAAGAAGAGGAACAGACAGTGGAAGAGGATCAAATACAAAAGGATCAGAAAACATAATAACAAATGGCAGTAAAATAGTAGTACCTGAAGGAACAGCATTACTTACATTCCAAGATGGAGCAATAACAGGATGTGTAACAGAACCAGGTGGTTTTATATATTCATCAGATGATCAAAATTCACAATCATTTTTAGCAGGAGATGGATTCTTTTCATCAACACTAAAAACATCTTGGGAGAGATTCAAATTTGGTGGAACACCAGGTGGAGAGCAAACTGTTATATATGTAAATCTAAAAGAAATACCAGGAAATAGATTTGGAACACAAGCTGAAATTTATTGGGATGATGCGTTTTTAGGAACACAGGTTGGAGCTATAACAAGAGGAACATATACAATGAAAATAGTAGATCCAATACTATTTGCAAAAAACTTTGTTCCAATGGAATATTTAAGACCAGGTGCAGAAGTATTTGATTTTGCTGATATGGATAATCCAGCAGGTGAACAATTATTTAATGAAGTAGTAGGAAGCTTATCAGCAGCATTTTCAAATTATACAAATGACCCAAGTAGAGGAAACCGTATATCAAAAATACAAGGTGACCAGATAGGATTTGCTCAAAGTTTATCACAAGCAGTAGAAGAAGGATATACTTGGAAATCTGGAAGAGGATTAGAAATAGTAAAAGTTGCAATAACAGCAATTGAATATGATGAAGACACAAAGAAATTATTAAGCGATGTAAAAAAGGCAGATGCTCTATCAGGAGCAAGAGGAAATTCATTTATGCAACAATCAGTTGCTCGTGGTTTCCAAGCAGCTGGAGAAAATGGTGGAGGAGCTGGAATGGCATTTATGGGAATGGGCATGAATGCTGCTGGAAATGTTATGGGAGGATTTCAACAACCAGTTAACCAACAACCTCAACAGCCTCAACAACAAACACAACAACAAGAAGATCCTTATGAAAAATTAGCAAAATTAAAAAAACTATTAGATGATGGCGTTATTTCTCAAGAAGAATTTGATGAAGCAAAGAAAAAACTTTTGGGGGTTTAATAAATGAATGAAAATGAAAGTGTAGTTGAAAATCAAGAAGAAATATCTCAAGTACAAGAAAATAATGCAATTGTTATAAAAACAGATGTAGATGCAAAAGACGGGCAAAACAAATGCCCTAAATGTGGAGCAACAGATATCTCTTTGAACCCAAAAAATGGAAAATTAAGATGTAATTTTTGTAGACACGAATTTGAACCAGAAAAACTAGATGCAATGGAAAAAGACATAAGCAAACTAGAAGGAGAAATAGTAGGGTCAGGTGCTACAAATATAATAGCAGATACAAATGATATGGTAACATTTAAATGTAGTAGCTGTGGTGCAGAGGTAGTAGTAGATACTGCCAAAGCAACACAAGCTAGGTGTCACTGGTGTAGAAATACATTATCTGTAAATCAACAAATACCAAATGGTGCAGTACCAGACACAGTATTGCCATTTAGCATTCCTAAAAAAGAAGCAAAGGAAGCAATAGAAAAATTTGTTGGTAAAAGAAAATTCTTTGCACATCCAATGTTTAGAAAAGAATTTACAACAGATAACGTAATGGGAGTATATTTACCATATATGATAGTTGATGCAAATACACATGCAAATTTAAAAGGACAAGGAGAACATGAAACAAGAAGATGGACAGAAAAAAATGGGGATAGTTATGATACATACTATGATGCAGATTTATATGATGTAGAAAGAGATTTTGATTTAACAATAGAAGGATTAACTGTAGAATCAAGCAAAGATAAATTAGACACAGGATCTAAAGATAAAACAAACAATATAATCAATTCAATAATGCCATTTGATACAGAAAATTGCGTAAAATGGGATGCAAACTACATTAAGGGATATACATCTGAAAAAAGAGATACTAATGTTGAGGAATTAAAAGGTTTAGTCAAAGAACAATCAAAAGATGTAGCAAGATTTGCAGCTAATAAAACTCTAGGATTTTATGACCGTGGTGTTAGATGGGATACTGAAAATTTAGAAGTAAAAGGACAACAATGGAAATCTGCATATTTACCAGTATGGCTTTACAGCTATCAACAAAAGAAAGGAAATAATAGTTTACTTCACTATGTAGCGGTAAATGCAAGAACTAAGGAAACAATGGGAAGTGTTCCAATACATATGCCAAAACTTGTGTTGATTTCAGCACTTGTTGAAATATTAGGTCTAATCGCAATGATATTTACAAAAACAGATGATAATAACTGGCCATGGTTATTCTTATTAAGTGGTATTATATATTTCTGGATAATGTATACAAGATACAGAAATAGTGGCGCAAGACATAGCCATGAAACAGAAACAAAAACCAACATGACAAATTTGAAAGAATATGATAAATTTGTTAAAAAAAGAAGAAGACTTGATAATTCAACAATGGAGGGTGCAAACAACACAAAAGTTACTGGAAATTCAAATAAACTAGATTTTAAGAAATATCTTAAAAAATAAAAAGTTTTTAATGTTTTAGAAATATAATTTAATTAAAAGGGGAGAGTAAAATTATGAAAAAAATTGTAAGTTTAATATTAATTACAGTATTACTTATATCAACACTATTTATTCTAACAGGATGTGGAAAAGCTTCTGTAGTAGGAAAATGGTCAGGAAAAAACAACGATGATGTAGAAACAGAATGGGAATTTAAAAAAGGCGGAAAATGTACTATGAAAAATGCTTATGGATTTGAAGGAGAAGGAACATATTCTATAGAAGATACAAAATTAAAGATAAAATTAGAAAGCTGGGATGAAGAAAAAGTTTACGAATTCAAATTAGAAGGAGATAAACTATCATTAACACCAACAGATCCATATTCACCAAAATACCCAGAACTAATAAAAAAGTAGGAATTCCATCAAAAACTTAGAAACAAGAAACATATATGTAGAGACTGTGAAAAAAAGTAGTACACTTACATATAAAAGCTTAGAATCAATTGTAAAGGGGAAAGTATAATATGGCTAAAAAAATAAAAATTGTAATATATATAATAGTTGTTATTTTTTCAGTTTTTCTAATAGCAAAAGCTATAAAACAGGAAAGTGGAGCAAATCCAGAAATATTAGATAAAGTAGTTATTTTGGATGAAGCAAAAGTACTTCCAGAAAACGAAGGCAAACTTGTTTTAGTTTCTGGAAAACTTAAAGCAAGTGAAGTATTTAAAGATAATACATTTGGAATAGAGCTAGATACATTCAAGGTAAATAAAATAGTAGAGATGTATCAATATAAAGCAGGTAATGATGAAGTTGGTTATGAATGGAAAGACAAAGTTGAAAAAAAAACTATTACATCAGGTTCAGGGGGAATATATAGAAACCCAGAAAAATCAATGAGCAGTATAAATAAATGTGATAAAGCATATTTAGGAGAATTTACTGTTTCAGAAAAATTAACACAAAGAATAAATGACAATGAAAAAGTAGAACTACCAGAAATAGAAGGATTTAAGAGAAAAGGTGAATACCTAACAAATTCAAAATGGGGGCCTAGTGTTGGAGATATAAGAATAAAAATGAGCTATGTAAATTTAGAAAAATTAGGAGACATATCAATACTTGCTAAACAAGTAGGAGATGGATTTGAAGAGTATAAATTAGATACAGGAGCTTATGCTTTTAATGTATATCAAACAAAAATTTCAAACAAAGAAGAACTAGCAAAAGCACTAGAACAAGACAGTAAGAACATGGCTGGTGGAATGATATTCATAATTATAGTACTTATAATTATAGGAATAATCCTATTTAGAACCAACATAAAAAATTTAATTGATAAAATTAAAAATAAAACAAGCAAATGAAAGGAGAATGGTTTTATGAAAAATAAAACAAAATATTTAGTAGCAATATTATTAATGCTAGTTAGTTTTCTACTAATTGGGGCTACTAATGTAAATGCAGAAACAACAACTGCAGAAGTTAATAATTATTCAGATTTAACTGATAAAATGAATGATAATGTAACAAATGTAGTTAAACTTACTAGTGACATTACATTAAGAGAAGATGTTGATACAACTTTCTCTCTTGAAATGTCTAAAACTTTGGATTTTAATGGCTTTACATTAACTATACCAGAACATTATAAGTTAAAATTAATTTATTATAATACTTTGGATTTAAAATTCATTAATTCAAGTAGTAGTAAAACTGCAAAACTTAATCTTTTAACTGATACTGGCTACACACCAATTTATAACGAAATTAATAAGGCTGAATATACTGTTAATTTTGAAATGGATGGTGAAATGTATGGTATAGATGTTGAATATATAAAAGATTTTGACAGTTTTTGGCAAACCGCTGGTGATTATAGATTTAATAATGTAGTTTTTAAAAATCTAAAAGTTACTGGATTTCATGAATTAGTAGATACTAGAGCATATGAAAGCGTAAAATTTTCAAATGTTACTAAAGAAAGCAAAAATGCACCTTATAAAACATTTTCGATAAATAGTTCTACTTTAACTGTTGATGATGTAATTGATGCTGATTCTATTATAGAGTATCATGATAGAGAAGGCACTAAAATAGCAAATAGAACAGCAACACTTGCTACAATTGATGCTTATTTGGGTCCAATTACAGTTAAGAAAAAAGAAGTTCAAACATTAACGGCTACAACAGAAGATGAATTAATAGCTGCAGCTAATCAAATTAATAATAGCAAAGATACTATTATTAAATTAGGCGGAGATATTAAGTTGACAAAGTTTCTTGGATTTTATGTTTTAGGTAATGTTACCTTGGATTTAGCAGGTAATACTCTAGATGTAACAGAAAACAATTTAACATTCTATTATGGTTATAAAGATGAAAATAATTATAATTTTAGAAGTAATTTAACCATTAAAGATAGTGGCAATGGTAATAATGGTAAAATAATTGAAGAAGGACATAATGGTAGAGTAAGACTATCTACTATAGATATGGCTGAAGAATTAAAAAATTTACCTAAGACCTATGGGTTTACTATTGATGGTGGAACTTATGCCGTTACTGGAACAGGTTCATGGGATGAATATATATTTGATGTATTCTCTGATACAGAACCTAAGGAGCAAAACATTACTTTAAATGTTAATGTTAAAAAAGGTATTTTCGAAGTTGGAAAAGCAGATGGTGGAATATTTCATTTCCCTTCATCTGATAAGACTAATATGAAGGCAAACTTCAATTTTGAAACACTTATGGTAAAAGGTCAAGGTGTTAAACTAGGATTTAATATTTTAGGTGAAAAAAGAATTAATGAAGTAATACCAACTGATACAAAAGTATATTATACTGATGCTAATGGAGTAATTGAACTAGAAGATAAAGCAACATTAGTTATGGATGTTAAAACTGGTACAAGTACTAGTCAACCACAATATATTAAACTTGCTAAAGAAACAGGTTTAAGTGTTGATAATGTTACATTACCAAATGTTACATTTGGATATACTGATGGATCAGAAGCAATAATTAATATTGCTAATATTGGTGCTGCTGAGTTAAAAATTACTAATGTAACAGTATCTGATACAGATAAATTTGAAATCATTGGAACTACACAACCAACAATAGGTATTGGTGCAACAAATACTGATTTTAAAATTAAAGCAAAATCTGGTCTATCTGCTGGAACATATACACCGACAATTACTGTAACTGATGAAAATGGTAAAACATATACAGCAACAGTTACACTAAAAGTTGAGCCAAAACAATTAACTGGATTAGGAATTAATTTAGCTAGTACATGGGTTTATAAAGAAACTAAAACACCAACTCTAATAGGAGTTGAAGGTTTAACACCTGATGACTATGCAATTACTTATTCTAAGAAAGATGATTCTGAAAACTATGGTAAAATAATGCCTATATTAGTAGGTGAATATAAAGCTACTTTAAGTATTACAAATCCAAATTATACTGCAAGTGAAGCTAGTGTTAATTTTGAAATCACACCGATCGATACTGAAGTAAAAGTAAAAAGTTATGATGAAACATTTACTTATGATGGAACATACCATACAAAAAATGCTTATGATGTTTTATGGGCAAATAATGCTAGTGCAGTAGCTGATAAAACATTACCTAATGGTGATAAAGTTACTGCAGTAATTACTGGTAAAGTAAGAGATGTTAAAGATACAGCTCTTGAAAATAATACAATAGGAAAAATTACAATAACTAATGCAGATGGTGTTGATGTAACTAATTGTTACTCTAATATTAAAAAATCTGCTGGTAAATTAACAGTAAACCCAATTCCAACAACAATAGTTGTAACAGCCGGTTCAGATACTAAAGTATATGATGGTGCTGAATTAACAAAAAATACTTATACATATACTGATGGTGTATTACTACCAGGTGATATGTTAGAAGCTACAATTACTGGTAGCCAAAAATTTGTAGGTTCTTCAAATAATGCTGTAAGCAATGTTAAAGTAATGAGAAATAGTGAAGATATTACTTCTAACTATACAATGGGAACACATGTAAATGGTGTACTTGAAGTAACAAGTGCAGATCAACCTTTAGCAATTGCAGATCAATATGTAAGAGTTAATGGTTCTATAACAAAAGGTTATTTAGAACAATCAGTAACCGGAAATGTAGGAAACATTGATTTTACTACTAAATCAGGAGATGCACTTACATATGATGCTACAAATGAAGAATATGTAGCAGGAGCTACTGAAGGTGATGTTGTAATGACTGTTACAGCAGTAAAAGTTGATCTTGGTGGAGATGGTACTCCTGAATGGAAAGAAACATCAAAAGACTTTACAATTCATGTTGTAAATAAAACTGATGTAAATATTTCAGGACTTTCTAATAATGAAACATTTACTTATGATGGAAATCCTAAAAAGCCAACAGGAACAATTAGTGTTAATGCAGGAACAGTAAATGTAAGTGATTTAGAAGTAAAATATCAAGGAACAGGAACAACCTCATATAATAGTGCTACAGCACCAACAAATGCTGGTACTTATACAGTAACATATAAAGTTCCTGATACAAATGCAAATTACACTGGAACATTTAGTGTAGCATTCACTATTAAAAAAGCTCAACTTGATAAAGTAACTATTGTTAAAGATACTTTTGAATATACTGGTAGTGATATTACTCCTACATTAAATAATGTTAATTCTAATATAGAAGTAACTGGTGATACTCAAGCTAAAAATGTATCAAATAATACTATTGTTGCAAAAATTAAAGATAAAACTAATTATGAGTGGAAAGATGGATCAAATGGTGATTTAACTATTAACTGGTCTATCACACAAGCAACACCAAATTATACAGTACCAACAGGATTAACTTCTGTAAAAGGTAAAGTATTAGCAGATGTAGTATTACCAACAGGATTTACATGGAATGCACCTGCAACAGTGTTAACTGTAGGAACAAACACATATAAAGCAACATTTACTCCAGTTGATACAACAAACTATAAAACAATAACTGATATTGATATTGAAGTTGATGTTAAAAATACATTTGATGTAATAACATCAGTACCTGGTGGAAATGGAACAATTACACCAAGTAAAATAGATGTTATAGAAGGAAGTAAAGTAAAAATAACATTTACACCAAATACAGGATATATGATAGATAAAGTATTAGTAAATGGAATAGAAAAAACTGCAACGGGAAATGAAATAGAAATAACAGTAGATGAAGAAAAAACAGTAGAAGTAAGCTACAAGAAAATACCATTTACAATAACAGTAGAAGAAGTAACAGGAGCAACAGTAGATCCAGATGGAACTGTAACAGTAAGTTATGGAGACAACAAAGACTTCACAATAACAGCAAATACAGGCTACAAACTAGTAAAAGTATTAGTAAATGATGTAGAAAAAACACTAGATGGCAACACATTAAAATTAAAGAACATTACATCAAATATGAAAATTAAAGTAGTAGTAGAAAAAATAGAATACAAAGTAATAGAAGGTGCAGAACAAACATATACAATAACAGAAGATACAGAAGCAAGATTTAGAATAGATGCAGATTATAGCCTATTTAATAATAAAGTATATGTAGATAACGTACTTGTAGATAGTTCAAATTATACAAGCAAAAGTGGAAGCACAATAATTGTATTAAATAAAGACTATGTAGATACACTTGCAGTTGGAGAACATACATTAAAAGTAGCATTTGCAGATGGAGGAGAAGCAGAAACAACATTTACAATAGCAAGAAAAGCTGAAAACAACAATAACAACGAAAATAATACTCCATCAAAACCAGAAGATAAAGAAGAAATGAAAGATAATGGTTCAAATCCAAAAACAGGCGACAATATAATGCTTTATGTAGCAATAGCAAGTATGTCAATAATAGGACTTGGAGCAACAACAATAGTTGCAAAAAAGAAAAAAATGAACTAAAATACTACATAAGAGAGGACTAGAACTTTCTAGTTCTCTTTTTAAAAATAAAGGGAGCGATTATATGGCAGGAAAAAGAACTAAAACTAGAAAAAAATAAAGCTAAATAAAAAGTTAGTATGTACTATTGGTGTTTTACTATTGATTATAGCTGTTATATTTGCAATTATAATGATATTTAAACCTGTAAATGTAGGGAAAATAAACAAAGAAGGTAAAGCAGAATATATAGAACGAGTTGCAAATGTAACAAAATATCCAGACAAAAAAATTGTAGAATTTAAAAATGATTATGAACTAATAGATAATGGAATAATAACAACTGAGATCTATGAAAAATTAAAAAATAATGATAATATCTATAATCTAACAGTAACAGAATACTTAAGACTAAGAGATATATCATCAAAAGAGAGTTATAATATAAATAAAGCAATACAAACAGGAGTAGTAAAAGAAGATACAATATATGCAGATTATTTTGCGAAAACTTGTGGATTTAAAAATAAAAAAGAATTATTAAAATATACAAAAGCTGTATTTGAACTAGCTGACAAAGAAAAATAGAAATGATTTTTTCAATCAATTTATATAATAGTTCTATAATTTTATAGAGGCGTCAAAATGTCGCCTCTATATTTTTTGAGTATCCTGCTAAAAGCCACGCTTTTAGGCTCTTATTGGGATTCGTGGCGACTCCCTGTTCCTGCAAACTTTAAAAAAGTTTGAAAAAAACGAAAAAATTTTAAAAATTTGCAACATTTGATAAAATTTTTGGCTTCATATATATAGAAATGTGAGGTGATGCAATTTGATAAACATGAAAAAGTTTTACTCTATTTCTATATTGTAATTTAAAATAAAAAGAGATAACAATTCTCTTTTTAGCATAACATTTATTAATAATGTTATGAAGGAGTTAGGTTGTTTGAAAAATAATTACAATTTTTACGTTGTTAAACTTCACTTCGAAAATCCTCAATGTGCAATAGCACACCTGCGGTTTTCTTGTTTGTTTGCCTAGTAAAAATTTAATTCTTTTCCAAACGTGTAGATTTAACTTCGGGAAGGTAAAATAAATTATGAAACTTACAATAGCAGAAATACAAGGCACGAAGTATGTTCAAATTTATTTGACAGAAGAAGAACTCCAGAAAGAAGAAACAAAAGATTTAGCTCAAAAGTATAAACAAGAAAAATATAGCGTGGCTATTTTCGTAACTGGAAAAGAGAATTATCCCGAGATTCTTGAAAAAATAATTACGAAACAAGTGGAATTAAACAAAAATGTATGCTAACATGAAAACAAGCAATATCAGGCGAGATTTGGAGGATAAAATGACAGTTGTACGGATATTGTAGATTGTCTAGAGATGAAGATAAAGAAAACTATGCGAGTATTGAAGAACAAAAAAGAATTATTCAAGACTTTGCAACTTCCCGTAATTGGACTATCTCAGACTTCTACATAGATGACAATGTTTCGGGATATACCTTTAACAGACCTGCATTTTCAAAAATGATTGAAAAAGTAAAAGGAGGAAAAATTGATGTAGTCATAGCGAAGGATTTATCAAGAATTGGAAGACATAACGGACGAGTATTAGTTTTAATAGATGAGTTTAAGAATATTCAAAAGAATTTAATATTAGTTTCTGAAATGGGTGGAACTTATGATGTTTTAAATGATAGAGATGATACTATTGGAATAACAACATGGTTTAATGAAAGATATGTTAAAGATTGTTCAAGAAAAACTAGAGACCACATGTATTCTAAACAAAAAACAGGAAGATTAATTATGGGAAATTATTATGGATATATAAAAGATCCAGAAGATATAACAAAGCTATATGTTGATGAAGAACTACGACCTGTTATAGAATTAATATATAAGCTATATACCGAAGAAGGAATTGGAAGAAAGAAAATTTGCGATATTCTAAATAGTAAATACAATTACCCAACTCCATCGGTTTACTATCAAATGAAACACCTAGAAAGAGGCAGAATATATAAACATCCAGTTCAAAAATTATGGTCCACATATATGGTAAGAAACATTTTAGAAAATGATGTATATTGTGGCACACTTAGAACTCATAAGAAAAAGACTGTATCTATAAGAGGTAAAGCAATAAAGCTTTCAGAGGAAGAACATTTTGTGTTTGAAAATCATCACAAAGCAATTATATCTAAAGAGACATTTAATTTAGCTCAAGAAATAAGAAAAAGAAAAGTAAATACAAAAAGCACATCAAGTACAAGAAAAAGAAACTATTACTTTTCAGGACTTTGTAGATGTGGTGATTGTGGATTTGGAGTAAGTGGCATAACTATAACTAGAAAACAATCTCAAAAAGGTTATGAATGTTCACAATATAGAACTTATGGTAAAACTAGATGCAAATGCCATGAAATTAAAGAATCAGATATAATTATACATTTCAAAGAATTTTTAAAATTCACTAAAAATAAATACATAGATGAAATAAACAAAATACAACTTCAAACAAAAACTAATGCTAAAACAAATAATAAAGAAAAAATTAAATTTGAAATTGAAAACTTAAATGCTGAATACAAAGTTTTGATTAGTCAAAAAATTAAAGATTTAACTAATACTACAAATGAGTATCAACGAGAAATGATTGAAAATACATATAAAGAAGTGGAAAAAGATAAAACTAATCGTATAGAACAATTACAAAAACTATTAGAACAACAGCAAGAAGATTTAGAAACAGAAAAAATAAAAAGATTAAAAACGGCAATAGAATATTTTGATGATATTCTAAAATCTAATGAACCCAATAGATATATTTTAGAGTGTCTAATTGACAAAATATGGATTTATCACGATAAGAGTGTGAAATTCGAGCTAAAACCTGAAATTAGTCGATTAATATAATATCCCCAAATTGAAGGCTTTTACCCCCGTGTGTACTACAGAGATGATAGCTTTTTCAAAGGCCAATACATATTTTGAAAAGTTAAATACATGCTTAATTGGTTTAAGTGTAGATAGCAATAGTTCACATCTGGCTTGGGTTTATGATATTTATTGCAAAACAGGCATTAGAGTTCCATTTCCTATTATAGCTGATAGAAGTGGAGAAATTGCTAGAAAATATGGTATGATAGCAAACGATGTTAGTAAAACAGAAACAGTAAGAAATGTATTTATAATAGATGATAATGGAATAGTAAGATTAATATTAGTATATCCGTTAAATGTAGGAAGATGCATTCCAGAAATATTAAGAGCTTTGCAAGCTTTACAAGTAGCCGATGAAAATAAAGGTAGTACACCAGCAAACTGGGTACCATGCAATCCTATAATTTTACCACCACCACAAACATTTGAAGGATTAATGCAAAGAAATTCTGAAATTGAAAAAAATAGAAATGGAATAAGTTGGTATTTAAGTTTTAAAAATCCAGAAAAATGCAAGCAAATATCTCAATGATGTAAATAAAGATAAAAAGAGTTTTCACGTAATAAAAAATATAAAAATAGCCATACTATTTATTATAAAAAAGTAAAAAAGGAGGCTATTTTTATGGAAGAAAAGCAAAAAATAAATTGTACAGTTGAAAGCTGCCAATATAACAATTTAGAAAACCACAAATGTACTTTAAAAGAAATAATGGTTACACCAATTATTGGATGTGAAACTAAGGAACCTGATGAATCTATGTGTAGTAGCTACAAAAACTTTAACAAATAATCATTAAAATCTAGAAAAATGTTGAAATGTAAAACAATAGAACAAAAAATCATAGTGACAACTTCTGGCATGGGAACCTATGGATCAGCATAAATCTATATTCCTGAATATATTACGAGGAATAGTTGACTATTACAATTTAATCAAATGAAATTAGTTAATATATTGAATATTCCAAAAAAGTGGTATATAATAAATTCACTAAATTAAGAGGAGGAATATATATGCCATTGGTAACTACGAAAGATATGTTTGAAAAATCAATGAAAGAACACTTTGCAATAGGAGCTTTTAATGTAAATAATATGGAATTAATACAAGGAATTGTTGATGCAGCAGCTGAAGAAAATTCACCAGTAATATTACAAGCATCTTCAAGTGCTATTAAATATGCCAGAATAGGATATTTAAGAAAAATGGTAGAAGCTGCTTTAGACGAGCATGATATACCTGTTGCACTACATTTAGATCACGGACCAGATTTTGAAACCTGCAAAATGTGTATAGATAATGGATTTTCATCTGTTATGATAGATGGTTCAAAATATGATTTTGAAGAAAATGTTAGATTAACAAAACAAGTTGTAGAATATGCACATAAACATGGAGTAGTAGTAGAAGCAGAAC
Organism: Clostridiales bacterium; assembly: GCA_003507395.1. Lineage (GTDB taxonomy): Bacteria > Bacillota > Clostridia > TANB77 > CAG-508 > DNVW01. The sequence goes on along the minus strand of DNVW01000006.1, from coordinate 179,345 downwards.
TTGGAAAACTAGCAGGGATAGAAGATGAAGTTAATGTTGCAGAATCAGATGCAATGTTTACAGACCCAGAACAAGCAAGAGAGTTTGTAGAAAGAACAAGATGTGATTCTTTAGCTATTGCAATAGGAACAAGTCATGGGGCATACAAATTTAAAGGAGAACCTAAATTAAGATTTGATATTTTGCAAAAAGTGAAAGAACTAATACCAAATACTCCGATTGTGCTACACGGAGCTTCAACAGTTATTCAAGAGCTTGTAGAAACATGCAATAAATATGGTGGAAACATACCTGGTGCAAAGGGAGTGCCAGACGAAATATTAAATCAAGCAAGTAAACTAGGTGTATCAAAAATTAATGTAGATACAGATTTAAGATTAGCAATGACATCAGAAATAAGAAAAGTGCTTTCAGAAGATCCTTCAGTTTTTGATCCAAGAAAATATTTAACACCAGCAAGAGAAGCAGTAAAGCAAACAGTAAAGCACAAAATAAAAGATGTATTTGAATCAAGTAATAAAGCATAAAGTAAAAGAAACCGTGGAAAATCACGGTTTTTTTAAAAAGTCATATATTTTTTCCGAATTCTTTTTTTACTCTCATTTCTGCATCTCTTTTAGCAATATCTTCTCTTTTATCATATAATTTTTTACCTTTTCCTACACCAAGGGTTATTTTTAAAAAATTACCAGAAAAATACAAATTAATTGGAATAAGAGAATAACCCTTTTGCTTTGTTTGACCAATTAATTTAATAATCTCCAACTTATGTAACAATAACTTTCTAGGTCTAAGAGGATCTTTATTAAAAATATTACCATGTTCATAAGGACTAATATGCATACCATATATAAAAACTTCACCATTTTTAATAATAGCATAACTATCTTTTAAATTAATTTTTCCATTTCGTATAGATTTAATTTCTGTTCCAGTTAAAACAATTCCTGCCTCTAAAGTTTTCTCTATTATATAGTTATGTTTTGCCGTAGGATTAGTTGCAACAATTTTATTTGCCATAAAAACCTCCTTGTCACTTTGGGGACGTTCCTTTTTGTGACAATTTGTCACAAAGGGGACACTCCTTAATACTAAATATTATATCACTAAAACGGTAAAAAGCAAGATATTAGTTATTTTCAAATGGTAAATTAAAAAATAATATAATGTTTTACAATTATTTAAAACATTATATTATTTCTAAAATATAAGTTCATGGTTAAAAGATTATCTGTTATTATTATTACTATCGTCATAAAAATTTCTAGAATTTTTTTGTCCACTATAATATACGACAAGTGCTATTATTACTATTGCAATTATTGCTAACAAAATCCACATCCAAGTAGAAGTGTTAGTCATATTAGTTCTTGTACCTGCAGTTGTTCTAGTTGCTGTATAGTTACCAGTATTATTGTTTAAAGTATTGGCATTATTTGTTGTATGATTATCATTATTCATAGTATTTGTTAAATTTTTTCCGCCATTTTCTAATGTATTAGTGCCATCTCTTATTACATTACCTATACCTTTACCTGCATTTTCAATAACATTTTCGGCTCCTCCAACAGCATTTCTAACATTATCTACAGCATTATTAGCAGCAAATGTATAAGAAACAGTAAAAAGTGAAATAACAAATACAACAATAAATAAAATAAACTTCTTACTCATAAAAACCTCCTTTTAAATTTATAGAATCTGAATCAAATTGTTCAATATTATTATTAATATTTTAAAATAAAATATACATAAAAAATAAAATTGGAAATTTATGAATAATTTTCCAATTTTATTTTAAAACTATAATATTAATTTTGTTATCTCAATCTAATTAAAATCGCTATTGCCAACAATATTAATAATATACCTACAGCTATTAGTAGTATATTTAGAATATTAGTTAACCCCAAGCTCGCTTCTGGCAATGAAGATAAAGCATTTAAAGGGGAAGAAGTATTGCTCTCAACTGATGTATTTGAATTCTGAAGATTCATATTAATATCTCCAGCATATACAAAAGTTGAAAAAGAAACAAACATAAAAATAAGTATAAAAATAATTATGTATATTTTTTTAAACATGTTTACCTCCAAATATTAATTAATCATTCTAAATATAATAATACACAATAAACTACAAAAAGTCTATAATAATTTTAATATTTTTAAAATTATTTTAATGAACGTAAACTGGAGTACCTAATCCTATATTATTAAAGATTATAGGCATTTTATTAGGTGGAATATTTACGCAACCTTTACTTCCAGAATATTTAGTACCAGCTTTACCATTTTGTTTGTAAACAGTACCACCAAAATAAGTAAAGTTTTCAGTTGAACCTCTCCAACTTGCATCATGAAGACCTTGAGCTTTAGGATTGTTAAATCTCATCCAATAATGAACAAAGGCATTAGATGGTTGCAAGTATCTATCAGTATCAATAAACATTACTTCAAAATAACCTTTTTGTGTATCATAAGATCCTTTTTTACCTGTTGTAATTGCTGAATCTAGAATTAATAAACTGTTTTTATATAACCTTAAAGTCTGAGAAACTATATCTACTTCAACAAAAGTATTTTTGGTGTACTTAGAAGATATATAGCCAGTAACACCATCATTGTATGCGATACCATACCATTTAGTACCATTTACCCAATGTGTGCTTATGATACTAAAAATAGTTCCTTTAGTAGCAACACCTATAACATCAGAATTAGATGTTCCTGGTTTGTTTCTAACATTCAAACTATTTGCTGAAACTATGACTTTTTGAAATTTATAAGCTACATTTAAAAAATTTCGTGTTTTAGAATCAACAGATCCAGTTATAGGAAGATTATAAGCTTTTTGAAAATCTTTGATGTATTTTCTTGTTTGTGAATCAACAATACCATTAGTATCTAAATTGCATCCAAGAACTGCATTCAATTCTTTTTGCAAATATCTAGCTTGAGTTTTATCATAATTTTGATAAATATCTTGACTTAAAAAACGAACGTATTTTGAATAAGGAGATATTAATGGTAAATCAGAAGATTTCCATAGACTAATAATTTTTTCATTTGTTGTTATATCATTGCTAGCGTAAACAGGCATAGCACAAAAGAATATCATAATTGTTAATAATATTGTAATTGATATTTTTTTCATAAAAACACCCCCAACAACTATGTTAACATAAAAATACAAAAAAGTCAATATTTTACAGCATATCCTTCTGTAAATTGTCAAAATTCCAGTCCCCATTGACAATTTATTGCGACAGATATATTATTATAGAAATACTATCAATTATTAGGAGGGAAAATATGTGTACAGCAGCAACTTATAAAACAAATGATTTTTATTTTGGTCGTACATTGGATTATGAATTTTCTTATGGAGATGAGATTACAGTAACCCCACGAAATTATCCATTTTATTTTAGAGAAAAAGGAGAATTAAATTTTCATTATGCAATTATTGGTATGGCATATGTAGTAGAAGATTATCCTTTATATTATGATGCAATCAATGAAAAAGGATTAGGAATGGCAGGTTTAAATTTTGTAGGAAATGCAGACTATAAGGAAAAGATAGAAGGAAAGGATAATATTACACAATTTGAATTCATACCTTGGATTCTTAGCAGGTGTGCTACTGTTAAAGAAGCAAGAGAGTTAATAAGAAAAATAAATTTATTAAATGTTCCATTTAATGATAAGTTACCACTGGCACAGTTACATTGGATTATTTCAGATAGTGAAGAATCTATAACAATAGAATCAGTAAAAGAAGGTATTAAAGTATATGAAAATCCAGTGGGTGTTTTAACCAATAATCCACCATTTGATAAGCAAATGTTTGCATTAAATAATTATATGAATTTATCAGCAAAGTCGCCAGAAGATAAATTTGCAAAAGGGCTAAATTTACAAAAATATAGCCGTGGAATGGGAGCAATTGGTCTTCCAGGAGATTTATCATCACAATCTAGATTTGTTAGAGTAGCTTTTACAAAAATGAATTCAATTTCTGGAGAGGGTGAAAAGGAAAGCGTTAGTCAATTTTTCCATATTCTTAACTCAGTTGATCAGCAAAGAGGTTGTTGTGATTTAGGAGATGGAAAATATGAAATAACAATCTATACTTCATGTTGTAACACCGATAAAGGAATTTATTATTATACAACTTATGATAATCATCAAATTACAGCTGTAGATATGTATAAAGAAAACTTAGATGGAAATAAACTTGTGCGATATCCGTTAATAAAAGAAGAACAGATCAAAATGCAAAATTAGATGTGAATGGAGCCGTAGATTTT
>DNVW01000006.1:51042-174816 GCA_003507395.1 Clostridiales bacterium | reverse complement strand
AAAATCTACGGCTCCATTCACATAAATTTTGAAAATTCTTTATTTTTTGTGCCAAAAACAATGAAAGACCAATTTATATTCAATTAGTAGAAAGATTAAGAATAGAAATCGTTTCTGGAAAGCTAAAATTAGGTGAAAGGTTGCCTTCTGTAAGAGAGCTAGCACTTACAACAAGGGTTAACCCTAACACAATGCAAAAGGCTTTAGTAGAACTATAAAATGAGGGATTAGTTTATTATGTGGATTTGTTGGTGCTGGTGGTGGAATGCTAATGCTATTAATCTTGACGAGTGTTCTTAAGTATGATTTAAAAACAGCAGTTGGAACAAGCGTATTTATTATGACTTTTACAGCATTAACAGGTGCAGTTTCTCATTTTGCAATAGGAGGAAGACCTAACTTACTAATTATGATATTATGTGTGTTATTTACGTTTATTTGGGCAAGAATAGGTGCAAGATGGGCAAATAAAGCTGATGTTAAGAAATTAAATAGAGTTACTGGTATTGTTCTTACCATTCTAGGTATTATTATGTTTATTGCATAAATATTATAAACTGATGAACGACTACGATGCTTTTATTTAAATGGAGGAAAATAAAATGAACATAAAAGATTATGGATTTAAAGAAAATTTAATAATAAATAATACAGGTGGAAGAATTCCAGCAAGAATAATTGCCACACATAAAGAAAGATATGAACTTGTGTGTGAATGCCTTACTGAAATCCAAGTTCCAATAAGAAAGAAATAGTCTTCAGAATAAAAAAATAGAAAAACATTAATAAGTTTAAACAAATTCAAAACAAGCGACATGTAAATTATTGAAAGGTAATCATGTCGCTTTTCTTAGTATTAATTTAAAATATAGTAATTAAAAGGGTCTTCTATGACGTCTACGTAATAATTCCCTTAATAGCAGTATTCTTATTAAATCTCTTAAAAATCTATTACGACGACGAGGTCTTCTCTGTCTATTTTCTTGTACTTCTTCATTATTTCTAACTTCAACTGAAATATCAACATTTATTCTTCCATCAGCTTCTACTCTATCATAAATATCGTCTGTCATCATATCTAGCATTTCTTCAGTTACAGGTGTTCTGATATTATCACAAGCAAAACATACCATAGGGTAAACGACTCTATAAACCTCAGGATACATTCTTTCTAAATCATCAGAATATGCTTCCATTGGAAACATAGATGGAGACATGGATGTGCGCATGTTTGGATATCCTATTAAACTTCTCATATATTCATCATAATCTTGGTAATTCATAAATTCACCTCCTATAATTATAGTATGCAGATATATGCTTATAAGTAACTAGAAAAAGTCTCAAGAGTGTGACAATAAATAGATGTTATTCATAAAATACTATAAATTAATAAGAAAGGAAAAAAATATTATGAAAGATTATGTAAAAACATCGCTTGAATTGCATCTGTTTTTTGCAAGAATTATGAAGGAGCATGCAATATTTTTGCAGGCTGGATTTATGCCAAAAAATATAGAATATATTCAAGAAGCTATGCTATACAAAAGACAATTTGAAAAGCTTTTATCAGATGCAGTAAGGTTGAGTAATTGTATGATAAGACCGAATATTTTAAGCTCTGGAGAAATTGTAACAAGATTCACATATGGTGCAGAGAGAAAAACAGAAGAACTTACAGGGATTACAATAGATTCCAATATCACACTTCAAGAATTGAAATTAACAAGTGATAATTATTATGGAATGCCAGATATTACTCAATATGTATGCTATTTGAATGATACAGCAATTACTATATTGGATGGATTAATCAGTTTAAAAGAAAGACTTTTAAAAGATGTATTATCTTGTAGAGTATTTACAGCTAATTATCCACTATTAATAGAACATATTCTCCGTGAAGCAAAATTATATAGACAATATGTAGTTATGCTACAACAGGGAGAAGACATAAATTGTCAAAATATGAAACAAGTAGAATTATTTTGGAATCAAATTATGATGGAACATGCATTATTTATAAGAGGTTTGCTTGACCCAACTGAAAATGATTTAATTACTACTGCTGATACTTTTGCTAAAGATTATCAAAAATTAATAGAAGAAGCAAAGAATATGACGGATGAGACGATAAAAAGTGTTACAGATAAAACAATTGTAGAGACAAAAAAATATATAGAATTTAAAACAGCAGGAACAGAAGGAATTAAAGAATGTGAAATAAGATCTATTATCTTACCTCTTTTAGCTGACCATGTATTAAGAGAAGCAAATCATTATTTTAGAATATTAAAGGATAAGAAATAAAGTTACTGAGTTGTTGATTGTCACTGAGACGGAGATTTTGACAATCAACAGTAAGAGCAAATGTGAAAGTTTTGTGAATTTTAGCACTCTCTGCTTGACATTGCTAAAAATGGATATATAATTAGAATGTAAAAAGTAAATAATACTTTTTATAGAAAAATTATATATGTGCTACCAGGAATGGTGTCAACACATAAAAAGAAAGGAAGTAGGTTTGTTATGATGATGATACCAAGAAGGAAAAATGAATTTGACTTATTGGAGGAAATGTTTAGAGATCCATTTTTTGTAGGAGGAGAAACTAAATTGATGAAAACAGATATTAAAGAAAAAAAGGATCAATATCTAGTTGATATTGATTTACCAGGATATGAAAAAGAAGACATTAAAATTGAAGTTGAAGATGGTTACTTAACAATTCATGCTACAACAGATTCACACAAAGAAGAAAATGAAGAAGGAAAATTTGTAAGAAGAGAAAGATATCTTGGCGAATGTTCAAGAAGTTTCTATATTGGAGACGATATTAAGGACGAAGACATAAAAGCATCATTCAAAAATGGAACTTTACAGTTAGAGATTCCAAAAAAAGAGGAAAAGAAAGAATTACCAGAAAAAAGATATATACCAATAGGTGATTAAAAACATATGCAATAAATAATGGAAGGAATCCTATTAGCAAGTAGGTTTTACCTACTTGCTAATTTTAGTTATAAGGAAATACAGAGAGAAGGAATAAAAATGGAAAATAAACAATTTAAAGCAGAATCTAAAAGATTATTAGATTTAATGATTAATTCTATTTATACAAACAAAGAAATTTTTTTAAGAGAGTTGATTTCAAATGCTAGTGATGCAATAGATAAGTTATATTATCGTTCGCTAACAGACAAAAAATTAAAGATAAATAAAGAAGACTTAAAAATTAGAATTGATTTGGATAAAGATGCAAGAATACTTACAATAACAGATAATGGATGTGGTATGACAGAAGAAGAACTAGATAAAAACCTAGGTACAATTGCAAAGAGTGGATCTCTTGAGTTTAAAAAAGAAGAAAATGAAAAGAAAAAAGATATTGATATTATAGGACAATTTGGAGTAGGATTTTATTCAGCATTTATGGTAAGTGATTTAGTAAAAGTAGAAAGTAGGTCTATAGATTCAGATAAGGCATATTGTTGGACATCAAAAGGTGTAGATGGTTATAAAATAGAAGAATGTGATAAAGAAGATATAGGAACAAAAGTAACTCTTCACATAAAAGAAGATTCAGAAGAAGAAAAATATAGCCAATTTTTAGAAGAATATAATATACAAGAACTTATAAGAAAATATTCAGATTATATACGTTATCCGATTCAAATGGAGATAGAACGAAGCCATAAAAAAGAAGGAACAGAAAATGAATATGAACAAGCAAAAGAATTAAAAACTATTAATTCTATGACTCCAATATGGAAAAAGGACAAGAAAAATGTTAAAGAAGAGGAATATGAAAGCTTTTATATAGAAAAGTTTCATGATTATGAAAAGCCTTTAAAAGTAATACATACAGAAGTTGAAGGACAATATAAATACAATGCCTTATTATATATTCCTGCTCATTTACCATATGATTATTACACTAAAGAATATGAAAAAGGATTACAATTATATGCAAATGGCGTATTAATTATGGAAAGATGTGAAGATTTGCTACCTGACTATTTTGGATTTGTAAAAGGATTAGTTGATAGTGAGGATTTGTCATTAAATATATCAAGAGAAATGTTACAACATGATAGACAACTAAGAGTGATTGCTAAAAATATAGAAAATAAAATAAAATCAGAATTAGAAAATTTATTAAAAAGTGATAGAAATAAATATGAACAATTTTTTAAGAATTTTGGACTACAACTAAAATATGGAACTTATAATGATTATGGAATGAATAAAGACAAATTAAAAGATTTGTTATTATTCTATTCGTCAACAGAAAAGAAATTAGTTACGCTAAAAGAATATGTAGAAAGAATGAAAGAAGAGCAAAAGGTAATTTACTATGCTTGTGGAGAAACAGTAGATAAAATAGATATGTTACCACAAGTAGAAATGTTAAAAGATAAAGGATATGAGATTCTATATTTAACAGATAATGTGGATGAGTTTGTTTTCCAAGTATTAATGAATTATGAAGAAAAAACATTTCAAAATGCATGTAGTGACAAATTGGATTTAGATACTGAAGTAGAAAAAGATGAACTAAAAAAAGCAAATGAAGAGAGTAAGGAAATGTTTGAAACTATGAAAAAAGCAATAAAAGATGAAGTTCAAGATATTAGATTCACACATAGATTAAAAAATCATCCAGTTTGTTTAACTTCTGAAGGAGCAATATCTGTAGAAATGGAAAAAACATTAAATGCAATGCCAAATAATCAGGGAATAAAAGCACAAACAATATTAGAAATTAATGAAAATCATGAAATTGCAAAAAAATTAAAAGAGCTTTATAAAGAAGATAAAGAAAAATTAGAAAAATATACGAAAATCCTATATGCACAAGCAAGATTGATAGAAGGACTGAATATTGAAAATCCAACAGAAATCAGTAATTTAGTTTGTGAAATTATGGCAGGGTAAAAAAATATCACAGAAGACGGAGATTTTGAAAATGCAATCGTCAAAATCTTCGTCTTCAGTAATATTTGGTTCATTTTATACTATTAAAGAGAGAAATGTCATATTGAAATGTTGTATTATAATGAAGATAATAAAAAAGTAACCTTACAAGAATTTGAAAAAATAATGAAAAACTATCTTGGAAAAATATTATATCAACATTTTTATAGAAAATAGGTAGACACTATAGAGGCAAGTAATTTTTAAAATGACTTGCCTTTTTGTATAAATAAAACATAAATATTTTTTTAAAAACTATATACAAGTAATGTACTAAGTGATACAATATTAAAAGATATCAAAGGAAGTGATAACAATGCCAACCAAAATTAGAATTTCAAAAGATATGATATTAGATGCTGCATTTGAGATTGTAAGGCAAGATGGAATGGAAAAATTAAGTAACAGAGAACTTGCCAATAAGTTAAAATGTTCAATTAGGCCAATATATTATCAGTTTGAGAATGTAGAAGAAATGCAAAAAGAATTATATATAAAAATAGAAAAATTTTTTTATAAGTTTTTACTAGATAATATGGTTAAAGGGATACCTCAATATAAACAAGTTGGAATAAATTATATCAAGTTTGCAAAACAAGAGAAAAAATTATTTCAAACTTTATTTATGAGTGATACAGGACTAACACCAGATGCATTTGTCTCAAAGGATGGAGACGATTACGAAGAAATTGCAAAATTAATAAAGATAAGTACCAATTTAAAAGATAATGATATAAAAGATTTTCATACAAAAATGTGGATTTTCTGTCATGGGATTGCAACATTAGTAGCCAATGATACTATCAAATTAACAGACAATCAAATACAAGAATTATTATCTAGCCAATTTCAAGCATTAATGTTATTAGAAAAAAATCCAAACAACAAATGGATATTACCTAAAGAATAGGAATAATGAAAGGGGAAAATGAATTATGATTGAAATTAAAAACTTTAGTAAAATTTACAACAATGAAAAGAAAGCAGTAGATGATATATCTCTTAAAGTGGGCGATGGAGAAATATTTGCATTTATAGGGCACAATGGCGCTGGAAAAACAACTACTTTAAAATCTATTGCAGGAATATTAGACTTTGAACAAGGTGATATTCTTATTAATGGAAAGTCTATAAAAAAAGAACCTATTGCTTGTAAAATGCAAATGGCTTATGTACCAGACAATCCAGATTTGTATGAAAATATGAAAGCTATCGATTTTATTAATTTTATTTGTGATATGTACGAGGTACCAAAAGGTGAAAGAAAAAAGCAGATTGAAAAATACGTCAGTTTATTTGAACTTTCGAATAATATAAATGACGAAATATCTTCTTTTTCTCATGGAATGAAGCAAAAAGTAGCTTTGATTGTGGCACTTTCACATAATCCAAAAGTATTGGTTATGGATGAACCTTTTGTTGGCTTAGATCCTAAATCAGTATTTGATATGAAAGAAATTATGAGAGAAATGTGCAAAGAGGGAAAAACAATTTTCTTTTCAACACATATTTTAGAAGTGGCAGAGAAATTATGTAGTAGAGTAGCAATTATTAAACAGGGCAAACTTGTAAAAGTCGGAAGTATGGAGGAAGTAAAAGGTGATGAATCACTGGAAAAAGTTTTTTTAGAATTAGATGAAGAAAATTGTGAAAAGTAATGAAGTATTTTTGCAAAATTAATTTTAAGAAAGGAAACAATAAAAAATGAAAAAACTGTTATCTTTACTAAAAGCGACTATGTCACAAGATATGAGTTTATTTAGAATTAAAGCAAGAAATGAATCAAGGGCTAGAAAAATAGTTTTGCCAATCGTTTTAGCATTAGTTGTTATGTTTTCAGTTGGTTCGTATGTAGCCATTTTAGCAGAAAAATTGGCCCCAAGTCATTTAACGTATATTGTATTAACTATTTTTATTATGGTCACATCTTTACTTACAATTATTGAAGGAGTATATAAGTCACAAGGAATTTTATTTGAAGCAAGAGATAATGAGTTATTGTTTTCGCTACCAATTACGCAGTCAAAAATATTCTTTATAAGAATATTCAAGTTGATAACGTTTCAATTTCTATACAATTCTTTGTTTATGCTACCAGCAATTATAGTATATGCAATGTATGAAAAAACAAATGTAAGCTTTTATCTAATATCGACTGTTATGCTAGTACTACTACCTATTATTCCAACAATTTTGGGATGTATTTTTGGATATATTATAAAAGGATTGTCAGCAAAATTTAAAGCTAGAAATATTATGCAAGTGCTATTTACAAGTTTAATTTTATTGGGTATTTTCTATGTTTCATTTAATATGCAAGGTATGGTAGCAAACATAGTGCAAAATGCGAATAGTATTCAAGAAATTATTACGAAAATATATTATCCAGCAGGACTCTATATCAATTTAATTCAGAATTTTAACATATTAGATTTGATTATATTACTTGCAATTAACATTATTCCAGCTATTGTATTTGTGTATGTAGCTAGTATCTTTTACTTTAAAATTAATTCAAAACTTGGAGAAAAAGGAAACGGGAATAAAAAAGTAGGCGTAGCAAAAACTACTGAAAAGACGTATAGAGTAAGGACACAATTGTCAGGATTAATTCATAAAGAAATGAAACGATTTTTTTCATCACCGGTATTTATGGTAAATGCTGGTTTTGGAATGGTTCTTATGATAGCTGTTACATTTGCATTATCAATTAATTTTGATGGAATGATAAATAGTATGATGCAGGGAATGGAGACGGAAATTCCAATTCCAATCGGTGAAATAAAGAATATGATGCCAAAAGTGTTTTATGGCTTTGTGGTATTTATATCATGTATGACTTCTATAACATCTTCTATGATTTCCTTAGAAGGTAAAAGCTTTAATATCACAAAAAGTTTGCCAGTAGAAACAGAAAAGATATTACTTTCTAAAGTATTAACAAGTAATATTTTATCAATTCCAATTTTTTTGATATGTGATGTTATTTTCTTTATAGCGTTTAAAGTAGCAATCATAGATATTGTATTTATTTTATTAGCGTCTATTGTTATGCCAACACTTACGGCTTTAATTGGTATTTTAATGAATTTAAAATATCCTAAAATGAATGCAACTTCAGATACAGAAGTAGTAAAGCAAAGCATGAGTTCAATGCTTTCAGTATTTATGGGAATGTTTGTTGCAATTTTATCAATAGCAATTATGATAATGGGAAACAACTATAATACAAACTTATTTGTTGCCCTAGAATTATTGACATTTAGTATAATTACCTTCATGCTATGGAGAATTTTGAAAAAATATGGAGCAAAAAGATTTAAAGAAATTAATGTATAAGTAATTATTTTAATTGATACAAAATAATTTTAATAAAAAAGGAGAGAAAAAATGAAAAAATTTGGAAATGTATTATGGGGAATTGTTTTAATAGTAATAGGATTAATTATAGGAGGTAATGCTACACGGAATTACAAATATTAATATATTTTTTGATGGATGGTGGACTTTATTTATTATTATTCCATGCTTTATAGGACTTTTTAAAGAGAATGAAAAAACTGGAAATTTCATTGGGCTATTAATTGGTGTAGCTTTACTTTTAGCTTGTCAAAATATTATAGACTTTCATTTAATATGGAAGTTAGCATTTCCTACAATTCTAGTAATTATAGGCGTTTCATTGATATTCAAAGATACAATTGGAGGAAAGGTAAATAGCGAAATAAGAAAATTAAATGAAAAAAGAAATGGAGAGAATGGATATTGTGCAACTTTCGCAGGACAAAATGTAAATTTCGATGGACAAAACTTTACAGGAGCAGATTTAACAGCAGTATTTGGAGGAATTAAATGTGATTTAAGAAATGCAATCATAGATTCAGATGTCGTTATTAATGCAAGTAGTACATTTGGAGGAATTGAAATATATGTACCATCAAATGTAAAAATAAAAATCAAATCAACACCATTATTTGGAGGAGTATCAAATAAGGCGAATACAAAAACAGATGAAAATAGCCATACAATTTATATTAATGGAACAGCAGTATTTGGAGGTGTTGAAATAAAATGACAACAGCACAAAAAGTTATTAAATATATAGCAACAGCATTTGCTATATTTCTAATTGTTACAATAATATCAGCTATACTAACTGGGATTTTTGGATTATTAAGTGCATTTGGATTAGTTCATTCAGAAAAGAATATTGTAACAGATGAGGTAAAAGTAATATCAAGTGAAGTAACAGATATATCAACATTAAAGCTAGAATTAGCTTTTACAAATTTAGAAATAAAAACAGGAGAGAGTTTCAGAGTTGAAACAAATAATTCAAAAATATCTTTTACAGATAATAATGGTAGTATAAAAATAAAAGAAGAAAATCATAATTGGTTAATGAATCATAATTACACAAGTGACTTAATCATTTATATACCAGAAAATATAATGACTTTTGATGAAGTAAAAATAGAAACAGGAGCAGGAAAAATAAATATACAAAGTTTAAATACACAAGGATTGTATCTTGAATTAGGAGCTGGAGATGTATATATAGAAAACCTAATCGTTGCTAAAGAGGCTAAAATTGATGGTGGAGCTCGGAAAAACAGAAATAAAATCTTGTGAAATAAACAATTTAAAAGCAAATCTTGGAGTGGGAACGTTTGATTTAAATGGTAAGCTAACAGGAAAAAGTAAAGTGGATTCAGGAGTTGGAGCTATTAATATAAATTTAATAGATAATTTAGAGAACTATACGATCGATGTAAGCAAAGGATTAGGTTCTGTTACTTTAGACGGAAAGAAACTTGAAATGGATAGGATATATGGAACTGGTGAAAATTATTTGTCTGTAGATGGTGGTATAGGAGAAATAAAAATTGATTCTAAAGAGCAATGATGTATGATAAAAGCAACAAAAAATAAGATTAAATAGTAAGTTATCGCTATGATAAAATTATTAAGTGAAAAGTAGGATTGATGGTATTTATGAAAAAAGTATTAAAAGTTATAGGAATTATATTAGGAGTTCTAATTATTTTAGGCTTAATATTTTTTATTGTTGATTATAATAGGGTAAAGAATAATGAAAGACCAATATTTTGTATTCATAATCCAGCAGGGGCTATGAATGATGGGGGAACAGTTGAATTTTTTGGATTAGGGTATAAAGTTATAGATTTCCGTACATTAGCAGGATTTGATGATATTAAAATTGGTACTTGGTTTATGGATTACAATGATTTCAATGAGGAAATGAAAGTATATGAAAAAAAATTTGAAGAAAAATTACAAAAAAATGATTACAATATAGAAAATAATGTATTTAATGCTAGAATAAAAGAAATAAGGGAATATAATGGAATAACAACAATTTTAATAGAAGGACTTGAGTCCAATGATATAAACCATAGAGGAGAATTTGATTTTTCTGTTGATAAGGATACGGAATTATTATGGAAAGAAGCTAAAATTGAATTATCAAGTTTAAAAGAAGGTCAAAATGTTTCAATTACTTCAACAGGTGAAATTTTAGAAAGCTACCCAGCACAATTAACTAAAGTAACAAAAATTATTGTATTAGAAGATGAATTATAACAAAAAATAACATATTATAGAGAAGGTTAGATAAAAGTCTAACCTTTATTTTTTAATAAAAATATTGCAAACAAATGTGCTACGTGATATAATTATAAATATTTATTAAACAGAAAAAAGGATAAATAAGATATAGAAATATCAAAAAAACATACTTAAATTATTATAAAAGGAGAGGTTATGTTTAAACTACATTCAGAATACAAACCAACAGGTGACCAACCGCAGGCAATAGAATACCTATCAAACGGAATAAAAGAAGGCAAGAAATTCCAAACGCTTCTAGGTGTTACAGGTTCAGGCAAAACCTTTACAATGGCAAATATAATTGAAAAAGTACAAAAACCAACTTTTGTTTTAGCACATAATAAAACACTTGCAGGACAATTGTATAGCGAATTCAAAGAATTTTTTCCGGAAAATAATGTGGAATACTTTGTATCTTATTATGATTATTACCAACCAGAAGCTTATATTGCAGCATCAGACACATATATAGAAAAAGATGCATCTATTAATGATGAAATAGATAAATTAAGACATTCGGCAACATTATCATTATTTGAAACAAGAGATGTTATTATTGTAGCATCAGTGTCTTGTATATATGGTTTGGGAGATCCTGTTGATTATAATGAAATGATGTTATCATTAAGACCTAAAATGATAAAAACAAGAGATGAAGTTATGAAAAAACTAATAACTATGCAATATAGCAGAAATGAATTAGATTTTAAAAGAGGTACTTTTAGAGCAAAAGGAGATATATTAGAAATATATCCTTCCTCTGAGAGTGAATCAGCAGTTAGAGTAGAGTTTTGGGGAGATGAAATCGAAAAAATAAATGAAATGAATCCTTTAACAGGAAAAGTAATAGGTATTAGAAATCATATTTTAGTGCCACCAGCTTCACAATATGTAACTAATAGAGATAAGATAGATAAAGCAATTATAACTATTGAAGAAGAGATGAAAGAGCAAGTGAAAAAATTTAAAGCAGAGGGAAAATTAATTGAGGCACAAAGAATAGAAGAAAGAACAAATTTTGATATGGAAATGATGAGAGAAACTGGATTTTGCCAAGGAATAGAAAATTATTCAAGACATATAAGTGGTAGAGAGCCAGGAAGTGCACCATATACCTTATTCGACTACTTTCCAAAAGATTTTCTTTTATTAATAGATGAGTCACATGCAACTATTCCACAAGTAAAAGCTATGTATAATGGAGATAGAGCAAGGAAAGAATCTTTAGTAAAATACGGATTTAGATTACCATCAGCATTTGATAATAGACCACTAAAATTTCAGGAATTTGAAGAAAGAATAAATCAGTGTATATTTGTTAGTGCAACCCCAGCAGATTATGAAAAAGAACATTCTAAAGAAAATGTTGTAGAGCAAATAATAAGACCAACAGGTTTATTAGATCCAAAAATAGAAGTAAAGCCTGTTACAAACCAAATAGATGATTTAATAGAGCAAATACGAAAAAGAGTAGAAAAAAAAGAAAGAGTTTTAGTAACAACTTTAACTAAGAAAATGGCAGAAGATTTAAGTGGATATTTAGCTGGTATAGATATAAAAGTTAAATATATGCATTCAGATACTAAAGCATTAGAAAGAATGGAAATAATAAGAGATTTAAGATTAGGAGAATTTGATGTATTAGTAGGAATAAATCTTTTGAGAGAAGGATTAGATATTCCAGAAGTATCCTTAGTGGCAATACTAGATGCAGACAAAGAAGGTTTTTTACGTTCTGAACGCTCACTAATACAAACCATAGGACGTGCTGCAAGAAACACAGATGGAAAAGTAATAATGTATGCAGATGAATTAACAGAGAGTATGGAAAAAGCTATAAGCGAAACAAACAGAAGAAGAAAAATACAAGAGCAATATAATAAAGACCATGGCATAATACCAAAAACAATACAAAAAGCGGTAAGAGATACTATAAAAGCAAGTTTTGTGGCAGATGTACAAGAAGAATACAAATTAGATAAAGATGTAGAAATTAAAGAAATAATTTCAAAAATGACAGATGAAATGCTTAAATATGCTGCAAACATGGAATTTGAAAAAGCAGCAGAAATTAGAGATAAGATAAAAGAGCTTGAAAAATTTTATAAATAATGTATAATATAATTAATACCCAAAATTGAAAGGAGTAAAATGATGGACAATGAAGCATGTAAAAAATGTACTGAGCGGCAGATCAAAGAAAGTGGTTATATTAACTATAAAAACTGTGAGTATTGCCGTATAGGTATAGCGCAACATGCAGAGGAGGACGGAACTCCTTGGGACTTGTTGGACAAATTGTCTGCAAGGTATAGGGGAACAGATCTAAATGGGGACTGATTTCCCTAAGAGCCATCCCGTGGGTGGCTCTTTTCAATGATAAAGATATACATGGAGAGATTAAAATGAACAATAATATTATAATTAAAGGTGCAAAAGAACACAATTTAAAAAATATAAATTTAACAATACCTAGAGATAAATTGGTAGTAATAACAGGACTTTCTGGCTCCGGAAAATCTTCTTTAGCATTTGATACATTGTATGCAGAAGGACAAAGAAGATATGTAGAAAGCTTATCTTCATATGCAAGACAGTTTTTGGGCTTAATGGAAAAGCCTGATGTAGAATTAATAGAAGGATTATCTCCAGCAATTTCAATAGATCAAAAAACAACCTCAAAAAATCCACGTTCTACCGTAGGAACAGTTACAGAAATATATGATTATATACGTTTGCTATATGCAAGAATTGGTATACCATATTGCCCTAATTGCGGTAAGAAAATAGAAAAACAAACAATAGACCAAATAGTTGATACTATTATGGAGTTAGAACAGGGTACTAAAATTCAAGTTTTAGCACCTATTATTCGTGGCAGAAAAGGTGAATTTAAAAAAGTATTAGAAGACCTTACTAAAGAAGGATTTGTAAGAGCTAGAATAGATGGAGAAACAATAGAATTGACAGACGATATAGAAATTGACAGAAAAAAGAAGCATACTGTAGAGATAATAGTAGATAGATTAGTAATAAAAGAAGATATAAGAAGTAGACTAACTGAGTCTATAGAAATAGCATTAAAACATGCGAATAATCTAGTTCTTATAGTGGTTGGAAGTCCAAACAACTCGGAAATGAGAGAGATGTTATTTAGTCAAAACTATGCTTGCCCAGACTGTGGAGTTAGTTTTGAAGAATTATCGCCTCGTATGTTTTCTTTCAATAATCCATTTGGAGCTTGTCCAACATGTACAGGCATTGGATATTTAATGAAAATGGATGAAGAACTTATAATTCCTGATAGAAACAAAACACTTTATGATGGAATAAAAGCTTTTGGTGCAAGTACTATGAAAAAAGGCGATACAATGGCAAAAATGTATTTTGAAAGTATAGCAAAGCATTATGGAGTCAAAATAAAAGATGTTCCAATAAAAAAATTGCCTAAAGAATTTTTAGATAAAATATTATATGGTACGGGTGATGAAAAAATTGATTTTGAATATTCATCAGCAGCAGGAGTTAGAAAATTTACTGCACCTTTTGAAGGAGTTATACCAACATTAGATAGAAGATATAGAGAAACAAAATCACAAGGAATGAAGGAATTTTACGAATTGTATATGAGCAATAGTCATTGCCCTACTTGTAATGGAGCAAGATTAAGAAAAGAAAGTTTAGCAGTAAAGGTCGGAGATAAGAATATAAATGAACTAACAGATATGTCAATAGACAAAATAAAGGCATATTTAAATTCATTAAAGCTAAATAATAAAGATAAAATCATATCAGAACAGATATTGAAAGAATTGAACAAAAGGTTGCAATTCTTAATGGATGTTGGTTTGGAATATTTAACATTATCAAGAAGTGCTGGGACGTTATCAGGAGGAGAAGCTCAAAGAATTCGTTTAGCCACGCAAATAGGTTCTGGCCTTACAGGTGTATTATATATATTAGATGAGCCAAGCATAGGTTTACACCAAAGAGATAACGAAAAATTAATAACAACATTAAAGAAATTAAGAGATTTAGGCAATACAGTTATAGTAGTAGAACATGATGAAGACACAATGTATGCAGCTGACCAAATAATAGATATTGGTCCAGGACCAGGAGTACATGGAGGAAACGTTATAGCACAAGGAACAGCAGAGGAGATTAAACAAATACCAGAATCAATAACAGGACAATATTTGAGTGGAAAAATGCAGATTAAAATTCCAGAAAAAAGAAGAAAATCAAATGGAAAGGCGATAGAAATAAAAGGTGCAACTCAAAATAATCTAAAAAATGTAAATGTAAAATTTCCATTAGGACAGTTTATATGTGTTACAGGTGTTTCTGGTTCAGGAAAAAGTACATTAGTAAATGAAATTTTATATAAAGCAATTTCAAAATATATAAATCACTCTAATGAAAAACCAGGAAAACATAAAGAAATTGTTGGAATAGAAAATATAGATAAAATAATAAATATAGATCAATCTCCAATAGGTAGAACTCCACGTTCAAACCCCGCAACATATACAGGAGTTTTTGACTATATAAGAGATATTTTTTCAGAAACAAATGAAGCAAAAATGAGAGGCTATGAAAAAGGAAGATTTAGTTTTAATGTATCTGGAGGAAGATGTGAGGCATGTTCTGGTGATGGAATATTAAGAATAGAGATGCATTTCTTACCAGATATTTATGTGCCATGTGAAGTTTGCAAAGGAAAAAGGTACAATAAAGAAACCTTAGAGGTAAAATACAAAGGAAAAACAATAGCAGATGTACTTGACATGACCGTAGAAGAAGCATTAGAATTCTTTAAAAATGTACCAAAAATAAAACAAAAAATTCAAACTTTGTATGATGTAGGACTTGGATATATAAAATTAGGACAACCATCTACAACATTATCAGGTGGAGAAGCACAAAGAGTTAAGCTTGCAACAGAGTTATCTAAAAAACCTACAGGAAAAACATTGTATATATTAGATGAACCTACAACAGGACTTCATATTGCAGATGTTCATAAATTAGTGGATATATTGCAAAGACTCGTAGATACGGGAAATAGTATTATTGTAATAGAACATAATTTGGATTTGATAAAAACATGTGATTATATAATAGATTTAGGACCAGAAGGTGGAGATAATGGAGGAAATATTGTAGCAGTTGGAACACCAGAGCAAATTGCAAGAAATAATCAAAGCTATACAGGACAATTCTTAAAAAAATACTTAAAATAGGGAGAAAATAATGCAAATAAGAAATTTAGAAGACTTTATAACACAAATGCCAAAAGATTTAGAAAGTACAATGGAAAAAGCCAGATGGTTATATATTGAATTAGGAAAAAGAAGTTTTTATGATGTGTCATATAAATATTTAAATGAAGATGAAGAACAAGAATTAGTGTATGACCATAAACCATATGAGAATCCAAACATCATTACATGTAAAAGCTTATCTAAACAATATTCAAATTTGCTTACAATGGCTGGAATAAAAAATGAGATTGTAGAAAATAGACAAAGACATGCATATATAATTTTTTGGGATGAACAAGGAGATTGGCATACAGCAGATATAACAGATGATTTAAAAAATATACAATCTGGATGTAGAACAACACATTTTGCAAAAGGTTCTATGTATGGTGCAGATTTACGTTCTATAGATTTGAAGTTAGGTTATATAAGCCCAAAAAGAGATTATACAGATTCTTACTGGCATATATTAAAAGAAACAATTAGACAAAAGCACTTAACAGGTAAAGAAGAATTGAAATATATATTAGCAAGCTTTAATATTTATATAGATATAGAAAAAATGGGAGATACAGAGCTTTTTGGCATCTATAAAAAATTCGTGTTAGCATGCAAAAGTGATAGCGGAAGAGTAAACTTTTCTAGTGCCATGACTAAGGCAGAAAATAGATGTAATTTGCCTAAAAGTAAATATGGAACTAAAAGTGGATTAGAGAATTATTACATTACATATATAGACGAAAATTACAATGAAACCGAATATATATATGATAGAGGACAAAAAAGTTTTGTTGAAAACTGTAGATTAGAAGAAATAGAAAAATAATCACAAAAAAATGAATAACTACAATAAATAGTTATTCATTTTTTGTATTGTATAGGAAAATAGACTTATTTACAATTGTTGTTGTTATTTCTTTCGCTATTATTGTTATTGTTTTTGTTATTTTTGTTATTTTTATTATTATTGTTATTTTTATTTTCTGACATAAAAAGCACCTCCTTGCATTAATATTATTTTACCTATAAATTCAGTTTTTATACATAAAATAAAGAAAAGTGTTGAAAAAGAAAAACACTTATATTAAAATAATTATAGTAAAATAGGTTCTAAGAGGGGAAAATATAAAAGAATGAAAAAAATAATATGTTTAAGTATTATAATAATAATTGTATCTGTTTGTCTTTGTGGATGTTCAAATAATATAGAAGAAGGGGAACTTTCTAAGATATATAAAATACCACAGAAACTTATTTATATAAATGTACCTAAATCATATGAAGAAACGCAGAATGGTTATTCAAAAATATATTTTATAAAGAGTAAATTATACATTGCAGTTACTGCAGAAATGAGTATGGAAGCTACAGAATTATCAAAAGCACAAGATATAGTATTTTCTAAATTAAAAGATAATGTAAAAGAATTTACTTATATAAATGATTTAAAAATAGAACAAGAAAAAACAGAAATGATTAATGAAATAGAAATGTATCGATACGAAGGAACTTTAATATGTGGGCGAACTGTAAAGTTTAATACATATGTAGTTGGATATACATTTATAATAGATAAAATTCCTTGTAATATTACAGGAGTTGTTACAGAAGCAAACCAACAAGAAGAAACAATAAAAGAAATAAGAAGAATAGTCGATGAAATGGCTACAACCGTAAGAAAAACAAAAAATAAAATAGACTAAAAAAGATGTATATGATATACTAATAATGTAAAAAATGAAAGGATGATACCAAAAAATGAATAAATATTATTTTACTTCAGAAAGTGTAACAGAAGGACACCCTGATAAACTTTGTGACTATATTGCAGACAGTATATTAGATGAATATTTAAAAAAAGATGAAAACTCAAGAACAGCAATAGAAGTTTTTGCACATAAAAATAATATAACTGTTGTTGGACAAGTTACTTCAAAAGCGCAAATAGAAATTGAAGATTTAATAAGAGATAAAATAAAAGAAATTGGATATGATAATGAACTAACAGATATGGATTATAGAACTTGTAAAATAAATATTGATATAGCAAAGCAGAGCCCAGATATAGCATTAGGTGTAGATGTAGGTGGGGCAGGAGACCAAGGAATTATGTTTGGATATGCCTGTGACGAAACAGAAAACTATATGCCATATGCCATTAATTTAGCGCATAAACTTGCTAAAAGGTTAACACAAACTAGGAAAGAAAATATTATTCCATATTTAAGACCAGATGGAAAGACTCAAGTAACAGTTGAATACGAAAACGATAAACCTAAAAGAGTAGAAACAATATTAATATCAACTCAACATTTGGAAAATGTGAGTTTAGAAGAGCTTAAAAAAGATATTAAAGAAAAAGTCATTAATTGTGTTGTAGAGCCTAATATGATAGATAAAAATACAAAGATATATATTAATCCTACAGGAAGATTTGTAATAGGTGGACCATTAGGAGATAGTGGCTTAACAGGAAGAAAAATAATTATAGATACTTATGGAGGATATAGTAGACATGGTGGTGGTTCATTTTCAGGTAAAGATGCAACAAAAGTAGATAGGTCAGCAGCATATATGTTAAGATATATTGCAAAGAATATAATTGCAAACAAGTTAGCAAATAAATGTGAAATTCAAATATCGTATGCAATTGGCATAGAAAAACCATTATCGATATACGTAAATACTTTTGGAACAGGTAAAATAACAGATGAGGAAATAATTAAAATGATAAAAGAAAAATTTGATCTTACACCAAATGGAATTATAAATTATTTAAAGTTGAAAGAACCAATATATTCTAAAACTACAAATTATGGACATTTTGGAAAATCGGAATTAACGTGGGAAAAAATAATTAATATAAAATAAAAACTGTAAATTGGAAGGGGATAAATATGAAAGAATTAGAATTAATAAAAAGAAAAGCTGTACAGATATTTTCAGTAGAGGAGTTAGAAGAAAAAATAAAAAGTGGAAAAAAATTAAAAATTAAATTAGGTGCTGATCCAAGTAGACCAGACTTACACCTAGGACATACTGTTGTACTAAGAGTGTTGAAACATTTTCAAGATATGGGGCACGAAGTAGTGTTTGTTATAGGAGATTTTACAGCGATGATTGGAGATCCATCAGGTAAAAGCAAAACAAGACCAGCATTAACATTTGAAGATACAAGAAGAGCAGGAGAAACATATTTTAAGCAAGTAACTAAAATATTGGACCCAGCAAAGACTACAATCACATATAATTCAGAATGGCTAGGGAAAATGAATTTTAAAGATATTATAGACTTAACAAGTAAGTATACTGTTGCTAGAATACTAGAAAGAGATGACTTTAAAAATAGATACGAAAATAATTTACCACTTTCAATGCATGAATTATTATATCCATTAATGCAAGGATATGATTCAGTTGCATTAAATGCTGATATTGAAATAGGTGGAACAGATCAAACTTTTAACTTATTAGTTGGTAGAGAGCTACAAAAAGATTATGGACAAGAAAGACAAGTGGTTTTAACATTCCCTTTGCTTGTAGGACTTGACGGAAAAGAAAAAATGAGTAAATCTTTAGATAATTACATAGGAATAGATGAAGCACCCGAAATTATGTATGAAAAGGCCATGAAAATACCTGATAATTGCTTATTAGAATATTTTAAATTAACAACAGATATAGAATTAGAAGATGCTAAGAAGTGGATAGAAGAAGATGTTGTTTTAGCACATAGAAAATATGCAGAAGAAATTATAAAAATGTATCATGGAGAAGATAAAATAGAAGAAGCAGAATTAAGATATAAACAAGTAGCAAAAGGAAAAATTCCAAATAATATTCAAGAAATTAATATAAGTAATGAAGAAAAAGAAATAAGTATTTGCGATTTGCTAGTAAAAGTTAAATTTGCACCTTCCAAAAGTGAAGCTAAAAGAATGGTGCAAGGAAAAGGCGTTAAAATAAATGGTAATGTAGTAGAAAATTTAAGTGAAATAATTACTTTAGAAGAACCAATAACATTACAATTTGGAAAGAATAAGTTTTTAAAAATAGTTTAAATAATTATATGGGAGCTTATATACTCTCAAGAATAAGAGGTATGTATGGAATGGTGTAAAGAAATACTAGAACAAGTGAAATTTGAAAATATTTCAAACGAAGATGAAAAGAAAAAAATAGCACAAAGAATAGCTCAAAAAGTTAAAGATGGAGAAGTTATAGGCTTTGGATCTGGTTCAACATCATATTTAGCTGTAAAAGAAATAGGAAAAAAAATAAAAGAAGAAAAAATTAAAATTTTAGCAATACCAACATCATATGAGATTAAAATGTTGTGTACAGAGCTAGAAATACCAACCACTACGATAATGGAACATAAACCAGATTGGTGCTTTGATGGGGCTGATGAAGTGGATGCAAATAATTGGCTAATAAAAGGGAGAGGAGCAGCAATGTTTAAAGAAAAATTAAATATTGCAAACTCAAAAATAACATATATATTGGTAGATAAAAGTAAAATGGTAAAAGAATTAGACACAAATTTTCCTATACCAGTTGAATGTTATCCACTAGCACTTAATAGTGTAAAAGAAAAATTAATAGAACTAGGTGCAATAGAAATAAAATTAAGGCAAGCCCTAAAAAAAGATGGCCCTGTAATTACAGAAAATAATAATCTAATATTAGATGTTAGATTTACAGAAATATATGAAACATTAGAAAAAGATATAAAAGATATTACAGGTGTCATTGAAAGTGGATTATTTACTAATAGCTACAATATAGAAATAATTAACTAAGAAAAAGGTGATTTCATGGAGGAAGACAGAATAATTAGTCCCGAATTAGAAGATATTAATGAAGAAAAAATGGAAAATTCATTGAGACCTAAAGTCTTAGATGAATATATAGGACAAGATAAAGTAAAAGAAAATATGAAGGTATATATAGAGGCTGCTCAAAAAAGAGGGGAGCCTTTAGACCATGTTTTACTATATGGACCTCCAGGCTTAGGTAAAACAACTCTAGCGAACATTATCTCCAATGAAATGAAATCTAACATAAAAATAACATCAGGACCAGCAATAGAAAAACCAGGAGATTTAGCAGCATTACTTACAAATTTATCTGAATTTGATGTGTTATTTATTGACGAAATACATAGGTTAAATAAAAGTGTAGAAGAAATTCTATATCCTGCATTAGAAGATTATACATTAGATATAATTATTGGAAAAGGTCCGAGTGCAAGGTCTATTAGATTGGATTTACCTAAATTTACATTGATAGGGGCAACAACAAAAGCAGGTTCATTAACAACACCTCTTCGTGATAGATTTGGAATTGTACATAGACTAGAATTGTATAATACTAAAGATTTAACGACAATAGTAAAAAGGTCAGCAAAGATATTAAATGTAAATATAGATGATGAATCTGCAATGGAAATAGCTAGACGTTCTAGAGGAACTCCAAGAATTGCTAATAGACTATTAAAGAGAGTTAGAGATTATGCAGCTGTTTTAGGAGATGGAAATATAACACTAAAAATAACGAAAACAGCTTTAAATAAATTAGAAATAGACGAATATGGTTTAGATGATATAGATAGGAAGCTACTAGAAGCAATGATTATAAAATATGGTGGAAGGCCAGTAGGATTAGAGACAATGGCTGTTACAGTAGGAGAAGAAGCTGATACGATAGAAGATGTGTATGAACCATATCTAATACAAATAGGATTTATAACAAGAACACCAAGAGGTAGAATACCACTTGAGCCAGCATATAAACATATAGGAGTGAAGTATAATGAGTAAAATATCTGTAGTAATACCAATGTATTTTGAAGAAAAAGTAGCAAATGAATGTTACAATAGAACAGTAGAAGTTCTAAATAGTTTAATTGGATACGATTATGAAATTGTATTTGTAAATGATGGAAGTAAAGATAAAACTTTAGAAATATTGGAAGGAATAGCAAAAGAAAATTCAAAAGTAAAAGTAATTTCTTTTTCTAGAAATTTTGGACATCAAGCAGCTGTAACAGCAGGACTTAAAGAAACAACAGGAGATGCTGTTGTAATAATGGATGCAGACATGCAGGATCCACCAGAGGTTATATTAGAAATGATTAATCTATGGGAACAGGGAAATGAAGTAATATATGCTAAAAGAAAGAAGAGGAATGGAGAAACAGTATTTAAGCTTTTTACAGCAAAAATGTTTTATAAAATATTAAATGGATTATCAGAGGTGGACATACCAAAAGATACAGGCGATTTTCGCTTAGCAGATAGAAAAGTTATAGATGTAATAAACTCATTACCAGAACACAACAAATTTTTAAGAGGATTATTTAGTTGGGTAGGATTTAAACAAGTTCCATTAGAGTATGAAAGAAAAGAAAGATATGCAGGAAAAACGAAATATACTCTAAAGAAAATGCTAAAACTTGCTTCAGATGGTATAGTAGGTTTTTCAACAAAACCATTTAAGATTTTTGGTGGTTTGGGAGTTACTCTAATATTAATATCAATATTATTATTAATATATGGAATAGTGGCATATGTGGCAAAATTACCAATCATAAAAGGCTGGACATCAATAATGGTTACAATTACATTATTAGCAGGAATCCAATTAACAGCAATATGGGTTATTTCAGAATATATAGGAAGAATATATGATGAAAGCAAAAACAGACCACAATACATTATAGATAAAAAAATCAATATAGAGTAGTTTAGAGGTAAAAAATATGAAATTATTAATGCATACATGTTGTGCACCATGTAGCGTATATTGTATAGACAGCTTAAGAGAAGAAGGAATAGAACCAACTATATATTGGTTTAATCCAAACATACATCCATATATGGAATATAAAGCACGAAGAGATTGTTTAAAAGAATATACAAAAAGCATAGAAATAGAAGCCATATTCGAAGAAGAATATGGCTTAGACAAGTTTTGTGAAAATGTTATAGGAGATTTAAAAAATAGATGTAGTAATTATTGCTATAAAGTTAGATTAGAACAAACAGCAAAATATGCAAAAGAAAAAGGCTATGATACTTTTACAACAACATTATTGGTAAGCCCATATCAAAAACATGAAGAATTAAAAGCTTTAGGTGAAGAAATTGCAAAAAAATATGGCTTAACTTTTCTTTATAGAGACTTTAGACCAGGCTTTAGAGAGGGACAAACAAAAGCAAGAGAATTAGGATTATACATGCAAAAATATTGTGGATGTGTCTTTTCAGAGGAGATGAGATATTATAACCGCAATCCTATACAAGCGAGGGCTACCAATGGTTATGAGATACCGAAAGAGCCTAGAATGCAGGTTAAAAAAATAGAAAATAAAGAAGATTATATAGATTTACTTTTAGAGGCAGATCCTTCAAAAGATATGATACATAAGTATTTGAACGATTCAGATGTATATGCATTAAAAAAAGAAGATGAGCTAATTTCTATTGCAGTAATTTTGCCTATTTCTAGAAAAACATTAGAGTTAAAGAACATAGTTACAAAAGAAAATTACAGAAATAAAGGTTATGCAAAAACACTTTTAAAATCATTATGTGGTAATTATAAACAGAAATATGATAGAATGTTGGTAGGAACAACAGAGAATAATATTCCTTTCTATGTTAAGCAGGGATTTGATAAATATGAGAAAACAATTAAAAATTATTTTATAGATAATTATGATGAAGAAATCATAGATGGAGATTTAGTATGTACAGATATGTATTATTATTCAAAAGATTTAAAGAAAAATA
This sequence comes from Clostridiales bacterium, assembly GCA_003507395.1. Classification (GTDB taxonomy): domain Bacteria; phylum Bacillota; class Clostridia; order TANB77; family CAG-508; genus DNVW01. Next base: position 151,145 of record DNVW01000006.1, on the reverse strand, counting down.
AAAGCTAGTCATAAAATAGTAAGTTGTAGGTGAGGTATTTTATATGATAAAGAAATATTTTGAAGATTGGAATAAGTTTGAAAAGTCATTTTTAATATGTGGATTATTAACATCAATAATATCATCTATTATTTTTAATGGGACTGTAATTGATACATTATATACATCACTTTATTTAATTACAGCATTATTAATGTCAAAAGGAAAAGTAGAATGCTATTTTGTAGGGTTGTTAGTGTGTTTTTTTATGGAATAGTATCATATAATCAAGGCTATTATGGGGAATTAATTATTACAGCATTTTTAACATTTCCTATAATGATAATAGGTATTATATCTTGGTTAAGACATCAAGATAAAGAAGAAGATACAGTTATTATAAGTTCTCTATCAAAAAAAGAAATAACTATAGCATTACTTTCTCAATTAGTGTTATTTTGGATTTATTACTTCATATTAAAAGCATTTAATACAGATTTATTAGTAATAAGTACAATGTCAGTTGTAACAAGTGTCCTAGCTAGTTATTTTGAGGCAAGAAGAAGTGAATTATCACTATTTTGCTATATTGCAAATGATCTAGTGATAATAACATTATGGTTAATTCCTATTATAAGTGGTCAAATAGAATTAATATCGGTTTTAGTAGGTCCTATATTGTTATTAATAAATGACATATATGGAAGTTACAATTGGAGAAGATTAAAGAACCAACAAAAAGAAAAAGGTATAGGAGTATAACAACTTACAAATTATAGAGAATGGTATGAATTTAATAATGTATAAAATAAAAAAGTGAAGTTAGTTTTATAACAAAAAACAATATTAAGGATAAAAAGAAATTAGGCGATAATTAAAGAAAATTTATAATAAAATACAGAAATCTATATTTAAAATAGGGAGGTGATAGTTTGAAAAAAGGAAATGAAATTATTTTATTTGAAAATCAAGGAGTGAAATTAGAAGTAAATTTAAAAGATGAAACAGTATGGCTTAATTCTGAACAAATGGCACAATTATTTGGTAGGGATTACAAGACAATTAGAAAACATATTAATAATGCACTTAAAGAAGAATTAAAAAATGAAGTGGTTGTCGCAAAATTTGAGAATACCACTGAACACGGTGCAATTCAAGGCAAAACACAAACTCATATGGTAGAATATTATAATCTTGATATGATTATTAGTGTTGGTTATAGAGTTAAAAGTAATAATGGTGTCATATTTAGAAAATGGGCAAATAAAATTTTGAAAGAATATTTAATTAAAGGTTATGCAGTAAATCAAAGAAGATTAGAATATTTAGAAAAAACAATAAAATTAATAGATATTGCTAATCGTATTGATGAAAAATTAGAAGGAAATGATGCAAAAGAAATATTAAAAGTAATTGGAGATTACTCAAGAGCACTTGATTTGTTAGATGACTATGACCATAAAACATTAAAGAAAATAGATGGAAATATAGATGAAAGAAAAATTGAATACAAAGAATGTATAGAAGTAATAAATAAGTTAAGATTTAATGAAGAAAGTTCATTATTTGCAGTAGAAAGAGATAAAGGATTAGAGTCAATTATAAGAAATATTTATCAAAGTTTTGATGGACAAGATATTTATAAAAGCATAGAAGAAAAAGGGGCAAATTTTTTATATTTAATAGTAAAAAATCATGTGTTTACAGATGGTAACAAGAGAATTGCAGCAACACTATTTATATACTTTTTAAATTTTTATGGTATTTTATACAAAGATGGAGAGCAAACGATTGATAATAACACTTTAACAGCATTAACACTATTAATAGCAGAATCAAATCCAAAAGAAAAAGAAGTTATTATAGATTTGGTGATGAATTTTTTAAATAATGAGTAATATAATTTGAAATGAATTTATTATTAATATAATGTCGATTAGTTTTAGGGAGGTTATATATTATAGCCACAAAAACGGACAAACCTTTAAATATAAAGGAAAAGATGAATTTTGAAAATAGGCTAAAATCTGTGGCTTTGGCGACTTGAAATAGACTCCAAAAGTTGTTATATCAACTATTTTAAGGAGTAATGTCAGGGTACACAAATTTCAAAAGTTAAATAGGAAGAGTCCAGAGGCACAAATATTTTTAGCCCACACAAATAACAAACCTAAATTACCAGATGGATTTGAATTTCTTCCTGTAAAAAGAAGTATAAATATAAAAAAAGAAAAAGATAACAATGAACAATACATGGATTTATTACTTGAAGCAGATCCAAGTAAAGATATGATAAATAATTATTTAAAAAATGGAGAATTATTTGTATTAACATATAAAGATGATGTAGCATGTATTGCAGTAGTCACAAAAATAGATGAAGATACAGCAGAGTTAAAAAATATAGCAACCAAAAAAGAATTTAGAGGAAATGGTTATGGAAAGAAAATGCTAAAATATTTAGCTGATAATTATAAACAAAAATATAAAAAGATGTTAGTTGGAACAACAGAGAACAATATTCCATTCTATGTTAAGCAAGGATTTGATAAATATGAAAAGACAATAAAAAATTTCTTTGTTGAAAATTATGATGAAGAAATATGGGATGGTGATTTACATTGTATAGATATGTATTGTTATTCAAAAGATTTAAAAAAATAAAACAAAAATAGTAATTTATCGCACAAATTATAACAATTCAACTAATCGTTGATAAAGAAAAATCCCTATACTCAACGATTAGTATGTGTACTTTTTTTAGATAATAATTTACACTTAATTTGAAGGAGGTAAATGATATGGATCAGATTAAAATTGGAAAATTTATAGCTGAATGTAGAAAAAAGAATAATTTAACTCAAATGCAACTTGCAGAGAAATTAAACATTACAGATAGAGCTATATCTAAATGGGAAAACGGAAAAGGAATGCCTGATTCATCAATAATGCTTGATTTATGTAATGAACTTAAAATAAGTGTAAATGAATTATTATGTGGGGAGTTGATTGAAATGAATAATTATAATGAAGTTGCAGAAAAAACATTATTAGAAATGGCACAAAAGGAAGAAATGCAAAATAAAAAATTAATGATGTATGAAAATGTGATTGGATTTAGTTCGGCAATATCTTTCTTAATACTAATTTTTGTTACATCATTTTTAGTAGAGAATAATATAGCGAAAATAGTATTATTTATATTAGCATTTATTCTTTTAATAATAGGTGTTTCATTTGCATTAAAAATAGAAACAGAAACAGGTTATTATGAATGTCAAAAATGTCATTATAAATATGTACCAAAATATAGCCAAGTATATTTTGCAATGCATTCTGGAACTACACGATATATGAAATGTCCAAAATGTAACAAGAAAAGTTGGCAAAGAAAGACTTTAAGTAAGTAAAAAATTACAATAAATGTGTGAGATTAATAGTAATTTGTCATTTAGCAAGATGTTCGTAACATAAGTAATTTTCTGAACGAGGTAATAAATAAAAAGTGATAGAAATTTTAAGAATTCTATTGCTTTTTTTATTCCAACAAAGTATAATAAGTATGAAAAGTATAACAAGTATAAATTAAGGAGGATAAAAATGGATAGAGATAAGTTTGTAGGAATAAGCAAAGTAGGAGAAAAAGGACAAATAGTAATTCCAAAAGAAGCAAGAGATATGTTTGATATAAAATCTGGAGATTCTATTATTGTACTTTGTGATAAAAAGCAAGGAATTGCACTTATTAAATCTGATATAATAGAAGATTTATCAGATAAAGTATTTCAAAAAGGGGATAAGTAAAAATGGAGAAAAGAAAGCATTATTTAGACAATATAAGATGGATTACATTATGTTTTGTAATTATATATCATATATTTTATATATTTAATTCAAGTGGTGTAGTTTCAAATATAGGTGTAACAGGCATTAAAGAATTAGATAGTATATGTGTTTTTATCTACCCCTGGATTATGTGTTTATTATTTGTTGTATCAGGAGTATCTACTAATTATTCGTTAAAAAGCAAAACAAATAAAGAATTTATAAAAGATAGAGCAAAAAGAATATTAGTTCCAAGTTTAATAGGAATATTTGTTTATGGGTGGATAAGTGGATGGACAACAAATTACTATGGCGATATATTTGCAGGAAATGGAAGTATGATTCCAGTTCCAATTAAATACATAATATTCTCTTTAATTGGTATTGGTCCACTTTGGTATGCACATGTATTGTTTATAGCATCTTTGCTTATTGTTTTAGTTAGAAAAATTGATAAAAATAAAAAACTAGATATTTTGTTTAGTAAAATTAATTTACCTTTATTGTTTTCATTGGTATTATTAGTATGGGGATCATCATTTATACTAAATACTCCAGTCGTAACTGTATATAGATTTGGAATATATTTGCTTATGTTTTTATTAGGATATTACATATTTTCAGATGATGAGATTATAGAAAAATTAGAAAAAATTTCAATACAAATGGGAATTATTACATTTATTATTGGAATTACATTTACAATTGTAAATTATGGTGCTAATTTTGGCTCAAATGAGTTTCTAACTAACATATTTACTAATATTTATATATGGTTTGTAATTCTTTCAGCATTTGGACTTGCAAAGAAATTTTTGGATTTTGAAAATAAATTTACAAAGTATATGAATAAAAACAACTTTAGTTTTTATGTGTTACATTATACTATACAAATTATTATAGCATTTGTTTTAGTAGAATATTTTAAATTTAGTCATTTCTTGTTTAATTATATAATTTTATTTATAGGTACAATAATTATATTACCAATAGTTACAGAAATCTTAAAAAGAATACCAATAGTAAATAAATTATTACTTGGAGTTAGTAAAAGGAAATAGACAAATTACAAGTTATTATTTTAAAGGAGATGAACTTGGTTTGAGTAATGAATTAATAGAGAATAATAATAAATTAATAATTTATACAACAGAAGATGGACAAGTTGAAATTGAAGTAAGATTAGAAGATGAAAATGTTTGGCTTACTCAAAACTCAATGGCAGAACTATTTGATACAACAAAGCAAAATATAAGTTTACATATAAAAAATATATTTGATGAAAATGAATTAAATGAAAATTCAGTTGTCAAGGAAAACTTGACAACTGCTTATTGTATAAGAACAATCAGTTTTCAATACTTTGCAAGGAATTATTATGTATTGTAACTCATTCGCAAAATGTTTGTGATAAAGTTGATGTGATATATGAATTAGAAAGAAATAAAAATAATAAATGGAAAATTAATTTTTTTAAAGAATAGTCATAAAGAACTATTCTTTTCTTTTAATATATGATAAAATAGCTATGATTATAGATTGAAAATTTAAATATAAAGGAGACTAAGTAATTATGAATAAATATATGAAAATAGCGAATGAATTAGCCCAACAAAACATTTTAACAAATCATGGAGGGCCTTTTGGCGCTGTTATTGTAAAAGATGGAGTAATAGTTGGAAAAGGGAATAATCAAGTAGTATTAAAAAATGATCCAACTGCTCATGCAGAAATAGTAGCAATTAGAGCTGCGTGTAAAACCTTAAATACGTTTAACTTAACTGGTTGCGAAATTTATACTAATTGTTATCCTTGCCCAATGTGTTTATCAGCTATTATTTGGTCAAATATTAAAGTAGTATATTATGGTAATACAAAAGAAGATGCAGACGAAATTGGATTTAGAGATAACATCATTTATAAATATCTAGAAATGGAAAAAACACCAAAAGATAGTAAAGAATTATTAAAAATTATTGAAATAGATAGAGAAGAAACTATAAAAACTTTTGATAATTATAAAAATAAAACTGAAAATAAAACTATGTATTAAAAAAATTGTTTAAAATAAATTAGGAGGTTGAATTTTGAGAGAATTAGTTTTAATTGATGGAAATAGTATTATGAACAGAGCGTTTTATGGAATAATGGGTTCAAAAATGCTTACAACTCCAGACGGAAAATATACAAATGCAGTGTATGGTTTTCTATCAATAATGTTTAAAATAATTGATGACTTAAATCCAGAATATATGGTAGTTGCATTTGATTTAAAAGCTCCAACAGCAAGACATAAACTGTATGATGGATATAAAGCCACAAGAAAAGGCATGCCAAATGAACTTGCAGAGCAAATGCCAATAATAAAGGACATTCTTAAAGCGATGAATATAACAATAATAGAAAAAGAAGGATATGAAGCGGATGATATTTTGGGTACTCTCTCAAAGTTTGGAGAAAAACAAGGATTGCATGTGACAATATTATCAGGCGATAGAGATACTTTTCAGCTTGCCACAAAAAATATAGTAATAAGAATTCCACATACTAAAGTAGGAAAAACAGAGACAGAAAATTTTGATGAGCAAGCCATTATAGAAAAATATGGAGTAATACCAAAACAATTAATAGAAGTTAAAGGGTTAATGGGAGATAGCTCGGACAACATTCCTGGAGTTCCGGGAATAGGCGAAAAAACAGCATTAGACCTTGTAAAAAAATATGGCTCGATAGAAAATCTATATAAAGAAGTCGACAATGGAACTGATGAACTAAAAGGAAAAACAAGAGAAAAGATAAAGCAAAACAAAGAAATGGCATATTTATCTAAAGAGTTGGGTACTATTAATATACAAGTACCCATAGAAGAGAACTTAGAAGACTACAAAATTGTTGGGTGGGATAATGAAAAAGTTTTAGAAATTTTTAAAAATTTAAGATTCAATAGATTCATAGAAAGATTTGGACTAAAAAGTGCAGAAACAGACAAAGAGTTAGAAACAGTAATTGATATACAAGAAACAGACATTTCTACAATAATAGAATATGCAAAAAATAAAAATAAAATAATATATATTCTAGGCAAAAGACAATGCGAAAATGATGAAAACATAATAAAAAAAGAAATAACAAGTATAAGTATATATAATGAAGAAAAAAATATTGTATATCATTTAAAAGCAAATGCAGAAGAATTGAAAGAAATATTTGAGGATGAGAAAATAGAAAAATATGGACACAATCAAATAGAAGACTACGTAATATTAAAACAAAATAACATTGACTTTAAGAATATAAAATATGATTTAGAAGTAGCAGCATATTTAATAAATCCAACCAATTCAAAATATGATATAACTACATTGGCAAATCAATATTTGAATATAGATGTAAATGATTATTTAGAAAAAATGGGTGTAGATGAAAAGAAGAATCAACAAATAACTTTATTTGAAACAAATGAACAAACAGATATAGAAAAATACAAAAATGCGGTGAAAACATATTTATTAAAAAAATTAATAGATATAATATCAGAAAAATTAAAAGAAATAAATTCTTGGGAATTATTTAATAATATAGAAATGCCATTAATTAAGGTATTAGGAAAAATGCAATATAATGGAATTCATTTAGATAAGCAAGAATTAGTTGAATTTGGAAATAAAATAAAACAAAGTATAGAAGAATTAAAAAATAAAATATATGAAATGTGTGGACAAGAATTTAATATAAATTCAACTCAGCAATTAGGAAAAGTATTGTTCGAAGACCTAAAGCTTCCTGTATATAAAAAGACAAAAAGTGGATATTCAACAGATGTTGATGTCCTTGAAAAATTAAAAGGAGAACATCCAGTTATAGAAAAAATACTAGAATATAGAACATTAGTTAAACTAAATTCAACTTATGTAGAGGGATTACTTCCATATGTAAATAAAAAAACAAAAAGAATACACTCATACTTTCACCAAACAATAACAGCAACAGGGAGAATAAGCAGTACAGAACCAAATTTACAAAATATTCCAACTAGAATAGAATTGGGAAAACAATTAAGAAAAGCATTTAAACCAGAAGAGGGATATATATATATAGATGCTGATTATTCACAAATAGAATTGAGAGTATTAGCTCATATATCGCAAGACGAAAATATGATAAATGCATTTAAAAATGACGAAGATATACACAGACAAGTAGCCTCGCAAGTATTTGGAGTACCTATGGAAGAGGTTACAAAAGAACAAAGGAGTGCAGCAAAGGCAGTAAACTTTGGAATAGTATATGGAATAAGTGACTTTGGATTAGCAGAACAATTAGGAATAGGCAGGAAAAAAGCAAAACAATATATAGAACAATACAAAGAAAAATATATAGGAATTAAAAATTTTATGGAAAATATAGTTGAAGAGGCAAAAGAAAAGGGATATGTTGAGACTTTATTCCATAGGAGAAGACAAATTCCAGAATTATCTTCAAATAATTACATGGTAAGACAGTTTGGGGCAAGAGCTGCAATGAATACTCCAATACAAGGAACAGCAGCAGATATTATGAAAATAGCAATGATAAATTTAGATGATAAATTAAAGCAAACAAAAGCAGATGCAAAATTGATTTTGCAAGTACATGATGAATTAATAATAGAATGTAAAAAAGAACAAAAGGAACAAGTAAAGCAAATACTACAAGAAAGTATGGAAAATGCGGCTAAATTAAGTATACCTCTAAAAGTAGAAATATCAGAAGCAAAGAATTGGTATGAAGCCAAATAGATTAAAGAGAAAGTAATGAGATTAAAAATGAAGAAAAAAGATGAATTGATATTGTTTATAATAGCATTTATAATAATATTTTTTAGTATTTTAGCTAAGCCAATAAATAATTTAGATGAAATATGGAATTACAATTTCGCTAGAAATATTGCAGATGGATTAATACCATATAAAGACTTTAACATGTTACAGATGCCACTATTACCAATTATTTCTGGGATCATATTAAAATATACATTTAATGAAATAATAATAACCAGAATTCTAGCAGGATTTTTGTGTGCAACAATAATGGTATTGGTTTATAAAATATTAAAATATTGGATGTTAAAAAAGAATTAGCAGTTCTTATTACTGGTATAATAACCTTACTGATGTTAGAATATTATTGCTTAGATTATAACTTTGCTACTTTACTAATAGTATTACTAATAATATATAATGAGATTAAATTTTATAAAAAAGACAAAAATATAATAAAAGCCAATATTAAGCAAGATATACTTTTAGGAATTATGGCGGGAATTGCTATATTGCTGAAGCAAAACACAGGAATACTGGTGATTATTGCTATGTTAGCAAATAAAATATTTTTCATAAAAAATAAACAAGATTTAAAAGAATATTTGAAAAGCTTTTTATTTAGGCTAATGCCAATTCTAATATTAATAAGTCTTATGATAATATATTTAATCTATAATAATTGCTTTAATGATTTTGTTAATTATTCTATCAAAGGAGTATCAGAATTTAGTAACTATATACCATATAAAAAGTTATTAAAATTAGATATAACGGGATTATTCGCATTATTGGTTCCAATAACTTTTGGTATAGTAATATATAAAATTATAATAAAAAGAGATAAAGATAAGGCACTATATTTTTTATTAATATATGGATTAGCTATGTTTGTAGTTGCATTTCCAATTTCAGACAAAATACATTTTTATATAGGAGCAATACCGACAATAGTACTTATGTCGTATTTATTATCAAGTAAGATAACAAATATAATAGAAAACAAAATGTATAGATTTTGTTTTTATTATGTGAAAGCTACAATATATGTTTCTTTGTTAGCATATGTTATTATCAATTCAGGAACTTACCTAGTTAATAAGCACAACTATTCTGATTTAGCACACTATCAATATATTATAGTAGACGAAAAATTAGAAGAGAATATAGAAAAAGTGGATACTTTTATATTAACATCAAAAGATGATGTAAAAATATTAGATGCTTCTGCAGCTTTATATATGATACCAATTGATAAATATAATAAAAATTATGATTTATTATTAAAAGGTAATCTAGGAGAAGATGGGGAAGAAAAGATAATAGCAGAGATAGAAAGTTCAAAAGATGTTAAATATTTGATATTACAAGATAAATATCATAAAAATTGGCAAACACCGTTGCAAGTTATTAACTATGTTAAAGAAAACAAAAATAAGACTGGAACGATAGGAGATTTTGATATTTATGAATGAACCACAGAAGGAAAAAATAGTGAGAAAAAGTTTTATATATTTATTTATATTTTTAGCACTAATAATTTTTTTAAAACTGATTAATATACAAGATATAATTTTGAAAAAAATATATGTAAAAGATTATTCGGAATATGTTTATAAATATGCTACAGATTATAATTTGGACCCGTTGCTTGTTTTTGCTGTTATAAAAACAGAAAGTAATTTTAAAGTAGATGCCACTTCATCTAGCAATGCCATAGGATTAATGCAACTTATGGAAAACACAGCATTAGAGGTTTCAGACAATATTGACGAAAAAATAAATTCAAAAGAAGAATTATACAATCCAGAGATTAATATTAAATTAGGAGCAAAATATTTATCTGAACTTTTAGAAAGATATGACAATAATCTTAATATGACTTTAGCAGCATATAATGCGGGAATAGGAAATGTAACAGAGTGGATACAAAAAGGAATAATAAAAAAAGATGGCACTAATATAGAAAATATACCATTTAAAGAAACAAATAACTATGTAAGAAAAATATTAAGAGACTATGAGATTTATAGGGAAATTTATGAGTAAGGAAAATATAAATATGAAAACAATAGCACAAGAAATAAAGAAAAGAAATAGTAATATAGAATTCCTAAGAATTATTGCAATGCTAATGGTAGTAACATTACATATGCTCAATTTTGGAGGATTACTTGAAAAAAGTAATACAACTACTTTGAAAGGGTTTTTGATATGGTTCTTAGAATCACTTTGTTTTGTGGCTGTAGACTGTTATGTTTTAATAGGAAGTTATTTTTTGTCAGATTCTAAATTTAAAATAAAAAGAATAATTAAGTTATAGGTACAGACATTTTTTTATTCCATATTAATGTATGTTTTTTTTGCATTTATTATAAGGCAAGAATTAACAGATATTTTAATAAATTTCATCCCAGTTCTATTAAAAAACTATTGGTTTGTTACTTGCTATATAGTATTGCTTATATTAGCACCTTTTTTGAATAAATTGATAAAAACTTTGTCAAAAGAACAATATACTATGCTATTGTTTATAATAATTATAATCTTTTCAGTATGGGGCACTATAATAGACCCTGCAAGAACTATTAATTATGGCGGAGGATATAGTATTAGTTGGTTTGTATGTCTGTATATAATTGCAGGATATATAAAAAGATTTTATAAAAATGAAAAGAATAGGAAGATTACATATTTTATTATTTATCTATTAATGTCATTTGTAAATGTATTAGCTCATTGGCTCATAAACAAGTATAACATAAAGACATTTGAACCAAATGTTTTGTATAGGTATTTTTCTATCACGGTACTAATTGCAGCATTAAATCTATTTTTATTTTTCTTAAATATTAACATTAAGCAGAACATGATAAATAGGTGTATTTATTTCTTTTCATCGGCGACTTTTGGAGTTTACCTGATACATGAAAATCCATATTTTAGAATATTTTTATGGGACGGATTTAAGAGATTTATTGTTAATGTAGGCAATAAAAAGTTATCAATAATTATAATAACTACTCCTATACTATTGTTTTTATCATTTACTTTCATAGATAAGATAAGGCTGTGTATTTTTTGGTTATTTAGTAAAATGAAAATTAAGATGCCTGCAAGAGTAAAAAAACTATATGATAAATTAGAGACAGAATTAAATGAATAAAGACAATAAAGCTATATAAATTGACAAAAAATATGAAATGATATAAAATGTAAAAGATAATAAAAGAGTGAGGCGATAGAAAATGTGGGGAAATATTACTATAGCTTTTTTGCTAGCATTTATCACAAGTTTTGTCATAACACCATACACTATGAGACTGGCTCATAGGGTTGGAGCAATGGATCTCCCAGAGGAGCGTAAAATACATAAAAAGCCAATACCAAGACTAGGTGGATTAGCTATAATAACAGGTTTTTTACTTTCTGTTTTATATTTACTATTTATACTGAATATGGAAAAAACAATAGACTTAGGTGGAACAGAAAAATATGGAATAAAGCTAATGGGATTTCTATTTGGAATTATAATATTGGGAATAACATGCTTTATTGATGATTCTAAAAATATTCCAGCAGGTGTAAAATTGCTAGCACAATTGGTAGTGGCAATAATTGTAACTGCATGTGGTATAAAAATAGATATGATAGAAATTCCATTTTTAGAAAAAAACCTAATTTTAAATAATGTATTTTCATATATACTTACGATAGGATGGATAGTAGGTATAACTAATGCAATAAACTTAATAGATGGATTAGATGGCTTATCTTCAGGAATTTCACTTATATCTTGTATATCACTATTAATAATATTTGCAACAAATGGTTCATCAATATTATCTATAATATTAATAACAGCTCTTGCCGGTGGAATAGTTGGATTTTTGCCATTTAACTTTAATCCAGCTAAAACATTTGTAGGAGATGTAGGTTCTAATTTTTTAGGATTCAGCTTAGCAGTAATATCAATTTTAGGAGTGGCAAAAACATATACGGTTTTAGTATTAATAGCGCCACTAATAGTACTAGGATTACCTATATTTGATACAATATTTGCTATTTTTAGAAGAATAATCAAAGGTAAGTCATTAAAAGCTGTATTTAAGCCAGATAAGGGACATTTACATCATAGATTAATGGCAAAAGGGTATACACAAAAACAGGCAGTTTTGATATTATATGGACTAAGTGCAACGCTAGGCATGTTTGCAATAATATTATTAGACAGTGGGTTATGGAAGGCGTTATCATTTGCATTATTAGTAGTGGCAATTATCGCAGTAGGGTATAAAGATGTTTTCAGAAAAGAAAAGGAAGAGACATGACCTAACTCGAAAAGGAGTTGTAATATATGAAAAAAGTATCAGTAGTTATACCGATGTATTATGAACAAGAGGTTGCAGAAGTTTGTTATAAAAGAGTAAAAAAAGTCTTAGATGAACTAAAAGAAAAGTATGAACACGAAATTATTTTTATAAATGATGGTTCAAAGGACAAGACTTTAGACATATTACAGGACATAGCAAAAGTTGATAAAAATGTAAAGATAATATCTTTTTCAAGAAATTTTGGACATCAAGCGGCAGTAACGGCAGGGCTAAAGTATGTGACAGGGGATGCAATTATAATAATAGATGCGGACTTGCAAGATCCACCAGAGTTAATACCAGATATGATAGAAAAATGGGAGCAGGGATATGAAGTAATATATGGCAAAAGAAAAAAAAGAAATGGAGAATCTGCATTTAAATTACTTACAGCAAAGGCTTTTTATACAGCACTAAATAAATTATCAGATGTAGATATACCTGGAGATACAGGAGATTTTAGACTAGTAGATAAAAAAGTTGTAGATGTAATTAACTCATTGCCTGAACATAACAAATTTTTAAGAGGACTGTTTAGTTGGGTTGGATTTGAACAATATGAGTATGAATATGAAAGAAAAGAAAGGTATGCAGGTAAGACAAAATATCCATTAAAAAAAATGTTAAAATTAGCCTCTGATGGTATAATTGGATTTTCAACTAAGCCTATAAAAGTAATAGGTGGTTTTGGAATTACTTTTGTAATAGTGTCTATAGTTATATTACTTTATTTTATATTATCAAAAATATTTGGATGGACAAACATGGTAAAGGGATGGACAAGCATTATGTTTGCAACAACTTTTGTAGGAGGTATTGTCTTACTTTCTCTTTGGATTATAGGCGAATACTTAGTAAGAATTTATGATGAAGCAAAACAAAGGCCTCAATATATAATTAAAAAAAAGATAAATATATAAAGGAGAGATGATGTGTATGGCAATTTTAGTTATAGGAGGAGCAGGATACATTGGTAGTCATACAGTTGTGGAGTTATTAAATGAAAATAAAGAGGTAATTGTTGTTGATAACTTTTCAAACAGCAAGCCAGAGATGTTGGACAAGATTAAAAAAATAACAAACAAGGACTTTAAATTTTATGAACTTGATTATTCAAATAAGGAAAAGATGGATAAAGTTTTTGCGGAGAATAAAATAGACTCTGTTATACATTTTGCAGGATACAAAGCAGTGGGCGAATCTGTAGAGAAGCCAATTGAATACTATACAAATAATGTATCGGGAACATTAAATTTATTAGATGTTATGAGAAAACATAATGTAAAAACAATTATTTTTAGTTCATCTGCAACAGTTTATGGAGATCCAGAAGTAGTACCGCTAACAGAAATGTGTAAGATAGGAGGAACAACAAATCCATACGGAAGTTCAAAATTGTTTATAGAACAAATATTAAAAGATGTATATAAATCGGATAATACATGGGATGTTTGTATATTAAGATATTTTAACCCAATAGGTTCACACGAATCTGGAATAATAGGAGAAGAACCACAAGGTAGACCTAACAATTTAATGCCATATATCGTAAGAGTTGCATCAGGAGAGTTAGAAGAATTATCAATTTTTGGAAATGACTACAATACACCAGATGGAACGGGTGTTAGAGATTATATACATGTAGTAGACTTAGCTAAGGGACATATTAAAGCATTAGAAAAACTAGAAAAAGAAAAAAGTGGTATATATATATATAATTTGGGAACAGGAAAAGGTTATAGCGTTTTAGATATGGTTCATGCGTTTGAAAAAACAACAGGACAAAAAATAAAATACAAAATAACTGAAAGAAGAGCAGGAGATATAGCTACATGCTATGCAGATGCAACAAAGGCAAAAGAAGAGTTAAATTGGGTAGCCGAGAAAACATTAGAAGATATGTGTAGAGATTCGTGGAATTATATAAAAAGAAAATTTGACTAGAGAAGGGGGAAAAAATGGTTAAAAATATATTACAATATTTAGAAAAAACAGTGGAAAATTATCCAGATAAAATAGCTTTTACTGATATCAATAGAGAAGTAACCTATAAAGAAATAATGGAAAATGCACAAAAATTAGGCACACATCTATCTAAAAAAAATACAAGAAATAGCCCAATAGCTATAATTATTGATAAAACAGTTGAGTGTTTGGAAGCAATGTTTGGGGTATTATACAGTGGAAACTTTTATACGGTTATTGATACGAAATCACCAATAGCAAGAATAAAGCTAATCTTAGATACTCTAGAGCCAATAGCTGTTATTACAGACCAAAAAAACTTAGGCAAAGTTGAAACATATGTTGATCAAAATATATATGTATATGAAAAAATGATTAATGAAAAAATGGAAAGTGCAGTACTATGTGATATACGACGTAAAATGATAGATACAGATCCGATGTATGTACTATTTACATCGGGCTCTACAGGTATTCCAAAAGGTACTGTGATCTCTCACAGAGCTGTAATAGCATATGCAAATTGGGTTACTAAAACTTTTGATATCACATCAGAAACAATATGGGGAAGTCAAACACCGTTTTATTTTAGTATGTCAATTACGGATGTGTTTTCCACAGTACTCTCTGGAGCAACTTTTCATATAATACCAAAATCATATTTTTCTTTTCCAATAAAACTATTAGAATTTATAAAAGAAAAAGGGATAAATTCTATTTATTGGGTGCCATCTGCGCTTTGTTTAGTTGCTAATTTTAAGGCGCTGGAAGAAGTTGAAATACCAAACTTAAAAAAAGTTTTATTTGCGGGAGAAGTAATGCCAACGAAACAGTTAAATGAATGGATTAAAAAATTACCTGATGCATTATTTGCAAATTTATTTGGACCCACAGAGACCACTGATATATGCACGTATTATATTGTAAATAGAAAATTTGAAAATACAGAGAATCTTCCAATAGGACAAGCCTGTGACAACTGCGATATTTTGGTAATAAAAGAAGATGGAACAGAAGCTAAGCTAGATGAGGCAGGGGAGCTTTGTGTAAGAGGTTCTTTTTTGGCATCAGGGTATTATAGAAACATGGAAAGAACATTAAAGGCTTTTGTACAAAACCCACTTAACAAAAAATATCCAGAAATTATATATAAAACAGGAGATATAGTAAAATATAATAAAGATGGAGAACTTATGTATTTAAGCAGAAAAGATTTTCAAATAAAACATATGGGCTATAGAATTGAATTAGGAGAAATAGAAGCAGCAGTAAATAACATAGAAGGAGTTATTATATGTGCATGCATATATGATAAGAATAATTCAAAAATAGTTATGTATTATCAGGGAGAAAACCTAAATGAAAAAGACTTACTAGCAAAAACTAGGGCTAAATTACCTGTATATATGTGTCCAAGTGAGTTGGTTAAATTACAAAGTATGCCATATAATGCAAATGGAAAAATAGATAGAAACAAATTAAAGGAAATGTTAGAAAATTAAACATTGATAGGAAAGATTACAAATTTTAAAAATAATTTAATAATGAAAGAGGGAGAATGAATGGAAAAAATAATAAAAATTTTGAAAAATATTAAACCGGATATAGATGTTACTAATAATAATTTAATAGATGAAGAAATTTTGGATTCATTTGATATAGTGACTATAGTTTCAGCAGTTGATGAGGAATTTGATATACAAATAACAGCAAGAGACATTGTACCGGAAAATTTTAATTCAGTAGAAGCTATATATAATTTAGTAAAAAAACTGGAAGAAGAATAGAAGGACGGAGGCAGTGCTTATCATGACAATAATTTCGTTAAAGTTTATGTTATTTGTAATAATAATGATGCTATTATATTTTCTAGTACCGAAGAAAATTAGATGGTGTATCTTATTAATTGGAAGCTATATATATTACTTTATAGCAAGTGCAAAACTTACAATTTTTTTGGTTGTAACAACATTTACAATATATTGGTCAGGCATTTTAATGAATAAGGTGGATGAAAAAAAACAAATTAGTTGCAATGGAAAAGATAAGGAAGCAAGAAAAGTATTAAAAAGAGAAGCTGAAAAAAAGAAAAAAATAATAATATTTATAACAATAGCTATAAATGTTGGTATACTATTGTTTTTAAAATATGGCAATTTTATAAGCAAGAATATTAATGAAATACTGAATCTTTTAAATATTAACACTAAAATTCCATTTAAAAAAGTAATACTACCACTTGGAATTTCTTATTATACGTTACAGGCGTTAAGTTATATTGTAGATGTGTATAGGGGAAAATATAAAGCAGAAAAAAATTGGGGTAAGATAGCTCTTTTCTTATCATTTTTTCCTCAAATGCTCGAAGGACCAATTGGAAGATATGAAGATTTGGCAGAACAACTATATAAACCTCATGATTTTAATTATAAAAGAGTAAAATATGCTATACAAATAATATTGTGGGGATTATTAAAAAAAATGGTTATAGCAGATAGGGCAGCATTATATGTAAATGAGGTATTTAATAAATATAATGAATATAGTGGAATTGTAATAGTCATGGCAATTATATTATATACAATTCAAATATATGCTGAATTTTCAGGTTGTATAGATATAGTAAGGGGAGTTGCACAGATATTCGGAGTTACATTAGCGGAAAATTTTAAAAGACCTTTTTTTTCAAAAAGTATTCAAGAATTCTGGAGAAGATGGCATATAACCTTGGGAGAATGGTTGAAAGATTATATATTTTACCCAATATCTTTTTCAAAACTAACAATAAATTTAACAACAAATGTTAAAAAAATATTTAAAGGATACATAGGAAAAATAATACCAGCAATGTTTGCTCTGTTTTTTGTATGGTTTACAAATGGAATTTGGCATGGGGCTAGTTGGAAATATATTTTTTATGGATTATATTATTATATTATGACAATAATCGGAATGATACTTACCCCATTATTTAAACAAGTAATAATAAAGCTAAATATTAATACAAAAACATTTGGATATAAAATGTGGCAAATGATTAGAACTACAATTATAGTGTTAATTGGAATGCTAATATTTAGAGCTAAAAGATTGAAGGTAGCTTTACAAATGCTTTTGTCAATTTTTACTTTTGAAAACATGGGTAAATTATTTAATGGAGAATTATTCAAAATTGGATTTGAAACTAGTGACTTTATTGTTATTATAGTAGGAGTAATTATAATGTTTATAGTTGGATTATTACAAGAAAAAGGATATAGTATAAGAGAGAAAATAAGTAAGCAAAACATAGTCTTTAGATGGACATTATATTATGGAATAATATTTTCAATTATTATATTTGGAATTTATGGTAAAGGCTATTCAGCAAGTAGTTTTATTTATGGTCAATTTTAAGTTATTGCAAAAAGGAGGATAAGAAGGACAGATGACGGAGTTCAAGAAAGAAACAATGAGTATAATAGTAAAAGTGATATGTTTTGGTATAATTGGAATTATAATTTTGCATGTTTTAACTAAAATACTGATTCCAAAATGGATAACGCCAGAAGATAATAGAATGTCATACATTGTTGGAGGCTTTTATGAAGAACCCAAAAATTCCTTGGATGTTATATTTATGGGAAATAGTGATGTATATAGAGGAATATCTCCAATTACAATGTGGGATGAATATGGTATAACAAGTTACAATTACTCAACATCTGGACAGAGAATGTGGACAGAATATTATTTATTAGAGGAATGCATAAAAACTCAAACACCAAGGTTGATTGTATTAAATATGGATTCAGCATTTAACGAAACACAAAGTAGTGAAAGTAACTACAGAAAGACATTTGACAACATGAAACTGAGTATAAATAAAATTAGAGCTATTACAGATCCAGTATTTAAAAATAAAAAGGAAGAAATATTAAGTTATATTTTTCCAATAGCAAGGTTTCACTCAAGGTGGGCAGAGTTGGAAGATGTTGATTTTGAAAAAGCATTTGAAAGCAAGAAGTTTGCGTACAAAGGTATGGATATTAGTGTGGATACAAAAGCGTATGTTAAAGATAACGAATATATGAAAAAAGATGATTCAAAGGAAAAAATAGGAGAAAAGTGTTATTTCTATTTAAATAAAATAATAGCAACATGCAAAAAAAATAATATTGAATTACTGCTAATAGAATTACCATCAGCAGAATCATGGTCATATGACTTAAGTGAAAAAACACAGGAGTTTGCAAACAATAAGGGATTAGATTTCATAGATCTGAATTTAAACTATAAAGATTTTGGGTTTGACTGGAATACAGATTCCGCTGATGGAGGAGATCATCTGAATGTATATGGAGCTGAAAAAGTAAGCAAATACATAGGAAAAATAATTCAAGAAAAATATAACATACCAAACAGAAAACAAGATTTAAACTGTTCTGCCTGGTATGAAAATTCAAAAAAATATCATGAAGACATAAAGAAAATGGAAAAAAATAGAGATAACAAAAAGAAAGTTGAAAAATAAAAATACATATGATATTATAAATAAAATTATATAAAGAGGGAATGTAATGAAAAAAAGTAATATAATAGATAGGATAAAAAACAGTTATATCTTAATGTTTTTAATATTTTCAATTGTGTTGATTACATCAAGTGTTATCTTCAGAAATATTAAATACGATAATATAGTGAACAGCAATAAAATAACAATGAATACAACATTGAATAATAATCAGGGATATCATCCAAAAGTAATTTCTTTTGAAAAAGAGTGGAATGGATATAAATATTGGATGTCTTTTACCCCATATCCAAAAAAGGATGAAACCAAGGAAAATCCTGTAGTTAATGTGAGCAATGATATAAAAACATGGGAGGAACCAGAAGGAATAAAAAACCCATTAGATATACCAGAAAACGCTGATGAAGAACATTACAACTCAGATACACACCTTGTATACAATGAGGATTTAGATCAATTAGAAATATTTTGGAGATATGTAGATGATGAAAAAGGAGAGGTGACTATTTTTACTAAGACTTCTACAGATGGAAGAAATTGGACGCCCAAAACAGTTTTTCTTAAATCTTCTGTTAGGAAAAAGCTAGATTATGTCAGTCCGGCAATTATATATGAAAAAGGGAAGTATAAGATTTGGTATGTTGACAAAAAAAATGTGTATTATATTGAAAAATCTGGAGATACAGTTACAAAACCACGTTTGTTAGAAATCAAATATGCAAATGGATACAGAACATGGCATATAGATGTAATTTATAATAATGATAAGAAAATATATGAACTTGTTGCGTGTGCATACAAAAATATTAACTATAGAGAAAAGATGAGTGTTTATTATTCATACTCAAGTGATAACATAAAATGGGAAACACCAATAGAAATTATAACGCCATCTACCAAAAACTGGGATGCTGGAGGACTATACAGAAGCTCTATATTATATGAAAATGAAAAATATTATATATTTTACAGTGGATATGATATAAACGATAATGTTGGAATCGGAATAATGTATGGAGAAGATATGAAAAGGTTAAGAGCCTTTATATAAAAAGGGGAGAACAATAAAATGAAAAAATTCATATGGCTTTTTGGAGAAAATTTAGGAAACACATATAATAATAATTCGTATTACTTTTGGGATGAAGTTTGCAATGTAAAAGATGAAATTAACAAGTATTTTATATTATCCAGAAATAAGCAAAACCTAGATTTTTATAAAACGTTGCCACAAGACAAGCAAGATAAAATAGTATGGAAAAATTCATTAAAACATATGGAATTATTTAAAAAAGCAGATATGTATTTTGTAACGTTGTCATATAGGGACATTTTGCCAGAAGAAATACTAGGAAAACCAATTAAATTAATAATAAAAAAACCATTAATATATTTACAACATGGAACACTAGGAATAAAAAAAATAGGGTATAAGGGCAATTCATATTATAATAATATGTTTAGATTCCTTTATTATAATCCTGATATAAAAGAAATTTTCAAGATGGAAAATGACTTCAATGATTATCAGTTATATTATGGAGAATTTCATCCAAGATATAAAAAAACTGTTGAATACTATATGGAGAAGAAAAAACAAAAACTTAAAAGAAAAAAAATCTTATTTTTTATAACTTGGAGAGAATATTTTGGAGATAATTTTGAGACAAAGAAATTTTTAAACAAATTAAATAGAGTTTTTAAAGATGCGAGATTTTTAAAATATATTAAAGACAATGAGGTTGATATCAAATTATGTATGCATCAATTTTATGATGATAAAAAGGTTTGTGCAATTAAAGAATCTATAAAAGGAACAGATAATATAGAATTAGTTAAACCTAACGAAATGAATTTAATGAAGGAACTTGCAACATGTGATTTACTGATTACAGATTACTCATCTGTAGGATTTGATTGCACATTATTAAATATACCAGTAATACTGTTTCAACCAGATGCAGAAGAATATTTTAAACATAGAGATACATATTACCCATTAGAAGAAATAGAAAAGTATAGTATAAGATATGTAGACGAGTTAATAGAAACAATAATAAGTGAAAAATATAATATAAACCTATTTTTTAGAGATAGACTTCCAAAGCATATAGACTATGACTATATATTAAAAGGTGAACATATAAAAAAAATGTACCAGTACTTTAGAAAACTACAGTTAAATAAAATTACAATACTGGGATATAATTTTACTGGAAAAGGTGGAACAGTAAGTGCTACGAAAGCTTTAGCAGAAGCCATGTTGGAAGAGGGATATTTAGTAGAACTTTTGTCTTTAAAAATGACAGAATCAAATTATTTGCTTCCATACGGATTAACGATAAATGCCTTTTACAATAAAAAGCAGAATAAATGGTTAAATAGAATAAAAAGACATCTATATAGGAATAAAAAAGATTATTACTATTTTAACTATGATATTAACAAAGAAAATTTGATTCCATACATTGGCAAGAAATTGAAAGAGTATTTGGAATCAACAAATTCCAAAACAATTATATCTACTAGAGAGAGTATACATTTATTTGTTAAAAAGTTTGCTAATAAGGAAGTAATAAATAAATTGTATTTTTTTCATACTGATGCCAAAGTGATAAACACATATTATCCAGGATTAATGGAGCAGATAAAAAAGGAAAAACTTGAAAATTGCATTTTTGTGACAAAAGCAAGTAGGGAGTCGTATAAAAACATATTTAATTACGACAATTACGAAAAATCTGAAATTATTGGAAATGCGTTAGAAAGTAGAGCAATGATATCAAAAAAAGAAATACAAACAGAATTTGATGGAAGAATAAAAGTGGTTTCATTAGTAAGACTCTCAAAAGATAGAGAGGAAGATATAAAAAATATTATAGATTTTGGAAAGTATTTAAAAGATAAGAAAATTAAAAATCTTATATTAAATATATACGGGCAAGGAGATTATGCGGATAGCTTTGTTAATGAAATATTAAAAAATGATTTGGATGATATTATTTCATATAACGGGGTTACTAATGCTCCAAACAAAGTGATTAAAGAAAGTACTTGTGTAGTAGATTTTTGCAACAACCAATCTTTTGGAATGACATATATAGAAAGCATTCTAAATGGAAGACCTGTTTTTGCAAAGGAAAATGTGGGATCATTAGAAGTGCTTAAGGAGATTCCAGAGGCATATTACCACTCTAATGAAGAACTTTTAAATAAAATATTAGGAGTAAAAGATTTGAACATTGAAACATATAGAAAGAATTATGATATAATAACCTTGAAGTATGCTAGAGAAATAATTGCAAGAAAAATCATTAATTTATTAAAATAACTATGTATCAATAACAAAAAGGAGAAAATTTTGATGAGCTTTTTTAAAGACGTTTTTTTATTAGGTGCAATAACTATATTTAAATGGCATCTAAAGAGCATATATTTTTTTATAAAAATATTTAATAAACAAAAAAATAATGTATTCTTTTTAAGTAGACAATCAAATGAAGTGCCACTCAATTTTAAAATGCTTATAGAAGAATTGGATAAAAGAAATATAAAGTATAGCATAATATGTAAAAAGGTGTCTACAGGTATAAATGCAATGATAAGAAACGAAAAAAAGAAAAGAGTATCTTTAAAAGAAATAAAATTAGGTGTAGAATACTACTTTAACTTATATTCTCAAATGAAACAAATTGCTTCTTCAAAAGTTATTATAATTGATGGATATAACATTGTAGTAAGTATACTTAAACATAAGAAAAATACAAAAATTATCCAACTATGGCATGCATTAGGAGCCATAAAGAAATTTGGATATCAATCAATTGGATATGAAGATGGAATAAATAAAAAAATAGCTATAGCTTTATGTATGCATAAAAATTACGATTATGTTATAAGTGGTTCAAAAGAGATGAATTTGTTTTTCGCACATGCATTTGATGTTCCAATAGAAAAAGTAAAGGATATTGGAACGCCTTCGGCAGATTATTTATTAAAAGAAAATAAAAGTATGGTAAAAAAGTTATTTGATAAGTATCCTCAACTTAAGAAAAAAACAAATATTTTATATTCGCCAACATTCAGAAGTGATGGAACAGATAACATAGAGGAAGTAATAAGTGCCATAGATACTGAAAAATACAATTTGATTATAACATTTCACCCTAAAAACAATAACTACATAAATAAAACTAATGTTATATGCATCAATAGAGAAGAGTTTTTAACTTATGATGTACTAAGAGTAATGGATTATGTTATTACAGATTATTCAGCACTAACAATGGATGCTTGCTTATTGAATAAGAAATTACTTTTATATGTATATGATTATGAAAAATACGAAAAAGAAAACGGCTTAAATATAGATTTATTTAAGGAGTTAAAGAATTGCGTATATAAAAATATAAAAGATATTATCAAGATAATAGACAATAATCAATATGATATTACATCATATAATGCATTTAGAAAAAAATACATATCACAATTAGATGGAAATAGTACACAAAAAATGATGAAACTAATAGAGGAGGCACTATGATAAAACAGGTAATTTACAAAATGAAAAAGATGTTGGTTGATATTTCAAAAAGAAATATATTATTTAGAAAAATGTGTCGCAACATAAACTTAGTAATAAAAAAAATAAGATACATATGGTATAAAATAAAATATAAAATGGATGATGAAACAATACTGTTTGAAGCATTCGGTGGAAGAAACTATACATGTTCTCCAAAGGCAATATATGAAAAAATGCTGTCAATGCCACAATTTAAAAATTTTAAATTTGTATGGGCGTTTTTGGATACTGATATTCATGATGTAAAAGAAGATAAAAGAACTACAATTGTAAAGTCAAAATCTAAAGAGTATTATAAATATTGTTCAATAGCTAAATATTGGATTGTTAATTCCATTATGGAAGAAAGTCTAACCAAGAAAAAAGGACAAGTGTATGTTCAATGTTGGCATGGAACACCTATAAAAAAATTAAGATGTGATATTGAGGTCGATGGTTCTGTACTTAATACAATTAAAGAAATAAGAAAAAGAAATGATATTGATGCTAAAAGATTTGATTATTTTATTTCACCAAGCAAATACTGCACAGAGAAATTCATTTCTGCTTTTAACTTGAAGAAACTTAATAAAGAAAATATTATAATAGAAGAAGGGTATCCAAGAAACGACTTTTTATTTAATAAGACACAAAAAGATATTACTCTGATAAAGGAAAAATTAAAGATACCGATAAATAAAAAGGTAATTTTTTATTTACCAACGTTTAGAGATAACCAACATACCTCAGGAATTGGATATACATATGAATTACAAATTGATTTTGATAGATTAAGAAAAGCTATAGGTGATGAATATGTAGTCCTATTTAGTCCGCATTATTTTATAGCCAATAGTATAGATTTAAGCAAATATGAAGGTTTTGTTATAAATGTTGCAAGATATGATGAAATCAATGAACTATATTTAGTCAGTGATATTATAATGACCGATTATTCCAGTGTATTTTTTGATTTTGCAAATTTAAAAAGACCAATAGTGTTTTATATGTATGATTATGATTTATACCAAAGCAGATTGAGAGATTTTTATATATCACTTGATGAGCTACCAGGACCAATAACTAGGACACAAGAGGAATTGGAGAAATGTATAATCAATATTGAAACAGAGTTTCCAAAATATGAAAGAAAGTATGAGGATTTTAATAAAAAATATAATTACCTAGATGATGGGAATGCAAGTGAAAGAGTTATAAAAGAAATATTTAAGGAGGCAGTATAATGAAAAAAGTTATAACATATGGAACATATGATTTGATTACACCAGGACATATACAACATTTGAAGGAATCAAAAGAAATGGGAGATTACCTAATAGTTGGATTGTCAACGGATGAATTTAATGCAATTAAACATAAAAGTTCATATCTAAGTTTTGAAGAAAGAAAAATAGTGTTAAGTTCAATAAAATATGTTGATGAGGTAATACCAGAAAAGGATTGGAACCAAAAGGAATCAGATATAAAAAAATATAACATAGATATATTAACTATGGGAAGTGACTGGCAAGGTGATGATAGATTTGAAAAATTAAAAAAATGTTGTGAGGTAAGGTATACTAAAAGGCCATTCACATGGTCTTCAACAGCATTTAGAAAAAAAGTTGACGAATACATTAATAAAATAGAGAAAGAGTAATAGTACTTTTTTTAAAGGAGAAAAATTGTGAAAGAATTAATAAATATAATTAAAGAACATTGTATATATAGAGAACAAATCTTTAAATTAGCTAAGGCTGACTTAGCGAAAACTTACCGTGGAGCAGCATTGGGGTGGTCTTGGGCTATTATTAAACCTACGGTAACAATATTTGTGTATTGGTTTGCATTTACCATAGGACTAAGAGCTCCAAGTAAAATGTCAGGTTTTCCGTATTTTTTATGGTTAATTTCAGGAGTTGTGCCATGGTTCTATATAAGTGATATGCTGACATCGGGCGTAGATACAATAAGAAAATACAGCTATCTAGTAACTAAGATGAAATTTCCTATCTCAACAATACCGACATTTACAAGTATTTCAAAGTTTATGATACATTGCATATTAATGGTAATTGTTATATCAATATTTATTGCAATGAATTATACTCCAACAATATACGTTTTACAAATGCCAATTTATATGCTTTTTATGTTTATCTTTTGCACAATTTGGAGTTTGTTTGCCTCACTATTATCAGCAATAAGCAAGGATTTTGGTAATTTGGTGAAATCAATGGTAACAGCTGTATTTTGGTTATCAGGAATATTGTGGGATGCAAACACAATAAATATATCATGGTTAAAAAAATTACTAATGATAAATCCAGTAACTTTTTTGACAAATGGATTTAGAAATTGCTTTATATATCATAATTGGATTTGGGAACAACCTAAGAGATTATTATATTTTATTATAGTAACAACATTACTATTGATGGTAACAATTATAGTTTATAAGAAACTAAGAAAAGAAATACCAGACGTTTTATAAAGTTATTAGATAAGGGGAATCGTATAGATGAATATAAATGTAATTGAATTTAAAAATGTTACTAAAACATATAAGCTTTTTAAAAATGACAAGATGAGACTAATTTCAACACTATTTAAAATCAAAAATTATAAAGAAAAGCACGCTGTAAATAATGTATCATTTAATATAAAAAAGGGAGAATCAGTAGCTATATTTGGAAGAAATGGTGCAGGAAAATCAACTATATTAAAAATGATAACAGAAGTGTGCTATCCAACAGATGGAGAAATTTCAGTGAAAGGAAGAGTAAGCGCGTTATTAGAGCTTACTTCAGGATTTGACCCTGAATTCACAGGAAGAGAAAATATATATTTGAAAGGTCAACTATTAGGATTAAAAAACAATGAAATAAAAGAATTAGAGCAGGAAATAATTGACTTCGCAGAAATTGAAGAATATATTGATCAACCAATTAGAACATATTCAAGCGGAATGAAGACGAGATTAGGATTTTCGATTAATGTAAATATTAAACCTGAAATTTTAATAGTAGACGAGGCTCTTAGCGTGGGTGATGAAAATTTTAGAAAAAAATGTAGTAAAAAAGTCAATGAAATAATAAAAAATGAAGGAGTTACATTACTATTTGTTACTCATTCAGTGGGAATGGCGGCAGAATTTTGCAAAAGAGGAATGGTTATGGAAACAGGAAAAATAGTATTTGATGGCAATATAGAAGATGCTATAAAGAGATATCAAGCGACGAGTAAGTAGATACTAAATTTTAACATTAATTTAAATAATATATATTAATGTAACAAAAGAAAAGGAGGAATTATTTATGAAAATTGATTGGGCAATTGTTTCAATCTTTGTGTCAGTACTTTCTTTCATTGTAGCGTTTTACTTTTATAAATGGGTGAAAAGTCTGCCTGCTAAAAATGAAAAGATAGAAAATGTAGGAAGATTAATTAGAGAAGGTTCTTTCACATTCTTAAAAAAAGAATATAAAATGTTAGCAGTTATTATGTGTGTATTAGCAGTAGTAATTTTATTATTCTTCCCAGAACCTATATGGAAAACAGAAAATATTATGACTAATATAGGAATGGTTATAGCATTTATTTTAGGCTCAACTTTTTCGGGATTAGCTGGAATTATAGGAATTAGCATTGCAACTATTGCGAATGTAAAAACAGCAGTTTTAGCAAAAGAAAGTTTATCTAAATCCTTTATGGCAGGCTTCAGAGGAGGAGCAGTTATGGGAATGGCTGTTGTTGGAACTTCTTTAGCAGGTGCTGCAGCGTTGTATTTAATAACCAATAATCCAAATATACTGTTAGCTTTTAGCTTTGGAGCAAGTTTATTAGCATTATTTGCAAAAGCCGGAGGAGGAATTTTTACCAAAACAGCTGATATGGCAGCAGATTTAACTGGAAAAGTAGAATTAGGAATACCCGAGGATGATCCACGAAATCCAGCAGTTATAGCAGATAATGTTGGTGACAATGTTGGAGATGTAGCAGGAATGGGAGCAGATTTATTTGATTCTAACATTGCAGCAATTGCAGCAACATTAGTTATTGCACTACCACTTGGTGAAATTAATATGATGTTCTGTTTTTGTGCTATAGGGCTTTTGGCATCAATAATAGGTGTACTTTGTTCACATATAGGAAAAAAAGGAAGTCCAGGAAGAGCATTAAACAATGGAACATATTTAACATGCCTAATATTTACAGGTTTAACATATTTAGCAACACATTTTTGCAATTTTAATATTAGAATTTGGGGAGCAGCTATAATAGGAATGATTATAGGTGTTGTAATAGGAATAACAAGCAATTACTTTACAGGAGATGATAAAAAGCCTGTCATAAGTGTCGCAAAAAGTTCACAAAAAGGTCCAGCATTTACGATTTTATCTGGTTTTTCATATGGACTAATAAGTAGTTTACCAGCATTAGTTGGAATTGGGTTAGCTGCACTAATTTCATATAAGTTATGTGAGCCTATAGGACCAGGATATGAAATGCTTGGAATTTCAATGTCAGCAATTGGAATGTTATCAATTGTTGGTATGATAGTTTCAAATGATGCATATGGACCAATTGTAGATAATGCGAGAGGACTAGCAGAAATGGGAGATTTAGGAGACGAAGTAATACAAAGAGCAGATGAATTAGATTCAGCAGGAAATACAACAAAAGCAATAACAAAAGGATTCGCTATAGGAGCAGCTGGACTTACTGTTATTGCACTATTGGCAGCATTTGCTGAAATCGTATCAAATTCTACAGGACTAGAAATTACATTTGATTTGATGAATCCATCGGTATTTTTTGGAGCATTAGTAGGTGTAGCCATTCCGGCAGTATTTTCAGCTATATTAATATTTGGAGTAAGTAAAAATTCTCAAAAATTAGTAACAGAGATACATAGACAGTTTAAAGAAATAAAAGGAGTAAAAGAAGGAAATGTACCTCCTGAGTATGAAAAATGCATAAATTTAGCAACAATCGGAGCAATAAAAGAATTAATACCAGCAGGACTAATTGCGATAATAGCTACTCTAGTAGTTGGATTTATAGGAGGAGTCCAAGCAATCGGAGGATTCTTAGCAGGAAATATATTATCAGGATTATTACTTGCAATGTTGATGAGTAATAGTGGAGGACTATGGGATAATGCTAAAAAATATATTGAAGCAGGAAACTTTGGAGGTAAAGGTTCAGAGGCACATAAAGCTGCTGTTATAGGAGACACAATAGGAGATCCATTTAAAGACACAGCAGGACCATCAATAAATACTCAAATAACAGTTGTATCACTGGTATCATCTCTTGCAGCAACATTATTTATAATGTACTCATTATTTTAAATCACAATTAGGGACAGTCCCCAATTGTCCATTTGGCTCAATTGGGGACAACCCTTGGTATTAAAGATACTTTTTTAATGTTTCAACACTATCCTCTTGCATAACAACGAAATCATTTAAAATATGTTTAACATCAGGAGAAATATTATTATTTTGATTAATTAAACGTCTACCTTCTATAATTCCCATATTTGTACCTTGCATTAATAATTCAGATAGTTTTGAAGTAGTATCATCAGTTATTGTTCGCATTTGTATACCATACCAAGTCATCATTTTATTCATGTTATTAGTCTCATGCGGTTCTTTGCTGGTAGTAAACTTATTGTACAAATTATTTACTCTGGTAGATATATCCTTATATTTATTATACTCTGTTTTTAAAACATCTTTAAATTTAGTATCATTAACCTTCTGAGATATAAAAGAAATAGCATCCATACCCATTGTAGCACCTTTGTTAATTTCATCTAGAATATTTAAATTTTGGTTATCCATAAAAACCTCCAAAAATTATTTATTAATTATTATTGCCCAAAAGATTAAAAGAATACTACAATTTTAAAATAGTTTTTATTTTGTTTCCCTCAAAAGGCAAAACCAACTTTTATACAATTTACTAGAAAAGTTTATTAGACTAATTTTTTTTATTTCTTTTTCTGCAATTATATTTATAGTTGTAATTCTTTCACCATCTAAACAATATGAAACTTCACCAACTTTCTGACCTTTAGTAATTGGTGCTATTAAGGTATCTGGAACAGATATGATTTGTTCTATATTTTTGTTTTCGCCTTTTTTTATTATAACTCCAGCATCCTCATCAAATAATATGTTTAAATTGTCTTCTGTACCTTTCTGAACAGTTACATTTTTTAAACATTCGTATTTTCCAGCTAATTCTTTATATTGATAATTGCTAAAGCCATAATCCAAAAGTTTTTGGGCTTCGGAAAATCTTATTGCACCAGTAGGACCTTTCATAATTACTGCAATTAAAGATAAGCCATCTCTAGTGGCACTTGCAGATAAATTATATAAAGCAAGAGAGGTAGAACCAGTTTTTAAACCAGTCATTCCTTTATAATTTCTTATTAATTTATTAGTATTTACAAGTTGTGATTTTCCATCTCTTAAAGTATCCATCCAAATAGTAGTATATTTAGTTATGCTAGGATGTTTATTTAACAGTTCTCTAGACATTAATGCTATATCATATGCAGAGGTTAAATGTCCATCCTCATCTAATCCATGACAATTTTTAAAAGAGGTATCTTTCATTCCTAATTCTTGAGCTTTAGTATTCATCTTTTCAACAAAGGCTTCTTGAGAGCCACATAAATATTCAGCCATAGCAACTGTACAATCATTAGCAGAAACAACGCAAATGGCTTTTAGCATTTCGTCAACAGTAAGTTCTTCTCTGACATCCAACCAAATTTGAGAACCACCCATGGCAGCAGCTGCTTCAGTACAAGGTATTTTGTCAGTATAAGACAAAGTGCCAGAATCTATAGCCTCCATTATCAACAATATGCTCATTACCTTGGTAACACTAGCTGGTCTTAATTTTTCATGAGAATTGTGTTCAAATAAAATTTGTCCAGAATGTTGTTCTATTAAAATGCCACTTTCTGATTCTAATTGTAAGTTATTAGAATCTAATTTAGCGGAAATATTTGAATTTGTTTCTAAAGTTTCTAAATTATTATTCCACACAAAGATAGAATCACCATATGCAAAAACATTAAAAGAAAATAAAGAAAAAATAAAAACTAAAGATAGTAATTTTTTAAAAAACATAAAAGATACCTCCTAAAACATAATATTCGAAAGTATCTTTTTTATTCTATAGAACTTTAAAAATTTTTACCGTTACTTTATTGTCTTTAACTTCGCAATATAATTTAATATCAAAATCATTATTATTTTTAAACTTTAAATCTAGGGTGCCATAAGAAACAGTAGAATCTTTTCCATCTTCAATATATGCAACAGGCATATCATGTTCGTGCCTTTCAGTTACTTCTAATCCTTTAACACCAAGAACAGCATTATATATAGTAGTACTTATTTGGCAATTACCACCACCAATTACTTTAATTATTTCATTATTTTTTCCGTAAGCATCAGCTTCTTTATAGCCATCTTTACTACTAGGTTGACCAATAACACCATAAAAAGAAAATTCTTTTTTTGCTTTAACAATCGTGCCATTTATTTTTGAAGAAGTTATTTTTAAATTTGTAAGTCTATTAGGATCTTCAGATTTTATAGGAGTGGAAAAAGTATACAATTCCTCTTCTACAGGCTCTGGTTGAGTTTCATAAGTAGTTCTATTAGTACTGTAATTGTTTTCAGTATTACTATTTTGACAACCCACAAGAAAAAATAAAGATAAAAATAATAGCAATAAAATAATATATATTTTCTTATTCATAGCAAAATCCTTTCAATAAAATTTAATATATATTATAACCAATAAAAAATATTTACACACATACATATATTGACAAATTTTTATTTTATAGTATAATATAAAGTATAATTATGTGAGGGAGAGAAAAATGTTAGGAAAAATATGGAAAAAAATTCTATTCTTTGTATTGATAATAGCATGTATATTCAATATAATAACTAAATTAGTAAATAAATCTTCTTTAGAAAGAGAATTATTATCTTCAGCACAATATATGCAACAAATTAATAATGAAACAGATAAATAATAATATAACACTTGAAAAAAAATAAACTATGTGTTAAAATATTTAATAGTGTTTTTAAAAAAGTAAGGGAGAGGTGAAGACAAAATGAAAGAAGGATTACATCCAAAATATGAAGAGACAACAATAACATGTGCATGTGGAAATGTGATGAAAACAAATTCAACAAAATCAGATATGAAGGTTGATATATGTTCAAAATGCCATCCATACTGGACAGGAAACTTAAAAAGAGAAACAACTGGTGGTAGAGCAGACAAATTTAAAAAGAAATATGGATTACAATAAATTAAAACGTTCCTTAAGGAACGTTTTAATTTATATTCTTGAAAAATAATGTGATTTAGTGTAGAATATTGTTTGAATTATGAAAGGAACAAGAAAAAATGGAAGTAATTAATAGAGAAAATCAAAAAGAATATATAGAAGAAATAAATAAAATAAATTTGAATAAAAATCCAAAATATATTATTTTAACTATGGGATGCCAGTTGAACGAAAATGATTCGGAGAAACTTTCTGGAATGATAGAAAAAATGGGTTATACAAATACAGAAAATATTGAAGAAGCAGATTTAATAGTATTTAACACCTGCTGTGTAAGAGAAAATGCTGAAGACAAACTATTTGGAAAATTGGGTGAGGCAAAAAAAATAAAGGAAAAAAGAGGAACTATAATTGCTATTGGTGGATGTATGATGCAGGAAAAACACATTGTAGATAAATTACAAAAAAGTTATCCATTTTTTGATATAGTATTTGGAACACATACATTACACAAATTTCCACAAGATTTATACAATGTAATTTTAAACAAAAAAAGAATAGAAGATATTATAGATATAGATGGGGAAATAATAGAGGGATTGCCAATAAAAAGAAATGATAATATAAAAGCATCAGTTACAATTATGTACGGATGCAATAATTTTTGCAGTTACTGTATTGTACCATATGTTAGAGGTAGAGAAAGAAGTAGAAAACCGGAAGATATAATTAATGAAGTAAGAGAATTAGCAGACAAGGGATATAAAGAAATAACTTTGCTAGGACAAAATGTTAATTCTTATATGAGAAATGAAGTATTAGAAAATGAAAATGAAAAAATTACATCTTTTGCGAAATTACTTTATGCTGTTAATAAAATAAAAGGAATAGAAAGAATTAGGTTTATTTCTCCTCATCCAAAAGATTTTACAGAAGATGTTATACAGGCAATAAAAAAATGTGATAAAGTATGTAAGTTAATACATTTACCATTGCAATCTGGAAATAGCAAAGTATTAAAAGAAATGAATAGAAAATATACAAAACAGCAATATTTAGAATTAGTAGAAAAAATGAAAAAAGAAATACCAAACTTAACTCTCTCAACAGATATAATAGTAGGATTTCCTGGAGAAACAGATGAAGAATTTGAAGATACATTAGATGTAGTAAAGAAAGTGAATTTTGAACAAGTATATATGTTTATATATTCAAGAAGGGTTGGAACACCAGCAGATAGAATGCAAAACCAAGTCCCAGAGGAACAAAAACATATAAGATTTGAAAAATTAAAAAAATTAGTAGAAGAGCAGATTGAAGAGAAAAATAAGAAATATATTAATACAATACAAAAAGTATTAGTAGAGGGAAAAAGCAAAAACAATGAAGATATGTTAACAGGTAGAACAGATTCTAATAAAGTAGTAATATTTAAAGGAAATGATAATTTAATAGGACAAATAATAAATTTAAAAATAGTATCAGAACATATGTGGTATTTGAAGGGAGAAGTAAACGACTAGACAGTTAAATGAAGAGCGAAATGGAGGAAAAGAAAATGGCAGAATATTCGCCAATGATGCAACATTATCTAAAGACGAAAGAAGAATATAAAGATTGTATTTTATTTTATAGATTAGGGGATTTCTATGAAATGTTCTTTGATGATGCAATTCTAGCATCTAGAGAGTTGGAATTAACACTTACAGGTAAAGAATGTGGTCAAGAAGAAAGAGCACCAATGTGTGGGGTCCCATTTCATGCAGCAGAAACATATATTGCACGTTTAATAGGCAAAGGATATAAAGTTGCAATTTGTGAACAAATGGAAGATCCTAAATTAGCAAAGGGAATAGTAAAAAGAGAGGTTATAAGAGTAGTAACACCAGGGACTGTAATCGAAAGTAATTTGTTAGATGAAAAGAAAAATAACTATATAATGGCAATATATAAAAATGGTATATACTTTGGAATTAGTATATGTGATGTTTCAACAGGTGATTTTAAAGCAACACAAATAAAAGAAACAAATAATTTTTCTATGGCTTTAGATGAAATATCTAGATATTCTCCAGCAGAAATTGTAGTTAATGACTTAATGTACGCAACAACAGAGGAGATTGCAAAAATAAGAGAAAGATTTCAAATATACATATCAAAATAAGAGGAAGAAAAATTTTCTAATAATTCAGAAGAATTATTAAATAAATATAATATTGTAAATGAGGATGGAAATGAAATAAAAGACATTAATGATAAAACACTTTGCATTTGTGCTATAAATGGATTACTAACTTATATTTTAGAAACACAAAAAACAAGTTTAGACCATATTAATAAAATAACTTTATATAATAATACAAAATATATGTGTTTAGATATAAATGCTAGAAGAAACTTAGAATTAACAGAAAAATTAAGAGATAAGTCTAAAAAGGGTACATTATTGTGGGTATTGGATAAAACATCTACATCTATGGGAGGAAGAAGATTAAGAAGATGGTTAAATGATCCACTTTTAGATGTGGAGAGAATAAATAAAAGATTAAATGCAGTAAAAGAGCTAAAAGAAAAATTAATATTAAGAGGAGATATAACAGATTTACTAAAAAAAGTATATGATATTGAAAGACTAGTGGGAAAAATTTCTTATGGAAATGCAAATGGTAGAGATTTAATATCTTTAAAAAATTCAATAAAACAATTACCAGAATTAAAAAGAATAATGGTAAGTGCAGATAGTACCTTATTAAAAGAATTATATGAGGAATTGGATACATTAGAAGATATATATACAATAATTGATAATGCAATTGTAGAAGAACCACCAATTAGCGTAAAAGAAGGTGGATTAATAAAAAAAGGTTATGATGAAGAAATAGATAAATTGAAAATTGCTACTACAGATGGAAAAAATTGGCTTATTCAATTAGAAGCAGATGAAAGAGAAAAAACAGGAATAAAAGGACTAAAAGTAGGTTTTAACAAAGTATTTGGTTATTATATAGAAGTAACAAAATCTAACATTTCTTTAGTGCCAGATAGATATATAAGAAAACAAACTTTGACAAACGGAGAAAGATATGTTACAGAGGAACTAAAAAAATTAGAGAATGAATTACTTGGAGCAGAAGAAAAGGTAATAAATTTAGAATATAATGCATTTTGTGATATAAGAGAAAAAATAGAAAAACAAATAATAAGAATACAAAAAACAGCAGATATAATATCAACACTTGATGTTTTAAACTCTTTTGCAACTGTAGCAGAAGATATGAATTATTGTATGCCCATAGTAGATAATAGTGGAATAATAGATATAAAAGGTGGAAGACATCCTGTTATAGAAAAAATACTTCCAAGTGGTGCATTTGTAGATAATGATACATATTTAGATAAGGAAGATAATAGATTTTCTATAATAACAGGTCCAAATATGGCTGGAAAATCTACATATATGAGGCAAGTTGCATTAATATCATTAATGGCACAATGTGGAAGTTTTGTTCCAGCAACTTCTGCAAGATTAGGAGTAGTAGATAAAATTTTTACAAGAATAGGAGCATCAGATGATTTAAGCATGGGACAAAGTACATTTATGGTAGAAATGATGGAGGTTGCAACAATACTTAAAGAAGCAACACCAAACAGCTTAGTTATATTAGATGAGATAGGTAGAGGAACTTCAACTTATGATGGATTATCTATTGCATGGGCAGTGGCTGAATATATGTCAGACAAAGAAAAATGTGGAGCCAAAACATTATTTGCCACACATTACCATGAACTAATAGGGTTGGAGGAAAAAATACAAGGAGTAAAAAACTATTCTATCGCAGTAAAAGAAAGAGGAGAAGATATTATATTTTTGAGAAAAATAGTATCAGGAGGAACAGATGAAAGTTATGGAGTTCATGTTGCAAAATTAGCAGGAGTCCCACAAGTGGTTACTAAAAGGTCTAATGAGATATTAAAAACGTTAGAAAGAAAAAGTATACTCGGCAATCAAAAACAAGAAAAAGAGAATAAAAAAGTAGCAACAGGACAATTAGATATGTATAACTACAAATTAGCTGAAATAGCACATGAATTAGACAAAGTGGATTTGAACAATTTGACTCCAATTGATGCTTTAAATACACTAGTAAAGATAAAAGAAAAGATGAAATAAAAAAAATTTTACAAAAAATGAAATTTATGATATAATATTTATTGCTTGTAATCAATGAATTGCAAAAAATAAAGAAAGGATAATATAGTATGTCTAACAAAAAACGGCCGGCATATAGAGATCCTACTTACAAACCTCCATCCGAAAAAAAATTGATCCCATGGGATAAACACCCATGCAGCCATTATCCTACTTGTAAAAAAGAGGAGAGAGGAACCGGTGATTGCAACAGGGGTAGATTACTATGTTGTGGATGGAAAATATGATATAGCTGGAGCAGTGCTCCAGCCATATTTATTTAAATTGTAATATAAAGTAATATTGATAATATAATAAAAATATGATATATAATATGCTGAAAGGAATGAATTGATATGAAAATAGTATATAAAAGTCAAAAAAATTTAGAGATAGAAAATAGACAAAAAGTAATAGATATTTTTAAGGAAGAAATTAAAAATAGTGAGAATAATATTATTGCATGTAAATGTAACAATGAAGTAAAAAGTTTAAATTATGAAGTTGAGCCAGAAGATAAAGTGGAATTAATAGACACAACAACAAGAGATGGTAGAAGAGTTTATATAAGAGGATTATTATATATAATGGCAAAAGCATTATATGAACTATATCCAAAAGCTTTGTTAACGGTAAATTATCAATTATCTAATTCTATGTTATGTGAAATAGAAAATATGGAAATAACAGAAGAATTTATAAAAAAATTAAGTGAAAAAATGAATGATATTGTAAAAAAAGATTTAGAAATAAAAAAGATAGAAATGACAAAAGAAGAAGCAATTAAATTCTATGAAAAAGAGAAAACATTAAGAGGAATATTACAATTAGAAAACAAAGAAAAAGATGAAGTATCATTATACTTTTGTGAGGAATATTATAACTATTTTTATGGTGTAATGCCAGTAAGTACAGGATATATAAAAAAATTTGAAGTTATAAAATATCATGATGGATTTTTACTAAGATATCCATCTAAAAATTCACCAAATGCTTTAGATGATTATCACGAAACTAAAAAATTATTAAATACGTTAGACGAATATGAAGATATTCATAAAACATTGGGAATAGGTACAGTATATAAACTAAACAAAGCTATATCAGAAGGAAAAGCACAAGATATCATATCTTTAGCTGAAGCTTTACATGAAAAGAAAATTTCGGATATAGCAGATAAAATAATAGAAAGAAAAAATGTAAAAGCAATATTAATAGCAGGACCATCATCTTCAGGCAAGACAACATTTGCTAAAAGATTAGGTATACAATTAAGATTAAATGGTTTGAAACCAGTTACAATATCTGTAGATAATTACTTTGTAGAAAGAAAAGATAATCCAAAACATTCAGATGGGACATATGATTTTGAATGTATAGAGGCAATAGATTTGAAATTATTTAATGAACATTTAACTAAATTGTTAAATGGAGAAGAAATTGACGTTCCAACATTTAACTTTAAAACTGGGAACAAAGAATATCATGGAGAAAAAATGAAATTAGCAGATGACGAAGTATTAGTAATGGAAGGAATCCATTGTTTAAATGACAAGTTGACAGAGTCAATTCCAAAAGAACAAAAGTATAAAATATATATAAGTGCACTAACTGTATTAAATATAGATTATTATAATAGAATTTCAACAACAGATACAAGACTTATAAGAAGAATTGTAAGAGATTATCAATTTAGAAGTTATAGTGCATTACATACTTTGCAAACATGGCTTTCAGTAAATAAAGGGGAAGAAAAGTATATTTATCCTTTTCAAGAGGAAGCAGATAGTATGTTTAATACATCTTTGATTTACGAATTATGCGTGTTAAAAAAACATGCACATCCACTATTAAAAGAAATTACTAATGTATCAAAAGAATTTTCAGAAGCTAAAAATTTATATAATCTTTTAAATTATTTTGAGGACATTCCTGATGAATTAGTTCCTAGAAATTCATTGTTAAGAGAATTTATTGGTGGAAGTATCTTTGAACAATAGAGTTTAAAAGATCATTATAAACACGCACTATATTAAAAATAAAAATAGAGTAGGTGAAAAATGAAAAAAAAATTTTTTGAAATAGATGAAGAATTTATATGTGAAAATTGTGGTAAGAAAATAAAACCACTAGGATATTCTTGCAGAAATCATTGCAATTATTGTTTACATTCTAAACATGTAGATATAAACCCAGGCGATAGGGAAGAAACGTGTCATGGGATTTTAGAACCTATAAGAGTAGAACCAGACTCAAAAAAAGGATATATAATAATATTCAAATGTAAAAAATGCGGAGCAATACGTAGAAATAAAGCAGCAAAAGATGACAATATGGATTTATTAATAAAATTGACAGTGTCACAATAGGGTTGCCAAAGGGTGCCAAAGGGGACGGGGAATTTTGGCACACTTTTTGATTAAAATGTGCCAAAATTCCCCGTCCCCTTTGGCATTATTTTTCTTCTTCTAGTCTTCCTGTTGTATAGTTCTTTCCTTCTAAAGTTTTACCGCTTTTTACAATTGCAACAATTTTATTTATTTCTGATATATTTTCATCTAAAATATCTATTCTGACAGATGAAATATTTAAAGTTTTAGTCGGGATAGATAATATTTTGCTATTAAATATAGATGTTATTGATTGTATTTTATCTGGAATTATTCTAAATTTAAATCCTAATCGATCTTTTAAATAATATGAATTATTATCCGAACATAGTGCTTTACATTCAGGGTAGCACATATTAGATTTGCCTAAGAAACAATAATTGCAAGACATTATAGGCAAAGTGCCATAAACAATTAATTCTGTATCTACATTAAGATTGTATTTAAGAATGTCATCTAATTCTGCTTTACTTAATTCTCGGGATAAAGTTACTCTGTTTATACCATATTCAACACATTCCTTTATTGAAAAATTATTAAAGATATTTAAAGATGAATTGCCAACAATTTCAAAATCATCTGTGTATTTTTCAAGGAACTTTAAATTAGATAAATTTGAAATAACAAATCCTTTTATTTTATATTTTTTTATTATATCTTCTAAATAGTTCTTTATTATATTTTTATAATTGTTTTTTATGACAGAAGGTAAGTAAATATAAGTGTTTATATTGTCAGATAAGTAAGATAAAGTTTCCTTTAAGTTTTTGCTAATAAAACTTTTTAATGGAATGTATAAATTATTAATATTTTTAAAATCTAAATTTGTATAATCAAATTTAGGATTTATATTACGTAATAAAACAGATATTTTTTTGTTTTTTAATGTTTGGTTTTCAGCAATATCATATGGCTGTTGAATATTATCAATATTTAAGCTAGAAGTTCTAACATTTTCAGATATTATAGTATTTTGCAACTTGTCAAGAATATTTCTTCTTAATTCATTTAAAACACTAATATTAGGGATGAATAAACCATCATCAAGTTGAACATTGATTGTTTTAAAATTAAAAGGAGTATTAGATGTTTTAGAAATCTGTTTTATAATTCTGTCGGCTGTAATAGGTTGTGTGAGAGCAGGAGATGGAATAACATTTGTGGTTGAAGTGATAAGTTTATTATTATAGTTAATAGACATACTAATAGGTGTGCCTTTTTTTACAATTACATTTGCATTAATGTTTATTTTCCTATTTTCACAATTAGTATAAGAAAGTCTAGCAGAGTTTAGTAAATTTTTGCTAGTTAATTTGTATACTTTATCTCCAACAGCTATATTACCTTTCATTCTTCCAATAGTTACCTTCATGCCACTTTGAGCTTCTGAAAGATTTAAGGTTTTTTGCATTAATTCAGAAACAGTATATTTCACACTTTCATTTTCTGTATAAATTGTATCACCAATAGCTAAATCTTCATTTAAAGTTAAAGTAATGTGACCTTTTGCACTATTAAACTTACTAATATTTCCAAGATACAAGCCAATATTATTAGGTCTTTCTTTAAAGATTAAGTCTTTATTAGGTAAATCTGATAGGTGCCCATCTGAGAAACCGACCTCTATTAAACATTTGCAACAATTGTTGCATATCCGAATCTTCCACCACATAATTTTCTTTATTCAATATTTTGTCTATATATTTTCTATATATTTTAGTAACTACTGCCACATATTCAGGACTTTTTAGTCTACCTTCTATTTTAAAACATTTTACTCCTGCTTCAATAAGCTGTGGCAAATAATTAAGGCTACATAAATCCTTTGGACTTAATAAGTATCCTTTATCAAGAAGAGTATCTTTATTTGAATTATCATTATGAAGTAATAATTCATAAGGCAATCTACAAGGACCAGCACATTTGCCTCTATTACCAGATCTTCCACCAATTATGCTAGAAAATAAACATTGACCAGAATATGAAATACATAAAGCACCATGAATAAAAGTTTCAATTTCTATATTTGTATTTTTGCATATGTACTGAATTTCGTTTATTGGTAATTCGCGAGCAAGTACTACTCTTTTAAAACCTAGATTTTGTAATTTTAAAACTCCTTCTAAATTATGAATAGACATTTGCGTACTAGCGTGAATAGGTAAGTCTGGAAAGTTTTTTATTAAGAATCTTGCAAGACCAAGATCCTGCACAATTATTGCATCAATTCCAAATTCGTAAGCTTTTTTAGCTAATATTATGGCATCATTAAATTCAGCGTTTTTAATTAGAATATTTAATGTAAGAAATGTTTTAACATTTCTTAATTTACAATATTCAATTGCTTTTTTTAAAGTGGGTATATCAAAATTATTTGCAGAAGCTCTAGCATTAAAAAGTGTTGATCCAAAATATACACTATCTGCACCGTTTTGAACAGCTGCCAATAAGCAATTCCAATCTCCAACCGGAGATAATAATTCAATTTTACTCATATAAAAACCTCCGCTGTTATTGTAACACAAATTTTAAGTTTTGCATACTAATATTATATAAGTAAATTTATAAAATAATTACAGTTCAAAAAATACATTTGAATTGTAAGTAAAAATTTAAAAAGGAGGTAAAAAAATGCAAGACGATAGAAATTGTGGTTGCAACAACGGAATATTTGGAGGATGCGGATGTAATGGGAGCGATAATACAATATTATTTTTTATAATAGTATTTTTACTATTATTTACTAACTTTGGATGTTGCTGTAGATAGAACATATAACTCAAAATAAAATAGGAAAAGGTGAAAATTATACATATGATCTTCACCTTTTTTACATATGTTAAATATTATTACAATTATATTACTTTTTATTTATAATAATTGACTAAAAAGAACAAAAATGCTATACTTTATTTGTCGAAATA
This sequence comes from Clostridiales bacterium, assembly GCA_003507395.1. GTDB lineage: Bacteria > Bacillota > Clostridia > TANB77 > CAG-508 > DNVW01. The sequence goes on along the minus strand of DNVW01000006.1, from coordinate 109,274 downwards.
TAACAAATGAGGTGTAATAATTGAAAAAATTATCTAAATTAATAAGTATTACTATTATAATAATAATGTTATTAGTCTTAATTATAAATTTTTTGTCAATAGAAGTTAAAGCAGCACAATACAAAGAACCAGAAAGCAAAACTACTAAATTATCAAACTATCCTGGATATACAGAATTAATTAATAACCTAAAAGAACAACACCCAACATGGACATTTACTATATTTTTTACAGGACTAGATTGGAACCAAGTTTTAAAAAACGAGACAACAGAAGAACATGCTAGAAATTTAGTACCAGCGACTAGAACAGGAGAATGGCTTTGTGCATATTGTGAAGCAAATAAAAAAACATATGATGAAGGAAGATGGAAGGGTGCTTCAGAAACAGCAGTAGCATATTATATGGATCCTAGAAACTTTCTATACGAAGACTACATATTTCAATTTGAAGAATTAGGATATAATGAAGACTTACATACAATAAATGGAGTTAATACAATTCTTGCTAATTGCCAATATTTACAGGGCAATAAAATAGAATATATGACAACAGAAGGCAAAAAAGCAACAATAAATAAATCATATGCTCAAGTATTAATGGAGGCAGGGAAAAAATATAATATTAGCCCATATCATTTGGCTAGTAGGATAGTGCAAGAGCAAGGAACGACAGGTACAGAAATGGTTTTTGGAAATTATAATTCAACATATAGAGGTTACTATAATTTCTTTAATATTGGAGCAACTGGCGACGATATTATGGCAAATGGATTACAATATGCTAAAAACAAAGGATGGACAACCCCAGAAAAAGCAATTTATGGAGGAGCCGAATTTTTAGCAAAAGAATATATAAAATATGGACAAAGTACATTATACTTACAAAAATTTGATGTTGTAGACGATTATGAAACAGAGCTGTATTATCATCAATATATGCAAAATGTATCTGCAGCTAAAACAGAAGGAGAAACAGTGAAATCTACTTATCAAAAAATGGGATTTGTTAATTCTTCTAATGAAGTACCATTTAATTTTTTAATACCAGTATATGAAAATATGCCAAAAGAAAAATGCCGTTATCCAGGAAGCAAGACTATAGTGACACAAAATGTAGAAATAATTAATTCAACTGTTACAGTAAGACAAGAGCCTAAATCTACTGCTAAAAGTTTAGGAAACTTAAATGTAGGAACTAAAATATTAAGAATAGAAATAGGAGCATCGAGTGAAGGTGGAAATAGGTGGGATAAGGTTGTATTAGCAAATGGAACTAAAGGATATATAACATCAAATTATTTAAAGCAAGTAGATGATATAACAAATTGCAACGAAAAAGCTATAGCAAATACAGATGTTAATTTAAGAAATGGCCCAGGTACAACAGATACTACAATTATTACAACATTAACAGAAGGACAGGCTGTAACTGTAATAGAAAAGGGTAAATATAATGGGTTAAATGGATATGATTGGGATAGAGTAAAATTAAGTGATGGAACACAAGGCTATTTAGCTAACAAATATCTTAATACTGTAACAGATGGCTCAGATACATCTGGAAATGAGTTAGTTAAAGTAGTATGTGAATATGGATTAAAAATTAGAGAAAGCCCAGGAATAAATTCGAAATGCCTAACAATAGTAGAAAAAGGTACAATATTAACAAGAACACAAAAAGCGGCTTCTACAAAAGATGGATATACTTGGGATAAGGTTGTAACTGGAAGTGGTATTATAGGTTATGCTGCAAGAGCAGGCGGAAATGAACAAAATATAGAGCCAGTATCACCAAGCAATCCAACTACTTCAAAAGATTTTAAAATAGTAAATACAAATTTTGTATGTATACCAAATACTACAGTAGAAAAAGTTAAAGCTACATATAGTGATGCGGTAATAAAAAAAGACAATACAACCATAACAACAGGAAATTTAACAACAGGGTATAAAATATCTATAGATGGAAAAGATTATATAATAGCAGTTAAAGGTGATTCAAATTGCGATGGAAAAGTAACACCAGCAGACTCAACAATAATTTTAAGAGCATACGTAGGTTTAGTCAACTTATCAGGTGAAGCAACAGTAGCAGCAGACACAAATAATGATGGAAAAGTAACACCTGCGGATTCAACAACAATTCTAAGAGCTTATGTAGGCCTTAACAATATATCAATATAAGGAGATAAACAAATGATTAAAAAGATTAAATTTATTTTTATTTTTGGAATTTTAATTTTAATAGGGTTATGTACGTCTTCACAAGCAAGAATTATTACAACAGATCCTACAGTTTATTCAGGGGAAACAGCAACAATAACAATCAGTAGCCAAGAACCTGTAGCTAATGGTGCAATTGATGTTACATCTAATGGAGGCTTAACATTAGAAAGTGTAACAGGAGGTACAGTAAATGGAACATTAGTAGCATTTGCGAAGGCAGAAAATATAACAAATGGAATAGCCACATATAAATTTAAAACACCAACAGTAAGTAAAGATACTACTTACAAAGTAGTATTTGTTTCAAAAGATATGGAAAATGCTGATGGTGGTTCTGTAGCATCTTCATCGGCAACAGCAACTGTTACAGTAAAAACTAAAAATACATCTTCAGGTGGAAGCACACCAATGCCTACACCAACAGAGCCTAAATTTACATCTGTAAATGAAACCGTATATGCAACTACAGAAGTAAATGTTAGAAAAAGTTGGTCTACGAGTAGTGGTATATTAGGCTCTTTAGAAAAAGGAAAAAGTGTTACACGTATAGGTAAAGGAGACAATGGTTGGAGCAAAGTAACATTTAATGGTTCAACAGGATATATATATAGCGAATATTTGACAACAACAAAACCAGTAGAAGAAAAACCAGTAGAGACACCAGCAAAAGAAGAAAAATCAACAAATAAAAATTTATCTAAATTAGAAGTAAAACCAGAAGGACTAACTCCAGAATTTAAAAAAGATGTTACAGATTACACAATAAAAATTGCAAATAATATAGAAAAATTAGAAATTAAAGCAGAGGCAGAAGATAGTAAAGCTAAAGTCCAAATAACAGGAAATGATAAATTGGTTGAAGGAGACAATGTAATAAAAATAGCTGTAACAGCAGAAGATGGAACTATTAGAACATATATAATAACAGCGACAAAAGAAAAAGCTACTGCTACATCTAGTTTAAGATTAGCAACCTTAACAATAGAAAATATTAATTTAAATCCTGCATTTTCACCAGATATATTTGACTATGTAGCAACATTAGAAAATAAAGAAATAACAGAGTTAATTGTAAATGCTACAACAAATGATGAAGATGCAATAGTAGAAGTATTAGGAAACAAAAATTTAAAAGATGGAGAAAATGTAATAACAATATTAGTTAAATCAAGCAAAACAAATGAAACAACAACATATCAAATAACAGTAGATAAAAAAATTGCACAAGAAGAAAAACAAAGTATATTTCCTAAAATTTCTGCTAAAGAAATATTTTATATTATAGCAGGAATAATAAGCTTAATCATTTTATTAAAAATAATAAAAAGAGATAAAGCAAAAGCAAAAAAAGATAAACAAGACTTTACAGATGAAAAAAATGAAGAAAATACTATAGGAAATGAAAAGGAACAAAATAAAAAAGAATATTTAGAGAATTTTGGAAAAGAAGAAGAAATAACAAATAGCGAAAATAATTATTATGAGGAAGAAGAAGAAAAAGAAGACACAAAAAGAAAAAAAGGTAAACATTTCTAAAATATAAAAATAATCATAAAAGGAGTTGAAAAAACAACTCCTTTTATTTCATAAATACTTGCATATTTATGAAATAAACTATATAATAATAGTTGTTATGCTACTGTAGCTCAGTTGGTAGAGCAACAGATTCGTAACCTGTAGGTCGGCAGTTCGATTCTGCCCAGTAGCTCCATTTGAAAACAACTTACGAACCAATATAGTATCGTAAGTTTTTATTTTATATAAAACTATAATGTTTTCTTTCTAGAAAGGAGAACATTTTTTATGCTTGAATTCAAAATAATACAAGAATTAAAACCAAATACTGAAATTCTAGAAATCATCAAAAGCTACACTTACATAACTAAAAATGGTAAAGTTAAACACTTACTGAAAACAAATCTGCAATTTGTTGAACCTATAGAGTACATAATTACATATCCTACTATTCTTACAATACTAGAATACAAAGTTAATGAGATTAGAAATAAACCATTCTACATTAAAGAGCATAATGAGAAATACAATCTCAAAGAAATCAAACAAATTATCATAAAATTATCAAATTAGTGTCTGCAATTTTATTATTTAAAGAGGAAACAAATGAGAGATATTTTTAGTTTAGGGTTGCAAAAATTAAAACTATTTAGGAAACAATTGAAAGAAATTTTCAAAAATTGGTTGTTATTTTCCGTTTTAGTTTGGAAAGAAGTGAGGAGATGATTTTATGAGTAATAGATGTGCAGTATATGTAAGAGTTAGCACAGATGATCAAAGAGATAATGGTTATTCTATTGATTCACAATTAAGAATGATTAAAGAATATTGTGAGAAAAACTACTATTTAATAGTTGATGTCTATAATGATGCAGGACATTCTGGAAAAGATTTAATGAGACCTGAAATGCAAAGATTATTAAAAGATATTAAATCTAAAAAGATAGATAAATTAGTTGCAATTAAAGTAGATAGATTAACTAGAAATAATTATGATGGTTTTTGGCTACTTAATTATTGTGAACAACACGATGTAAAAATTGAATTAATACTAGAACCTTATGATGTATCTACTGCTAATGGTGAAATGATATTTGGAATGAATTTAGTATTTGGGCAAAGAGAAAGAAAAGAAATTGGAGCAAGAACTAAACGAGCTATGGAAGAAATGGCATTATCTAAAATACACCCTAGTAAAGCACCATATGGCTATATTAGAAACAAAGAAACAGGACATTTAGAGATAGAACCTATTGAGGCACAAGTAGTTAAAGAAATATTTGAACTATGTAAAAAAGGACATTCTACAAGAAACATAGCAAGTATTATGAAAGATAATAATTCATACTTGAAACAAGGTAAATGGCGAAGTGACCGAGTCTATAAAATATTAACTAATTCTATTTATATAGGTGTATTTGAATATGGAAAATATAAAAGAAAACCACAAGACGTTTTAAGAGTTAATAACTATTGTGAACCTATTATTGATGAACAAACTTGGAATGTTACAAGAGCAAATTTAGAGAAAAATAAACACTCTAATTATGGAGAACATATTCATTTATTTACTTCAATAGTTAAGTGTCCAGATTGTGGTGTAATACTTTCTTCTACTAATTCTTTTAAAAATAGTGGAACTGAAAAAGAAAAAGTTTATTATCATTTGACTTGTAAAAATGCTAATTGTAAATCAAAAGGACTTCATTATAGTTCAGATAAAATAGAACAAAAACTAGGACGTATTTTAAATGAATTAACTAGATATATGTATGATGCAGATAATGAAATTATAGTTTGTAATTCTACTAAAACTAAAGAGATTAAAGACATAGATAATGCTATTGAAAAATTAAAACAACAAGAGAAAAAGTTAGTAGATTTATATTTAAGTTCTACCCTAAATGTTGAAGTAATTAACCACAAAAATGAAGTAATAAAAAAAGAAATAGATAAACTAAACCAAAAGAAAAACAAACTAGATCCAGATGATGACTTTAAAGATTATACAGTAGAATTACTTAAAAAATTAGATTGTGATTATCAAGATGATAACAATATTTTATTTCAAAATAAACTAGGATTTTCATTTTTATGGGATAGTTTAAATAGAAAAACTAAGAAAGAATTAATACAAAGATTAATAGCAAATTTAGAAATTACAAGAGATAAAAATTACAATATTGAAATTAAAAATATAAAATTCACAGATGAATTTATATCTAAAAGTAATAAAGAATATTTAAATTATCTTAATGAAATTTTAAATAATAATGAAATTGGAATTAAATATAAAGAACAAATCAACAAGCAAGAATTAGAAAAATTAGAACAAGATTACTTCATATTTTCTACAAAAAAATATGAAGATAATAAATATTCTGAAGCAGATTTGATTTTATATATGGAACTAATAAAACAACATTTTTTTCACGATGGAATTATAAATTGTCCATATATTGAAGATAATAACATAGTAGATAACCTACTATTAATACCAAAAACAATTATAAATATTTAATAAAAATAAGAAAGGAATGATTTTATTATGGAAATAACTTATACAAAACAAGGAGATTATTTATTGCCAGATTTAACTTTAAAAGAAACTAAAAAAGGAATTATAAACAAATATGGAAGAATGAGATTAGCCTATTTAAAAGAATATAAAAAAGCACTATATACTTCACTTTTAATGAAAGAAGAACTTACTAATCATCTTATTTCAGTAAGTAAAAGTTCAGAAGATTTATTAAATACTTTGATGGAAAGTTATAAAAAATCAGATGAAAGACTATTCGAAAAAAATAAAAAAAGAAATCATATTGAATGGGCAAAACTTATGAATAATTATAAAATTACAGCAGAAGAAATTATATTAAAAGAGTATATTTTTATATAAATAATTTAAAAAAGAGCAAAAAATTAGCAAAGTAATTTAATCCTCTTTTTATATATTAACCAATATGGGAGTAAAAGTAATGTCTAGCCAGCACTGAATTTATACTCCCGTACAAATTCTTATATGGGGAAAATCCCCAAACCCCTTAATTTTTAAAAATTGCAACTAGAAAAAAACAAGGTTAATTTATTATTTAACCTCGTCTGTATCTTTATAAAAATCCATAATGTGTTGAATGTCTTTTTTATCTTTTGAACGATTAAGTTGCTTTTTTAATTTTAATACAGATTTTATTGTTTGTACTTTATATCCGAATAATTCTATATATTCTATTTTTTCATAATAATGATTACTAAAATTTATTATATTATCAATAAACCAAACATTATAATTTTCAATTTCTTTTTCAAACGTGCAACTATATTTTTTTAATAATTGGTTATATAATTCATTAGAAACAGTTATATCTATATCAGATGTATATTCTTTTACATTTTGAAGTACTAAAGCTGCACCACTAATAACTATATAATTTTGTGAATCAAAATTATATTTATTTAGTGTTTTTAAAATATTCTCTTTGTTAAAAATCATTTTATTCTCCTTTCAATAAATTACAGCGAATAATACAATTACATTATACTATAAATTACAAAAAATTCCCATGCTTCCTTGAAAAAATATAGGAATTACTATATAATGTTTTTAGAAAGAGAGCATTGTAGTTCGTAAGCTGTAGCTTAACCGCTCCATAAGTGCAAATTTAGCAATTAGCAGTGAATAGTGAACAAAAGGACGGACTTTTTGTTCACTCCTTTGTTTAGAAACTTGACAAATATATTGCACCCGATTATGATATATAATATTTTTAATAATATTATTATGTAATAAAAAGGAGGGAATGTTTATGGATATTAAGAATATAGCATTGGTGAGGGCTACCAATGTCATTCCAGTTGATGGAGTAGTACGTCCAATAAGTGCGGTTCCGTATCTGAGAAAAGAAAAAGATACAGAGTTTTCTACCTCCATGCGTGATTTATTAAGAAGGAAAGGTTTATTAAAAGAAGTAGATTGGACTAAACCGGATGAAATCAATAAGATTAGTAAAGAAAATACTAAAACTTTAGAACAATATGTGCCATATAATTCTGACTATAATTCTATGGTATTATGGTCTTTAAATGGTTTAGTTCCAGATGATATGAACAATACTTTTTCAGATAAAACATGTGCCATAATTGATGGACTAGCAGAACAAATAGAACAATCTGAAATGGTCTCACTAGTTCCAACTGATACTGCAATAAAAGGAAACGTTAATTTATCTAATAAAGCTACTATTTTAATAGATAAAGATAGATATGAAACATTATCATTAGAAGAAAAAGATAAGCTAGCTAAATTAAATTTAAATGTTACCATTTTCCAAGGTAATTTAAAAGAAGCTGTAAATGAAGCACTTATAAGAGAAGGTAGATACACTGCTGAAACTTTATCGTTAGCAAGAGAAGATGATGGTTATATAAAATCTGATACAAGTGATGAAGTTAGACGAACAATACGTGATGTTGCCAATGAAAGGAATATAGCTCAAGTACTACATTGGAGTGTTATTACAGGTCAAAATGATGAATTAGACAAATTAGAAAATGTAAAAGATGATTTTGAAAACGGGTGTATAGTAAAAGATTTTTACAAGAGAGCTTTTTTCGAATATTTGTTTTCAAAAATGAATATAGATAATGGAACTAAAGAATATGCATTATATTTTCCAGACTCTTCTAAATATATGGAAGATTTATGTGACGAAATTGGTAGAATTGGTATAGATAAATATAAGTCATTAGTAGATGAATATAATAAATCTTTAGAACAGTTAAGAGAAACAGGCAAATTGCCAACTCCGCAACAAATTGTAAATTCAGCTAGAGAAAATAAAAAAATAGATTTAGTATCGATGATAGAAAAACATAGCAACGAAGATATTATTTTATCCAGTGCTATAAAAACAACGGAAGAAAAAACTAGAACAGGAGTGATGGATGCGCAGATGGAAAATTTCAAACTATTAATAACAAATGAAAGAGGTGGAGAACCAAAAGGAGTGGAAATTGAATAAATGGGAGTATCAATAAACACAAGACAAGCATATTCTGAAGTAGATGAATTTCTAGGATTAATAAGTAATGAACATAGAAATAAAATACCAAAAAAACTAAGAGAATTCTTTAGAGAAGAAAAGGATACAAATTATATAAAAGGAATAAATCCAAACGTGCCTATAAAAAATCAAAAATTAAAAGAAGAAACTTTAGGTATTATTGCGTTACTTAACTTACAATATTGGTGTGAAGATGAAAACGAAAAGAAAAGATTAAAAGAAGTATATGCCAAAAATGAAAAAAGATATCAAGAATATTTACAAGTTCAATTTAATCCAAATGAAATTTTTAAGAAGAAAGAACCTACACAAGAAAGTCTTTCTATTGTTGAATATAAGGAGTCAATAATAAAAAAACTTGTAAACAAAATAAAAAATATATTTTTTAGATAGTGAACAAAAGGACGGACTTTTATGAACAAAAAGTCCGTCCTTTTGTTCACACTTTTGTCAATTTTGTTGTCAAAATCTCCGTACCAATTGACAACCGTTGCCATTTTACATTAAATATGTTATACTTGTATTGTTTAAAATATTATAATAGTATTGGAGGATATATGGGATTTTTCGATAAGTTAAAACAAGGTTTAAGTAAAACTAAAAGTTCATTTGATGAGAAAATAAATAATGTTTTTAGCAATTTTAGAAAAGTTGATGAAGAACTACTAGAAGAATTAGAAGAAGCATTAATAATGTCAGATGTTGGAGTTGAAACATCTACAAAAATAATTTCTAATTTAAGAGATAGGATAAAAAAAGAAAAAATAGAAGACGAACAAGATGTAAGACAAGCTTTAAGAGAAGAAATAAAAAAAATCTTGGATGAAATAGATAACAGTTTAAAACTGGAAACAACTCCAGCAGTTATATTAATTGTTGGTGTAAATGGTGTTGGAAAAACTACTTCAATAGGGAAAATAGCAAATAGATTAAAACAGGATGGAAAAAAAGTGGTAGTAGCAGCAGCAGATACTTTTAGAGCGGCAGCAGTAGAACAATTAGAAATTTGGGCAAATCGTGCTGGATGTGACATTGTAAAAAAAGAAGAAGGGACAGACCCTGCTGCAGTTGTTTATGATGCTATAAAAATAACAAAAGAAAAAAAAGCAGATGTACTAATATGTGATACAGCAGGAAGATTACACAATAAGAAGTACTTGATGGATGAATTAGTAAAGATAAAAAAGGTAATAGATAAAGAGTTACCAGATGCTTCAAAAGAAATTTTAATGGTTTTAGATGCTACAACAGGACAAAATGCAATATCACAAGTAGCAGCATTTAAGAAAACAGTAGATATTACAGGGTTAGTTCTTACAAAACTAGATGGAACTGCAAAAGGTGGCGTTGTTATAGGAATTGTCTCAGAAAACAAAGTACCTGTAAAATTCGTAGGTGTGGGAGAGCAGATTGATGATATGGAGATATTTAATAGTACAGATTTTGTAAATGCATTAATATAATAAGAAAGGAAGAAAAAAATGGCAAAGGAGATAACAAAAAAAAATAACAAAAGAATTGTAATTGTATTAGCCTTTATATTACTAGTATTACTAATTGGGTACATATATTTTAGAGGTCAATATTTAGAAATATTGGAAATAGGAGAAAAGTATACGGAAATATTTTGGCAAAATGTTAAATATACAGCTATAGCATTTAGCATAAATTTTATTGTATTATTTTTATTAATATATTTGACAAATTTAAAAATAAAAAAGGGATTAAAAGCTTTTTTTGAAGATGATAAAAAGCCAATGCCTAAATTAGTAAATAAATCAATTGCATTCATTAGCTCAATAATAATAAGTGCATTAACAACCAATATAATGCTAAAAAATTTCATGTTATGCTTTAATAGTGCATCATTTGAAATAGCAGATCCAATCTTTGGCTATGATATAAGTTATTTTATATTTCAAAAACCTTTTATTGAATTTATGCTAATATATATATTATTACTTGTAGTAGGATTAACAATTTATACAGTAATATATTATATAATTTCGTTTAACATATTCTTTGATGGGGTAAGTAGAGAAATACTAAGAAATAGTCATTTCACTAAACAATTAGTTTCTCATATTATTATAATAGTTATATTATTGGCAAGCTTAACATATATAGGCATTCAGGATATGGAAGTAAACAAATTTTTAACTTTGAAAGATGGAACATCATATTCGATATATGGAGCAGGATTTGCAGATGTTACAATAAGATTGTGGGGGTATAAAATATTAACAATAGTAATGGTTGTATCAATAATTTTAGCAGTTATATTTTTCAAAAAAGGAAAAACTAAAAATGTAATAAAAAGTCTGTTAGTAGTTCCTACATATTTAATAGGCATGTTATTAGTGTTACTAATAACTCAAACTGTTTTTGTAAATCCAAACGAGCTTGACAAAGAAAAAAGCTACATAACTAAAAATATAGAATATACTAAAAAAGCATATGGAATAGAGATAGACGAAATAACAATATCAAATAATGTAACACTAGATAATAAAATAAAAAACAAAAACCAAGAAGTAATAGATAATATAGCTATAACCAGTAAAGAAAATATTGTTAAAAGCCTAAATTTATCACAAACGGCAAAAGGCTATTATTCTTACAGAGATAGTAGTATAGCAAAAATAGATTTGAATGGTAAGTTGTCATTGGTTTATATAACTCCTAGAGAAATATCAGAAAATGTAGGAACATATAATGATAAAATGCACGAATATACACATGGATATGGTGTAATTGTTACATCAGCAAAAGAAGTAAATGAAGATGGAGAAATAATAAATCTACAAAAAAGTTTTGAAAATAATGAAGTAATAAATATATCAGAACCAAGAATATACTATGGATTACAAACTAATGAACCTGTAATAACAAATAGTAAAAATAAAAATGAATTTGATTATCCTAAATTAAATTCAAATAGTGCAGAAAATGTAGAGAATTCATATAATGGAAAAGCTGGTTTGAAACTTAATTTTTTAGATAGGTTTATATTAGGAATTAAAGAAGGAAATTTAGAGCTAGCATTTTCAACTAATATTACTAAAGAAAGCAAAGTTTTAACCAATAGAAATATTATAAAAAGAGCAAAAACCTTAATACCATATTTAATATATGATGAAAATCCATATTTAGTGATTGATAAAGATGGGAAAATGATATGGGTAATTGATGCCTATACAACTTCAAGCGAATATCCATATTCACAAATAAGTACAATACAAATGGATGCATTAACTAAAAAAGATATAAATTATATAAGAAATTCTGTTAAAGTTCTTATAGACGCATATGATGGAACAACGAAATTTTATATTACAGATAGGACAGACCCAATAATAATGTCTTATAGGAATATATATCCAAATTTATTTGTCGATAAAGATGAGCAAATCCCAGAGGACATAAGCAGTCAGTTTATATATCCAGAGTTTTTATATAATATACAAGCAGAAATAATTAAAAGATATCACAATATACAGCCAGATGTTCTGTATAGAGGGGACGATATATGGAATATAGCTACAAGCATCGACGGAAAAACAACTACAAAAACGGGAGTAGAAATAGAACCATATTATACAATGGTAAAACCAGTAGATTCAGAAACTACCAAATTAGGACTAGTAATACCATATACACCATATAAAAAACAAAATATAATTTCATATGCAATAGGAACTTATGAAAATGGTATTCCAAAATTAACTATATATAAATATACATCAGACAGTAATGTTATAGGAACAATGCAATTAAATAATTTGACAGAACAAGACACAAATATATCTAAAGAAATAGATAAACTAAAAGTAACGGGAACAAAGATAACAAAGAGGACAATAGTGGTTCCAATAGAAGATACTTTATTATATGTTCAATCTATTTACCAACAATATACAAATGAAGACAATTCATTGCCATTACTAAAAAAAGTAGTTGTGGCTTCAGGAAATAAATTTGCAATTGGAGATAATATTGAAGAAGCAATAAACAACTTACTGTCACAATCAGCTTTTAATATAGAAATAGAAAGTACAGAGACCATAAATGAAACAATAGAAGCAATCATTAAAGCAAATGAAAATTTAGAAAAATCTAATAATAGTAATGATTGGGAGATGATAGGGAAGGATATGAAAAAATTGCAAGAATTAATAAAAACATTAGAAGAACTAGTAAAGCAAGAAGAAAAAAGTAACAAAAATAAACAAACATTAAATACTATAAATGAATAAAAAAATAAAAAAAATCCACTCTAATAATGGGTGGATTTTATGTTTAAAAAGAAAAGAGAAAAAGAACTAATAAATAAAATAGACAAAATAAATTACATTTTATCTAAAAATGAAATTCTAGACTTAATGGAGCTTTTAGGAAACAGTAAAAAATTTCTATTTAGAAATTTTTTGTCAGGAATAATTAAAGGAATTGGAACAGGAATAGGGTTTACAATTTTAACTGCTATAATTATTATAATTTTACAAAGAATAGTAACCCTTAATATTCCTGTTATAGGGAAATATATTTCTGACATAGTAGAAATAGTAAAATCAAAAACATAATATTCTTATTCTACACTTTTTAAAGAATCTATCATATTAATATTTTTTAATTTTTTCTTCATTATCCAATTTGTTATTAATGTAAATAAAAGTGTCATCAATGATGCAATTCCTAAATTTATTATACTAATATCTTTACTTAAAAATATGGTTTCTACTTCTGCACTTTGAATTATGTGTCCCAAAATTCCAATACCTAATCCTAATCCTAAAACAGTACCTAATATAGTTAAAATGATATTTTCTCTAAAAACATAGCTTTCTAGTTCTTTTTTATAAAATCCTAGCAATTTGATTGTTGACAATTCTCTTGTTCTTTCTTCAATGTTTATATTATTTAAGTTTATTAATACGGTGAATGATAGTAAACTAGCACAACCTACAAATAATATTACAATACTCATTAAACTTGTTAAACTTGTTTGAAATTCTTTATTTAGATTTTTCTCTATGATAATGGCTGATATATTTTCATTTTCTTTCAATTTATTAGCTAATTTAACTTCTTCATCATCTGATAATTCTTTATTAACATTTGCAAAAAATGCATTGTATTGTATATTATTACCATATACTCTTTCATACATTTTAGGAGTCATATAAACATAATTATATAAATAATTTTCTGTAATTCCAATGACCTTAACAGTAGATTCAATTCCATCAGCTACTATTATTTTTATTTTCTCTCCAACTTTTATTTCAAGTATATTGGCTAATTTCTCTGTTAAAATTACTCCATCATCATTTAATTCTATCTCTTCTTGGCTATTTCTTGTTTGCAAACCTATGTATTTATGAATTTCATTTGCATCAGCAACTATATAGAAGACATCTTTTTTATTTTCATTAGCTCCTACAGTAAAAGTTTTTTGCATTATAGGAGTTAAATCCTTTATATATTCTTGTTCTTTTATAAAATCTTTTATTTCATTGACTTTTTCTTCTTCTAATTCTTTTTGTAAATATACTTCTAATGAAAGTTTCCTTATATCTTTAAATTGTTTATCTGATATTTCATTTATAGAAGATTGTAGACCTAACCCTGAATAAATAAGTGCTGTACATCCGGCAATTCCTATTATAGTCATTAATAATCTTTGTTTATATCTAAAAATATTTCTAAAACAAATTTTAAATAAAAAGCTTAAGTTTTTCCAAATAAAAGGTATTTTTTCTAAGAATATTCCTTTTACTTTCTTTACAGTTTTAGGTCTCATTAGCTCAGCAGCGTTTTCCTTTAATGCTTTTAAAGTTAAAATTACAGTAACTAAGACTGTTGATATTAAAGCTATTATTAAAGAAACACTAGTATACAAAATATTTATGTTGGTTTCTAAATCGGGTAAATCATATAAGCTTCCATATGAAACAAATAATATTTGTACTATTAAAATACTTCCGATAAGCGCTCCTATTAAAGTACCTAATATTGCAGCACTTAAGGAATATATTATATATCTTGTCATTATTGTACTTTTTTTATATCCTAATGCTTTTAGAGTTCCTAAACTACTTCTATCTTTTTCTATCATTCTTGATATTGTTGTAATAGTAACTAAAGCAGCCACCACAAAAAACATTACTGGAAATATTTTACCCATTATTGCAATTTTAGATAAATCTTCTTTTAAGGACTTAAAGCCTGTATTTTCATATAGGGGAGTAATGGTCTCCACAATTTTAAATTGATTTAATTCTTCACTCGCTTTAGCAAGTTCTTCTTTGGCATTTTGAATTTTAGGCTTAATATTTTTACTATCTAGTTGCTCTATTTTATCATTAAGCTTTTCTTGAGATGTTTTTATGATTTGAACTGATTTTACTAATTCTGGATTATTTATTCCACCTACTAAATCTTCTAATGCAGTAAAGGAGTTATATAATTTTAGCTGTTCTTCTTTTATTTGACTTTCAATATTTGCAACATTTTCTTTTGTATTTTCATACTGTTGCAATTTATTTTCATATTGTGTATTTAAATTTTTATATTCATTGTTTTTAGAATTATATTCATAATACATTTCATTTAGTTCTTTATTTATTTCCACAAACCTTGTTTCTTCATCATTTAACGAATATAGTTCATATAAGTTTTTTTCAATTTTATAATTTAAAGATTCTAATTCATTTCTTAAGTTTATGACTTTAGGCTTTAATGTATTTATATCTTTTTCTAAATTGCTTTTTTGAATTTTACTTGTATCTAAATCAGAATATAAATTAAATAGCGTATTTTTTCTCTCTAGCATTTTTATATATATTTTTTCTGAATGATAATATTGAGATACAGCTTTTGATACATTAACAATATTATCATCTATTTCTTTTTGTGATGCATTTATTTTAGAATATAATTTTTCTATATATTGTTCAGTTTTTTCAATTTGAGATGCGTAATCTAAAACTTCCTTTTCTTTTTCTTTATATAATTTATCAAACTTATTTTGCGCTATCTCTTTATCAATAGATTTTATTTTGTCTAGCTTGTCTTCTAATTCTTTTTTATATTCGTCAGAAAATTTCTTGATATTTTCATCTATATCTAATTTAATATATACTGTTGTATAATCTTTCATATTAAATACTTGCTTATCAACTATAATATATGAATTTAATTCTCCAGTTAGTAGAGTAGTATTTCCATAAAACTTTGATATATATGCAGGATTTTGAGCAACACCGACAATTTCATATTCTGTATATTTTATATAATCGTCTAAATTAGTATCATCTGTTCTGTATACTTTAATTTTATCTCCAATATTATAACCATACATATCTTTTAATCTTGAACAAATTAAACATTCATTATCTTTTTCAATATTTCTTCCATCTAATATTTTACTCTTATTTATATCTGATTCTTTATCAGATGAAAACAATCTTAATGTAACATCTTTTTTGTCATATAAAGTTAAAACATCGTAAAGAAAAACACCCTGAATTTCTTTTACATCTGCATCTTCTTTGAATTTTTCAATATCTTCTTCTTTATATCCTAAATTTGAGGATAATGATATATCAAAGATATTATTTTCTTTCATATATTTTTCCGCATCATCTTCCATAGCAGGTGCTACAGCATTCATTCCCACAAAAAAGGCTGTTCCTAGAATAATAATAAGAACTATTGATATGAATCTAGTAAAATTATTTTTAAACATTTTTCTACAATCTTTTAAATATGCTTTTTTCTTCATCTTACCATTCTACCTCTTCTATTGCTACTGGTTTTTCATTTATAATGTTTTCTTCTATTTTTCCACTTTTCATCTTTATAACTCTATTAGCCATTGGCGCTATAGCTTGATTATGAGTAATTATTATTACTGTCATATTATTTTTATTGGCAGTATCTTGCAATAATTTAAGAACTTCTTTACCTGTTTTGTAATCTAAAGCGCCGGTTGGCTCATCACATAACAATATTTTAGGATTTTTAGCAATTGCTCTTGCAATAGCCACTCTTTGTTGTTCTCCTCCAGATAATTGAGAAGGAAAATTCTTAATTCTATTTGAAAGACCTACTTGTTCTAAAACCATTTCTGGGTTTAAAGTATTTGTACATATTTGAGTGGCTAATTCTACATTTTCAATAGCGTTTAAATTTTGTATTAAATTATAAAATTGAAAAACAAATCCAATATCGTTTCTTCTATATTCAGTTAATTGAGAATCATTATAATTAGAAATATCTTTTCCGTCTATTATCACTTGCCCATATGTTAAATTATCCATTCCACCTAATATATTTAAAAGTGTTGTTTTACCAGCTCCACTGGCTCCAACAATTACAACAATTTCTCCTTTTTTTATTTCAAAAGATATATCATCTACAGCTGTAACTTCTATATTGCCAGAAACATATTTTTTTGTTAAATTTTTTACTTCAATAAATTCCATTGTATTACTTCCTTATCTATTTAATAAAAAGTAATAAGATGACCTTTTATCTATCTTATTACTTTTCTTTAGTATATTTCAAATTATAACATGATAATATCTAATTATCAATATTTTTTTATAGAAAATGGTAGAAAATGGAACATTATTTTTTACTTATATCATGAGGAGATAGAGCTACTTATTTTAAAAATAGTAAAAAAAGATAAAATACTATTTATTTTTTTAAAAAGTTTATATATAATATAGGAAAATTATTTACACATATAATGGACTTGTATGTTAGTGCAAATTTAAAAGAAAAGAGGGAGTTCAAGTGAATTTAGCAAATAAGTTAACAATTTTTAGAATTATTTTAGTGTTTATTATATTAATAATACCATTTTTTAATATACAAGGAGATATATTAGGAATACCTATAACATTTTTTATAATTGATGTAATCTTTATCATAGCTTCCATTACAGATAAATTAGATGGATACATAGCACGCTCAAGAAATCAAATAACCACATTTGGAAAGTTTTTAGATCCTATTGCTGACAAAATATTAGTTATTATTTCAATGATGCTGTTGATAGAATTTGGAAAAATTCCGTCATGGATACCAGCAATAATAATAATGAGAGAATTTATTGTTTCTGGATATAGATTAATAGCTGTAGAAAAAAAAGGAAAGGTAATAGCAGCAAGTGTTTGGGGAAAATTAAAAACTGTTACACAAATGATTGCAATTATGCTAGCATTTATTGATAAAAATCCATTTGGAGCAATATTGACAATGCAATTAACAGGAATGGAGTTCGCAATAAATTTGATAGTTACATTGATGATGATTATATGTGTAATTGCAACGGTATTCTCAGGTTGGGATTATATAAAAAGTGGAAAAGATCTTTTAAAGGATTAGAAAAAGAAGAAAGGATGCCATATTTATGACATTAGAACAAGCAGAAGATAGAATTAATGAGCTAAAACCAAAAATAGAATATTATACAAGAAAATATTATGAAGATGAACAGGTTATAAGTGACTTTGAATTTGATATGTTAATGAAAGAATTAAAACAGCTTGAAGCAGATTATCCAGAACTTATAACACCAGATTCTCCGACACAAAAAGTAGGCACAAGCCCAATAAAAAAGGGCTTTAAAAAAGTGACTCACAGAGTACCTTTACAAAGTTTACAAGATGTATTTTCATTTGAAGAAGTTAGAGAATTTGATACAAGAATGCAAAAATTAGCAAGTGAATATAATTTGCCACTAGACTATGTTGTAGAAACAAAAATAGATGGACTATCTACAGCATTAGAATATAAAGATGGTATTTTTATAAGAGGAGCAACAAGAGGCAATGGGACTGTAGGAGAAGATGTTACAGAAAACTTAAAAACAGTAAGAACAATTCCACATAAATTAAAAGAGCCTATAAATATAACTGTTCGTGGAGAAATATTTATAGGTAAAAAAGAGTTTGATGAATTAAATGAAAGCAGATTAGCAGATGAAGAAGAAAGATTTGCCAATGCAAGGAATGCTGCAGCAGGTTCGCTGAGACAGCTAGATAGTAAAATTACAGCTGGAAGACCTTTGGATATATATATATTTAATATTCAAGAAATAGAAAATAAAGAAATAATGACTCATTATGAAGGACTTAAATATCTTCAAGAATTAGGTTTTAATGTTAATCCAGTAAGAATATTATGCAAAAATATAGACGAAGTACTTGAAGCAATAAAAAAAATAGGAGAGGACAGAGAAAACCTAAGTTTTGGAATAGATGGAGCTGTTGTAAAGGTAAATAATTTAGAATTAAGAGAAAAAATAGGTACAACCTTTAAGACTCCTAAATGGGCAGTTGCATATAAATATCCACCAGAAAAAAAAGAAACAAAAGTTATAGATATAATATGCCAAGTAGGGCGAACTGGTGCAATAACTCCAATGGCAATATTGGATACAGTAAATGTTGCTGGCTCTAATATATCTAAAACAACATTACACAACGAAGATTTTATAAAAGAAAAAGATATAAGAATAGGAGATACTGTTGTCATTCAAAAAGCGGGAGATGTTATACCAGAAATTGTAGAGGTAGTAAAAAGCAAAAGGACTGGTGAAGAAAAAATTTTTAAAATGCCACGAACTTGCCCGGTATGTGGTGCACAAGCGGTAAGAGAAGAGGGAGAAGCGGTTGTTCGTTGCATAGGAATAGAATGCCCTGCAAAATTATATAGAAGTATAATACATTTCGCATCTAAAGAAGCAATGGATATAAAAGGTTTAGGAGATGCTATTATAGAAGAACTGATAGAGAGAAAATTAATATCTAATATCTCAGATTTATATAATTTAACTTTAGAAGATATAGCAACATTAAAAAAGAATGGCAAAAAATTTGCCCAAAACTTAATAAACTCAATAGAGGAAAGCAAGAATAGAGAATTGCATAGAGTTATAACATCTTTAGGAATAAGACATGTAGGTGTAAAATTAGCTAAAAGTTTAGCAAAAGAATACAAATCTATGGATAATTTAATAGAGGCAAGTTTAGAAGAACTAGAATCAAAGCAAGATGTAGGAGAGATAACAGCAGAAAGTATATACAACTTTTTTAAACAAGGACAAAGTATAGACTTAATAAATAAGTTAAAACAAGCAGGAGTAAATATGACATTAAAACAGGAGCTTGGAACTGACAATAGGTTCGAAGGAAAAGTATTTGTTTTAACAGGAAGTCTAGAAAAATATTCAAGAGATGAGGCCAGTCAAGTAATAGAAAAACTAGGAGGAAAGACTTCTAGCAGTGTATCTAAAAAAACAGATTATGTTTTAGCTGGAGAAGATGCAGGAAGTAAATTAAAAAAAGCACAAGAATTAGGGGTAAAAATTATATCAGAAATAGAATTTGACAAAATGATAAATTAGGAGAAAAATATATGGATAGTAAGTATACATTTGAACAATTCTATGAAAATCTAGAGAGTGGATATCAAATATTTTTTACTTATGTAAGAAATAGATATTTAATATTTAAAACTGCTGAAAATTGTTATACTCAAAAATTATTAAGTAAACAAGAAAAAAATCCTCAACCAGCACATGCTATGTTAACATTTAAAAGAGTAAAGGAAATGTTTCCACATATGGAGGATATAGAATATAAAGTAATGAACTGATTAAAAGCAAAATTGACATTTCATGTAAAATGTGCTATAATTTAATAAGTGAAGACATGTATATGTCGATGTACGGTGCAAGCTACAACAGATTTAACAATAAACAATCTGATTGATAGCAACGGTGGGAAAATTATATCAACCAGGTCATACCGAGGACATGACTAAAACAAAGAAAAGAGGTACAACAGTATGAAAATCAACGATATAATCGAGACCTGCTTCACACCTGAAGTCTACAACCGAGAGGTTGCTGAAGCGTTTGAGATTACGGATGAAGGCGAAGGAAAAATAAAGATTTCTGTCACTATGCGGTCTGATGACTGGTCTGCGACATGGAAGCAATTGAATGAAATTGCTATCAATGCAGAGAAGAGTGGATATAAAGTAATAAGAGCTTTCAGCACAAAAAAATACTTTTATCTCCAGATATGTGTCGCCTAATACTCAAACTCAACGCAAATGCCGCCACTTAACCTTGTGTACAAGGTTAAGTGGTCCTTATTTTTTCAGGATTTACATTAACAGTTTTATAATTTGTGTATATAACCATACCTGGCTTTGCTTTAGGCATTTTCTTCACATTTTTAACCAAAGTGTAGTCAACAGGAACATTAGAAGAATATTTAGATTTGCTATAATATGCAGCTATAGAGGCACATTTATTTATAATCTCTTGAGAAGGTATTTTACCTTCAGTTTTTAATATTACATGACTTCCATGACTATCTTTTACATGAAACCAGTAGTCATTAGAATTTGCTAATTTATGAGTAATATAATCATTTTGTAAATTGTTTTTTCCAACCAATATGGTAAAATTATCTATATTATATTTAAAAGGTTGAAAAGTTTTTTGCTTATCAGAAGAAGATTTGACTTTTGAAGGTTTTACGAATATTCCAGAAATTTCTTGATATATATCATTTAATTCTTCAATTGCAGAGGATTCATTTATAGCATATATAACACTTTCAATATATAACATTTCTTTTTCTATTTCATTCTTTTGTTTGTTTGCAACTCCAAAAGTTGATTTTAGTTTATTATACTTTTTGAAAAATTTCTTTGCATTTTCGTTTGGTGAAATAGAGTTATCTAGAGGAATAGTTATAATTTTATTTTCATCATAATAATTTTCCAGATTTATAGATTCAATATTATAATTTTTTATACGATATAAATTACTTGTAATTAGTTCACCATATAATTTATATTTATCCATTTCTTTACAGTCTTTTAATTTACTATCAATATTTTCTAATTTTATTTGTAATTTTTTAATATTATTCAATAATAATTTAAGTAAATCATTTTTGAAATTAGAAAAAGATTCATTTTTTTCTTTTCTAGTATAAAAATCATCCAAGAAAAAATTAACCTCTAAATTGCTACTTTTAACACCACGTTCTAATGAGTAGTCATTATCCAAAGAAGAACAAACTATATTATTAGAATTTAAATTATCAATTATTCCATAAACATAATTATACAAGCATAGTAAATTATCTTTATTAATCTCATCTGATATTTTTAGCAAAGAGGAACAATGTTGTATAAAAGTTTTGCTAATTCCGGTAAATAATGAAGAAAAATAAGTAGGCAAATCCTTTTCAACATTATCAAATAAATTAAAAAAAGTATTAAAATCATTTATAGATAATAAATTTAATTTATTAGATGTAGGAAAAATATATTTATATTTAGGCAAAATGTCTCTATTTGAGTTGTTAGCAGTAGACAAATGTCTTATGCTGTTTATTATAATATGATTTTCATCTGTTAGTATAACATTACTATGTTTTCCCATAAGTTCAATTATCAACTTCTTATTTGTTAAATTATCTTTTAAATCTAAATCCTCAAATTCAATAATTACAATTCTTTCTAAATCGATACTATATATTTTGGAAATTCTAGTGTTTAATAAATATTTTCTTAAAACCATACAAAAATTAGAAGCCACAAGAGGGTTGGTACTAGCATTAGTAGTCAAATTTATTCTATAATTATTAGAAGAAATATTTATATTTAAAGCATATTTGATACCACTAGAATATACACCTAGTAAAACTTCATTACTATTAGGGCAAAATATTCTATCAATTTTTCCACCAATTAAACAAGTATTCAATTCATATACAACACTCTTAGTAATCAATCCATCAAAAGCCATTTTTAATTCCTCCGTATCAATTAGGGACAGTCCCTAATTGTCCCATTTGAACAAATTATAACAAATTATAATAGATTTGTAAATTTAGAAACTTGAAAAATTCAATATCATAGTCCAAAAAGGAAATAATCATCATGAAAACGAGCCAAGACATCGATTCAAATCTTCTCTCTTTTTTTGTAACTTTCTATTGACATTAAAGGAGATTCTGCCTTATAATACAACCATAAAGGAAAACTTCTAGGAGGGTACTAAAAAATATGAGTAAAGAAAATGTATTTTTTTCTTCAGATTTCAATTATAGTAGTATGAGTGATGAAAAACTTACAGACCTTATTAGGTCTGGAGATAAATGTGCATTGGAATATCTTATTAATAAATATAAAAGCTTAGTAAATGCTAAAGTTGGCAAATATTATATGGTAGGAGCAGAAAAAGAAGATATAATGCAAGAAGGATTAATTGGATTATTTAAAGCAATTAAAAATTTTAATTCAGAGAAGCATAATTCTTTTAAAACTTTTGCTAATTTATGTATTGAAAGACAATTAATTACAGCAATAAAAACATCTAATAGGCAAAAACATATGCCACTGAATTCATATTTATCATTAAACCAAGTTGCTTATGAAGGAGAAGATAATGATACTGAATTGTTAGATACATTTGATGCAAAGACTACAGAAGACCCCTTAGATACAATAACTAAAAGAGAATATTATACAAAAGTAGAGACTACAATAGATAAAATGTTAAGTGATTTTGAAAAAAGAGTATTAAATAGATATATTCAAGGTGAAAGTTATGTAGAAATTGCCACAAAGTTAGATGCACCAATAAAATCAGTTGATAATGCGATACAAAGAATACGAAAAAAAGCAATAAAAGAAATAGCTGAATAAAATGTGTGTATATGATATGCACATAAAATATGCTTCTATAGCTCAGTAGGTAGAGCACAGCCATGGTAAGGCTGGGGTCGCCGGTTCGATTCCGGCTGGAAGCTCCATAATGCGTTTTCGTCGAACTGCTTGTAGTTATTCATACAAGCGAATTTGAAGAAAGAAAAAAGTGAATATCATATCACTTATATAAGTCGATTTAGTCGGCTTATTTTTATTTTGTAGGAATTAGCGACTGAAAGGAGCATAAGCTCCGTACAAAATAAATATGCGAATGTTACAAATTCTTACAACTTTGTTGTTTAGAATTTGTTAATCCGTATTTTTTTACTCGAAATTTCCATAAAATAGAAAATTAGCCTCAAAATATTGAAAAAAGGGGGTTTTTGTGATATGATATCTACAATTAAAAGAGAAATATCAATAAATAAAGAATTACGTTCTAAAATTGAATGGGAGAACGCTTTAGTTAAGTACACTAAAATGTTCTCCCCATAAAATAGCTTGTTTAAGCTGATATTTTTTTATTTAACATTTTTTCAATTACCATTGTCATATCTTCAAGACTAACTGGAAAAGAAATTATGCCAACACCTCTATAATATATATCTATTTCTTGAACTTTTTTGCCATTTATCTTTTCTGTCTGATGAACTAATATTTTTTCTATCAATTCATTTAAAATTTCTGGTGTTAGTTCAGTTATTTCAGTATATTTTTTTACATTAGATATAAATTGTGTTATATCGGTATCTTTCTTTTCAGTATTTTCAATATATTTTGACAATTGTTCAATCTTAATTTTTAATTCTTGTTGTTCCTTGTCATAATTAAAAGATAAGTTTCTAAATCTGTCATCTGTAATCTTTCCAGATACATTATCTTCATAAATATGCATAAATAAGTTATCTATTTCAATCACTCTGTTTTTGGCTTTTTCAAGTTCTTTCTTGTTTTTAGAAATATGCTTTAGTTCATCTTGTGTAGATTTTGCAATTTGTTCTTGAATAAATAAATCTTCATAGCTTTTTATATACGAAATTACTCTTTGAATATTCTCTAAAACAATAACTTGTAAAATCTCATCTGAGATGTAATGAGATGTGCATAGAGAAGTATCATGCTTATAACTTGAACATCTATAATGGTCTTTATTTTTTAAGTCCTTTACAGGAGATTGGAAATACATTTTTTTGCCACAATCATTGCAAAATAGTAATCCTGAAAAAATACTTTTCTTACCTGACCTAGTAGGCTTTTTTCTGTTATTTCTTAATTGTTTTGCAATATTCCAAGTATATTCATCAATAATTGGCTCGTGAGTATTTTTAAATACTTTTCTATCTTCTTTTGGAAGTTTTACTCTAGTTTTATCTTTATAAGAACGAGTAGTATATTTAAAATTTACTGTATCTCCAATATATTCTTGTCTATCTAAAATACCAGTTACAGTAGTTCCACACCATTTATATTGATACTCTTGAGTATTAGTATTTGATTTTGTACTAATACTTGCATTATATTCAGATGGAGTTAATATTTTTCTTTCTCTTAAAATTCTAGCAATTTCACAAGTTCCATGTCCTTGAATAAATAGACTATATATTTCTTTTACAATTTCTGCTGATGTTTCATCTACAATCCATTTTGTTTTATCACTTTCATCTTTTTTATAACCATAAGGCACATTGTTAGCAAGTGAGATACCAGACTCTCCTTTATTTTTTAAAACTGCTCTAACTTTTTGACTTGTATTTTTGGCATGCATTTCATTAAACCAGTCTTGAATAGGCAAGAAATCATTTAGACCTTTACTACTATCAATATTATCCATAATTGCAATATACCTTATATTAAGCCTAACAAAATCTTCTTCAAGAAGTTGTCCAACAACAAGCCTATTTCTTCCAAGTCTTGAATGATCTTTTACTATAATTGTTCCAACTTGTCCATTTTCAGCAAGTTCCATCATTTCCATAAAGGCAGGTCTTGTAAAAGTAGTTCCAGAATACCCATCATCAACAAAGAATTTAATGTTTTGAAATTTGTTATCTTCTGCATATTTACTTAAAATCAATTTTTGATTTTTTATACTATTGCTTTCTCCTGCAAGTTCATCATCTCTTGATAAACGGCAGTATAAAGCAGTTATTTTATCGCTTTCTAGCTGTTTCATTATTTTCTCCTTTCTTTGACAGCTCGAAATACGATATAAAATTATAGTTACTACAATTCAAGTAGTGTTTACAATATACCATATTTCAAACTTAAAATTCAATACAAAAACTATTACTTTTGGAAGATTTCAAAAAATCTAGTTAATATAGTGTGTTCCGAATCTTTATTAAAATAGGTATTCACCTTATAAACAGTACCTTTAATTTCTTTTTCAAAGTTCAAATTTTGTTCTGGATAAAAACTTTTTAAATATTCTGCACGTTCTTCATCGTTCATTTTAGAGAGTTTATTACAAAATTCAGTCTTTAAATTCTCTAAAAATTCGTATTCTTCATTAGTCAGTTCAATTCTATATATTTTTTCACTATCTTGCATCTCTGTCAGCCCTCCTTTTCTTATATTCGGAAGAGTTGATTTTTTCTTTATATCTTAACTCTTTTTCATATTCTTCAATTAAACCACGTTCAATTCTTTCTCTGGTTTCGCCTTCAAAACGATTAAGATATTCCTTATCATAATCTGTAATATTGGCTAAAATTTCTCTTTCAGCAGGTGTATATAATTTTTCTAGTCTTTGTTGTTCTGCAAGTTCTAGCTGTCTTTGTTTTTCTTGTTCTTCTTCCTTGAATAGAGATTTAAAGAAATTCATTACTTTAGTTGGAGCATAGGCAATTGCACGAATAAAATCTCTAGTCTTTTCTTTCAGTTCATTAAAATCGTGTTTTAATTTTATATTTTCATCTTTAAGTTTTGTGATTTCAACATCTGCAACAACACCTTTTTTAGCATATTTAACAAGATTTTGATAATCATTGTTATCTAGTTCTATCTTTTTACCAAAGAATTTTGATTTGCCTACATCAATATTATCAATATCTCCTTTATAACTTTTATAGTCATCAACATCTTTCTTTATATCATTTAATTCTTGTTGGACTTGATTTTTTTGCTTTTTAGTTTCTTCAATAGCAGAAGCATTTTCTGCAAATTTTGCTTGTTGCTCTTTTACTTTATCAGTAATTGCCTGTAATTTTTCTTTTTCCTTTTTAGCTTTATACTCTAAATCTGATAAATGTTCAGCATTAGAGCCTTTTTCTCCTCTTATAAAATCTTTATAACCATTATCAGACATATATTTATAAAATCTATCTTGAAGTAGGCTATATGACTTGATTAGAACAGGTTTACCTTTATCGTTTAAAATTTCGTTACCTTCATTATCAAGTGCTTTTTGACTTTTCCATTTCTTACTATGGCTAACTTGCATAATTGTTTCTTTAACTTTTCCAACAAGTGATTTGTCTTTAGTTCTTTTAGAATATTTTATTTCTTTTTTTACAACTGGCAATGCTATAACGTGTAAATGATAGTGATAAATAGGTTTTCCATATTCTTCAGTTAATGCAATATTTTGTTCATCTGCGTGCATAACAGCAGATATAATATTATCTTTACCATATTCCTTTTCTGCAAAGTGATAAGCTTCTTCATAAAACTTCTTTGCAAAATCGTATCCTCCGTGCTTTTCAAAATAATCTGAATTGATATCTAGTACAAGTTCATCAAATACTTTAGCATTATCCTTTAATCCTCTTAATGAAACTGTACCTGTATCAACTAATTCTTTTAATCTTTCGTTGTACGTTGTGTTGCAAGTTTTGTAATGAACATTATTTTTAGTTTGTTCTAAATCAACATTCATATTGGAATATACTTTATTTTTTCGTTCATTGTGTCTTTCTGCTTTTCCAATACTTTGTTTTGTATAGGTTACAACTCTTGCAACAGAATAATTTGTTTTGCCCATAAGTGCGTTTCCTTTCCTGCAGGTATGCAAGAGAGGGGATTTTTTAAGCCTTTTCAAAGAACTAATTTCTGCCCATCCATATATCTACTATGGCGAATCTGCGAAGCAGTTACACAACTTTTTCAAAGTGTGTAACCCACTATGACACTTTCAGACTATCGTCTGCAAAGATGTCAGTGGGCTCCTAGCGGAGGGCATATCAAATACCAAATTACATTTGATATTTGATACAAGAATAATAAATCTTCGTTTATTATTCTTGAGAGATATAACCAATAAATTGTCTATATCTCATCAGTTACAATAGCAATCGCTATTGTAACCATACAAAAAAGGCTTCGCTTTTTTGTATCAAAACGAAACCTTATATATTTATTACCATAAGATATTTAATAACTAATAAGTTTCGTTTTCTACAAACTGAAAAATTAATAGCATACCTACATAATAATTTTTCTTTATCACTTTAATCAGTAAATGATTAAAGGTGTTTGATTTACTTACAGACACAAATATTGCGTGAAAATCAAATACTAAAAACCATATTTTTAGCATTATTTAACAAACCTAAAGCATTATTACTTTTGGCAATGTCAGTTTTCCTTAAAATTTAGCAGATTTTAAGGATATTCACTTTTAAATGTGTTTTCCTAAGTAAATCAAACATGATATTTTGTAGCACTTATTATTCATTAAATTCATTGCCCTTAAACAAAACATACACTAACTCGGGCACTTTTAACTCTAATGGCTCCTCTAAATGAGTAAAGAGGAATATCAATATTCAATTTTTCAGTATCATATTTCTATGATACACACACTATATCACGAATTGCCCGAAAAATCAAGAAAATTTCGAAAATTAATTGTGAAAATCTTGAATTGCAAAATAGGTTCTAACAAAATTTTTAATAATTTATTTACATTATTAGAAAAATATGCTAGAATATAATTATATTAAATAGAGGGAGAAAAAAGATATGTTAAGCAAACAATTAAAAATCACAACCGAATTAACAAATATTAAATCAATTATATATAGTAATTGGTTGTTTTAGTGTATCTTAAAATATATAGTTTAAGTTACGAGGTCTACTACAATCGAAAAATTGTAATAGACCTCGTATTTTTATTAAAAATTAAAAGGAGATGATGGCTATGACCGAAAACAAAAGTGATACTGATACCGATACCAAAACAAAAACCAAAAGAAATATTAATATAAATAATTTAAAATCCCTCTATTAAAATAAATTAAAGAAAGAAGGAATAAAAATGTTAAATGAAAAAGGAGCAGAATGGCTCAAAAAAACAATTATTAAGAAATATGGAAAAGTTGAACATGATAAAATTGTAGCAGATGATAATGAATTTCACTTTGACTTTAAAATTGCAGAAAACATTGGAGAAAATGATTTAGATGAGTTAGAAAAAGAAATACAAAAAGAAAGTAGCTTATATATTAAGTTATTAAGAATTAGTGGCGTATATATTGATGGAAACATTGATAATGAGATGATTAATCGTATATCAGGGAAAGTATTTCAATCAAAAGAAGATTTAAAAGAATATGAAAACTTTTTGCAAGATGCAAAAGAAAGAAATCATAGAAAGATAGGAAAAGATTTAGATTTATTTTGTTTTTCAGACTTTTTAGGAGCAGGATTACCACTATATACTCCAAGAGGAACAATTGTAAAAGATGAACTACAAAAGCAAATTGAAAAAATATGTAGAAAATATGGATTTCAAAAAGTTAGCTGTCCATCACTTGCTAACATAAGTTTATTTGAAACTTCTGGACATGCACAAAAATTTAATGATGAATTATTTAGGGTTAGTTCTCCTAAAGGTCATGAATTTGTTTTAAAACCTGTGCAATGCCCACATCATACACAAATATATAGCTCAAAAATTCGTAGCTATAAAGACTTGCCTATAAGATATATGGAATCAGATAAACAATATAGGGCTGAATTACAAGGTTCTGTAGGTGGTTTGTCAAGGGTATATGCTATTACTGTAGAAGATGGTCATTCATTTTGTAGAATAGATCAAGTAAAAGATGAAATTATAAATATGTATAATATAATTAGAGATTTTTACTCAAAAATGGGATTATGGAACAATTATTGGGTTTCATTATCATTAAGAGATAGCAAACATTCTGAAAAATATATTGGAAGTAACGAAGATTGGCAATTAAGTGAAAAGATACTTAAAGATATTTGTAATGAATTAAACTTAGATGCAAAAGTTTGTGAAGGCGAAGCTGCATTATATGGACCCAAAATAGATTTTATGTTTAAAGATGCTTTGGGAAGAGAAATACAAATTCCAACAATTCAACTAGATTTTGCAACTCCAAAAAGATTTGGTTTATTTTATATTGATGAAAACGGAGAAAAACAAATCCCTGTTATGATTCATAGAGCAATACTTGGTTCTTATGAAAGATTTCTAGTTTTATTATTAGAGCAATTTAAGGGAGTATTACCAATATGGCTTTCACCTGTACAAGTTAATATTATTCCTGTAAATAATGATGCTCATAGTGAATATTGCAAAAAATTAATGGATAAATTGTTAAATGAAGATATTAGAGTTGAAATGGATGAGAGTAGCGAAACTTTAAATAAGAAAATAAAAGTTAGTAATGATATTAAAAATCCATATACTGTTGTAATCGGAAATAAAGAAATTGAAAACAATTCTGTAAGTTTTCGAAAACTTGGAAGTCCAGAACAAAATATCATGAAAATAGATGATTTTATTAATATGATAAAAAATCAAATAAATCAAGATAAGCAAATATAGTTTTTTTGAAAAAGCCCTATATATCGGGCTTTTTCTATTACAATATTACTATAATTTAAATATAAATTAGTTCAGAATATATAATTTCTTCCGCTAAATGCTTATAATTATTCATAAGTCCAGTCCATTTCAACGGTTCAGTATCTTTTAAGTTTTCATCAATAGGATTTTTATCTAACATTAGTTTCATAAGTATTTCAAGTCTTTTTTTAGCCTGTATATCAGTTTTTACAATATGTTTTCTTAAAGTCCCATCCATAAGCATTATAGTATATTCAGCTTTTTTGTGATTCTTTAAATATTCTAATCTTAAATGACCATACTTTCCAATTTGATAATCATTTTTATAATTTTCTTTTTCTAAATATAAATCAGGAATATAATAATCTCCCTCTTTATGATATGTAATTTTATTATTCATTCCAAAAATCCTCCTAAAATCTAATTTTGCTACTTTTAGAACTATATTTTATATCGTTTCAGCTGTCTAAAAACCATATTTTTATAAAGTGTACTTAAATAATTCTTACTGGCTTGCACTTTTAGTAATTGTGTACCAAAGATAAAGAATGGTAATTTGAGAATGGTTGAAAAAACTAATCTTGCTTATGTAGAGCCACATACTGCTGTTATTAAAGATAAAGTATATTTATTCTTTAATGAACACGAATATTTTTACATAGGTAATTTAGCAAATAAATATCCACTCTCAAAATTAAGAGATTTTATCAGTGGTAACTAATACTAAAAGATTTTTTGTTTTCAGCAAGTAATATAACAAGTAATTATTAAAGTTTTTAAGTGTTAGTTAGCAAAAGCTTTCTAGCACTTTGTTTGTTTTATTGGAGGTTTTAAATGGAGAACGAAGAAAAGAAAATTGCAGGTATTTATATTAGAGTAAGTACCGAAGATCAAGCTCGAGAAGGATTTAGCTTAGGAGAACAAGAAGAAAAATTAAGACAACTATGCAAATATAAAGATTTTGAGATATATAAAGTATATAAAGACGCAGGAATATCTGCAAAGAATATGAAAGATAGACCAGCATTTCAACAAATGCTAGAAGATATGAAAGCAGGTAAACTCAATTATATAGTTGCATATAAGCTAGATAGAGTAACTCGTTCTGTAAGAGATTTAGAAGTTTTAATAAGTACCTTAGAGCAATATCATTGTT
This sequence comes from Clostridiales bacterium, assembly GCA_003507395.1. Classification (GTDB taxonomy): domain Bacteria; phylum Bacillota; class Clostridia; order TANB77; family CAG-508; genus DNVW01. Next base: position 77,735 of record DNVW01000006.1, on the reverse strand, counting down.
ATTTAATATGTGATAGAGATGATGTTAATACTTCTACTGCCAATGGTCGTTTCTTTGTTAGAATGTTAACTGTTTTATCACAACTTGAAATAGAAATAGTTAGCGAAAGAACAAAGTTTGGTTTAAATGGTGCAATAAAGGCTGGGCATATTCCTGGAAAAGTTCCTTTAGGCTATTTTTAAGGGATTATGATAATCAAAGAGAATTGATTACAACCATATTGGGAACTAATGATATTGTAGAAGATGTTAAGCAAGTATATTTAGATGAATTTGAACAAGCTAGAATTGAGTATAATGCTAAAACAAGAGCTTATAGACAAATAAAAGATTACTTTCAAAAAGTATGTGATTCTCAAAATGATATAGCTTGTGAGATTATTATCGAACTTGGAGATATGGACTTTTGGCAAGATAAAGACAACGAATATAGATATAAAATGACTGATGTTTATAATGAACAAGTACAGGAATTATCGTTATAGGAGTTCCAGTAATAGATAATTGTAAAAGAGGTATGAAAAAACAAGTTGGTAAATCACAACTATTTACTAAAACCTTACTTTCTGAAATACAAGACAAAATGAGAAATGCTTGTATTAAATCATATAATAAGTTCTATGATGTTGATAGTAGGCTTAAAACAAAGCAAAAAGGCAGAAATCAAGATATTAATGTTAATGAAATGGGCAATTATAGAGAAATGAAGAAAAAATTAGAGAAGCAAAAATCAAAACTAGAAAACGCCAATAAACAAACTAAAAAGCTTGATAGTACAAGTAAAGATATTTCTAAAATATTAGATAATCTAAAATCGCCTTTATTAGATAAAAATAATAAGCTTATTTCAAACGAGAATATAGATAATATCAAAAATTATATTGAAAACGTAACGGATGTTACTCAGACTGTTAGAAGTGTAAATGATTTAAATGTTGCTATTGAAGATTTTGAATTTTATACACTTGAAGTAGGTCAAGAAAATCGCTCACTTCAATATCAATTAGAACAAAAAGATGAAGTTATTGAAAAATTAAATGATAAATTATCTGCTAAAGACAAGATTATTATTAAACTACAAGAAGAAAAAGAAAGTTTAAAAGCACAATTGCAGAAATTCAAAGGTTTTTGGCATAGTTTAATGAGCCATTTTCATAAAAGAATAACTTACGATAATGATACAAATTATAAAATTGTTAGTGATGACTTATATAAAAATGGCATATTTGATGATAACGATAATGAAATTGCCAATAACATTTTAAGAAAAGTAACTATACCAAATGAAAACAAAACGGAAAAAAATAAAAAAAGAAATAATGATACAAGATTTTAACATGGAGGTATTATAAAATGGAACAAGAAAAAGTAAAATATTTAATTGATATGATAAATAATATGGATATAAAGGATAAATTAAGACTAGCAATATGTATGAGCCAAAGCAAATGGTCTGGGCTTATATATAATACTAAAGAATATTATGAAAAATTTGATAGTATGTTAAAAGATATAGATGAAGAATATAAAACTACACTTATAAATTTTAGAAAATATAAGATTGTAATGTTTGCTATGACTAAGCTTATGGAAATGGAAACAATCGAACAAAATAAAGTAGCACTATATTTATTTAATAATATATTTTAGAAGGTCATTCATTTAAAAAGAACAAAATTTTGTAAAAATTTCAAATGTTCGCTTGTAATTTACAAAAAAATGTAGTATAGTAGTTATCATAGGAAATGAATAAAAAGCAGATGTGCGTGTTGCCACTGAACGTCATAGTTTTGACTATGAGAAAGTGAGGTGGTGTTTATGGTTGATTTTTTACTATTCCTAATTTTAGGATTTATGATTTCTGTAACTATAAACGTAGCCTTATTGACAATTATATACATAATTTGGACTAATAAGGAATAAATAAAAACACTACATTTTGCTTTGGACAGGCAATGTAGTGTTTATTACATTAATATGTGGTAACATACATTTCTGTATGTTCATTTCCTAATACTATTATACTAGTATTATTTGAATTTGTCAAATTTTTTATCTTTCAAATTGTTGAATATCTTTCTCTGTCCTATCTCTTTGAGTAGTACAATATTCATACATATCATTGTCATCATTTTTTTCTTTCTTTTTTGCAACGATTATCATATCTGCTTTTGTTCGTACAGGCTCAGTATAAGGTTTATGCTGTAATTTTTGACGTAAGTTAAAACTTTCTCTTATAGACTTTTCATCAACTTCTCTTCCGTTTAGCTAAATCTCTTTGTATTCTATTATTTAATCTAGTTTCATCATCTACATCAAAATAAATTAACAAATCGGGAGCTATAACAAAATCAAAATCACCTTCAACGATAATATATTTCACTTGAGAAATCTTTTTATGATACTCCTTAGCATCAACTGCTTCTCCTGTCACATCATCATATGTTGGAACATAACAGTACTCTCCATTTTTTAGAGTTTTAATTGTAGCAATATTATTATTAAGAACTCTTTGATTATATTTTTTTAAAGGATTTCCTCCTTCTAAATACTTTCGTCTATATTCTCTATCCCCAAGTACATAATCATCTGTACTTAATGTACATGCATCACTTAAAAATGATACTAATTCATTGGCAAATGTAGTTTTCCCACTTCCTGCACCTCCAACAATACTTATAACTTTAATTTTTTCTTCATCTATACTATTTATCCTTTGCTTTATTTCCATAAATACATGTTCTCGATCTAAATTATTTGTATCCATTTTGACTCATTCCTCATTCATCTGTATTTTTCTACATCATATAATCTTATGTCATCAAAAGTACTTATAATTTTTAAATCTGGTTGATTTTCAAATATATTCCTTCTTCCTTCAGGGACAACTGCAATTATTTCTTTAACTCCAGCACTTTTAGCTGATTTAATTCCAGATGATGCATCTTCAAAAACAATACAATTATCTGGTTGTATATTTAAGGCTTCTGATGCTTTCAAATAAATGTCTGGTTCTGGTTTTCCTCTAAATGTTCCATCATCGTAAACAATTTTACTTATATCAAACCATTTATCTAATTGAAATTCTTTAATAAAAAAATTAACATTATTTATTTCTGAAGCTGTAGCAATAGTAAAAGGTATATTGTTCTCTTTCAAATAATTTAAATATCTTTCAACTCCTGGTGCAAGTTTAAATTTGCTTAAATCACTTTTACATAAATCTCGATATATGCTTTCTTTCTGCTGAGCAAGTTCGTTTACCTCTTCTTCTGTAAGCTCTCTTTTTTTAAGGTATTCTAATGTATCTTTATTGGTTCTTCCATGAAAATATGTATTAAATTCTTCATCTGTTATATCTCGTCCTGATAATTTTTTACCAAATGTTTTCCATGCATTTTCTTGTATTTCAGAATCCCAAAACAATGTCCCATTAAAATCAAAAATAATTCCTTTCATTTTTACCTCCTAAAAATTTATTTATTATTATATTTTTTTATCTTTTAAATACATTCTATATGCTGAAATATTACTAATGATTACAAATATTTCCAATATTCCTACATAATTTTTTATAGTCATACAATATGCTAGATAAAAACAACTAGCAGCAATACCTATTAATCTCATATGTTGTGGTTTTAAATACCAATTTCCTATAATAATACAAATTGATGATAATAGCATTAAAATCGTAGAAATACCTTCATATTGTAATAAAGCTATTGTCAAAAAAGCTATCATTGATAAAACAAAACCTATATTCCACTTTTTATTTTTCTTTGTTTTATAGTAAACTACAAATAATAGTAATAATTGTATAGCTACCATATATACTCCAGACATTGAGTTAAATGCCCAAAGTGAAGCAATTACAAATAATTTTGAAATGATATCTATATATAATATTTGATGTTTTTCTTTTTTAAATCTACTTATACAATAAAACAAATAATTAAATACTGTTAATACGTATCCTAAAATATTCATAGTAACACCTTTCATCTTTAACAGAAATTATTATTTCTTTTGCACATATTATATCATATTATTATTTAAAAAAAAAAGACTTTTAAAAAAATTTAATTACTTACAATTAAAATTTAATATTAATTTATATATTTTTTATTTTCCTATTGCTAGAATACAAATTTTATGTTAAAGTATAATCAATAAATCGAGTTATATAAGAGATCTAGAAACAAAGTATGTCATTTTTTCGCATACCTGTTTCGAAATCGCTCCATAAGTGCGAATTTAGCAATTCGCAGTTAATAGTGAATGGTTAATAGTGAATAGTGAATAATTTAAATTAAGCACTAAGAGCACTTATGTACTATTCACTTTTAACTATTCATAAACACAAAGTAGATATAAATAACTGGAGGAATGTAAAGTATGAAAATGGGAATAGTTGGACTTCCAAATGTAGGGAAGAGTACATTATTTAATGCAATTACAAATGCTGGGGCAGAATGTGCAAATTATCCATTCTGTACTATAGAACCTAATGTTGGGGTTGTGCCAGTACCAGATGATAGACTTGAGGTATTAGCAAAAATGTATAAAACAGAAAAAATAACACATGCAATTGTAGAATTTGTTGATATTGCAGGTTTAGTAAAAGGTGCTAGTAAAGGAGAAGGATTAGGTAATAAATTCTTATCTCATATAAGAGAAGTAGATGCAATATGTGAAGTAGTTAGATGTTTTGAAGATAGTAATATAACTCATGTAGATGGAAACATTGATCCCATAAGAGACATAGAGACAATAAATTTAGAATTGATATTTGCCGATATAGAAACAATAGACAAAAAAATAGAAAGCGTTAAGAAAAAAATAAAGGCAGACAAGAAATTTCAAGATGAATTAAATATATTGGAAAAAATAAAAAATACATTAGAGCAAGGAAAACCGGCAAGGTCTTTAAACTTTACAGACAAAGAGATAATATTATTAAAAGAGACTTTTTTATTAACAATGAAACCAATATTATATATAGCAAATATTTCAGAACAACAAATAGAAAATGCGGCAGAAGACAAATATGTAAAACAAGTAATTCAATACGCAGAACAAGAAAATGCAGAAGTAGTACCTCTTTGCGTTAAAATAGAAGAGGAACTTGCAAGTTTAGAGGAACAAGATAAACAAGAAATGATGGAAGCTCTAGAAATTAAAAAATCCGGTTTAGATATGGTTATACAAAAAAGCTATAACTTATTAGGTTTAATGTCCTTCCTGACAGCAGGAGAGCCAGAAGTAAGAGCTTGGACAATAAAAAAAGGCACAAAAGCTCCACAGGCAGCAGGGAAAATTCATACAGATATAGAGAGAGGTTTTATTAGGGCAGAGGTGGTTTCTTATAATGACCTTATAAAAGAGGGCTCAATGGTAAATGCAAAGGAAAAAGGCTTAGTACGCTCAGAAGGAAAAGATTATATAATGCAAGAAGGAGATATAGTTTTATTTAGATTTAATGTATAAAAGATATAAATGTGACGTCACATAAAATTCCTCATCTCATATTATGTAATATGAGATGAGGTGAAAAAATTGTATTGGTTTGAAAACTTAAATCCAGTAATTCAAGCATTAATAGGAACAACTTTTACATGGGGAGTAACAGCCCTAGGAGCACTTGTGGTATGCTTTTTTAGAAAAATGAATGGAAAGGTTTTAGATACTATTTTAGGATTTAGTGCAGGGGTAATGATTGCTGCTTCATTTTGGTCTTTACTTGCTCCCTCACTGGATTTATCTGAAGAACTAGGCTACATAGTATGGCTATTACCTACACTTGGCTTTATTTGTGGAGGAATGTTTGTACTATTGTCAGATAGATTTTTAGATAAAATGCTAAAAGTTAAAAGTGATTTAAGAAGTGTGAATTCGCTAAAAAGAAGCATACTTTTAATATCAGCAATTACTATTCATAATATACCAGAAGGCATGGCAGTAGGTGTAGCTTTCGGAGGAATTGCTAGTGGAGTTCCTGGCATGACACTAATAGGAGCTATTATGCTTGCATTAGGGATAGGAATCCAAAACTTTCCAGAAGGCGCAGCAGTAGCATTACCTTTAAGAAGAGAAGGATATTCAAGACTTAAAAGCTTTATGATAGGTCAGGCATCTGCATTAGTTGAGCCAATAGCAGCTGTAATAGGAGCAATATTAGTAATGTATATAAGAAGCATGTTGCCATTTCTACTTGCCTTTGCAGCAGGTGCAATGATAATAGTAGTAGCTAGAGAATTGTTACCAGAATCAGTAAAAGAACATAAAAATTTATCTACAGTAGGTGTAATTTTAGGGTTTATATTAATGATGGTTCTAGATGTAGCTTTGGGATAAAAAATCATAAAAATTACAAAAAGTACTTGACTATATGTAAAAAAGATAGTAAAATTAATTATGTAATAGATTATTAATAAAATAATTTAAATTATATGTCGAAAGAAGAGGAAAAAGATATGTTAAAGATGTTTAAGAAAACTTTATTAATTTTAAGTATAATAATGCTAATAAGCACAATAGCATTACCATTATTTAAAGGGGTAAAAGCTACTAGTGAGAATTCTCCACTAGATATAGGTGACTTTGAAGAAGATGATGAAGGAAACGAAGAAAATACTAATAATATTACTAATGAAAATAGTACAAAACCAATTGTAGAACAAACAGATAAAGATAACAAAAATACAGCTAGTGAAAATGATATACCAAAAACAGGTGTTACAGAAGATATAACAGTTGTAGGTTTTATCATAATATGTGTTGGTTCTGCAATATATGCATATAGAAAGATTAAAAAATATAATGTTTAGAATAAAAATAGTATAAAAAAAGAAAGCATTTAGCATTTGCTTTCTTTTTTTGCTGTTATTTGATGGCTATAATTAGTGCATTGCAAACAAATTTTACTTATTGTTATGTAGAAAAATAATTTTTTTTAAAAAAAGTGATGCAAAAATATATTAATCTATGATACAATATAGCAAATAATTTGGTGATAAAGGAGTGTGCAATATGTCCGAGATTAAATACAAAAGAGTTTTACTCAAACTAAGTGGTGAAATGCTAGGAGGACAAGAAAAAAGAGGAATAGATATTTCCGTACTAGACCAAATAAGCAATCAAATAAAAACTTTATTAAAAGAAAAAGTAGAGGTTGCAGTTGTAATTGGTGCAGGAAATTTTTGGAGAGGAAAATCTGAAGATGAGATAGAAAGGACTAGTTCAGACTACATTGGAATGTTAGCTACCACTATGAATGGATTAGCATTACAAAGTAGATTGGAGAAAAATGGAATTAGCGCGATATTGCAAACAGCAATAAAAATGGAGCCTGTTACAGAACAATATTCTAGAAGAAAAGCAGTAGAATATTTAGACCAAGGAAAAGTAGTTATATTTGGAAGTGGAACTGGTAATCCATATTTTACAACAGACACGGCTGCTGCATTGAGGGCAGCTGAAATAAATGCAGATGCAATTTTAGTTGGAAAAACGATAGATGGAGTATATTCAGATGATCCCAAAATTAACCCAACAGCAGTTAAATATGACCACATTACATATTCAGACATATTAAATCAAGATTTAAAAGTTATGGATTTAACAGCAATATTATTATGTAAGGAGAATAAAATACCTTTAGTAGTATTTGCGTTAAAAGATCCAGAAAATATTATTAGAGCTGTTAAAGGCGAAAAAATCGGTACATTAATAGAAGATTAATAAAGAAAGGAAAATTAAAATTATGGAATTTAATGAATTTGAAGAAAAAATGGATAAAACAATAAGTGTATTTGAGGAGAATCTATCAGAAATTAGAGCAGGAAGGGCAAATCCTGCAATATTAAATAAAATAACAATAAATTATTATGGAACACCAACACCGATTAATCAAGTTGCTGGAATTTCTGTGCCAGAAGCTAGATTAATAGTGATACAACCTTGGGATGCAAGTATATTAAAAGAAATAGAAAAAGAAATTTTAAAAGCAGATATAGGAATTAATCCAAACAATGATGGAAAAGTAATAAGATTAGTATTTCCAGAATTAAATGAGGAAAGAAGAAAGGAAATAGTAAAAGATATAAGAAAACTTGCAGAAGAGGCTAAAATCTCTATAAGAGCAATAAGAAGAGATGGAATTGATTTAGCAAAAGTGAAACAAAAAAACTCTGAAATAACAGAAGATGAATTAAAAAATGCAGAAAACCAAATACAAAAATTAACAGATAAAAAAATAGAAGAAATAGACAAAATATTGGAAAATAAAGAAAAAGAAGTAATGAGTATATAAGATTTTAAGAGGAGTATAGATATCATGGAGAATAATTTACCAGAACATATTGCTATAATCATGGATGGAAACAGAAGATGGGCAAAGGAAAAAAATTTAGAGGTTAAACAAGGACATTATGCAGGTGCAGAAAATTTAGAAAAAATAGCACAATATGCTAATAAAATAGGTATAAAATATATGACAGTATATGCTTTTTCAACTGAAAATTGGAAAAGGTCAGAAAATGAAGTAAAAGCTTTAATGATGATATTAAAAAACTATATAGAAAAATTATTAGAGAGAACATCAGCAAACAATATAAAAATAAATATATTGGGAGATATTTCTAGGTTAGAGATAGGCTTGCAAAACAGTATAAATAAAATTATAGATAAAACAAAAAACAATACAGGTCTTACATTAAATATTGCCTTTAATTATGGGGGAAGAGCCGAAATTTTAAGAGCTACAAAGCATATAGCAGAAGAAGTACATGAGGGTAAACTAGATTTAGAAAAAATTGACGAAAAATGTATAGAAAATCATTTATATACTAAGGGACAACCAGACCCAGACATTTTAATTAGAACAAGTGGAGAAATAAGAATAAGTAATTTTTTGTTATGGCAACTAGCATATACAGAGTTTATTTTTATAGATAAATATTGGCCGGATTTTAATGAAAACGACATAGAAGAAAGCATTCACATTTTTCAAAAAAGACATAGAAAATTTGGAGCAAACTAAAAAAGAAAGGTAAAATATAAATATGAATTATAAAAGAATTTTATCAAGTGTAATACTTTTTCCAATAATGGCAGCTATTTTTATTTTTGGAAATACATATTTGGTAGATATATTATTAAGTGGCATTACGATAATGAGTTTATATGAATTTTATAAAGCTTTAAAAACAAAAACACATCCAATAGAAATAATAGGCTATATTGCAGCGGCAATGATTGCAATAATACATATAATACCAATGAATATTGTATTAAAAATAATAGCAGCAATTATTCCCACTTCTATATTAATTTTGTTCCTAAAGATAATAATTACTAATATGAAAACTAATATTATTGATATTGCTGTAACTTTTTTTGGAATATGTTATATAGTTATATTTATTATGTTTGTATCATTAGTAAGAGAGAATATAAATAATGGGAAAATTTTAATTTGGTTTATATTTATTACAGCATGGGGAACCGACATATTTGCCTATATCATAGGTAAAACATTAGGAAAACATAAATTTACAAAAATAAGTCCATATAAAACAATTGAAGGATGTATAGGAGGCACAATAGGTGCAATAATATTATCTATTATATATACATTGATTTGTAATAAAATATGGGGACTGCAAATAAATTATATATATATAACACTTATTAGTTGTATCCTTAGCATAGTAGGACAAATAGGAGATTTAGCAGCTTCTAGTATTAAAAGATATACAGAAATAAAAGACTTTAGTAATTTAATACCTGGACACGGTGGAATGCTAGATCGAATAGATAGCGTGTTATTTATAGCACCATTTGCATACTTTTTATTATCTTTTCTTTGATATTGGAGGTAAATTTTGATTAGTTTTTTGATAAATGCAATTAAAATAGTCTTTATCCTTGGATTCTTGGTGTTTATACATGAGAGTGGTCACTTTCTTGTTGCAAAATTGTGTAAAGTTAAGGTAAATGAATTTGCAATAGGTTTTGGACCAACAATATGGAAAAAGCAAGGGAAAGAAACAAAATATGCTTTAAGATTGATTCCTCTTGGAGGGTTTGTAAGTATGGAGGGAGAAGAAGAACGTTCTGAAAAAGAAGGTTCTTTTAGTAAAGCTTCTATACCTAAGAGAATTGCGATAGTGTTAGCTGGTGGTGTTGTAAATATTATTTTCGCACTTATTGTATATTTTACTTTAACTGCTTTTACAGGCAACAATATATCTAATATAGTTGATTCAACTATTCCAAATTATAGTGCAGAAGCTTATGGAATACAAGCAGGAGATAAAATTTTGAAAATTAATAATCATATAATAAGAACTAAAAATGACTTGGATAATATCCTACAAAATTGTAATGGAAAAGAACTATCAGTTGAGATTGAAAGAGATGGCAATATAATTAAGTCTAATATAGTGCCAACAGAAGAAAAATATAAATATACAGGAATTTCCTTGAAAACCAATTTGAACAATACATCTACTGAAATTGCTAATGTGGGTGCCAAAACCCCAGCAAAAGTTTGTGGATTACAAGAAGGAGATATAATATTAAAAATAAATGATGTAGATGTGGAAAATAATACAAAAAAATTAGTAGAAAATATATGTTATTCTTTAACAAATGAAATAAAGTTCACAATAAAAAGAGATAATGATGTGAAAGATTTTATAGTTGTAGCTGAGGAAAGAGCCAATTATTACTTGGGAGTTAATCTTAAAATTGCTGAAAATAATTTGAGTAATAATATATATTATGCTTTTTGGTCAACAGGTGAATTTTTATTTTCTATTGTAGAAAATTTAAAAATGCTTTTTACAGGTAACGTGTCGGTAAATCAATTGATGGGACCTGTAGGAATAGGCGAAGTTGTAGTAGAAACACAAGGAATAAGAGACTTTGTATACATCTTAGCATTAATATCAATTTCTTTAGGAGTAACTAATTTATTACCTTTTCCACCATTAGATGGAGGGAAAGTGGTAATACTATTAGTTGAAGGAATTAGAAAAAAACCATTAAGTGAAAATATAGAAATAAAAATACAAATGATAGGCTTTTGTATTTTAATAGGATTAAGCATAATTGTAACCTATAATGATATTTTAAGAATATTTTAGACTTTTATAATTGAAGAAATAGGTGGAGTCAATGGAAAAAACAGTTAAAGAAGTATTTAAGGATTATAACTCAAATAGTTTTGAATTAAATGAAGCTAAAATAAAAGCTGTGAATTTATTTAAAAAAACAGGTAAAATAGAAATAATATTAATAGCAAATAAACAAATAAAAATAGCAGATTTAGCAATTTTTGAAAAATATATAGAAAAAAGATTTGGATTTAAAGAAATAATAATAAAAATTGAATATACTATTACTCCAATATTTACTATTATAGAGGAATGGCAAAGTATAATAGAATATATGGCTTATAAATATCCTCTAACAAAGGCATTATTAAAAAACAGTAGTGTAAATATAGAAAATGACATAGCACAAGTACAATTATCATTAAAAGGAAAAGATATATTAGAGACTAGAAAATTTGACCAAATATTATCTGAAACATTAATGAACTTATATAATAAAAAATGTAAGGTAATATTCGAAGAAAAGCCTTTAGAAGAGGTAATGGAACGATTACAAGAACAAAACAGAAAGATTGAAGAAGAATATATATTGTCAATTCAGAATCAAGAAGCAGAAGAGAAAAAAAAGAAAACAGAAAAAAAGGAAGACGAGCCAAAGGAAGTTGCAACAGAAAAAGAGGAAGAAAAAACAGAAGAAAAAAGTCCCTTAATATATGGCAGAAGTGCAAAGTTAAAAGAAACTTTAGTAAAAGTAGCTGACTTATCTGTTGACAGCGGACGAGTACTATTAGATGGAGAAATTTTAAATGTAGATTCCAGAGAACTTAAAACTGGTAAATTATTAGCAATGTTTGATTTATATGATGGAACAAGTACTATTACGTGTAAAGCTTTTTTGGAAAAAGAAAAGGCAAAAGAAATTTTGGGGAAACTAACTAGTGTTAAAGGAGTAAAAGTAGAAGGAACTGCGCAATTTGACCCATTTGCAAAAGAACTTGGAATTATTGCTAATACCATAATAGAAGGTACAGGAATAAAACGTGAGAAAAGAGAAGATAATGCACCTATAAAAAGAGTGGAATTACATATGCATACGCAAATGAGCCAAATGGATGGCATGACTTCAGCAAAAGATTTAATAAAAAGGGCTGTAAAGTGGGGAATGAAGGCAATAGCAATAACAGATCATGGAGTTGTACAAGCATTTCCAGAAGCTCACAAATATTTAGAAAAAGACCATCCAGATATAAAAATATTATATGGTGTTGAAGCATATTTAGCACCAGATAAAGTATCTTGTATATCATTTTCTAAAAATCAAGATATTGATACTACATATTGTGTATTAGACTTGGAAACAACAGGAATTTCATTCAGAACAGAAAAAATTACAGAAATAGGAATAATGAAAATAAAAAATGGAGAACTGATTGACAGTTTTTCTTGCTTCGTTAATCCAGAAAAGCCAATACCTCAAAAAGTAGTTGAAGTAACCAATATTACAGATGATATGGTAAAAGATGCAGAAACAATAGACAAGGTATTACCTAAAGTACTTGAATTTGTTGGAGATAGTGTTTTGGTAGCACATAATGCAGACTTTGATATAGGCTTTCTAAAATATAATGCAACAGCATTAGGATTAAAATTAAATAATACATATATAGATACTTTAAGGTTAGCAAAATATCTATTTCCTGAATATAAAAAGTATAAATTAGGAATTATAGCAGAAAATTTAGGAATTAAGGTAGAAGTGGCACATAGGGCATTGGATGATGTAGATACTACTGTAAAAGTTTTTAACATTATGATAGACATGTTAAAAAAACAAGGGGTAAAAACATTAGATGATATAGATAAACTAGAAACAGGAAAAGCAGATTATAAGTCATTACAAACATATCATGCTATAATACTTGCCAAGGATTATGTTGGTTTAAAAAATTTATATAAATTAATTTCATATTCACACTTACACTATTTTTATAAAAAACCAAGAATATTAAAATCTTTATATAAAAAATACTCAGAAGGTTTAATATTAGGTAGTGCTTGTGAACAAGGTGAAATTTACAGAGCCATAGTAGCAGGTAAGACAGATGAGGAAGTAGAAGAAATAGCAAGTGATTATGATTATTTGGAAATTCAGCCTAATGGAAACAATATGTTTATGGTCAGAAATGGAACAGTAGCAGATGTTGAGGCTTTACAGGAAATAAACAAGAAAATTGTAGCAATAGGTGAAAAATTGCAAAAGCCAGTTGTAGCAACTTGTGATGTTCATTTTATGGACCCACAGGATGAAATATATAGAAGAATTTTAATGGCAGGACAAGGATATGATGATGCAGATGAACAAGCACCATTATATTTAAGGACTACCGAAGAAATGCTTAAAGAATTTGAATATTTAGGTGAAGAGAAGGCTTATGAAGTTGTTGTAACAAATACAAATAAAATAGCAGATATGTGCGAAAATATAAGTCCAATATCACCAGAAAAATGTCCACCACATATAGAGGGATGCGAACAAACAATTAAAGATATAGCTTATAAAAAAGCTCATGAACTTTATGGAGACCCATTACCTAACATAGTTGAAGAGAGACTAAGCAAGGAATTGGATTCAATTATAAAAAATGGTTTCTCAGTTATGTATATTATTGCACAAAAATTAGTGTGGAAATCAAATGAAGATGGCTATATAGTGGGTTCAAGAGGTTCTGTTGGTTCTTCTTTTGCAGCATATGCAACAGGAATAACAGAGGTAAATTCTTTGCCTCCACATTATAGATGCCCAAAATGTAAATTTTCAGACTTTACAGATTATGGATATGCATGCGGATTTGATTTACCAGATAAAGACTGTCCTAAATGTGGTACTAAAATGGTAAAAGATGGAATAGATATACCTTTTGAAACTTTCTTAGGGTTCAATGGAGATAAAGAACCTGATATAGATTTGAACTTTTCTGGAGAATACCAAGCAAAAGCACACAAATATACAGAGGTTATATTTGGAAAAGGAACAACTTTTAAAGCAGGAACAGTTGGTACAGTTGCTGACAAAACAGCATATGGCTATGTAAAAAAATATTATGAAGAAAGAAGTATACCTGTTAATAATGCGGAGGTATTAAGGATATCACAAGGTTGTACAGGAATAAAAAGAACTACAGGGCAACATCCTGGAGGTATTATAGTTGTTCCAAAAGGAAGGGAAATATATGAGTTTACACCAGTACAACATCCCGCAGATGACCCAAACTCAGATATTATAACTACCCATTTCGATTATCACTCTATAGACCAAAACCTTTTAAAGCTTGATATTTTAGGACATGATGATCCTACAATGATAAGAATGCTTTATGATTTAACTGGAATAGACCCTACAAAAGTTCCTTTAGATGATAAAGAAACGATGAGTATATTTAGTTCTACGAAAGCATTAGGAGTTACACCAGAACAAATCCATAGTGAAGTAGGAAGTTATGGTGTGCCCGAGTTTGGAACTAAATTTGTAAGAGGAATGTTAGTAGATACAAAACCAACTACTTTTGATGAATTAATACGTATATCAGGGTTATCACATGGTACAGATGTGTGGTTGGGAAATGCTCAAAGTTTAATAGAAGAAGGTACTGTAACATTAAATGAAGCTATATGTTGCCGTGATGATATAATGATATATTTAATAAAAAAAGGAGTACCACCAAATCATGCTTTCAAAATAATGGAGACGGTGCGTAAAGGAAAAGCACTAAAAGATCCAGCAAAATGGGCAGAATATGTAGCAATGATGAAGGAAAACAATGTACCAGATTGGTATATAAAATCTTGTGAAAAAATTAAATATATGTTTCCAAAGGCACATGCCGCAGCATATGTAACAAATGCATTTAGAATAGCATGGTTTAAAGTACATGAACCTAAAGCATATTATACAGCATTCTTTACAATTAGAGCTGACGAATTTGATAGTGATATAATGTGCTATGGTAAAGAAAAAGTTAAAAATAAAATGAAGGAAATAGATTTACAAGGAAATTCTGCTACAACAAAAGATAAGAATATGTATGCTATATTAGAACTTGTACTTGAAATGTATGAAAGAGGAATAAAATTTTTACCAATTGACTTATACAAATCTCATTCAACAAAATTTCAAATAGAAGAAGAGGGAATAAGACCACCTCTAAATAGTATACCAGGTCTTGGAACAGTTGCAGCAGAGGGAATAGAACTAGCAAAAAAAGATGGAAAATTTATGTCCATAGATGATATGAAAATACGCTCTAAAATTGGAAAATCTGTTATAGAGCTATTAGAAAAAGTAGGCTGTTTAAAAGGAATGAGCCAAAGCAATCAAATGAGTTTATTCAGTTAGAACATGACCTTAGAAAGTGAGAAAATGAACGTGAATTTAGAGGAAATATTTACAATAAAAAATATAATAATATATTTAATAATCATCAATATAATAACTTTTTTGGCAATGTTTATAGATAAAAGAAGAGCCAAAAGAGGTGAATGGAGAATAAAAGAGGGGACATTACTTGGACTAGCAATTCTAGGTGGTTCTATAGGTGGAATAGCAGGAATGTATGTCTTTAGACATAAGACTAAGAAACTGAGGTTTACAATAGGGTTTCCTGCAATATTAATAACTGAGATTGCATTAGTAATTTATTTTAAATTTTTTAAATAATAAATAATAATTTTATGTATTTGGGCGACTAACAGTCGCCTATTTATAATTTACTTACTTTTCTACTGCAATTATACACTACAGCTAAAAACAACAAACAAATTTACCATGTACATAATGTAAAAACCATAGTTTTCATAAACTGACGACAAAATTCGACTGTGCATAAGTGGTGAAAATAAAGTGAGTATTTGTAATTATTCACAGAGTTATCCACACTATCCACAGTATTACAAAAGTTATATTGTGTAAACTTATTTGTAATAAAAGTGTAACATAATATAAAAAATGTAATAAAATGGAAATAGGACTGTAAAATAATTGTTGACTTTTGGCTAATAAATTGATAAAATTTATGCAGTTATATAAAAGGAAGGAAGTAATACATTATGGCAGATTTGACAATGGATAAAATAGTTAGTTTGTGTAAAAATAGAGGATTTATTTTTCAAGGCTCAGAAATATATGGAGGTTTAGCAAATACTTGGGACTATGGTCCATTAGGTGCTAGATTAAAAAATGCAATTAAAGATACATGGAGAAAGAGATTTGTTCAAGAAAGAAAAAATAGTTATGAAATAGATGCAGATATTTTAATGCATCCTAGGGTGTGGGAAGCAAGTGGACATGTATCAAGCTTTTCTGATCCATTATTAGACTGCAAAGAATGTAAAACAAGACACAGAGCAGATAATCTAATAAGCGATTTTAATCCAGAAGCACATGCAGAAGGCATGACACAAGAAGAAATGTTAGAATATATAAAAGAAAATAACATACCATGCCCAAAGTGTGGTAAATGTAATTTTACAGATATAAGACAATTTAATTTAATGTTTCAAACTTATAGAGGAGTAACAAATGATAGCAAAAGTATAATATATTTGAGACCAGAAAATGCGCAAGGAGAATATGTTAATTTTTTAAATGTACAAAGAACAACCAGAGCTAAATTGCCATTTAGTATTGCACAAATAGGCAAAGCATTTAGAAATGAAATAACACCAGGAAATTTTACTTTTAGAACAATAGAGTTTGAACAAATGGAGTTTCAAACATTTTGTAAAGAAGGAACAGATGAAGAAATATACAATTACTTTAAAGAATATGGAAAAAAATATTATATGGATTTAGGATTACCAGAAGAAAAACTAAGATTCCACGACCACGAAAAATTAGTATTTTATGCTAAAGCAGCATGTGATATAGAATACTTATTTCCTTCAATAGGTTGGGGAGAAATAAATGGAACACATAACAGAACAAATTATGACTTATCAAGACATCAAGAGTTTTCTGGAGTTAAACAAGAGTATCTAGACGTAGATACAAATGAAAAATTTATTCCATATATAATAGAGTCTACATATGGACTAGATAGAACTGTTTTGGCAGTACTTTGTGAAGCCTATGACGAAGAAGAAATAGCAGAAGGAGATGTAAGAACAGTATTACATTTACATCCAGCTATAGCGCCATATAAAATAGCGGTGCTTCCACTATCTAAAAAGTTGAGCAAAAAAGCAGATGAGTTATATACAAAGCTTTCTAAGAAATTTATGTGTGATTATGATGAAGCAGGAAGTATAGGAAAAAGATATAGAAGACAAGATGAAATAGGAACACCATATTGTATAACTGTTGACTTTGACACATTAGAAGATAATACAGTAACAATTAGAGATAGAGATACTATGGAACAAATAAGAATAAATATAAATGAAATAGAAAACTGGATGAAGGATAAATTTGAATTTTAATATTATTCAAAAGAGAAATGAGGAAGTGTATTGGAAGAACAAAAAATAAATAATAAACCCAAAATTTCATTTATGAAAAATGTTTTAATACTTATGTTTTCAGAAGTGGCTGTAAAAGTAATGGGACTAATTTATAAATTAGTAATAACAAATATAGAAGGATTTGGAGATACAGGCTTAGGCTATTATGCTTCAGGGTATCAGATATATTCATTGCTTCTATCTTTATGTTCAATTGGAATTCCAACAGTTGTAAGTAAACTGGTTTCAGAAAGATTAGCAATTGATGATAAGGCTGGTGCACACAGAATATTTAAAATAGCAATGAGGCTATTTGCAGGAATAGGACTATTTTTCTCAATAACACTATTCTTAGGAGCAGATTTAATAGCTACTAAGGTATTAAATGTTCCAGATGTTAGTTATGTACTTAGAGTACTAGCACCAGCTATAGTATTTGTTGCAGCATCATCAGTTTTAAGAGGATATTTTAATGCACAAAGTGATATGAAACCTGCTAGTATTTCATATACATTGGAACAGTTTTTAAATTGTATATTAAGTATTACATTTGTATATGCTCTTATTGGAAAAGATGCATATATAATGGCAGCAGGAGGGAATATATCTACAACAATATCTGTTATTTTGACATTTATCTATATAATTCTATATTATAAAAAACATAAGATAAAAGCTACTAAAGAAGATTTAAAAAAATCTCCCGAAGCAACTAAAACAAACAAACAGTTGTTAAAAACAATATTAGCGTTTTCTATCCCAATTACAATTGGATCTATAATATCAATTATAACATCAGTAATAGATACTACTACTGTAAGTAATTGTATACAAATAGCATATAGCGGAATAATAAATATTAAAGAAGAATTAGAACAATTAGCAATGCAAAAGGCTGGCATATTATCAAAAGTAGATACTTTAATTAATTTACCAATAGCAATAAATATAGCACTTTCTACAGCATTAGTACCAGCAATATCACATTCTATAGCACAAAAAGATTATGAAACAACTAATAAAAGATTATCTTTTTCAGTCTTTATCTCAATTTTAATAATAATTCCTTGTGCTATTGGATTTATTACATTAGCAGAACCAATTTTAAAATTAATATATCCATCTGCATCAGAAGGTGCTGGAGTTTTAAGGTTAGCTGCTATTGCAATGATATTTGTTGCAATAAACCAAACAATAAATAGTGGATTACAAGGTCTAAACAAGGTTCATATACCTGCAATAGCTTTAGCAATAGGTGCTACTGTAAAACTAATTTTAAATGTAATTTTAATTACTAATCCTATAATAAATATATATGGAGCACCAATAAGCTCTATAGTATGCCAAATTATTGCATTCAGTGTATCGTATACTGCTTTAAGGAAAAGTATTAAATTAAATATTAATTTTAATAAAAATATATTAAAGCCTATTTTATCAGGTATAATCATGGGAATATTGGTTTATATTACTAACTATATTTTAGGACTAATTATTAATCCTAAAATATCAACATTAATATCTATCATGATAGGAGTACTAAGTTATGGATTAACATTGTTGAAATTAAATGTTTTAACCAAGGGGGACATTTTAATGCTTCCATTTGGAACTAAAATTTATAAAGTTTTAGAAAAAATAAAATTGTGCTAAATAGAAAAATAAAGTGTTTCTTAAAAAATATTTCAAATATATAAGGGGAAGTTTTAATATGGGGAAAATTAAATATTTATTTAAACATATTATAAATGTGGACTATAAAAATATGTTAAAAATTGCAAAAAAGGTTTCAAAAAAAACAAATAAAAATATAATTTTTATTTTATTAGATATGGTTAATTGTGGACTAAGATATCAAGCAGGATATTATGATTATCAAGAATTTGAATTTTATAATTTAAATAGTGAACAAAGAAAAACATATTTAACCAGAGGAAAAAACAATGAAATAATAAAACAGTTTAATGACAAAACTCAGTTCCATATATTTGAAAATAAAGATGAAATGTATGAAAAATACAATAAATTTTTGAAAAGAAAATGGATGATTTTAAATGAGCAAAACTTTCAAGAATTTTTAAAATTCTTCCAAGAAAATAAAGTTATTATTGTTAAGCCACTAGATGGAGAAGGCGGAAAAGGAATAGAAAAATTCGAATATAAAAATGAAGAGGATGCCAAAACAATTTATAACAGTTTATTATACAAAAAACAATTATTAGTTGAAGAATGTATTAAACAACATCCAGAAATGAATAAACTTTACAGTAAATCTGTTAATACATTAAGAATGTTTACATTTTATAAAGACGGGCAATCTTATTTCCTACAAGCTATATTAAAAATTGGAAATGGTGGTGTAGTAGATAATTTTTCAAGCGGTGGAATGTATACGTATGTTGATGAAAATGGAGTTGTTTTTGCAGAAGCAATAGACCAGCAAGATAATATATTTTATGAACATCCAATATCTAAAGTAAAAATTGTTGGGTTTAAAGTACCAAAATTTAAAGAAGCAGTAGAAATGGTAAAAGAGGCAGCAAAAGTTGTTCCTGAAATAGGATATATTGGATGGGATGTTGCAATTTCTGAAAATGGACCTGTAATTGTAGAAGGAAATTGCTTTCCAGGAGTATTTCAATTAAAGCCAAGTTTGTCAGCAGAAAAAAAAGAAGGAATAATACCAAAATATAATAGAGTTATGAAAATATTTAGCCATTCATTAAAAGAACAATTTTAAACATTTTTTTCGAAAAAGCATTTACTTTTTTCGAAATTATGTATATAATATTGATGTTTTAATTTAATTAAGGCATCAATATTTATTATTTTATTACTAATAAAAAAATATATAGGAGGTTTTTTATGAGTCACAAGTATGTTTACTTATTTAAAGAAGGAAATGCTAGTATGAGAGAACTACTAGGTGGAAAAGGTGCAAACTTAGCAGAGATGACTAACTTAGGATTACCTATACCACAAGGTTTTACTGTTTCGACAGAAGCTTGTACAAAGTATTATGAAGATGGAGAAAAAATTTCAAAAGAAATAGAAGAAGAAATTTTTGAAAATCTTAAAAAATTAGAAGAAATTACAGGAAAAAAACTAGGAGATGTAGAAAATCCTTTATTAGTATCTGTACGTTCAGGAGCTAGAGCATCAATGCCTGGAATGATGGATACAATATTAAACCTAGGATTAAATGACAATGTTTTAAAAGGAATGGCAGAAAAAAATGAGAGATTTGCATATGACAGTTACAGAAGATTTATTCAAATGTTCAGTGATGTTGTTATGGAAATACCAAAACCATTCTTCGAGAAAATAATAGATAAAAAGAAAGAAGAAAAAGGTGTTAAATTAGATACAGAATTAACAGCAGAGGATTTAAAAGACTTAGTTGTACAATTTAAAGCAATTTACAAAGAACAAAAAGGAGAAGATTTTCCACAAGATTCAAGAATACAATTAATGGAAGCTGTTAAAGCTGTATTTAGAAGTTGGAATAATGCAAGAGCAATAACATATAGAAGATTAAATGACATACCAGGAAGTTGGGGAACAGCCGTTAACGTACAAGAAATGGTATTTGGTAATATGGGAGACGACTGTGGAACTGGTGTTGCATTTACTCGTAATCCAGCAACAGGAGAGAACAAATTATTTGGAGAATATCTAATGAATGCACAAGGTGAAGATGTTGTTGCAGGTATTAGAACACCACAACCAATTGAACAATTAAAAGAGACAAATCCAAAAGCATATGAAGATTTTGTAATGTATTCACAAAAATTAGAAAAACATTATAAAGATATGCAAGACATGGAGTTTACAATTGAAAGAGGAAAATTATTCTTCTTACAAACAAGAAATGGAAAAAGAACAGCAAATGCCGCATTACAAATAGCAGTTGATTTAGTAAATGAAGGAATGATAACAGAAAAAGAAGCTGTTTTAAGAGTTGAACCAAATCAATTAGATCAATTATTACATCCAAATTTTGATCAAGCTGCATTAAAAGCTGCAAAAGTAGTAGCAAAAGGATTAGCTGCATCACCAGGTGCTGCTACAGGTAAAGTAGTATTTACAGCAGATAAAGCTGTTGAAATGCATGAAGCTGGAGAAAAAGACTTAATCTTAGTAAGACTTGAAACATCACCAGAAGATATAGATGGAATGAATGTATGCCATGGTGTACTTACAGTACGTGGAGGTATGACATCACATGCTGCAGTTGTTGCTCGTGGTATGGGAACTTGTTGTGTTGCAGGATGTGGAGAAATAGTGGTAAATGAAGAAGAAAAATACTTTACATTACCAGACGGAAGAAAAGTAGCAGAAGGAGAATGGATTTCTCTAGACGGTTCTACAGGAAATGTATATGGAGAAAAAATAGAAACTGTAGAAGCTTCAGTTTCTGGAAACTTTGCAAAATTAATGGGATGGGCAGATCAATACAGACAATTAAAAGTTAGAACAAACGCTGATACACCAAGAGATGCTAAACAAGCATATGAATTTGGAGCAGAAGGTATAGGATTATGTAGAACAGAGCATATGTTCTTCGCACCTGACAGAATTGCTGCAATAAGAGAAATGATAGTTTCTAAAACACCAGAACAAAGAGCAAAAGCTTTAGCAAAAATACTTCCAATGCAAAGAGGAGATTTTGAAGGATTATATAGAGAAATGAAAGGTTACCCAGTAACAATTAGATTTTTAGATCCACCTCTACATGAGTTTGTACCACATGATGATGAAGATATTAGAGCTTTAGCAGAAGAAATGGGATTAACATTTGAAGAACTAAAAAATATAGTTGAAGGACTACATGAATTCAACCCAATGATGGGACACAGAGGATGCCGTCTTGCTGTAACATATCCTGAAATTGCAGAAATGCAAACAAGAGCTGTTATAGAAGCTGCAATAAATGTAAATAAAGAAGGAATGAATGTAGTTCCAGAGATAATGATTCCACTTGTTGGAGAAGTTAAAGAATTAAAATATGTTAAAGATATAGTAACAAGAGTAGCTGACCAAATAATAAAAGAAGCAGGAGTAGAATTAAAATACTTAGTTGGTACAATGATAGAAATACCAAGAGCTGCTTTAACAGCTGACGAAATAGCAAAAGAAGCTGAATTTTTCTCATTCGGTACAAATGACTTAACACAAATGACATTTGGATTTAGCCGTGATGATGCTGGAAAATTCTTAGGAGATTACTATTCAAAGAAAATATATGAGTCAGATCCATTTGCTAAATTAGACCAAAAAGGTGTTGGAAAATTAGTAGAAATGGCAGCAAAAATGGGAAGAGAAACAAGACCAGATATCCATTTAGGAATATGTGGAGAGCATGGTGGAAACCCAGCTTCAGTTGAATTCTGCCAAAGAGTAGGATTAGACTATGTATCTTGTTCACCATACAGAGTTCCAATAGCAAGATTAGCTGCTGCACAAGCCGCAATCAAATATCCTAGATAAATAGATAATCAAAAAGGACGTAAATAATACGTCCTTTTTTGCTTGCAACCTCAAAAACATTTTATATCTCAATTTTAGGCTGATACCTCTCAAGCCACATATTCACTTGACAAAGATAAGCCATAAAATGAATTTTATTTTAATTAATACATATAATAATTATTACTATATTAGTGAAGATTTTTAACAAAAAAGGCAAAAAAGTTCATTAATAATATTGATTAATATTATTAAATGTATTATAATAAAAATGAAGAAAATTGACATAGAAGGCAAAGATCTTCAAAGGAGTGGGAAGCGTGAAAGAAATAAAAAGAGACTTATATTTAAACAAAATAATAAATAGAAGAGAAAATGGTTTAATTAAAATTATTACTGGAATTAGACGTTGTGGAAAGTCCTATTTATTAGACCCATTGTTTAAAAATTATTTGTTGGCAGACGGTGTAAAAGAAGATCATATTATAAAATTAGAACTTGATAGAGTGGAGAATGAAAAATATCGTGACTCTAAAGCTTTAAATGAATATATTCGAAGTTTAATAAAAGATAAAGATATGTATTATGTAATTCTTGACGAAATACAGCTAGTAAAAGGTTTTGAATTTGTTTTAAATGGCTTATTATATGAGAAAAATATAGATGTATATGTTACAGGAAGTAATTCGAAATTTTTATCATCTGACATAATAACAGAATTCAGGGGAAGAGGAGATCAAATTAAAGTTAATCCGCTGTCATTTGCGGAATTTTTATCAGCATTTAATGGCGATAAATATGAGGCATGGAATGAATATGTTACCTATGGAGGAATGCCATTAATTTTATCAAAGAAAAATGATGAAGAAAAATCACAATACTTAAAAGAATTATTTGAACAAACATATATAAAAGATATTGTTGAAAGAAATAATATACAAAGAATAGATATTTTAGATAGTTTAATTAATATGTTAGCATCATCAGTAGGTTCACTGACTAACCCACAAAAAATATTTGATACTTTTAAAAGTAAGGGAGAAAAAGAACTATCATTAAATACAATAAATTCATATATAGCAGATATAGAAGATTCATTTATAGTTAATAAATCAACTAGATATGACATTAAAGGAAAAAAGTATATTCAGACACCACAAAAATATTATTTTTCCGATATAGGTTTAAGAAATGCTAGACTTAATTTTAGACAACAAGAAGAAAATTATTTGATGGAAAACATTATTTATAATGAATTATTAATTAGAGGATACAATGTTGATGTAGGTGTTGTAGAAGTTAGAGAAGAAGGTAAAAGAAAACAATTGGAAGTTGACTTTGTATGCAATTTAGGAAATAAAAGATATTATATTCAGTCAGCACTTAATTTGGATACAAAAGAAAAAACAATTCAAGAATCAAGGTCACTAAATAATATTGGAGATAGTTTTAAAAAAATAATAGTTGTAAAAGATAATATAAAGTTATGGAGAACTGATGACGGAATTGTAATAATGGGAATACAAGAATTTTTATTGAATAAAGATAGTTTAGATTTATAAAAAGTGAACAAATTATGCTTATAAGAAAATAATTTTTAATAAAATAGAGTAAAAGTAAAAAGAAAAAACAGGCATTTCAGCCTGTTTTTATATATCCTTAAGGGTTCCAAATTGGAACTTCAAAATTGTTCTACAATTCAATTTTAGGCTGATACCTCTCAAGCCACATATTCACTTGACAAAGATAAGCCATAAGTTGAGGTCCAGTCATCAATTGACCAAACCATGGTCTTGAAAAAGACTTGCCTTCTGTATCTATTATTTCTGTAATGTAGTCTCTATTAAATAAAATATTAATAGGTGCATTTGGGTCTTGCATTATAGAATTAAGCATTTGCTTTACCTTTTTTAAATATGTTGGATTATGTGTTTTAGGATATGGACTCTTTTTTCTATCTACAATTTCTGAAGGTAAAGCATCTTTCATAATATATCTTAATAATCCTTTTTCTCTACCATTTAAAGCTTTTAGTTCCCAAGGAATATTCCATACATATTCAACTAATCGATAATCACAAAAAGGAACTCTTATTTCAAACCCATTATACATACTCATTCTATCGGCTCTATCTAACAAAGTTTGCATAAACCAGTTTAATGTTAAATAAGATATTTTTTTCTTTTGATTGGTTTCTTCATCATCAGTATCAAGCAAATTTACTTTATCTAAACTTTCTTTATACCTATAGTCTATATATTCTTTCAAATCTACTTTTTCGGCAATAATATTGTTAAGTAAATGTTGCCTTTCTGTTATAGCAATTGACCAAGGAAAGGTATTACTGCTTAAAGCATCTTCTCTAAAGAACCAGGGGTATCCTGCAAAAATTTCATCAGCACATTCTCCAGTTAGAGCTATACTTGATTCTGGTTTTACATTTTTGCAAAATAATAATAAAGAAGAGTCAATATCGGCCATGCCAGGCATATCACGAGCAATCATTGCGCTTTCAAGAGCATCTGCCAATTCGGGAGTGTCTAAAACAATATTATGATGTTTAGAATATAGCTTTTTGTTCATTAAATTGATATAATAGTTATCTGAATTAGGCTGAAAATCACTTTTAACAAAATTTTTATCATTATCAATATAATCAATAGAATAAGTATCTAAAGGAGGAAGATCATTATTCTTGCAATAATCTGAGGCATATAAACTGATAATACTTGAGTCTAATCCACCTGAAAGAAAAGAGCATAATGGTAATTCTGAAGATACTTGTTTTTCTATACTATCTTCTAATAAGTATCGTACTTTTTCACAGGTTTTACCTAAACTATCAGTATGAGGACGGCTTATTAACTGCCAATAATTTTTAGAATGAAGACCTGTTTCATTAACAATAATATAATTAGCAGGTTCTACTTCATATATGTTTTTAAAGACTGTCATTCCAGGAGTATGTGCTGGACCGATACCAACTAATTCATATATACCAATAGTGTCTAATTTTGGCTCAACATTTGGAAATTCAAACAATGCCTTTATTTCAGAAGCAAACACAAAACTATTATTAATATTAGTATAATATAATGGTTTAATTCCAAAATGATCTCTGGCTATAAATAATAAATTTTCATTAGTATTCCAAATAGCAAAAGCAAATACACCATTTAACTTGTTAACTATTTTTTCTTGAAAATGTATGTATCCTTTTAAAATTACTTCTGCATCAGAATTAGTTGAAAAACAAAAATCGTATTGTTCTAATTCATGTTTTAATTCATCTGAATTATATAATGTTCCATCATATACAATAACATAATTGTTTTCAGCAAAACTAAATTGTATTGGTTGTTTATCTTCAGGTATAATACTTCTATGACCTAATGAAACAGTATTACTAATATAAAGGCCATCTTTGTCTAAGCCTCTATGAGAAATTTTATTATACATATTTAATAAAATTTCTTGTGCATTCATAATTTTATCTTTAATGTTAAAAAAACCTACAATACCACTCATTCTAAACGTCCTTTCTAAAAAATATATAAATATTATATGCAAAAATACAAATTGTATGTCAATGGGGACTTAGAATTTG
>DNVW01000006.1:28967-50825 GCA_003507395.1 Clostridiales bacterium | reverse complement strand
CAAATTCTAAGTCCCCATTGACACTTTGTTAAGTTAGTGAGAAATGCCATTCTTATAGACTAAATAATCTAAAAAATTAATAAATTCTTTTTTTGATTCATTATTTAAGAAGATATATTTATCAATTATATTTGCAATTTCTATGTCATTTTCATTTAGCATATTAACAGGAGTAGGATTATCTGTTCTATTTAGTAAATAGTCTGTTGAACAATGAAAGAAGTCAGCCAATTTACTTAAATTTGTTATAGTTGGTAATGTTTTTCCAACCTCATATTGAGATATCAGTTCCTGAGAAACTTCTAAATCTATTGATAATCTAATTTGTGTAATATTATTTTTTTCTCTGATTTTTTTCAAATTACTCATTTTAAAACACTCATTATTCATGGTACTACCTCCACTAAAATTATACACAAGACAAGTAGAACTACTAGGAGCATTACTCATATTAGTTACTAATAATTATTAGTATTACTTGTAAAATATATTAGTTTGTGCTATATTAAATGTAAAATAATAAAATATTTTGTCGATACAGGAGGATAAAATGCCAATATTAGATAAAAACAATAAAAAAATGGTAAAAAAATATTATAATTTTTTAAGAAATAGCCCTTATGCAGATCTTCACCAAGATTTTGGTTGGGGAAAAGTAAAGTCAGATAATTGGATTGATGAATATGTATATATTGAAGAAAATGATAAAATAACTGCAGGCATGCTTATATTAATAAGAACTTTTGGAAAAATTTTTACAATGATGTATTGCCCGAGAGGACCTGTATGTGATTTGAATGATATTGAATTAGTAAATAAACTTATAAATGAAGCCAAGCCTCTTATCAAAGAATATAAACCATTTGTTTTAAAAATGGACCCACGTGTTCCATATTCGGAAATATTAAAGAAAAAGTATAGTAAAGAATATAGAGTTACAAGTGAATTTAAAAATATATTTGAACTTATGCAACCGATTAGAAGTATGATTTTAAAAATAAATGGCGAATCAGAAGAAGAAATATTAAAAAGATATAGTCAAAAGACTAGATATAATATACATTTAGCAGAAAGAAAAGGAATAACAGTAAGATATTCTAGAGATGAAAAAGATTTGCAGACATTTTATAAACTTTCTCAAATAACAGCGCAAAGGGATGGCATAGCTCTTAGAACTTATGACCATTTTAAAAGCTTATTAAATTCTTATGACGAAAATACTTTAAGAATTTATTTAGCTGAATATGAAGGTGAAGCATTATCAGCAGCAATTACATTGAATTTTGCAGGTGTTACTACATACCTTTATGGAGCAAGTTCAAATCAAAAAAGAAATTTAATGCCAAATTATATTATGCAACAACACATGATTAGATGGGCTATTGAAACAGGATGCAGAGAATATGATTTTGGAGGAATATTTAATACAACCATTGATAATGGATTATTTAAGTTTAAAGCGGGATTTTGCAAACAAGAGGGTCCAACAAAATTTATTGGAGAAATAGATAAAATATATAATCCTATCTACTATTTTATATTTACTAAGTTAATACCTATAGTAAAAGATATAAATATAAGATTTAGGAAAAAATAAAGTTGATTAAATTTGTATTTAAATGTATAATGTATAAGAGGTGAAAAGCAAAAAGTGGAAAAAGAGAATATTGTTATAGGAATTGAAGGACTAGTAGGTGCTGGAAAAACATCCATTTGTAGAAAACTTCTAAAAAAACTACCAAATGCAGTACTATTACACGGTGGAAATTTATATAGAGCAATAGTATATACATTATTACAAGAAGAAAAAAATATTTTAAAATTGAAATTTAAATTAAGGAAATTAGATATAAAGGACTTAATGGAAAAATATAAAGTTGATATAAAAATAGAAAACAATGAATCTGTTATATATATAGATGGAGTAAAAATAAGTGAAGAGGAATTACAATCTAAAGCTTCATCATTAGCTGTTTCTATAGTTGGAGGTTTGGCAGATAACACAAGATTATTTAAATATGCTAGAGAGTACATAGAAAATTTAAAAAAAGATTATAATGTTATAGTTTCTGGTAGAGCATTAATGGAAATATACCCTAACCAAGATTACCATATTTTTATAACAGCAGACTTAGAGGAACGTGTAAAAAGAAAATGCATACAATATAGTGGAAAAGAAACAGAAAAAGAAGTAAGAAAAAACATAGTAAAAAGAGATAGATTGCAAAAGCTAGCAGGATTTTATAAAATATATCCGAATACAATTACTGTCGATGTAACAAATTGCAATAGTGTAGAAGAGTCAACAGAAAAGGTATATAACCTAATTTGTAAAGAGGGGATAAAAAATAATGGAATATGTTAACAATAAATTAGAAGAATTCAAAAAATATATAAATGCAAAAAAAGTAGCAATAATAGGTTTGGGAGTAAGTAATATACCATTAATAAATTATTTATACGATTTAGGGGCAAGAATAACAGTATTTGACCAAAAGGATGAAAATGAATTAAATGAACAGGCATTAAATAATGTAAAGGCAAAAGGCTTTGAAATAGTAACAGGTAAAGAATGCCTTAAAGCAGTAAATGGTTTTGACATTATATTTCGTTCTCCAAGTGCACTTCCTACAATCCCAGAATTAGTAGCAGAAGTAGAAAGAGGAGCAATATTAACATCAGAAATAGAAATGCTTTTAAAGTTAGCACCATGTAAAGTAATAGGGGTAACGGGAACAGAAGGTAAAACAACAACCACATCAATAATAGCAGAGATTATAAAAAAAGCCGGATATAATTGCTTTTTAGGAGGAAATATTAGTAAACCAATTTTTGTTGAAATAGGCAATATAAAGCCAGAAGATGTTATTGTTATAGAATTAAGCAGTTTTCAATTGATGGATATGGATGTAAGCCCAGATATAGCTGTAGTAACAAACATATACCCAGATCATTTAAATGTACATAAATCATATGACGAATATCAAGAGGCAAAGAAAAACATATTTAAGTATCAAAATGAAAAGGGTGTAGTAATTTTAAACAAAGATAATGATATTACATATAGTTTTGCTAAAGAAGCACAAGGAAAATTAATATTATTTAGTAGCAAAGAAAAATTAGAAAATGGATATATATATGACAGAGACGATGAAACAATAAAGTTTTGCCAAGATGGAATAAGAAGACATATTTTAAAAAAGTCAGATATAAAACTAAGAGGTATTCATAATTATGAAAATATATGTGCTGCTTTAGCTGCAACTGCTTCTTTGGTAAGTGTAGAAAAGCAAACAGAAGCAATAAAAGCATTTAATGGAGTAGAGCATAGATTGGAATTTGTAAGAGAATTAGATGGAGTAAAATATTACAATGATTCAATAGGAACCAGTCCCGCAAGTACAATAGCAGGTTTAAATGCATTTGATGAAAATATTATCTTATTAGCAGGTGGTTCGGATAAAGGTCTAGATTATAAAGAAGTAGGGGAAACAATTGCTAAAAAAGTAGGAACATTAATATTAACTGGACCTACATCAGAAAAAATAGAAGCTGCGACAGTAAAAGCATTAAATGGGAAAAATGTAAAAATATGCCATTGTAAGGATTTAGAAGAAGCAGTAGATATATCTAGAAAAGTGGCAAGAATAGGAGATGTAGTGCTATTATCACCAGCAAGTGCAAGCTTTGATGCATTTAAAAATTTTGCAGAAAGAGGCAAAAAATTCAAAGAATTAGTTAATAATCTTATATAGTAACAAAAAACAATAATAATACATATTATATCTTGAATATAAAAAGGAGGTATAATATGTATTATTCTAATTATGAAGATTATATGAGAATGGTGTTAGGATATCCACCTGAAAATAGCAATACATATTCTATGTATGAAAATAATTGTTATTCTATGCCAATAAATAATTCAAATACTATGACAAATAATATTGAGGAAATAGAAAGTTTATATCCAGAAATATATAGAACAATAAATCCAATGGTCTGCCAAATGTGTGACAATAACACAGAGCCAATAAGTAAAGAATTAGTAGAACAAATGACTGAGCGAATATATACAACTGTAGAGGGCAATATAAATACTACAATTAACATAAATGTAGAGACAAATAAAAAAGTAGAAAACAGAAATTCGAAAGAACCAGTTAAAGCAGAAATAAAGGAAACAAGGCAAAGAATGAATAATCCGCTTCTAAGAGATTTAATAAGAATATTAATTTTAAATAGACTACTTGGAGAAAATAGAACGCCAAGACTACCATTCCCAGGAAGGCCAGGACACGGAAGACCACCATTTCCAGGAAATCCATTTATATTTTAAAAATGAAGAACCAATACAAAAGAATGAAAAGTTTAAAAACAATATATAATATTTGAAAAATTTTCCAATATATGCAAAGATATTTTGCATATATTTTTTTTATTTGTTTACAATAATATTGTTATAAAATTATGAAAGGTGGTATATTATGAAAGTAAGAGATTGTATGTGCAATAATGTTACATGGGTAAAGCCAAATGATTCTGTGTGTAATTGTGCAAAATTGATGTGCGACAATCATATTGGTTGTGTACCTGTATGTAATGATGCACAAAATATTGTTGGAATAGTTACAGATAGAGATATAATTTTAAGAAGTATAGCTTGTGATAAAGATGTAAAAAGTACACCTGTAAGCGAAATAATGACTTGCAAAGTATGTTCTTGTACACCAGATACACATATTGACGAAGTCCAAGATTTAATGAAAAAGAATCAAATACGCAGAATTCCAGTTATGGAAAACAATAAAATAGTAGGAATATTGACATTAGGAGATTTAGCAGCAAACCCAAATATAAATAATGAAGAAGTTACAAATACTTTAGAAAATATTTGTAATTGTAATAAAAAAAATGCAGAATAGTTAAGAAAACTATATATAGGAAAAATTAAAGTGTGGGATGGCGTGTTTGGCGCCTCCTACAGTTCTCAAAAGTCAATGGTGAATAATAGAAAATAAAGAGGGATACATATGGTTATAGATATGAATTATTGGAGAAAAGTTATAAAAAGAATATTTATATTCTTTTTAACGATAATGGGTGTGTGGTTAGGATTCAAATTATCTGTATTTTACATGCCTTTTTTAATTGCTTTTATATTATCTTTACTATTAGAACCTCTTATAAAAATGTTAATGAAAAAGACAAAATTAAAGAGAAAAACCAGCTCTATTATTGTATTTATTTTAGCTCTTTCTATAATAATAGGTTTTCTTACATGGGGAATAGCAACACTTATTTCAGAAATTTCAAATATATTAGGTAATATTAATCAATTCTTCGATAAAGGATATGCTTTTATACAGCAATCTATAAAAAGAATTAATTTTGAAAAAATTCAAATATCAGAGCAGGTAAAAAACACAATACAAAGTTCTGCAACCGAGTTTTTAGGAACAGTCACAGAATGGGCAAAAGATGCTTTGACAAAGGCAATGAATTTTATAACTTCTATACCAACAATAGGCATATATGTAGTAATTACCTTTTTAGCATTATATTTTATTTGTGTTGATAAGGTATATATGTTAGACCAACTTGAACATCATCTTCCCAAAACATGGGTAAAGAAAATAGGTTTACACATAAGAGAACTAATAAAGACATTAGGTAAATATTTAAAGGCACAAGCAATATTAATATTAATTTCTTTTGTTATATCTTTAATAGGATTATACATCTTTCATTTTATGGGGTGGGGAGTAAAAGTTCCATTAATTGCAGCTTTAGGAATAGGCTTTGTTGATGCATTACCCATATTTGGTTCAGGAACAGCAATGCTACCTTGGGCAGTATGGTCTGCCATAAATGGAAACCTAAAATTAGCAATTGGAATACTTGTATTATGGAGTATAATGAGTATTGTAAGGCAGTTAGTAGAACCAAGGATAATAAGTGGTCAAATAGGGATACATCCAATTTTTACTTTAATAGCAATGTATACTGGATTTAAAATCTTAGGAGTAATAGGAATGCTACTAGGACCAATAATCTTAATTATATTAAAAAATATATTTGCTACAATGATAGATGACGGAGTATTTAAATCTATTTTCGATAGATAAAAATAAACAACTTCTACAGAACAGTAGAAGTTGTTACAAAACTATTATCAGGTGGATACACATATTCTTCAGAAGGTACATCTGCATTATTTATTTTAGTAATTTTAATAATAGGAATTTCTCCATGATAGTCTCCTTTTGTAATCGTTCCTTCTATCTCAACCCATTCATTATCTTTATAATTTTTTATTTCAGAAGAAGAACAAAGAAAACCAACAACAACAGATTTATAATCAGAAGAAATTATCATATTTCTGCCAATAACAAATTGGTCATCCGAAAAATCATACAACCTATAAACAAAACCCGTAAATTTAATATTTTGCCCTACATATATATCTATATTATCATGAACATTTTTCAATACACTTGTATAATTTGAACTATTTAATTCATATAAATTAGATTCACGTAAATAATCTGAAGTTTTAAAAGTGCTTTTATTAATCAGAATGTAACACACATATATAATTAACAAAGAAATGATTACTAAAAGTATACCTAAAATAGTTTTAAAAATTTTATCTTCATTTAGTTTTAAATTATAAATAAACATTATAAATCCCCTTATAAAATTTTCTTAGTAAATAATTATGTTTTAAATTTAAATATATGCTTAAATTTTAAAAATGCCATATAATTATTTATTGTAACTATTAAGTTGCAGATTTTTGCTAGACTTTTAATCTCTTTTGTGATATATTATGGTAGATACTAAATAGGAAGGAAGTATAAGAAGATAATGTTCAAAAAGATTTTTAAAAGCTATAGCGAAAAAGAAGTAAAAAGAGTTATGCCAATAGTTGAGAAAATTAATAGTTTAGAGGAAGAAATCTCTAAATTATCAGATACTGAACTAAGAAATAAAACAAATGAATTTAAGCAAAAATTAAAAAATGGTAGTTCTTTAGATGATATACTACCAGAGACCTTTGCAGTTTGTAGAGAAGCTTCAAAAAGAGTTTTAGGAATGAGACATTTTGATGTTCAATTAATAGGTGGTATTATTTTACATCAGGGAAGAATTGCAGAAATGAAGACAGGTGAAGGAAAAACTTTAGTTGCCACATTACCAGTTTATTTAAATGCACTAACAGGTGATGGAGTCCATGTTGTTACAGTTAATGATTATTTAGCACGCAGAGATAGTGAATGGATGGGAAAGGTTTACAAATTTTTAGGATTAACTGTAGGTTTAGTCATTTCAGGAATGCAACCACAAGATAAAAGAAATGCATATGCATGTGATATTACTTATGGTACAAATAATGAATATGGATTTGACTATTTACGAGATAATATGGTTATATATAAAGATCAGTTAGTTCAAAGGAAACTAAATTATGCTATTGTTGATGAGATTGATAGTATTTTAATAGATGAGGCTCGTACACCACTTATAATATCAGGAAGAGGAAAACAATCATCAGATTTATATAAAAAAGCTGATAAATTTGTAAGAAAATTAATTCCTAAAATTATTGTTGAAGAAAATGCAAAAGATTTTGTCCAAGCAGAAGATAACGAAAATTATGACTATATAGTTGACTTAAAGGCTAAATCAGCTTCATTAACACAAAAAGGTATAAAAAAAGCTGAAGAAGAATTTAATTTAGAGAATTTTAATGACATAGAAAACTCCGAAATTGTTCATAATGTTAATCAAGCACTTCGTGCGCATGGAGTAATGAAAAAAGATATAGACTATATTGTAAAAGATGGCGAAGTTTTAATAGTTGATGAATTTACAGGTCGTATTATGTATGGAAGAAGATATAATAATGGCTTACATCAAGCTATTGAAGCAAAAGAAAATGTTAAAATAGCAGATGAGTCTAAAACACTTGCTACAATTACATTTCAAAACTATTTTAGAATGTATAATAAATTAGCTGGTATGACTGGTACTGCGATGACAGAAAAAGATGAATTTGAAGAAATATATAAATTAGATGTTATCGAAATTCCTACGAATAAAGATATGATTAGAAAAGATAATCCAGATATAGTTTATAAAAATGAGAATGCTAAATTCAGAGCAGTTATTAATGATATAAAGCAAAGTCATGAAAAAGGTCAGCCAGTTTTAGTAGGAACTATTTCTATAGAAAAGTCTGAGAAATTAAGTGATTTATTACGAAAAGAAGGTATAAAACATGAGGTTTTAAATGCAAAATATCATGAAAAAGAAGCGGAAATTATTGCACAAGCTGGTAAATATGGAGCTGTTACAATAGCAACAAACATGGCAGGCCGTGGTACTGATATCATGCTTGGAGGAAATAGTGAATATTTGGCTAAAGAAGAAATGAGAAAATTAGGATATTCTGAAGAACAAATTATTCAAGCAACAGCATTTAATGAAACTGATGACCAAGAGATTATAAGCTCTAGAAACAAATTTAAAGAATTGCAAGGAAAATATAATTCAATTATTAAAGAAGAAAAAGAAAAAGTCATATCAGCAGGTGGCTTAAAAATAATTGGTACAGAAAGACATGAGTCTAGAAGAATTGACAACCAATTAAGAGGACGTAGTGGTCGTCAAGGAGACCCAGGAGAATCTAGATTTTATATTGGACTTGATGATGATTTAATGAAAATATTTGGTGGTGAAGCAATTACTAAAGTATATGAAACATTAGGTGCTGACGAAAATATGCCTATCGAATCTAGGCTAATTTCAAGTTCTGTTGAATCTGCTCAAAGGAGAGTAGAAGGAAGAAACTTTAGTATTAGAAAAGCTGTATTGAACTATGATGATGTTATGAATACACAAAGAGAAATAATATATAAACAAAGACGTGAAGTATTGGATGGAGAAGACCTAAAAGCAAATGTGTTGAAAATGATAAAATCATTAATTGAAGACATTGTTACTCCTTATTTTGCTGAGGAACATGTAAATAAAGAAAGTTTATTGCAAGAATTAAATACTAATTTAACTATTACTGATTTAGAGTCTTTAAATAAAGAAAACATACATTTAAAAGAGGTTATAGAAGAAGCTGTTGAAAAAGCTTATGCTATTTATGATGAAAGGGAAAAAACAATAGGAGCCGAAGAGTTAAGAGAGTTAGAAAGAGTAGTAACATTAAAAATAGTTGATGAAAAATGGATGGACCACATAGATGCAATGGACGAGTTAAAAGATGGTATTGGGCTTCGTGCTTATGGTCAAAAAGATCCAGTAGTGCAATATAGAATAGAAGGATTTGACATGTTTGACCAAATGGTATTAGACATAAAAACAGATGTTGTTAAACTATTAATGCATGTAAGAAAAAAAGAAGAAAATATTCAAAGAACAGAAGCGGCTAGAATAACAGGAATGAGCTTAGAAAATTCAGCAATTAGCAATTTAGGCGGGACAATAGCACCAAAAACATCATCTCCACAAAATCAAACAGTAGTAAACAATGAACCAAAAGTAGGCAGAAACGACCAATGTCCATGTGGAAGTGGTAAGAAATACAAGAATTGTTGTGGTAAAAATGCATAAAATCAATACTTTCAGAGATTAGATAAATTTACATAAATATGAAAACAACCCAAATTGTTTGCATTTTGTTTGCAAATTGTTTTCATACAAGTAATTAAAATCTCTAAAACTATCTAAAATAAAGACTTTGCAGGTTGCAAACAAACTGAAAACAAAAATATAAAGTGTTATCATTCGTGGTAACACTTTTTTGTTTACCTTCGTGGAAGAAGCTATAAATGTAAAATGTCGAATGTAACAATTCAGAAAAGAGGAAAATTCTATCAATACAAATTTGAAATTGTAAAAATTGATGGAAAAAGAAAATTTTTAAGTAAGTCAGGATTTAAAACAAAATCAGAA
This sequence comes from Clostridiales bacterium, assembly GCA_003507395.1. Taxonomy (GTDB): domain Bacteria; phylum Bacillota; class Clostridia; order TANB77; family CAG-508; genus DNVW01. Next base: position 40,853 of record DNVW01000006.1, on the reverse strand, counting down.
GCAGAGAAAGAAGGAATAATTGCATACAACAATTATTTAAACACAGGTAATTCATTTTCAGTAAGTGATATGAGTTATTCAGATTTTTTAGATTATTGGATAGAAAAATATTGCTATGTTAATTTAAAATATCATACCATAGAAGCATATCAAAGTATTATAAAAAATCACATAAAGCCTAATATTGGATTTTATAGACTATCACAAATTACAAGAGCAATGTTACAAGAATTTATTAATCAAATATATATTAATAAATCATTTAGTAAAAATTTTTTAAATAATATAAAAAAAGTTATAAAATGTTCAATGAATTATGCATATGAATATGATTATATAAAAATAAATCCTGCAATAGGATTAAAATTACCTAAATATGATATTCCTCCAAAAGATCCAGCACATATATTTACTGATGAAGAAATTAATATGATTTTAGAGAGATTTAAAGATGATAATACTTTTACTTGTGCTTTTATTACAAGCTGTTTTACAGGAATGAGAACAGGAGAGGTTTGTACTTTAACATAGGATGATATAGATTTTACAAATAGAGTTATAAATGTTAAGCATACAGTATATGACAAACCAGATGATGGCAAAGGGAGATGGTATATAGGAACTACTAAAACCAAACAAGGTACAAGACAAATTAGTATGAGTATTACTTTATATAATGCTTTGATTAACTATAAAAAGAAACAACAATATTTAAAAAAAGTATTTGGAAATAAATATTGCACATAACATTTTGAAGATGTATTTAATAAATATGGAAAGTTAACTGAACAAAGAATTGTACAAAATGAAGTCAATATTCTTCAAATCAATAAAGCTGATATGGTGTTTACAAGACCTAATGGTAAATATGTTGGTAGAAATATATTAAATTATCCATTTAAAATAATTCATAAAGAACTTGGTATTGAAAATTGTAGATTTTATGATTTAAGAGGAAGTTATGCAACTATTAATTTAAGAAATGGTACTGAAATTAGAGATGTTGCTGATATTTTAGGACATAAATATATAGAAACTACAGAAAATTTTTATATATCTAGTACTGACGAAAACAAGAAAGATGTAAGTAATGTATTCGATAGTTTGATGAGTTCAGAAACAATTGATAATATTATTAAATATGAAATTGCATATTAGATAAATATGAAGTGTATTATTAAATAGTAACATTAAATATGATTAAATTTAATAAAGCTGTTGCAAGATTATGTAAATTATGCTATAATATGGTTAGGTCTGTTTTGAAAATGCAACTAAACATCATAGAAAACACAAGGAGGAAACAAGGATGAAACCAATAGCAGAACTTATACCAGAAGAAGAAACTTGCATTTTTGGCTTCGTAAATAATATTAAAAATACGAAGTATATGCTTTTTCTTATGGTAAGAGAGGAAACAGGTGAAATTCAGGTAAGTATCGACAAGTCAGAGAACCCTGAGGTTTTCGCTACAACAGAGGGATTAACTAGAGAATCTACTGTTACTGTATGGGGCAAGATGGTTTTAAACGCTCATGTAAAGAATGGTGGAAAGGAATTTATTCCTACTAAACTTGAAATTGAGACTATTGCCAATCCGTTACCGATAGGAGAGGAATCTGGAAAATCCGCACAAATCGAGCACAGGGCATTAAGTATGCGCTTTGCCAAAAACCATACTGCGATGAAGGTAGCATCAGCAGTTGAGATGGCGATTTACGCTTACTGGAGCAAAAATGAATACACCGTTATTCATACTCCGAAGCTTCTGGGCACACCGTCTGAATCAGGAGCAGAGCTTTTTGAGCTTGAGTATTTTGGAAACAAAGCGTATTTAGCTCAAAGCAATCAGCTGTACAAGCAAATGGCTATTCAGGCAGGATTCAGAAAATTCGCTGAAATAGGTCCTTCATTCAGAGCTGATAATTCTAACACTAGTAGGCATCAAACAGAGTTTACTACTGTTGACTGCGAAATTGCAGGACCTAGAAGTGTTGAAGAAGTAATGGTTGAGCAGGAAAGACTTATCAAATTTGTATTTGAGAGTTTAATGGAACAGCCAAAACTTTGTTCTCAGATTGGAGAGAACTTTGGAGTTGAAATTGAGACACCGATTTTTACGAGAATGACTTTTGCTGAAGCAAAAGAAATTTTGAAGAAGATCGGAGTTTTTGAGGAAAATGCCAAAGACTTCTCTCCTGAAGAAGAAAGACAAATTTGTCGTTATGCTCTTGAAAAATTTGGAGCACAGTTTGTTTTTGTGACGGAGTATCCGATTTCAGTAAGACCTTTTTATCATAAGAGACATTCTGAAACGACAACGGAGTCATACGACCTTTTATTCAATGGTACAGAGATTACTACTGGTGCCGTAAGAGAACATAGACCGGAAATTCTTATCAAGCAGATTAGAGAAAAGGCAGAAGAACTTAATTCTCCGAATTTAGAGAAGTCATTGGAATCGTATATTGAATTCTTCAATTACGGTTCTGTACCACATGGCGGATTTGGAATGGGAGAGGCAAGATTCATTCAGCAGTTACTCAAAGCAGAATCTATTGAGGATGTAGTATTCCTTTCTAGAACACCTAACAGACTTTATCCGTGAGTTGCATTAGTTACGAATTGTAACAAAATAATTCCCAGTGCGTACCGATTGGTGTGCATTGGGAATTTATTTTTATAAGTGAAAATCTTCGTAAAAAAGTGTAAAATTATGGCCAAAGTATTGTGAAATTATGTAAAATGTGATACAATGTTACCAAAATTTATAATAAGGAGGCAAAGTATGCTAACAGAACCAAATACTTGGAAAAATCCAAATACACATTATTTAAAAGTGTTAAGAAACGAATGGTATAAACAATTGATCTTATTGGAAAATTTAATTACTGAAGAAACAATGAAATTTTACGAAAAAAAGGGGATTATTACTTTACATTTACCTGTTACAACGGGATCAATTTCAAGCCCAATGGGAAGAGGAAGTGATTCAAGTCCTGTTAAAGTGAATTTACAAGGTGTGGAAACATATTTAGCGGATTCTATGCAATTTTTATTAGAATATGGGTGTAGACTAACGGAAAAAGGCTGTTATTACGTAATGCCATCTTTTAGAGGCGAGAATGCAGATGAAAGACACTTATGCCAATTTTACCATAGTGAAGCAGAAGTTCCTGGAACTTTAGAAGATGTTATAAATCTTGTTGAAGAGTACATCAAATATTTATCAAAAAGAATACTAGAAAGAATGGGAAAAACACTAAAAGAAAATATAGGGGATATTAGCCATATTGAAAAAATTGCAGATTATAAGGGGAGTTTTAAAAAAATAACTTTTGATGAAGCTGAAAAAGTGTTGAAAGAAAAATATCCAAATGAGATAAAAGAATATATTGAATATGACGATGGCTGGAGAAATATTACTAGAAAAGCTGAAAAGGAGTTGATAGAAATATATGGTGGCATTGTTTGGATAACAAATTATGATGAATTAGCAGTTCCATTCTATCAAAAATTAGATTCAAATATCAAGGGAACAACAAGAAATGCAGACTTATTAATGGGAATTGGTGAAACAGTAGGATGTGGTGAAAGGCATGAGACCGACAAAGAACTAATGGAATCATTAGAAAAGCATTGTGTCAAACCTGATGAATACGAATGGTATATAGAAATGAAAAAATATTACCCATGTCAAACATCTGGTTTTGGAATGGGAGTAGAAAGATTTTTAATGTGGGTATTAAAATCAAAAGATATAAGAAATTTTCAACTTTGTTTGAGATTTAATGGAGAGAATATTTTACCATAATAATGGAGGACTTAAATTGGTAGTATTAAAAAATTGTCTATTAGATGAAGAATTAAAAGATATAATGATTATTAATGATAAGATAGTAAAAATAGGTGAGATTAGAGTAGAATGTCTTGAACATATATTTAAAGTTTTAACTATTATAGATGTTGAAGGAAAGAGAGTTATTCCAGGTTATATTGATAATCATGTTCATATTATTGGTGGTGGTGGAGAAAGTGGATTTAGTTCAAGAGTTCCTGAAATCAATTTTTCATCTGTAGTAAGTAATGGCATCACTACATTGGTCGGGGTTCTAGGAACAGATTCAGTAACAAGGAGTATAGAAAATTTAGTAGCCAAGACAAAAGCACTTAATGAAGAAGGCATTACCGCATATTGTTTAACGGGAGCTTATGAATACCCATCACCTACTATTACTGGCAAGATTCAAAATGATATAGTTTTTGTAAAAGAAATTATTGGAACGAAAATTGCTATTTCAGATCATAGATGTTACAACCCAAGTAAAGAAGATTTAATAAAACTTTTGTCAGAAACAAGAATTGCAGGATTGATTAGTAAAAAAAAGACAACTGTAAATTTTCATGTTGGCTGGGGTAAAGGTAATATGGGTACGATAATAGATGTTCTAGAAAAAACTAATATACCAAAAGAACTAGTAAGGCCAACTCATATTTCAAATAATGAAAGAAATTTTAAACAAGCATTACGACTTGCTAAAGCAGGAAGTTATATAGATATAACAGCTGGAAAAGATATAGAGAAAACAATAAAATATATTTTAAAAGTTATTAAAAATGGTTATATTGATAAATTGACAATGTCCTCTGATGCTAATGGCTCTGTTCCTAATTGGAAGGATGGTAAATGTGTTGGAATTACAGCACATACAATGGATGGAATGCATAAGGTTATAAAAAAATTGATTTTAGAATATAATGTTTCACTTAAAGATGCTATAAAAATTTTAACAATTAATCCTGCAAATGCATTAGGACTAGATAATAAAGGAATAATTGAGGAAAATAAAGATGCGGATATAATTATTTTAGATGATGAATATAATATTGATACGGTTATTGCTCTTGGGAAAATTGTATTTCAAAATAAAGAAATAAAGGTAAAAGGAAGATATGAAAGATAAAGAAAGTATTGTTGAAGAAGTGATAAAGTACAGAAAAAAGTTTTTTAAAGAAAAGCTTTTTGAAAAGTATAATGATATATTAGATAAAATGCAAATACCAGAAAAATTTAATTATTTAGACTGTGTGCCAGATGTTTTCAATAGTCTAGAATATGAAGATATAAAACAATTCAAAAAAGATAGATACAATTTATTGTATAAAGAAGCAAAAAAATATGTTAATGAAAAATTAAAAAAAATATCTGATTTAGATAATGTGATTATTTTAGTACATCCTTTTTATCCAGGATTAAGACATGCTAATTTTCTAATAGAATTTCAAGAGTATTATAAAGAGTATCTAGAATATGAAAGAAAAATTAAAAGATTATTATCTAAACCTGAAAATAATATTATATTATTCGAAAGTCCAGATAATTTTGCAAGATATACATACAGTTTTATGGACTTTGATAGCATAAAAAAAGTTATTTTTACGGAACATTCTACTGGAAAGATATTAAGCGATGAAAATATAAGTAATTTGAATTTTTTGAAGAATAAGGAAATTAAAATATGTGGATGCTACGGTGAAAATTGTATTGTAGATGTTGAAAAACAATTACAAGATTTAAAAGTTAAGATAAGTAGAGAAAAAAGTATGATTTTAAATCGTGCAATAAAGATTTAGGAGGTATGTATGAAAAATGTTATATTAGTTGGGGGGGCAACAGGGAGAGAACACGCTATAGCAAAACAATTTAATGAAGAGGGATATATATTATCTGCAATATTATGGGCTGATAATCCATTTATAGAAAAATTATGTACGGGCAAATATTTAAAAATTAATTTAGATGATGTTGAAAATGTATATAAAGCTATAATTGAAATCAATCCAGATTATGTTGTTATAGGACAAGGAGAAGTTATCCAAAGAGGCTTATGTGATATGCTGAAGGAAAAAGGAATAATGTGTATTGGACCTTCAAAAAAGTTAGCACAATTGGAAGGTTCCAAAACATTTTGTAGAGATTTATTGTCAGAAATTGATGATTCCTTAAATCCTAAACATAAAGATTTTTATAATTTTACAGAAGAACTAAAGGAATATATATATAATTTTAAAACAAAAATAGTTGTAAAATGTGATGGTGTTATTACTGGACCTAGAGTACGAATTTATGAAAACAGCGAGAAAGAGGAAGCTTTAAGAAATGCAAATAATTGGCTAGAAAATTATGGACATATTATAGTTGAAGAATTTATAGAAGGACATGAAGTTGCAATTATGAGTTATACAGATGGTAAGAGTTTAATTCATACACCTATATTTAAAAATCATAAAAGAATTGGAGAAGGCAATGTTGGAGAAAACACGTCTGGTATGGGGACTATAACAGGAAAAGAATGTTTTTCATATATAAGTGAAAATGCAGAAAAAAAGATGCATGAGATTACTGAAAAAGTAATGAAAAAAATTAATGAAAAATGTGGAGAAAAGTATCTTGGAAGTTTATATGGAGAGTTTTTAGTTCGTGGAGACGAAGTTAAAGTAATTGAGTACAATTGTAGATTTGGAAATCCTTCTTCTATGAATATATTAAATATTATGAAAGTAAGTTTTCCAAATTTATGTGAACACATATTGAATGGAAACATAGATGAACTAGAGGATGTATTTGATGAAGAAAATGTTAGTTTATCAGCATATGTTGTACCTAAAGATTATACAGTGAATACAAATCATGTAGGAGATGAAGTTGATTTTTCAGAAGTTAATAATAGTTTATTTTACTGTGGTAATATGAAATATGAAAATGGTAAATATTATTTGAAAAATAGTAGAGCATTTGCTATTTGTGCTAAGGCTTCTAGTATTGAAGAAGCAAGAAAAATAGTTTATGAAGAACTCGAAAAAGTTAAAGGTAATATTTATTATAGAAAGGATATTGGAAATGCAAATTAAAAAAATTGGTTTTGATTTAGATGGAGTAATATTGGATAATACTACATTTAAAAAAGAAAATTATAAAAAAGTATATAATTTGGATTTTGACAATTGGCAACTATCTGCTAATATAATTGATGAGTTTGTTCCAGATAGAGAGATGAGAAGAAAAATAGGTACTCTAGCAAGTGCTAGAAATTTCACAAAATTGTTAGATGAAAATTGTATTGAAACATTAAATGATTTAAATAAGAAAAATTATGAATTATATATTGTTAGTAGAAGAGGTTTATCGGATAATGGTCAAAAAGCTGCATGGAAATCAATAAATGAATTAGAACTTGGAAAATATTTTAAGGAAATAATTTTTTGTGAAAATGAAAAAGAGAAAATTGAGACAATTATTAATAAGGGAATAGATATATTTTTTGATGATAGAATGGGAGTTATAGAAGGAATATTAGGAAAAATAAGTATACCAGTTTTATTTGATAGTTTTGATTTAGTAGCAAAAAGTATAATAAAAGTTAATGATGATTTTAAAGTTATTAAAAATTTTAAGGAGATTGGAGATTTAATTAAAGAAAATGAATAAATTAATGGAGTATGTTAGAAGAATAGAGGATGCTTTAGGAGAGAAAATAGAAGATGCTGAAATTGTATCTGAATCTAATAATATAGTTATAAAGTTTGTCCGTAATCGCAAGGTATATTATGCTAAATTTTATAAAAATAGGGGAACACATGTAGATAACGAAGTAATGTTATATAATTGTATTCCAGAAGAAGGAAAAAAGTATTTAAAATTATTAAATTATTCTAATTTTGACTTAGCAGAGGAAGAAAAATTTGCCATATTTGAAGAAGTAAAGGGGAAAACTTTAGCAGAAATAGCTGAGAAAGAAGGAATTTCAGAAAAATTAGCAGAAAAAGTAGCTAATTCAATGTGGGACTATTTTAATATAATTTCAAAAGTAAAAACAGAAAAATATGGTAATTTGTCTGGAAGTTTAGAAGGACAATACGATGATTTTTTAAAATATTTATATGAATATCAATTTCCAACAACAGAAACATTATTTTTAAATTCAAAAACTAGGAGGTTTTCTTCTATACCATATTTATTATTGGAAAGAAATGCTGAATTATTGGATGAAAGATATTCTTGTCTTACACCAATAGATTCAAATTTTAAAAACATAATGATTGATGAGAATGGAGATGTAAAGATTATAGATCCAGGAGCTGTTATAAGTGCACCTTTAAGCATGGGAATGGGTGAATTCGTGGCACATTCATATGGAACAAAAGTATACGATAAATTTATTGAGAGAATGCAAGCAAGCAATGAAGAAATAAAGAGATTAAGTATATATGGAATATTATCATCTACAAATATTATGGCTTTTTTAGTTCGTAATAGTATTGGAGATATAAATTTGAGTAGGCCATTTGGAAATAATAATACATTCTTTGAATTGATAGGTAGACATTTAAAAATTATAAATGAATCAGGGAATTTGATGAAAAGAAAAGAAGAGAATGATCTTGAAAAATAAATGGAGGGAAGTATATGGTAGGATATTATAAGTATATTTCAAAATTTGGTAATGAAGAAGAAATTAATATTGATATATTAGAATCAGATAAAGATGTATATAACTTTTTTCATAAAGAAAAGAAAATAAATTGTAAAAACATTTATGTCTCTAATATTGATTATACACCAATATATCAAAAGGAATTATTAAAATATTTTAACTATATAAAGGAAACTATAGAAAAAGAAATAAAAGATGGTTTAGCTGTTGAAGAAATAAAGACAACAACTATTTTAAAAAATAATGAAAGATTAGAAGAATTGCAAAAACTATTTGGGCTACAACAATTTAAATGCAACGAAGAGTATATATTGGTTCCTGCAAGTGATTTTGGAGTATTTTCTTTATATAAAGATGTAAATCTGAAGCAAGACCAGTTACCAATAAGACTATATGAATTTGCTAAATGTTATAGGATTGAAGAGAAAAAGAAGGATTCTTTAAAAAGACCAACTACTTTTAATTTGCCAGATGTTCATTGTTTTATAGACAAAAACGTATATGAAGAAGTAAAAAAACATTTAGTAATATATAGTAAGATATTGAAAATACTAGAAATACCATTTTTTATCTCTTTGCGTATTTCTGAAAAAGAATATCAAGAAAAAAAAGAAATAATAAGAAACATTGCTAAAGAATTAGAAAAAGATATAATTGTCAATATTGTACCAAATTCAATAAAATATTGGGAATCAAAGTTTAAGTATATATATAAAGATTCTAACAATGAATACATACAATTATCTACAGTTCAAGTGGATTATAAAACATCTAATATTTTTAAGATAAAAATGGAAGGAAAGAATATAAAAATTATACATTCATCAATTGGAAGTATGGAAAGATTATTATATTCTTATTTGGATAAATAGCTATGAAAAAAATTGTAATAACGGGTCCACACTGTTGTGGAAAAAGCACAGTAATAAAAAGAATTGAAGAAGACATTAATAAAGATAATGATATAAGATTTGTACATTTTAGCGGAAAAGATTCGCCAATTGATTATTCTAGTGCTCAAAAATTAAAAGATAATACTAGTTCTGAAATTGATATAACATATTATATGATTAGCAAATTATTAGAAAGAGAAATTGATATAGAATATGCTCAAGGAAATGTTGCCGTTTTAGATAGATGTCTGATTGATCAAATAGTATATCCTTCAGTATTATTAGACGAGCAATATTTATGTAGTATTTTTGGATATATACGATTATGGTTAGATACTCATCCATATATGCATGTATTTTATATTCCTAAGAATTATGAATTATTAGAAAAGTATGGAACGAAAGATAAAAGTAAAGAGTATTTGGATTTAATAGAAGATAAATATTTGGAGATATTAAAAGAACTTAATATTGAATATACCATTCTTCCTAATGATCAAGATGAGCAAATTAGAATTTTGAAAAATTTTTTAATCCAAAATAAAATGTAAGGAGAATTATTTTATGGGAATATTTGTTTTAATAGGTGGAGGAGAAAACGGTAGAGAAGGAACAAATTATGAAACTGAAAAAATAGACAAAGAAATTGTTAGTTTACTTTCAACAAAAAAAGAAAAAAATTTTTTATTTATAGCTCATGGAAATAATTATGAAAAAGAGTATTATGAAGTAATAAAAAAGAATTTTGAAAAAATAGGTTGTAAATGTGATATTTTATACAAAAATGACCTAAAAGATATAAGCATTTCAAAGAATAAACTAAGTTGGGCTAATATCATTTATATAGGTGGAGGAAACACTCTTAAGATGATGAATGTTTGGCGAAGATATAAATTTAATGAAATTTTAAACGATGTAAAAAAAGAAGATAAAATATTTTGCGGAATATCTGCAGGAGCTATTACTTTTTGTAAGTATGGAGTTTCAGATTCAAGAAAAACTTTAAAATATGACAAATATATAAAGGTAAGAGGGTTAGAATTTTTTAATATATTGTTTTGTCCAAGTTTCGATGAAAAATATAATTATATCGAAAATATAGACAAAATTATGAAAGATGCAAAAGTTCCAATGTTTGCATTAGAAAAAGGAACAGCATTAATAGTAAATGGAAATAAATCTAGGATAGTTAAGAGCATAGAGAATAAAAAAGTATATAAAATTTTTACACAGGGATACAAAAAAATATTTTAGAATTAACAAATGATAATATAAGTGGGATTTTATATAAATAAAAAAGGAGATTTGTTAATTGGAGAATAAAAAATTAATAAAAAGTGTAAGAAAATTAAAAGAAAATAGTCGTTTTGTAAAAGAAGCAAAGAAAATTATTTACCCTCAATATGTAGTAAAAAATGGAATAGATGGATTAGCTCATATTGAACATGTAACACATATTGGAATGGAAATCGCTGAAAGAGAGTGTGGTGACACCGATACAGATTTATTAGGAATAACATTAGGATGCTTATTACATGATATAGGGAGAGGAAATGAAGAAAAAGGTCAAAGACACGGCGAAGCTGGAGTCAAAATTTCAAGAGAAATATTAGAACAGAGCTTTTCAGGTTATGATATAGACATAGAAAAAGTATTATATGCTATATCTCATCATGATTTAGGACAAGTTTCAAAAGATAAATTAATAGGTGGTATTTGGGATGCAGATAGACTATCTTTATATCGTTTTAAAGGCAGAGAAATAGATCTAAATCGTTTATCGACAGAAGCAGCTAAGGAATTGTTAGAATATTCTAAAAGATATATAGCTTTTCGTATGAAAGATTATGAAATTGATTTTGAAGTGGAAAATAATTTTGAAAGATAATAAAACAATATTGTTTTTTAAAATAAGTTAGTATATACTAACCAAAGAAATGAATGTAAACATTGTTTGCATTTTGTTTGCAAAAAGTTGGTACAATAAATAAAAATAGTACAAATAATACAATAGATATAAATGATTATAATCCGCAATACAACTAGTATTCATGGATATTTATAGTACAGATAATACAGTAAAAAAATCTCCATGTGGTTCGGGTAAGAAATACAAAAATTGTTGTGGTAGAAATGCTTAAGTCAAGAGGAGAAATATAACATGAAAATATATGTATACTTAGATGAAAGCCGGATCAATCCATAAAAATAGTAAAACAAGATATTTTGCAGTAGGTGGCTATTTTTCTTATGAACAAGATAGAATAAAAATAAAATCAAAATATAAAAAAGAAAATCTTAAATTAAAGAAAGAAAAAAATTTAAGTTTAGATACTGAAATAAAATCATATGATATGACTGAAGAAGAAAAGATAAAGGTATTTAACAAAATTCAAGATATTGAAACTTAATAAAAGAATTAAAACCAAAAAACTTTAGAGTAAGTTTGTTTCCGAGAAATAGCAGGAATAAAAAATAAAATTTATGCATAAAATATT
>DNVW01000006.1:0-28705 GCA_003507395.1 Clostridiales bacterium | reverse complement strand
TAAAATATTTATAGTAAGACCTAGGTAAGGTAGCTAAATGCTAAGCGTATGTTAAGTACGTTGCCACCTAGGCATTTTTATTATAGTAAAGATAAACAATGTTGCGGTAAATAGCAGTAAATACAAGGATTTACATTGATTTAGAGAAAATAAAAATCTTATAAATTCTTAAAATTAGAGAAGTATAACCAAAATAAAATGTGTAACACTTCTTTTTTATATTAAAATTTCTAAATGATATAAATAACTATTTTAATAATAAATAAAGGTGGTAGTAAAATCCATGAAAATAAATGAATTAAATGCTGAATACGATAAGCTACAACAAAAATATGGAGCAAAGAATTTAACTTCTATATATAATGGAGGATGTATTAATAGTCCAAATATTTGTTTTGTTTTTATGAACCCAACTGGGAAAAATATTGCATCAGATCCTAATTGGCAAGGTAGAAGGTCCCCATGGATAGGAACTAAAAATATATGGAAACTGTTTTATAGAATAGGTTTACTTGATGGAGAAATATACGAAAGTATTATGGCAAAAAAGCCCCTAGATTGGGATGAAAAATTTGCAGATTTAGTATATGACAATGTTGAAAAACATAAGTATTTCATAACTAATCTTGGAAAATGTACTCAAGTGGATGCAAGAATATTACCAAACTCAGTTTATACCCAATATTTAGATTTATTATGCAAAGAAATAGAAATAGTAAATCCTAAAATAATTATAACTCTTGGAAATCAAGTTAGTTCTATTATATTAGATAAAAATATATCTGTATCACAATGTAGAAAGCAGTATTTTCAAAAAAATATCGCAGGAAAAAACTATAAAGTATATCCAGTTTACTATCCTATTGGAAATGGAATGATGAATATAGACAAAGCAATAGAAGATTTGAAGTTTATTCTTAAAACAAATGTGAAAACTCAATAATAAACATAGCTCTAAAATCTTAATTGTTCTAAAAAAATTGACAAATAAAATATTGATTATTTAGGGGGAATAAAAATATACGAAATGTCTGATATATTATATAAATATAAAAAAATTTTAATTGAAGACTATAATTTGGATATAAAAAGCATAATTAAAAATTTAGATTCAACAGATGGAAACGTATTTAATATTGAAACATATAACTACCAATATATATTAAAAGTTTATGATGCGAAAGAGCATGCAATGAATATGGAGAACACTTATGATTTACTAAAGGAAAACAGACTGGATAGTCCCCAAATAATAAGAAATAAATATAACCAACCGTTTACGAATTTTAAAAATACATATTTGATGTTATATTCTTTTATTAATGGCTCAAGTTTGTTTAACATATCGCTAAGCAAAAAGGTAATAATAAATGTTGCACAATATTTAAGAAAAATGCATGATGTAAAAATAAATGAACTAAAATTACCAGTTGTCCCATTTAAAGTACCAGAAGGTAAGAATTCCTTATTACATTTTGATATAACTAAAGGAAATATATTTATTGAAAACGATAAAATCATATTAATAGATTTTGATGATGCAAAAGTTGGACCTGCACTATGTGATGTAGCGATTGCATTAACAAATCTATTCATTTCTAGAAAGAATGGTACAGATATAAATGGAATGAACATTTTTCTAGATACCTATTATAAAAACAATATTGAGCAAAGACAAGTTGAAGAACCCATAATTAAAAATATAGCTACAGAATGGTTGAAATATACTTTAAAAAATCCTAAATTAGATAAAAAAACTATTGATGGATTAGAAAATAAATTACTGTGGATAGAAAAAATATTTTAATATTTACTACAATTATTTGATATTTTATGTTATTATAAATATGTAATTTATCAATTTCAAAAAGGAAATAAGAAAATAAGGAACAAGTTTTGTACAGATTATACAATTAAACAAAGATAAGTTACGAGGAGCATATATATGGAGTTCAAATGTTGGCTATAGCCATACAGTCGGAATATCAATATAACCAACAGTACAAAAATATATTAAATCAAATATGTCTTGGTCAGAAATGTGCTTAAAATATGGTCAAGAAAAATATAATTATGATGAGAATTTTAAGAAGATTTCTGACTATGCTTTAACACATAAAATTATTGAATTTCAAAAAAATCAAAAGGATGTGATTTAATGATAGATTTAGAAGAAAACTATAAATTAATTGAAACATTAGACGAAAAATTAAAACAATTAGGTGATTCACTTTGACATTGCTAGTTTGGAAAATGATTTAAAACAATTAGAATCTCAGACTATAAATGAAAATTTTTGGCTAGACACTAAAAATAGCTCCATTGTTTTAAAGAAGATATCTGTTATAAAGGCAAAGTTAGAAAAATATAACAAAATTAAAGCAGATTTTGAAAATTTAAAAGATTTAAGTGAATTATTAAAAATAGAGCTAGACGAAGAAATGGCAAAAGATTTAATAAAGGCAACTAACAAAATAGAAAAAGAAATAACGAATCTTGAGATTAATACTTTACTTTCTGGAAAATATGACATTAATAATGCAATTATTACACTTCATCCGGGTGCTGGAGGTACAGAATCTCAGGACTGGGTTCAAATGTTGTATAGAATGTATACAAGATGGGCTCAAGATAATGGCTATGCCGTTAAAGAATTAGACTTTTTAGATGGAGACGAGGCAGGTATAAAAAGTGTTACAGCTTTAATATCTGGTGAATATGCATATGGTTATTTAAAGGGAGAAATGGGTGTACATAGATTAGTTAGAATATCTCCTTTTGATAGTGGTGGTAGAAGGCATACTTCATTCGCTTCAGTAGAGGTATTACCTGAAATTACAGATGATATAGAAATAGAAATTAATCCAGATGATTTAAGAATAGATACTTATAGAGCATCTGGAGCGGGCGGACAACATATAAATAAAACTTCATCTGCAGTTAGAATAACACACATTCCAACAAATATAGTAGTAGCATGTCAAACAGAAAGATCACAAATTCAAAACAAAGAAACAGCAATGAAAATGCTAAAATCTAAGCTTTTAACCTTAAAAGAAAAGGAAAATAAAGAAAAAATAGAAGATTTAAAAGGAAACCAAATGGATATAGCATGGGGAAGTCAAATCCGTTCATATGTTTTCTGCCCATACACATTAGTAAAAGACCATAGAACAAACTATGAAGTAGGAAATGTTCAAGCAGTAATGGATGGAGATTTAAATGGATTTATAGATGCATATTTAAGAAAAAGTGATAAACTAGAATAATGTATAGGTCGGCAAAAATTGCCGACCTAAAATAATTAACGTATTTTAGTACCATAGTAACCAATTAGCAAATTAAATAATATCATATAATATAGAGTCTATTAAGTAAAATTAGACCTATAATATATATATTATCAAAAGGTGCAGGTGAATATGGACACAATAGTATTAAAATTTGGAGGTAGTTCATTAGCAGATAATGAAAAATTAAAGACTGTAGCAAATAAAATTATTGAATTTCACAAAAGAGCAAATAAAATTGTAGTAGTTGTTTCTGCACAAGGCAAAACAACTGATAAACTTATTAAAGAAGCTTATGAGCTTTCTAATATACCTGATGAAAGAGAACTAGATGTTCTTTTGAGTTCTGGCGAACAAATGTCAATGTCAAAATTAGCTATTTTATTAAAACAATTAGGCTGTGATGCTATTTCTTTAACTGGATGGCAGGCTGGAATATATACAGATAGTAAAAGTCAAGAATCTAAAATCTTAAACATAGATACCACAAGAATAAATCAAGAATTAGAAAAGAATAAAATAGTAATCATAGCAGGATTCCAAGGAATTAATGAAAACAAAGATATATCAACCCTAGGAAGGGGTGGCTCCGATACAACAGCAGTAGCAATAGCTGCAGCTATTAAGGCTAGTCATTGTTATATTTTTTCGGATGTAGATGGAGTATATTCAGCAGATCCAAATAAAATACCAGAGACAAAAAAAATACCAGAACTATCTTATTTAGAAATGGTAAATTTATCTGATGAAGGAGCAAAAGTTCTTCATAATAGATGTGTAGAAATAGCAGAAAAGTATAAAGTTTTAATCGAGACAAGGTCAACTTTTAATAGTAATATAGGAACAATAATAAATGAAAAAATTGAAGAAAGTGCGGTGAAAAGCATTGTAAAAAATGATAATTTTGTTTTAGTAAATTTTAAAGGGCCATTATATTGTAAGCAGAATATTATGGACATATGTTTAACTTTATTAGAAAATGGGATTGCATTAAATACTATAATTAATAATAGTACAGATAAATTAGATATTAATTTTACAATACACTTAAATAATTTTAATAAGCTACAGCATTTGCTAACAACTGAACTAGACACATTTGAGTCAACTATAACTGATATTTCTAGAATTTCACTTATTGGATATGGAATAAAAAATAATAAAGAAATTTTAGAAAAGACATTAGATATATTTAAATTGTATAATATAAATATGTTATCATTACAAATAGATGAAACTAAATTATCTATCATGACAAAAGAAAGAGCCCCAGAGGAATTACTTAATAAATTACATCAAAAATTAATTGTATAGCATAAAGAGAGACTTAGTCTCTCTTTATATCTCTATTTCTTTACTATTAGATCTGGCATTTAATTGATTGCAAAAATTTGATACATCTCTATTCACAATGTCTTCCCATGGCTTAATTTCATCAAACAATCCTTCTTGTCCAACAAGTCCTCTAATCAATGGTTTATCATCTTCCTTAAATACCATAGCAAGACCCAAGCCTGAACAATAACCATTTTTATCTTTTGATGGTCTTAATGCAGTAGCTAATATATTAAGAAACTTATGAACTGTCTCACTATCTGCTCCTTGAATACCATCTATAGCAAGAGACATTATAAATTTTACTCTTTCATTTTTATCAGTAATATTACTAAGTCTTTCCAAAAATTCACTCATTGCTAAGTTTTTATTGTTATTTATATCATACAGCATTATATTAGACATTTGTGAGAATTGTGGGAATCGGGCAAGTGCCCTGAAACATATACCTTGAGCAGCTCTAATTGCTCTTAAATCTTGTCCTTTTATTTTCTCTAAAGAAGGATTAATCATGTTAATGTTTTTTAAATTTTTTAAAGATTTATATGCTGGGTTATTTTCATCATATACATCAGCTATGTCTGGATATAATGGCTGTGGATAATATTTCAAACTTATATTAAATAATCCATTATCTTTATTCTTTTCTACAAGTGCATGTACTATAGAGAATATACTATAATTTTCCCATTGCTTTTGTGCTCTCTCATCTATATTATATTTTTTAGACATCAATACTTCCTCCTCCTTTACAACCGTTCACATAACCAATATATCATATAAAATAACGAAAAGCAATATTATATGTTCTAAAACAGACAAGTATTGAATATATATTATTTATAAGATTAAAAAGAGTAGGAGATGAGGCTAATGGCAATAGAAGAAAGAAAAACAAGTATAAATGCGAATAACAATATTATTCAAAATATAGTTTTAGAGAACAGGGAAAAATTAAGCATCTCTGGAGTGTTAGATGTGTTAAGTTTTGATGATCAAATAGTAATTTTAGAAACAGAACTGGGGCTTTTAACTATAAAAGGTGAGAATTTAAGAATAAATAAATTAAGCTTAGATACAACAGAAGTTGTAATCAATGGAGAAATATATAATTTAGGCTATACAGAGAACAATTCTGATAAAAAAAGTTCAGGATTACTGAACAAAATATTTAAATAAAAGTAGGAAAGAAAATTATGTCACAAGGTATACATAATCAAATATATAGTCTTTTAATTTTTACGATAACTGGTATTCTAATTGGAATAATTTTTGATATTTTTAGAGTTATTCGAAAAACTTTTAAAACTCCAGATTTTATAACATATATAGAAGATTTAATTTTTTGGATAATAACAGGAATACTATTATTATTTACAATATTAAAATTTAATAATGGAGAAATAAGAAGTTATATTTTTGTTGGATTAGGAGTAGGAATTATTATTTATTTACTAGCAATTAGTAAATTATTTATAAAAGTTAATGTTATCATTATAAGCTTTTTTAAAAAAATAATTTCATTTATATTCAAATATATAGTTAAACTATTTAAAATAACAATCTGTAAGCCTATACACTTTTTTGTAATTAATATTAGAAGACCTATAAGTAAAATAAAAATTTTAACAAAAAAAGGTAAAAAAAGTTGAAATTAAATAAATAATATGTTAAAATAATTATGTTTAAAGAAGGATTTTACAAAATTATGTAGAAAAAATAAATGTATTAATTTTAAAATATCGAATTCGGAGAGATAAAATACATATGAAAAAGAAAAAAACATATAAAATACTATTTTTATTGATTTTGTTTGGATATATTATATATATTTTCATAAATCAACAACAAATATTAAATGCTTATAAATCAGATGAGAAAAGATATGCTTTGCAAATAGAAGAAGCCAAAACAAAAAATTCAAATTTAATAGCCAAAAAAGAAAATGTAAATTCAAAAGAGTTTATTGAAGAAATTGCTCGTGACAAACTTGATATGTATTTACCTAATGAAAGAGTATACATAGATATTGGAAAGTAATTGAAGAGGCACCAACTTTTATGTGCCTCTGTAGTTTTAAATTCTATTTTTTTAAAATCTTAGTAAAAAATCCATTATATAAATGAAGTAAAATATGTAATATATAAATAAAATTTAGGGGGAAATTTTATGGAAAATCTAGAAAAGTATACCTTAGTTGAATTACGTCAATTAGCGAAGGAAAAAGGCGTTAAGAATGTTTCTAAATTAAAAAAAGAGGAATTAATAGACTTCTTAACTAATGCAACTGAGGAAAGTATAGATAAAACAAATGAAAATTTGATAGAAGATGATGGTATCATAACAACAAATTATTATGAAAAAGAAGAAAAAGCTGAAAATAATTCTTCTAGTGGATATAAGATAACAAATGAAGAAGACGAAATAGTAGAAGGAATTTTAGAAGTCTTACCCGATGGTTATGGTTTTTTAAGAGGTGAAAATTATTTATCAACTCCAAAAGACGTATATATATCGCCTGTTCAAATAAGAAGATTTAAACTTGATAAGGGAGATAAAATAAAGGGAATAGCTCGACTTCCTAAAGAAGGAGAAAAATTTCCAGCGCTTATATATGTTGGAGAGGTTAATGGAGAAGCTCCAGAAAAAGCTTATAGGAGAACAAAATTTGATGATTTAATTCCTATATATCCTAATGAAAGAATAAAGTTAGAGACAAGCTCAAACGAATATTCTATGAGAATAATAGATTTGATGTGCCCAATTGGCAAAGGGCAAAGAGGAATGATAGTTGCACCACCAAAAGTTGGAAAAACAACACTATTAAAGAAAATAGCAAATAGTATATCAATAAATAATCCAGAAATAGAATTAATAGTTTTATTAATAGATGAACGTCCAGAAGAAGTAACAGACATGAGAAGATCTATAAAGGGAGATGTAATATATTCAACCTTTGACGAATTGCCAGAACACCACGTAAAGGTTGCGGAAATGGTACTAGAAAGAGCTAAAAGGCTTACAGAGCAAAAAAAGGATGTTGTTATATTATTAGATAGCATCACAAGACTTGCAAGAGCATATAACTTAGTAGTTCCTTCTTCAGGTAAAACATTGTCTGGTGGTTTTGATCCAAGTGCATTACATAAACCCAAAAAATTCTTTGGTGCAGCTAGAAATATAGAAAATGGGGGAAGCTTAACAATTCTTGCTACAGCATTAATAGAAACAGGTAGTAGGATGGATGATGTTATATTTGAAGAATTTAAAGGTACTGGTAATATGGAGGTTCACTTAGACAGAAAATTATCAGAAAAACGAATTTTCCCAGCAATAGATATTAATAAATCTGGAACAAGAAGAGAAGAATTGTTATTATCTAAAAAAGAATTAGAAACTGTATTTGCATTAAGAAAAGCTTTATCAACAATGGCAGTAACAGAAGTAACAGAACAATTAATAGATCAAATGACAGCAACTAAAAATAATGAGGAATTTTTAGAAAGAATAAGTTATTTTTTTAAGGATTAAAGTATATGCATTATAATAAAACATAAAAAACAAATATTATTTATTTAATAATATTTGTTTTTTTAGTAGTTTTTAAAAGGTAGTAGAGAGAAGCTAGGCATGTATAAGTATAAAAAAAGCAATATAAAACATTGCACAAAATCAAAGTTTTGTGCAAAAAGGAGTAGAACCAAATATATAGAACTCAAATTAGAGTCCTTCCTAGTGTTTTCAGTACATTCAGACCTTTTATGTCTTACTAATACTTTATTATTATATCTTTATTATTTATATTATGCAATACCTAATCAATGCTTTATTATCAACTCTCAAAATCAATTTTAAGCTTGTTTTATATTTTATCTTTATAATTTCATATCTAATTAATTTTATGTCCTTAAATTTAATTTTTATGTCCAGTTCATTTTTTCATCATACTTATTTATGATAATTTTTATAAAAATCTCTAAACTGCCTATTTCGCTATATTTGGCTTATTTTTAAGACAACAAACTATATGCTTAATTTTTAAAAACGCCTTAAAATCGATTCTCGTGCGTCGTTATTTTGGGCTTTTTTTGAGTCTCTTGGTATTACTATATAAATGTATAATTTTACTGCTAAAAATTGCTAAACACTAGAATTGCCAGTATTTTGCTAAAATATCAGACAACAAACTATATGGCGTTATGGCTAAAAAACGTTTAAAAACGATTCTCGCAAGCCATTATTTTAGCTAATTTCAGAGATTTATATGTATAGTAATAATTGTATAAATTTGATTAATGTTCATAAATATAACTTACTTATTATAAATTTAAAAGCTTCAAAATCAATTTATAATGTTTAAAATGAATAATTTAATTAGTTAATAATTTAAATTGCTTAAAATTGATTTTCAAAATTAATAAATATAATTATAAAACTAAAATCATAATTAAAATTTGTAAATTAACTCGTAATAATCAAATGTTCGGTTTAAGAATTTTTTCCAAACAAAATTTGAAAATCTTAAATTTGAAATTAAATAAAATAATTTTTTTATTATAAAATTTTACCAAAAATATTAATTCTTTAAATGAGGCGCTGTCCCCCTACTTCACTGTTTTTTCTAAACAAGAAGAATAGATATTAGAATCTAATCTTTTACATTAACTATATTAATATTTTAGAAATATAATTATTAACAGTTGTTACTGCTAATTTATAGTATTCTTCTGAATCAGTTTGAGTAAAAAAGTAATTTTCTTCTGTTGTTGGATAATCTTTCCAAACTTCTTCTATTTTTAATCTTATCTCATCCTTATTTAATATATATTTATTGCTAAATTCCATTAAGCAAATATCATTTATATTTACTGTTTTTAAAACAGATAATAAATCTTTCTTTATTTTTAAAGTATCTAAATTCAATTTTTTATACATTAATTCATCTACATATGAATAATCTGAATACAATTTATCATCAGTATAATCTGGCAAAATACAATATTTATTTAACATATAAGATTCAAACCAAATTTTATCTTCAATTAAATGAGCATAATACCCTAAAACTAAATCACTATTTATATTCGTTTGCATTTTTTTAAATTTTTCTAAATCTACTTGATTATCTATTTCAAAATGCGAGGTAATTCTTTCTTTTCTTAATAGTTTTATTATATCTGGTAAAATTGCTCCTAATAAAAAATCATTACTTAAATTAAATTGTTTTCGTATCTCTTCTGAAATTGCTATATGCATTTTTAATGAACTCATATATAACCTCCATAAATTAATAATTATATAAAATGTATAAAACCTGTCCATTATCAAACTTTTGTGCAAACAGGAATAGGAGTAAAATATAAAACCATGTTTATATGGTCCTACCTATGAAATCTTGCTATTCCTTTAATAAAGCCTCTATTTTAGCATCTTATACTAACAACAAACTATACTACTTTTATATAAAAACCTCTTAAAATTGATTCTGAAGCTTCATTATTTTAGCTTTTACTTGGCCCCTATTCCCTATATTTTTCTTCAAATATATATTCTCTAATACTGGATAAGCAGGTGTAAGAATACAATTCCCCTCTAATGCCATTTTTTCTGCAACCATCATCATTTCTTTTTGAAATTTTAAACTCCCACTATAGCCTTTTTTGATGCTCGTACGGCTCTCTGTGTCATTTTTACGCTTTCTTTTGCAACTTTTTTGCTATTTTTAGCTGCTTGCTCGGTAATATCAAGGGCTTACCATTGCTGATAAGCCCTGACTAATTTATTTACTATCTATCTTGTGCCATACTATGATCTCGAACAGCTTCATCAAATATACCTAAAAGTTTATTTCTTATAGTGTCTTGAGAGTACCTATCTTTAGTATATTTTGCAATTTCTTCGTTGTTAAATTCACCTTTTTTTGAAACTATCTCAATCACACTATCACTTATTCCTTTTATAGTTCGCATATATGCATTTGTATAATTTATAACAACATCTTTTGGCAAATTTAAATTATTACAAATTTCGTCAATTAATTTATCTTTATCTTCATCTTTTGTCACCACATATTCTGTCATAAATTTGTCAAGTTCATCTTTTTGTTTATCATCTAATTTATCATTTCTATCTGGTAAAGGTGGTACTAGAATTCCAAGTGGTGTTTTATATGTTTGTGATTTATCTGAAATATTTGCATTTTCAGTATTTAATATCCCCGGTATTCCGCCTGCGTTTGTTGCAATAACTGGATGACCACATGCAGTTCCTTCAATTACAACTAGTCCAAAAGGTTCATTTCTTGATGGTATTATAGATACATCTGCTAGATTTTGTAATTTACAAATTTCTTGATGACTTTTTCTGCCTAAAAAGTGTGTGTTTTCTAATCCTAATTGAGTAGCTTGTTCTCTTAATTTTTCATCCAATGCTCCAGAACCAACAATTAGAGTTTCTACTTTTTTTCCTAGTTCTTTCATGTCGCTCTCATATATTTTAGCAGCATTTAATAATGCATCTATTCCTTTAAAATCTGCAAATTTTCCAACAAATAATACTAGATTATCATAATCTGATTTATCTGCTGGTAAAACCGCATCTTTTTTCACATCTTCATCCATATAGAATGTTTGAGCATCATATCCATTTTCTAATAATCTTACTTTATCTTGATTATTTGGAAATAATCTTATAAATTCCTTCTTTTGATCTTCTGATATTACTATTATTCTATTGGCAGTTTTAGCGGACTTTTCAGCATATTTAATATATAATTCATATTTGGTTTTTTCATCATATAATCTTACTAATTCTTCTAATTGCTCTCTTGTAGTTTGTATTTTCCCATTATCCATTAATTTTTTTATATCTCTTAATATTTGCTTTTTTGATGAATATTTTTTATATACGTGTTCTAATTCTTCCATATTTTGTATTGTTTGCGTATCTTTGCCATCTAAAGCTTTTTGCTTTACTTCTTCTATTCTTTGATTAACTTTTTGTAATTCTTCAATTGATTTTTCATAACCCATTAGATCTGTTCCATGAATTGTAAGTACAACTGGTTTATTAAACTTTGAAAGTATGCTACTTGTTATCCAATTATGCTGAGCATGTACAATATCTGGATTGAATTTTCCAATTTCCTCACCTATTGCTGATTCAAAAACTTGCATATATTCTTCAATTTGTTCTAGATTTGCATTCCAGAAGTTTGCCGTGCTTTCAGTGTGTGTTGTAAACATTAAGTAGTTGAAATCACATTGTCCTTCTATTTTTTCTGGATTTTCTGTTTCTGCAGTAAATGGTACAACATGGTACCTTACTCCATCTAATTTATCAAAATCTGTTCTATTATTTCCCGTTATTATAACTACTTCATGTCCATCTTCTACATATGATTTTGATTGTGTTGTTATCAATGCTCCACTTCCTGCACCATGTGTAGGAAAAGCTGTAACAATTAATATTTTTTTCTTCTCCTTCATAACTCATTATTCCTTTTCTTATATTTTATTATACGTAATAATTTTATCACAATTTATCTGCAAATTCAACTGTTTCAATTGTTTTAACATAGTATATTATTTATTACGTTCCGTCATAGTAATCGAATCCTCCACGAGAAAGATCACTATATGGTATAAAAGTTGGTCTCTTCTTATTTAACTCTTCTTCATTAAATGGACGTAATACTCTTTCGTCACCATCAATTAAATATTTTTGCCCATCCATATTTATAACTAAGCATCTTATATACCTAGTTGATGTATTAGTCTCTCCTTCTATTTTTTTCCATATTTTTTCTCTATTTTCTGATCCTAATCGAATATCTATTATTTCTTTCATATATTCAAATATTCCTTGTGAATCAACATTATATTTTGTTGCTAATACTTCCATTGCTTTTTTTAAGAAAACAATCTCTTCATTCAATTCATTAGGATTTTGAGTTTCAGTAAAATCAGCTGTTTCCTCTTCAATCTTGTTAATAGCATCTTCAGTTTTTCCTTCATTGAATCTTTCAAGTGCATTCTTAAATTTGCCTTTTCTATCCTCTAGAACTGTTACTCCCTTAGGAGTTAAACCTGTCTTTAATCTTGTAAGGTCTTTTATATTAAAAAAATCGTCTGTATCTAATGCTATGCTATAGTCTCTGCATGTTAATCCAACGAAATAATGCGTGAGATTTTTATTCCAGAGAATGCACATGTTAAAAGCATCATTGTCCTTTAATAATTCTTTTAATGCTTCTGCAAGATATCTAGATAGTTCAAAGCAAATTCTTCTATTATGTGGTTCTCTGTTTTTTTCCCATTCATGATCAATATCTCTACCATACCAATCAGGTAAGCTAAATACATCATCATCCACCTTTTTTATGTAAGATATTAAGTTGTCATCATATACATAGTCTTTACATAACTTTTCAAAAATCAGTAAAATCTTATCTTCATTGGTTAATTGATTTTCTTCAGACAAATTCTCTACATATGTATGCAATTTCTCTGGTAAAGTCCATTCTGTTGGATCATATATTATATCTTCTTTTAACTCCTCGTTATCTCCACATTCTTCTCTCTGTTTTGGATCCAATACAATTATATGTTTTTTCCTAAAATGTACACTTATCAATTTATTTAACCTAATAAGTTTTTCTATATCTATACTCATTTTAATTGCTCCTTATACTATAGATTAATTGTGTTTTATTGTTTCAATTATCCTCCATAATAAGGATATTCATTTTCCTCTGGATTAAAAACAAAAGTGTCCTTATCTAAATTTTCATTGTTAATTATACTTAATGTTTTATCCACGCTATCTAGTAAATATGTTTTAGAATCTAAGTTAAAAATAGAACATCTTGCATATCTCTTTTCATTGTCACCATTAATTTTTTTCCATACTTTTTCGGTTTCTATCTCTTCTTGTTCAACTATTGATTTCATATATTCATAAAATCCCTGTGAATCAATATTATAACTTTTTAATATTTCTACAACACTTTTAAAATATTCAATAAAGTTTCCATCTTTTAAATTTTCCCTTGTTTTTTCTACTTCAGGCAACTCATTTTTTTTATCCTGATTAAATTTATCAACAGCTTTTTGAAATTTTCCAGAATTATCTCTAAGTATTTTTATTCCATTAATTGCAAGTCCTAATTTTAATCTAGTAAGATCTTTTATATTATTAAAATCATCTGGGTCTAAAATAATGCTATATTCATTACCTGTTAATCCCACAACATAATGTAAATTTTCCTTATCTCCAAGCATAAAAGCTTCGCAGTTATCATTTCCTATTAGCATTTCATTTATTGCTTTGGCATAAAATCTAGCAAATTCATAACATACTCTTCTATTATGATTTTTTCTATTTTCCTTCCACTTTTTATCAATTATTCTTCCATACCAATCTACTGCTATATATTTTATATTATTTGGATCACTTGAATCCTTTTTGAAGAAATATAGAACATTATCATCATATACATAATTCAAACATATATATTTATATATTATTAAAACTTTTTCTTCAAAATCAATTGTATCTTCTTCCAATAATGTATTCACTAATTTTTGAAGTGACTCGTCCAATTCCCATTTTACTTGGTCATATTCAATCCATTCATCTGTAAGGTTTCTATTAGGTTCCAATATTATTTTATAATCTCCTTCTAATGCTTCATTTACTTCATTGTAGAATTTTTTTATGTATTCATCACTCATTTATAAATTCCTCCATTTTTTATATTACTAGTTTAATTTGGCTTTTTAAACAAATTATTATAACCGATAAATATCATATTTAACAACTATACTATCATCATCAGCTTTTATTTTGCCTTTATTTAATAAATCATAAAATATATTAGGTGATATTAACTTCTTATACACCCTATCCAGTTGTTCTTGTTTTACTCCAACTTTTTGCAAAATTTTATAAGCATTTTGTTTATTAATCTTAAAAAATAGTGCCTCATCCTTTAAGTATTCTTGAATTTTTAGATTTACCGAATAATCAGAATTTTTATCTTTTAACACACCTATCATAGCTTCATTCATTACAACGATAACTTTAAATTCGTCCATTTTAATATACCTCCTTTTCATTATTAAATATACCTAACATACTTCTTGAGGTATTACATTGTTAATTATCTTTCTATATAATAAAAATAACACAAATATATACTTTTTTCAATAATTGATAAAATAAAAATTAAAATAAACAATATAGCCAATAACGCTATTTGCTTTTTTTCTTCTTTGTTATATAATATACATATAAATTATATATTGGAGTGTGAAACAAATGATTAGTAGAGAGCAAAATCCAGATTTTCTTAATTCTTTTTTAGATTATTCTATAACCATATTGAATAAATCTCCTAATTCTATAAAAGAATATAATTATGACTTGGCTATGTTTCTTAAATATATGAAAATACACTTTCATTTAACAAATAAAACAGACTTTAAGGAAATTAATATTAATGATTTTCCTGTTGATATACTAAAAAATATAAAATTAGAAGATATTCATGCATTTATAGCTTATTTAGCAACAAATCTTAATGCAAAAGCTGCAACTCGTGCTAGGAAAATATCTACCATAAGAATATTTTTTAATTATTTAACAAATAAAGCCCACATATTAGAAATAAACCCTGCACAAACATTAGAAACTCCTAAACAAGATAAACGTATCCCTAAATACCTATCTTTAGATGACAGTAGAAGGCTTTTAAATATTACTGCTACAGAAGAAAATCGTAATAAAGAAAGAGATTTTGCAATAATTACTTTGTTTTTAAATTGCGGTATGCGTTTATCTGAATTAGTTGGTATAAATATAAAAGACATTGATTTTGGAGAATGTAAACTTAATGTAATTGGTAAAGGAAATAAAGAAAGAGCTATTTATTTAAATAAAGCTTGTATAAATGCAATAAATGATTATATTAATGTTAGGCCAAAAGAAAACATACAATATAATTCTAGAGATGCTTTATTTTTAAGTGAACGTAGAGAGCGCATTAGTAATAGAACTGTACAATATATTGTTAAACAGGAATTGCTTAAAGCTGGTTTAGATATAAATAAATATTCTGTACATAAATTAAGGCATACTGCTGCTACTTTAATGTACAAATATGGCAATGTAGATATAAGAGCATTACAAGAATTATTGGGCCATGCTAGTATTTCTACGACTGAAATATATACTCATGTAGACAATGAACAAGTACGAAATGCAGTTGAAAGTAATCCTTTAAGTGATTTCAGTTGACTTGTTTATGTAAATATTGTATAATTAAGTTATTAATTTATTGTTCATAATAGCTATATGCTGTTATTATATATAATTTTCTTCATTAAGAGGAGGTATATGTTGCGTGAAGAAGAAAATCATTATTTTCATCTTATTTCTTGTTGCTTTAATATTCCTAGTGGATTTCTTTCGGAGTCCTATTGTGAGTTTTAGCAACTCCAATTCTACAAATACTGAAATAAAAAATAATGAGCCATTTCGTTCATTGCGAATTTCTTATGGCTCTAATGTTATCCAGATTAATCCACATGAAAAAATAACAATTCCATCTGAAAGTTTTTCCATCCAAAAAGTTTATAATGGAAAAGTTATCTTTTGGATATTAGTTATAACTTTTTCAATTATTGCCTTTGTTATTGCCAAATTAACTGAGACTGGAATTCTTATAACTATGTTATTTATATTATATAGCATTGGATTAGCCATACTGATAACGTTTATATTAGGACTTTTGGTTGAATTGGTTGAACACAACTATTTTTTCTTCTTTATCTAAGAAAAATAGTTAAATCGATGTCCGTTGTACAACAACAGACATCGATTATTTCTAAATCAATATAGGTTGTATTTGTTCTTTATCTAATGCAAACTCTAGCGTAGGAATTATATATTTGGGATCAAACACTAATGAACGCGGCTTGGTTATGGGATTATCTTGTCTAAATGGTACAAAGAAATAATTATTCCTATTAAGTAATTTTCCTATATTTTCAGCACTTCCTGATAAAGCATCATTTGTAGATATTGCAACAACTACAGGATTATTATTTCTTAAATGTGATTTCGTTGCCATTGTTCCTACATCATCTGTTATTCCATTTGCTAATTTTCCAATAGTATTCCCTGTTGCAGGAGCTATTATTAATATGTCTGTCAAGCCTTTTGGACCAATAGGTTCTGCTCCTTGAATTGTGTGAATTATTTCTTTTCCTGTTATTTCTTCAATTTCTTTTATAAACTCTAGCGCCGTGCCAAATTTTGTATCCATGTTATATGCATTTTTAGACATTATTGGTATTACGACTCCTCCCTCTTCCATAATCTTTTTTATTTGAGGAATAGTATATTTAAAGGTGCAAAATGAACCAGTTAGTATAAATCCAATTTTTTTGTCTTTTATTTTCAAAAAAAATCACCTCACCTTCTAATTTCAAATTACTATATAATATGAAATTATGTAAATAGAGTGAGGTAATCTTTTAGTATTTTAATACATATGTTGCTTTATTTTGTTATTAATTCTTTGGTATCTCTTGCTATCATAAGTTCTTCATTTGTTGGTATTACAAATACTTTTACTTTTGAATCTGATGTAGATATTTCCACCTCTTTGCCTCTGCAGTTATTTGCTTCTTTATTTATCTTAACTCCCAAAAATTCCAAGTATTCACAAATTTGCTCTCTTACATCTATTCCGTTTTCTCCTACTCCTCCTGCAAAAGTTATCACATCAACGCCATTCATTTGTGCTACAAATCTTCCTATATATCCTACAACTTGATATACAAAATTATCTATAGCAAGTTCTGCTCTTTTATTTCCATTAGGTATTTCTTTTTCTATATCTCTATCATCTGCACTTATTCCAGATAGACCTAGTTTTCCTGACTTTTTATTTAATATATTATCCATTTCTTTAGCAGATAATCCTTCTTTTTCCATTAAAAATGTTACTATTGATGGATCTATGTCGCCTGAACGAGAACCCATTGGTACACCTGCTAGAGGTGTTAATCCCATAGAAGTATCTACAGATTTTCCATTTTTAACAGCACATAAACTTGCACCTTGGCCTAAATGACAAGTAATTATTTTTAAATCTTCTATTGGCTTATTCATTACTTCTGCGACTCTTTGTGAAACAAATTTATGAGATGTTCCGTGGAAACCATATTTACGAATTTTGTATTTTTCATAATATTCATATGGTATAGCATACATATATGCTTTTGGTTCTAGAGTTTGGTGAAATGCAGTATCAAATACACCTACCATTGGAACATTTGGTAATGCTTTTTTACAAGCTTCTATTCCTGTTATTCCTGCTGGGTTGTGTAATGGCGCAAGCGGGATACATTCCTTTATTGCATTTATAACCTCGTCTGTAATAATAACAGAGCCACTAAATTTTTCTCCACCGTGAACTACTCTATGTCCCACAGCATTTATTTCATCTAAACTAGAAATAACACCATAATTTTTATCTAATAGTTGCTCTAAAAGTAAATTCATTGCTTCTTCATGATTAGCAATTTCTTTCTCTATTCTATGTTTTTCTCCATTTACAGTATGTGTTAAGAATGAACCTCCTAATCCTATTCTTTCTAGATAACCTTTTGCCATAACTTCTTCTGTTTCCATATCAATTAATTGATATTTTAATGATGAACTTCCACAGTTTACTACTAAAATTTTCATTTTCTTACATCCCTTTCTTATATATTATTTTCTTGTGCTTGAACACAAGTAATTGCTACAACTCCTACTATGTCTTCACTGCTACAACCTCTTGATAAATCATTTACTGGCTTAGCAATACCTTGACACATTGGTCCATAAGCTTCTGCTTTTGCTAACCTTTGTACTAACTTGTATCCTATATTTCCAGCATTTAAATCTGGGAATATTAATGTATTTGCATATCCTGCTACATTACTTCCTTTTGCCTTACTTCTCGCCACTTCTGGAATAATTGCAGCATCTAATTGCAATTCTCCATCACACATTAAATCTGGCATTTTTTCTTTTAATAATTTTGTGGCTTCTACTACTTTTTGAACCTCTTCTGAATCTGCACTTCCATGAGTTGAATATGAAAGCATTGCAACTTTTGCTGGTGCTCCTACTAATTGTTCAAAACTTTTACTAGATGCAATAGCAATTTCAGAAAGCTCATCTGAGTTAGGATTCTTCACTAATCCACAATCACTAAATACAAAAACGCCATTTTCTCCATATATACAGTTCGGAACAACCATTATAAAAAATGAAGACACTAATTTAGTATTAGGAGCAGTTTTTAAAATTTGAAGTGCAGGTCTTAATGTATCTGCTGTCGAATGACAAGCACCAGAAACTAATCCATCTGCATATCCTTGTTTTACAATCATCATACCTAAATATGTTTCATTTAATAACAATTCTTTTGCTTGTTCTAAAGTCATCCCTTTAGCTTTTCTTAATTCATATAAAGCAACTGCATACTCTTCATATTTTTCAAAATTGTTCGGATTTATTATTTTTACTCCATTAATATCTAGATTATTTTCATTTGCTAATTTTGTAACTTCTTTTTCATCACCTATCAAAATAATATTTGCAAATTTTTCTTTTAATATAGTATCAACAGCTTTCAAGACTCTTAAATCGCCACCTTCAGGTAATACTATAGTTTTTATTTCTCTTTTAGCTTTTTGTTTAATATCATCTATAAAACTCATTAGCACTCTTCCTTTCTGTATTTAAACTACTTTAATATTATATAAAGAAATTCTTAAAAGCACAAGTACTTTAGGAAAAGTTTGACACTTTTTATAAAAAACTATATAATAAATACGATTAATATTGAAAGGGTGTTCGTGTAATGAAAGAAGAATTCATTGAATTATTAAAAAGTACAAATAGAGAAGGAATGGATAAACTGTTAGCTTGGATTGAAAAATCAGATTTTTATAAAGCACCTGCTAGTACTAGATTTCATGGTAGTTATGAAGGAGGTCTTTTAGAGCATAGTTTAAATGTATATAAAGTTTTAAAGCAAAAATTAACTCAATTTCCATTTGCAAGCATTTTAAATGTTAATGATGATACATTAATAATTATTACTTTACTTCACGATATTTGTAAAGCAAATTATTATTGCGTAGAAATGAGAAATAAAAAAAATGAAGATGGTATATGGGTAAAAGAACCTTATTATTCTATAAATGATACTATTCCATATGGTCATGGAGAAAAATCTGTTATGATGATTAGTAAATTTATTAATCTCAGTATGGAAGAGATGTACGCAATAAGATGGCATATGGGATTTAGTGAGCCTAAGGAACTTCATAATACTCTTAGTGCTGTATTTGAAAAGTATCCTTTAGTTATGGCTCTTCATGAAGCTGATTTAGAGGCTACATATATTTTAGAAAACAGAGGTTTAAAATGAATTTAAAATACTGTATACAACCTAATGATAATTATTTTAATATAAAAGAATTGTTAAAAGTTAAATTTCAAATTTCTGATAGATTATTAATTAAATTAAAGAAAAATAAAAAAATTTTATTAAATGGTAGTCCTACATTTGTAGATTATAACTTAAAACCTTTTGACACAGTAGAAATTATTATTGATTTTGAAGAAGAAAGTGAAAATATAGTATCTTTAGAAATGAATTTAGATATTATATATGAAGATGAATACTATTTAGTAATAAATAAACCTGCTGGACTAGCTGTTCACCCTTCTATTTTACATTATAATAATAGTTTATCTAATGGTGTAAAATATTACTTTGAACAAAATGACATTAAGAAAAAGATAAGACCTATCAACCGACTAGATAAGGATACGTCTGGAATTGTTATTTTTGCCAAAAATGAATATATACAAGAATATCTAGTTAGAGAAATGAAAGATAATATATTTTATAAAGAATATATTGCTGTTTGTGAAGGAATATTTGAAGAAAATGAAGGTACTCTTACATTTCCTATTGCCAGAAAGGAAAACAGCATTATAGAAAGATGTGTAAGTTTAAATGGCGATATTGCTATTACGCATTACAAGGTATTAAAAAAAGTTGATAATACTTCTGTCGTAAAGTGTATTTTAGAAACAGGACGAACACATCAAATACGTGTACATTTAGCCCATATAGGTCATCCTATATTAGGTGATACTTTATATGGAAATGCTTCAAAATTAATAAATAGACAGGCTTTGCATGCTTATAAAGTCAAATTTGTACATCCAATTACTGGATTAAATGTAGAATATGTAGCAGAAGTTCCTCTTGATATGATAAATTTGATGTAATACGTTAAGCAAAACCACTGTAATTATTCTATATAAATAAAAAATGCTAGGAGATAATATATCTTAGCATTTTTTATTTATATAATGAGTAAATCTATAAGCCGGGTTCTGTCTAGAATAGTCATTTATCTAGTACATATATTACTATATGCATCATGCCACCAAATTAAGAAGATGACGAGCAGTCTTAGCCTTCTTGTCTCGGTGTTGCTCCAGATGGGGTTTACACTGACCAAATATGTCACCATATTTGCGGTGAGCTCTTACCTCGCCTTTTCACACTTACCATTATAAATGGCGTTTATTTTCTGTTGCACTTTCCTTAAGGTTTCCCTCACTGGACGTTATCCAGCATCATTGCTCTATGGAGCCCGGACTTTCCTCGTACGCTGCCTTTCGACATTGCTATACGCGACTATTCAATTTACTACTCTTCTATTATACTACAAATGAGTCCAAAAAGCAACTAAATATTATCCAACTCCTGCATTAACATTTTATAATTTATAAAAAATATATCTTGTTCTTTTATCTCTATTGCTTTTTTTGCTTCCTTTAGTAAAACATATGCTTTATTTATATTAGATTGATTTATTTGCCTAGTTGCTACATTATTTATAACATTTCCAAAGCTTGCATCTGCCTTATTTATACTTTTTATGGCTTCATTCCAATTTGTTTCTGTTACAAATACATATGTTTCTATAATATTTGATTTAGTTTCTATTAAGTTTATTTGCATATTATCATTTATATAGCTTTTTTTATATTCACCTAATGCGGAATACATTTTTGAAATATTTTTCATTGAATTAATTTTATTTTCTGCTTTTATGCTTTTGGTTGCATCATTCAAAATATTGGAAAAGTCTAGTGTTTTCGTATTGCCATTTTCCAAAGAATTTAAATCTATAAACAAAGTGTTCCATGAACTATATATCTTTTCTATTTCATATTTCATATTATTCCAATCTATATTTTCTTTATTATTATTCAAAAGTATGCTATTAGGAACCATTCTAATATTTGAATTACTTTGTTGTTGTTCATTTTTGCCAGTATTATTTCCTGAGGTATCCATTTGACTTTCATTTGAAGAATTTTCAACACTATTATTATTTTGATTTGTTTCTTGTATGCTTTCACCATTTGTTGCACCTTGTTTTTTGGATTCTTCTATTAAAGCATTTGTTTGGGAACTCTGAGTTTCTTGTTTAATTTCAATTCTATAATTAGCATAAGAAATATTATTAAACCCATTTAACATAGAAATCAAATCTTTTTCTAAGTAATTTATTTGGTCTTGGGTTTTACCTTTAAGTTTATCATCATTGTTGTTGCTACATCCTGTAAGAATAAATAAACATAAAATTAATAAAAAAAGTAATTTCAGTATATAATATATATTAAAATTGTTTTTATTCATAATTTCCTCCCTTTATATTATCTCCAATTTCTTATAAAATACATATTAATTTTTAAATTTAATAATTGTACTGTGAGGAGAAAAAATAAATGGAAAGTATTGTTCAATTATACAGTGATAAACCTGGTGAAATTTTAAATTTTTTAAATAAATATTTTAATGATTCTAATTTAAAATTATCAGATGAATTGTTATGGGAAAAGCATTATGATAATCCTATAGAAATAGCAGATATAATAGGAACTTTTATTGAAAATAATGAAAATTATAAAATAAATATGTGGGTCAGTTTAGATAAAGACTTTTTTATTAATATAAATGAATACAATGCTGATAAAATAATAAGATACCTTTATGAAAGGTATCCTTGGTAACAATTATTCACTTTTTTTCTCACGAGTCATAAGCAGTTTTACTGCTTTCGCCGGCTCTAATCCATTGTAAAGTATATCATATACTGTATTTACTATTGGCATTTCTATATTATATTTTTTTGAAAGCTTATAAGTTACTTCAATATTATCAAAGCTTTCTACCACCATTCCAATTTCTTTTCTGGTTTCCTCAACTGTTAGTCCTCTTCCTATACATTTGCCAGCTCTTCTATTTCTACTGTGTTCACTTAAGCAGGTAACAATTAAATCTCCTAGTCCGGATAAGCCGTAAAAAGTATTATGATTTCCTCCCATTGCCACTCCTAATCTTGAGATTTCTGTTAGCCCCCTTGTAATTAAGGCTGCAAATGTGTTGTCTCCTAATTTAAGCTCTGCCGCTATTCCTGCACAAAATGCCATAATATTTTTTAAAGCTCCTCCTAGTTCTACACCTTTTACATCTGTAGAAGTATAAATTCTTAAGTTTTCATCCATCAGAGCATCTTGTACATTATATAAAACATCTATATACTTAGAGGCTATAACTATTGCAGTCGGAATTCCAACAGATACCTCCTCTGCATGACTTGGTCCTGAAAACACGCCTATTTTAGCATTAGGCATTTCGTCAGTTGCCACTTCGCTTAATGTATATAAAGTTGATGCTTCAAAACCTTTAGAGCATATTATTACTGGTTGGTTTGTAATATATTGCTTATATTTTTTCATGGTTTCTCTTGTGTATTTAGATGGTGTGACATGAAAAATAAGTTCACTATTTTTTATTGCCTCTTCTAAACTTTTTGTGCACTTTATAGTTTCTGGTATTATTGCATTTGGCAAATATTTTGTTTTTCTATTCTCATTTATTTGCCTATATTCTTCATCTGAGTGTGCCCACATTGTAACTTCATTTCCTAGGTTTGCAGCATGAATTCCGTATTGCTGTTCCCCAACTTCCACTGCCTATAATACATATCTTTTTCATTTGCATTTATCTCCCTATTTTTTAAAACTCAATTTATTTTCAGTTCCACTTAATAATCTTTTTACATTTTCTCTATGATTAAATACTACCATAACTGCAATAATAAGACTATAAATAAAATAGTTTCCTTCAACTATGTAATTTGTTTTTATAAACAAAACCAATATTGGAAATAAAATTGCAGCAGTTATTGAGCCAAGTGAAACCATTCTAGTTAATGCTATTAATACTAATCCAAATATTAAACAAATTAATCCTATTTGCCAATTTGTAGTTAATAGTACTCCTACTGCTGTTGCTACACCTTTTCCTCCTTTAAATTTAAAAAATATTGGAAATGTATGCCCTATTATTACTAATATTCCAGCGATTTGCACTAAAATAGAATTATTAGCTTCTTTTGCTATTTTTCCAATCAATAGCGCTAATAATATTGAAATAACTCCTTTTAATATATCACAAACCAAGGTTATTAAAGCTGCTTTTTTTCCCACAGTTCTTAGCATATTAGTGGTTCCAGCATTTCCACTTCCCTTTTCCCTTACATCAAAACCTGCAACTTTTTTGCTGATAATAATTGAAAAATTAGTACTTCCTATTAAATACGATAAAATTGCTACAACTATGTATGCTACCATAAAAATTCCTCCTTTTTATATATCTTTTTCATTTTTTTCTCTTACTATTATTCTTACTGGCGTTCCTACTAAACCAAATTCTTTTCTTAATTGATTTATTAAATATCTTTCATAAGAAAAATGAAATAGTTCTTTATCATTTACAAACACAACAAAAGTTGGTGGCTTTGTTGATGCTTGAGTCATATAAAAAATTTTTAATCTCTTTCCCTTGTCAGTTGGTGGTTGAACTATTGCTATAGCTTCGTTTAAAACTTGATTTAATACAGATGTTTGAACTCTTAAAGCATTTTGATTTGCTACTTTATTAATAAGTTCATATAATTTATGAACTCTTTGACCTGTTTTAGCTGATATAAATAATATTGGAGCATATTGCAAATATGATAGTTTATTATAAACTTCTTTTTGATATTTTTCTAATGTACCATTTTCTTTTTCATACTCGTCCCACTTATTTACAACAATTATTATTCCTTTTCCTGCCTCATGTGCTTCTCCGGCTATTTTAGCATCTTGGTCTGTAACTCCCTCTAAAGCATCTAACATAATAATACATACATCAGCACGTTCAATTGCTAATAAGCTTCTAATTACACTATATTTTTCTATATTTTCATTTACTTTACTCTTTTTTCTTATTCCCGCAGTATCTATAAATACATATTTTCCAAATTCATTTTCAAACTCTGAATCTGTTGCATCTCTGGTTGTCCCTGCTATATCGCTTACAATTGCTCTATTCTCTCCCAATATTTTATTAACCAAAGAAGATTTACCTACATTTGGTCTTCCTATAATTGCAACTTTTATAGTTAAGTCATCACTTGTATCTGTAGTTTCATTAGGTAGTTTTTCATAAATTGCATCTAATACATCTCCAATTCCCAAAGCATTTACTGCTGATACTCTATAAGGATCACCTAAACCTAAATTATAAAATTCATATATTTCATTAGGAACTTTTCCAAAAGTATCAGCTTTATTGCAAACTAAAACAATTGGTTTATGGGATTTTTTTAGCATTAGCGCAATATCCTTGTCATCTGGTGTAACCCCTTGTTTCATATCTGTTAAAAAAATTATAACATCTGCTACCTCTATTGCTATTTCTACTTGTTCTCTCATTTGAGACAATATTATATCTTTAGATTTTGGCTCTATACCACCTGTATCTATTAAAGTAAATTTTTTGCCTCTCCATTCTGCATCTGCATATACTCTATCTCTTGTAACACCAGGTGTATCTTCTACTATAGATAGTTTTTTTCCTATTATATAATTAAAAAAAGTTGACTTTCCTACATTTGGTCTTCCTACAATTGCAACTGTTGGTTTTGCCATTATTTTCACCTCTTATCTTTTACATTATAATTTTACTATATTAAATTAAAAATAGCAAGAATTTATTTTTGGTTACTTTGTTCATACAAATATAATTAGTCTACTATGCACGAAAAATGACTGTTAACTTATCAAGTGTCAACAGTCTAGATAATACATATTATTTTAGTATTTATAAATTATTTTGCTTCAGTTTTTTGTGCTATTGCTTCTTTTCCATTATAATATCCGCAATTTGGACAAACTCTATGTTGCATAACAAGTTCATGGCAATGTGTGCATGCTACTAAATTTTTATTTTCTAATTTCCATGTAGATCTTTTTAAATGTGTTCTTGCTTTTGACCATCTTCTTTTTGGTTGTGCCATTTTAATTCCCTCCTTGTAGTTCTATCTATATTATTTATAATAGTATTTAAATAAATGTGCTACCATAAAATTATACTAACTTTTTAATAGTTTGTC
This sequence comes from Clostridiales bacterium, assembly GCA_003507395.1. Taxonomy (GTDB): domain Bacteria; phylum Bacillota; class Clostridia; order TANB77; family CAG-508; genus DNVW01. Next base: position 2,478 of record DNVW01000006.1, on the reverse strand, counting down.
AATACTTGCTACTTATTTATTTTCAACAATTTGTTTTATTTAAGTAATTATTCATCTTCTCGATTACATCTGGTATATAATCTAATAACCTGTCTACAGATGAGCAGTGCTCTATTGGTAATAATTTAACATTATTTTGCTGTACTACTATAAAAGCAACTGGATTTATAGAAACACCTGCACCTGCTCCGCCTCCAAATGGTAGTTTATATTGTATTTGCTCTTCCTTTTCTTTTTTGTTATATTCGTTTATTGTTTCTCCTCTAAATTCACTACCTCCTGCCGCAAATCCAAATCCTACTTTTGAAACTGGAATTATTATTACATTATTATTTGTTTCTATGGGTTCTCCTATTATAGTATTTACATCAATCATATTTTGGATGCTACTCATAGCTGTGTTCATAAGACCTTCTATTGGATGCTCGCTCATATTTATCACTTCTTCCTTTCTTTAAATAGATATATATTATATTTATAATATGTACTATTTTTAGTTGAATTATACAATGGAGTTTAATATAATATGAGTTTTTATTTACATATAGTGGTAATATTTCATATATATAATTCCCTGAATTATATGTTTTAATGATATGTGGTAATAGAATTGATATTGCTGTAGATATTATAAATACTAAACTTGATGTTAATATAACATCTTCTAATCCAATTTTTACTTTCACATTCAAGTACATCAATTCTAATTTTAAATTTTTTATATCTTCTACAGTAAAAATCTCTTTTATTTCTTTTAAATTTATTTTTTCTAATTTAGATTTCGAATATATTTTTTTTAGCTTGTTACTATTTAATTTAATTGAAAATATCTTTATTTTTCCAAATAAATTAATTGACATTTTTATCATATAGTCTTTTGTTGTAATTTCAGTAATATTAGATAACTCAAAGTCTTTAATTTCTAGTTTTATTGATGATAGCAGTAAAACTAGAAAAAAGAGAAATAATATTATTATAATACATAAAAAGATTAAAACTAATATCATATGTAGAACTCCTTTACTCTAATATTAGTTTTAACCCTTTTTTATATCTTAAACATTCTTTTTAACTTTTTCTACTAATATATCTCCAAAAATTTCTTGCTGGTTTGTAGTTACTTTACTTCTTCTTGATAGCTCTAATAGTCCGCTAAATGCCGTAACAACTTCTTTTTTATTGCATTTGTTTAAAGCAAATAAATTATTAAATACAAATCTTTTTTTCCTTATTAATTCTTTAAACATTACTTTTACTTTATCTGCAACAGTATAGTTTTCTACTATTGCTATTTTTTCTATATTTTTTGCATTCTGATTTAGTCTTTTTGCATTTTTTTCTATAATATCACGATACAAGTCTACAATTATATTTTGTGAATATTCTATTTCTAATTTTTGTTTTGGCAATTCTATTTTATCTGGTAATTTATAAAATCTTTTGCAATTTTCTTTATAATATTCATTTAATTTTTTACTTATCTCTTTGTATTTTTTATATTCTATAATTCTCCTAATTAATTCTTCCTCAGATATTTCTTTTTCTTCATCTTCTCCTGATGGAAGCAAGTGTTTAGATTTTAAATATAAAAGTGTTGATGCCATAAAGATAAATTCACTTGTTATTTCTAAATTCATCTGTTCCATTGTATTTATATATTCTATATATTGATCTGTTATCTCACTTATTTTTATATCGCAAATGTCCATTTTATTTTTGTCTATTAAATGGCATAATAGGTCTAAAGGTCCTTCAAAGTTTTGTAATTTTATTGCATATTTTGTTGTTTCTAATGTTAGTATATTTTGCATTTTTAAATTTTTTCTCCTATTCTGAATTTTTTAATCATTTAGAAAAGCTTGTTTTATTGTATCTTGTTTATATCCTTTTTTTCTTAAAAATTCTTGTATTTCTTCTTTGTTCATCACTTGTTGTTTTTTTAGTATTATATTTTTAGCAGATTGTAATTCATATTCTTCTAATTTCTCTGAAATTTCATTAAAATACTCATCTATTATATCATTATTTAAACCTTTTGAATATAGTTTATATTCCAATTCTTTTATTGATAAATTTTGTAAGTTTATATATTCAGTTACTGCTTTTTTTATATATTGTTTGTCATTTATGTATCCATTTTCTTTTAGTTCTTCTATAATGTCTTCTAACATATTTTCTTCAACAGAAGAAGAGAACTTTTGAAATACTTCTTTTTCAGTCCTCTTTTTAAACATTATATATTTTAATATTTTAGTTTTATGTTTGTCGTATTCTACAACTAAATCTTCCATCCGTGTTTTTCCTTTACTACTTCGCAAATTATTGCCTCCTGTCGCTCTAGGGACGCTCCTCCTCGCAACACATTTGCTTTGAAATTATTGCCTCCTGTCGCTCTAGGGACGCTCCTCCTCGCAACACATTTGCTTTGAAATTATTGCCTCCTGTCACTCCAGGAACGCTCCTCCTCGCAACACATTT
>DNVW01000005.1:57289-87505 GCA_003507395.1 Clostridiales bacterium | reverse complement strand
TTCAATGTACTTTTTTGTTGTTTTTTCTTGGGTAACAACAATATTTATTTTAGCACAACACTTCATCTATTGTCAACACTTTTTTTGATTTTTTTATTACTTTTTTTATTTTAATCACTATACTTCATTTTTAAACGAAAAAATATAATATAATATAATATAGGTTGCCAATAACATCGACAACCTACTATTTTTTCATTTTTTAATGGCCTATATTTATATTTTATGCTGTTTCTACTATTTTTTTATTGTTTGCCTTTTTATTTGATTTATTTGTTTTAATTGTTTCTCTATTATTGTTAATTATAATTTTAGGAGGTTCTCCATTTATAACAGCTTCTTTTGTTATAATGCATTTTTCAATTTTAGGATTTGAAGGAATCTCAAACATAATGTCTCTCATTATTTCTTCTAAAATTGAACGTAGTCCTCTAGCTCCTGTTTTTCTTTCTATAGCTTTTTCTACAATTTGCTCTAATGCCTCTTTTTCAAATTCTAATTGTACATTATCCAATTCGAACAATTTCTGATATTGCTTGATCAAAGCATTTTTTGGTTTTGTTACAATGTCAATTAGAGCTTGTTTGTCTAATTCTTTTAATGTTGCTATTACAGGCAATCTGCCAACAAATTCTGGAATTAAACCAAATTTCAACAAATCCTGTGGCAACAATTTTTCGAATATTTCGTATCTGCTAATATCTTTTGAGCTTTCTATTTCAGCACCAAATCCTATACTTTTCTTTCCAATTCTGTCTTTTACTATTCTTTCTAGTCCTTCGAAAGCTCCTCCACAAATAAATAAAATATTTTCTGTATTTATTTGTAAAAATTCTTGGTGTGGATGCTTTCTTCCACCTTGTGGTGGTACAGAAGCTACTGTTCCTTCTACTATTTTTAGCAATGCTTGTTGCACACCTTCTCCGCTTACGTCTCTTGTTATTGAAGGATTTTCTGATTTTCTTGATATTTTATCTATCTCATCAATATATATTATTCCTTTTTCTGCCTTGGTCACATCATAGTCTGCAGCTTGAATTAATTTTAATAAAATATTTTCTACATCTTCTCCAACATAGCCTGCTTCTGTCAATGTTGTAGCATCTGCTATTGCAAATGGCACCTTTAATATTCTTGCTAATGTTTGTGCAAGTAATGTTTTTCCACATCCTGTTGGCCCTAATAGTAAAACATTGCTTTTTTGTATTTCCACATCTGAATCTATATTAACCTTATTATTAATCCTTTTATAATGATTGTATACAGCAACAGATAACGTTTTTTTCGCTTCTTCCTGACCTATCACATATGAATCTAATACTTTTTTTATTTCCTCTGGTGTTGGTAAATCTGTGATTGTGTCTAATGTATATGTTAATTCGCTATCATCATATAACTCGTCTTCTATAATGTTTGAACACACTTTAATGCATTCATTGCAAATGTAAACCCCTGGTCCAGCGATTATTCTTTCTACACTATCTTGCGATTTTCCACAAAATGAACATTTAATATTTTTATTTGCCATATTAATTTTCTTTCCTTTCTAAAGGCATAAATTATTCAGCAATTTTATTGTCTTTTATCCATTATTCCATCTATAAGTCCATATTTTAGTGCTTCTTCTGCTGTCATGTAATTATCTCTTTCTGTATCTCTGTCTATTACTTCTAATGGTTGACCTGTTCTTTCACTTAATAATTTATTTAACTTTTCTCTTGTTTTTACCATATGATCTGCATGTATTTTTATTTCTGTTGTTTGTCCTGATAATCCTCCACCAGCTATTAATGGTTGATGGATTAATATTTCAGCATTAGGTGTTGCATATCTTTTTCCTTTTTCTCCTGATGCCAAAAGTACTGCACCCATGCTTGCAGCTAGCCCCACACAAATCGTTGAAACTGGACATTTTATATAGTTCATTGTATCAACTATTGCCATTCCATCTGAGATAGAACCTCCTGGGCTATTAATATATAAAAATATTTCTTTGTCTGGATCTTCCGATTCCAAAAAAAGCAATTGTGCTATTACTAAACTAGCTGATGTTGGGTTAACATCTTCCCCTAAAAATATAATTCTGTCCTTTAAAAGTCTTGAAAATATATCATAAGACCTTTCTCCCTTTGCTGTTTGTTCAATTACATATGGAACTAAACTATTTTTTTCCAACGTGCTATTCCTCCCTTTATTTTATTTTTGCATTATCAACAATAAACTTAATGGCTTTCTCTGTTTTCATGTTTTCTTCAACATACTTTCTTAATTGTTCATTTTTTAAAACCTCTTCTTCTTTTTTTCCATAGTTTTTAGCCATTTCTTTTATTTTTTCTGCAATTTCTTCTTCTGAATTTTCTATTTTTTCTGCTTTTGCAACTGCTTCTAAAACCAATCTTGATTTTACAGCTCTTTCTGCTTGTTCTTTAAATTCATTTCTCATATCTTCTTCTGTTTTATTTATCATTTTAAGATATTGTTCTATATTTAATCCTTGATATGATAATCTTACTTTTATATCTTGCATCATGTTTTCTATTTCGTTTTCTATCATTGCTGATGGTATATCTATTGGTGTATTTTCGCAAACTGTTTTTATTGCATTTTCTTCTAATTCATATTTTGCTCTTGAATCATTTTCAGTTTGTATCTTTTCTTTTATACTATTTTTCAATTCTTCAAGTGTATCAAATTCGCTAACATCTTTTGCAAATTCATCATCTAATTTAGGTAATTCTTTTTTCTTTATTTCATGCAATTTTACTTTGAATGTAGCGTCTTTTCCTGCTAAATCTTTTGAAAAGTATTCTTCTGGGAATTTTACATTTATATCTTTTTCTTCATCTACTTTCATTCCTATAATTTGATCTTCAAATCCTGGTATAAATGTATTGCTTCCTATCTCTAACTCATGTTTTTCTGCCTTTCCACCTTTAAAAGCTTCTCCATCTACAAAACCTTCAAAATCAATTACTGCAATATCTTTTGTTTCTACTGGTCTGTCTTCTATTGTAATCAATCTTGAATTTTTTTCTTGCATATGTCCTAGTTCATGTTCTATGTCTTCATCAGATACATTATACTCTATTTTATTTAGTTCTATACCTTTATATTTCCCAATCTTAACTTCTGGGCTTACTTGAACTATTGCTGTAAATATTAAATTTTTTCCTTTTTCCATCTGTTGAATATCTATTTGTGGTCTACTAACAGCATCTATATTATTTTCTTTAATTGCTTCATCATAAATATCTGGAACTAGTTCATTAAATGTATCTTCATAGAAAATTGAAGAGCCATATTGTTTTTCCACCATTTGCATTGGTGCTTTTCCTTTTCTAAAACCTGGTATATTAAAATATTTTGCAGTTTTAGCATATACTTTTTTCATTGCTTCATCAAATTTTTCTGCCTCTATTTCAAAGCTTAATTTTACTTCGTTTGTGTTTTCTGTTTTTTCTACTTTTACACTCATTTTGTTTAAACATTCCTTTCTATATCTAATAATTAACTTCTCAATTATATCACATTTTTTTATTTTTGCAATAGTCAAATCTTGAACAGGTTAAATTCTAAATAATCTGCACTTATCAGCTTGAATTTTATTCCATTTTTTTCGCCTTCTACGGCATCTTTATGTGAATTTCCATGAAGATGTGCATAATAGCATTTTTTTATATTATATTTTTGCAATGTTTTTACCAATTCTGAATTTATATTATTTAATGTAATTGGTGGGTAATGCATAAAAGCAATAATTTCCTTATCTTTTCCATATCTATTTATTCCATCTTCAATAGATAGTTTTAATCTATTATTTTCCCTATTTATCATTTTTTCACTATTTTCTGTCTCTAATAAGTTCCATCCTCTTGTTCCTACTATTACTTTATTTTCTATCAAATAACTATTATTGTGCAAAAAATTAATTGTATTAAAATTATTTTCTTTTAAATATTCTTTCATATTTGTAACAGTAGTCCACCAATAATCATGATTACCTTTTAATAAAATTTTATTTCCTGGCAGTTCATTTAAATATTTGAAATCTTCATAAGCCTCTTCTAAATAAGTAGCCCAAGAAAAGTCTCCTAGCAATATGACACAATCATTTTCTTTTACTTTTTCTTGCCAGTTTTTCTTTATTTTTTCTTCATGTTCTTCCCAATTTGCACCAAATATGCTCATCGGTTTATTTTTATTAAACGATAAATGTAAATCTCCTATTGCATAAGTTGACATTTTTCCTCCTATATTTTCAAATTTGGTATAGCATTTAAATACATATCTGATATTTTTCCACTTATATAATTATAGTAACCTGCTGATGCAATCATAGCTGCATTATCAGTACATAAATTCAACTCTGGATAATAAATTTTGTAACCTTTATTTTGTAATTTTAAAAATTCTTGTCTTATAAATGAATTAGCTGATACTCCTCCTGCTAATGCTATTTTTGTTATATTTAAACTCTTAGCTGCTTTTATTGTATTCTCTAATAATATTTCTGTTACGTCCTTTTCAAAACTCATACATAAATTTGCTCTATTTACGTTTGGATTTTTATGATGCATATTTATTATTGCTGTTTTTATTCCACTAAAACTAAAATCCATTCCATCTAGATGTGGTTTTGGAAGTTCTATATCTGCAACACCTTCTTTTGCAAGTTTGTCAACTTTCGGTCCACCAGGATATCCTAATCCTATGACTCTAGCCACTTTGTCAAATGCCTCTCCTATAGCATCATCCCTTGTTTTCCCTAATATTTCAAATTCATTATAATCTTTTATATGTACTAAATGAGTATGCCCTCCAGATATTATTAAACATAAGAATGGAGGCTCTAGTTCTTTATGTGTTATATAATTTGCTGCAATGTGTCCCTCTATATGGTTTGTCCCTATTAGTGGCTTATTTAAAGCATAACTTAGCGCTTTTGCATAAGATACCCCCACTAATAGTGCTCCAACTAGCCCTGGTCCATATGTGCATGCAATTATATCTATATTTTCAAAAGTAATATTAGCTTCTTCTAAAGCTTGTTTAGTCACATTTGAAATAACCTCAACATGATTTCTAGAGGCTATTTCTGGAACAACTCCGCCAAATTTTTCATGTATTTTTATTTGTGAGTTTATTATATTAGAAAGAACTTCTCTGCCATTTTTTACAACAGCAACAGAAGTTTCATCACAACTTGATTCTATTCCTAAAGTAATTATATCTTTCATATTTTTTATCCTCCTAATAATCCAAACGCTTTCATTCCTAAATATGAAAGTCCACTATATGCTCCATTTATAAGTGGTGATATTATTCCTCCTGCAATTCCTGTAACCCATAATACTACAAATATAATATAAAATATTTGCTCGTGGTTTGCGAACCATTCTCTTGCATTATATGATAAAAAATTATTTAATATTTTTGAACCATCTAATGGAGGTAATGGTATCAAATTAAATATTCCTAATCCTAGGTTAATTATTATAGAAATATTTATAATGCTCATTGTTATCATACCTATTTGAGAACAGTAAAAATCCATAAAAAACTTAGGTATAATACAGCTTATTATTGTAAATAAAATTGCAAGTATAAAGTTCATTATTGGTCCTGCTGCTGCAACAATTGCCTCTGCTTTTGTCATTGATATATCTCTATTAAAATTTCTAGGATTTATTTGTACAGGTTTTCCCCATCCAAATCCGGCAAAAATAAGCATTATAAATCCTATTGGGTCTATATGTGAAAGTGGATTCAAATTTAGTCTTCCCTGTTGTCTAGGGGTATCATCTCCCAATTTATCTGCTGCAAATGCATGTGCATATTCATGGAATGTAATAGCTATAAGAACAGCTGGTAATGATATTAATAGGCTTAGTAACGCATTTGTATTAGTTAAATATGGTAACAAAAATCTTATAGCAATAATCGCTATAACAATATACCAAACTCTTTTATCAAAATTAAACATTTTCCCTCCTATAAAAATAGTAAATTATAGCATATCAATTATAACACACTATAATTTACATTTTCAATACTATTTTCTAATTCTGTATTTTGGTTAAATCTTCTATAATTTTAATAGTTCACATACCTCATCAATTATATTTACACATTTTTCTGAATGCATTGTATATCTTTTGTCTGTTTCTTCTGTTAATAATTCCGCACAATTAATTCCTTTGTGATTTCTTGAAAATTCAACAATAAAGTTTCTTGTCATTTCTATAACTTTATTTTTGCTGTCCAAATCTGTTTTTTCTGTTCCAGCATATCTTAAGCTTATTAGCATTACAGCAGCATTTATTGCTCCGCAAGTTTTTCCTAGTTTTGCTATTCCGCCTCCAAAACCTGTAGAAATTTTAAATGCTATTTTTTCATCTAGGTCAACCAAGTCACAATATGCCAACAATATTGCCTGAGTACAATTATACCCTTGTTTAAATAATTCTATTGCTTTTTGTTTTCTATAATTTTCCATATTACTCCATATTAATATTATTTTCTAATATCTAATTTAATGGTTTCATTGTTGGGAATAGTAATACATCTCTGATAGATGCTGAGTCTGTAAGTAGCATTACTAAACGGTCTATTCCCATTCCCATTCCACCTGTTGGAGGCATACCATATTCTAATGCTTGTATAAAATCATCATCCATCATATTTGCTTCTTCGTCTCCAGCTTCTCTTGCTTGTACTTGTTTCAAAAATCTTTCATATTGGTCTATTGGGTCGTTTAACTCTGAATAAGCATTTGCATATTCTCTTCCACCTATAAATAATTCAAATCTTTGTGTCATTTTTGGATTGTCTTTACATTTTTTAGTAAGTGGAGAATTTTCTATTGGATATTCATAAAGGAATGTTGGTTCTCTTAATGTTTCTTCAACTTTTTCCTCAAATACTTGTACTATTATATCTCCTCTTGTTGTTTTTATTGGGTCTATATCTATATTTAATTCTTTTGCTATTTTTTGTGCTTCTTCATCAGTCTCTATCTTGTTAAAGTCCACTCCTGTTACTTCTTTAATACTATCTATCATGGTAATTCTTCTAAATGGCTTTTCTAAGTCAATTTCTTCACCTTGATATGATATCTTTCCTGTTCCACATACTTTATTAGCACATTTTCTTATTATTTCTTCTGTTATATTCATCATTCCTTCTAAATTTGTATATGCTTCATATAATTCTATACATGTAAATTCTGGATTGTGTTTAATGTCCATTCCTTCATTTCTAAAGTTTTTTCCAATTTCATAAACTTTATCAAATCCACCAATTATAAGCCTTTTTAAATATAATTCTGTTGCAATTCTTAAATACATATCTATATCCAATGTATTGTGATGTGTTATAAATGGCCTTGCTGAAGCGCCTCCCGGAATTGTTTGTAATATTGGTGTTTCTACTTCCATATATCCTTTTTCATCTAATATTTGTCTTATTTCTTTTATTATTAATGCTCTTTTAAGGAAAGCATCTTTAACTTCTGGATTCATAATTAAATCAACAGATCTTTGACGATAACGTAAATCTGTATCTTTTAGTCCATGGAACTTTTCTGGTAGTGGTCTTAAAGATTTTGAAAGTAATGTTACTTCTTTTGCATGAATAGAAATTTCTCCTGTTCTTGTTTTAAACACAAAACCTGTAATTCCTATAATATCTCCTATATCATCTTCTTTAAAATGTTTATAGTTTTCTTCTCCTAAATCATTTATACTTACATAACTTTGAATTTTTCCTTCTCCATCTTGAATATGACAGAATGATGCTTTTCCCATAATTCTTTTAGCCATTATTCTACCTGCTACAGTTACATCTTTTCCTTCTAATTTTTCATAATTATCTATAATCTCTTTACTTGTATGTGTTCTATCAAATTTTGTTATTTCAAATGGATTTTTATTTTCTTGTTTTAATTTTTCTAATTTTTCTCTCCTTATTATCATTAATTGGTTTAAGTCTAATTCTTGCTCTACATTGTTATTTGTTTCTTCGCTCATATTTTCTCATTCCCTTCTAGGCTTATCGCCATAAATCTTTGTCATATTTTAATATGTATTATTATAACCTAAAAGTTAAAATATGTAAACAATTTTGTAAAATTTATGTTCATTTAAGCATTAGCTCAAAATAAATGAGCACCATTTTTTGGCACTCATTTAGAAGATCTTTGTTTAGCTAGTATTTTATATACTCTATTTATCATTCCTCCTTAATTGAATAAATTTTACATTAATAGTTTAGAATTAAAATTTATAATATTCATCCTATTTGTATTAAAGTCCTTAAATAAGATTTGAACAAAATTTTTGTATGACAAAAAAACATATGTAAATATGAAAGGAAGTGCTTTTATAGATTTTGAATTTTTGAAAATAACTTTATTTTTTGATCTGGTTATTTTAGATTTAAAAATTTAAGAAATTCAATTTTTTTGATTTAATTATTATGTTGAATATTAATAAAATTTTAATTTTACTATGAATATAATTATTATTTTTATTATAATGGTTTATATGGGTTTTTTCAAGAAGTTTCGTATGTCATAAAACGACATTTTTCAACGTTGAATTAGCTAATCTCATACCTATATATAAAGCCTCTCAGGCATAGTTTTTCCTATGCAAAAAATGAGCTAGTTTTGACTAGCTCTTATATAGTATTATGATACTTTTCTTAATTCTATTGCTTGCTTTTTAGATATTTCTGTTACTTCTCCAGTTGCAATTCTTGCAATTTCATTTATTGTCTCTTCTTCGTTTAGTTGTTTTATATTTGTTACTGTTTTTTCATTTTTTATATTTTTCGTTATATAATAATTATAATCTCCTTTGGCTGCAATTGGAGCCAAATGTGTTATACATATTACTTGATGCGTTTTTGATATTGCTTTTAATTTTTCTCCTACTGCTTTAGCAGCCTTACCACTTATTCCCGTGTCTATTTCGTCAAATACTAAAACTGGTACTTCATCAGTACTTGCCAACACTGATTTTATTGCTAACATTAATCTTGACATTTCCCCACCTGACGCTATTTTTACAAGTGGTTTTGATTCATCTCCAATATTAGTACAAATAAAAAATTCAACTTTGTTTAATCCATTTAAATTAAATTCTTGTATTGTTTCCACATTTATTTCAAACACAGAATTAAACATTTCTAAATCTTTTAATTCTTTATTTATTTTTTCTGATAACACAATAGCATATTTTTTTCTTATTTCTTCCATTAATTTTGATTGTGCTTTCATCTTTTCTTCTAGCTCTGCTATTGATTTTCTTAATTTTTCATTATGCTCATCAACATTCTCTATTTCATATATCTGCTTGCTTACATTTTCTTTATATTTTAATATTTCCTCTATGCTATTTCCATATTTCCTTTTAAGAGAAAATATTATATCTAATCTCTTTTCTATTTCATTTCTTTCATATTCGTCAAAGCATACATCTTCTCTCATATTCTCAAAATCTCTGGTAAGCTCTTGTATTTCATAATAGATGTTTTTTAAATCTACAAGTTTGCCTTTGTATATTTCTCCATAATTTTCTATTTTTTCTAAAGCCCTTATAGAATTACTTAATCCATCAATTACTTGGTTAGATAAATTAGTATCTATATCTATTAGGTTAACTTGTAGCTTTTCAGAATTAAGTATTATATTCCTTTTTTCTTCTAACTCTTCATCTTCTTTTGGTTTCAAATCTACTTGTTTTATTTCTTTTAATTGATATTTTAATAAATCTAATCTCCTTTCTTTTTCCTTCTCATCCCCATAATTGTTTTGTAGTTCATTTTTTAATTTTTTATATTCATTATATAATTCCATATATTGTTCTTTTATCTCTTTTAACTCTTTGCCAATGAAATTATCTAAATATTTTATATGATATTTGGAGTCTAACAAAAGTTGATTGTCTTGTTGCCCATGTATATTTATTATTTTCTTCATTACATCTTTTAGTTCATTTACTGTTACAAGTCTTCCATTTATTTTGCAAGAATTTCTTCCATTAGCATAAACTTCTCTTGTAACTATTATATTACCATCAATAGCCAATTCATTATCTGGATAATATATGCTTAGCTCTACAAAAGAATAGTTTTCACCTCTTCTTATCATCTCTTTAGAAAACCTTCCTCCTGCTATTATTGCTAGAGAATCTATTATTAATGTTTTTCCAGCTCCTGTTTCTCCTGTTAATACATTTAGTCCCTCATTTAAGTCTATAGTCAAATCATCTATTATTCCTATATTTTTTATGTGTAATGTTGTTATCATATGTTCCTCCTTCTGCAAATTTTTGTTTTATCGAATTGTTGTTTGTATTGTACATCTGTTTTCTTTCTTTGTCAAGCGAACATTTAAATTTTTAATAACAATCTAAAAAATTATAATCATATATCGAAAAGTTTTGTTTCTCTAATATATAATTTTTCTACACACTAAAAAACTCAAACATTTACTAATATCAATGTTTGAGTTTTTTACTTTTGGTGACCCCTACGGGAATCGAACCCATGATTCAGCCTTGAGAGGGCTGCGTCTTAACCGCTTGACCAAGGGGCCTTAAAATCTACTTATATAGTTTAGCATATTTTTATTACCTAAGTCAATATTTTTGTATTAAATATTTGTTATTTCTGGGCAAAGGTGGAACTTTGCCATACATTATCTTTCTGGTCTTGTTGGAATTATCATTTCTACTAATTCTTTTATTCTTTTTTCTTGATTTGTCAAATACAAATATCCTATTAAAGCTTCAAATGCTGTTGAATACATGTAATCTTGAACACTTGCATTTTTAGCAACATGATGATTTTCTGTATTTCTTCCTCTTCTTACTATCTCTTTTTCTTTTTCCGTAAGATTTACCTCTATCTTTTTCAAAGCTTGTGCTTGGGATTGTGCTTTTACATATTTAATTGCCTCTATATGTAACTTGTGTGGTTTTAAATTTGTTTTATTTACTAAATGTGTTCTTATATATAGTTCATATACTGCATCCCCCACATACGCCCATGTAAGTGGTGACATCATATTTACTTCTATTTCATTTTTTTCTATATTAAATAAGTTCATTCTTTTCCTCTCTTTAACTATTAATTTTTATTCTATAACCTTTCTAATGTAATTTCACCTAATTTTCCGCTTCTAAAATCATCTAATATAATATTGGCTGTTTTTTCTTCATCAATTTCTCCACCAGAAATTAAAGCCCCACGTTTTTTTCCTATTTCATGCAATATTTCTAGAATTACATCATTTTCTTCTTTTTCTGATTTCATTATTTCTTCTATTTTCTTATCGTCTAATTTATACCTTATAATAACATTATTTCTACAATTTTTAATTAAAAACTTTAGCAATTGAAAACCTATTTCAATTGATTGTAGAATATCATTTTTTATAGTTCCTGTATAAGCTAGATTTAGCGCAACCTCTTCGCTTTCAAATTTTGGCCACAATACTCCTGGTGTATCCATTAATTCTATATTATCTTCTATTTTTATCCATTGTTTTTGCCTTGTAACTCCTGGTTTATTTCCTACTTGTGCAGAAGTTTTTTTAGAAATTCTATTTATAAATGATGACTTTCCAACATTTGGTATCCCTAAAATCATTACTCTTATAGATTTTCCTATTCTTCCTTTTTCTATATATGTATCTGATTCATATAGCTTTTTTATTGCACTTAGACATTCCTTTATCCCTTTTCCACTATTTGAATCTACCAGAATTGCCTGATAATCCTTTTGTTTAAAATATGTAATCCACTTTTCATTTTGTTTTTTATCTGATAAATCTGATTTGTTTAATACTATTATTCTTTTCTTATTTTGTATTAATTTATTGATATCTGGATTTTGGCTAGATATTGGAATTCTTGCATCCAATATTTCTATAACTATATCTATTAATTTTAAATCTTCAATTATTTGTCTTTTAGTTTTTGCCATGTGCCCTGGATACCAGTTAATGCTCGTCGATGGTAAACTTTTTTCTTTTTTATCCATTATTTCCACTTCCATTCTCTATCATTCTTGTTTCATTTAAAAAATCATCAAAATCTGATTTATATAATTTGTCTTGTTTAATTTTAAATTTATCATACTCTTTATAAGCTAATTCTTGTGCTACTTTTGCAGATATTTGCCCCGCATTGTGTAATATTTCTTCTTTCTATCTTAATATTTTGCTTCAATTATACCATAAAAGGCAGATAATTTTCAACAAATTATCTGCCTTATTTGTTTTGAATGCACTTTCTTTTAGTGAATCTAAAAATTCCGCAAAACCTATTAGTACATTGTCAGTTTTGTCTTGCACCCCAAAAGTTTGAGTGTCATGAATATTATTTTTTGTTGTTCTTTGTTTGTTCTTTGTTTGTTCTTTTTCTCTTATTTTTATCATCATGAACTATTAAATCTATTTCATAATTTTTAATGTTAGTTTCTTTTGATAATCTGCGTGCTAATGTTGTTTTACCACTTGCAACTATGCCAATTATTAATACCTTCATAACAGACACACCTTCATTTAATCTATATTATATTGCCACCCTGGTTGCCATGAACCTGTTTTTCTCCAGTCGTTCTTGTTTGCTTCTTCCCAACTGATATTTTTTGTTATTACTTCAAAAGCAAGTTGTGGTGCTCTATGTGCGACAATCCCAATTGTTTTTCCTTTATATTTTTCTTTTATGTCTTTAATAAAATTATCAATTCTTTCTTCAACATCTTTTAGTGATTCTCCATTTGGAAAAGGAGTATAAATATGTTCTTCATAAATTACTAACTGCTTATCCTCTCC
This sequence comes from Clostridiales bacterium, assembly GCA_003507395.1. Lineage (GTDB taxonomy): Bacteria > Bacillota > Clostridia > TANB77 > CAG-508 > DNVW01. The sequence continues at coordinate 74,661 of DNVW01000005.1, read as the reverse complement.
ATCTAAATCGCCATAATTACATTCTCTTAACCTTTGATCTTGTATTTTGGGGATATTAGGAAAAGCTATATTTGCACTATCTATAGCTCTTATTAAGTCAGATGTAAAAATCACATCAAACTTTATATTTGAATTTAATCTTCCTAAATTTTCGGCTTGTTCTTTACCTAAATTGTTCAGTTCAACTTGTTTCCAGCCAGAGCATTTTTTACTGGCGTTATCATAAGTTGTACCATGTACAAAATATATAAGATTTGTTTTCATTTTTTCAATTTCCTATACCATTTCTTGTTTTATATAATCTATTAATTCTTTTTCTATATCTTCCATAGATATATTCTTTAAGCTATTCGCATATTCTAGCACATCTTTTTCCATGGGCAAATTTGGTTTATCTATTTCAAATTCTTTTAATATTGGTAATATTTCATGTTCCATATTAGGGTAATATTTATATAATGTATCATAAGCATTTAATGGTTTATCTGGTTTAGTATATCTTGCGCTCTCCCAATCTAATATCATTTCAATATAATCAATATAATTTTTTTCTATTTCATTTTCATGATGTAAGGATAATTTTCTATGCATAGCAGAAACATCCTTTTTGTCATAAAATAAATACATAAATAATTTATCCATATCATGGTATTGTATTTGTTTTAAAATTTTTTCCTTATCTTTCTTTATGTACTTATTAGCTAAATACATAACTACTTTCCTATGTAAATATGTGTATTCTATATATTCTTGATTTTTCATAATATTAACTTCCTTTAGTATACATTATACAATACTATAATGTACGATAATTATTTTTGTCCGCCCTTTCATCCATTTTTCTGTCATATTTTTCATCTCCATAAAACCAATCCGTTTTTTTATCTTTTGGGCGCATTTTTCTACTTTTATCTAACATTAAATCTAATAGAGCAAATATTGGCAATAATATACCTATAAAAGAAAAGAATATTGAAATATAATTTTCTTCTGTTACCTGTCCATACATTATTGTATTAATATTTTGGTATAAAAATACTCCATAATATATTCCATGTGTAACTAAATATATTACTGCTGCTAATATTTTTCTTTTAATTATAAAGCAAATACACATAAAGCTTATAAATAATACTGGTATTTCTACCATAATATCCATTGGCTTAATCATAAATTCCATTCCTGTACTAGCTGCAACTGTCGCAACAACCCTGAATCCCCAAAACATAAAACCAAAAATTACTATTAACCATGTGGTAAAATTTCTCATTTGTATCAACTCCTTCTTTTCTTATTTTATCACAAAATCTTATTAAGTAGCAAGAAAAAAATAATATAATGTTTTTTACAACATTATATTATTTTTTCTTGTTAGTATTTTCTAATCTGTAAAATTAAATTCATCTTTGAATTTTTCTTTGAATATCTCAAACACATTATTTAATATTTCTTCATCATCTACACTTACATAAGATTCTTCTTCATCTGATGTGTTCTCTAGTTTTAATATTACAACTTCACCTGGTTCTTCTGAGACTTCTTCTTCTACTGGTAACAATATTACATATTCTTCTCCATCATATTCAATTAAATCTAAAAACTCAAATTGAACTTCATTTCCTTCCTCATCATTTAATATTACTATATTGTCTATTTCTTCTCCTTCCATGTTTTCTGGAACTTCATTGTTTAAATCTTCACTCATTTTAATTTTCTCCTTTCAACTTTTTATTATTATAATATTTAAATTTGTATTTCTACAACGTTAATAACTTAATTATATTATCTTCAATTTTGCTCATGATATACAGTTCTATTTTTTCTTATTCATATATGTCTCTAATATATATATTGCTGATATAGTATCAACTATATTTTTTTTATCTTCCTTTTTTATTCCTAAGTAATTCATAGTTTTATGTGCTGCCACAGTTGTTAATCTTTCATCAATTTCAACAATATTAACTTTATTAAATTTACATTTTAATTTATGTATAAATTTTTTTGTTACCTCTACTCTTATTCCTTCGGTTCCATCCATATTTATGGGAATACCTATTACAATGGTATCTATTTCATAGCTATTAAGTATCTCTTCTAATTGTTTTAGAACAATTTTATCGTTTCCTTTATGATTAATTGTACATAATCCTTGCGCAGTTATTCCCAGTTCATCGCTTATAGCTAGTCCTACTCTACTATCTCCATAGTCAATCCCAAGTTTTCTCATATTATTCGCCTAATCCTATATAATTTTTTACCATCTTTTCTAATAATTCATCTCTTTCTAATTGTCTTATAAGATTTCTTGCATCATTATGGCTTGTAATATATGTAGGATCTCCTGATAATATATATCCAACTATTTGATTTATTGGATTATATCCTTTTTCTTCCAATGCTTGATAAACTTTTGTAAGTATTTCTCTAGTCTTAACATTTTTTTCTCTTTCTACCTCAAAACTCATTGTTTCATCCATAGACATATTAATAATTACCTCCTATAAAAAATTTATACTATTTTCTTCATTTTTAGCTTCATCTAAGTATTCCTCTAGTCTTTTTATAACTTCCTCTAATGCTGTTCCTTTATAATATGCTGCTATAGCAAAATTAACTTTAGGTTTAACGTATACTTCTTTGTTATTTTCTTTATAGTCTTCTGCTGGAGAAATTTTTAGCTCTTCCACACTTTTTTTAAGTTCTTGCAAAAATTCTTTCACTGCTTCTGGTTCTACTCCAGAAAACACTATTGCAAATTTTGGCCCCATATATCTTACAAATATATATTCTGATAATAATTTATTCTTTATAGTATTTGATATTTGTGTAATAGTTTTATTGCCGGTTTCTCTACTAAATTTTGTATTTATTTCTTCTATGTTTGTTATTTTAAATAAACACACAGCTGAAATAGTGTATTTATCTATTATTTTTCTACCTTCTCCATATAAATATTCTGCTGATTTTAAACCACTAAATTTGTCATCTCTGACTATTGTTTCAATTATTTGTTGATTTGTTACCGTTTTTACAACAGAAACAATATTATTTTTTACTACTTCTAAAATTGTAACATCCATATCATCAAATTCATGTGGCTGTGTACCTTCTATTATCCAGTATCCTATATATACATTATCTATATACAAAGGAAAAAATATTGCTGATTTTGCTCTTGCAAATTCACTTTTTTGATATGGTAACCTCTCTCCTTCTCGCTCTACTGTTAAATATTTAGGTGTAGCTGTTTGAATGCTATCCTTAAATATTGATTCTGTTTGTAGCTTACTCAAAGTATCCCAATGTTTCTTGTCTACATTAGATGCCTTTACCACATATTCTGTACCATCATAAATAACAATTGTTGAATATTTTATTCCATACTTTTGTATTAATATGTTATTTATCTTATTAAATTTTTCTTTAGTTGTGGTATACTCACTAATAGTATCAAGTAAATCTTGTAATACATTTAAGCTAGTAACTTTTTGATTAAGATTAGAAAAGCTTTCTATTTTTTTATGTATAGATACATTATACACCATTAAAATTACTATTATTATTACGAGTAGTAGTATTATTGCTAGTAGCAAAGCTATCACCTCTTTAAATTTTGCTATTCATAAATTAATAATTATTTTTCATTTTATTTAATGTTTCATTCATTTGATTCGTAAACTTAACATCCTTATTATACGTATTATAACTGTTTGTAGTTTTCTTAGACATGCTATTGTTTATTAGTGGATACACCATATTTCCTAATTTTGACAAATACATTAAAAACTTTTTAGAATATCCTTTTAATGTAATTTTGCAATCTACAAGTCCTTCAAGATATCTTGAATAAGTTTGTTCTTCAAATGGAATTGAACAATATTTTATTAAATCTTTATTAAATAATTCTGTCATAAATGACATAGCAGGATCATTGTATACTGAAATTCCACCAATTATTAATTTATCTGTTATATTCCTTACTCTTAAAGTTTTGTTTAATACTATTCTTAGTTTTTCTGGATTTAAAATATTTTTTGCTTTTAAATCTCTTAAAAATGCAGTAAGAGGTTGAATTGTCAAAACATCCAAACTTTGTACTAAATAAATTTCTTGTGCTTCTTTAAAATACCCATAGTTTGTATTAAAATCACAATCTAATAATATTAATGAATAATTCTTTAATAAAGTTTCTAATATTGCAGAATAATTATTGGTAATTTCATCCTCATTTGGCAATGTTGTAAACACTGATAATTTTCTATTTATTTCTATTCCTTTTGCTATTCCATTAACTAAGTTTGGTATAGATGCAAATGCTGTTTGCCTTAATTCTTCTTGATTATTTGTATACACATAATATGCATTCTTATTTTTTGTTAAATCTAATATTGCTGTTTTTATTCCTTGTTCTGATAATAATTGAGCTAAATTATTTACTATAAATGATGTTCCGTTTTTAGAAGTTCCTATAAATGCTACTATCTTTTTATCTTTTGTAAGTAAATTAGATAAATCTATATTGTTATCCGCATTTTCTATTTTTTCTAAATCACTTACATTTTTATTTTCAGTATTTCTTTCCATTTTAGGCATTGGTATATTAGTCTCTTGGTTCTCTAAGCCTGGAAGTTGCAAGTCTTCTATTTCATCCAAGTTATCAAATCCCGGCAATATAATATCATCTTCATTTTCTAATTCTTCTTTATCTAAACTTTCGAATCCTGGTAGTGTATTATTTTCTTCTTCATCATCCATATCAAATAAATTAACAATATCTTCCTCTTTTTTTAGTCTGCTTTCTTCTATTGTTGTGTCTGCCTCTTTTTTTATATCTTCTTCCTGATTTTTTTTAGGTCTCCCTCTTTTTTTCTTAACTATTGTATCTGTTGTTTGCTCTATTGTAACTTCTTTTTTAGGTCTTCCTCTTCTTTTCACCGGCAAACTTTCTTCGTTTACATTTGGTTTCATATCTTCTAAAAGTGGTAATTCGATATCTTCCATATTGTCTTCAATTTCAGCTTTATCTTCTTTAATCTTTTTAACTTTTGAAATATCCACTTCTGTTGGGATAACTACTGGCTTTGTTAGTTTATTTTTACTTAATTGTTCTTCTATCAATTTAATTTTTTTATTTTCTTCTTTATTGTTAATATCTGGTTTTATTTTTTTTACTTTTACACTTGGTGGTTGATAATCAGGTTGTCTTTTTTTATTCAAGTTCTCTTCATTAGTTTTTGTACCTAAACTAACAATTCTTTTGTATTTGTCACAATCAGATTCTAATACTGCTTTAACATTTAGCGGTAAGAATTGAGCTATTAGTCTTAATTGAGCATCTGTATATTGTGTTGCAATACTATTAAAGCTTTCAACATATTTTTCCGCATTTTTTCCTAATTTTTTATAATGTGTAAGAATATTTTGTATTTCTACTTCACTTACATCTTCTTCATTTTCTACTTTATAATCCACTTCGTCAGAATCGATTTTATAATACACTTTTGCTTCTTTTTTAGTACGAGGTTTATTTAGTAAGTCACAAACCTTTGATATACTTCTATCTTGTCCAATCAATGCACTATAAATTCCAATTCCAAAAATTTTCACTAAAAATCCTTCTGATTTTGTTCTTCTATCATTACAAATAAGTATTATTGGTATATCTGTTCCAGAATTGTTTGCAGCTTCATCTGATATATTATCTAACTTTCCAAATATAAATCTATCGATTTCATCATAATTATTGTTTGAAAAAGCCTCTAAATCTTCACTTATAACTATTCTATCATATGATTTGTCTTTTTGTAGTTCTTTTTGTATTGCATTAAAATAATACACATTTTTTCCTGTTATTATTTCTTTGTGATTTTGTTGATATTCTTTAATAATCGCTTCAGAAATTTTTTCATTGCCAACTGCAAACAAAACCTTCATTTGTTTAACCCCTCCAACCTTTTACTACTATTGCAAAAATCAATGGTAATACTTGACATATTACTAATACTGTTATTATTCCTATCATAACGCCAAAGCCTTTGTCTTGCACATCTAACTTTCTTATTCCTATAACATAACGATATATAGCACTAATAACTATTCCCACAAAGCAGAAAGGTATACTATATATTCTTACTAGATTTAATATATATGCAACATATCCATAAGTTTGATTTCCATATTGTTCTACATAGTCTTCCATTGTTTTTAAACTTTTTTCTTTTATTTCTACTAATGTACTACTAGTTTTTGTAGGTTCTAGTACATTTTCAGTATTTGTCGCATATGTTGTAATTACACTAAATACACATATAAAAACAAATATAACTGCTATAACCTTTTTCATTGTGTCTTCCCCTTTCTTTATTTTATATTTCATTTTTTTGTTTCAGTTTTCTTACATATTATATAATACAATACTCTCCTCAAAATATCAAGAATAAACTAAACTTTTTTTTATTTTTTCTTTCAAAGGTCAGGCACTTTATTTTTTTTTATTCATATAATTTTCATATAAAAGAATTCTTTATTAAAATACTATTTAAAGTGGAGGTATATTTATGTTACACTTCTTTTTAACTGGATTCTTGTTCTTTTTAAAATCTGCCATATTTTTAGTAGGATATATTTCAAATAATAGTTTATTTCCAGAGCCTTTATCTTCTAATGAAGAACAGTACTATTTAAATTTATTATCTGAAGGAAATGAAGAAGCTAAAAATATCTTAATTGAACGAAATTTAAGATTGGTTGCACATGTTTGTAAAAAATATAATTCTACAAACATTGAATTAGATGATTTAATTTCAATTGGTACAATTGGACTTATAAAAGGCATAAATAGTTTTGATTCTTCTAAAGGTGTTCGCCTTGCAACTTATGTTTCCAGATGTGTAGACAATGAAATTTTAATGTATTTAAGAAGCATTAAAAAGTTAAATTCTGAATTCTATTTAGAAGAACCTATTGGTAAGGATAAAGATGATAATACAATAACTCTTCAAGAAATTTTAGAAAGCAATAATAGGCCTATAGAAGATGAAGTAGATTTAAAATTCAAAATAAAAAAATTATATATTAAGATGAAAGAAGTTTTAAAATCGAGAGAAAAACTCATTTTAGAATTAAGATTTGGTTTAGATGGAAATAAACCTAAGACGCAAAATGAGATAGCCCAAATGATGGGAATTTCCCGTTCTTATGTGTCTAGAATCGAGACAAAAGCTATTGGTAAGTTGGCTCAAGAAATACGAGAAGAATAAATTTAATAGCTGTAATATTTTTGCCTTTATATAATATCTTTATATAGAGGTATTTTATGAATTTTATTTTAAATTTTTGCATGGGAATTTTAATAGGAGCAGGTGCCATACTTCCTGGCATTAGTAGTGGCGTTTTATGTGTAATTTTTGGTATATATGAAAAGCTTGTAAATAGTGTTTTGAATTTATTTAAAAATTTTAAGGAGCATTTCTTATTCCTTTTTCCCATATCTTTAGGTATTTTCATTGGTGTTTTAGCATTAGGCAATATTTTAAAATACTTATTTAACACTTTTCCTATACAAACCAAACTTGCTTTTATTGGGTTGATATTGGGCGAAATTCCTATTTTATTTAAAAAAGCAAATAATGGCAAAGGATTCCGTTTGCATTATTTGCTTTATCTACTTCTTACATTTATTATTGGTTTTTTACTTATTATTTTAGAAAATAAACTTAATATACCACTTTTTAAAACCGAAAATGTAAACTTTTTATACTTAATTTTATGTGGTTTTTTAATGTCTATTGGAATTGTAGTTCCTGGAGTTAGTAGTAGCGTTATTTTAATGATACTAGGAGTTTATCATATTTATTTAAGTGCTGTTTCTTCACTAAATCTAGTTATACTTATTCCTATTGGTATTGGCATTATAATAGGTGGCATATTATTTTTACATTTAATTAAATATTTGCTTGAACATTACTATACAAAAACTTTCTACTGCATTATTGGGTTTGTATTAGGCTCTGTACTAATATTAATTCCTAAATTTTCTTTTAATTTAGAGGGCATCATTTCTTTAGCGATATTTTTTATATGTTTTTGTTTAGCTTCTCAATTAGAAAAAAAGAGTTAAAATTAATCAAATTTTTAACTCTTTTTTTCTTTATATAGCAAAATATAATGAAAATCAACTTTTGTATAATATCCTCGGTCCTTCGTTTATTGTTTTATTGTTTCTTCCTTCTTAATATCCAACCTGGCTTTACTCGTATAGGCAGTTGCATTCTTACAGTTTGTCCTAATTTTCCAGGATTAATGGTATCTATTTCTTTTCCAGTTTCTGAATCCCATAAGTTTTCTATAGTAAATTCTTTTACTTCTATTTGGCCTGGAATTAATACTTCCATTGTATCTCCAACAGTTAATTTATTACGTATTTCCACTAATGTTTTTCCATTTTCGTTACTTAAAATTTTACCTCCAAATTCGAAATTAGGGTTATACTGTTTTCCGTCATACTCTTGGAAATCCTTGTTATTTCTATCATTAAAATAAAATGTTGTTAATCCTCTTGTTTTTGTTTTTTCTAACTCTTTTAAATATTTTGTACAATCATATTCACTAGGATTTTTCAAATAATCATCTATAGCATTTCTATATGCATTTACTACTGAAGCTAAGTAATATTCTGTTTTTAATCTACCTTCTATTTTTAAACTTTCCACTCCCATATTTATTATTTCTGGTATTTCTTTTATTAAACATAAGTCTTTCGAAGAAAATATGTATGTTCCTTTTTCATCATATTCCACTGGCATTAAATTTCCTGGATTATTATTTTCTTCAACATACACATTATATGCCCATCTGCAACTTTGTGCACAATCCCCTAAGTTTGCACTTCTGTTTGCTAAAAAGTCACTTAAAAAGCATCTTCCTGAATATCCAAAGCATATTGCTCCATGTACAAATATTTCTACTTCTAACCCTTCTTCTTTATTTTTTACTATTTCCTTTATTTGCTCTTTATTTAACTCTCTTCCTAAAATAACTCTTTTAGCTCCATTTTTGTGCCAGAAATTTGCACTATGGTAACTTACAGTATTAGCTTGTGTACTTATGTGTATATCTATATCTGGTGCTTCTTGTTTTATAACCTCTATTACTCCTCCATCTGATGCAATAATTCCATCTACTTTTAATTTATTTAACATTCTTGCTTGTTTCTTTATCTCTTCATAATACGTATCCCAAGCGTAAATATTAATTGCCGCATAAACCTTTTTTCCTATACTATGAGCATATTTTATTGTTTCTGCTAAATCGTCATCTTTTACTTCCGCTCTACTTCTTAAAGATAAGCTTCCAGTTCCACAATATACAGCATCTGCTCCATACAAAAAAGCTGTTTTTGCCTTTTCAAAAGAACCTGCTGGTGCTAATAATTCTACTTTATTCATTTTTTTATTCCTTTCAATTATTAATTTTTCATTAATATATTTTACATTTTTGCAGAAATCTGTTATTATATTGTTTATTAAGGAGAAGAAATTTATGGAGAAAAACAATACTAAAAAATTATCTAGAAAATATGTTTATATTATATATTTCTTTTTATTTGCTTTTATGGGCTGGGCAATGGAAACTTTTTATTGCGCCTATGAAATGGGGTATTTTTCTAAAAGAGGATTTTTATATGGTCCTATTTGCCCTATTTACGGATATGGTGCATTAATTTTAATAATAATTTTAAGTAAATATAGGAAAAGTTCTTTCAAACTTTTTGTCTATTCTATTATTATATTTACTGTTTTTGAATATATTGTAAGTTTTGGTTTAGATGCTTTATTTGGTCTAAAGTGGTGGGATTATTCTGAAAGATTTTTAAATCTAAATGGTCGTATAAGCATTTTTCATTCTTTTGCATGGGGATTTATTGCTATACTTTTTATAAACCATATTTATCCTTTTGTAAAAAAACATGTCAATATAATATTAGCTAAAATTCCACATAAAATTCAAATTGCAATTATATCCGTTATTGGAACTGTTTTTATAGCAGATACTGTATTATCTTGCATTAGATATATAATTTAAATAATTCTTGAAATTGCAATTCCATCTCCAACTTCTAATATTTGGGTTTCTATATTAGGGTCATTAGTTATTTTAGAAATATATTCTCTTAAATTTCTTACTGCTGTGCGTTGTTTGTGTTTATTATAGTCTCCTAAAACATAACCCTTATATAAAACATTGTCTGCTATAATTATGCCATCCTTATTTATTAATCTTAAAGCTTGTTCTAAGAAAAAAGGATATTTTCCTTTTGCAGCATCAATAAATACAACATCATATTTATTATGTAATGTTGTCAAAACTTCTACGGCATCTCCTATAATTACATTTATTTTTTCTTCTGCCCCTACTTTTTTAATGTTTTCTATTGCTTCTTTAGCCCTTTGCTCATCTCTTTCTATTGTATCTATACATCCACTATCTGCAAGATATTCTGAAAAACAGATTGCAGAATATCCTACAGCAGTACCTATTTCTAATATATTCTTTGGCCTAACTTTTTCTAATATTTTTGACACAACTTCTAAAGTATCATCCATAATAATTGGAATATGATTTTCTAATGCTTTTTTCTTAATATTATCTATCATTTTCATATCCTTTTTCGTTTTTTGCTTTATTGTAATAGCAAGATATTTGATATATTATCTGCTCTCCTATTAAAGATTTTGGTATTATATTTTCTGATTTAAGAATCTCTAATATTTCAGTTGCATTTTTCCCTTCTTTAGCTAATTCCATGATTCTTGCTCTAAATATTTCTCTTGCTTTATTATCTAATCTTCTTTCTTCATCATTTTGTTTCTCTCTCTCTGTCTTAAAATCCCCCCTGAACCTTTCACTATAATATCCTCTCATATCATAAGAATACTGATTTGGTCCACTACCATTTTTTTTAAGCTTAGCTCCCATATTTTTTTCCTCCTTTATTTTTTTAATCTTGCTGCCATTCTTTCTCTTGTTTTGTTATCTAATATTTTTTTTCTTAATCTAATATTCTTAGGCGTTATTTCTACAAGTTCATCTTCTTCTATAAATTCTATTGCCTTTTCCAATGATAGTTTTATTGGTGGAACCAATCTTAATGCATCATCAGATCCAGAAGCTCTTGTGTTAGTTAAGTGTTTTTCTTTACATACGTTTATTGAAATATCTTCATTTCTTGAGTTTATTCCAACTATCATTCCCTCATATACTTCAACACCTGGTCCAATAAACAACTCTCCTCTTTCTTGTGCATTATACAATCCATAAGTTATAGATGTTCCTTGTTCAAATGCAACAAGTACTCCTCTAGTTCTAGATTGAACTTCTCCTTTATATGGTTCATAACTGTCAAAAATGCTATTCATAGTTCCTTCACCTTTGGTATCTGTTAAAAACTCTGTTCTGTATCCAATTAATCCTCTAGCAGGTATTTTAAATTCCACTTTTGTGTGTCCTACTTCTGCTGGTTCCATATTAATCATTTCTGCTTTTCTTCTTCCTAACTTTTCGATAACATTTCCAATACAATCATCAGGAACATTTACTACCAATCTTTCTATTGGTTCACATTTTACTCCATCTATTTCTTTTATTATAACTTTTGGTCTAGACACTAAAAGTTCAAAGCCTTCTCTTCTCATAGTTTCTATTAATACAGACAAATGTAATTCCCCACGTCCACATACTTCAAAACTATCTGCTGATTCTGTTTCTTTTACACGTAAACTAACATTTCTTTCTAGTTCCTTAAATAATCTATCTCTTATATGTCTTGAAGTTACAAATTGTCCTTCTCTTCCTGCAAATGGTCCGTTATTTACACTAAATGTCATAGATACTGTTGGTTCATCTATATCTACAAAGTCTATCTTTTCTGGGTTATTTGAATCACAAATTGTATCTCCTATATTTATATCTGGAATTCCAGATAGACAAACTATGTCCCCTGCTTGCACACTTTCTACTTCTGTCCTTTTTAAACCTACATAAGTAAATAATTTTGCTATCTTCCCATGTTCTATTTTATCTTTTTTACAAATAGCTACATTCGTTCCATTAGTTATTGTTCCTCTTTCTACTCTTCCAACTGCTATTCTACCTAAGTATTCATCATAATCTATATTTGATACAAGCATTTGCATTGTTCCGTCAATATCACATTTTGGCGCATCTATATTTTTTATTATTGTATCAAAAATACATTCTATATTATCGCTTTCTTCATTTAAACTCATTTTAGCTATTCCATTTTTTGCAGAAGCATATATAACTGGAAAATCTAATTGTTCATCTGTTGCATTTAATTCTATAAATAATTCTAAAACTTGGTCAACAACTTTTAAAGGATTAGCCCCTGGTCTATCTATTTTATTAATTACAACTATTGGTTTTAAGTTTAGTGCAAGAGATTTTTTTAAAACCTCTCTAGTTTGTGGCATTGGTCCTTCAAATGCATCTACTAATAAAAGCACGCCATCCACCATTTTTAAAACACGTTCAACCTCTCCTCCAAAGTCAGCATGTCCTGGTGTATCTACTATATTTATTTTTATATTTTTGTACATAACTGATGTATTTTTAGAAAGGATTGTAATTCCTCTCTCTTTTTCCAAATCATTTGAATCCATTACTCTTTCTTGTACTTGTTCATTTTCTCTAAATACATGACTTTGTTTTAAAAGTGCATCTACTAATGTAGTTTTTCCGTGGTCTACGTGTGCAATAATTGCTATATTTCTTATGTTTTCGTTTATCATTTTTTCCCCTTCTCTTTTTACTATGTATTTTTTAAATAGTAATATGATTTTATCTCTATTTACTAACCTTTATATTGTACTCTAAATATTCTCGTTTGTCAACATAATAATATTGTCCATTATCTCTTTACTTACTTTATCTAGTATCTCTTTTTCTGGCTTATTAGATTTGTATTGGCTAAAATCTAATGGTTCTCCTATATTTAATTTCACTTTTCTGAATGGTTTCATTTCTCCTTGAATTCCAACAGGTATTACAGGTACTCCTGTTCTTATAGCCATATATGCCACTCCATTTTGTGCCTTTCCGTTTTTTTCTAATCCTTTTCTTGTCCCTTCTGGAAATATCACTAGTATTTCACCATCTTTTAAAAGTTTTAGAGAGTACTTTATAGATTCTATATCTCTCATTCCTCTTTTTACTGGAAATACACAACATTTATCTCCTAACCATTTTATAAATTTATTTTTAAATAATTCTGCTTTTGCCATTACATATACTTTTCTTTTCAAATTAGAAACTAATATTGGTGCATCCCAATTAGATGTATGATTTGCACATATTATATATGCTCCCTTATTTTGTATATTTTCTTGTCCTACACATTTTACTCTAAATACAATAACATTAAATATATATACTAAAAAAACTATTATTTTTCTTAACATTTAACTTCTCCTTTAGCTTTTTTTATAATTTCTTCAACTTTTTGTTTTACTTCTTCAATACTTAACTTCGTAGTATCTATAACAATAGCATCTTCTGCAATCCTTAAAGCTCCTAATTCTTTATTTTTGTCATTATTATCTCTCCATTTTATATGCTCTAAAACTTCTTCATAAGTCATATTTATTCCTTTTTCTAAATTTTCTTTATACCTTCTTTTTGCTCTTTCTTCTACATCTGCATCTAAATATATTTTTACATTTGCATTTGGGAACACATATGTTGTAATATCTCTTCCCTCCATTATAACATCTTTTCCTTCTGCCAATTTTCTTTGTAGTTTTACCATATTTAATCTTACTTCAACAATTGAAGAAACTTGTGAAACCAATTCTGTTACTTCTTTGCTTCTAATTTTTTCTGTCACATCCTCTTCATTCAAAAATATAGTTTGAAATCCATTGTTATTTTCTATTTTCATATTTATGTTTTCTGATATTTTAATAATCTTCTCGGTTTCGTGAATTGAAATGTTTTGATTAAGCATTTCTAATGTAACACATCTATATGTTGCTCCAGTATCTATATTAATTAGCCCAAAATCTTTTGCAACTAATTTTGTAATAGTCCCTTTTCCTGTCCCTGCAGGTCCATCTATTGCAACTATGAAAGACATTGTTAATCCTCCTTCTTTTTTTCTTCTGGCATATATATTCCTTTTGCCACGATTGTTATGTCCACCACATTCATTGTAGTTAATATTTCTATTTCTTTTCTTACCTTTTCTTTAAATTCCCTTAAAGCAGATAATACATTGTATCCATAAGTAACTATTACTTCCATATAAATAATAGGGCCTTCTGGTGTTTTTTCAACCCTTGTTCTTATTACTTTATTAATAGCCTCCGTTTTTTTAGCTAAATATTCTGCTATTTGTCTAAACACTGTATCTGATATTATAAAATTTCCCAAATAACTAAATGTTGGTCTTATTATTGATTTTTCTGAAATATATGGTGCATTTCCTTTTCCTTTTGATTTAAATATTTGTAATGGATCTAATATATATCCTGAAAAATCTTTTTTTATTTCAAATGTTGGTACAGGTATTACATGTTTTCCTTCAGTCTTTCTTATTGTTTTTGCTGTTTGCATTTCAGCTTCTGTTGCGACTTCATTTATATATATTGTTTTCACAGGTTTTTGTAATCCAAGATTTTCCGTTATTTTTTCTACCATTCCATCTGAAGTTCCTAAAATCAAAATTGCTTCCGGCCTATATTTTCTAAGAGCTTTTTTCATTTCCTGTTTCTCTTGTTCATTTACAAATATAGCTCTTTTTACTGTTTCTATTTTTGTAGGCGCTTTTTTGGCTGATGTCCCTGCTACTACATTATTCTCATTTATTAATAAACCATCATCTATAATATAATTTATATTATTTTCGCTCGCTACCATTTGAGCTCTGTAACTTTTTCCTGTTCCAGATGGGCCAACAAAAGCATAAACTTTTATATTTTCATTATTGTTATTAAATAATAAACTCATTTTATCCCTCTTTTTTTAATTAATAAATTAAATATATCATATTTCTATTTCTTTTTCAATTTTTATGATATAATATTTAAAATTAATAATTATTTTAGAAGGGAGTTCTAAATGAGTAGGATAGATAAAACTAATTATTATTTAGATATAGCAGAATCTGTTACTAAAAGAGGTACTTGCATAAGAAGAAATTTTGGAGCAATTATTGTAAAAAATGATGAAATAATATCAACAGGATATGTTGGCGCTCCTAGAGGAAGAAAAAATTGTTGTGATTTAAATTCTTGCATAAGAGAAAATTTAAATGTTCCTAGAGGTGAACGATATGAATTATGTAGGAGCATTCATGCAGAGCAAAATGCAATTATAAGTGCTAGCAGAAAAGATATGCTTGATGGCACTTTATATTTAGTTGGTATAAATTTTAAAGATGGCACATACGTTGAAAATGCTAGTCCTTGTGCTTTATGTAAAAGAATGATAATAAATGCAGGATTAAAGCAAGTAATAGTTAGAGATTCTAAAGAACATTTTAGGGTGATTGATGTTCAATCTTTTATAGATAACGATGAGAGTCTTACAGAATTTAAAGGATATTAAATTATTTGCCAAAAGCTTGCAAAAACATGTTAACTTCAATATAATATATATATAGTTTTATTGTATATAATCTTTATAGACAATAAATATGCGGGTGTAATTTAGTGGTAGAATGTCATGCTTCCGACCTGATAGCGCGGGTTCGATTCCCGCCATCCGCTCCATTAAGTAAAATCGTCGCACCAGACGAAACGATTGAATCAACTGTAAAAGGTTGATTTTGTTCGCCTTTAACTTGAAAAAGGAAGGATGGTGTGGTATGATTAGCATTGTAAAGAAGAAAAACAAGATAAAAAGAAAATTGCTCTCTAAAATTGAATGGGCTTGCAGTTTGAATGCTATAAAACTTGAACAAATAAGGATATATGAAGGTTGTTTAAGAATTATAGAACATACAAACTTAGCGTATGTAGAACCACATAGAGTAATTATTAAAGATAAATTATTTTTATTCTTTAATAAACACGATTACTTTTATGTGGGAGATTTAAGGAATAAATACCATTTATCTCAATTAAAAGACTACATAGAAAGGCTATAAATTTTAGAGTTTTTTTGTGCCTTTCCATTCAAAAGTGAAAGGAGAGATTTATAAAAAGCACTTGATAAAAGAACAAAGGTTTGATACAATATAAAAAATATATCTACAAGGAGTGAGATAGTTTGAAAGAAGCCTATATAAATTGTTTAAAGCAATTAAGAAATTTTAGAAAAATTTTAAAAATAGATAAAGATATAAAAAGAGGAAAACTATATTTTACTTGGATTAAAGATAAAACAGAAATAATAGAAAATGAAAAAGATGAAAATTATATCTATACAAATGTAATTAAACATACTTTGCCAAATTATGTTATTACACGATACACATTTAATAAGGCTAATAAAAATGCAAAATCTATAATCAAAGCAAATTATACTTTCAAAGACAATAAATATACATTTAATAATACAAATATATCAGTAGAAGATACCAAAACGCTTATGAAATATGTTTTATTTAAAAGAGGCAATGTGGTATGGATGGATTTTGGATTTAATATAGGAAATGAATTTGGAGGAATGCACCCTGCTGTTATACTAAAAAATTTTGATAAAGATTTATTTGTTGTACCAATATCATCAAAGAAACCAACAGAATATGCAAGAATAGAAAAAGATTTAGAAGATGGTAAAATCAATATAGAAGAATGTAAAAAACAGAAAGATAAAATTACAGAGATAATTGAGTTAGAAAAAATAAATGGATTTAGAAAAATGCTTAGATGGGCAAGAATTACAAGAATGAAAAAAACTAGCATATTAAGAGTGAATTTTTCCGGAACGATAGGAACATTAGAAGGTAAAGATATGGATATCATATCTAATAAAATATGCCTAGAATTTGGCGATAATATGTGTAATACTATATAACAATTTAATGAATAAATCGTTGACATTTAGAGTAAAATATAGTATCATAGTATTAGAAAGTAATCTATAAAGATTGCTATGAAAGGAACGAAGGTTCCAGTTAAATTGCTATGAAAGGCGACTAGTTAGAAATAATTAGTTGCCAGTTTTTTTATTATATGCTATAATGCTTAAAGCAGTTGATTAATTGAATTATTTTTTTGAGCAAAATATGGGAGGAGCACTATGAAAAATAGGCATATTTTTTGCAAATAACCTCCTAAATCGCTCCAAATGTGAGACTTGTCGGTCAAAATGAATAGTGGATGAATGAAGAGTTAATAGTGAATAGT
>DNVW01000005.1:37398-57056 GCA_003507395.1 Clostridiales bacterium | reverse complement strand
ACTATTCACTATTAACTCTTCATCATCTACTATTCACTACATATTTAATTTTTTATTAATCTCATATATTTTCTGCATATTAATCTACAATCTCTTCAAAACGATATTTTTGAGTTACATCAGGATATTTTTCATGGTCTACTTTCAGATAAAAACATATCTAATGGTCTTGCATAAATTCCATCCTTGTGATTTGTCTTCCCATTATTATCCATACAACGATAAACAACTAATTTTTCTCCTGTTTCACATTCGTTTTATTATATCATCTACATTGCTACCAATTTTTTCACTTGTGGGAATTCATAAAATTTAACAGTATTTTTAATACTAAATTCTTCTTTGTTATTAGTGCATAAATATATTATTTAACGTTAGTGCAATTCCTATCTCAATATGAATTTCATTTTTTCATTCATCAAGTTTTTGAAATTTTATTCATAAATTAAAAATAATCTTTTGCATCACTTATAATTTTTTAGTTAAATTTTATCTTCTTTTTGCTAATATACTCTTGTATAGCTTCTGATATCATTTTATCCCTACAACTTACTTTATTCTCCTTTTTCTAACACAAATTTATTTACTATTTCTATATACATAATTAAATATGTAATTGATATTAAAAATCCTGCCAGTACGTCACTTGTGTAATGAACTCCTAAATATATTCTACTTATTCCTATTAAACATATAAAAATACTTAATATACATATGGATATCCATTTAATGTATTTATTTTTAACATATTTATATATCAAATATATTAAAAATCCATAATATGCCATGCTTACCATAGAGTGTCCGGACGGAAAACTATATCCACTTACTTCTATTAATCTATATCCTGTTGGACGTGGTCTTTTCAAAATATGTTTTAATAATTGATTTAATGTTGCTACAATTGCTAAATTCGCTAATATTAAAAAACCTATTTTTTTATTTTTTATAATTATAAATAATAGTACCGCTGAGCTTATTATAAAAATAGTGCCTCCTAAGAATGTTATACCTCTTGCCACAGGTGTCACTGTACTTGAAATTAATAAGTTTGATATAATGTTATATCCTATTATATCTCCTTTTATAATTTCTTTATTAAAAATATTTTCAACTAACACTAAAAATCCTATTAAACAAATAAATAATACTATCCATTGTATTTTGTGTTTTATACTATTTTTCATATTTCTCCTCTTCGTTTTTCCTTATAACACCAATCATTGCAGATATTAATAGTGTAAATTCTAATACAACTCCTAATATAGATGATATGATAAAATATATGCTGCACTCAGTTCCATAATATTTTTCAATTTTATATTTCTTCTATTTTTATTCTTTCTTTTCCTATTAATTCTTGTAATTCTGACAAAATTGTATCTGTTATGTATATTCCGCCTGCTAAGTCTTTCTTGTCTCCATTTATTATTTGTATTGGCATATTATTTTTGTCTCCACAAAAGAATTTTATTGCTCCCCTCAATTTATTTTTACTTTCTTCATCTAATTCTGTTATATTTATTGATAATATTTTCTTTTTTTGTATTCCAAATTCTTTTATGTCTCTAGCTACAATTTTAGTATCTTCATCTTCTCTTACACTTAATCTGCCTTCAACTAAAATAATACTATCCTCAACAAGTATATTAGCACAATTTTGATAACAATTTTCAAATACTATTACCTCTGTAGGTCCATACATATCTTCAACTGTTATAAAAGCCATAAGTTTATTTGTTTTTGTATATTTTTTCTTTACACTTGTTACTATTCCAGCATATTTTACAAATTGGTTGTCTTCAAATTCTGACATTCCGGTTTCTTCTATGTCAGAATTTATTTTTTTCATTTGATATGTATTTATAGTTGTCTGCAGTTCTATTTGAGATTTTATTTTTTCAAGTGGATGGCCAGATATATATATGCCTAGCATCTCTTTTTCCATAAATAGCATTTCTTTTTCTGTATATTCTGGAAGTATTGTATAATTATATTTTATTTCATCTATTTTTTTATTTTCTACTGGTGTTAAATCAAACATACTTACTTGCCCGTCAAAGCTCTTTTTGTCACTATTTGATATAGTATCAATTATAGTTTCATATGATGCTATCAATGTGCTTCTTGTTTGTTCGAAATTATCAAATGCTCCAGCTTTTGTTAAACTTTCTACGCATTTTTTATTTACAGATAAATCTTTTATTCTTTCACAAAAATCTGCAAAATCTTTAAACTCACCATTTTTTGTTCTTTCTTCTACTATTTCATCTACAGCTGCTGTTCCAACATTTTTTATACTGCCTAAACCAAAACGTATTTTTTCATTATCTACCGTAAATTTCGTATAGCTTTTATTTATATCTGGTTTTAATATTTGTATATTTAATCTTTTACACTCTTCTATATAGTCTGGTATTTTGTCTAAATTTCCTAAAAAGCTATTTAATGTTGCTGCCATAAATTCTGCTGGATAATATGCTTTTAAATATGCTGTTCTGTATGATACTACTGCGTATGCTGCTGCATGCGATTTATTAAAAGCATATTTGGCAAATTCCGCCATTTCGTCAAATATTTTATTTGCTGACTCCGCATCTATTCCATTTCTTACGCAACCAGGTACAACTATATTGCCATTTTCATCTAATTGTCCATTTATAAATATTTCTCTTTCTTTTGCCATTACATCTAATTTTTTCTTTCCCATTGCACGTCTTACTAAATCTGCTCTCCCTAAAGAATAACCTGCTAAATCTCTTACTATTTGCATAACCTGTTCCTGATATACCATACATCCATATGTTACTTCTAATATTGGTTTTAATGCTGGGTGTGTGTATACAGCATGCTCTGGATCTTTTTTATTTGCAATATATCTTGGTATTTGGTCCATCGGTCCTGGACGATATAGCGAAACTCCTGCTATAATGTCTTCTAAGCAGTCTGGTTTTAATTCCTTCATAAAATTTGTCATTCCTTGACTCTCAAATTGAAATATCCCAACCGAATTTCCATCTTGCCATAATTTATATACTTTAGGGTCATTCATATCTTTGTCAAACTCTACATCTATACATTTATCCTTTTTTACTAAATCTATAGTATCTTGTATTACAGTTAATGTTCTAAGTCCTAAGAAGTCCATCTTTAAAAGTCCCAGTTCTTCTAATGTAGTCATTATATATTGTGTAGATATTGTATTATCTCTCATATATAATGGTACATAATTTACAACTGGCTCTTTTGTTATAACTATTCCACAAGCATGTGTTGAAGCTTGTCTTGGCATTCCCTCTAATGCCATAGCTATTTCTATTAATTTCTTTACTGTTGCATCATTTTCATATAATTCTTTTAACTCTCTATTTTGTTCTAATGCTTTTTTTATTGTTATGTGTAATTCATTTGGTATCATTTTTGCCAATTTATCTGTTTCAGCATAAGGTACATCTAATGCTCTACCCACATCACGAATTACCATTCTTGCTGACATTGTTCCAAAAGTTATTATTTGTGATACATTTTCTTTACCATATTTATCACAAACATACTCTATAACCTTGTCTCTTTTTTCATAACAAAAGTCTACATCAAAATCTGGCATACTTATTCTCTCCGGATTCAAAAATCTCTCAAAAATAAGATTATATTTTATTGGGTCTATATCTGTAATTCCTATACTATATGCTACAATAGAACCTGCACCTGAACCACGTCCTGGTCCTACTGGTATATTGTGTGTTTTAGCATAATTTATATAATCCCATACTATAAGAAAATAATCTACATATCCCATTTTCTTAATTACACTAAGCTCATATTGTGCCCTATCTTGTATTTCTTTAGTAATATTTTGTCCATATCTTTTTGCCAGGCCGGCCTGTGTTAAGCTTTCTAAATAATCATAATGTGTACTATATTGTTCTGGAACATCATAATTAGGCAGAATTGTATGTCCAAATTCAAATTCCACATTACATTTTTCTGCTATTTTTACTGTATTTTCTATTGCTTCTGGTATATTTTTAAAATATTCTATCATTTCTTCAGGAGATTTTACATATAATTCATCTGTATCAAAACGCATTCTATCTTCATCTGTCATTTTTTTACCTGTTTGTATACAAAGTAAAACTTCGTGATTATATGCATCTTCTTTTTTTAAATAATGTGCATCATTTGTTGCTACAAGTGGAATATTCAATTCTCTTGATAAGTCCACAAGTTTTTGATTCACCAATACTTGTTCCTTTATTCCATTATTTTGGACCTCTAGATAGTAATCTTCTCCAAATAAGTTTTTAAACCACAAGGCTACTTTTTTAGCTTCCTCGATATTATTATTAAGAATAGCTTGGTTTACTTCTCCAGCTAAGCAAGCACTTAAGCAAATTATTCCTTCATGATATTTTTCCAAAATTTCTTTATCAATACGTGGCTTATAATAAAATCCTTCTATAAAACCCAAAGACACTAGTTTAGCCAAATTTTTATAGCCCTCATTATTTTTAGCCAGCAAAATTAAATGGTTATATTTTTCATCTATTTTAGGCTCCTTGTCTTTTCTTCCTCTTGGAGCGACATAAACTTCACAGCCAATAATAGGCTTTACTCCATTTGCTTTACATGCCTTGTAAAAGTCTATTGCACCAAACATTACACCATGATCTGTAATAGCAATTGCATTCATTCCTAATTCCTTTGCTCTTACAGGCAAATCTTTTATTCTATTAGCACCATCAAGTAAACTATATTCGCTATGTATATGTAAATGCACAAATCCCAATTGGGGACAGTCCCCAATTGTCCCATTTTCACAATTTGGGACACCCCTGTTATTTTCTTCCATTTTTAACCTCTTGAATTATTTTTCTATTTATTCCTGTTACTCTACTTATTTGATTAACACATGTTCCTCTAATTTCCAATATTTTAATAATGTCTTCTTTTATATAATTTTTCCTTATTCTTTGCATATTTACTATATTATCTATTTTTAGTTCATTATATATAATATTTATTAATTGCTCATCTGTTAATTTATTTTGCATTTCATATTCTGTTAAATTAAAATCTTCTCTTTCTTTTTGTTTTTCTTTATTTTGTTTTATAAACATTTCGATAGCTTGTTTCTCACACTTACTATTATATAGTAATAATATATCTTTTACATCTGTTAATTTTGCTTGTTCTGTATTTATGTATTCTTTATAGCTACTATATTCATATTCTGCGGTCTTACATATTCCAGCTTTTTCTGGATTAAAATGTATATACTGTATTGCATTTTTCAAGTATGTTTCATCTTCTATATTTTTATTGCAGTATCTATCTTGAAATACATGTCCCACTCTTTCGTACTTTTTATTAAAATAAGACGAATACCTTGTTAATAAACTGCACATAATCTCTGGCAATTGATTTTTATCAGTTTTTACTATCATATGTACATGATTTGGCATTATAACATAAGCATATATCTTATATTTGTATTTTTCTTTTGTTTTTATTATTTCACTTTTAAATTTCTTTTTATCTTGTGTATCAAGGAAAATATCTTGTTTATTAATTCCTCGCATTATACAATGATTTACACCATTGGGGCTTATTTGTCTATTACTTCTTGGCATTATATTCCTTTCCATTTTACTTATTTGCCCCCATAAATAAGTAAAATTCATATGTATTTTATATTTTTTAATAGTATATAATATTTTTCTAATAAATTCTACTACTCACAATAAATTTTATGTGAATTTTTCATTAAGAGTGTCCCAAAATGTCCAAATGGGACAATTAGGGACTGTCCCTAATTGAGATTTCTTGCCATTTGAATTCCTGAAGCCGAAGCCATCATTAATCCTCTTGTCATTCCCCCTCCATCTCCTATTGAGTATAGTCCTTTTACACTTGTTTCAAAATTGTCATTTATTATTAGTTGATTACTATAGAATTTTATTTCTGGTGCATATAATAGATTATCTGGATTAGCAAATCCTTCTACAATTTTGTCCATACTTTTTATAAATTCTAATATATCTGTCATTGTTCTATATCCTATTGCATATGTTATATCTCCTGGTACTGCTGATTTTAATGTTGGTATAACTGTATTTCTTTTAAGTTCTTCCTCCCAAGTTCTTTTGCCTCTATATATATCTCCTAACCTTTGTACTAATATATTACCTGCTCCTAGCTCATTTAAATTTCTTGCTACATTTCTTCCATAATCTATTGGCTTATTAAAAGGATATGTAAAGTTATGTGATACTAATATTGCTAAATTTGTATTTGTGCTTTTCTTTTCTTTATATGAATGTCCATTGACTAATGCCAAATTTTTATCATACACTTCTGAAGACACAAATCCACTTGGATTTTGGCAAAATGTTCTTACTTTGTCTCTGTATGGTCCTACTCTTCCAACAAATTTTCCCTCGTACATATATTTATTTATATCTTTCATTATGCTGTCTGGTAATTCATACCTAATACCTATATCTACAATTCCAGACTTTGCTTTTATATTGTGCTTATTGCACATATCAACTAGCCAATTAGCGCCCTTTCTTCCAACAGCTATTACAACTTTCTCTGCTAATATCATTTCTGTATTTGCTTCTTCATTTTCTACTTCTTTAGAAGGTTTTATTTTTACACCTTTTATTTCGTTATTTTCTATAATTAAATCATCCACAATTGTTTCAAATAACATATCTATTTTATTTTCTTCTAAATAGTCTTGTAAATCTTTATATATTTTGTGCGCTTTTTCTGTACCCAAATGCCTTATTGGTATGCTTATTAAATCAATTCCTTCTTTTTTCGATTTTTTAGAAATTTTGGCGACTTCATCCTTATATTCAATTCCTTCCAGCTTTGTATCTGCTCCATATTTTAAGTATATTTTATCTGCATAGTCAATTAATTCTTTTGTTTTTTGTACTCCAACATATTCATGTAAATTTCCTCCCACATGAAAAGTTTCATCTTCCTTGTTATACAAAGATAATTTTCCATCTGAAAAGGCTCCTGCTCCTGAAAAACCACTTGTAATACTGCAAAATGGTTTACATTTTGTACATTTACTTATTTTTTCTATTGGGCAATTTCTGTTTTCTATTCTTTTTCCTTGCTCTATTAATAAGATTCTTTTGTTCTTTCCTAATTGAATAAGTTCATATGCTAAAAATATCGAACTTGGTCCCATTCCTATAACAATTACATCGTACTTTTCTTTCATTTTTATTCCACCTTTCTTTTTAAAGGGCTGTCCCAAATTGGTCAAATGGGACATTTAGGGACTGTCCCCAATTGGTCGAGAAGATGTATGTTTCATCTACTCTTCTGTTTAAAGAATTTTCTAATGCTTTTTTATATATTGATAATTGTGTTTTGTATTTATTTATTAATTCTTCTGGTTTTTTTACATAGTCTGTTTTGTAGTCTATTAATATTAATTTATTATCTTCTGATATGTAGTATAAATCTATAATTCCTTGTACCAATATGTTTTCATCTGTTTCTATATTTTCATATATTTCTTTTGCTGGGATATTAATGTAAAATGGTTGTTCTTTGTGTATTTCTTTTGCTTTGCTTAAATCGTTCCATAAAGCTGATTTTGTGTATTTATACAAAGTATCTATATTAATTGCATCCGCTTCTGTTGTTGTTATAATTTCTTTTAATACTAAGCTTTGTATCATCTGCTTTATTGTTTCTTTGGTGTATGTTTGTTTTTCATTTAATCTTTGTATGCATAAATGCATTAATGTTCCTTTTTCTGCTGGAGTTATTTTTTTCTCTTTTCCCATAAACTTTGGTATTTCTGTTAATTCTATCTTTTTATCTTCTTCTGCCTGTAACCTTGTTACAGCTGTTTTCGTTGGTATTTCTGATGATTTTTTGTATCTATATTTCCAATTTAAAATTTCTTTTATATTTTCTGTATCTTTTAAATCTTTTGTGTTCTCAAAAATTTTTTCTTTTATATTGTTTAATTTTTCTTGTTCTTTATTATTCAGTTCTTTTTCTAAATCTGTTTTAGTGTATGTATATAAAGTTGCAATATCTGTTATTTTGTTTTCATTTTTCAAATAAACAAGCTCTAACCAGTCTAAATATGTTTTATATTTTTTTACTAGCTTGTAATCAATTATGTTCATATTCTCATTATATATTTGTAATAATTCTCGTTTTTGCTTAAAATCTTTTTCTAAATCTTTGCTTATTCCTGTTATAATTAACTTTTCTTTGGCACGTGTTAATGCAACGTACAAAATTCTTTGTTCCTCTGATAATGTTTCTAATTTTATCTTTAATTTTATTGCTTCCTTTGCTAAAGTATCGTATTCTATTCTCCTTTCAAAATCTATTAATTTAGGTCCTATTCCCATGTCTTGATGCAATAATATATCTTCATTTAAGTCCCTCATATTAAAGCTTTTTCCCGTTCCACATAAAAATACTACTGGGAACTCTAGTCCTTTACTTTTATGAATACTCATTATCCTAATAACATTTTCATTTTCTCCTATCAACTTAGCTGATGATAAGTCTCCATTATTATTTTTTAATCTATCTATAAAATTTATAAAATTAAATAATCCTTTAAAACTTGCATTTTCAAATTGTTTTGCTTTTTCAAACAACATTTTTAAATTTGCTTGTCTTATAGCGCCATTAGGCATTAACCCTACTATATTTATTAGATTGGTATCTATATATATTTGCCATATTAATTCATCTAGTGGTAAATATTTTTCTTCTTGTTTCCATTTTTCTAAATAATATATTACATTATCTATCTTAGAATTTAATTGTTCATTCACTACCAATCTTGCTTTTATCATTGATTCATAGAAGCTACAACTTTTGTCTGTTAATCTTATTGAAATTAGGTCATTATCTGTAAACGCAAATATAGGTGATCTTAAAACTGTTACTAATGGAATGTCTTGTATTGGATTGTTTATTATTTTTAAAATTGATACTATAATTTGTATTTCCATTGTATCTAAATATTGTGATGACGAATCACTAAATACTGGTAAATTAAGGTCTGCTAATTCTTTTTCATATATTGGTGCTATATTAGTTGTTGCTCTTAATAAAATTATGATATCTTTGGGTGTTATTTTTCTATAACCTTGTTCTTTATCAAATACCATATAATTACTATTTAATAGTTCATTAATTTTTTTTGCTACAAATTTTGCTTCTAATACAGAGTTTTCTATTTTTTCTACTTCTATCTTTTCATCTATTTCTTCATCATTTATGAATATTTCTTCTTTTTCTTTTAAATCTATAATGTGTAACTCTGTTTTTCCTGCATAATCTGTATTTTCTTCAGGCTCTTTATATCCAGCACTATAATTTAAGTATTCTTTTTCGTTATATTCTATCTCTCCAACTTTTTCACTCATAATGTTTTGAAATACTAAATTTGTTATATTTAATATATTTTCTCTACTTCTAAAATTTTTAAATAACTGAATTTTTAATCCTAAACTATTACCTGAAATTTCTTGTTTCAGATTGTAATTTTTATATTTTTCTAAAAATAATTCTGGTCTTGCCTGCCTAAATTTGTAAATGCTTTGCTTTACATCTCCAACCATAAAAATATTGTTGCCTTTTGAAATACTTGTTAAAATTTGCTCTTGTACTAAATTACTATCCTGATATTCGTCTATTGCTATTTCCTGAAACTTTTCTCTATATTTTTTTGCTAATTCTGTTGCCTCGCCATTTTCACCTATAAGTATTTTTAATGCAAAATGCTCTATGTCATTAAAGTCTACAACATTCTTTTCCTTTTTTTTACTTGCAAATTTAAACATAAATTCTACTAAAAGATTTTTTAGCTTTGTTAATGTTACATGCATTTCATTTATATCTTCATTTGCTTGTATAGAATCATAGGCTATTTTCTTTTTTATGCTTTTATTAATTATTTCTTTTACTTTATTTCTAACTTCTTTTGCTTGTTCTTTTAAATCTATTGTTATTTTCTTGTCAGTAGGCCACTTTTGCCATACTAGGTT
Source organism: Clostridiales bacterium (assembly GCA_003507395.1). Classification (GTDB taxonomy): domain Bacteria; phylum Bacillota; class Clostridia; order TANB77; family CAG-508; genus DNVW01. Next base: position 47,001 of record DNVW01000005.1, on the reverse strand, counting down.
ATTTATTTTTGTTAATGTGTTATCCCATGAATTTGTATATCTCAGTATATCTTCTAAATTATATATATCTTCTTGTATTATTTTAGTAAATTTGCTTAATTCATCAATTTTTTTCATGTCTTTTAATATATTTTGTAATTGCATTATTCCTTCTGTTAATTCTTCTTCTATATTTTCTAATATTGTTTTCCCCCATATAGTTTGAGCAAAATCTTGATTTGTATTTTTAAATAAATTCACTTTATCATTAAGCCATTTTTCTGGAAATGGGCTACTTTGAATAAATTTATATATATTTAGCACTAAATTTTGTAACCCTTCATCCCCTCTATATCCTGTATAAATATTTATTAAATCTTCAAAATCTTTATCATTACTTAAATATTTTTCTTCAAATAACTCATCCAAAACTTCATATTTCATAAGTTCTATTTCTGTTGTGTCTGCAACTCTAAAGTTACTAGAAATATCTAGCTCATAAAAATTATTTCTGATGACATCTAAACAAAATGAGTGTATAGTTGAAATATTTGCTTTATTTATTAAATTAATTTGTTTTTGTAAATTAGTATCTTCTGGATTTTCTTCTAACTTTTTATATATTGCTTCTAATATTCTTTCTCTTATTTCACTTGCTGCTGCACTTGTAAAAGTAACCACTAAAATTCTGTCTATATCTATTTTTTCATTTATAACTTTGTTTATAATTCTTTCTACAAGTACGGCAGTTTTACCACTACCAGCGGCAGCGGCTACCAATATGTTTGCACCTTTTTCTTTTATTGCTTGTTGTTGTTCTTCTGTCCATTTTACATTAGCCATACTTTTAACCATTTAATTCCTTTCCTAATACACTATATAATATTTTTCGTTAAAAAACAAGTGTGGTATAAAATTATCTTAAATACTCAAAAAAGTACAGCTCTATAAGAGCTGTATTTTTAAATGCTTAAAAAAGTTCTAAGACATATCTATTCAGTTATTATTTGTTTTTTTATTAATAACTTTTTTTCATCAAATTCAAATTCATAATTTTCAAATGGATATGTATTAACAAAAATCTTATTTGCTTTTACATTTTTTATTAATTCAATTGCTTTTTTTGAATTTTTTGTAAATATTGCCACCGTATCTGTTATAGCAATTTCATTTATCTTTTTTATCGCTTCTTCTATGTTCTCATTTTCATAATAGAAACTTACTAAATTATTATTATATACATATTCATCTATTTGTTTTAATATATTTTCAAAGTAATCATTATCTGAATATATTTGTATACTTCCATAACTATTATAGATAATATCCTTTTTAAATTTTTGTTTAAACTTATAGTACTCATATTTATCTCCAATAAATACTGCAACATCAAACAATTCTTGATTTTTATATAATTCTTCTATCTCTTCATTAGCTATACATACCTTATATTTTATGCTCTTCATACTTTCATTAAATATTGTTGTCATACATTCTGTTGTAGCCCAAGCAAGATTTGGGAAAAAAACTATATTGTTATTAGTAATTATTGCTTTTATTGCCATATCTACCATTATATCCGGTGTCCCACTATATACTACTGCTATATTGCCTATGCCATCTACTCTTTGACTCTTTATGTCTTCCGCTGTTAGTATTTCTTTATAGTTTGTATATTTTTTTACAATATCTTTTATTTTATTCAATTCAATCGCATTACCATTTTCTGTATCTCTTTTTATTGCTTCTTGTAAAATATTTTTATTAACTTCTATATTTTTTAATATGTTATTAATTAATTCTTTAATCTTTATATTATTATATATATCTTTCTCTAATAAAATTTTTCTATCCATTTATTTTATCTTCCTCTATTTTCATCATAATTTTCTTGTATTTGAGCTATCATTTTATTTGCCTCATCTTGATGTCCCTCTGGTAATGCCTTAATCCATGTTACATTCCTATTGTCTCTTGAAATTGTCTTTTCTTGCAACATACCTATTTTCCTCATTAAATTTGTGCCATAGTTTCTTACGTGATTTACTACTTCTACATTTTCTTCTGTTCTTAACTCTGATTTATTTGATTGTTCTGCTAATTCTACTGCTTTTATTAATGGCAATACATATGTTGCATTGTTTTCCCCTCTTTTGGTGTTAATTTTTTCTAAAACCACTACTCTCATATTTTCTAATAATACTAGAGTATATCCATCCAAGGCTCCTCCACTTATCTCTCTTCTAGTTACATTATTTTTTCCTAATTTGTCTAAAAATTCATCTATTATTTCAGGAGATATTTGATATCTTTGATTTTTTGTGATAGTTGTACTTTCTTGTGTTCTTATGCTACTTTCTCCCAAAGTTTCTCCTGTATTTAGTATTTCCGGCAATGCCTTAATTTCTTCAATTGCTTGTTGGTTAGCTCTGCTATCACAAATTTTGCTAAACTCATCTGAGCTTAGTATCCCTTGTTCTCTTAAACTTTCTAAGTTATCATAGCTTAATGCTTTACTTAATATTAACTCTTCAATTTTTTTAATGTGTTGTATTCTTTCTCCTTCTGGGAAGCTATATTCTCCCATATCTTTTAAAATTAGATTGTCTATTCCAATTTGTTTTAAATCTTCTACACTAAGCTTGCCTATTAAATATGAATCTAATATTGTTTCTGAACTTATTTCTCCATCTTTTAAATATTCTCCAACTTCTGAATTGCTCATAAGTTCACCAAATGTATCTCTTGATATATCTCCTTTGGCCAATCCCTTTGCTATTTCATTTATAGTTATTTCACCATCTATGTATAGTTCTTGTATTTCTTCACTACCTAAATATGGCAATACTTTTTTTAACTCAATACCATATTCTTTATATATATCTAATAAACTTTCTTTATTAACATATGGAATTACACTTTCTAAAGATAAAATTCCTTCTTTTAATAATATTTTCAGATTATCATTTGAATTGTCTTTAGAATTTTTCAAATAATTTTCTACTAACAGTTTTTCGTATTCAATTCTATCTTTTTGTCTACTAACTATCTCAAAATACATTTCTTTAAAACGTTCTGCATTTTCTTCATCTTGTAATATTGGTAGTAATCTATCTAGAGAAAAATATTGTAAATAGTCTTTATCAAATATAATATCTTCTGTAAATGCTGCTTCTGTTCCCCTAGCTACTACACATTCATGTAAACTCTTTTGTCTATTATATACATCAATCAACCTTTTTGGCTCTATAAAGCCTTCTTCTACTAAGCTTAATATTTCCTTACCTGTTAAACATTTATTTTCATCGCATCCAATGTGCAATTTTTCTGCGAATTCCCCGCTTAGGGGCTCTTCTGAAAATAAATTATATAATTGATCTGAAGTTGGTCTTTTATCTTTAGGCATTTTCTTTAATAATGGTATTAATACTTTTTTGTTCATATAACCTTTTTCTATAAAACTAATAAATTCCTCACCATTTATACCACTTATCATTTTCTTTATTCTATCGTTTTTTGTCTCCATTAAGTACCCTTGTGCCCAAATCTTTTTAATTGTATCTTCTGAAAGTGATTTTAAAAAAGATGTATTTTTTAAAGCTGTATTAATATCTTCTGGGTCTAATATTCCTACTATTATTTCTGGATTTAATATTCCAAGTTTACAAAATTTTAAGATATTATCAATATTTACCTCTAGTTCTCCACTTTCGTTTAATTGCCCATATTTACACATTATTAATATATTCATAAATTCTTCTGCATCACTTTTTATACTAATTCCAGATTTTTTCACTTCTTCACATATTCTTATTAAGTCATTTGTATTTATTGTGTTTGTTTTATATGCAATAATAACATCATATATATTAAGATATTCCTCTTTCAAAAAATATTCTACTGGTACTGTTCCTTCCTTGAGCAATCTAAGTATTACTTCCTTTGGTTCTTCATCTTTATGTTTATGTACTTCTATAGCAATATACATAGCATATATATGTTTCATATTATCATCATTATCTAATTTTTTGTATTGTTCTAATACTTCTTTATAACTTGGAAATTGACTTAATCTCTCATCCAATTTTTCCTCAGATACCATTCCAGATCTTAATAATTTTTGCATTATTTCACTATATTTAATTGAATGGGCAAATAACAAACATTCCATTCTTTTTTTTGCTCCTAATTTAGAATATCTCTCTACCCACTCTTTTATCATATCTGGTAAATTTGCTATTTTTTCTCGTGATACACTAATTTCTTTATTACCTGCTATAAAATAACATATGCGTCTTTCTGTGTCCACTTTCAAGTATTCGCTTATTATGCTTTCAATTATTGCTTCATCATCTATCATAAAACTCTCCTTAAAACAATAGTATTTTTTTATTTTACATAATCTGTATATAATAATAACATATTTTTCTATTTTTGTCAAAAAAAACAACCTACGAAATACTTTGTTTCGTAAGTTGTTTTTTATGGAGCAGGTAGCGGGAATCGAACCCGCATAGCCAGCTTGGAAGGCTGGAATTCTACCATTGAACTACACCTGCATTCGTATGAACAAGTATTATTATAAATGCATTTTATTATTTTGTCAATATTTTTTCTAAAAAAATATTGCTTTTTTTTTTTCAATACTAGATAATAGTATTCAGGAGGTTAGTATGACTAGTTTTGTTTTAAAAATTATTGCTTTAATTACAATGTTTATAGATCATTTAGGTTATGCTATATATGGTAAATTTAGTTATCTTAATTATATTGGTAGAATAGCATTTCCTATTTTTGCTTTTCAAATATCAGAAGGATTTGTTCATACTAAAAATATAAAGAAATATTTTATTAGATTATTAGTTTTTGCCATAATTTCTCAGCTTCCATTTATGTTATTTTTATCTACCTTTAGTAAAAATATTTATGAATTAAATATTTTCTTCACTTTATCTTTTGGATTACTTGCCATATTTATTTTTGATAAAATTATTAATACTAATTTAACTATTTTTAACAAAAGTATTGATAAATTTATAAAATTATTTTTAGGATTGCTTATTACATTTTTTATTGGTGTTATTGCTGAACTTTTAAATTTTGACTATGGATTATTTGGAATTGCTATTATATTTATGTTCTATCTATTTAAAAATGATAAAGTAGCTATGATTATATCTTTTATAACTGCATGTATAATTAAATATGGTATTTATTATATTAAAAGTTATAATTATTTATATTGGTTTTTATGTACTTTTAACATTTTCCCTATCATATTTATTAGTTTATATAACAAGAAGCAAGGACCTAAAGTAAAGTATTTATTATATTTATTCTACCCTATTCATTTATTAGTTTTATATTTGTTTACTAAATATATTTAATATTACATATATAAAACAGTAATGATTTTTTATAATAAATTTACTTTTTTTCTTTACAAAACCTTCCTATTAATATAAAATATGAGTAGAATTTTTATATTAATCAAGGTGATTTTATGCGAAAAGAATATATTTCAAAATCTGAAGAAGATACCATAAATTTTGCGTCTCAATTTGCTTCCAAATTACAACTTGGCAATATTATTATTTTGTCTGGTGATTTGGGCGCTGGTAAAACTAAATTTACTCAAGGAATTTTAAAATACTTTAATTTAGAAAATGAAATTTCTAGCCCTACATTTACAATTGTAAATGAATATACTGATAGTACTATTCCTATATATCATTTTGATGTTTACAGATTAGCAGATATTGAAGAATTTTATGCTATTGGCGGAGAAGAATATTTTTCTAAAGGTATTTGTATTATTGAATGGGGAGAATTATTAGAAAACATACTCCCTGCTGATTATATAAAAATTACAATTAATAAATATTTAGAAAATGAAAACTATAGAAAAATAATTGTAGAAACATTTGGAAATATTAAATTATAAAGAAGGTTATAGATTTGAAAATATTAGCTATAGACACATCCTCACAAATATGTACGGTTTGTATTTGTGAAGATACTGAAGTTTTAATTGAATTAAATGATGATAATGAAAAAACACACTCTCAAAAGTTAATGCCAATGATTCAAGAAGCTTTTGAAAAAGTTAATCTTTCATTGGATAATATAAATTTACTTGCTTGTTCTCAGGGTCCTGGTTCTTTTACTGGTGTAAGAATTGGAATTTCTACAGCCAAGGCCTTTTCTGATGCCAAAAATATTCCCGTTATTGGAGTTAGCTCTTTAGAAGGACTTGCATATAATCTAAATTCTAATGGATTAATCTGTTCATTAATAGATGCCAAAAACAATAATGTTTATTATGGATTATTTGAATTTGAGAATAATTGTTTAAAAAATAATATTATATTGTCTTCTGATAATATAAGTAGTACTATTGAATATATAATAAATTTGCAAACCCAATACAACTCTATTAATTTTGTGGGTGATGGGGCTTGTTTATATAAAGATTTAATTATTTCTAAGTTATCTAATAAATTTAATAATATTTTATTTCCAGAAAATAGTAAGAATTTTGCTTGCAGTATAAGTATTGCAAAATCTGCTTATAATAGATATAAAAATGGAGAATTTGGATATTCTAATTCTCTTGTTCCGTTATATTTGCGTCCTTCTCAGGCAGAACGAAATATTAAAGGATGATAATATATGAAAGTAATTAATGATAATATTATAATTAGAAAAATGACTTTAGATGATTTAGTTGAAATTAATTCTATTGGTTTAGAAAACTTTGACGATTTTTGGAATATTAATGTTTTACTTTCAGAACTTTCTAAATCAGATAACAATTCCACATATTTTGTTGCCTTAGAAGATAAACACATTTTAGGCTTTGCTGGCACTTTAAAAATTTTATCTGAGGTAAATATTATGAATATTGCTGTAAGAAAAGATATGCGAAAACTTGGAATTGGCTCTGCATTGCTACAACATTTAATCAATTTTTCAAAAGAACAAGATGCATCTTCTATTACACTAGAGGTAAATGAAAATAATGTTAGTGCTATTAATTTATATAAAAAATATCATTTTGAGCAAGTTGGCTTAAGGAAAAAATATTATAATAATACGGATAATGCTATATTAATGTCATTATATTTAAAATAAGGAGTGAAAAACTAATGAAAAGAAATGAATTAAGCTACAAAAATTTAAAATCCGTTTGTGACCCTAATGTTTTCAAATTTGAAACCACAAATGAAGTTGAACCTATACATACTGGAATAGGTCAGGAACGTGGAATAAAAGCATTAGAATTTGGCTTAAATGTTGACGTTAAAGGTTATAATTTATATCTAGAAGGTCCTAGTGGTGTAGGAAAAACAATGTATTCTAAAAATTATTTAGATACTATTTGTCAGAAAAAGAAAACACCTTGCGATTGGTGTTATATTTATAATTTTGATAATCCCAATGAACCTATTGCTATTTCTTTACCAGCTGGTAATGGTAAAGATTTTCAAGATACTATGAATAGATTTATTGATGACATAAAAGTTGATATAAAAAGTACCTTCAATAATGAAGAATTTGAAAGAGAAAAAACATTAATAAAGCAAGAGTTTGAAGAAAAAAGAAATGTTTTAATGGAAAAACTAAATAAAAAATCTTCTGAATACGGTTTTCAAGTAAAATCTTCACAAAATGGAATATATATGATGCCTATTATGAATGGCAAAGCAATTGCTGAAGAAGAATTTGATAAACTAGATGAACAAGTAAAAAAAGATTTTGAAGATAAGTCTACTATTGTTCAACAACATATAATGGATGCTATTGGGGAAATAAAATCTATTGAAAGAGAGTCTGAAAAGAAAATACAGGAGTGGCAATCTAATGTAGCTCTTCTTACAGTTAATACTCACATTAATTATATAAAGTCTAAATATAAAAGAAATAAAAAGATAAATAAATTTTTAGATGATATTAAAAAAGATATTTTAAAAAATATAGAACATTTTATTGTTGAAGAAAAAACAATTGAAAATAGCAAAAATATTCAACCAGTGAGACAAGATATTATTAAACCTTGGTTAAATTATAGAGTAAATCTTTTCATTGACAATAGTGCTTTAGAAGGGGCACCTGTTATAATGGATTCTAATTACTCTTACCACAATATCTTTGGAAAATTGGAATATGAAAATTATTTTGGTGCATTAAAAACAGACTTCACAATGTTAAAACCAGGACTACTTCATAAAGCAAATGGCGGTTATATTATATTTCAAGCCAGTGATATACTATCTAATAGCTTATGCTATGAAGCTTTAAAAAAAGCTTTAAGGACGAAGGAAATTGGCATAGAAAATACTGCTGATGCTCGTTCTTCTATGGTTATGATTTCATTAAAACCTGAACCTATTCCTTTAGATTTAAAAGTTTTGTTAATAGGCGATGAAAATATTTATCAAACTCTTTTAGCAATGGACTCTGATTTTAGAAAATTATTTAAAATAAAAGTAGAATTTGAAGATGATGCTCCAAAAACATTAGAAAACATGAATAAATTGGCCAGATTTATTAAAGGTTTTTGTGATCAAGAAGATTTGCCTCCTTTAGACAAATCCGCTGTAGCTAAAGTTATTGAATATGCTTCAAAACTTGCTGGTGACCAAGGTAAATTATCTACGCGTTTTAATGATTTAGCTGAAGTTGTTGGTGAAGCAGCAACTTGGGCAAGATTAAACAAGTCTAAAATTGTTACTGGAAATTATGTTGATATCGCTTTAAAAGAAAGAACTGAAAGAATAAAAAAATATGATTCTAAATATATGGAAATGATAAAAGATTGCACTTTATTAATTAATACAGATTCATATGCTGTTGGTCAAATAAATGGTCTTACTATTATGAATGTTGGTGATTATACATTTGGCAAACCTGTAAAAATTACTGCTAACACATATATTGGAAAAGAAGGAATAATAAATATTGAAAGAGAAGTCGCACTTTCAGGCTCTACTCACTCAAAAGGTGTACTTATTTTAAATGGTTATTTAGGTCAGACCTTTGCACAAGATATTCCTTTATCTCTTAATGCTAGCATTTGCTTTGAACAACTATACAATGGTGTTGATGGAGATAGTGCTTCTAGCACAGAGCTTTATGCTATTTTATCTAGTCTTTCTGAGATACCTATTAATCAGTCTATTGCTGTTACTGGCTCAGTAAACCAAAAGGGTGAAATTCAACCTGTTGGGGGCATTAATGATAAAATAGAAGGATTTTTCCAAATTTGCAAAATGCGTGGTTTAAATGGTAGCCATGGTGTATTAATACCTAAACAAAATATTAAAAATTTAAATTTATCTGACGAAATAGTTCAGGCTGTTAAAGAATCTAAATTTCATATATATGCAGTATCTACTATAGATGAAGGAATTGAAATATTAACTGGTGTTCCTTCTGGTAAAAAAGATGAAAATGGAAACTTTCCTGCTGGAAGTATAAATTATTTGGCTTATGAAAAATTAAAGCATTATGCCATAAACAGTAGTAAATATTTTAGTAAAAATATCTAGTTGTATTTATAAACTATTCAATACACAATAAAATTTGTATTTTGAATAGTTAAAAGAATAATAAAAAAAGTGG
>DNVW01000005.1:0-37186 GCA_003507395.1 Clostridiales bacterium | reverse complement strand
CCACTTTTTTTATTATTCTTTTACTTCATCAACTTTGTCTTCTTTTACTGTATCAACTACTTCTTCTACTACTGGATTTTCTGTTTCTACTGCTGGTGCTTCTTCTGTTGCATTTTCTACAGGAGTAGTTGTTTCTTCTGAAATAGGTTCTTCTACCATTTCTTCTTTAATAGTAATTTCTTTGTTTTCTATTCTTGCGCCTATATTTTCCTTAGTCTTAGCAGCTTTTCCCACTCTGTCTCTTAGGTAATATAATTTAGCTCTTCTTGCCTTTCCTACTCTTACTATTTCTACTTTCTCAATCATTGGAGAATGTACCATAAATGTTTTTTCTACACCTACACCGTAAGCTATTTTTCTTACAGTAAATGTAGCATTTACTCCTCCTCCTTGTTTTTTTATTATAATTCCTTCAAATACTTGAACTCTTTCTCTGTTGCCTTCTTTAATTCTTTGATGTACTTTTACAGTATTTCCAACTCTAAGTTCTGGTATCTTATTTTTCAATTGTTCATGTTCTATTGATTTTATGATATCCATTATTGATATCCTCCTTCCTTTTTTAATAAATCTGGTCTTTTATTTTTTGTTATTTCAAGAGAAACCTGTTCTCTCCATTTTTTTATATTTTTATGATGTCCTGACAACAAAACATCTGGAACTTTTTTTCCTAAAAATATCTCTGGTCTTGTATATTGAGGATATTCTAAAAGTCCATTTGAAAAAGTTTCTTCTTCAATTGAATTTTTATTTATAACTCCATCTATATATCTGCTTACAGCATCTATTAATACCATTGCTGGTATTTCCCCTCCTGTTAAAACATAATCTCCTATAGATATTTCCTCATCTACAATTTCATCTAATACCCTTTGGTCAATTCCTTCGTAATGGCCACATAATAAAATTAAATGTTTTTCTTTTGCAAGTTCTTCTACTTTATTCTGATTCAGTGTTTTTCCTTGAGGTGATAAATATATTACTTTTGCATTTTCACTTTTTACAGATAAATATGCGTCGTAGACTACATCTGGTTTCATAACCATTCCTGCGCCACCACCATATGGTGTATCATCTACCTTTTTGTGTTTATCTTTTGAAAAGTCTCTAATATTTATTAAATTTATATTTATTAGCTCTTTTTCTATTGCTTTCCCAGTAATGCTTTTGGTTAAAGTTTCAAACATCTCTGGGAAAAGTGTAAGCACATCAAATTTCATTTAATCCTCCACCAAACCTTTAAGTAAATGAACTACTATTTTCTCATCATTTAAATCTATTTGTTTAATTACATCTTTTATTGCTGGTAAAAGTATTTGCTTACCTAATTCATTTTTTACAACATAAATATCGCTACTTCCTGAATTATATATATCTTCCAATCTTCCTAATAGTTTACCTTCATCTGTATATACATTTAACCCTATCAAATCTGCTATAAAATAAGTATCTTCTGGCAATTTTTTTGCATATTTTCTTTCTATTTTTAAATAACAACCTTTAAATGTTTCTGCTTGATTCATATTGTCTATGCCATTTAATTTTAATAATACCATTTGTTTTTGATATTTCACTTCTTTTATTTCATATTTAACAAGCTGATTATTTTTTTCGATTAAAACGAACTTTAATTCTTCAAATCTTTCAATTTCATCTGTAAAAGGTTTTACTTTTACAACTCCATTTATTCCAAATGTATTTACAATTTGACCAACTTCAAAATATTTTTGCATTAGCTTATCCTCTTATCCAACAAACTTAACTACTATTTTTTTCTTTTCTTTTGCTCCAATTGATTTTATAAGAGTTCTTATAGCTTGAGCAACTTTTCCTTGCTTTCCTATAATTCTGCCTATATCTTCTTCTGCTACTTTTACCTCATATATTATAGCTGTTTCTTCAATGGTTTCTGTAACAGAAACTTGTTCTTTATTTGCTACAATATTAAGTATTATGCTTTCTAGAATTTCTTTCATAATAAAATTCTCCTTTTTTATTTAGCTTTTTCTATTAAAGCTTTAACAGAATCTGTTGGTTTTGCACCATTTTTAATCCATTGTTCTACTTTTTCTTTATCTAATACTATTGTAGATGGTTCTGTCATTGGATTATATGTTCCAATTTTTTCTATTATTTTTCCATCTCTTGGACTTCTTGAGTCAGCAACAACTATGTGATAAAATGGAGCTTTTTTTGCACCTTGTCTTTGTAATCTTATTTTTACCATGTAATTCACCCCTTTCAAAATGCTTTTATTTATATAAGTTAAAAATTAAATACTTATTTTATATTTTTTAATGAATCTATGTCCATACCTTTTAGCATATTTTTCATTCCACCTTTATTTGCTTGCATTTTTTTCATCATTTTTTGTGTCATTTCAAAAGATTTCATGAATTTATTTATTTCTTGAACTGTAGTTCCACTACCTTTAGCAATTCTTAATCTTCTACTTCCATTCAATATTCTTGGATCTCTCTTTTCGGCTTTTGTCATTGAACATATAATTGCTTCTATTCTTTCAAACTCTTTGTCATCTACCTTCACATCTTTAAGCTGATTCATTCCTGGTATCATTTTTAATAAAGAAGAAAAAGACCCCATTTTCTTTATTTGCCTTAATTGAATCAAATAGTCATCTAAATCCAGTTCTTTTTTCTTTAATTGTTTTTCTATTTTTTCTGCTTCTTCTATGTCAAATGCTTCTTCTGCCTTTTCTATAACAGACAATACATCTCCCATGCCTAATATTCTTTGTGCCATTCTATCTGGATGAAATACTTCTATATCACTTAGTTTTTCTCCTGTGGCTGCAAATTTTATAGGTCTATTAGTTACCTTCTTTACAGAAATTGCTGCACCACCACGTGTATCTCCATCTAATTTTGTAAGTATTACACCATCTATCCCCAATTGTTCATTAAATGATGTTGCAACATTTACAGCATCTTGACCTGTCATGCTATCTACAACTAATAAAATTTCATGTGGCTTTACATTTGATTTTATATTTTTTAATTCTGTCATTAATTCTTCATCTATATGTAAACGACCCGCTGTATCTAAAATTATTACATCATTTAATTTACTCATTGCTACACTTATTGCTTGTTTTGCTATATGAACAACATCTTTTGAATTTTCATTTGCATATACTGGGATATTTAACTGTGCTCCAACTACTTGTAATTGCTTTATAGCTGCTGGTCTATACACATCACAGGCTACCAATAATGGTTTTTTCCCTTGTTTTCTTAAAAGATTTGCTAGTTTACCTGCTGTTGTTGTTTTACCAGACCCCTGAAGTCCCACTAGCATTATTATAGTGGGTGGATTTGGAGTAAAATTAATTTTGCTCTCTGTCCCTCCTAACAATTCTATTAATTCATCTTTTACAATTTTTATAACTTGTTGACCTGGAGTTAGGGATTTCAAAACATCTTGCCCTAAAGCTTTTTCTTGTATAGAACTTATAAATTCTTTTACAATCATATAGTTAACATCTGCTTCTAGTAATGCAAGTTTTACCTCTCTTAGCATTTCTTTTAAATCAGCTTCCGTAATTCTTGTTTTTCCTCTTAATTTATTTGTTATAGATTGTAATTTAGAACTTAATCCTTCAAAAGCCATTAATAACTCTCCTTTGCTTTATATTCGCATTAAAATTAATTCTTTTGTAACATTGTTAAGAATCTTCTCAATTTTTTTGTCAGATGACCCCTCTTGTATTTTGCATAGCTCTCCTAAAATTTGTTGAATCTTCTTATCTTGTTTTAACATCCTATCCATAAATGAAAGCTTTTCTTCTAATTCGAAAAGTTTATTTTCCCCCTTCTTTATAACATCTCTTACCGCTTGTCTTGTTATATTATTATTTTCTGCTATTTCTGAAAGTGATAAATCATTGTTGTAATAATCATTTGCAAGTTCATATTGTTTTTCTGTAAGCATTTTACCATATATTTGTAATAACATACTTATTTGAACCTTTTTCTCCAAACTAATCACTTCCTTAATTTGTAATGCTATTATACTTTACACTATTTTTTATGTTTTGTCAATACTTTTACTAAAAAAACTGGCTTTTGTAGTATACATGCTCTACATAAGTCCGTTCTTCATACTCATTCAAAAAATGTGAACAAATTTTTTAAAAAAGTATTGACAATGCGAACAATATTTTGTATAATCATAATCGAACAAAGTTTTTAAGAACATCGTTTCATTTGGAGGTAATTTTTATGAATATTTTGAAATTTAAAAATGATGTAATTCCATATACCGTAAACAAAGCTGTGTCTGGTGCTTTGTGCATTTGCGTTGATGGTAACGAGGTTGTGGTTAATGCACCTTGGTATGTTTCAAAAAAACATATTCAAGAAGTAATTAATGAAAAGAAACAATGGATTATCTCCAAAATCGAAAAATATAATCAGAATCAATATATATATTCTAATAAAGGTGTAATTAGTTTATTAGGAAATGAATATCCTGTTTGTGTATTTTATAAAAACTCTGTAGCTCCTACTATTAATTTAGAAAATGGAAAAGTTGAAGTTATTTTACCTACAAAATACAAAAAAATAGAAGATTCTAAAATTTTACAGATATTAATGGAAAAAATATATTTCAAAGTTTGTAATAATGAACTAGAAAGAGCTATGGAAAAAGCCAGATTATTATTAGGTATTGCCCCTGAAGATTATTGTGTAAAAGAATTAGGTAATAATTTAGCAACATTTTCTTTTGAGACCAAATGTATAACATTTAATCCTACTATTGCTGCATATGGTCAGGATATAATAGATTATTTAGTAATTCATGAATTCTGTCACTTAAAATATAAAATCCATAGTAAGGGTTTTTGGAAAATGATTGAAAAATATTGTCCTGATTATGAAAGATATGAAAAATTACTTGAAAATTTCAAGTTCTAAAAATTATTTAAAGAGATATTTAATGCTTACCTCGTATAATAAGTCAATGTTTAAACTGACTTATTATACAAGTGAGCAACGTTAAAATAGCAACATAAGTTCAGATTAGATAATAATGAGGCAATACAATTTATTAATTAATATATCCTATCTAAAGCATTCTTTGCTCCCCACATACATGGTTTAGTACATTTAAATTCTGGGAAAGTACATCTTACTCCTTTTGAATATGGCAATAAATAATTGTATATTGCTGGTTTATTTTCTTTTGTATTGTTTAAATATTTTTGTAATGTTTCATTAGTTTGTAATTCTATTTCTAGTTGTGCCTCTCCACATAATCGTTCTTTGCATTTCAATATAAAATTTTCTACTGTCCCTCTTTCGTTTACTTTTACAAGCATTCCCTGTGGGAATCTATCTGCTAATGATAATATATCTTTTAGCCATTCTTCTTCTAGCTTTGTTCCTTTTATAATTAGTGGAACATAGTATTGTGGCTCTTCTAATAATGTAATTTCATAATATATAGTTCTATGTCTCTGTGCCTGTGCTACTTCTGCAAAACTTGCTAAATAATTTGTAGAATAATTTTCTCCCCATTCTTCTTCTCTCTCTCTATTTGCAAATAAAGATAATGTACGTTGCTTTACATCTGTATTTATTTTTTCTATTTTATATTGTTTACACATTTCTTCAAATTCTTCAAATACTGGCTTTAATAATTTATTAAATTTTGTATTTTCAGCATTTTTACAAAACGTATCCATCCAATGCAGAATATAACTAAATTGTCTAATATCTATAGTATGTCCCATTGTCGTTGCTGGAGTAAATACAGATATTAAATATCTGGCATTTTCTTGAGCTTTTTTCTTAATTGCTATGTTTCTGCTTTTAATTTCTTTTTCTATTTGCTCTTCTGTTTTTCCATCTTTTTTTACTGCAGGATATATTTTATTTATTTCATTTGAGTATATTTCTATCCATTTTTCATATAAGGCTTTTTCCTCTTCTGAAGCTTTCATTTTTGTGTATCTCGCTGATTTTTCAGAAGTATCATATACTTTTTCATTGTTTAATACCATTGCTAAAATTTTAGGAATTTCTTCAAATACAAAATTATATTTCACATGTCCAAATACACTATGATGCCCTGATACCATTGTTCCATTTGCTCTTTTTAATGTTTTTTCTTTATCTTCCGCTAATAGAGTATCTACATTCTCTGGCATATAGCACATGCCCGCTTCTAATCCTGAAAATTCTATTGCTTGTTCAATTGGTAATTCATATCCTATTTTTGTTGAAGCTAATACTTTCTTTTTCATCTTATTTATCTCCTATTACTAATTTTATATTGCCATAATATCACATATATAATATTTAATCAATTTTTCTTTTATAGAATTAATTCTAAATTTAAAAATCTGGAACATATTCCTCTTCATGCTCTCCTAGTTCTTGTATGTAACCATTTTTTAAATCTAAAGTATATAAAAATTTTTCTATTTCCTTATATTCTTTTTTAGTAAGCTTCCTATTTAATAGTTCATCTTCTTTTGCTTTATATGTAGGAAAATATTGAGCCATTATACTAACATAAACATCTTGTGGCATATTTTCTTTAATCCATTTTAATATGTTTTTACTATTTTGTATATGATTTGGTAAAACTAAATGTCTTATAATTATACCTCTTTGCATTATTCCGTCTTCATTGAATTTTGGTGTTCCAACTTGTCTGTACATTTCCTTTATTGCTTCTGTTGCTACACTAAAATAATTATTTACTTTCGAATATTTAATGGAAAGCTTGTTAGAATAATATTTCAAATCTGGCAAATATACATCTATATATCCTTGTAACGCTTTTAATGTCTCTATTTTTTCATATCCATTTGTATTATATATAATTGGAATTATAAGTCCATTTTTCTTTGCTAACTTTATTGCCTCTATTATTTGAAAAG
Organism: Clostridiales bacterium; assembly: GCA_003507395.1. Lineage (GTDB taxonomy): Bacteria > Bacillota > Clostridia > TANB77 > CAG-508 > DNVW01. Next base: position 30,276 of record DNVW01000005.1, on the reverse strand, counting down.
CATACATAGTAGGTGTAACCAAATTAATATTATTTACACCTTTTTCCTGTTGATTAATAAAAATATCTGCTAATTCTTTTATAGATATCTCTTTTCCTTTTCCTAATTGACTTATTTCATAATTTTGGCAATATATGCAATTCATATTGCAATTAGAAAAAAATATTGTTCCAGAGCCATTAATTCCCGATATGCAAGGTTCTTCATAATTATGTACAGAAGCAAGTGCAATTTTTATTTTGTCTGTACATTTACATCTTCCTATTTTTCCATTTAATCTATTAACATTGCAATTGTGTGGACATATTTTACATTGTTTTAGTTCTTCCATATTTTCCTCTTTTTTATATTTTATACGATTATATCATAATTCTTAACACAGAAAAAAGGTTTTTAACAAAATTATATATTTTTCTTAACTGATGTAAAAAATAACATATACAAAACCTTATGCTTATTTTATAAACATAAGGTTTCTCAATACGAAAATAGGAGATACTTTTTTAGTACCTCCTAATTGATTAATTGCAATTGTCATTACTGTTACACATTTGTTTATTACAACTTGCCATGTAGAATTTCTTTTCAGCAAGTTTATCTTGCACTCCACGTAGTGCTTCGCCAAATCTTTGAAAGTGAACAATTTCTCTTTGACGTAAGAAACGAAGTACATCTACAACAGCAGGGTCATCTTTAGAAAGATCTATTAATTTTTCATAAGTTGCTCTAGCTTTTTGTTCTGCTGCTAAGTCCTCTTGAAGGTTGGCAATCGGGTCACCTTTTGCAGCAATATAACTTGCAGTCCATGGATTTCCGGCAGCTGATTGAGGATATACATCTACCCCATGGTCTGTATAATATGCACCTAAGCCTGCTTTTTCTAATTCTTCTGGGCATACCCCTTCTGTTAATTGATGAACTAAACTACCAACCATTTCTAAGTGAGCTAATTCTTCTGTACCACAATGTTGTCAATTATAAAAAAATCATGACTATTGGCTAATAGTATACAAATATAGGTGATACTTTTTTAGTACTCCCATAATTTTTCTGGAAACTCGTTTATAGTAAACTAAAGGCTCGTTCCTAACCTAATGCTCAATAGGATATTCGTTTATAGGATTCGCATCCTAAAGGCTCATATCTAACCTAATATTTATTCTTTAGTTGGAGAGTTTTCTTGCAAAGTAATACCTTTTTTCGCAAATTCTTGAATTTTTTCTCTCTTTTTTTCTTGCCATTCTTTTGAAAAAATAGTATCAAATCTAATTGATGCAGTCCCTACGTTTCTATCTTTACCGAAAATATGAGTAGCCAATCTAGCTTCTGGATGTTCTTGTATAAATTTTTCATCACTTAAGTCTTTTTTTCTATATGACTGTGTTTGAAAATCCATACTATCTAAAAACTTCATTTCTCTTCCAATTAATATAGGTGATATCATATATATACTATCTTTTCCTTGGAATCTATAAAATCCATTATCTCTTAATTGCTTTATTTTATCTATCGCATCTAGTAATTGTAGATTTACAGTATCCATTGTTCCAGAAAGTCCTTTTGTGGATAACATTTGATGTAAATCACCAGGTAAATGAAGATGAATGCAACTTCCAGATATCCCATATGTAAACATATCATTGATTGGATATTTTTCTTCTCCTTGATTATGATGTCTTTCAGATAATTTGCTTTCAAAAAATTCTCTAACACCTTCTTCATTGTTACCAACTTTTTCTAAAGCTGTTTGAAGTGATTTCTCATCCATAGTATCTATTTTTCCTAGCAAATTATTAACTAATGTATCATTTTCTTGAGTTCTCATTGACATTAATATATTTTTTATTTCTTGTTTTTTCATTAATATCACCTCTCATATAAATTATATCATAAATCTAGAATAAAGGGAAATAAAAGGGAATTGATTTTATAAATCGCCATCATATAATGTTAGCATAGAGAAATATAAATTTGCTCAAGACAAGTTTGTCTTGGGTATTTTTTTATGCTTTTCTCATAAAGTTAAATGAGGTGATTATATGATATTAGAAGAATACACTTTAGAAAATACAAAAATAAAGTTTTATGATGATTATATAGTAGAAAATATTACTACTCAAAAAGAATATATAGATAAAATTATAATTAATTTAGTAAACAAATCTCTTTTATTGTAATCTGTCCAAATTTTATATATAATGCTTACAAGTTAAAGACAAGTTACAATGAAAGGAGGAAATGTGCAAAGTGGCACATATGCAATATATTTAAGGAAATCAAGAGAAGATATAGAATCTGAAAAATATGGTGAAGGCGAAACTTTAGCAAGACATGAAAAGATTTTAACTACTCTAGCTGAAAAGAGAAATCTACATATTTCTAAAATTTATAGAGAAGTTGTAAGTGGTGAAACTATTAGCGAAAGAAAAGAAATGCAAAAACTTCTTAAAGATGTTGAAAATGAAAAATGGACTGGCATTTTAGTTGTTGAAGTAGAGAGACTTGCTCGTGGTGATACTGCTGATCAAGGTAGGGTTTCAAAAGCTTTTAAATATTCTCATACAAAAATTATTACACCTGTTAAAACTTATGATCCAGATAATGAATTTGATGAAGAATATTTTGAGTTTGGCTTATTTATGTCTAGAAGAGAATATAAGACAATAAATAGGCGTCTGCAAAGAGGTCGTGAAATTTCTGTTTCAGAAGGTAAGTTCGTTGGCAACATTGCCCCTTTTGGATATGATAGAGTCAAACTAAAAGATTCAAAAGGCTACACATTATCTATAAATCGAGATGAAGCTCCTATAATTAAAGAAATTTTTAGATTATATACTTTTGAAAATAATACTATAAATTCAGTTACAAAAAAGTTAAATGATATGAATTTAAAACCTAGAATTTCTGATGAGTGGACTATTTCTTCTGTAAAAGATATTCTTTCTAATCCTACATATATTGGTAAAATTGTTTGGAATAGAAGGAAACAAAAAAAGAAAACTAAAAATGGACATATTATAATTTCAAGACCACGTAATCAAGAGTATTTAATTTATGATGGATTACATGAACCTATTATTGATAATAAAACTTGGAATTTAGTTCAAGAAAAAAGAAAACAAAATACTCCAAAAGTAAAACATAACAATGTTATTCAAAATCCATTAGTAGGATTAGTCTTTTGTGAAAAATGTGGTAAGCCTATGCAAAGAAGACCTTATACCAAAGCTGACAAGCCTGCTACTCTTATGTGTTCTAATTCTAAATGTGATAATATAAGTTCTAAACTTTATATTGTAGAAAATAAAATAATTGATGCATTAAAAATATGGCTTGAGAATCACAAAGTGGATTATGACATTAAAAATAATTCTAATTCAGATAATAATAAACTAATTGAAAAGTCTATTGCAGCAACAAAAAAAGAATTAGAAAAAGAGAATACAAAACTTAATAAAATCTATGACTTTTTAGAAAATGGAATTTATAGTAAAGAGGAATTTATAGAACGTTCGAAAGCTATAAAAGATAATATTCAAAATTTAGAAAGTAAAATAAAAGAATATAATTCACTATTACAAAAAAATGATGAAATACAAACTCAAAAAGAAACTATTATACCTAAATTAGAAAATATTATTGATTTATATGATAAATTAGAAACAGCAGAAGATAAAAATATTTTACTAAAGAGCATATTTGAAAAAGTCAGTTACTTAAAAACAGAAAAAGCTATAAAAAAAAATTCAGATCAAACTAATTTTGAATTACATATATATCCTAAAATACCTAGAATCTAATATTTGTTTTCTACTGAAAGGTGTTAATTCACCTTTCAGTAGAAAGCAAAGTTACCCTATCTATATTCGCTTATGCGAATCTTTAATATGGCGATATATCTAACACTTCCATTTCATGACCTGTCAAATCTAGTTTACCATCTTTTCCACTAAATACTATTGGTATTATATCTTCAAATCCGTGATATTTTAATTTAATACACATTGTTGGCGTTGTGCTTTCAGGCATATAATCATCTAGCAAAACAAAACTTCCTACTGTATTAGATATCAATGTATTATCTAATTCAAGTTCTCCTTTGTCATTGATAAAACAGTCATAAACTTCTACTTTTACATCAGAAGTTTTAGGTATAAATACAAATCTATTTCCATTTCCTTCTTTTCTTTCATCTTCATGTCTAAAATCATTGACACTTAACATTTTAAAATCATCTTCACTTACAAAATTATTGTTCACAAATTCTTCCAAATGAATATCTGGTACATATCCAATAGCCAAAAACTGATTATCAATGAATTTTACTGTTGTTCCATAAGTTGTACTAACTTCTACAGTTTTACCTTCAAGAAAATCCACTACATCTCCAGAAATCGTATCTAATGCATAACCTGTTTCATCATCAAATCTATAATGAGCAACTTCTTCATCTTTTTCATTATAAACTATTGCTATAAATTCACTACTATCATAATAGCAATATATATCTTTTGGGTTACGATTATGATATTGTCTTATCTTTTCTCTCCATTGACTTACAGTCATGCCTTTAAATTCTACTGAATCTTCATAGGTTTTAATATCTCCAGTAGGTTCTATGTCTTGATTTATCATTCCACCTTTATCTGGAACAAACATAAAAAACTTAGTATAAACTAAAATTGTAACTGTTACAATTACTAAAGTAACTATTATGCCTATAATTATTCCAATGATCATTTTTTTCATCTAAATAGCTCCTTCTATATTTTATCTTTTATTTCTTCTAATGCTTTATCTATGGAACTTACATTATTAGATGTTCCTGATACTCTTGTATTATTTGCACCTTCCATTCGTGAATTTTTTAATCGAGTCCTTTTTCTAACAAAATTATCAACTTTTCTTATGTTTTTCATTTCACATTTTGTTTCACTTTCGTGACTATGTCTAGCTCCTGTATTTCTATATTTTCCATGTATAAAAGCAAAATATATGAATCCACTTAATAAAAATAGCCATGGCCACCAAGAATCATCATCAGCAATTTTGTATAAAGTAAATAATGTAGCAAAAATTCCTAATATTTCAACAAATAGTGATACTACAAATAATTTTGGCATGTGAACAGGTACACTTCCCATTGTTTCTTTTGTTCTTGCATTTACTGCAACGTAATGTAATAAATTTTTATTTCCTTTTTTCTCTAGATAACTATAAAGCCACACTGGTAGGTATGCAGATTTCCATTGTTGACCTTTTACATCTAAATCTTCTGAATCCCATCTTACACCACGATCATAATTGTCTAATGTTTTATTAGCAGAATGTCTTGCAATGTCTTGGCATTGTTCCTTTACTAAAGGTTTTAATTCATTAACATTAACATCTCTTTTTTCAGATGTATAACCTTTTATGTAGTTTGAATCCCATTGAACACAATTTTCTGTATCAAAAGGCATTATTGAATTTATTATATTATTAGTTTTGTTACTACTGTTTTCTAATTTATCTTTACTTGATTCTACAGTTAGACCTTGTATTGTTATATCAAATTCTCTTTCAACATCATATAAATCCGCATCATAATATGTTTCTGTTGTATCGCCACGTCTTTCTGTATATCTTCTTGTTTCGTGTTCTCCTTGCCCTCTAAAATTGCTATGTGCATTTGCATCTACTATCATATATGGAAGATAAACTCCCATTACATTATCAGTAGAAAATTCTTGCCTAAATTTAGGATGTGCAAAAAACTTTCTTTTTCCAACAAATGTTTCAATAGCATCTTTTGCTTCTTTTTTTGGTACACTAAATGGAAGTACAGTATCTGGAACTGCTCCATTTGGTATCTGCTCATTTATTGACAATGTGTTTCTGCACCAGTGGCATCTAGCTTGTGTTGAACTCGCTGTATCTATTACAACTTCTGCACCACAACTAGTACATTTAAGAGTTATAATATCATTTGTATCTGCAATTATATCTGATGCACCTGAACCAATTACTTCTCCTTCAAGATTTTCTATATTGTTTTCCATTTCTTCAAATTTTTCAGGTTCAAATTGATTTCTACAAAAATTACATCTTAGTTTTCCAGTTTTAGTATTTAATGAAATGTCAGTAGCTCCACATTTAGGACATTTTGTTTGACCATTTTTTGCTTCAATATTTGTTTTTACAATGTTTTTCTCATTTTCTTCCATAATCCCCAAACCCCTTATTTTTTTTTAATATATATAAATGCTTTCGCAATTGCAAAAAAGTATTTACGAAAGCACTTACTGTTTTTATAATCCTAATAGCTCTTTTTTCTTTTTGGCGAATTCCTCCTCTGTTATAATTCCATCATCTAATAATTTTTTAAATTTTGCTATTTCTTCATAAGGATCTTTTTGAGGCTCAGTTGGTTGTTGTGGCTGTGTAGGTTGTTGCATAGTTCCCATGACTCCTCCTACTGCATTTACTCCCATTCCCATAAATGCCATTCCGTTTGCTCCACCATTTTCTCCGGCAGCTTGGAAACCACGAGCTACTGATTGTTGCATAAATGAATTTCCTCTAGCTCCAGATAAAGCATCTGCTTTTTTTACATCACTTAATAATTTTTTAGTATCTTCGTCATATTCAATAGCTGTTATTGCAACTTTTACTATTTCTAGTCCTCTTCCAGATTTCCATTGGTAGTTTTCTTCAACTGCTTGAGATAAACTTTGAGCAAATCCTATTTGATCTCCTTGAATTTTTGCAATACGATTTCCTTTACTTGGATCATTACAATAGTTTGAAAATGCAGCTGATAGACTTCCTACTACTTCATTAAATAATTGATCACCTGCAGCATTATCCATATCTGCAAAATCAAACATTTCTGAATCTGGTCTTAAATATTCTACTGGAACAAATTTTGTCATAAATAGAATTGGATCTAATACTCTTATTGTATATGTACCTCTTGTTAATGCACTAACTTGAGTTCCTAAAAAGGCATCATCCCAATATATTTCTGACTGCGTTCCAAATTTATTTCCAGGTATTTCTTTTAAATTTACATAAAGTATTGTTTGTTCTCCACCAGGTACTCCACCAAATTTGAATCTTTCCCATGATGTTTTTAATGTTGATGAAAAGAATCCATCACCTGCTAAAAATGATTGTGAATTTTGGTCATCAGATGAATAAATAAATCCTCCTGCCTCTGCTATACAACCTGTTATCTTACCATCTTGCATTGTAATTGCTGCTGTTCCTTCTGGTACTACTATTTTACTTCCATTTGTTATGATATTTTCGCTTCCTTTTGTGTTTGAACCTCTTCCGTTATCTGTTCCTCTTCTTTCAGCTCCAAAAACTGCTGCTGTTGCTGGTACATCACTTCTTGGTACTATAAAATCTTTCCATTGGTCTGCAAATGTTCCTCCAATAGCACCTGCAAATGCTTTAATAAATCCCATATTTTATTCCTCCTTAATTTATATTTATTATATTCTTATTATTTAATCTGTTCCCTTGTTCATTGTTTGTCATTTTATTGTTGTACAAATTCTACTGAATTCATTACTTCTTGAATTTCTGGGCTATTGAAAACTGAATTTACGTCTGTTTCTGTGTTATAATTTATTTTTTCTATATAATTATACAATATGAAAAATCTTTCACTTTTTTTGTTCTAATAAGGAAATGAACTTGACACCATATAATGGGTTTAAGTATTTTTTGGCTCAAACCCATTAATCTGTTTATTATTTATTTAACACTATTAAATGCTTTTACTCTTTAATTTATTATTTTTCTTCAATTTTTAAAGAGCTAATGATTGCACTTACTTCAGAATCATTTATTAAGTCTTCAATTTTATCATTTTCATTTACTGGTATAACTGTCATTTTAAATTGCATATTTTCTTTTAGTCCATCAACTTTTAAAGTATAAATCATATTATTGTTATATATACCTTTTACAGCAGTATACCCAGCAACAGTTGTTTTTTCTGCATTTTTTTGGTATGAACTTTTTTGTTTATCAAATTCACTATCCTCTAAATACTCAATATAATTCTCAAAATTAGGTTCTTTATTTCCATATTTTTCTTTATAATTTGAATAACTATTATATACATATGAAGTATACTCGAATTCAATAGCAACCTTATCACCAATAATACCACAATCAGTAGTAGATAATTTTGTTGTAGATTCTTCTGCATAATTTGGTACTACTGCTTTTTTTCCATCATCACCTGTTTTTTCTGTTGCGGGAGTAGTTAATGTTACTTTATATGATCTTTGTTCTAATATTACATCAGCAGTTAAGTTCTTGTTTCCACATCCTGTTAATGTAACTAATCCCCCAATTAATAACATCATAATTAATACTAAACTTAAAATTTTTTTATTCATTTTTTTACCTCCAATTTATTTTTATTCGCCCCAAGCTCTCTTTTCTGCGCTATCAGCCGTTTTTGTATACTGTAATTGATTATCAAATGCAAGATTCATTCCGCTTTCGGCTACATTTTTCATTTGCTCTTTTGCTTTTTCTTTATCTTCTGCATTTCCAGATAATCCTGCTTTTGCTAAACTTCCAAGTCCTTTTAAAGCATCTACACCAAATTTTACTTGTTGTCTTTCTTTTGGTGTTCCTATAATAGACTCTTTTATTGAACCTAATACTGTGTCAGATTCTTTTCCAAATATTTGATCAAATCTTCTTCTTAAATAATCTGCTCTTGATGTATTGTCTACATTTTTGCCACATGGTATTTTTATAGTTTCTACATATGGATGTGCTAGCTTTTCGTCTGCTACTATTGCTATTTTACATCTCAAGTTAATTTCTACACCAATCTCAGAATATTTTTTACCTTCTCCCGTATTTTCTACTACATAAACTTTGTAATTTCTAATTTGGTCATATCTAAAAAGCTCTTTATAGTTTCTTTTCTCTGCTTTAGGATCAATTACCTCAAACATTGCAATTTCATCTGCAAAAACGATTCCATGAAATGCTTCTCCTATAATCTTTTCTTTTTTACTTTTGTCTAATGGTTCGAATTCTTTTTTGTATAGTTCATCTTGTTTTTTCATGTATGCCATGTGATTTTCAAGAAATGCTTTATCATATCTTGATACCTCGATAAATGCACTACAGTTCTTTTCACAATCTTTGCATATGTAGTTTTTATCAGTTAATTTTTTTCTTGATAACATTCCAACTTTATTACCACAAAAACAACATTCTTCTTTAGAAAATAATCCCATGCTTTCCCCTCCTCATATTTAAAAATAAAACATATTTTTTATTTGTCTTGTTTACTTTTAAAGAATGGCATTACAACAGCAATTATGACACCTATAATCACAACATAAAGTCCTATACCATAACTAAATGCATCTCCATACTCACTAGCATTTGCTATGTTTAATACAACAAATAATGCATAAATGATTGTTGTAATTAATGAAAGTTTTGACTTCTTAGTTAGCATAACGATTCCAGATATTATAGCAGTTATTATTAAAATAATTCCTAGAGCTCCTGTTTCACTTAAAGCAATCGTCTCACTAAGTCCTAAAATACTTACTGTTGCAAAAGGCAAAAAACATCCTATAATCATTAGTGCACATCCTGCCAAACCTATCCATTTTGCATTGTTTTTTAAAAATTCCATAAAAAATTCCTCCTATTTTTTGCATATACATATTTTATATCTTGAGAAACTAATAATAATGCTATGTTTTAGTTTTTCAATATGATATAATTTAGTTGTATTATATGAAATTCGCCATAATTTTACAATATGACTTTTGGTATAAATTTAGGCACAAAAAAGTGACAAAAGTCATTTTTAAATATAATCTTTTCCTATTCCTTTTGCTATAAAAATATGATATAATATTGCAATAAAACTTGATAAGGAGAATTTAATATGGCAAAAATAATATTAATAGAAGATCATATTATGCTAAGAGATATGATAAAAGAAAATATTGAGGGAACTACTAAACATACTGTTGTAGGTGTTTCTTCCGATGCTAAAGATAGTGTTGAATTATGCAAGTCTCTAAATCCTGATTTAGTTTTAATGGATATTTGTACAGAAAATAATTCAAGTGGCATCATTTATGGTGGAAAAATCAAAGAACAATTTCCTAACATTAAAGTTATTTTAATGACAGGTGTACCTGAAATAAATTTTGTAAATAAATCAAAGGAAAATAATATAGATGGATTTATATATAAAAATATATCTAAAGAAAATTTAATTAATACAATAGAGCAAGTCTTAGGTGGATACTCTATTTTTCCTAAAGGTGCATCTGTAAAAAAAGATTCAACTTTTTTGGAGGATTTAACAGAAAAAGAATTAAAAATTTTAACATTATATTGTGAAGGGGCAGAAAGAGAAGAAATTGCTGAAATTTTACAGATTTCTTCTGGAACATTAAAAAATCATATAAGTTCTATCTTAAAAAAGACAGACTTTCCTAATATGCCTAAACTATCAATTTATTGTGTTGCCAATGATTATATAGTTCCTAATTTAAAAGAATAAGAAAAAAGCAAGAAGAGGTTTATAACCTCTTCTATTAATTATCTATAATGTTGGTGTTAAAACAATTTCTTTAACTTGACCTGCTTTAGAACGAGCTTTAATATTCAATCCATTTTGACTAACATATTGAACTGATAATCTTAAGTTTCTATTATCTTCTCCTTCGATACCTGCTATAACAGGACTGCTTTTGCTATATTGCCATGTAACGTCTATATTAGATTGTAAATGTAAACTCTTTTCTCCTCTAAAAGTACAATATAATATTCCACCACTTTCATTACTAGTAATGCCACTTGATAGATTACTAATATTTATTGCTGACTCAACATAAATTGTTGTTTTAACTTGTTTATTATTGATTTTTACTGTAATCGGTACAGAAGCTGTACCATTCCATACATCACGTGCTGTTACAGTAGCAGTTTTCCCATTTGAAGACATGTATGCCGGAGCAGTATAACCTGATGCGTCTGGAGCATACCAAGTAATTAAACTATCTGGAACATTATATCCATTTGCATCAATATTAACAGTAATGTTTGTACTAGTAATAGTACCATATTTAGAAATTGTTTGATTTCCTACTGTAAGGGTTATGTTTTTTACATCAGATGTTACTGTAGCACTTGCTGTTTTTCCATTTGCTGTTTTCGCTGTTATAGTTGCATTACCTATTGCTTTTGCTGTAACTTTACCAGAGTTATCAACACTAATTATACTTGAATTACTACTTGACCATGTAACACTTTTATTAGTTGCATTACTTGGAGATATTGTAGCTGTTAAAGTACTAGAATTCCCAATAATTAATCCTAAAGAATTCTTATTTAATGAAATACCTGTTACTTCAACATTTTGATTTTCTGGCGTTGGTGTTGGTGTTGGTTTCGGTGTTGGTTGCTCATTTTGCTTTTCTTGTGATGGTTTTGAAGTTGTATTATTTTTATTAGTTTCCTTTTTATTCTCCTCTACTTTTTCCCATATAGCTTTTAGAGTAATGTTTTCTTCAATTATGGCTTCGGTCTTAAATTGTTCTCCGTTTTCATATACCCACTCTTTAAAATGATAACCTTCCTTTGTTGGTTTTTCTGGTAATGTTATTTTTTCCCCTTTTATAACAGTTATACTAGATATTGTATTTCCACCATCTGTATTAAAAGATACTGTTACTACTTCTTGAGTAGGCTCTGCCCATTTTGCTATTAGTTTCATATCTTTAAGAACTTTAAAATTATTTGATACTGGTTTATTTTCTTCATCCACCCAATGTAAGAAAACATATCCTTCTTTTTCTGGATTTTTTGGTAATACTAAAGTTTCGTTTACTTTAACTTTAATTGATTCTATTGTATTTCCTCCTTGAGTATCAAATGTAATAGTATATTTTTTGTTATTTTTCATTGATATAGACACAATTACAGTAATTATTGCTATTGCTAAAACTGTGGCAACTATTGCGATAATAATTTTTTTGTTTTTCATAAATTATACTCCTTTTTTTATATTTATTTAGTTCCTATTAAAAAAACATTTCACCCCCATATTAAAAAAATATTATTATTTTTATAATTTATATCATAACTATATTTTTTTATACAATATGACTTTGGGTATAAATTCACGAACAAAAAAGTGACAAAAGTCATGGCTAACTATGACTTTTGTCATAATATGATTTTTATTAAAATTTTTACTATATTATAACTTCAACACAGAACTCATCATTACTTTTTATATATAAGCTTCCACCTAATTCTGTTATTTTTCTTCTCATACCTTTAATTCCTTCATGCTCTACTATCTTCGTTTTAGGTTTCAAGCCATTATTTATTATATTCATTTTATAATGTTTTTGAGATTTATCTATGGTTATTTTTATATAATCACTATTTGCATGTCTTATTGCATTTGTAATTGCTTCTCGTATTATTTCAAAGAAAGCTTCTCCTATTATATCGTCTTCTGGCAAGTCTCCTATTAAATCAATTTTTGTTCCTGTATTACAATAAATATCTATTAAACTTGTAAGATTCTCATGTGGACTTTTTTCTTCTATTTCAGTAAACATCTCTTTTATCATATATTTAATTTTTTCCGAATCATATTGTTTACTATCTTCATTTATTAAATATTGATGCAATAACGACAAATTCTGCCCGGAGTAAATCATGATATTTATTTTTCATTTCCTGAACTTCTTTTTCGTTTTCTATATATTGCATATTTTCTAATGTCCATAATATTTTCTCGTTGTTTTTTTGGATTTCTTTATTTTGTTTTTCTAAAATAGCATGTAATTTATATTCTTCATCTACATCAAAACAAGTCATTTCATTATATTTTTTATTTATATTAAATACCCAAGCTTTATTTTCTACTAAAACCAAATAATCTGTATTTATCTTTTTTAATGCAATATTTTCAATGTTTGAGAAATAGCTTGAATTTATATTTAACTTTTCTAATAATTCTTGCATAGTTTCATTTACTATAATTTTATCTTCTTGGTTGTTCAAAACTAAAATCCCATCTTTTGATAAATCAATTGCTTCTTTTATGGATTTATTGCTCATTCTTGTTTTACTATTCTTTTTGTTTTCAACTATGACATATCTTGCTTCCATCAACATAATTATTGCAATAATAATAGATATTATTGTTTTTATTGTAGTTATGTTATTATCTCCTAGAACAAGTAAATCAATTATTAAAATGCATAATATTACAGTATCTTTAATCAAGGTGGTTTTCTTTAATTCTATTCTATCAATATTCAAATATATTTTATATAATTGAACCATTGTAATCAAAACAACTAGTATATCTGCAATTAGTATATCATATCTCATATATTCCCTCCTTGTATTTTATAATATAATTTCTATACTTGTTCCATCTTCTGTATAAACTTGTTTAATTTCTTTATCTATATTAATTTTAGATATCTCTTTATCTATTCTAAATTTCAAGGATATTAAATTATTAACTTTTTTTATGATAATTAACACTCCTACATTTTCAACGTTTCTTAAAATTTCAAATATTGTATTATATAAGTCAGACATTTCCATACTTGATAATGTAATAATATCATTAATAACATAAGTAGCATCAATATCTTTCACTTTAAAATCTTCTAATAATTCATCTAAAATTATTCTTACTCTTTCTAAACTAAATTTTTCACTATTATGTGTTGATATAACTAGTGTTCCCATTCTTTTACAATATCCAACAAGAAGTTTAATTTGTGATAATTCTTTCTTATCTATTATTTTTGAAGAATTTAGTAATTTTTCTATTTCATCTTTCTTTTCTTTGATGTTATCTTCAAGTTCTTCATTTATTTGGTTTTTAACTTTTATATCGTGTAACTTTTGTTTTACATTTTGCTCATTGATTAAAAGTTTTTGTTGTTTCTTCAATTCTATATTTTTATTATTTATTTCTTCTTTTAATTTTTTTATGCCTTCTATTTCTCTTTTAGAAATTGCATAACCATTAGTAATTCTTAAAACTTGAAACTCATCATAATAATTATCTTTAGGTTTATTTGCTTTAATATCCTCTATTATTTCAACTGGAATTTCTATTTTATTTAAGGTATTTAAAATAAACTCTCCACTATTGGAAATGATTGCTATATTAAGGTTTGAATTTTTAAATGGTCTTTTATATCTTATATTATTTGGTATAAGTTTTAATTGAAGATTAGATTCTAACCCCACTAAAAATAACACACCTAATACTACTGTCACATCAGTTTTAGTAAAAAATTCTATTTTGGCTACATATCCGAATTGTATATATTATGCCTAATATAATTGGTAAAAATGTTAAAATCGTTTTCCAATCTTTTTTTATGTGTATTTTTCTTATAGCAAGTAAAATTGTAGATACTATTACTTGATAAAATATCCATAAGCATATTACAAAATAACCTATTTCGTGATGGTATGTTTCTCTAAATGAAAATACTTTTTCGTGCAAATCATTTGTTAAAACCAATAAAAACAATATACCTGAGATTGATATTGGAATTATATATTCTATTTTGCTTTTTCTATTTAATATAATCTTTGCACATAAGTAATATAATGTTGGAATAAAAATCATTGATAAATAATAAGTATACCATAATATGTTATATTGATGTTGAGTTAGTATTCTAGCTATTCTTAACAGCATCAAAAGCATAAGTAATCCCCCTATGCCTAAAACATATCTTTTTATTTGCTTTTTATATATTCTATAATATAATGTAAATGTCCACATAGCCGATGCTATTAATAGAATAAATACTATTTGAATTTTTGTCATATTTTCGCCTTTCTTTGTTTTTATCTATCCAATCTTTTTTGATTTGATCATATAAATAATATTTTATAATAAAATGGTTTAAATGATATCATTTTGGTACTCATTCTTCTGTTCCTATATCATTTAATATTGCTTTAGCATTTTCATCAGGCATTGCAAATCTTTGAGACAAGTAACGTAGAGATGCGCCTAGTTCGCCATCTGGTCCTCCATATTGACTAATTATATATTTCGCAAGTTTAGGATTAGGACATTTTATATTTATAGGATATTGTAATACTTTATTGTAAGTCCACATTAAAAATTCCCCCTTTCCCAAGGCCATGGTTCCTCAAGCCATCTCCATTTATTACATGGGAAAGTAATAGTAAGAGGTCCAAAAACCTTTTGATATTTATCTGCTAACTCACGAAGTTTAGTTGCATATTCTCTATGAAGGCATAGGGCTTTCTCATCCTCTGGATGAGTATCTAGATATTCAGCGAGCTCAACAACCGAAAATCCTAAGCAACGTATTTTTTCAAGCATTTCTGCTCTTGTCATTTCTTCTTTAGGACAAGTTTCCTCTGGCATAATATTGGTAAAATTAAAAGAATATGTTGGAATACTTGGAGTAGGATTTTGTTGACAGCAACAATTACATGCAGAAGCATTTAAGTTAATTGCTGCAGGCATAGCCATAGGATTTTGAAATCCATTGTCTGTCATCATATTTTCATTGCTAGTCATAGGACAGGCACTATTGCAATTGCGACCACAACTGCAACCACAATTTCTATTTTCGTTTTCTTCTAAGAACATTTATTACACCCCTCTCCAATAGTATTCATAGCCTTAATAAAAGCATTTTCTTCTATAGATTGACATGGTACATATGGGCTAACAAGTTCTGGGAATAAAGTTCCCATTTTTAACCCAACACAGGGTGTAAAAGTTTTATCCATTGTTTGAATTGGCACATAACTTTGGCCAAACATTGGATTTGATGGAAAAACATTTTCACTTTCTTCAAAGCCACAATCACAAGAAGAATCTTTATTTGACGTGTAATAATTGGCTGTTACGCCACACTCATTACATGCAGTTTCGATAACGTCATTATCATAATTTTTTTGACAACAACATTTTCTATATCTACGATTATACATTTTTAATCCTCCTTATCTGTTGATATACTACATAATATGACATAGTTTTTAAGAAGGTGCATAATACTTAGAATAAATTAATATAACTTTACCAATGCATGTAGAATATTATCGGTAGCTGATTTCATCATTATATAATAACCATCCTCTTCTTTTTTATAGAAACAGTTTATAGTTTCTCCTAACTTTGCTGAATATTTATACATTATTTCTACATTATTAAAAAATTTCAAATATACTTCTTCTGGCAGTGCTTCTAATGCATAATCTAAATAATATAAATTATTCATATGATTATTTATATCAATATCTCTTCTTCTTACTGTGAAAGAAAATGTTTTTTCCGCATTATCTGGCTCTACAATTTTGTGTAAATCACTTTCATTAAATACAGTTTTGTTTTCTGCTAAATAAGCATTTTTAATTTCTTCTGTAATATGTATTATATGTCCTGTCTCTGTGCTAAGCAATACCCATTTTGAAGATGCTATACAAATTAAATTATTGTTTTCATCATATATTTCAAAATCTCTATATGTATATAATTTACTAGTTTCTCTTGACCATGTTTTTACTGTTACAATACTACCATAATTAATTCTACTTAATACTTTTATTTTCCAATTTAGTAAAACCCATGAAAAATGTGTCTTCGTTACATCATTAATTCCATATCCTACCATATCTGAATGTCTACAAGCAATATCTTCAAATAGTAGTATTATTCCTCTTAGACTTAATAATCTATCTTTGTCTACATATTTAATTCCAATATGATATTTATTTTCTATAATTGCCATTTCTAATTACTCCTTTTTATTTCATATAACAAGGGCAGTGATATCCCTGCCCTTACAATATAATTAAATTTTTAAAACTCCGCCTATTGTTCTATTTGTTGTCGCTCCATCATGGCAAGAAAGAATTGAAGCCCCTCCTGCAATTACTATTATATCATCTTTTTGTATATAATTATTTTGTTTAGCTTTTTCTACTCCTTCGTTTATCATTTCGTCTATATTTCTGTTGTTACTTACTAATATAGGATTAATGTTCCACAATAATGACATTTGTCTGTATGCTATTTCATTATCTGTTATTATATATATTGGGCATTGTGGTAAAAATCCTGATAGCATTGTTGCTGTCCTTCCTGTATTTGTATATGCAAATATTGCTTTTGCATTTAATTCCATTGCAGTACAACAAGTTGAATAATTTAAACTAAATTCTAAATCCTTATTTTCTGTTTTACAATCCTTATTTTTAAACCTTTTCCAATATTTTATAGATTTTTCTATTGTTTCACTTATTTTTGCCATTGTTCTTACACATTCAATTGGATAGTTTCCTGTAGCCGATTCTCCTGAAAGCATTATGCAACTACTCATATCATATATAGCATTTGCTACATCGCTTACTTCTGCTCTTGTTGGTCTTGGATTTAAAATCATAGATTCTAACATTTGAGTAGCTATTATTACTGGTTTTCCGGCTTTTGAACATTTAGATATAAATTCCTTTTGTCTTATTGGAACTTCCTCCATAGGAATTTCTACTCCTAAATCTCCTCTTGCAACCATTATTCCATCAGATACTTCTAATATTTTATCAAAGTTATTTATTCCTTCTCTATTTTCTATTTTAGCAATTATTTTTATATGAGTTCCATTATTTTCTTCCAATATTTTTCTTATTGCCATAACATCTTCTGGCTTTCTAACAAAAGAGGCGGCAATATAGTCAAATCCTGCTATAATACCAAATTTAATATCTTCTATGTCTTTTTGTGTTATACTTGGCAAATTAATATTCATACCTGGTATATTTATACTTTTTCTGTTTGTAAGTTTCCCTCCATTTATAACTTCACAAATTATATCTTGGTCTTCAATTTTCCTTACTATCGTTTCAATAGTTCCATCATTAATTAATATTTGGGTTCCGATTTGCACTTCATTATATAAATTTTTGTATGTTACTGATACTTTTGTTTCATCTCCTAATATGTCTTTATTTGTTAAAATAAATGTATCCCCTTTATTCAGAATAATCATATCTTTAACAAATTTTCCTATTCTTATTTCTGGACCTTTAGTATCTAATAACAATGATATTGGCTTATTAACTTTTTTTCTTACTTCTTTTACTCTTTCTATTCTGTCTTGTTGTTCTTCATAGTTTCCGTGTGAAAAGTTTATTCTAGCCACATCCATTCCTGCTAGCATAAGTTGTTCTAGTATTTCTGGGTTATCAACAGCAGGCCCCAATGTACAAATAATTTTAGTTTTACGCATTTTTGTTCCTTCCTAACAGTAGAATTTATTTAGTTATCCATTTTACTAAATTCAAGTTTTCCGAGTCTAATATCATTGCATGTTTTGGCATAACTCTAAATGTATAACCATAATTTCCGCCGTTTTTCAAATTTACTTTTGCAATATATTCATAAATTTTATTTTCTTCATCTGAACTTTGCATCTTCATTGGTATTATTGTTATATCGTCTACAACACCATTTTCTTCAATTTTACCATAATATACTTGAACTTCTACATTTTCGGGCGATATATTTGGTAATTGAACCTTACATTTAACTTCTATGTTATTTCCTGCATCAATTGTTATATTATCCATATTATTTTCTTGTGTAATTTTGATATCTTCCCAATTATTATATAACTCTTGTTTCCATAGATTGTATGTTGCAACATTCTCAAGTGTTGAATAATATTTATTATATAAATCACATAATGGCATATATAATTTTTCTGTATAATCTATTAACATTCTTGAAGTACTAAACTTTCCACCTGTTGACATTATAGAATTTTTCATCATTTCTAACCATTTAGGTGAAATTCCTTTTTCATTTTTATCATAATATATTGGTATAACTTTATGTTCCAAAATATCATATAAACTCTCACTATCTGCTTTATCTTGTATTTCATAATTGTTATAATCTTTATTTTGTCCTATTGACCAACCATTTTTTGAATTATATCCTTCTGCCCACCATCCATCTAATACACTTAAGTTTATAACTCCATTTACAGAAGCTTTTTGCCCACTGGTACCTGATGCTTCCATTGGTCTTCTTGGATTGTTAAGCCATACATCTACACCTGAAACTAAATATCTAGACATTGCAATATTATAATTTTCTAATAAAAATACTTTGCCTTTAAATTGTGGTTTCATTGATATTTCATGTATAAATTTTATTAAATCTTGCCCTTCTTTATCTGCTGGATGTGCTTTCCCTGCAAAAATTATTTGAACTGGCTTTTCAGCATTACTAAATATTTGTGTTATTCTCTCCAAATCTTTAAATATTAATGTTGCTCTTTTATATGTTGCAAATCTTCTTGCGAATCCTATTGTTAAAGCATTTGGGTTTAATCCAGATACAATTTTATGTATTTCTTCATAATTATATCCATTTCTTCTTAGCCTTGATATTGTAGCATCTTTTACTATTTCTAATAATTTTTGTTTTCTAATATTATGCTCTTCCCACAATTTTTCATCTGGTATAGCTTTTATTCTTTCCCAAGTTGCATCATTTTGAATATTATCTTGCCAATATGGCATTAAATATTTATTATATAATTTTTTTAGTGATGGTGCCAGCCATGTACAAGTATGTATTCCATTTGTAACATATGTTATTGGCGACTCATTGGCTGCAATGTTTGGCCATATTTCTCCAAATAATTCTCTTGAGACTGCGCCATGTAGTTTACTAACTCCATTTTTCTTTCCTGCTATTTTTAGTGCTAGAATTCCCATGTTAAATCCGTTTTCTAATCCTGCCTTTGGCTTCATTCCTAATTTTAAGAAATCTGTCTTAGTTATTCCTAATTCATTCCAGTAATCTTTAAAATATTTTTCTACTAGGTTTAATGGGAATATATCATTTCCTGCTGGAACTGGCGTATGAGTTGTGAATACAGTTTTTGAGCTTACTATATCTCTTGCTATCTCAAAAGATACCTTTTTTTCTTTTATAATATCTTCTATCAATTTTAATGTTAAAAAGGCTGAATGTCCTTCATTCATATGGTACACAGTTGGTTCCATGCCTAATGATTTTAGCAATTCTACTCCTGCCATTCCTAAAACTATTTCTTGGCAAATACGCATTTCTTGATCTCCGCCATATAATGTTTTAGTTATTTTTCTATATTCTTCTATATTCTCTTCTATATCTGAATCTAATAAATATAAGTTAACTCTTCCTACTATAATCTTCCACACTTTTAAATAAAGTTTTTTCTTAGGTAACTTTATTGATATTACTACATCTTTTCCTTCATAATCTGTTACTGGTAATATTGGTAATGATGATATATCAATATCATAATATTCAGTTTCTTGAACTCCATTACCATTAATTTTTTGGTGAAAATATCCATTTTTATATAATAATCCAACTGCTACAAGTGGAATTCCTAAATCACTAGCTGATTTCAAGTGATCACCTGAAAGAATTCCAAGCCCACCTGAATATATTGGTAATATTTCATCTAATCCATATTCTGCTGAAAAGTATGCAATCAAATCATTTTTATTATTTGGATATTTTTTACTAAACCATGTTATCTTACTATTTATATAATCCTCATAATCTTCTACTATTTTATCATATTCTTTAAGAAATTCTTCATTTTCAATAATTTTTTCTAGTTTATCTTGAGAAACCAACTTCAAAAATTTAACAGGATTTTTCCCTATAGTCTCCCATAAGTCTATATCAATCTCTTTAAATAACTTCAAAAAATCTGTGTTCCATGACCACCAAAGATTATTAGCTATTTTAGACAATTTATCTATTCTTTTTGGTAGTTGTGGCTTTACTGTTATTTTATTAAATACATACATATTTCTTCCTCCTTATGTACTTTAAGATTTCTTTTGTAACTTTTACTCTATTATCTACTAACTTGTTAATTTTGTCAATTATTTTAATTTTAAAAATTCAATATCCTTTTCAGTATATTCTTCAGGTTTTAGTCCTACTTTATCTTTCATATTAATTAATAGTGCTGATAGTATAATTGTAAAAACTGTTCCTATTATTATGAAAACATTTGCAGTATTGATATATCTTAATAAAATTGAAGCTATAAGTGCTATCATGCATCTTAATAAATTTTCTACTAAATTATATAATGATGATATTTTATTTCTTATTTTATGCGTTGTAAAATTATTTAAATATCTTTTTATTAGTATATAAAATGGCCCTTTTACTATATATTGAACTAAATATAATAATATTAATGTGGTTATAATAAATACAAAAGGCATGTTGCTATTTGCTACTATTCCTAATATTATGCAAGATATTGTAACAGGTATTGATAAAACCGTAAGAGTTCTATTTTTAACCTATTGTGAAACTTATGTTGATTTCTTGTTGTTATTCCTGAAATCATCTCTAATATTGCAAATATAACGCCAAAATATTGCTCTGGTAGCCCAACATCTTTCAATAAGCTATTTCTTAATGTTACTAAAATTGCTAGTAATCCATAAACCATTGCCCCAAAGAAAATTAAATTTCTTAGTCTTGGAGACTTTAGTATTGATCTATATGAGTCTTTTGTATTTTCTATATATTTTTTATTATCTACTACATTCTCATCATCATCAATTTCTCTAAATCTAAAACAGATTACTGTCGCTATTATGCACATAGAAGCACATAAAATCATTGGAATATACGGATTTATAATATATAAAAAACCTGCTGCAAAAGAAGTGATTGCATTTATATAATAATAATATCCTGTTGCTCTTCCATCTATCCTTGCAAACAGACCTCCCCTTTTAGAATTTCTTGGAAGAGAATCATATAACATATTTGTTTCACATATTCCCTTTATCATATAACCTAAGGCAGAAAAAAATTGAGAAATAAAAACATACCTTATATTTTGTGCAAAAATTAAAATTAGTACTGAAAGAGTTATTGAGATATTTGCAAGTATTAAACTTTTTCTTTTTCCTCTTTTTTCTATAAATGCTGTTAAAGGCACTAGTAATAGAATTTTAAAAATTGGATATGCAGCTTCTGTTAATAAAACATCAGCAGGTGTAAGTTTCTTTACTTGTGTTAAAAATAAAAAGGCAATTGCATAATAAAAAAATAAATCCCATGCAAATGTTTTATATAACGGATATAGTCGTATATTTTTTTCTTTATCTGTTAATTTTTCCATATTTTTTATCACCAAATATATTAAATTATATTTGTTAAATAAAGTCAAGCGTTATTGCTCATGTCTGGATTCATAAATATTAATAAAAAATTAATAGCTTTTTATTAACTTATAAGTTATAATAATTTTAGGTGATGTAAGTATGAAATTTATTAAAAAATTGCTAATTTTATTATTAGTTGCTTTGGTAATAATTATTACTGTTATTACTTTAAATGGCTACAAATTATATCAGTTAAGCATTGAAAAAATTAGTTTAAATGATATGGTTTATTCTAAGCAGAGTGATGATAATTTTGTAAAAATAGATACTCTACCTACTTATTATAAAAACGCTGTTATTGCAGTAGAAGATCACCGTTTTGAAAAACACGGTGCAATTGACTTTATTGCAATAGGAAGAGCTATTGTAAGAAATATTTCTAATTTTAAGTTGTTAGAGGGTGGTAGTACAATCACACAACAAGTAGCCAACAATTTATATTTCATAGAAGAAGACGTTAATCCAATACTTAGAAAAGTAGCAGAAATATTTGTTGCATTTGACTTAGAAAAACAGTATTCCAAAAATGAAATCCTTGAGCTTTATATAAATACAATTTACTTTGGCGATGGTTATTATGGTGTAAAGGAAGCTTGCAATGGTTATCTGAATAAAGATCCGAAAGATATGACTTTATATGATGCAACTATGTTAGCTGGTATACCTAATGCTCCTAGCGTATATGCTCCAACAGTTAATCCTGATTTAACACGAAGCAGACAAGAAAAAGTTATTCAGTCCATGGTTAAATATGGATATTTGTCACAAGAAGAAGCTGATAAATTAATATTAAATGATAATTAACCTTGTTTTCTACGAAAATTGTATTTTCGTAGAAAACATCACTTCAGCTCTCTTATTACTTTTGACAAATATTTCATACTAACTAAGCATTGTTCTAATGTATTTCCGGTTGCTCCAACTTCTATTATACTTGCTGCTTTTGATACAAATTGATTATAATCTGAATTTCTTAATATAATTGGCTTAAATAATCCTGGATATAATTCATTTGCTTTTTCTTGGACTTTTACTGCAAATTTTAAATTTTCTTGCCAATTTTTGTGTTCATCTACTCCGCCATTAGATCCTATTACAAACATTAATTGTGCCGCATATTCATCTCCAATTTTTACTGTTGGTGCATATGTATTATCCCCAATCGCATCCCTATGCAAATCTAATACAATATCATAATTTTCATTTTTTTTAAGAATTTTTTCCACTGTTTCTAATGAACTACTATATGAACCAGAATAAGATGGATAATCATGATAACTTTCATCATGTATCACATTATATCCATATGGCACTAAATAATTTTCAAGTTCTCTTCCTGCTCTTACAACTGAATAATTTCTATCTGTAGTTCTAAAATTGCCAGTTTGCTTATATGAATACTTCTCACTTGGTGTATAACTTTCACAAGTGTGTGTATGAAAAATCAAAATATTTTTCATATTTACAGTAACATTTGGTGTTAATATTTCTTTTGTAAGTTTATTATCTGTTTCATTTTTTATTTTCACTCCATTATACTCATCTGTAAATTTTGTTGGAACATTATTTTCTAATACTTCTGTTTCAATTTTAGTTTTTACTTCTTCTATTTTTTCTACTTGTGGCTCTTCCTCTATATTATCATTTTTTTCTTCTGTTTTAATATTTTCTTCTTTAGCAATTTGTAAATTTTCTTTTTTTATTGAATCAATCATTGGCATTTCCATACTTAGCATCATTTTTAATGGTTCTACTTCATCTGTTTTGTATTCCTTTTTATTCATTGTTTTAATTCCTGGAATTGTTTCATCCAAACAATTTAAAAAAGTTTTATCACTAATTTTATTTACTATACTACTGCTATATGTTGAAAAATATCTAGTAAGTGCAACTACAACCGTTATGATTATAGTAACTTTTACTAGATATTTTATTACTTCTTTTATATTTATCACGGCTAAATTTATCATATTTTATTTTCTCCTTTGTCCTTTTGCTTGTCATATATAATATATTCAAAGGATTTATAAAATAGAACTTAATTTTGCTTCCAATCATATGTAGATAAATCTATTTCTTTTTCTTCTCCTGTTTCCATATTTTTTATTTTAGCTTTTTTACTTATAACTTCTGTTTCTCCTATTGTTAAGCAATATTTTGCATTTTTTTTGTCTGCATATTTAAATTGGGCTTTTAAGCTCTTTCCAGAAATATCTTTTTCTGCATATATATTCTCTTTTCTTAATTTTTGTACTAATTTAGTAGCAAATATATTTGCCTCTTCGCCAATGTTTGTAATATATAGTTGTAGTTGCTTTGGCTCAATTTTATTTTCATTATACTTTTCATATATTTCTACTAATCTTTCCATTCCCATTGCAAATCCTATTGCAGGTACATCTACTCCTCCTAATTCTTTTAGTAGTCCATCATATCTTCCCCCTGCTAAAACAGTATAACCTTCATCCTTAGAAATAAATTCAAACACTGTTTTAGTGTAATAATCTAGTCCTCTAACTATCCCCGTATCTATTCTATATTGTATATTTAGTGCATTTAAAGTCTTTTTTACATTTTCAAAATGTGTATTGCATTCATCACATAAATATTCTATTATAGATGGTGCATTTTTGTTATATTCTTTACATTTTTCTTCTTTGCAGTCCAATATTCTCATTGGATTTTTTTCAAATCTTGATTTGCAAACTTCACAATATTTATCTAAATTAGGTTTTATATATTCTTTTAATTTTTCTTGATATTTTTTTCTACATTCTGGGCACCCTATACTATTTATTGCTAATTCTATATTTGGAATATTAAATATTTTAAATATTTCGTTTGCCATAAGTATTATTTCAACATCAGCTAAATATGACTCTGTACCAAAAACTTCCGCTCCTATTTGGTGAAATTCTCTTAATCTACCTTTTTGCACATTTTCATATCTATACATAGACATATTATACCATAATTTTATTGGTGATGGTAAACTTGCCATTCCATTTTCTATATATGCTCTTACTACTCCTGCTGTGCCTTCTGGTCTTAAAGTTATACTTCTACCACCTTTATCTTCAAATGTATACATTTCTTTTTGTACAACATCAGTTGTTTCTCCAACTCCTCTTTGAAATAATTCTGTATTTTCAAAAACAGGTACTCTTATTTCTTTAAACCCATAATTTTCGAATAATTCTTTTGTTTTTTGTTCTATGTATTGCCATTTATATGAATCTTGTGGCAATATGTCTTTCGTCCCTTTTGGTTTTTGTATCATATTTCTTCCCCCTTTTTGTATTTATATTTCTTGTCCTGCCTTTAATTCTAAATATATGTTTTTTTCATCACTCACTCTTGTAGTTCTTCCATGACCTGGATATATTATTGTTTCATCTGGTAATGTTAATATTTTACTAGTTATAGAGCTTATTATACTTTCAAAATTGCTTGTTGGTAAATCTGTTCTACCCCAAGTTCCTTTAAATATAGTATCTCCAGAAAATAAC
This sequence comes from Clostridiales bacterium, assembly GCA_003507395.1. Taxonomy (GTDB): domain Bacteria; phylum Bacillota; class Clostridia; order TANB77; family CAG-508; genus DNVW01. The sequence continues at coordinate 4,468 of DNVW01000005.1, read as the reverse complement.
ATGTTTTCTTGTTTACAATATAGAGAGCTACTTCCAATTGTATGTCCAGGTGTATGTATAATATTTAATGGTATATTTCCTACATGTATTGTATCTCCATCATCCACCCTAGAATCCGCTTCTAACTCTGGTACATTAATTCCTGCTTGTATTACCAAGCTTATATTTGGGTTATATAAGCCTTCTGCATCAAATCTATGTATTAATATTTTTTCCCCTCTTGCCTGCTTTACTTTTTCTACTGCACCTATGTGGTCACAATGGCAATGTGTTAAAAATATATATTTAAGTTTTGCTTGTAATATATCCAACATTTCTATAATTCTATCTGCTTCACTACCAGGATCTATTACTATAGTTTCTAATGTTTCCTTATCTTGGACAATGTAGCAATTTGTTTCTTCTGCTAATCCGGTATTCACTTTTATCCTCTTTAGTATCATTTTTTCCTCCTAACTTCATAAACACTGTCTACTTTTCTTAATGCTTTTAATACTTTATTTAGTGCTTCTATATTCGGAATTTCAACAGTCATTTCTGTTATAGCTATTTTTTCCTTCGTTGCTTTTGAATTTACAGCAATTAAATTACATTTTTCTTTTGAAACTTCTGAAATAATTTCTGCCAACAAGCCAGTCCTATCATTTGCATATATTTCTATATCCACATTATATGTTGTTTTTTCATCAGAATCCCAAGACACATCTATAATTCTATGTTCTTCTGTTAATAAATTTTGAGTATTTACACAATCTTTTCTATGTATTGAAACTCCTCTTCCTTTAGTTATATATCCTATTATTTCATCTCCTGGTACTGGATTACAACATTTTGATAATTTTACCAAGCAATTATCTATTCCTTTTACTACAATTCCTGCTTTAGATGGCTTATACACTTTAGCCTTTTCATTAGATAATTTTTCTAACTTTTCTTCTAAATTTTCTTCTTGATGCTCTTTTCTATACTCCTCTATCAATCTTGCAATTATTTTTCCAGCAGAAATTGCTCCAAATCCTACACTTGCATACATATCTTCTACAGTATTAAATTTATATTTATTTAATGCTGTTTGTACAAATTCATGCTTAAATATTTCTGCATAATTCATTCCTATTTTTTTTATTTCTTTTTCTATTAGTTCTTTGCCTTTTACAATGTTTTCTTCTCTTTGGGTCTTCTTAAACCAACTTAATATTTTATTTTTAGCTCCAGAACTTTTTATGAATTTTAGCCAATCCATGCTTGGACCTTTGGCTTGATCTGATGTAATTATTTCTACTATATCTCCATTTTTCAGTTCTGTAACTATTGGCATCATTTTACTATTTATTTTGCAACCTGTCATATGATGTCCTATTTCTGCATGTATATTGTATGCAAAATCAATAGGAGTACTACCTTTGGGTAAAGACTTTATATCTCCTTTTGGTGTAAATACATATACTTCATCTTCAAAAAGCTCTGTTTTTAAAGTTTTTAAAAACTCTTCTGGGTCCTGCATGTCTTTTTGCCACTCTAGTGCTTCTCTTATCCAAGCGAGCTTATCTTCTGTAACTGTTACATTAGATTTCTTGTTTCTACTATTATTTGCCTCCTTATATGCCCAATGTGCCGCTATACCAAATTCTGCAATTCTGTGCATATCCCATGTACGAATTTGCACCTCAAACGGCGTTCCTTTTGGTCCTATTAATGTCGTATGTAATGATTGATACATATTAGGTTTTGGAACTGCTATATAGTCTTTAAATCTTCCCGGCATTGGAGTATATAATTCATGTACTATACCTAAAGCTGTATAACAGTCTTTTACAGAGTTTACTATAATTCTTAATGCAAATAAATCATATACTTGTTCTAAAGTTATATTGTCTCTTTGCATTTTTCTATATATACTATATAAGTGCTTCGCTCTACCTGTAATTTCGGCAACTATTTTTTGTTTTTTTAGTTCTCCTTTTATTTCTTCTAATATAACATCTATAAATTTTAATCTTTCTTCTCTTTTTCTGTTAATTCCCTCAACTATTTCTCTATATTCTTCTGGATATAAATATTTAAATGCTAAATCCTCCAGTTCCCACTTTAGTGAATATATACCTAATCTATTAGCTAATGGTGCATATAAATCCATTGTTTCTTTTGAATTAGCTATTTGTCTGTCTCTTGTTAAATGTTTCAAGGTTCTCATATTGTGCAACCTATCTGCTAATTTTATCAATATAACCCTTATGTCTTTTCCCATAGCTAAAAACATTTTTCTATAATTTTCAACTTGCTGTTCTTTCATACTAGCATATTTTAGTTTGCTTAATTTAGTAACTCCATCTACCATTTCTGCTATTTCCACGTTAAACTCATTCTCTAAATCACTCTTAGTTGTATCTGTATCTTCTAATACATCATGTAAAAGTGCTGCACATATTGTAGCATCATCTAGTTCCAAATCTGCCAATATATTAGCTACTTCCAGAGGATGTATAATATATGGCTCTCCAGATTTTCTCAGTTGGTCTTCATGCTTATTTTTAGCAAACTCATATGCTTTTATAATTAATTTAGTATCATTTTTTCTATTATTTTTTTTCATAGTTGTAACAATTTTTTCTATTGTTGCTCCATCTTCATTCATATAAACAGTCATCCCTTTCCATAGTTACATTGCCTTTCTGATATCTTTTAAATTAATTTGTATATTTTCTTTATTTCCAAATGAATTTATCTCTATTGTTCCTACAACATCTACTTTATCACCTAAAAGATATTCTTTTGATAAATCTCCCATATTAAATCCTATAGCATCTACTATATTATTATCTTGTTTTAGGGTTAATTTTAGATGCTTTCCACCTGATAACGCTCTTATAGAATCTATTTTTAAATTTCTTAATAAAAATAATGGCATTTTATTACCTTCTCCAAATGGCTCTAGTAATTCTAATGATTTTACTTCTTCTATATTAATATTTTTTAAGTTTATCTCTTTATCTATGTTTATTATTGGCATTATATCACTGATATTACTTTCTTGTGCATATTTTTCTATAGCTTCTTTTAATTTTTCAAAATTTTCTTTCTTTATTGTTATTCCAATTGCCATTGAATGTCCACCAAATTTTTCTATATAATCACTGCATTTAGTTAAAGCAGTATAAAGATCAAACCCTGGTACGCTTCTACCAGAGCCTTTGCCTTTGTCTCCCTCTAGGCAAATCAAGATACTTGGCTTATAATATATCTCTGTAATTTTTGATGCTACAATTCCTATTACTCCATGGTGCCAGTTTTCTTCTGCTAATACAATACATTTTTTATCTTTATCATCTTTTTCTATTTTTTCAATTACTTCTTCAAAAATTTGCTTTTCTTTTGCTTGTCTTTCTTGGTTAAATTGTACTAATCTTTTAGCTATCTTTGTAGCTTCACCGCTATCTTCTGTTAAAAATAATTGTAAAGCTTCTTCCTGAAATCCCATTCTTCCACAAGCGTTTATCCTTGGTGCAACACCAAACGAAATTGCATTTGAATCTATTTTTTTTAAGTCTGCTATATTTAATAATGTTTTTAATCCTATATTCTTAGTCTTTTCTATTAATTTCAATCCTAATTTCGCAATAACTCTATTTTCATCAACTAATGGAACTATATCTGATATTGTTCCTATACACACCAAATCTAAATATTTTAAATATTCTTTTTCCTCCAACTTTAATTCTGTTGAAATAGCTTGTATTAATTTAAAAACAACTCCCACTCCAGCCAGTTGATTAAATGGATATTTATTATCTTTTCTTTTAGCATCTATTACTGCAATAGCTTCTGGCAATTTTTCTGCAGGTTCATGATGATCAGTTATTATTATTTCCATACCTAAACTATTTGCATAGTCTACCTCTTCCAATCCAGAAATTCCGCAATCTACGGTTATCATTAATTTATAGCCATCATTATAAATCTTAGAAATTGCATCTTTATTTAATCCATATCCCTCATTTAATCTGTTTGGTATGTATTCTCCCGTTTTTAACCCTATTTCATTTAAATATTTTTTCAATACTGTTATGCTTGTTATTCCATCTGCATCATAATCTCCATATATCATTATTTTTTCTTTGTTTTCTATAGCTTTTACTATCCTTTTAACTGCTATCTCCATATCAGGCATTAAAAATGGATTGTAAAAATCTTTGCGCGTAGGATTTAAAAATACATTTATCTTTTCTCCATCTATAATTCCTCTATTAACCAATATACTTGCTAATAAATTAGTTATATGTCTCTTTTTTACTAATTCTTCAACTTTTTCATTATCTAAATTATAACATTCCCACTTTTTATTCATATATTTCTCCATTCCATTTGCCTAATATTCTATACCAAATAGCATTTATTGTCAATTTTGTCACAATGGGAATTAAAATTTCATTTGACATTTTCCTAATATCTGTGTATAATAAATATAATA
>DNVW01000018.1 GCA_003507395.1 Clostridiales bacterium | reverse complement strand
TCCTCCTCGCAACACATTTGCTTCGCAAATTGTCACGAGGAGGAGACGTCCCTTACGCAACAGGGTTATTCTTCTGGGGCTGTTTCTTGTTCTTCGTCTATTGTTTCTTCTCCTAGGCTTTTTTCGAAGGCTTCATTATATTTTTCTCTTATTTTGCTTTCAATCTCTTTTGCTACTTCTGGATTTTCTTCTAAGTATTTTTTTACATTCTCTCTACCTTGTGCAATTCTTTGTCCATCATAGCTAAACCATGAGCCACTTTTTTCTACTATATCTAAATTAACACCTAAATCTAATATATTACCTTCTTTTGATATTCCTTTTCCATATACTATATCAAATTCTGCTTCTCTGAATGGAGGAGCTACTTTATTTTTTACAATTTTAACTTTTGCTCTGTTTCCTACAACTTCCCCATCTTGTTTTATTTGCTCTATTTTTCTAATATCTAGTCTAACAGATGCATAAAATTTTAAAGCCCTACCTCCTGGTGTTGTTTCTGGATTTCCGAACATTACTCCTACTTTTTCTCTTAATTGATTTATAAATACTATAACAGATTTTGATTTATTTATAGCGCCCGCCAATTTTCTTAAAGCTTGTGACATTAATCTTGCCTGAAGTCCTATATGTGAATCTCCCATATCTCCATCTATTTCTGCTTTTGGTACTAGAGCAGCAACTGAGTCTACTACTATAATATCTAAAGCTCCACTTCTAACTAAAGCTTCTGCTATTTCTAAAGCTTGTTCTCCTGTATCTGGTTGTGATACTATTAAATTATCTATATCTACTCCTAATTTTTTAGCATATACTGGGTCTAATGCATGTTCTGCATCTATAAAAGCTGCCTCACCACCCATTTTTTGTGCTTCGGCTATCATATGTAGTGCTAATGTAGTCTTTCCAGAAGATTCTGGTCCAAATATTTCTATAATTCTTCCTCTTGGAATTCCACCTATGCCTAATGCTATATCTAAGCTTAATGCTCCTGTTGGAATTGCCTCTATATTCATAGCTGTAAAATCTCCTAATTTCATTACAGAGCCTTTACCAAATTGTTTTTCTATTTGACTTAATGCCATTTCTAATGCTTTCCTTTTTTCTGAATTTTCGTTACTCATATTCTCCTCCCACTTTTTCTAAACGTTTGTTTGTACATATTATATATTAAATTTATAATTTGTCAACACTTTTTTTAAAATTTTTTCATCTATTTTACAATCTATTTTTTCAAATATTTTTTCTAATAGTTCATATAGATTTCCATGACTTGTCTAGCTCTCATGTTTAATAATTACTGTCTATACCAAGTTTCTATATTGTAGTAACAAGTATAATTATTAGGAGTTATTTCTCCTAATAAATTTGAACTGTATACTACAATATTTTTATTTCTGTATAAACTTATGTATGGCAAATCCTCTTGTGCAATTTTTTCCAAATTATTGTACTTTTCTTTTATAATTGTTTCATCTGTTGAATTATTTATATTTTCTATAAGCTCCTCTATTTCTTCATTTCTATAATTTGCTAAATTATTTACTCCATATAATGTAGTTATATTATGACTGTATGAATTATATATTCCTGTAAAGATTATATCATAGTTTTTATCTTTTAAATATAAATCATATCTGTTTTGCTGAACTGCATCTATATATACCTTTATTCCTATTTCCTCTAGCTGCTCTTTTATAATATTACTTACTTTTACTCTTGCTTCATTTTCCGCACTCACAACAAGCTTTAATTCTATAGTCATACCGTCCTTTTGCCACGTTCCATAGTTTAACTTCCAACCTGCCTTTTCCAAAATTTCTTTTGCTTTTTTAGGGTTATAACTATTTTCTTCATTTCCTTGATATAAATAACTTCCATAATCTAATATAAAATTAGAGGCAAAATAGTTATTACTTAATTCTTTAGAAATAATGGTATTTTTATCTATTGCATAGTTTATTGCTTGACGTACTTCTTTGTTAGCTAATACTTTATTATTACAATTTAAAGCTAGATAGTTATATCCTCTTCCTTGGTATTCTCTTAAATTAAAACCAATTGTTCCTATATATTCTTGTATATTAGTATTTGTTGTATTTATGAAATCTATATTGCCTAATTTAAAGTTATTGTATAATTCTCCAACTGATGCATATTTATAAATTTTTATTTTTTCTATTTTTGCATTTTGAGTTTCTATGTTCCTCCAATTATTATTTTTCTCTAATTCTATCATATTAGCATCATTTTTTGTTACTTTATACATACCTGTTCCTGTCGGAATAGAGTTTGAAAAATCTTCTTTTTTATACTGAGAACTGCTTAATATTGGAAATATTAATTCATATTGAAAAAATGGTTGTTCTTTATTTAAATTTATTTTTATAGTATTACTATCAACATTTTCTATATTTTTTATATTTTCTACATTCGCATAATACACCGAATTTGATAATTGCTTAATTTTGTCTATTGTAAATATTACATCTTCTGTCGTAAAAGCTGTACCATCTTGCCATTTTATATTATCTTTTAGCTTTATTACATAACAAGTATTACTTAGTTTTGAATATTCTTTAGCTAAACATTCTTGTAATTTATATGTTTTATCCAATGTAAATAGTGGCTCATATATAATTGGTGATATATTTATTATTTCTCTATTATTAGAAATTAAAGGATTTATATTGTCATATTCTGGTATTCCCAGTCTCAAAGAGGTTATCATCGTCTCCTTTTCATAGTGCAAATCTTGCTCTGATATTTTTTCGTTTTTTTCTTCATATATTTTGAATATTGCAAAACTTATTATTGCTAAAACTATTAATATAAATATAAATCTTAAAACTTTTTCTTTCATTATATCCTTCTTTCTATTTTTAATCATATTATAATATTCTAACATTTATTGTCAAGTAGCAAGTTTGCTGTAGCTATTCTAAAAAAGTCATTTTTTTATTCAAACAAAAAGACACACTAAAATAAAAGTGTGCCCCCTTTTTTAATTTATTCAAAACTCTATTTTCTAGATTCTACGATAAGTTTAATTCCTGTTCTATCTTCTCCTTCCACTTCAACTTCTGCAAATGCAGGAATACATATTAAATCTACTCCTGCTGGTGCTACAAAACCTCTTGCTATTGCAACAGCTTTAACAGCTTGGTTTAATGCTCCTGCTCCTATTGCTTGCATTTCTGCTTTGTTAGATTCCTTTACCAAACCAGCTATTGCTCCTGCAACTGAATTTGGATTTGATTTTGATGAGATTTTTAAAATTTCCATTTTTGCCTCCTATATTTTTTATTTTTATTTCAACTACGTTTATAGTTATATTACAATTTTTGGAAATTGTCTACTGTTTTTTGGAAATTTATAGGAGATTTCATCGCGCTTTTTCCTTGTTTTTCGCCATTTATTTCAAATTAATTCTCTCAATTTTTATGGTTCGACAATTATCTTCATTTATTTCGAAAATACAAGCATTAAATATACTCTCACCTTCTGCTACTTTATATCTTTCTGGTAGTGAAGTAAGAAATCTTTTTATTGAAGCTTCTTTATTCATTCCAATAACTGATTCTTTTGGACCTGTCATGCCTAAATCTGTTATATATCCCAATCCTTTTTTTGTTATGTCTTCATCTGCTGTTTGTACATGTGTGTGTGTGCCAAATAACACTGTTGCTTTTCCATCAAGAAAATATTTCATTGCTATTTTTTCTGCTGTTGCTTCTGCATGAAAATCTATTATAACTATATCTACTTTTATTTCTTTTAATAAATTTTCTACAACTGTAAATGGATTTTCAGAAAGCACATTCATATCGGTTCTGCCTATTAAATTTATAACTGCTATTTTTTTACCTTTGCATTCATATATATTCATACCTTTGCCCACTATTCCTTTTGAATAGTTCGCTGGTCTTAGCAATTTTGGATTATCTATAAATTCAAAAATATCTTTTTTAGCCCAAGTATGATTTCCCATTGTTATAACGTCTATTCCTAGTTTTAATAATTCATTAAAGTCTTTAATTGTTATTCCCATTCCTCCAGAAACATTTTCTGCATTAACTATAACAAAGTCTATCATTTTTTCTTCTTTTATTCTAGGTAATGTTTGTTTTAGTCTATTAAGCCCACATTCTCCAACTAAATCTCCTACTGCTAATATTCTCATATTTATTACCACCTTTCTGTTACATTATAACTTATATATATTTAAAAATCAAACTTTTAATATTTTATGACATTTATTACAATATAAAATCCCAGTGATTTCTCACTGGGATTTTGATTTTCTTTCTTATCTTATTTAGCATATTCTACTACTCTTGTTTCTCTTACAAGATTTACTTTTATTTGTCCTGGATATTCCATTTCATCCTCTACTCTTTTAGCTATATCTCTTGCTGTCAATACCATTTGGTCATCAGATATTTTCTCTGGTTTTACAATAATTCTTATTTCTCTACCAGCTTGTATAGCAAAAGATTTTTCTACACCCTCAAACGAATCTGCTATCTGTTCTAATGATTCTAATCTTTTAATATATGTTTCTAATGTTTCTCTTCTTGCTCCTGGTCTTGAAGCAGATATAGCATCTGCTGCTTGTATTAATACTGCTTCTATTGTTTGTGGCTCTACATCTCCATGATGTGCTTGTACTGCATTTATAACTTTTTCATTTTCCTTATATTTCTTCAATATATCTACACCTATTTCTACGTGTGTTCCTTCCATATCATGGTCTAGTGCTTTACCTATATCATGTAATAAACCAGCTCTTCTGGCAAGTTTTGGATCTAATCCTAATTCTTCTGCCATTATTCTAGCTAAATTAGAAACTTCTATTGAATGATTAAGTACATTTTGTCCATAACTTGTTCTATATTTTAGTTTTCCTATTAATTTTGTCAAGTCTGGATGTAGACCAATTACTCCTGTTTCAATAATCGCTCTTTCTCCTTCTTCTTTTATAATAGCTTCTATTTCTTCTTTAGCTTTTTCAACCATCTCTTCAATTTTAGCTGGATGAATTCTACCATCTTCTATTAACTTTTCTAATGCTAATTTTGCCACTTCTCTTCTTAATGGATCAAATCCAGAAATAACTACAGCCTCTGGTGTATCATCTATTATTAAGTCTATTCCTGTTAGTGTTTCTAATGTTTTTATGTTTCTACCTTCTCTACCTATAATTCTTCCTTTCATATCTTCATTTGGAAGAGCTACTATAGATACTGTTGTTTCAGAAGTATGGTCTGCTGCACATTTTTGTATAGCATATCCTATAATTTCTTTAGCATTTTTTGTTGCCTCTTCCTTAGTTTTGGCTTGCATCTCTCTTAAAAGAGTTGCCTTCTCAGCTGTTAATTGTTTTTCAACTTCTGAAAGTAAATGTTGTTTAGCTTCTTCTTGAGATAAACCAGAAATTCTTTGTAATTCTTCTATTTGCTTATTAAGAGTTTCTAATACTTCATTCTTCTTTCCTTCTAGTTCTTCTCCTTTTCTAATTAAATCTTTTTCTCTTTTTTCTAGAGAGTCCATTTTCTTTTCCAAGTTCTCTTCTTTTTGCATAATTCTTTTTTCTTGTACTTGAACTTCGCCTCTTCTTTCTCTAATCTCTGCATCTAAATCTTTTCTGGCATTCATTATTTCCTCTTTTGCCTTAAAAATTTCTTCTTTTTTTCTATTTTCTGCATCTTTGTTTGCCATTTCTATAATTCTTTGTGCTTCACTTTCTGCACTTTTCATTTTTGATTCGGCTGTTTTTTTTCTTAAAAACATGCCAACAAATGTAAAAATTATTGCTGCGATTAGAAAAACGGCGATATTGATTATTAAATCCATAATCTTATTACACCTCTTTCTATTAATTTTTCAATGTTCAATAAATATATATAACTAACTTTTTTAGAATATATTTTTACTTACTATTATATTTTATATTTATTATGGTCAACTGTCAAGTACTTTGAAATAATATTTTAAACAACCAGCGTAAACTTCGTTCACGCTGGCAACTATTAACCATTTTTATTAGATATATGTATATTATCTATCTCTACTCCTAGTTCTCTACTGGTTATATTTTGTATTTGTGCTATTTGTTCTGTTTTTAATTCATTTGACTTTACTATAATATTTACGCTTTTGTTATTTACAAATATAATTAAGTCTTCAAAACCTTTTGTTTTTATAAGATTTTCTGCTATCATTATTGAGTTTTTTAACTCATTCACTTTTGTTATTTCTTGTTGAGCTATATTTTTTTGTTCTGCTGTTACATTATCATTTTCTAATATTTTTTGATAAGATTCTATCATTTGTGAATACATTGTATCTCTATCTAATCTGGATTGAGAAAAATATTCATCTTGAGTTATTTGTACACTTGTTCCTATTACAGAATTTTCATTTTCTATTATAGTTTCGGCAGTGTTCTCATCTTCTATAACAGCATTTGCATTTACTAGAGTAGCATCTCCTATCTCTGCCATTTCCTCCGCATTTGCTAATTTTGCAGTTGGTATAGCATTATTATTACTGGTAAAACTAAGATAGCCTGCTGCTATAAACATTAGTGCTATTACAAAAATAATAACTTGATTTTTCTTTAAAAATTGCATTTGTCATCCCTCTACTTTCATTTCAAATACTTGAATTTTGTGTGTTGGTAACCCGCGTTACCGCTTCCACAGCTTGAATAATATTAGCTTTTGTATTTGTATTATTCCCTCCTTCCGCTGTAACTATTGCCCCTTCTATTTTTGGGCTAACTATACTTTGTGTTATTATGGTTTTACTACCACTTTTTTCGTCATATACTACTTCTTTTTTTGTATCTGTTTCTACTACCTTTCTTGTTCCTCCTTGTGTATCCTCTTCTTGTGTATCTTTTTGTGATATATCTTCATTATATATAGGTATAATCTGACTTGTTTGTGAATATGTAATATATACTTTTACTTTTCCAACTCCATTTATCTTTGATAATATATTTTCCAATTTTTCACTTGTTAAACTATTATCATCTTTTGAATTCTCTTCTATCGTTGCTAGCTTTTTATTTTCATCTATTGTACTTTTATTATCTTCTTTTTTATCCTTATTCCATATAACATTTATAGATAATAATACTATTATTAATATAATTACAAATACTACTAAATTTTCAATAGTTTTTTTTCTATTTAATTCTTGGTTCTTGTTAATAAAATTCTTTATCTTTTCTATTAACATTTTAATTCACTCCATTCTAATTTATATTAATATTTTTCTCACTAATTTCATAAACCATACTTATATATTCTCTTAGTTTCTTTTTTTCGCTTTCTGAAATTTTTTCTTTTTCACTATTATCCCTTGTAGTATTTTGTGATATATCAATATTTATTGTTTCTATTTTACTGGTTTCATTTTGTACATTCTCTTCTTTTTCTTCTTTCTTATATATCTCTATACTAATATTTTTTAATGTATATTCTTCATTTTTTTGCACTTCTAATTCTACATTTCCCACAGTATATCCTTTAGCTTCAATCTTATATTTAATATCATTTTTTAAACTATTTATATATATTTCTTTTATATTATTTGTATTATCTTTGTCTAATGTTCCATATAAATTATTATTTTCTACATTTTCTATATACTTATCCAATTCTAATATGTCAGATACTTGTAAGGTTTTTCCTGTCATTTTAGAAATAACCGGAGAAATTATTGAAAATAATATATATATTCCAATTACTACTTTTACGTATTTTTTACAATTTCCTTCTGGTAAAACCATTTCTATAATTGTTCCAATTATAACTGCTACGATTATTCCTTGCGCCCAATTGCTTATCCAATTTATCATTTTAATTACCATTCCTTATCTATACATAAGTCCACTATTAGATATATTTATAATTAAAGTAACTCCAACTACTAGCATTACAGAAACACTACACATTATTGCTAAAAATATTTTAAATGTATCTCCCATTTGTTCTAATAACTTTATTATTTTTTCATCTGCAATTGGTTGGCATAAAGCTGCTCCTAAATAGTACATTGCCATTAAAATAGTTAACTTTATTATTGGTATTATGCATATTCCTATTATTACAATTACTCCAACTACACCCACTGCATTTTTTAAAATTGAATTACAACCTATTACTGTATCTACTGCATCTCCGAAGTATTTTTCCTACTACTGGTATAAAACTTGAAACTGCTGCTTTGGTTGTTTTCGCTGTTATTCCATCTACACTACTACTTAAACTTCCTTCCACAGATATTAATCCCACAAAAATTGTAAGTATAACTCCTAATATCCATACTACACTCGATTTTAAAAATTTTGATAATTTATCTATTTGGATTTTATCAGATATTTTTGAAATTATTCCTAGAGCTGTTGCTATTAAAACAAGTGGTATTATTATTGTTGTAATAAAGTTTCCTATAAAAGTTATTATAAATAATATTATTGGTTGCATTAAATTGGCAGATACTATATTTCCTGTTGTTAACATTAATGTAATGAGTATTGGAATTAAATTATTCATAAAACCTACTAAATTTTGTATAGATTCTTTTATCATAATCAAAATATTGCTAAAATTTGTCATTATTAAAGTTACAATTAATATATATTGAATATAATATGTAATTTGTGAAATTGTTTTGTTTTCTAGTCCTTCGCTTAAGCTTTTAAATATGCTATGTATTATTATAATTAAAATAATGCTACCTATTACTGCTACTGAACCCACAATTTCTTTCCCTAAAATTTTTAATATATCATTTATTATTGTTTTGTTATTAATATTTCCTGTTATCGCTGAATTAAACAATTCATTAAAGTCTATGTCTTTATATACATTAGAGGAATATTTTTTTGCCTCTTCTATGAAAGAAGAAATATTTAATGTTTTCTGTTGAGATTCTAATATTTCTGATTGTTCTATTGTTTCAGTTTGTGCTAAGCTTATGGTTGGAATACATATAATTATTAATAATAACAATATTTTTATTTTCATATATTTTTCCTTTATGGTAATATTTTTATAATTGTTTCTAAAAGACTAGCTATTATAGGAATTGACATTGATATAATTATTACTTTGCCTCCAATATCTATTTTATTTGCTATTGCTGTTTCACCAGAATCCTTGCATAAACTAACTGAAAATTCCGTCAAAAAAGCTATTCCTGTTATTTTTATTAATAATGTTAAAAATTCATTATTAACCACTGTTTTATTAGATAATGCTGTTAATAGATTTATTATTGAAGATACTTTGTCCATAATTAGCATTAAAATAATTGCACCTGCTATTATTGAAACATATATTACAAATTCTGGTCTATACTGCTTGACAATAATAATTATTATTAAAGAAATTAATCCTATTCCTATTATTTTAATAATATCCATTTTTTGTATTTGTTCCTTTCTAGGATATTTTAGTTATAAGCCAAACATTGTTCTAACATTTGTAAATAATGTGCTTATTTCTTTTATTACCATTGATAAAACAATTACAAGTCCTGCTAATGTTGTCATCATTGCTTGATCCTCTCTACCTGCTCTTGTCAATACTTGATGTAGTACTGCAACTAAAATTCCTATTGCTGCTATTTTGAATAATAAATTTATATCCATAACCTTTTTATCTCCTTAGTTAAATTAACTATATTAATAATATTGTTATTGTCATTCCTGCAACTATTCCTAAAGTTCTATACATCTTTTCATTTTTATTTTTTCCTCTTCTGCATCTTTTATCTGTATATCTAGAAAATTATTTACTAATTTTATTTCGCTTATTTGTCCTTCTATATCTGTTTTTCCTAATAATCTTCCTAAATTTCTTATTATATCTATATCTTCCTTTTTCATATTTGTTACTATTGCATCTAAACTCTTATCCCATGCTTCACCTGCTGGTTTGTTTTCCATTTCCTCTGTGGCATTTTTAAATATTTTTGAAACATTGCCTTCTACTTTTTCAGATATGTACAAAAACGTACTAGGAATTGGTTCATATGTAAATTTGATTTTTGTCATAAATATATTTAATGCATTTTTCATTTCTTGTAATTCTTTTACTCTATATGTATATTTTTTTGAAAAAGTTATTCCTATAATTGTGCTACTTACTAGTATTAAATTTAAAATAATTAGTTTTATCCAAAGCATACTTTACTCCTTTTTATGCGTTGTTAGATGCTTTCCCTCCGAGATTTCGTCTGTCGCATCCAACAACAATTTCTCTATTTTTATCTAAAAATAAAATCAATTCAAAAGTGTTTGCATTATACAATTTATTTAATATTGGATTTTTAATTATATCCTCCATATTAGAGCCATGTGCTGTAAATATTCCTTTTACCCCTGAGCATACTGCATAATTTATTGCATCTATATCCTCCTCTTTTCCAATTTCATCTGCTACTATTATTTTAGGATTCATAGAACGAATTAACATTTTCATTCCTATTGCTTTTGGTACATTATCCAGTATGTCTGTGCGTAGTCCCACGTCATTTTGAGGGATTCCTTTATACATTGCTGCTATTTCACTTCTCTCATCTGCCAGTCCCACATTTACCCCTTTAAAACCTATATCTTCTATTCCATTACTTATATTTCTAATCAAATCTCTTAATATTGTTGTTTTTCCTCTTCCCGGTGGTGATACAATTATTGTGTTATATATAGTGTTTTCTGGTAAATTTATAATATATTTAATAGCTTTATAACTGCAATTTAACACCTGCCTTGCTATTCTAAAATTTAATCCATTTATGTATGATATATTTATTACTTTATTTTCTTTTATTACTACATTTCCTGTTATTCCAACTCTATGTCCCCCTTTTATAGTTACATATCCATTACATATTTGTTCTTGATATGCATAAATAGAATTATCACAGATATTTTGCAATATACTTAAAATCATTGCTGAATCAACTATATAATGTAGAATTTCTTCAGCTTGTCCATATTGTAATATTACTGGTTTATTTACTCTTATTCGTATTTCTTCTAAGCCATCTAATTTGTTTTTTACTTTTTCCTTTATTTCTATGGGTAAAACTTTTAATATTTCCTCCATAACTGTTACCTTATGTGCGATTTTTCACATTTCTTTCAATAAAAAAATAATCATATATTATATATATATGATTACTTTTTGTTTTTAGAACTATTTTATTAAATTTTATTCTTCCCAGTTATGGTAAACATTCATTACATCGTCTAAATCTTCAAGTGCATCTATTAATCTTTGCATTTTTTCTGCACCTTTTTCATCTAAAGAAACATATGTAGAGGGTACCATTTGTATTTCTGCTTGTAAAAATTCGATTCCTTTTTGTTCTAATGCCTCTCTTACTGCTGAAAAATCTGCTGGTGATGTTGTTATTTCGTAACATTCTTCTGAGGCTTCAAAATCCTCTGCTCCATTTTCCAATGCTAACATCATCATATCATCTTCTGATAAATCTGTTGTAGTTTTATCTATAATAATTACACCTTTTTTATCAAATAAATATGAAACACAACCTGTTGTTCCAAGATTTCCTCCCGCTCTATCAAAGGCATGTCTTACATCTGCTGCAGTTCTATTTCTATTATCTGTACTTGCTTCTACTATAACTGCTACGCCATTTGTTCCATATCCTTCGTAAATAACCTCTTCATAGCTTTCTGTATTTCCTGCTCCTGCTGCTTTTTTTATTGCATTATTTATTGTATCATTTGGCATATTGTTTGCTTTACATTTTGCTATTACATCTTTTAATTTAGAGTTACCAGCCGGGTCAGGTCCACCTTCTTTTACTGCTACTAATAATTCTCTACCTAATTTTGTAAATATTTTTCCTCTTGCAGCATCTGCTTTTCCTTTCTTAGCTGCAATATTATGCCATTTTGAATGTCCTGACATGATTAATTCCTCCTTCTATACCCTAATTTTTAAGCTTGTCACATGATTTTTACTTGTATATAATATCACATTTTTTTATTCTTGTGTAGCCTTTTTACAAATAAAATTTGTATTTTATGTAGGTTTGTCAAACATATGTCACACTTTATTGATAAATATATACTTTGAAATACCTTTTATGATATACAAGCTCTACAATCCAATAAATTCTAAGTATTTTTCATTTGGACTTTTCCAATCTAATGGTTTCATTGGAAAATTGTTATACTCTCTTGACCAATGCCTTAATTTTTCTTTAAAATCTTCAAAGCTTACAAATATTCTTTTATAATAAAATCTTTCTTGATCTTTTCTATGGCTTCTTTCTACTTTACCATTATGTCTTGGTGTTCTTGGTCTTATTAGTTTATGCTTTATTCCTAATTTATCTAACTTGATTTCAAATATTGTTTTTTCTTTTGCTTTTTTTGAATTTAATTTATTTGTAAATTCAAATCCATTATCTGTTTGTATACATTCTATTGGATATTTAAATTTGTTTACAACTATATCTAAAAATTCTGCTGATGCATATGTTGAATGCTCTTTACTTGCCCATAACACTCTTTGTCTTGTATATTCATCTATAGCGGTGTATTGATAATATCTTCCATCTATTTCTTTTATTTCTTTTGTCATACAACTTAATGGCACATATTTTACATCTATTTGCACTCTTTCTCCTGGATGCGTCATTTGTTGATATGGTTTAGGTTCATATTTTTTCTTTTTACTTGGCGCTTTTTTATATATTCCTAATCTTTGCATTACTCTATACAAACTTGTTATACTTCTTGTATATCCGTTTCTCCTTAATTTAATCCATAAAACCACTAACCCAAGCATCTTTATTTTGTGCTTTATACTTTTTTATCATTGATATTTCTAATTGTGTGTGTTCTCTTGGATGGTGATGTGGTTTCCTTGATTTATTTGCTAATGATTTTCTTGTTCCATCATATTTTTCTCTCCATCTATATATTGTTTTTCTGTGTTGTTTATATCTTTTTGCTACTTCTGTTACACCATGTTTTAATGAATATTCTACAACTGATTGCTTAAATATTATATCTTGTGTTATACTATTCATAGGAAATACCTTCTTTCGATATTAGTTTTTGTGGTTAAAAACATTATATCATATTGGTATTTCCTTTTTATATTTTACTGTGACATATCTATTGTAAATCTATATCCAAATTTATTATTCCGTTTTCATCTACTGAAATATATGTTACTTCAAAACCTTCGTTTTCTAGTTCCTTGCAACTTTCCAAAACAGCAGGATGTTCTATTTTAGATGTAATTATATGGTTACCTCTATTTTTATATGAGTGTGCAATTCCTTTTATTGCAGTATTATCGCTTTCACTTCCTCCAGCAGTAAAATATACTTCTGATGGTTTGCAATTTAAAATCTTAGCTACTTTTTCTCTTGTTTCTTCAATAGCTTTTCTTGCTTCTCGCCCTAATTTATATATTGATGAAGCATTACCATAATTTTCTTTTAAATATGGTAGCATAGCATCTAATACTTTTTCATCTAATTTTGTTGTTGCCGCATTATCAAAATATATATTTTCCATATTCTTCTTCCTTTCATACTATTATAGTAGGAATTATAATACTTAATTCCTACTTTGTCAATAGGAATTAAATATTTATAAACAAATATCTCTTTAAGAAACGTATTATACAAAAAATAGAAGCTTTAAAAAGCCTCTATTTCATTTTATCTTATCAAATCTTCCAATGTCTTACTATCTACATATTCATTTATAATATTGTCTAACCCTTGCCAAAATGCATATGTTTTGCAATCTTGCTTTCTTGTACAACTTCCCGCTTCTGTCAAACAATATGTTGGTGCTAAATCTCCCTCCGTAGCCCTTAATATATCTCCTACTATATATTCTTTTGGTAGCTTTGCTAATCTATAACCTCCCATATTACCTCTTGCTGTATCTAAAAAACCTGCTTTATTTAACATTGCTATAATTTGCTCTAAATATTTATTAGATATTTCCTGCCTTTTAGCAATATCTTTTAAGTTTATGTAATTACCATTATCATTTGTAGCTAAATCTACCATCACTCTTAATGCATATCTACCTTTTGTTGATATTTTCATTTTGCTTCCCCCTTTTTATTTTACTCTACACTTTTCAAACTTTCTATCATATCTATTTTCTTTAATACAAAATGAATTATACAATTTACTATAAAAGAAAATGTTATAGTTATAGTTGCAGAATATATGTAGCTTAAAACTGTTATATTCTTCATAAGTCTTAAAGAATCTATTTCTATACTATCTATTATTCCCGTTGTTAAAAATGTTCCAAATATTAGTCCTAGTATTACTCCTATTACTGTAAAAATTATATTTTCTTTATTTATATAATTATCAACCTCTTTATCGTGAAAGCCTAATACTTTTAACGTAGCTATTTCTCTTTGTCTTTCTGCTATATTTATATTTGCTAAATTATATAATACCACAAAAGCCAATAATGCTGAAGCAACTATTAAAATTACTACTACATAATTCATAGTATTTAACATGTCACTTACTGTTTTCATAAATGTGCTTATTACAGTTACTGAGGCTACGCCCTCTATATTTAATATATCCTCTGAAATTTTATTTTGCTCTGCTTCACTTATATCTTTAGTATTTAAATATATCATATTTGTTTTATATGGTTTCATATTTTCTTCATAAAATTCTTTTGACATATACACATAGTGTCCTACATGGTTTTTAGTTATATTCTCCACTTTAAATTGGTATCTTATATCATCTCCATCTATAAAAGTTATATAGTCCCCATATGTAACTCCAAGCATATCTGCTGCTTTATCTGTTATAATAATACCATTATTATTTAATTTTATATTTTCATTACTTTGATAATTAATTAAATTATATACTTTGTCATAATTTTCTAATGATTCTGGAACTAATACAGTAACATTGAAATTTATTTTTTCATTGCTTAGTTTTCCAGCAGTCGCACATATTTCGACATATTCTTCTATATTATCATCATTTACCACATATTTTTCTATATCTGGTAATCCATTTGTATTCAATAATGAAATTGCCGAATCATATTTAAATATTCCTTCAAATTGTGCTATTGGAATATCTAATACTGAATCTTTAATTCCAAAACCTGTAAGCATAAGTCCTGTACATCCTGCAATACCTATAATTGTCATAATCGCTCTTTTTTTATATCTAAATATATTTCTAGCTGTTACCTTTTGTGAAAAATTAAATTTTCTCCATATAAAAGGTATTTTTTCTAATAATATTCTTTTTCCTTTTTTAGGTGATTTTGGTCTCATTAATACTGCTGGCATCTCTCTTAACTCTTTTTTAGCAACTATTATTGTTGCACCACCAATACAAATAAATGAAATAATAATTCCTATTAATCCTATGCTAAGTCTATATGTACAATAAAACTTTGGTATGTTATATATCATATCATATAATGCCCATACAATACTAGGTATCAAATATAGCCCTACTGTCATTCCTAAAATTCCACCTATTATGCATGCTAGAATAGAATAAATTATATATTTTGATATAATTTGCATGTTTGTATATCCTAGTGCTTTTAAGGTACCAATTTCAACTCTCTCTTCTTCTATCATCCTAGTCATTGATGTTAAACTTATTAGGATTGATACTAAATAAAATATTATTGGAAACATTTTAGATATGTTTGACATTGTCTTTATTGCATCAAAAATATTTGTATAGCCTGTATTATCAAGCCTATCTTGAATATACCATTTACATTTTTCTATTTTTTTTATTTCTTCTTTAGCATCATTCAGTTTTTCTTGTGCTTCATCTAATTTTTCCTGTGCTTCTTTTTTGCCTTTTTCATATTCTTCTTTACTTTCTTCTAACTTTGCTTTTCCTTCTTCTAATTCTATTTTACCTGAATTGATTTTATTTCTAGCTTTTTTAAATTCAGAAGCGGATTTTGTTTTAGCACTTTCTAATTCTATTTTTTTATTTTTTAATTCTTCTTTTGTTTTCTCTAATTGTTCTTCCCATAATATTATTTGGTTTTCGTACTTTTCTAGTTCAGCTTCTATAGTACTTTTTCTAGTTTTTAATTCATTTAGAGTAGCTTGTATAGTATTTATTTGTTCTTGAACTTCTGTAGTATCTAAACCTTGTCTTTCTAATTCTAATTTTTGTAATTCTAATGCATGTAAAGTATTTTCAAGATTTGCAATTTGAATATTTATTTGATTAATTGCTGAGTTTGCTTCTAATTTTTTTCCTTTTAAGTTTTCTTTTTCTATTTTTAGATTATCTTCTTGTTTGTAAAGTTCTTCTTCCCCTGTTTTTATTTGGTTTGCATAATCTTCAAATTTTTTATTTGCTTCTTGCTCTTGATTCTGTATTTCATTCTCTGCATTTTTTAACTCTTTTTCTGATGCACTTATTTCATTCTCTGCTTTTTTTATTTTATTTTCTGCATCTTCTAGTTGCTTATCTACTTCTTGTTTTTTATCATCAAATTCTTTCTGAGCCTCATTTAATTTACTAGTTGCTTTATTCACTAATTCATTATATCTATTTTCTTCTCTAGTTTGTTTAATGTTTTCTATTTTATCAACCACTGGATTTACTAGTTCTAAATATTCATCACTATTTGTCACAACATTTTTTGCACCTTTTACTGTTGCATATACACCAGTATAATAATCCATGTTTATTACATTATCTTGCGTAAAAATATAAAACGATACTGTTCCATTTCCTATTGAAGTATTTCCTCTTTCTCCAGATATATATATAGGTGTTTCAGCTATTCCTACTACTTCAAATTCTTTTACAGTAAATATAGGGTTATTATCTGAATCTTTGTCTTCATTTTCTAGAACTATTTTTTTCCCTATATAATTTTCTGCACCTTTTCCCGTACGAATAATTGCACTATCTAATAAGCATTCATTTTCATTTTCTATATTTCTTCCTGCTACTACTACTGGAATATTTATATTTTCATTATATTCGATTACTTTACATATACTTTCTTTATCTTCTACCTTGGTAAGAGAATCTTTAGTTTGTATACCATATACACTTTCTATACCATCTATTTTTTTAATTTCATTAATATCATCATCAGTTAACCCTAGGGTAGAAATAATGTTTATATCATATAAATTACTTGTATCTGCATAGCGATCCAAACTATCAAGCATATCTGGACTTGAAGCAACTAGCCCGGCATAAAAGCCTACTCCTAAAAATGCCATAATTAATATAGAGATAAATCTTCTCTTTGTTCTTTTTATTGTTTTCAAATTATTTTTTACTAATGACTTTTTCAACTTTTTCACTTATCCTTACCATTCTATATTATCAATTGAAATTGGATTTTCATTTATTTCAATTTTTTCTGCCATTCCATTTTTGAAGTGTATTACTTTGTCTGCCATAGGTGCTATTGCTGTATTGTGAGTTATTATTATTACTGTCATTTTTTCTTTTTTGCAGGTATCCTGTAACAATTTTAAAATTTGCTTTCCTGTTTTATAATCTAGTGCTCCTGTTGGCTCATCACATAACAACAGTTTAGGATTTTTCGCTATTGCTCTTGCTATTGCCACTCTTTGTTGCTCACCACCAGATAGTTGAGAAGGAAAGTTATTTTTTCTATCTTGTAATCCTACTTTTTCCAAAATATCATCTACATTTAGGGCATCTGAACATATTTGTGTTGCAAGTTCTACATTTTCTTTTGCAGTTAAATTTTGTACTAAATTATAAAATTGAAATACAAATCCTATATCATTTCTTCTGTATTCAATTAGTTGTTTATTATTCAACTTTGTGACTTCTTTATCGTTTACCCAAACTCTACCTGACGATGCTCTATCCATTCCACCTAAAATATTTAATGTAGTAGTTTTTCCTGCTCCACTTGGTCCAACTATTACCACTAATTCTCCTTTATCAATACTAAAATTAGTATTGTCTAATGCTTTTATTGTTACCTCTCCCATTTTATATTCTTTAATAACATTTTTAAATTCTATATATGACACTAATATTACCAACCTTCCTAAAATACATTAAATTTTCACTATTTTATTTATTGATTTATAATATATTATAACATAATTGTGAAAGATTTTTGAACTTTTAGTGTAAATTTATTTTATTATTGACACATTATACATTATAATATATAATGGTTTTTGAAACCAGATTAAATGGTTTTAAATAAATCAAGGAGGATTCCATGATAAATTATAACAAAAGTATACCAAAATTTACAACTATTAAAGAACTTTTATATCATTCTGCTACTGTTTTTTCCAGTAACGTAGCCTTTACAGAAAAAGTTAAAAAAGATAATAATATAAATTATATAAATCATACATATTTAGAGCTATTAGATGATATAAATTCCTTTGGAACAGCTTTATATAAACTTGGATTAAAAAATAAAAGAGTCGCAATAATAGGCCATAACTGCTATAAATGGGCTATTGCTCACTTAAGTAATTTATTGGGTGGTATTGTTTCTGTTCCATTAGATAAGGGATTGCAAACAGATGAATTAGAAAATTCATTAATTAGAAGTGAAGCATCAGCTATTGTCTTTGATGCGAAATTAAAAGATATTATAGAGGAAATAAAGGCATCTAATAAAACTAATATAAAACATTTTATATGTTTTGATGAATTGCCTAATTTTCTTTGTTTCAATAATCTACTCTCCGATGGAAAAAAGGAAATTGAAAATGGAAATAATGAATTTATAAATTGCGAAGTAGATCCATACAATATGAGTATTTTATTATTTACCTCTGGAACTACTTCACAATCTAAAGCGGTTATGTTAAATCAATACGGAATTGTTACTAATATATATGACATGCTTTTGGTAGAGTCTTTTTATGAAACCGATGTTAATATTGCTTTTTTACCATTTCACCATATTTTTGGTTCTACCGGAATGTTAGTTATGTTAGCTGCCGGATTAAAAACAGTATTTCCTGATGGTTTGAGATATATAAAGCAAAATTTATTAGAATATAAAGTTTCTGTATTTGTTGGAGTTCCAATATTAATAGATAAAATGTACTCAACCATGATAAAGGAAATTGAAAAACAAGGAAAAACCAAACTTATTAATTTTGCAATAAAAATAAGCAATATTTTATTAAAATTTCATATAGATATAAGAAGAAAAATTTTTAAAGAATTAATTAATGCTTTAGGTGGAAATATGAGATTTATAGTTTCTGGTGGTGCTCCTTTGGACTCGAAAGTCTCTAAATGGTTCAATCAAATTGGAATTCACCTTGTACAAGGATATGGATTAACAGAAACCTCTCCTGTTATTTCTGCTGAGAACGATAACTGTATTAAATATGGCTCAGTTGGAAAACCTATGAATAGTGTAGAAATTTTAATTAAAAATCCTGATTCAAATGGTATTGGAGAAATTGCTGTAAAAGGTCCTAATGTAATGCTTGGATACTATAACAATGAAACTCAAACTAATGCTGTACTAAAAGATGGTTGGTTTTATACTGGTGATTTAGGTTATATAGATAAAGATGGCTTTTTGTTTATTACAGGAAGAAAAAAAGACTTAATTGTTCTAAAAAATGGCAAGAAGGTTTTTCCTGAAGAAATTGAATTATTAATTAATAGATTGGATGAAGTCGAAGAATCTTTTGTTTATGGCTTACCTGATAGAAATGATAAAAATGATGTCAAAGTAGCTGTTAAAATTGTTTACAATAAAGACTTTGTTAATAATAAATATCCAGATATTTCTGAAAAAGATTTAGAAGCGGTTTTATGGGCAAAAATTAAAGATATTAACAAAACTCTTCCAATGTATAAATATATAAAACATATGACTTTCACTTCAGAACCATTAATAAAAACTACTACTAATAAAATAAAAAGAAATGAAGAGTTAAAACAAATTCTGACCAAGGAGGAAAATAATGAATAGAGTTAAACTAGCTGATAGAGTATTACCTACATATAGTAAAGGCGAAGAAATCTTCAATATGGTGTCACATATTATTGGTGGTGCCTTAGGTGTTGTTGCACTTGTATTATGTGTCATATTTTCTGCTCTGCACAATAATGTTTATGGAGTTATTGCAAGTTCAATTTATGGTACTTCACTAATTTTGCTATATACAATGTCTAGTATATATCATGGTTTAAAGCCTACTGGCACAGCAAAAAAAGTATTTCAAATAATTGATCATTGCTCTATATTTATTCTTATAGCAGGAACTTATACTCCTTTTGCCTTATGTACATTAAGGCAATATGACCTCACTACTGGATGGACACTTTTTGGAATTGTTTGGGCCTTAGCAATATTAGGAATTGTTTTTAATTCTATTGATTTAAAAAGATATAAAATATTTTCTATGATTTGTTATATTTTAATGGGATGGTGCATTATATTTAAAATAAATTTATTACCTACTTTATTAACTATGAATGGTTTTATATTATTATTATCTGGTGGAATAGTATACACTTTAGGAGCGATTCTTTATATTATAGGGAAAAGACGAAAATGGATGCACTCTTTATTCCATATTAGTTGTATCATTGGAAGTCTTCTACAATTTTTGTGTATTTTGTTTTATGTCATATAAAAATAAAAGACGTTAATGAGATTTAGCATAGTTTCATTAACGTCTTTTTTACTAAAAATTTTTTCATCTAATATATATTAGTATGTTTTTTTCTTATTCTCAGCGTATTTAAAATTGTAAGTAATGTAACTCCTGTATCTGCAAATACTGCAAACCACATATTTGCTAATCCTAATATGCTTAATAATAATATAGCAAGTTTTATAAAAATAGCAAAGCTTAAGTTTTGCTTTATTATAAAATTTGTATATTTTGAAATATTTATTGCCTTTGGAATTTTTGATAAATCATCTGACATCAAAACAATATCTGATGCTTCTATTGCTGCCTCTGAACCTACTCCTCCCATTGAAATACCAATATCTGCTCTTTTTAGTACAGGACTATCATTTATTCCATCTCCTACAAATGCAACAATATCATTGTCTCCTATAATTGATTCATACATTTCATATTTATCTGTTGGTAACATTTCATATTTTACTTCATCGATGTTTAATTTTTTAGCTATATCTATCGCAATTTCTTTTTTATCACCTGTAAACATATATGTTTTTATATTATTTTCTCTTAATTGAGAAATTGTATCATATGCATTGTCTTTTATTCCGTCATCTATTGTTATTGAAGCCACATGTTTTCCATTAATACTTAAATGTAGTAA
The DNA here is from genome assembly GCA_003507395.1 of Clostridiales bacterium. Lineage (GTDB taxonomy): Bacteria > Bacillota > Clostridia > TANB77 > CAG-508 > DNVW01. The sequence goes on along the minus strand of DNVW01000018.1, from coordinate 38,392 downwards.
AGCTTCTTGCTCACAATTGCAAATATTTTTATTTCCTATCTTTATTTCTTTATTTGCGATAAAATAAGTTATACCTTTACCATCAAGTTCTTTAAAATCTTTTACGTCAACGTTTTCTATCTCTCCTTGTGCTAATTGCATTATTGATTTTGCTATTGGGTGATTTGATAAAGATTCTCCTTTAACTAAAATGTCTATAATTTCATCTTTTGTATAATTGTTGTCAAAAATTTTAATATCTGTAACGGAAAATGCTCCTTTAGTTAAAGTTCCTGTCTTATCAAAAATTATTTTATTTACATTGCTCAAATTATCTAAATAATTACTTCCTTTTATTAATATTCCATTTTTAGATGCAACTCCAATTGCTGTAAAGTAAGAAAGTGGTATCGAAATAGCAATAGCACAGGGACAAGAAATTACTAAAAATGTTAATCCTCTATATATACTTTCTGCATAAGTAATGTTAAATATTAATGGAGCAAAAATGGCAATTAAAATTGCTAATATGAATATTATAGGAGTATATATTTTTCCTGCTTTTGCAACAAATGTCTCTCTTTTTGTTTTTTTATCTGTCGCATCTTCTACTAATTCTAGTATTTTAGCTACAGTTGAATCCTCAAATAGATTAGTTACTTTAATTTCTATTACATTTTCTATATTAATTGAACCTGATAAAACTTTGTTATTCTCTTTTACTTCAACAAATTCACTTTCTCCTGTTAATGCAGACTCATCTAATTTTGTTTGTCCTTTTATTATAATGCCATCTACAGGAATTCTTTCTCCTTTTTTTACAATTAAAATATCATCAATTTTTATTTCATCAATGTCTACTTTTGAAACTCCTTGATTCTCTTTTCTGTTAGCATAATTTTGTTTTATATTTATCAAATCTTTAATAGATTTTCTAGAATTGTTTATTGCTTTTTCTTCTAAAATTTTTCCTATAGTGTATAATATAATAACCATTAATCCTTCTGCTGGTTCTCCTATTAAGTATGCACCAACACATGATACTGTAATTAAAGCATTTTCATTAATTATCTTTGATTTTACTAATAATTTACAAGCATTAATGAATGTTTTATAAAGTAAGAGAACATATGATATTATTAATGATAATGTCTTTATTATATTTGGCAAATTGCTATATATTCCAATTATCCCCAGCATTGTAGCTAATATCAATATACTCACATGAAAATCTTTTGATTGTGCAACTTCTTCTTTAGATGCACTTGCACCTGGTTCAATGTTTTTAATTATTTTATTTATTTCATTTATTGGAATTTCTTCTTCTGCTTGATATGATAGTTTTGAAGTTCCAAAATTTACTACAACATTTTTAAATTTACTATTTTTGTTGAGCTCTTCTTCTATTTCTCTAGCACAATTTGCACAATCTAAATTATTAATATTTAATTTAAATTTTTTCATTTTGATAAATGTTCTCCTTTTTTATGTTCAAAATCTGATTTTATATTATCATAAAATTACTTAACTATCAATATTTATATGTATATTATCATTTATCTAATAATATATTTACTATATATTGGTCGAGGTGAAATATTTTGATTATTAAATCTGTTAAACTTACTAAAATTAAATATTTATTACTTTTATTATCTACTATCCTTTTAGTTACTATAGTCATATATATAGCTATATTTAAATTCCGTTTTTTTCAGACTAACACAAACATTGAAAATATATTAAATTCTAATTCTGTTGGTGAAGATTTTATAAATGAAATTTCTAATTTTCCCCCTGAAGAATTAAAAGACGATGCCAAATCATCATACATTAAATGGGTAGATTTTAAAGGTAGCTCTTCTATTTTAAAAAAGCTTTCAGATTTAGATATTACCTCACACAATAATCGAGAAGAGGTAAAATTAAATTGGATTGAATTAATGGCTTATTTAGGTTGTAAATATGGTGGTAATTTAAATTTATTTAAACAAAGTGATTTAGATAATTTAGTAGCAAATATAAGAGCTGGTAAATCTATGGAAGAACTTACATCTAATATGAAACTATATAATTATTTTTATGAAAGTTATGATTCTATTTTTCATGAATATATTGGTGAATATGAAGTTGAAACTACTGATGCCAATGGAAACAAAACTTATGTAAAAAAATATGGATTAAAAGTTTTTTTGCCTATTGCTAAAAATTATAGTTTTAATCATTATAAAGATTTTGGAACCTCTAGATCATATGGATATAGACGTGTTCATCTTGGAAATGATTTACTCCGGAAGTATTGGTACTCCTATTATAGCTGTTGAATCTGGATATGTTGAAGCATTAGGTTGGAATCAATATGGTGGTTGGCGAATTGGAATAAGAAGTTTTGATAGGAAAAGATACTATTATTATGCTCATTTAAGAAAAGACCATCCATATGCTAAAGATTTACAAGAAGGCCAAGTAGTTACTGCAGGAGATGTTATTGGTTATCTTGGTATGACAGGATACAGTTCAAAAGAAAATGTAAATAATATAAATATTCCTCACTTGCATTTTGGAATACAGTTAATTTTTAATGAGGTTCAAAAAGATGGTGTAAACCAAATTTGGATTGATGTATATGAAATAATTGAATTTCTAAGAAAAAACGCTTCACAGGTACATATGGCTTATCCCGATACTAAAGATTATGAAAGAGTTTATAATATGATGATTACCGATTAAAATATGTAAAGGTACAAAAATGAGCGACTGCTAGTCGCCCATTTTTGTAAAGTAGCCACAACGGTTTTGTAGATATTTTCTCGTATTTTACTATTGTATAGTATTATTTTCAACTTCATTTATATCATTCTCAACTACATTGTTTTCTAGTTCCCCTATATCATTTTCAATTATGTTGTCTTCCACTCCATTTACATCATTTTCTATTTCATTATTGTCTGGTATTGCATTTTCTATAATATTTTTTTCATCTTCTTTTGGTGGAGTTGGTTTATTATAATTGTTCCAAGGATTTTTGGGATCTGGATCTGTTGGGTCCCATCCTCTATATTCTGTTTGCGAAGATATTTTTTGACTTGCTGGCTTTCCTAATGGTCCTGGATTTGAATCCATATAAAAGGTAACTGGTGTTCCTGCTTCACAATTATAAAATATCCATCTTGCATTTGCCACATTAAGTCTTATACATCCTATTGAAGCTGCCGTTCCTAATTTATCATATTCCCAATATTCCAAACTAGATTTGTCATATTTTCTTGTGTATGGTACAGAATGTAATAATATGTTCCCAGTTACTTGTGTAGTATATTGTCCATATACATCTCCAAATAAACCTTTCCATTCCCATCCTGCATATTTTTTTAAATAATATGTACCACTTGTAGGTGTCGCGTATCCTGTAGAGCATGGCATTGCTTTTATACATTTTGTATATTTTCCATTTATATCTTTTTCATAAACATTTATAACATTTTGCTGACAATTAATTTCTAATTTATATCTTGTTCCACTTGTTGTATTATTATTTTTTTGAGTTGTGTCGGTTTCATTCTCTTCTACTTTATTTTCCTCTATTTTATTTTCTTCTGTAATTTTGTTTTCCTCTGTTATGTTGTTTATTTCAGTATTGTCTGGTATTGCACTTGTTTCTATTGTTCTATTTTGTTCTAATCTACCTTTTGCTGTGTTAACTGTTTTACTTTTTTTAATAATATAAACTACCTCTGCTGAAATAAGTATTAATAATATTACAATTATTGCAATTAAAATAATTTTTATTTTTTTATCATTTTGACTAATCATTAGTTTTCTCCCAATATTTTATTGATTTCTTCATATATTTCTTTGTGTATATCTTCTATAGACCTTATTTCATTATTTTTTACACATTCTACTGTGTACCAATTATATTTTTTTGCAACTTCACAAGCTGCATTGTAGCTATCTTCAATATGTTTTGCATCCCTTTCGTGAATATCTTTTTGAGCTTCATGAGTAAATTTGTTTTCTCTTTTTTTCATTAATTCTAATGACTTATTTGGTGGCATTTTTAGAAAGAATACTTCTGTTGGAATTGGTAAGCCATATAAATTAAACTCAAAGTCCCAAAGCCAGTCTAAAAATTTTTCTCTTTCATTTTTATCTGATATTTTTCCTGCTTGATGTACCATATTAGCTGTTGTATATCTATCTGCAAGAATTATTCCACCATTTTTATAATATTCTTCATAATCTTTTTTATATGTTGCATATCTATCTGCCGCAAAAAATGTAGAAGCTATATATGGGCTTACATCTTTTGCATTTTCTCCAAATTCTCCAGATAAATACATTTTTACTAATGAAGATGATGGACTATTATAATTTGGGAAACTTACTAATTTATAAGCTATTCCGTTTTCTTCAAATTTGTTTTTTAATCTTTCTAGTTGAGTTTGCTTTCCGCTTCCATCTGTTCCATCTATTACAAATAATTTTCCCATGTTTATTACATCCTTTTTTACAATATTTATTTCATTATACTCTTAATGTATTCTATTTCATCTGCTACATCTAGTCTTGCAAAAAGTACTTCTGGTTTATCTGTTACTTTTAAATTAGTAATTAATGTATTGTCTTTTAAGCTATCCCATGTTTTCAAACTATCCGATATATTTAATTGTGTAAATATTTTATCTGATGTATCTTTCATATAAGGAGATATTAAAATTGCTATTTTTCTTAGATTTTCTACCAAATGATACATAACAGATTTTAGTTCCTCTGTTTTTTCCTCTTTTGCAAGTACCCATGGTGTTGTTTCATCTATATACTTGTTTGTCCTAGCTATTAGTCCCCATGTTTCTGTAATAACATTGCTTAAATGATAAGTATCATATTCTTTTTCTATTTTTTCTATATATTCATTTGTTACTTCTTCTAAACTTTTATCTATCTCTGATATTACATTTGGGTATTTTACTACAGTTCCATTAAAATATTTGTTTATCATTCCTATAGTTCTATTTAATAAATTTCCTAAGTCATTACATAAATCAGAATTAAATCTTTCTACAAAACCTTCTGGTGTAAACAAAGCATCTTGTCCCCAAGTTAATTCTCTTAATAGATAATATTTTAATGAATCCAACCCATATTTTTCTATTATGTCTTCAGGGTATACCACATTTCCTTTTGACTTTGACATTCTTCCATCTTTCATCAGAAGCCATCCATGTGCATATATTTGCTTAGGTAGTGGTAAATCTAATGCCATTAAGAATATAGGCCAATATAATCCATGAAATCTTATTATGTCTTTTCCTACTATTTGCAAATCTGCTGGCCAATATTTCTTCATTAAAGAATCATCTTCTGACATATACCCTAGAGACGTAATATAGTTAATTAATGCATCAAGCCAAACATAAACAACATGTTTTGGATTTTTCTTTACTTTTACTCCCCAATCGAAACTTGTACGACTTACACATAAATCTTCTAATCCTGGTATTAAAAAATTATTAAATAATTCATTTTTTCTAAACTCTGGAACAATAAAACTTGGATTTTCTTCATAAAATTTAATAAGTCTATCCGAATATTTTTTCATATTAAAGAAGTATGCTTCCTCTTTCATTTTTGTTACTTCTCTATTACAATCTGGACATTTTCCATCTACTAACTGGGTTTGTGTAAAATAAGTTTCACAAGGTTTACAATACCACCCTTCATACTCTGAAAGGTATATATCTCCTTTTTCCATTAACATATTAAAAACTTTTTCCACTATTTTTGTGTGTCTTGGTTCTGTTGTTCTAATAAAATCGTCATAATCTATTTTCATTAATTTCCATAATTTTTTTGCACGTCCTGCCATTTCGTCCACATGTTCTTGTGGTGTCATGCCTTTTTCTATTGCCACATCTTGAATTTTTTGTCCATGTTCATCCATGCCTGTTAAAAGTCTTGCATCATATCCTCTAGCTTGTTTATATTTTTTTATGGTATCTGCTAGAACTGTAGTATATGCTGTACCTATGTGGAAATTACCACTTGGATAGTATATTGGTGTAGTTATATAAAATTTTTCCATTATTCTTCCCCCTATGTTTTACTCCAAAACCAGTCTAAGTCTTTATTGTTTTTATTTTTTTTAGGCTTATTAGTTTTTAATTTCTCGAATTTTTTATCTAAGTATAAATATGATATGAAAGACAAGTATATAAAAAACATATCTCCCATAATAGAATATGTTAATGTCTTTTTAACTTCTTCTGCTGTGTCTGGACTTAACAATATATATTCTGCTGATTGAAAAATAAGTATCATTAAAGATGTAAACAACATTAGTGCTATTATTATACTTTTTCTTTTTTTATTTGCAATCTGCACTAGCACTATATATATTATTAGCGCTAATGCAATCATTAGTGGCTTTGTAAAATTTATCGTTGGCATTTTTATTTACTCCTTAATATTATTTCAATTTTTTCTCAATTAACTTTGCAAGATTTTCAGCTCTTGTTTGTAAATATGCTTGGTCTTCTCCTTCTAGCATAACTCTTATTACGGGTTCTGTTCCTGAAGGTCTAATTAATACTCTTCCATTACCAGAAAATTCTTCTTCTAATTCTTTTATTGCTTTTTGAATTTCTTCATCATTTTCATAATCTTTTTTCTTTTCTGCACTAACTTTAGCATTTACAAGTACTTGAGGATACATTTTAATTATCTTACACAATTCAGAAGCTGATTTTTTCTTTTCCAACATTATTTTTATTAGCATTAATGAAGTTAATATTCCATCTCCAGTTGGATTATAGTCTAATAAAATAACGTGTCCTGACTGCTCTCCTCCTACATTATATCCATTTTTTAGCATTTCCTCTAATACATATCTATCTCCAACTTTTGTTTGCTTAATTGTTATTCCATTATTTTCGGCATATTTTTTTAATCCTAAATTACTCATTACTGTTGCTACTATTGTATTATTAGCAAGTTTTCCCTTTTCTTTTAAATAATTAGAAATAATTGCTATTAGTTTGTCTCCATCAATTTCTTCTCCATTTTCATCAACAGCTAAGCATCTGTCTCCATCACCATCATAAGCTATACCTAAATTGCACTTATTTTCCACAACATATTTTTTTAATACATCTAAATGTGTAGAACCACAATTTTCGTTTATATTTATTCCATTTGGTGTATTATTCAATATATAGTGTTTAATCCCTAAAGCTGTAAATACTTTTTCTGCAACAACAGATGTCGCTCCATTTGCTGTATCCAAAGCTACTACAAAATTATCTTTTTCGTAGTTTTCAAAATCCTCCTCAAAATTTTTTCTAAAGAAATATACATATTCATCTAATAAGTCTGTTCTTATTTCCGAAACTCCGATTTTGTCCTTTACAGCTGTAAAATCTGTTAATTTATCTGAATCCATTATTTCTTCTATTTCTTCTTCTATATCATCTGGTATTTTCATTCCTTTATTACTGAAATATTTAACTCCATTAAATTCGTATGTATTATGAGAAGCAGAAATTACAACACTGGCATCTGCCTTTAATTTCTTTGTTAAATATGCTACTCCTGGTGTTGGCATTACTCCCAACATTTTCACATTAGCTCCATAGCTTAAAAAACCTGCCACCATAGCGCTTTCTATTAATGTGCCTGAAATTCTTGTATCTCTTCCTATTAATATTGTTGGTGTATGATTTGTATGCTTTGACAAAACATATGCACCAGCCTTTGCAACTCTATATACTAATTCTGGAGAAAGCTCTGTATTTGCGATTCTTCTTATTCCATCTGTTCCAAAATATTTTCTCATTTTTTCCACATTCCTTTCTTGTATCTAAGATTGTTTATTATACTATATATTATTCTGTTGCACCTACTTTGTCAATTGTTTTAGGTGTAAATATTTTTAAATAATATGGTTTTATATCACTTAATACATCTCTAATTAGAACAATATTACCATCTTTATTTGTAATTTTAAGATTTGGGAAGGTCCTTAACATTAATTTATTTGAAAATACTTTATCTGCCAATTCTTTCATTGGCATTTTTTCATATTTGCCTACATATCTTTCTATGTATTTTTCTTCAACATTTAATTCTAATTTGTTTTCATTTATAAGTCTCATAAAAAATACTTTTAATCCTATTCCTGTGATTATCATATCTATTATAAGAAAAATCATAATTATAGTAACTACTGTTTTTAACTGCTTATCTGAAAATTTTGCTAAAAATTTATCAACTTTAGGGTTAAAATGCTTCATTAAGTAAATTGCTAAAATTCCCCAAAACATAGAATAAGCAATACATATTCTTCCATTGATATTAAAAGCCATGTCAGAATAATCCCACCATACCATATGAAACAATGCTTCTCCTATTAAGCTTATTAAATATTCTATAATTGAACCTACTAAAAATCCTCCCAAAAATAATGTATAATTATTTTTATTGAACTTTTGTAATGCTACAATCATTACTACTGCACCAAGTCCATAGATTGAGCAAAATGGCCCTAAAATAAAACTCTTTCTACTTTCTAAAACCCCTTTTGTTAACAATCCAAATATCGTTTCTATAACAAATCCAACTACGCTATAAATTATGAAATATGCCAATAAAGTGGTTAGTGTAAATTTTTTTATATTTTTTTCTTCTATTTTGGTTTCTGCTTGCATTATTACTCCTTTAAAATTACATTTTTTGTGGCATTTTTATTCCTAATAAATTTGCACCTTTTTCTAATACTAATCCTGTTGCATATGTTAAATATAATCGTGCATCTTGAACTTGTTGGTCTTCTCCTATTATCTTATTTTCATTATAAAAACTACTAAAAGCTTGTGCTAGACTTATTAGATACCTAGCTAATATGTATGGTTCATACTTTTCAGCAGCCTGTTTTACAATTTCTCCAAAATTGTAAATTAGTTTTACAATTTCTAAAGACTTTTTATCTTGTAATTTCTCGAAATTTATACTTTCTAATTTTGGAACATAACCTGACTTATCTAATACACTTTTTGTCCTTACATATATATATTGTATATATGGTCCTGTCTCTCCATTAAAGTTTAACATTGTATCCCAATCAAATACTTCATCTTTTATTCTGCTATTATATAAGTCATTAAATATTACTGCACCTATTCCTATTTTCTTTGCTATTTCTTTTTTGTCTTCCAAGTTTGGATTTTTTGCATCTATAATTGTTTCTACTCTTGAGACTGCTTCATTTAGTAAATCTTCCAATTTTATTACATTTCCTTCTCTTGTAGACATTCTACCATCTTTTGACTGAATCATTCCAAAAGGTACATGTATTAGATTATCTGTATACTTTTCATCTAATCCTAGTAGTTTTGCTACTTCAAATACTTGCTTAAAATGTAAAATTTGCTCATAAGAGGTTACATATATATTTTTGTCATAATCATATTCTCTTGCTCTATACATTATAGCAGCTAAATCACGTGTTGCATATGTTGTAGAACCATTTGTCTTTCCTATTATACAAGGTGCCATATTTTTATCTGATAAATCTATTATTCTTGCCCCTTCAGATTCTACTAATTTACCTGTTTTTTCTAGTATTTGTACAACTTCTGCCATTTTGTCTGCATAAAATGCTTCACCATTTAATGAATCAAAATGAATGTCCAACATGTCATATACTCTTTGAAACTCTTTTATGCTCAAATCTCTAAACTTTTTCCATAATTTGGTACAATATTCATCGCCATCTTCAAGTTTTTTAAAATTATTTCTGCAATCATTTAGTACACTTTCATCTTCTTTGCAAAGATTATTTATTCTTATATAAATTTTTGTCAACTCATCAATTGGATTTTCTTCTATATTGTACTCTTCTCCCCATCTTTTATATCCTTCTATTAATTTTCCAAACTGTGTTCCCCAGTCTCCTAAATGGTTTACTCCTATGCAATTATATCCTAAGAATTTATATATTTTGTATATACTATTTCCTATTACTGTTGTACGTAGATGTCCAATGTGGAAAGGTTTAGCAATATTAGGTGAAGAATAATCTATTACTATATTTTTTCCTTGTCCTACATTACTTGAGCCATAATTTTCCTTTGATTTCTCTATTTCTTTAAGAACTGTTGAAATAAGCATTTGTTCATTAACATAAAAATTCAAATATCCTCCTGCTATGTCTATTTTTGTAATCTCATTATTTTCAAATACTAATTGTTCTTTTAAGTCATTTGCAATAATTTGTGGTGCTTTTTTTAATTCTTTCGCTAATTTAAAGCATGGGAACGCATAATCTCCCATCTCTTTATTTGGCGGAGTTTCTATAAAGTCGTATATATTCTTTGAATCTATGTTACTAATTTCTCCTATCTTTTTTGCTATAATTTCTTTAAAATCTACCAAGTTAATTTCCCCTTTTTTTATATTTTAATCTCCTAAATTTATTCCTATGTGTCTAGCTGTTTTTACTAAATCGTGATCTAAGTTTACTCTTCTTATGTTACTTTCTGCTGTATTTCCAGAAACTGCTCCTATTTCTTTATTATTTCCTACTACATCTTCTAAAGAAACATAGTCTAATCTGCCATCTTTTATTACTGTTAATACATTAAATTTTTCCTCTATTGCCAGTTCCATTGCTTTTGCCCCATATTTTGTTGAAAGTACTCTATCAAATGCTGTTGGGCTTCCTCCTCTTTGCATATATCCTAAAACTGTGCATCTAGCTTCTAGTCCTGTTAATTCTTCTAATTGTCTTGCTACCTTTTCTCCTGCGCCACCTAATTTGGTATTATCTACTCCTTTGCCATTATCTCTTGTGCCTCTTATTGTAATATCTCCATTTATAGGTTTTGCACCTTCTGCAACTACTACTATACTAAATGATTTTCCTCTATTTTTTCTATTTATAATTTTTCTTGCCGCACTATTTATGTCATATGGTATTTCTGGAATAAGTGCTACATCTGCTCCTCCAGCTATTGCAGATTCTAACGCTATCCATCCAGCATACCTTCCCATAACCTCTAATACCATTATTCTATGATGTGTTTCTCCTGTGGTATGCAATCTATCTATTGCTTCTGCAGCAACAGATACTGCTGTATTATATCCAAATGTTATTTCTGTACAAGCAACATCATTATCAATTGTTTTTGGCACTCCTATAACATTTATTCCTTTTAGAGATAAGTCTCTTGCAGATTTTTGAGTTCCGTCTCCTCCTAAAGTAAACAAACAATCTATTTCGTCCTTTTTTATGTTTTCAACACATATATCTGATAAATCCTTATATATTCTCTCTCCATTTTCTTCTACAGGATAATTAAATACATTTGCATTTGTTGATGACCCAATTATTGAACCACCTTTTGGTAATATTCCTTTTGCATTCCCTCTAGCATCTGTTGCAAGTTGTACAAAATTGTTTTGTAATAATCCTCTATATCCATCTATAAATCCTAAACATTCTATGTTATTATTTTCTGCTGTTTTTATGATTGCACGTATTACAGCATTAAATCCTGAAACATCTCCACCATTAGCAAGTATTGCTACTCTTTTTATCATATGAGTTCTCTCCCCTTCAATTATTATTTATACAATATTATATCAATAAATGAAAAAAATACAACCCAAAGTTGTATTTTTTTGCCTAGAGTTTATTTATCTTATGCTCTTGGATGAGCTTTTTTATAAACATTTCTTAATGCTGGGTCTTGAAATTGCATATATACTTGTGTTGAAGATATATCTGAATGACCTAATATTGTTTGTATTGCTTTTAAATCTGCACCATTTTGTAATAAATGTGTTGCAAAAGAATGTCTTAATACATGTGGAGTTATATCTTTTGAAATATGTGCTTGTTCTTTATAATATTTAACTATTTTCCAGAACCCTTGTCTTGTTAGTCTTTTTCCATTTACATTAACAAATAATGCTTTTACACTTTCATCTTTTATTAATATAGGTCTTGCCTTTTCAACATATTCTTTCAAAGCTTTTAGTGAAATAGAACCTAATGGTATATTTCTTTTTTTGCCAACAGTATTGCATATAACAAATCCTTGCTCTAAGTTTACATTTTCTATATTTAAAGAAATTATTTCTGTCACTCTCATTCCTGTAGCATATGCAAATTCTAACATTGCTTTATCTCTAATTCCTTTTAAGTCCACATTTTTAGGTTGTTCTAATAGTAGTTCTACTTCTTGAGATGTTAATACACTAGGAATTTTCTTTTCTACTTTTGGTGATTGTATATTTTCTGTAGGGTCATTTTTTATTTTTTTAGTTCTAATTAAATATTGATAAAAAGATCTAATAGAAGCTAAATTTCTTGATATTGTTGAAGCTTTTTTTCCTTCTTCTTTCAAATAGTCTAAATATTCTTCTATCTCTTCATTGTCTATCTTAGTGTAGTTCATATGATTTTCTTCTATATAATCTGCATATTGCATTATATCTCTTCTATATGATTCTAGTGTATTTTTTGATACTCTTTTGTCATTTTCTAAAAATTCTAAAAATAGTTTGATTTGCTTTTCCATTATAGTTCTACTCCTTCTTTCAATTAACATAAACTTTATATATGTTATACCAAATTTCGACTAAAAAGTAAATAGTTTTTTCAAAAATTTTTATATGTAATTTATTGCCAATTTCAGTAAATTTGTTGAAATATATGTCTCAATTAATGCTGATATTAATAATAAAAATAAGATTATTATTGAAAATAATGTATGTCTAATTATCTCTAATTTAATGTTCTCTTTTCGTTTATCTTTTACTATTGATTTATATACTTTAATTCCGGTAACAGCCAATGCCAATAAAGCTGGTATAAAAATTAAGTTTTGGAGTAGTAAACTACAAACAACAAAGATTATCCCCTTTCCTAATCCAAATGTTATAATTGTAGATGAAATAGCATATCCCATGCAAAATCCTCTGAAAATTACTATTCCAAATATTATAGGTAACCCTATTACAGTTGAACCCACAAACCACATTACAATTGCCAAAATCACATTATCTCTTACAGAATTTTTTAAAAGTTCGGAATTATCTATTTCATAATCTGTTTTTAAAGAACCAGAAAAATTGCTAAGATAATTTGTTATTTGTGTTATTTGTAAATCATTGGCATTATTTATAAATATAACACCTAAAATTATGCCTATTATGAATAAAATTGAAGCTATTGCATATTCCTTTATATTATCATATATGTGTTTTTTTATAACCTCGGTGGTTACATTTTTTTTTGATGTTTTTCTCATTTTATTATCATTCCTTCTTTAGATATATATTGTATTGCATTATTTCTTAATATTTTATACATAATATCTATTCAATAAAATGAGATTTAGAACTTAACTTGCTGTTAATTTTCCATAAACGCCTCCGCCACCAGCTTGTATTTTTATATTTCCTTCTCTTGCACTTATTATAGTATTAGCTACTTTTTCTCCAACAACACTTTCAATATCATCTTTAGATAATTTGTGTAATATATCCATTTCTGTACCAAAAACATTTAGTAATTTATCAATTGTTTTTGCTCCCAAACCTGGTATAAACGTAAGAGGTACTTGATATATATATGGTGGTCTATTAGTTGGACTTTTACTTTCTTTTTTATCTTTTATTAGTTCTATTCTATCAAATACTCCAAAAGTAACTTTATTGCTACCACAATAAGGACATACTGCCACAGGTTCTTTCGTCTCTATTACTTGGTTACAGTTATCACAAAAAGTTCTATGATATTTTCCTAATTTTGGATCTAAGCCATAATTGCATAACACTTTCCTGTTATCTTCATTTTTTAAAGCTTTTACCACTTCTTTAAAACTAATATCCTCTACCATCATTTTGTTATATTCTCTAGCAATTTTAGGCAAAGAATGTGCATCTGAATTTGTAACAAAGGTTTTATTCTCTAATTCAGAAATCATGTCTGCTAAATATGTATCTGCACTTAAGCCTAATTCAATAGCAAATATTTTATTAAATTTTTCTTTAAATATATCCTTCATTTTATCTACACAATTTCCATAGTAACTCTTAAATGGAGTAAAACAGTGTGCAGGGATTAATATTCCATTATATTTTTCAACTATATCTATTAATTCATATCCTGAAATATTAGATCTTTGAGTACTTAATGTTATGTTTTTTATATGGTTGCTCATCTCTTTTGAAAATGCCTTTATATCTGATAAATGTGGAAAAAAGCATACATTATGTGCCGCACCACATTTTCCATCTCTACTAACTTCAGAAGTTTCTACTTCGCTTCCTAATAGTATACATACTTTGTCTTTATATATTATTCCTCCATCTTCTATTTCATATGCCTCTCCGGTTTTTAAGAAATTTTCTATATCTTCTAATACATATGGTGAAGCACAATCTATAATACCCACTATTTGAATTCCTTTTCTGTCTGCACATTCTTTGGCTATGTTGGCAAAATTAAGACTTTTTGCTGCTGTTATTTTTATTGGTTTTCCATTTTCACTCCTACCTATATGTACATGTAAATCTGCAAATACTTCTCTCATTTTTCTCCTTCCTTTCTAGTATCTTAATTTTTAACTATTCTTCATTCGTTATTATCTATTCACTTAAAAAGAGGCTCTTTAGTCCTCCTTTTATCTTTTGTTTAATATTTATTATCTATCTCCTAACCCCAAATCATCATAAAATCTACTTGTTGGTGCAGGTTTTACTTTTGTTTGCTCGTTGTCATTTTGCTCTATTTGCATGCCTGTATCTTCTATTAATTCAGCTAAAGGAATATTTTGTATTCTCCCTTTTGCTATGGAATATCTTTTTAAAATTTCTTTCATTGCTCCAGGTATATTATTGTCATCTGGAATACTATTTATTCCATCAGCTAAAAAGCGTAAAACACCAGATACACCTGGAATAATAACTTCACGATTTTCATTCATATCTTTATAGCCTCCATTCTGTTTACAAAATCCTTAAATTCTTCTAGATATCGATTATTTTTATCTTTTAAGTTTCTAAATTCTAGTAATACTAATGCTTCATCACATTTAAATCCTATTCTTTCTGGTCTGTCTAATAGCATTCCACCAAATTGATCAACTAGTTCTAAAACATCTGCTTCTGGTTCTCTTGGTTCTAAACCACTATATCTATTTATTTGCTCACATATTCTACAGAATCTTTCATCAAATCCAAGCCTTTTTAAATATTCTGCACCTTCTTTTGCATAGGTTTTTACTTTATTCATGTCTGAAAAATTGTCTACTTTTTTACAGTTACATAATACACAAGCTGTTAAAATCAAATTTTTGTCAAGCTTTAGGTCTGTGTGGTCTAAAAACAATTTTGCTAATACTGTTTTAAATATAACAGTATTATTAAAAAATATATTAACTTTTTTTTTCAGATAATAGGCTATTTCTAGCTTTTTTACCCAGTCTTCTTCAGACAATATATATGTTGCAAAAGTTTCCATATTGATAGTTCCTCCAATAATTAATAGAATTACTTTATGCATACAATTATGTGAATTTTCTTATGCAAATTATATGATAAAAAAATATACATTTCAATATTAAAATTGAAATGTAATATTTTCGTAATATTTTTGTAATTTTACATTGTTACTAATTTGTTTGTATAATCTAAATTAGACCAAGAATCCTTTTCATAACCTAAAGTATATACATTTGTAGCAAGTATATCTGTCTCTAACATTTCTTTCAGTACTTTATTTTTAGATTCATCCATATATTTTTTTACTGAGGTTACAATTTGTACTTTTTTGTTTTTCTTTGCAATTTGTGATATTAACTGCTTACCATTTTCATTAAATCCTAAAACTCTTGCATAAGGTACTGCTTTTTTAAAAGCAAGCATTTTACTATTTGTAATTCCCAATAATGCATATATTAATATTCTTTGTATTCTTGTTTGTGTATATCTTTTTGATTTTACAATATTTACAAAGTCGACAAGATTATTACTAGAATTTGCTGCATTTTTTATAGCATTTTCTAATCCTTCTGAGACATCTACTAATTGTGCAATTTCTTCTACTGACATTTTTCTTAAATTATATATTATTTCCTTCTGAAATTTAGATAAATCTAAAACATAGTGTCCTTTTCTTAATTCATCCGCTAAAAGTGCATATGATGATTTTGGCATAACTTTTTGTATATCTGAAAATTGACCTGTTGCAATCATTTTTCTAATTGCTGTAGCACTTGCGAAATCATCAATAATAATTTCGTCATTATACAATACCTTTTCTCTTCTAATACCTATTGGATTTAATTTACTTTTTAATTTTTTAATTGCCTTCAAATACTCTATTGCCAATATATTGTTTGAACCAGTTAATATATTTGCATATTGTTTAATATCATTTAAATACATTATTACTGCATTTTCTCTTGCTTTAGGGAAAGATACTCCTTTTCTTAATTCGTGTTCTAATATTGTAGTATATTCTTTTGGCTCTGTATATAAAACATTTGCTATATTGTTTAAACTAGCTATGTCTTTTGCTTCCATCCCAAAAGAGATGGTATCTACTATTTTTAGTGAGTCTAGTAGTCTTATTGCACCTTCTGCAAAGTTTTCTGCGCTTGAAACACTATATATTGTTGGCAATTCTAAAACTAAATCTACTCCATTTGCCAAAGCCATTTTTGTTTTAGTCCATTTGTCCACAATAGATGTATTCCCTCTTTGTACAAAATTTCCAGACATTACACATATTACAGAACTTGCACCTGTTTCTTCTATAGATTTTTTAATATGATATAAGTGTCCATTATGAAACGGATTATATTCTGCTATTATTCCTAGTACTTTGGACATAAACTCACCTCTTTGTATTGTATTGATTTTTATTTATTGTTATAATAACATATAATAAAAATATTTACAATTAAAAGGAGAAATTATTTATGGAAGAAGTTATTATATATACAGATGGTGCTTGTAGTGGAAACCCTGGTCCTGGCGGTTGGGGCACAATTTTAATGTATAAGGATAATAAAAAAGAAATTTCTGGTGGACAAGAAAATACTACCAATAATATAATGGAACTTACTGCTGTAATTGAAGGTTTAAAACTTTTAAAATTCCCTTGTATTGTTCATGTATATAGTGATAGTGCGTATGTTGTGAATGCATTTAATCAAAATTGGGTTAATAATTGGATTAAAAATAATTGGAAAACTTCAGATAAGAAAGATGTAAAAAATAAAGAGCTTTGGCAAGAATTAGTTGCTCTTACCAAAACTCATAAAGTTATTTTTCACAAAGTTAAAGGACATGCTGATAATGAATTTAACAATAGATGTGACGAACTCGCTCGAAATGCTATAAAATAACTTATTTTTTGCCTTCATCTGAAGGTTTTTTCTTTATCTCTTTTTGCACTTCTTCCATTTTTTCTTCTATATTTTCTTTTAGTTCATTCGCACTTTGCGTTATTTTTTCTTTTACATTTTCCACTTTGTCTGTCATCTCTACTTTTACTTCTTTTGCCTTTTGTGCTATTTGTTTTGCTTTTTCTTTTATTTTAGCCTGTAGATTTGGATAGGCCTCCATAAGCCTTTTCTTGAAAAATGATTTTCCCATTAGTATTTCTCTTACTTTTCTCGTTATTTCTTCTGTATTGTCTTTTATTTCTCCTTTATTAATAGTTTTTACAGTTTTCTTAAAACTTGCTATAACATTATATGAAATAATATTGTCTGCTAAAAATATAGTAAAGCAAATTCCAGATATTATTTTTAATGACAATTCTGAAAGCATTTCAAGATATTTAAATATAATTGGATTAGATACATATGTAACAAAGCATCCTAATAATCCAAATGGAATTATTGTTTCTAAACAAATTCTTCCATTTATATTATACTTTTTTTACTATAATCCCACCATCTAGCCTTAAATAATTTTTCCATAATATAACTGGTAAAATATTCTAGACAAGCACAAATTATTACTGCCATTAAAAATAGTACAATTGGGTCTTTAGTATAATTTTTTAAAAGTATTGTAATAGCTAGTCCACCAAACCCATAAATTGGACAATATGGACCTATTAAAAATCCTCTATTTACAAATTTCTTTTTTTCGATTGAAACTAGTGTTGTTTCTATTACCCATCCTAATATAGCATAAATAAAAAAAAGCATAAAGTATGTAAGTATATTTCTCATAATCTTTCCCTTTCCAATAAATTGTATAATATTTTACCATATATTTAATTAAAATAATATATTTATTTACTTTTTTCTTAATTTTGCAATAAAAAATCCTTCATAATATTTTGTTGGACATATGCATAGTGTTCCTTTTATTGTTGTTGAAAGTTGTGGTAATGTTTCTTTTCCATCAAATTCTATTGGTACAATTTCTATACCTTCATTTAGAACTTTTCTTATTATATCTTCATTTTCTTCTTTTAATATTGAACAAGTTGAATATACCATTTCTTTTCCTGACTTTAATATTTTAATTGCTTTTTTTATTAGGGCAATTTGAAGTTTTTTAGACCTTTCAACAAGTTCAGTAGTAAAATATTCATTTAAATTATTTTCATTTATATTGATTGTACCACTTCCACTACAAGGACTATCTAATAATATTTGGTCAAATGAAAAAAAATTATCTATGTTTCTTGCATCCTCTAACATTACAAATACAGATGAAGCTCCTTGTTTATCTAAATTATATTTTAATCGTTCTACCCTTATTTTGTTTATTTCACAAGCGGTTATATTTGCCTCATTATTGGAAAGCGCTGCTATTTGTGTTGTTTTTCCTCCTGGTGCTGCTGCCATATCTAAAATATCGTTTTTGGGCATTGGATTTAATACTATAGGAGGTAACATAGAAGATAAGCTTTGCAAATATATTTTTCCATTTTTATATATATCCATTTCTTGTATTTCATTTTCCTTTTTATTTAATACTATAAAAGCATCTTTACTCCATTTTACCCTCTCATATTTTATCTCATTCTTTATTAACTCTTGCTCTATTTCTTCTGCAGTTGTTTTTATAGTATTTACACGAAATGACAAAATTCTTTTTGTTTTGTATCCTTCTAATATTCTTATTACTTCCTCTTGACTATAATCTTTATTTAATTTTGTTAGTAAAAAATCTGGTAATTTTTCCATTTCCATTTTAGATATCATTCCTTTTTATATTCTTTATTTTTCTATTATTATTCTGTTGTCTTTAACTTGCTTTTTTATTTCATTCGCCCTGTATGATTTAATTCTATATTCTTTTTTTCCATCAAATCTAATTATAACAGCTTTTGTATAATTATTAGTATTTTCCTTGTTTTTTTCTTGTATTATTAGACTTGCTTTGCACTTATTAATTGTTTCAAATGTTGAAATAAATCCAATGCCTGTCCCTCCTGTATTTTTATGTGTAGTCACTGGTTCTAATCCTAATTTTAATAAAGTTTCTATTTCAAATTCTACTCCTGTGTCATACACACAAAATTCATAATACTTATCTTTTATACCTAATATTGCTATAA
This sequence comes from Clostridiales bacterium, assembly GCA_003507395.1. GTDB lineage: Bacteria > Bacillota > Clostridia > TANB77 > CAG-508 > DNVW01. The sequence continues at coordinate 18,816 of DNVW01000018.1, read as the reverse complement.
TACTTTTAAATTTATTAGTCCCAGAATTTATTGCAATTATCGCATCTCTTAGGTGATCTCTTATTAATGTAACTAATCTATCTTTTTCTATAATATTATTAATTAATGAAATTATATTTCCTTCAATTTTTAATCTAAAATCTATGTTGTTTTTTATGCACTCACTTTGCATATATTTGAACATTTCATCTATTTCTTCTACATCTGTTAGAGGTAGTTTTTCCACTTGTTTAATTTTTTCCATTTTATTTGAGTATTCTTTAGATAAATTATTTATTTTATTAATTATAGTTAATTCATTTCCCATTTCTGTACTTGTGTTATTTATAAAATCTTTTACTGCTTTTTCTAACGATTTTTGTCTATTATAAAACTCATGATTAACCTTACTTATTTTAAATTTTTCTTCTGATAGTTCTTTTATTATCTCGTCCTTTTGTTTTATTTCCTCTTCATAATCTGCCATTGTTTTTTCTAATAACTTTTGTTTATAGTATAAAATAAGAGTTTTTTGAATCATAATAAACATGATAATTGTAAGGATAACGAATGAAACTGTAAGATTCATGGTTAAATTCCCATAATAATTTCCTAATATGCAATAAGCTAATATAATTGTCATGCTAATATTAATCACAATTATATCTATATAATTATTACATACGTTGTTATTTAAAAAAACTAATCCATTCTTTAATCTTTTCATTTTTAAAAAGAACAACATTAGAATAATATCTATTAATGCTATCAACATAAAATTTATAGTACTTATCTTTATTTTAAATATTATCATAGGAATCAATTCTATGATACTAGCAACAATAAAAATTGCATATGCTATAGCATTAGCCAATAAATTAGTTATTATTATAGATGTATTTTTATTAATTATACCTGTTAAGAACATTATTTGAATGAAAAATGCAATCATAAATAACAATGTAAAGTTCAAATATTCTTTTAGTATACTATAAATTATTGTAACTATTACACTACCAATAATAATACTTATACTTTGAATATACTTTATATTTTTTGTATTTGATATTTTCAATGCTATTAAGTATGTAAAAATATTTATAAGTAAATACTTTATTACTAAATCACTATTCATTGTATTATCACACTTTCCCTAATATAGGTGTATTATATACCAAAAAAAAGATGTAATCAACACTTGTTAATTACATCTCTCTAAATATTATTTTCTTCAAATAGCCATGAATATTTTTTATTATAATCCAAATACATACCTTAGCCATTCCATTATCTCTTCAAAACTCATAGATATCACCACCAATCTTTTATTTTTTACAAATAAAAAATATCACTTATACCTATTGGCATAAGTGAATAGTGGTAATTCAAATATTTGATTTTCTTTGATTTTTTTTGAACTTTTGGGACAATTAGGGACAGTCCCAAATTGTGCTAATGGAACAATTGGGGACTGTCCCTAATTGTCCCTAATTCTGCTAAATTGTTTTTTTGATTTTGTTTGCATAGTAATATATAAACTCCGTTGGTGTTGGTATTCCCGTTTCATAATTAATTTTTGCTGTGTAATATGTTGTTAAATCTTCTATTGCAGATATTCTCCATGCATATAATATTGCGTTTTGCATAGCTCTACTTATTGTACTATTTGATTTTTTATATTTCTTTGCTAAGTATTGTATTATTGAAAACTTTCCATCTTCATTTTTATTTGTTATGGCATAATATATTGAATCATGTAAATACTTTCTTCCTTGCAAATGTGAACCTATTCCGATTAGGTCTAGCTCATTATCTATTTTACTAGATATTTCTTTTTCATATTCTTCTACGTCATTTTTTAATGTTGTAACTGTATAATCACTAGAATCATTATAGTCTCTTAGTAATAATAGTGTATTTATTACATTTTCTTCTGAATAGCCGTCTTGTTTTTTATAAAAAATAAAGTCCACCTTATTAACATGTAAGTAATCATACACTGAATCTGTACATATATTTGTATTTACTATAATTTTAGGCATAACTTTTAATTTCAGTTTTTGTAATTCTTTTAAAAATCCAAAACCACTGCCTTTTCCATTTGTTAATTCTAAGTCTAATATTATTCCTTCTGGTGTATTTTGTTTTACACATTTTAATCCTTCTGTTTCCGAATTTGTAATTTTAATAAATTCTATTTCTTTTCTTGCTCTCTCTATTTTTTTAAATATCTCGCAAGTATTAATATCATCTTCAATTAATAATAGTTTCATTTTATTTTCCATAAAAATACTCCTCTTGCTTTTTTTCATATATTATCACAATTTGTAATATTTTTCTACTAATATGTGTCGTTTTTTGTCACTTTTTAATTTATTTATAATTTTAAAATAAAATTATAAAATATTTGTGAGGTAAAAGATGAAAGAAGAAATTGGTTTAAGAATTAAAAATATACGTGAAAGTATGAATATGTCTAAAGAGGAATTTTCTAAACTGCTTGGTATTTCTGGTCAATATTTAGGTATTGTTGAACGTGGTGGAAGTTGTTTATCTATTGAGAAATTGAAAAGGCTTTGTGATTTAAGTAATTCATCTGCTGATTATATTTTATTTGGTAAAAATACTAATTTAGAGCATGAAACAAATGTGATATTAAGTACTTTCACAGATGAGCAGATTGAACTTGGTTGTAATACTCTAAAAGAACTAGCCATTTTTATAAAAAGTATAAATTAAATATTAAATTTATTACTAAAAAGTAAATGCCTCTAAGCGTTTTAGAGGCATTTGATTTTATGTATTTTTTCTATAAAATAATTACATATATGTTATTACTTTAAAACGAATTCTTTATTCTTTTGTATCAAATTGTGTTGTGTATCTTTGAAGGGCGAAAAAATATATAATTCATACTTATTGATGTTATTGACATTTTACTAATTTTTATTAGTCCATGCTTTTAATATTTCTTTGCTTATATTTAATTTTCCATATCCTACACCAATTTTTCTATCAGCCTTCTTTTCTCCATGGCAGTCACTCCCTCCCGACATAAGTAAATTATTATCTTTGCAATATTTATCTAAAAATTTTATTTGTTCCTCTGTAAAACTTGAATGATATACTTCTACACCATCAATAATATTATTTTGTTTTAATATATCTAAAAAGCTAATTGTATCCTCTAAATGATATTTAAAAATATGTGCTACAAAAAGTCTTCCTCCTGCATTTCTTACCGCATCAGCAACCACATTTGCTTTAGGATAATGAATACTACAATCTACAAATACAGGAAAGTTTTTGTTCGTCACACAAGAATTAAAGAACACATCTATATCATCCCATTCTTCTTCTTTAAAATATTTTTTATTTTCTTCATATTTTTTTATCTCAGGAAAAATAATATCTATTGGCCATCCTTTATATTCTTCATATTCTAGATTTCCTATTTTTACATTATTTTTCTTACAACTTTCTATCATATAATTAAATTCTTTTTTTAAATCTGGTTTCTTATTCTCATAATTTTCAGATATAAAATTATTTAGTTTTTTATATTCAAAATCATAAGCTAATAAATGAAACATTACACCATCAAATACAGTACTAAATTCTACTCCCGGTATTATTTTTCCTTTAAATATATCTTTAATATTTATTTTTTCTAATTCTTTATAACAATTAATTGTATTGTGGTCTGTTATAGATAATACTTCAATATTTGTCTTTTCTGCTTCTTCTAATATTTTTCTTAAATTCCATGTACCATCTGAATAATTTGTATGTGTATGTAAATCTATCATTTGTATCTCCCTACTCTATTTCTAATTCATTTCTTTCCCAATTATTTAAAAGTTCATTAAATTCATCTAAAACTTCCTTTTTTGTTAAACTACTTGTATCTAAAATTTTCTTTTTAATAGTATTTTTACTAATACCTCCAACAATTTCATCTGTCATTTTTTCAAGCACTTCTCTTTGACTTACTATTGTTTTCTCTTCAAGCCATATTCCCTCTAATATATGATTTCTTGTTTTATTTCTTTCACATATTGTATTATAATCCGCCGTTAAAAGTAAGAATACATCACATTCTATTAAGCCTTCATTTTTCAGTTCTTGTAACATTTCACAATATTTCATATATGCTCTCTTAAATGTTCCATTAAACCCTTTTGGTTCTTCAAACGCTTTTGCTGTAGCTACTGTTGCAATTGCACTTTTATCTATTATCACTTTTTTACCTTGTTTTTTTAATTTATTTGCTTCTAATATTTTCTGCTTTTCTATTCTAAATAGTTGATCCTGATAATATTCTTCCTCTTCTTGTGAACCTGGTATAGGAGATGCTTCATCTCCACTTTTCCCTGTTTCTTGTTCTAAATATCTAATTGCCTCAGGTAATACAATCCATCCTAGTTTTTTCAATTCTTCACATAAAGTTGTCTTTCCAACACAAGATGTCCCTTCTACTATTACAATTTTTCCTTCATTCATAAAAATCATCTCTCTGTTTTATATTTCTCTTTTTTATTAAATATTATAGAATATAATGGTCCTATATTTGATATAGTTGTAGCAATTAAAACATCTATTATTAAATTTAGAGTTACGTTATATTTTTTATCATCTAATTTATTAATTACATTTATAGTACACATTGTATTTACTATAATATAAAAAAAATAACTAATTATGATTATCAATAGTAATACATAATTTTTGACAATTATAGAAATTATAATTGATATTAGCAATAGTATTGGAAAACCTATCCAATTTATAGCACATCTAAATTCATTAATAATTCCAATTAATCCTCTAATCTTATTTTTAACTTGTCCTTTTTTTACTATATCTTTATAAATCTTCCAAAATTGACTTGTAGTTTTAAACCATACAGAATTTTGCTTTATTATTTTACTTAGTCTATCAGGTGTTTCCATATTCTCCAAAGTTAATAATGGTGTTATTTTTATATTATTAAATTTTAGTTGTATTCCTAAATATATATCTTCACACCAAAACTCAGTATTAAAGTTTCCTAACTCTTTTAATAATTTCATATTGATAATTAGCCCATGTCCAACGACATGAGTATATAGTATATTACTTTTGAAAAAACTATTTATTAACCCTGTTTTAAGTTCAAAATTAGATTGATATATTGAAAATCCTTTTGGTATACATTTTATTTTTTCATAATTTTGCATACAATACGAATATTGTTGCACTACATTGTTGTTTTCTATTTTTTGCCTTATTTCCTCAAAAGTATTTTCATTTGGTCTACTATCAGCATTATACAATGCTAAATATGTTTTATCTAAATCTACTTTTCTATTAAAAATTTTTTCTAAATTCTCAAGCATATAATTTAATTGATCTGACATATATCCTGTAGTATATGGATAATCAATCCAATACACATTTTTATATTTTGTTACTATTTTTTCTTCTATTATATCTTGTGTTGTTTTTTCATTTGTTAGATTTTCTTTTATTTCTTTTTGAGTTGTTATTAATATTATTGGTATATCTTTAGTAATTGTATTAAAATACTTTATTGTATTTTCTATACAATTTTGCTCTCTTAAAACAGGAATTGCAATTATTATTTCTCTACTCTTTTGCTCTATTTGTTTTATATTATTTTTCTCATTTATCGCTTTATTTAAGAAGATTTTAGTCCTAATATAAAAAAATATAGTATAGAATATAAGACCAGTAATCGTTAATTTAACAAACAAATCCATATATTAATTCTCCATTAATGCTTTTTTTAATTCTTCCTTATTATGTATTACTTTAAAATCCATACATCCTTCTATAAATAAATTATCATCACCTGTAAAATCTAAATTTCTATCATCTGTTTTATATCCTATACACTTCTTTCCTAAAGCATATGCAATTCCTAATTCTACACAAGCACCTTCATCTGGTACCCTTCCATCTAGAAAAAATATTAAAATATCACAATTTTTTATTCCATTTAAATCAGTATTAAATATTCTTTTGTTTATTTCCAACTTATCTTTGCTCTCATCCTTTAAAATTTGTGCTGAAAGTCCCGCTTCTCTTTGTGGTAAATAAACTTCATATCCCCATTTTTCTAACAATATAGTATATTCTTCATTTCTCTTAAGTTCCATTTCATTAAACAAAGGTGCTGCAAAATAAATTCTTTTCATAGTATCGCCCTCCCTAAATTTTACCAATATTATACAATATTTTCTATTTATTTACAATATTTTTTAAAATATACTTCTTAGAACATATAAAAAATGAGTTCAAAACTCATTTTTCTTTTCATTCTTCTAAATCAAATTGAGAATTGTATAGTCTTGCATATGCTCCATTTTTTTCTAATAATTCACTATGTGTTCCTTGCTCTACTATATCTCCATGTTCCATTACAAGTATTAAATCTGCATTTCTTATTGTTGATAATCTATGTGCAATTATAAAACTGGTTCTGCCCTTCATTAAGTTGTCCATTGCTGTTTGTATTTGTTGCTCTGTTCTTGTATCTATAGAACTTGTTGCTTCATCTAATATTAATATTTTGGGATTTGTTAAAATTACTCGTGCTATTGTAATCAATTGTTTTTGACCTGTAGAAATGTTACTTGATTCTTCATCTATTAATGCATCATATCCTTTTGGTAATGTTTTTATAAAATGATGTACATGAGCCGCCTTAGCAGCTTCTATTACTTCTGTGTCTGTTGCATCTTCTTTTCCATATTTTATATTCTCTTTTACTGTTCCTCCAAATAACCATGTATCTTGTAATACCATACCAAATACTCTTCTTAATTCTCCTCGTTCAAATTCTTTTATGTTGTTGCCATCTAGTAATATTGCCCCACTGTTTACATCATAAAATCTCATAAGAAGTTTTACTATTGTTGTTTTTCCAGCACCTGTTGGTCCTACTATGGCTATTTTTTGACCATTCTGTATATTAGCATTAAAATCATTTATTATTACTTTGTCAGCGTCATATCCGAAATTAACATGTTCAAATTGCACATTTCCTTTTATATGTTCTGTAGTTTTAGAATTTTCTATATTTTTTACTTCTTCTGGTTCTTCTAAAAATTCAAATACTCTTTCTGAAGCTGCTACCATTGCTTGTATCATACCAGAAACCTGTGCAATTTGGTTTATTGGCTGTGTAAATTGCTTGTTATACTGTATAAAAGATTGTATGTTTCCTACTGTAATCTTTCCTTGTGCGGCAAAATAGCCACCTAAAATTGCTACTGCTACATATCCAACATTACTTATAAAATTCATTACAGGATGTATTAATCCTGATAAAAACTGAGATTTCCATCCTGACCTGTATAATTCTTGATTTGCTTTTTCAAATTCACTTATTGCTGTTTTTTCGCTATTAAAAGCTTTTACTATTGTGTGCCCACCATATATCTCTTCTACTTGACCATTTACATGACCTAAGTAGTCTTGTTGATTTTTAAAATACTTTTGTGATTTTGATACTATTTTCTTTACTAATAATGCAGCCACTGGTAATATTATTAAAGAAGCAATAGTCATTTGCCAACTAATTGAGAGCATCATTATTAATATTCCTATTAATGTACAAATTGATGTTATTATTTGTGTAATGCACTGATTTAGATTTTGAGATAATGTATCAATATCATTTGAAATTATTGATAGTACTTCTCCATTAGTTCTTTTATCAAAATATTTCATTGGTAATTTATTTATTTTTTCTATTAACTCATTACGCATTTTATATGTTAATTTTTGTGCTACCCCTGTCATTGTAAAGCCTTGTATTGCTGAAAACAGCATACTTATTAGGTATAGGCCTAATAGGGTTAATAGTATTTCTAATATTTTTTGAAAATTTATTCCTTCTCCACCTGATATTTTGCTTATTAATCCATTATATATTTCTGTTGTTGCATTTCCTAATATTTTTGGTCCAACTATTGAAAATATTGTACTTCCTATTGCAAATATTATTACTATAATAATTGCAATTTTATAATTAGATAAATAATTGTTTAATAATTTTTTAGTAGTACCTTTAAAATCTTTTGCCTTTTCAACAGACATTGGCCCTTTGCTTGGTCCCATTCCTCCCATAGGAGGCTTTTTGGTTTGATTATTCATTATTCTAATTCCTCCTTTGAAAGTTGTGATAATGCTATTTGTGAATATGTATCACACTTTTTCATAAGTTCTTGATGTGTTCCTATTCCAACAATTTTGCCTTCTTCTAGTACAATTATTTGATCCGCGTTCAAAATCGTACTAACTCTTTGTGCAACTATAATTACTGTTTTATCTTTAGTTTTTGTTGCTAAAGCTGCTCTTAATTTACTATCTGTTTTTAAATCTAATGCAGAAAAACTATCATCAAAAACAAATATCTCTGGGTCTATTGCAATTGCTCTTGCTATTGATAAACGTTGTTTTTGACCTCCTGATACATTTGCTCCACCTTGTGCTATTTCTGATTTATATTTATCTGGCTTTGCTTCAATAAATTCCGTTGCTTGTGCTATTTTAGCAGCTTCTTTCATTTGCTCGTCAGACATTTCTGGATTGCCGTATTTTATGTTTGATTCTATTGTTCCTGAAAACAAAAGTCCTTTTTGTGGAACAAATCCTATTCTTTTTCTCAATTCATGTTGAGGTACATCTTTAATATTAACACCATCTATTAATAGTTCTCCTCCTGTTACATCATAAAAACGTGGTATTAAATTTACAATAGTTGATTTTCCACTGCCTGTACTTCCTATTATTGCAGTTGTCTTTCCTGGTTCTGCTGTAAATGTGATATCTGTTAATAGTTCTGCATCTGCGTCAGGATATCTAAATGAAACATTTTTAAATTCCACTAGTCCCTTTTTGCTACCATCAAAGTTTTTTGTTTCTTCTTTGTCTTTTATTCTTGGTTCTTTTTCCAATATTTCATTTATACGATTTGCTGAGACTTGAGCACGTGGTAGCATTATTGCAATCATAGCAATAACTAAAAAGCTTATTACTATTTGCATTGTATATTGTATAAAAGCCATCATGTCTCCAACTTGAATATTTCCTTCTGCAACATTGTGTCCCCCAACCCATATAATTAATAGTGCTATTGAATTCATAATAAACATTAAAGCAGGCATCATTAAACTCATTGCTTTATTTACAAATATGTTTGTTTTCATCAAAATTTGATTTGCACTATCAAATCTTTTTTCTTCTTTTTTTTCTGTATTAAATGCCCTTATTACTGGCAAACCTGTTAGTATTTCTCTTGATACTAAATTTAATTTATCTACTAATTCTTGCAATTTTTTAAATTTGGGCATTGCTATAATAAATAAAAGTAGCATTATTCCTATTATGCATAAAATTGCTAACCCTATAATCCATGCCATTGATGTATTACTTCTATTTAATACCCTTATAAATCCACCTATACCTACTATTGGAGCATATACTACTACTCTAAATAGCATTGTAATAAGATTCTGAATTTGTTGTATATCATTGGTACTACGAGTTATTAGAGAAGCTGTAGAAAAGTTTTTAAACTCTTCTATTGAAAATCCCAAAACTTTTTTAAATACTTTATCCCTTAGGTTTTGCCCTAGCTTAGCGGCTACTTTTGATGATAAATACATTATTATTATTGCCGCAGTCGTGCTTATTAAAGCTACTCCTAACATTTGCATACCTGCAATCAATATGTAATTATTTTGAATTTTATCTAAATCCATTCCTACTTCTACATATTCTTGCCTAGTCGCTTGTATTGCAACTTGTTCTGTCATATTGCCTAATTTTTCATCTATTAATTTACTAGTTTCCTCTATAATTTTATTCTTTTGCTCTTCTGGCATAGTTTTTATTATGCTTAATAAATCCATCTGCTCAATTATGCTTTGCTGTGTTTTTGGAAACTCTTGTAATATTTTGTTTTTTAATTCATGTGCTGTTTCTTCACTTGTAATGCTATATAACATCATTAAAGGTCTTGCCATTATGGAATTTAGTTCTTCTTGTTCTTCTTGTTTTAAATTGTTAAGTATGTATATTTCTTGTTCTTCCAGTGCTGGATACTTTTTTAAGTATTTTGCATATTCTTTAGTCTCTAAATTCTCTTTAGATATTAAGGTATAGCTGTTTATTATTTTTTCATCTCCTGTTGTCAATAATAATACATTCTCCATTTGACTTTTTCTTATTACCTCTGGTGAAACATTTTTGATTCCACCTTGTTGTATTCCTATGTTTACAATTTTTGATGTATAGTCAGGTAATGCCAAATCTGTAGCTGCCTGTAAGCATAATAATAGTACTATAATTATAACAGAGAAAAATGATTCCTTCAGATTTCTTAAAATTTTTAACATTTTGTCCTCCTTGTTAGTTTTGATATATTTCTTTTTTTATAATATTTTTATATTTTTTATATAGTTTTATTGTGAATTTTTTGTAAATTTATTAACTTCAAAGTAAAATTGTGGCCATGAATATATTTTTTCAATATCTTTTGAATCTACCATAATGTTTCCAATGCTTGCAAACATATACGTTTTTATTTTTCCTTCTGCTACTTCTTTGCAATTTTTTAAGCAATCATCTATAAATATATCTATTTTGTTTTCTTGTGCTATTTTTAGTTTGTCTTCCGAATTCATTAAAAGCTTATCATATGTTATATTGTGTTTCTCTAACCATTCTTTTGTCAGATTCTCTACGCTTTCTATTCCTTCTTGTTCATACCTTGCAGTTATTAAGTAAATTTTATTTCCTTCATCTTTTAATTTTTTTAGTATTTCTGCTACATATGGTTTTGGTGTTGCTTCTACCAAAACTTTTTTGAAATACTTATACCAAAATTTTTCTATAGATTTTTCATCCCAATCATACATATTTTCTATATAATAATGATTTGGTATATTACCTATATTTTTTACCTTTCCCGTTCCATGCATTTCCTCTATATCAAAAATTTGAGAGTCTCCAAAAATAATTTCAAAAGAATTTGATATTGTATCATCTATATCTACTCCTATATTCATCTTAATTTTATTCCTTTCTTAGTAAAATTTATTATATATTCTAGCATATTTTATTTTATATTACAAATATTTTTATGGTTTTGAATCTCTATAATAAAGTTTAGTTTAACTTTCAAAATAGTATTGCCAAATAAAAAAAAATCTGTTATTATATATATTGTATTTTAAATATGCCGATGTGGCGGAATTGGCAGACGCACCAGACTCAAAATCTGGCGGGAAACCATGTGGGTTCGAGTCCCACCATCGGTACCACTTTACAATCAGCCAAATGGAAAAAAGAAAGAAAATTCAATAAAGAATTTTCTTTCTTTTTATTGTATATTGTATAGGAAAAATCGACTATTATCTTGCCCCTATATAAGATTTTCAGCATATATTCTCCATATCATTCCTTATTTTTTCCTTTAACATTGTACTCTTTTACTTTAACTTTTTTTATTTCAAAATCAAATTGATTTTTTTGTATATTTATATTAAATTCACTTTCTTTTATAAGCTCAAATTCTAATTTATCTATGTCTAATAATATTTGTGTTGATAAGTTCATTCCCAATGGTAATGTTTTATTAAAATTTTCATAAAAAATAATATTAGAGTAATATAATATAGGAGTACCTTCTTGTAAATTTAATTTATACATTACTTCTTTATTCTTCACATTCTGCAACTCATTTTTTGGATTTATATCAAATATTTCTAATTTACATAGTTCTTCTTTTGAAAGTTTATATACAGATATGTTCCTACATAAAGATATTTTGCCAAATGCTTCATTTATTAATTTTAAATAATTTTTTAAATTATCTTTATATAAATTAACATCCGAATTTGAATTTATATTTAGAATTTTATATTTATCTTTTTCAATTTCTCTATGTTTTTTATTATTTATAACTTTTATTTTTGTTTTATCCTCAACCATACTTCCAAATATGTTAAAGTCTTTCATATTAATATATTCTATATTTTTCTCATACTCTTTTTTTAGCAGATCAAATTCTTGTTTCAAGTCTTCACTATCACTATCTAATGCCTTTATAGAATTCATAGCTTGTTTTACTGCAAAAACAGCATCTGTTTCATTTTTGGATAACTTTCTTCTTTGCAATTCATCGGCTTTTTTGCCAAAATCCTCAATGTCCTCTTCATAATCAAAATATTTTTCTATTTTTTCTTTATGGCTTTCTTCTTCAATATCTCCTTCTTGCAAGCTAGGAAGTTCATCTTTATTAGTAAATTTCCAAAACTCAAAAATGCTTTTTTTATGCTTTTCTATTTCTTTTATATATAATTCTGCATTTTCTATTTTTTTAGATAAATTAGTAATTTTTAATTCTATTGCCTTTATATCCAATTGTTTATTTTTATTTTCTTCATTCTTATTATTTAATCTTGTGCAAAGACCTATTAAATCTTCTAAAGTATATTGTTCTTTTCTTTCATATAAAACTTCTGGCTCTTGTTTCTTATCTTCTTTAATATTTTCTTCATTATTATTAATTTCTTTCTTAATGTTTTTACTTTTAAAATAATATCTAACTCTTCCTAAAAAAGTTTTTTTACACTCCAAAAAAGTAGAAATTTGTTTTTGCTTTTCCAAATATTCTTCTATTTTACTTTCATTTATTTTTTTTAACTTTTGTAACTTTGCTGTTCTTTCAACTATTTCTAATTTAACATTTTCTATATCTTTTATTTTTTTATTTACTTGGTTATTTATAAAATTAGGCAATTTTATATACTCTATTTTTTCTTGTTCAAAGAAAAAATCTATCCCTGCCTCTTTATTTATTTTTAAATTAAACTTATACTGCTCTTCTGCTCCAGTTGATAAAATAAATAATGCCTTTAGCAATTTATAAAAATTAACTGCTGCTTCTTTGTCTTTTAACACTATTCTATAAGTGCTTAGAACTTTTTCATAAACATCAATTTGTCCTATAATTTGCACATATAGTTTTTCTTTATTATCATATACCTCAAATACATCTGGCCATTGCTTTGTAAAATACCATAAATAATTTTCCACATCTGATATCTCTGACTTTTTTAAATATCGCCCTGAATAATCTAAATGACTTATTGGTACAAATATTTTTTCTTTAACATTATTTTTTTTACATTCTATCTGTTTTTTTAATATATAAAATAATTCTGGATTATTCATTTCTTTGGATGGAACTAGCATAAAATATCTATCATTATAATCAGAATAATATATCTGCCATATAAAATTATTCTTATACTTCACTTCAAATGGTATTTTACTTTTTAATAACTTTTGTTCATCTTCTATTTCTTTAACATCATCTATCTTAAAGTTTTTTAAAAGCTCTAGGAATTTAACAAATTTTTCGATATTTTCTTCTTGCTCTGTATCTAGATACTCACTAATAGAAGCTGATAGCTTATATTTTTCTTTTAAATTTGTTAATCTATCTGTAGGTGTTATTAATATCTGAATTTCTTCAATATCTATATATTTATATACCTTGTATGCTTCATCATAAGACTCTAATGGTCTAAAATTAAGAGGTTTAAATTCTCTTAAAAACTCTGGTATATTTTCCAAATCTAAACCTATATATTCCAATTTTTGTTTTATAATTTTCTTTTCATCATTGGTAGTTTCTGGCATTTTTTCCCTCCTAACCATTATGTTTAGAGTATATCATAAACACAACAAAAAGAAAACATTTTTTAATTATTTTTAATCAAGGGGTGTCCCAAATTGAGAAAAAAGCACAATTAGGGACTGTCCCTAATTGTACTCTTTTATTTCTGCTTTAATTTTGCAAATAAATTCGTCTATTGGCATTTGTCCTATGTCGCCATCTTTTCTTGCACGTACACCTACTGTATTTGTCTCTACTTCTTTGTCTCCTACTATTAGCATATATGGAATTTTTTGAAGTTGTGCTTCTCTTATTTTATATCCTATTTTTTCTTCTCTATCATCTACTTCTACTCTTATGCCTTCATTCATTAATTTTTCTACTATTTTATTGGCATAAGCTTTTTGCTTATCAGATATTGTTAGAATTTTTACTTGTACTGGTGCTAACCACGTTGGGAATGCGCCTGCATAATGTTCTATTAAAACCCCTATAAATCTTTCTATACTTCCGAAAACTACTCTATGAAGCATAACTGGTCTGTGTTTTTCTCCGTCTTGTCCTATATATGTTAAATCAAATCTTTCTGGCATTTGGAAATCTAATTGTATTGTTCCACATTGCCAATCTCTTCCCAAACTATCTTTTATATGGAAGTCTATTTTAGGACCATAAAATGCCCCATCTCCTTCATTTATTACATATTCCATATTTTCATGTTCTAGTGCTTTTTTTAATGCGTTTTCTGCTGTTGCCCACTCTTCATCGCTTCCCATAGAATTTTCTGGTCTGGTTGATAATTCAACTGTATATGTAAAACCAAATAAACTATATACTTGATTAATTAAATGCATTAAGTTTATAATTTCAGACTCAATCTGTTCTGGCAAGCAGAATATATGTGCATCATCTTGAGTAAAACATCTTACTCTAAACAATCCGTTTAATTGTCCTGACTTTTCATGTCTATGTACTAATCCTAATTCTCCCATTCTTATAGGTAAATCTTTATATGAGTGCATCTTGCTTTTATATACAAGCATTCCCCCTGGACAGTTCATTGGCTTTAAGGCAAAGTCTTGTTCATCAATTTTTGTTGTGTACATATTATCTTTATAATGATCCCAATGACCTGAACGGTGCCATAGCTCTTCATTTAACATTACTGGTGTTTTAACTTCTTGATAGCCATTTAAAGTATGAATTTTCCTCCAGTAATCTTCTAATATATTTCTTAATACCATACCTTTTGGTAAGAAAAATGGAAATCCTGGACCTTCTCCTGTCATCATAAATAACTCTAATTCTTTTCCTAATTTTTTATGGTCTCTTTTTTTAGCTTCTTCTAACATATTTAAATATTCTTCTAATTGACTTGCTTTTGGATAAGAAATTCCATAAATTCTTTGTAACATTTTATTCTTTTCATTTCCTCTCCAATATGCACCTGATGTAGTTAATAATTTTATTGCTTTTATACTTCCTGTTTTCATAACATGTGGTCCTGCACAAAGGTCTGTAAATTCTCCCTGTTTATAAAAGCTAATTTCTTCATCTTCTGGCAAATCTTCTATTAATTCTACTT
This sequence comes from Clostridiales bacterium, assembly GCA_003507395.1. Classification (GTDB taxonomy): domain Bacteria; phylum Bacillota; class Clostridia; order TANB77; family CAG-508; genus DNVW01. The sequence goes on along the minus strand of DNVW01000018.1, from coordinate 3,553 downwards.
TATAAGGTTCTTGTTTTTCCTTCATAAATTTAATTGCTTCATCTCTTGGTAATGTAAACCTTTCTATTGCTAAATCTTCTTTAATTATCTTTTTCATCTCATTTTCAATTTTTGCCAAATCATCTTCTGTAAATGGTTTTTCCACATCAAAATCATAATAAAATCCATTATCAATCGAAGGTCCTATTGCTAATTTTACTTCTGGAAAAATTCTTTTTATAGCTTGTGCCATTATGTGTGATGTTGTGTGCCAATATGCTTTTTTCCCTTCTAAATTATCAAAAGTTACAATCTCTAGTTTACAGTCTTCATTTAGTTCATATCTTAAATCTTTCACCTCTCCATTAACAATTCCTGCTAAAGCAACTCTTGCTAATCCTTCACTAATCTTCTTTGCTACATCTAATACTGAACTTTCTTTTTCTACTTCAATATTAGAGCCATCTTTTAATTCAATTTTTATCATTTTATTTTTTCCTCCTTCTTTAAGGGTGTCCCAAATTGAGCAAATTGGACAATTGGGGACTGTCCCTAATTGAGCCAAATAAAAACTCCTAGACATAGTTATATGCCTAGGAGTGCTATTTACACGGTTCCATCCTTGTTTTTACTTAATTAGCTTTTAACGCAAGCATACGTCTAGTTTTGCTAGAAACAATGAGGTAGTTTTTCAAATATGTTTTTTTAGATTAGCTTTCAGCCTATTGACTAATCCTCTCTTTAAATAACCTTTATTTTACTTTGTCTCATTTATGTTTTCTATATAACATATGTTATATTATACTTTATTTTTTGTAAAATTGCAAGTGTTTTTCTTTTAATTTCTAAACATTTCCATTTTTCTTTGCTATATAGTTCCATGAGTCTTTACACATATCTTCTAATGTTTTTTCTGCTTCCCAATTCAACTCTCGTTTTGCCTTAGATGGGTCTGCATAGCAAGTAGCTACATCTCCTGGTCTTCTTTGTGTTATTTTATATTTTACTTTTTTTCCTGTACTCTTTTCAAATGCGTTTATCATATCTAAAACACTATAGCCTTTACCAGTTCCCAAATTATATATATATATACCTTTTTTTCTTTTTCTAATTTTTCAAGTGCTTTTATGTGTCCTTTTGCCAAATCAACTACATGTATATAATCTCTAACTCCTGTTCCATCAGGTGTATCATAATCATTTCCAAATACTGATAATTCTTCTAATTCTCCTGATGCTACTCTTACTATATATGGCATTAAATTATTTGGTCTACCTTGTGGTTCCTCTCCAATTAATCCAGATTCATGTGAACCTACTGGATTGAAATATCTTAATAAGCAAATATTCCATGTGTTATCTGATTTATACACATCTTTTAATATTTGCTCTATATATAATTTAGTTGTTCCATATGGATTCGTTGTCCCGCCTACCTTGCATTCCTCTGTTAGTGGCACTATTTCTGGATCTCCATACACAGTTGCAGATGAGCTAAAAATAATTGTTTTTACATTATGATTTTTCATAATATTTAACAAGCTTAATGTCCCTGCGACATTGTTAGTATAATATTCTATTGGTTTTTCTACTGATTCCCCTACTGCTTTATATCCTGCAAAATGTATTACCGCTTCTATATTATTTTCTGTAAAAACCTTATCCATTTTCTCTTTGTCAGCATAATCCATTTCATAAAATTTAAAATCTTTATTTGTTATTTTTTTAATTTTCTCTAACATTTCTGGCTTACTATTTGAAAAATTATCAACAATGATTACCTCTCTATTGTTTTTTAATAATTCTACAACAGTGTGACTACCAATGTATCCTGCTCCCTCTGTAACTAAAACCGACATATCTATCTTTCCTTTCTTATTTATTGTTCGTTTATAAATTGTCTTATTATATTTACAATATTTTCTGTATTGCTTTCTAATTTGTTTGGTGTGAATGTATCTATATTTTTTAGTGTTTCTTTTAACTCTGAAATATCCTTTATGCCTTTTATAAATCCCTGTTTTGAAAATGTTTCTACAATTTGAATTTGATGATCATTTACATGTTCTCCATATTTTCTTAATCTTGGAACAGCAATTACTTTTTTACCTAACTTAACAGCTGTTACTATTGAACCCACCCCTCCATGTGTTATTATAATATTAGCTTGTTCTATAAGTTCATTAAATTTATTTTGTTCTATTAAGTTAAATATTTCCATATCATCTGACTCAAATTTAGTACTACCTGCCTGTACAACTACTTTATCTTTTATTGTTCCTTCATCTATACATTTTTGTACTTCTTCTAATAACCTATGGAAGCTATTGTTTTGTGTTCCTAATAATACTAAAATCATTAATATATAGCACCTCCATATACAGATTTAGGATATAATTGTTGCATTTCTTTCCATTGTACGATAAATAAATCTGAAATTGGATAAACCATCCTCCCTGACAATGTTTTTGTATTTCTGTTTGCAAATGTTTCTATAAAAATAATTTTAGAACCAAATAGTTTACCTATGTAACACATTGGCACCGCAGTATGAGTACCTGTTGTTATAATTACCTTTGGTTTTATTTTAAAATAATAAAATAAACTTTTAAAACAATTATATATAAATATAAAAGGATATACTAATATTTTACTTCTTGTTCCATAAGCCAAATATTTTGTTTCTTTTATACCTTCTATCTGTAAACTTTCTGTAGACTTGTCCTTTTCTGTTATAAGATAAGAGTCATATTCTTTAAATAATGCTTTTAGTTGTAATAGTTCATTTAAGTGACCACCTGTACTAGCTATAAATAAAACTTTTTTCACTCTTCTCTTATCTCCTTTTTAGATAGTAGGATAGTTATAAAGACAAGTCCTGCAAAAGCAGTTACTATTAAACTTCTGTATGTAAACCAATAATGTATAATTGAGTGTTGCCCTGCAACAATATACCATGCGATAGGTATGGTTGCTATTAATATAAAACATAAAACATTTTTTATATTTTTAAAAGATATTTTAACTCTTTGTATTATTGCTTTTATACTTAGATAAATTATATATATTACAGTTATCAATATATTAGGCACATTAGTAATCATTTTAGTATTTAATTTTAAAACCGTGAGTCTTGTGAAATTTCCATTTATTGTCTCATTTCCCGTTCTTTCCATAATTTTTTCTATTGCTGGTATAAACATATTTTCCTTTAATAATATGCTACTTAATATCCATTTTCCTGCCCACATTCCTGCATATCCTACTATCCATGCCAAGCCGTATATAATAAGGTCTTTTATGCCTTCTTTTAAAGATTTATTTTCTAATATGAAGAATAATATTATTGGTATTCCAAAAGTAGCAACTGGATAGGTTAATAAATCAAAAAAGCTAGTCATCATCCCTATTATTAAAAAGAAATAACCATATTTATTTTTTAGTTTCTCATGAAATAGTAACATTACTATCATAGCTATTAAAAAAATATATAATACACTTGAGAACTGCATAGACATCCCTGTTGTTATTGGAGATATCACAAAAAGTGCTATAGTTAGTGTAAAATAATTTCG
>DNVW01000011.1:15540-49633 GCA_003507395.1 Clostridiales bacterium | reverse complement strand
AAATTATTTTACACTAACTTTAATTAAATCTTATCTTTCCCAAGAATCGTCCTCTCTTTGAATTTTAAAAGAATAAGGATTAAATTCAAAATTAAATCCAGTATATTTGCTACGTTTTAAGTTTATATAATCTTGAACTTCGTTACGTGCAGTTTCGTCTATTTGACTTATCCTATAAGCATTACCATTGTTTTGAGTAAGTGGAACAATATAACGTTTTTTCCCTTTTACGCTAATACAATATCTATTATTTACAGGTGTATCACTACCATAAACAGATGTAGCATTTTGAAATTTAACAAAACTTTCCTTAATATATGTATCATCACAATTTAATATTCTATTAATAACATCTTCTTCTGAAAGTTCATATAAATCATCTACTGTTATATATCCTTTAACATTCATTGATTTTACTATATCAGCAAAGAATTGCATAACTGTTCTATTATTATCGCTATCATAATTTGCAAATATAGGCAAAATTGTATGCAAATACTCTTTACAAATTTGTGGTGTTTTAAAGCCTAATTCCTCTATTCCATCTTCATTTTTTAAAATAGTAATATCATTATAATATTTTGAAATCTCATCAACATTCCAAGCACCATATAAGAATAATCCATTAGAAAAAGTATACTCAAATCTATCAGCACTCAATCTTGGAGTATTATTATCAGCTATTGGATAAATGTGATAATCAGAGATTTCTTCAACTTTTATTCCATCGCGATTTAATAAACTCAGTATTGTTTGTGAATTTCTTATTACCTGTTCAGTTCTTTCTTCAGTAGATTCTTGATGTTCTGAATCACCATTCATGAAATCAATACAATGTTTAAATATTGGTGTTGCAATATCATGAAAAAGTCCTGCTAATGTTTGTTTTTTATCTTTTGTAAAATTCCATATAATTAATGCTACACCTACACTATGATCCAATGTTGAATTAAAAGATTTATAATCATATATTTTTGAATAATCTGTTCCACAAAGCATACTTATTCCCGAAAGCCTTTGGATTTCAGGTGTATCTATATAATCTAATAACCACTCTGGAAAAACAGGTGATAATACTTTAAAGTATTCTTTTCTTAAATCATCTAAATTATTATAGTATTTACTCATAATTCTTACCTCTCTTTATTTTCTAAATGAAATTATATTATAAATAAATCATATTTTCAACAAAAACCGATAATTTTAGGAGGATTATTTCTCTATATAATTAAATAAATATAAAGCAACTTTATTTTGCTCTGTTGTTTCCATTTCCATCAGTTTAGCCATTGCAAACATTATAAGCTTATACTTTGAAAAATCTATAAGTGTAGTCATATATTCTTCATCTATATTTTTTAGCATACTATCAAATTTCTTATAATTCTCTTTAGTATTATAAATAAGACCAGACCATTTACTTTGGCTCATACATATTGCCAATCTTAATTTATCTTTTATATCCATATCATTTATTATATCTATTAAATATTTTATTTTTTCATTTTCCATATTCAATTTTTCCTCCATTTTAAAATCTTGTGACAATAGGGACGGGGATTTTTGGCACAAAATTAATTTAACAAAATATAAAAAAACAAGTGAAATTTTATTTTCACTCGCTTTGGTGCGGATGAAGGGACTTGAACCCCCACGTCGTTGACACTGGTTCCTAAGACCAGCGCGTCTGCCAGTTCCGCCACATCCGCATATATTAGTGTACTAACACTTATTAATATTAGCACACTTTTATTTAATTTGTCAAGATATATTTAAAATAATTCTAATATTTGTTGTTTGGTTTGTACACCTACTGACGTTCCTACTACTTTTCCCTCTTTTATAGCCACGAATGTTGGTATGCTCATTATATTGAATTTTTGTGCTAAGTCTGGTTCATCATCTACATTAACTTTGCATACTTTTATTGTTCCTTCTTTTTCAGTTGCTAGTTCTTCAACTACTGGGGTCATCATTTTGCATGGTCCACACCAAGTAGCCCAAAAATCTATTAATACTGGAATTTCTGAGTTGTTTACCTCACTTTCAAAATTTTCACTTTTTAATTCTGTCACTGACATTTTTATTCCTCCTTTTTATTTTTTATTATTGATAATCCTGCTTTTGTCCCCTCATAAACCGCTTTGCTAATTTGTAATATTCCTCCTGTGCAATCTCCACAAGCATATAATCCTTTTACTGTTGTTTCCATATTTTCATCTACTTTTATATTATTTTCTTCTATTACCGCACCTATTTTTCTTGCTAAATCTATACTGGTAGCAATACCTTCTGCCACAAATAATCCATCTATTTTTTTAATTTTGTTATTTTTAAATTCAACTTCATTAATTTTATCTGTTCCTCTAAATTCCCTTATTTCATCTTCTAAAACGTCTACATCTAGGTTTCTATTTTCTGTCATTTTTTTCCCATTTGTCATTATAGTTACAGACTTTGCAACAGGCTTTAATATTTCTGCTTCATGTATTGCATAATTTCCATCACCTAAAACTGCTACATCTTTGTTTCTGAAAAAAAACGCATCACATACTGCACAATAGCTTACACCTTTTCCTTCATATTGCTTTATTCCTTTTATTGTAGGCATTTTCCTATTTGCTCCTGTTGCTATAACCACTTTTTTAGCAGCGTATTCTGAATTTACAGTTATTACCTTAAACTCATTTTCATATATTATTTGAGTTACTTCATCTTCTACTATTTCTACTTCTAACTTCTTTGCTTGGTCTAGTCCTATTTTGTATAATTGTTCTCCAGATAGTTCTTTATCTATTCCATAATAATTTCCTATTTTCTGTGCCTTCTGCAAAGAACTAATTCCTTTTGATATTATTAAAGTAGTTAATCCACCTCTTTTAGTGTATAAAGCTGTTGAAATTCCTGCAGGTCCACTACCTATTATTATTACATCATACATGTTTATCATTCCTTATAAGAAATTTAGCTTTGGTATAGGAAATAGTAATATTTCCTATACCAACATAAATTATAAATTTATTCTTCCCCAATAGTATTTATTTTAAACAATTTGAATATTTCTACAATAACCATTGGTAATAATACCAATATTACAATCTCTACTATATTACTCATCGGAAGTACTGGTATACTAAATATAGTTCTTAAGCCTGGTATTAAAAGTATAACAAACATTAAAATTGCTGATACAAGTATTGCCAATATTAATTTACCATTATTAAATATCTTTGTTTTAAATATAGATTCTTTATTATTTCTAATATTAAATACATGTACTAATTCTGATAATGCCAAAACAACAAATGCCATTGTTTGACCAATTTCTACTCTTACTTCTTGTTCTGTTAATCCTTCTATTACTGGTACATTTTTTGTTCCTAATCCTATTACAAAAGCTGCTAATGTTATTATTCCTATCATTACTCCTTGATATACTACTCTCCAAATCATTCCTTTTGTAAATACACCTTTTTTAGGTTTTATAGGTTTTCTTTTCATTATATCTTTTTCTGCTGGATCTACTGCTAATGCTAGTGCTGGTAAAGAATCTGTAACTAGATTAATCCACAATATATGGATTGGTAATAATGGTTCAATTAAATGTATGTCAATTCCAAATATTTTACTTAATAGCGGTGTTATTAAAATTGCAACAAATAATACTATTATTTCTCCAACATTACTTGATAATAAAAATTGTATTGCTTTTAGTATATTATCATATATTCTTCTTCCTTCTTCTACTGCTGAAACTATTGTAGCAAAATTATCATCTGTTAGTATAACATCTGCTGCTTCCTTTGCGACATCTGTTCCTACAATTCCCATAGCACAGCCTATGTCTGCCGTTTTTAATGCAGGGGCATCATTAACTCCGTCTCCAGTCATAGCAACTATTTCTCCATTTGCTTGCCATGCTTTTACTATTCTTACTTTATGTTCTGGAGATACTCTTGCATATACACTATATTTTCTAATATTTTTAGTTAGCTCTTCATCAGACATTTCTTCTAATTCTGCACCTGTTATAGCTTCATCTTCTTTTTCAAGTATTCCTAATGCTTTTGCAATTGCTACAGCTGTTATTTTATGGTCACCTGTAATCATAACGGTTTTTATTCCTGCTGTTTTACATTTTTGTACTGCTAATTTAACTTCTTCTCTTGGTGGATCTATCATTCCTACCATACCAATATATATTAAGTCATTTTCTATGTCTTTCATTTCTTCATCTGTAGGCTCATGATCTAATTCTTTATAGCCCATTGCTAAAACTCTCAATGCATCTTTTGCCATTTTTTCATTATTTTCTTTTATTTGATTTTTATAATCATCTAAATCTGTTTTTATTTCTCCATTTAATGTATATTTTGTACATCTATTTAGTAACTCATCAACTCCACCTTTTGTGCATACTACAAATTTCTCTCCTATTTTATTTACTGTTGTCATTAACTTTCTGTCCGAGTCAAATGGAATCTCTTTTATTCTTGGCATCTGTTCATATATTGCTGGTTGAAAGTCTAATTTGAATCCCATATTTATTAATGCTGTTTCCGTTGGATCTCCAGTTAATTGTTTATCAGTTCCTATTTTTGTATCATTGCATAACATACTGACATATACTAATTTTTCTAATACAGCATCTTCTTCTTCTAAATTTACTTCTGGAATATCTACTAATTTATTATTGTAAAATATTTTTTGCACTGTCATTTTATTTTGAGTTAAAGTACCCGTTTTATCAGAACATATTACAGTTGCACTTCCCAAAGTTTCTACTGCTGGTAATTTTTTTACAATAGCATGTTTTTTTACCATTCTTTGAACTCCTATAGCTAGAACTATTGTAGAAACCGCTGCTAATCCTTCTGGTATTGCTGCCACTGCCAAACTTACAGCTGTCATAAACATATCTAATGGATTTTTTCCATATAAAAGGCCTATTACAAATATAACTGCACATATTATAAGTGCTCCGATTCCTAATGTTTTTCCTAATTTATTTAACTTTTCTTGTAATGGTGTCTCAGTTTCATTGGTATCATTTATAATACTTGCTATTTTTCCAACTTCTGTATTCATACCAGTTTCTACAACAATTCCTTTTCCTCTACCATAAGTTATTAGTGAAGATGCAAATAGCATATTAGTTCTGTCCCCAATTCCTACTTTTTCATCTGATATAGCTTCAATATTCTTTTCTACTGGAACAGACTCACCTGTAAGTGAGGCTTCTTGTACTTTTAAATTTACGGCTTCTATTATTCTTAAATCTGCTGGTACATAATCTCCTGTTTCTAGTACTACAATATCTCCTGGCACTAATTCTTTAGAAGGAATTATGATAAGTTCTCCATTACGGATTACTTTTGCAACATGTGAGCTTAACTTTTGCAAAGCTTCTAAAGATTTCTCCGCTTTACTCTCCTGTGCTACGCCTATAATTGCATTCATTATAACAACTATTAGTATAATTATAGAATCTGTTATGCCTTCATTCTCAATATATCCTATTATCCCAGATACTAATGCTGCTATAATTAAAATAATAATCATGAAATCTTTAAATTGTTCCAAGAATTTTATTAGTAGTGTTTTCTTTTTTTTAGCTTTCAATTCATTAACTCCATACTTTTTTCTGCTTTCTTCAACACCTTCTAAATTTAATCCTTTTTTTAAATCTGTTTTAAAATATTCTGATGTTTCTGTGACTGTTTTACTAAACCAATTTTTTTCCATACTTTTTTCTCCTTTTTTAAATATTATCATAAATTTAAAAAATTTAACATATATAATCAAAAAAACTTTTAAAGAAATTTTATAAAATTTCTTTAAAAGTCTTGCTTACCTAAAAGGTTACTAACCAGATAAAATCGGATGTTGATTAGTAGTTTATAAGCTACTCCCTTTTAATATAAAATTTATTATATTGTTTTTTCATCTGAAACTTCATTTATTCTTATGTTTCTAACATGTTCAATCTTCTCCCATGTTGTATCTCTTTTAAATAAACATTTAAAGTTTATTAATAACCAAGAACCTAAGAATAGTGGATAACAAGCTAAGCCCTTTAGCATAGGTTTTATTGGTTTCTTATCTAGCCACATTATTAACATTGCTGTTGCTATTGGTAATATAAATGTTGGTACCAAATATCTTACACAGTTCATCAATAAATCAAGTTCAGTCATTCCATTTCCTACATATATTAAGAAGTTTATTCCTAATAATACTAAAGTTAATATAAACATTGGTATGCTACCTAAAATGTATAATAAACCATCAAAATTCATTAAGGTTTTATTTTCTTTTACTGCAACTGCCAATGGCTTTGTATATTCCTTTATACATTGAATATGTCCAACAGTCCATCTTGTTCTTTGTTTCCAAGACTGTTTAAAACCTAATGGTTGTTCATCATATACTATTGCATCTACTGCCCAACCCAATCTTTTTCCTTTTATTATTCTTTTTAGCGAAAATTCTATATCTTCTGTAAGAGTTTTTGTTACCCATCCTTCTGGCTTTATAACATCAAATCTTACCATAAACCCTGTACCGTTGATTAATGGAGATAATCCTAAATTATATCTAGCTAAATGGTACATTCTATTCATTGTCCAATAAAATATTGCATACCCTGCTGTAATCCAGTTATCTGTAGGGTTTTTAATATCTCTATATCCTTGTACAACATCTTCACCTTGACATAGTTTTTTATTCATATTCTTTAAAAAGTTTACATCTACTATATTATCTGCATCAAAAATACAAAAAGCATCATAATCAGCATCTTCTTCTATTTTTTGACCTAAAAACCAATTTAATGCAAATCCTTTTGTCTTTTTTGTTTCATCAAATCTTTCATATACAATAGCTCCAGCTTTTCTAGCGACTTCAGCTGTCTTGTCTGTGCAATTGTCTGCTATTACATAAATATCATATAATTCTTTTGGATAATCTTGATGTTTTAAACTTTCAACAAGATTAGCTACAACTGCTTCTTCATTATGTGCAGGTATAATTGCCATAAATTTATGATTTTTATTTGTAATAAGTGGTTTGTCTTTTAGTTTAATTAAAGAGCAAATACTAATTGCAATTTGGTAAACCCAAAATATAGTTATTATCCAAACTAATGCTTGTTGTAAAATATATAAGTATTCCATCTTTTTTCTCCTTTTATTTATTGAAATTTACTTTTAAATTATACTATTATTATTTTATTTTTGCAACTTTTATTTTCAATGTTAATAAATTCTTAAGTTATTGTTTATTCTTCTTCTTTTTCTACCTCTAGATCCTTCATACTTAAGTTAATTCTGCCTTGATTGTCTATTTCAATCACTTTTACTGTTACTTCATCTCCAACAGATAATACATCTTCTACTTTTTCTACTCTTTTGCTAGATATTTTTGATATATGAAGTAAACCTTCTTTTCCTCCACCAATATCCACAAACGCTCCAAAATTCATTATTCTTGTTACAGTACCTTCATATACTCCTCCTACTTCAATGTCTTTTGCTATGTCTGTTATCATTTTCATAGCCTTTTTTCCACTTTCTGTATCTGTAGAATATACGCATACTTTTCCATCATCAGATATATCTATTTTTACACCTGTTGCTTCTATAATTTTGTTAATCATTTTTCCTCCAGGTCCTATTACATCTTTAATTTTATCAACACTTATTGTTTCTGTTAATATTCTTGGTGCATATTTAGATATCTCTTCTCTTGGTTTTGCTATTACTGGTGCCATAACTTCATCTAATATATAGTCTCTTGCTATTTTTGTTCTTTCAAATGCTTGCTCTATTATATCATATGTTAATCCATCAATTTTAATGTCAACTTGTATAGCTGTTATTCCATCTTTTGTTCCACCCACTTTAAAGTCCATATCTCCGAAAAAATCTTCTATACCTTGTATATCTGTAAGCATTATATATTTTTCTGGATTATTTTTATCTGTTACTAATCCTGTTGAAATTCCTGCTACTGGTTTTTTTATCGGAACTCCTGCATCCATTAATGCCAATGTACTTCCACATATACTTGCCTGTGAAGTTGACCCATTTGAAGATAATACTTCTGATACAACTCTTATTGAATATGGAAATTCGTCTTCTGAAGGTATTACTGGAACTAATGCTTTTTCAGCTAATGCTCCATGTCCTATTTCTCTTCTTCCAGGTCCTCTAGATGGTCTTGCTTCTCCTACACTATATGAAGGGAAATTATATTGATGCATATATCTTTTTGATTCTTCTTCATCTAATCCATCTAAAACTTGTTCTTCACTTTTCATTCCTAAAGTCACTATTGACATTACTTGTGTTTGTCCTCTTGTAAATATGGCACTTCCATGAACTCTTGGCAATATTCCTACTTCACAAGAAAGTGGTCTTATTTCGTCTATTTTTCTTCCATCTGGACGTTTATGTTCTTCTAAAATCATCTCTCTTACACAAGCTTTTTCTAAATTGTGTATACTTTCTGCTATATCCATTTGTTTTTCTTGTATGAATTCTTCGCCATATTTTTCTATAAAATAATTTAATATGTCTTCTGAGATTTTTTCTATATTTTCATCTCTAACTTCTTTATCTTGAGCTTGTACATCTTGATACATTCTTTTTTTAAAGTTTTCTTCAATTTCGTTATATATTCCTATATCTACAGCGAATGATTTATATTCAAATTTTGGTTTTCCTATTTCTTCTTTTATTTTTGAAATAAAATTGCAAATTTTCTTAATTTCTGCATGTCCTTGTTTTATAGATTCTAGCATTATATCGTTTGGTATTTCATCTGCTCCTGCTTCTATCATTGTTATTTTTTCTAAAGTACCAGCAACTGTTAAGTTTAATCTACTTTTTTCTCTTTGCTCTAATGTTGGATTTATAACAATTTGATTGTCTACATATCCAACATTTACAGCAGCTGTTGGTCCTCCAAATGGTATATCTGATATTGTAAGTGCTGCTGATGCTCCTATCATAGCACATACCTCTGGGCTATTGTCTGGTTCTACAGAAAGTACTGTTGCTACCACGCATACATCATTTCTAAAGTCTTTAGGGAATAATGGTCTTAATGGTCTGTCAATTGCCCTTGAAGTCAGTATTGCTTTATCAGTTGGCTTTCCTTCTCTTTTTGTAAAACTTCCGGGTATTTTACCTACTGCATATAATTTTTCCTCATAATCTACTGATAATGGAAAAAAGTCTACCCCCTCTTTTGGTTCTTTAGCTGCTGTAACATTTACCATTACAACAGTTTCTCCATATTTTACCATAACGCTTCCATTTGCAAGTTCTGCAATTCTTCCTGTTTCAATAATTAATTTTCTTCCTGCCAATTCTGTTTCATAACTTTTAATCATAATTTTTCTCCTTTTATTTAATTTATATATAAAACAATATTTGGCATTAGGTGTAACCTCTATAATTTATTAAAAACTAAATCTAATAAATTATACAAGCTACCTTCTAATTCCAACATTGTTAATATATTTAATTTTTATTATTAAATTGGACGTCTAGCATTATGCAAAACGTCCAATTGTTAATATTATTTTCTTAATTTTAATTTTTCAACGATATCTCTATATCTTTGAACATCTTTTTTTGCTAAATAGTTAAGTAAGCTTCTTCTTGTTCCAACCATTTTAAAAAGTCCACGTCTTGAATGATTATCTTTTTTGTGTACTTTTAAATGTTCTGTTAATTCATTAATTCTTTCTGTTAAAAGAGCTATTTGGACTTCTGGAGAACCAGTATCTTTTTCATCTCTTTTATAAGTTTCAATAATTTCTTGCTTTCTTTCCTTTGTCATCGCGTTTTACCTCCTATAATATTAAATTTGCCTTAAACTGAATTTAAGAGGAGTATACATCCTTAAATTAAGTAAAAGGTATATTTGTTTTGCAACATTTATATTTTAGCATATTTTGGTAAAAAAATCAAGTGTTATCAAACATATTTCCTGCTTGTATATTATTTCCTCGCAAAAATTCTAAAATATTCATCTTTTTTGAGTTTTCTGCCTGTACTTCCACTGCCTCTATTATCCCATCTTTTGCTTTAATGTATAATCCATTTTTGTCTCCTGAAAATAGTACTGTTCCTGGTATTATATCCTTCATTTTATATGCATATTCATTCAAATCTGGAAACATATCATATAATTTTTTTTCTTCTATTACATTTACTTTCCAAAATTTTATTTTCTTGCCATTTATTGTGCTATATGCCCCCATTATTGGATTTAATCCTCTAACTAAATTTTTTATTTCTTTTGCAGTTTTACTTTCCCAATCTATTTTAGCCATTTCTTTGTTTAACATTGGTGCCATTGAAAATTCGCCTTTTTGTTTTTGTCTAGGTGCTTTTCCTTTTTCAATTAAGTCTACTGTTTTTACTAATAAATCTCCACCTATTATAGACAGTCTTTCCCATAATTCTCCTGTTGTTTCATCTTCTCCTATTTCTACTTTTTGTTTTAATATCATATCTCCAGTATCCATTCCTGCATCCATAAACATTGTTGTAATTCCTGTGGTTTTATCACCATTTAATATTGCCCATTGTATAGGCGCTGCGCCTCTATATTTAGGCAATAGTGACCCATGCACATTTATAGATCCATATTTAGGTATATTTAATAATTCTTCAGGTAGAATTTTTCCATATGCGACAACGCAGAATAAATCTGGTTTTAATTTTTTCATTTCTTCCATAAATTCTACATTGTTTCTTATTTTAGAAGGTTGATAAATTTTTATATTATGTTCTAATGCATAATCTTTTACAGGTGTACTTACTACTTTGTTGCCTCTTCCTTTTGGTTTGTCTGTGTTCGTTACTACTGCTAATATATTGTTTCCAGCTTGTTGTAAGCTTTTTAATGATTCTACTGCAAAATCTGGAGTTCCCATAAATACTATATTCATCTTTTTGTTCCTTTCTTTTAGATGTTAGTTTCTGATACTCTTTGCTTTACATTTTGTTTTTTATTCTTTAATATCATTTGGCTCCACATATTCAAGTGTTCCTGGCAAAATTTTATCTATGAATAAAATTCCATCTAAATGATCTATTTCATGACAAATTGCTTGTGCAAATAATTCTTTTGCTTTTATTTTTACTTTTTCTCCATTTTCATTTAATGCTTCTATCGTTACTTCTTCTGGTCTTACTATTTTTCCATATTGGTTAGGAAAACTTAAGCAACCTTCTTCTACTTCATGTTTTCCTTTTTCTTTTATTATCACTGGATTAATTAATTTTATTGGTCCCTTGTCATCATATAAGTCTATTACTATTATTCTTTTTAATATTCCTATTTGTGGTCCTGCCAATCCAACTCCATTATATTTGTGTAGAGTCTCTACCATATCATCCAATATTTCTCTTATTTTATCATCTACTTTTTCTACTTCTCTAGATTTTTTTCTTAATATTTCATCTCCATTTTCTCTTACTACTCTTATTGCCATATGTTTACCTCCATTTCTTTCTAAAGCTTTAATTTTTAATTCATATTAGCTGGATTTAAAGCTATATTTATTCTTACATCTTCTTTTTTAGGTATTTCATATTTATTATATTCTTCTAGCATATTATTTATAAACTCAATTATATCTTCTCCAAATTTGCACTTAATAATCATTCTCCAACGATATTTATTTTTTATTTTATCTATTGGAGCTGGTAATGGACTATATAAGAGCACTCCTATATTTTCTGTTTTAATTCTCTGTTTCAAATAATTATGTAATTTTTTGATAACTTTTATTGTCGTTTCTTCATTAGTTGCAGAAACACCTATTGTTATTATATCGCAGAATGGCGGATATTTCAATTGTTTTCTTAGTTTTATCTCTGTTTCATAAAATAAATTATAATCTTGCTTTTTACTACATTCTATACTAAAGTTATCTGGATTATATGTTTGTATAATTACCTTTCCTCTACTTTCTCCTCTCCCTGCTCTTCCTGCCACCTGTGTTAATATTTGAAAAGTTTTTTCATTTGCCCTAAAGTCATCTATATTTAAACTTCCATCTGCTGCTATTACTCCAACTAATGTTACATTTGGAAAGTGGTGTCCTTTTACCACCATTTGTGTTCCTATTAAAATATCGATGCTATCATTTTTAAATTTATTTAATATTTCTTCATGCGAATTTTTTCTATTTACAGTATCTACATCCATTCTAATTGTTCTGGCATTTGGAAACATTTTATTTATTTCCGCTTCTAATTTTTGAGTTCCTGTTCCAAAATACCTAATATTATGGCTTTTACATTCTGGGCAAATTGTAACTGCATTTGTTTCGTAACCACAATAATGGCATTTTAGTTTATTAGTATTAGAATGATATGTTAAAGTAATATCGCAATTTTTGCATTTGACTGTATATCCACAGTCCCTACACATTACAAAAGTTGAAAATCCTCTTCTATTTAAAAATAATATTGTTTGCTTTTTATTTTGAATATTTTTTTCTATTTCATTATATAACTTTTTGCTTATCATTGATTTATTTCCAGAGAGCATTTCTTCTCTTAAATCAACTATTTCTACGTCAGGCAGACTTGAGTTATTTGCCCTATGTTTTAATTCTAACAATTCAACTTCTTGTTTTTGTGCTTTGTAATATGTTTCTATGTCTGGTGTTGCACTTCCTAAAACAAGACATATATTATTTTGCTTTGCTATATATGTTGCCACTTCTTTAGCATTATATTTTGGTGTTGTTTCTGATTTATATGAACTATCATGTTCTTCATCAATAACGATTAATCCCAAATTATCAATTGGAGCAAATATAGCACTTCTCGCTCCAATTACAATTTTGGCTTGTCCTTTTTTTATTTTATTCCATTGATCATATCTTTCTCCAATTGATAATTTGCTATGCAAAACTGCAATTTTATCTTCACCAAATCTTGATATAAACCTATCTACTGTTTGTGGTGTAAGTGAAATTTCGGGCACAAGCATTATACTGCTTTTTCCCTGTCTTATAGTATCTTCTATTAGTTGTAAATATATTTCTGTTTTTCCGCGAACCTGTAATTCCATATATTAAAAATTCACAAAATAATTGTTCTTGCATTGCTTCTATTATTTTGTTATATGCATTTTGTTGTTCATGTGTAAGTTTCATTTTTTCACTTTTATTATCAACTTTATGTATAAAAGGATTTCTCTCTATTTGTTTCTCTTCAATTTCTACATATCCTTTTTTCGCAAGACTATCTATAACAACTTTTGTTATATCTGTAAACATTTCTATTTCTGATATAAATGCCCCATCATTATCTATTAAAAATTTTAATACTCTTATTTGCTTGTTTGATGTTATTTTTTTATTTTCTATATCGTTTTCTATTTCATCTTTGTCTTTTTTTAATATAACATATAATTGCTTTTTTTCTTTTATTCTATTTGATAACATTTTTGTTCTTGTCCCAGGTGGTAACATTAGTTTTAAGCAATCTGATATGTTACAAAAATACCTTTTTGCCATCCATTTAGCTAATTCTATTTTTTCATTATTTATACATTCCTCTTGTACATTTGCAATATCTTTTACCTTGTATTCAGAATTTTCTTTTATGCCAATTACAAACCCATCCTCTAGAGTTTTCACATTGCCAAATGGTACTAAAACTCTACTTCCTACTTTTATTTTTTCCTCTAAATTCGTAGGTATATTATAGTCAAATACTTTATTTAATTCTTTTGCATTACTTTGTATAATTACTTCGGCAATCATTTTATCTTTTCCTTCAATTTATTTTTATATAGTATATCATTCTTTTTTAAAAATTGAAAGCAAAAAACACTAATGTTGGTTAGTGTTTTTATGTTTTTATTATTTCTTCTATAATTCTTAATGTTCTTTCTAAATTGTCATTTTTTATTACATAATCATACATTCCTATTTTAGACTCTTCATATTCTAACCTATTTAATCTCAGCTCTATTTCTTCTGCGCTTTGGTTATCTTCTCTTTCCTCTAATCTTTTTCTTAGTTCTTCTTTTGGCACTTTTAAAAATATTGTTACAATCTCCACATCATCTTTTAATAGTTTTAGTAAATTTTCTACACCATTTACTTCTATATCTTTTACAATTATTTTACCTTTACTTATTTTTTCATTTAATAATTTCTTAGAAGTTCCATAATAATGTCCATGATGCTCTGAATATTCATATAATTCACCATCTTTTATCATTCTTTCAAATTCTTCTGTAGTTACAAAATTATATGTTACTCCTGGAATATCATTACTTCTTGGATTTCTGTTTGTATATGATGGTAAAGATTCTACGTTTTTTATTCTTTTAATTAATTCTTTTTTTATTGTGTCTTTACCAGCACCTGAAACTCCTGACAATAATACTAACATACTACTTTTACCTTTCCTTCTGCAATTTCATTTGCTGCCAATGTTACTGGTGATTCTTCATCAACACCTGTTAAAAGCTTACTTCCATTTGCTATTTGTCTTGCCCTTTTAGAAACAGCTATTACTAATTGAAATCTGTTATCAACATTTTTTAATAAATCTACAACTGTTGGTTTTACTATCATTTTTATAATCTCCTTTTTTAATATACTATTCTATAATTGTTTCATTTGTATCTTCTTTGTCTAGTCTTCCTGCTACAGTTTCTGGCTGAACTGCTGATAAAATAACATGTCCTGAATCCATTATTAACACTGCTCTAGTTCTTCTCCCATATGTTGCATCAACTGCTCTTCCTTCATCTTTTGCTATTTGCACAATTCTTTTGATAGGTGCTGACTCTGGGCTTACTATTGCCACTATTCTATTTGCCGAAACTATATTTCCAAATCCAATATTTATCAATTGCATAAATCTTTCCTTTCTTTCACATTTATTTTAAAAAGTTTTATGTTTTTTATTCAATATTTTGTATTTGCTCCCTTATGTCTTCAATTTGTGTCTTTATTTTTATAACTAATTGTGTTATCTCAAATTTTCCTGATTTTGAACCAATTGTATTTATTTCTCTATTCATCTCTTGTATAATAAAATCTGCTTTTTTCCCTATTGCACCTTCAGAGTTCAATAGCTCTTTAAATTGTATTATATGACTTTTTATCCTTGTAATTTCCTCTTCTATAGAAGTCTTGTCTGAATATATAACAATTTCTTGAGCTAATCTTGTTTCATCCACAACATCTGTATTAAGTATTTCTTGTATTCTCTTTCTTAATTTTACTACATATTCTTCTACAAGTCCAGTAGAGTTTTTAAAAATTTCATTAATATTTTCATCTATTTCATCTAATCTTTGCTTTAAGTCTTCTTTTATTTTTTCTCCTTCTGTTATTCTCATTTCTATAAAATTATCTAATGCTTTTTCTAGACATTTATTAAGTTCTAACCATATTTTTTCTTCATCTTCTTCATCTACTATAACATTTAAAACTTCTGGAAATTTAGAAATTTCGGTTGCCCTTATTCCACTTGCTATATTATTTTCTGTTGCTATCTCTTCTATTTCTTTTATATACATTTTTGCAATATCTTTATTTATTAATATAGTTTTTCCCTCTATTCCATAATTTATGTAGGTTACAAAAACATCAATTTTCCCCCTTGATATTTTATTAGATATTACTTTTCTTATTTTATCTTCTATGCAAAATAAAGTTTTAGGTAACTTTATGTTTATATCTAAGTATTTATGATTCACAGATTTTACTTCTACTATATATTCTCTGGTATCATTTTCTATTTTAGCTCTTCCATATCCTGTCATACTCTTCATATTTATTCGTTCTCCTCATCTTTATCTATTATCTCTCTCATTTGGTTCATAAAATATTTCTTTTTATTTATTTTATATATTACTACACATTTTACTATATAATATGCTGCTAATGCAAATGCAATTATTGCTACTACATATGCAAATTTATCAAAATACATCAAGTTTATATATATCAAAGACATTGTTAATATTGCCATTACCAAACTTTCTATTCCATATATTGCAAACTTAGTACTATCTTTTTTATATGCATATTCGAATATTGCTATTGCTCCACAAAGCATTGCTATGCTAAATGCTTTTACATCTGTTATAAATACTTTATTATTTATATTATAAAATCCAAAAATCATAAATAAAAAGTATATTATTACACCTGCTGCTATATAAATATTAGGAAAAATCGCATTATATATCTTATTCATATCTTTTATTGGTATTTTGTTTTTGCTTTTTAATTCTTTTCTAATGGTTTCTATTTGGGCTTGTTCTTTTGATATCGCTTTTGATGTTTTGTCTTCTTTAAGAATATCCTTTTTTTCCTTTATATTTTTATTTTTTGTTATATTTTTTTTCTTAGTATTTTCATTTTGAGTAGTTGTAACATTTGTTTTTTGTTTTGCCTCCGCCTTCTTTTCTTTACTGTTTTTAGACTTTGCTACTGTTTTCTTTGTGTTGTTATTTGTTGTTTTTCTCATTTGTTCTTTATTTTCAGTTTTAGTATTTTGAGTTGTAGTTTTTGCTGTTTCTTTTTTGGATAACTTTTTTTCAGTTCCTTTTTTTTGCTCTGTATTTATTTTTTTGTTAGCCATTTTATTACATAATCTCCTTCCTAAAGATTATAAATTTACATTTCTGCTTCATATATTAAATTACTTACAACAACTATTGAAGCAGTTTCAGTTCTTAAAATTCTTTTACCTAATGTTATTGTCTTTGCTCCTGCTTTAATCAATTCTTCTAATTCTTTTTTATCAATTCCGCCCTCTGGTCCAATAATGACTGCTATTTTTAAATTATCAAAGTTTTTGATTTTTCTTAATTTATCTTTCAAAGTAATTTGGTTTTCATTTTCATAAGCTATTAATACTATATCATAATTCTTTATAAGTTCGCAAATTTTTTTTACATTTATTATATTTTCTATTTTTGGTATTATATCTCTTCCAGATTGCTTAGCAGCCACTTCTGATATTTTTTGCCATCTTTCTATTTTTTTTATCATTGTTTTTTCATCCAATTTTACAATACTTCTTTCCATATCTACTGGGACTATATGCTTTACTCCAAGTTCTACATTCTTTTGTATTATGTATTCCATTTTATCTGCTTTAGGTAATCCTTGAAACAGCGTAATATCTATATTTGTTTCATTTGTTGAGTTTTCGATATGTTTTATTTTACATTCTACAATTTTTTTATTCATGTTTATAATATTGGCAATATAATTAACATTTGTATTTGCATTACATATTTGTACTTCGTCTTCTTTTTTTAATCTTAACACATTTACTATATGGTTTACATCTTCACCTACTATTTTTATATTTTCTCCATCCACTTGTTCATCTTTTACAAAAAACTTTGGCATTTTCAATTTTCCTTTCTAAAGTACCAGCAATAATCTCTTTTTTCTTAGCCTATATTATATAGCATTTATTGTTTTTTGTCTATAAATATTTACATGCAAAAATAACTGGTAATTTTATCACCAGTTATTTTAAATGTTTTTATCCAAATATTCCTTTCTTTTTTATTGGTGGTTGTTCATTCATAGTTTTGGCTAATTGCAACAATATTTCCCTTTGTTCTTTTGAAAGTCTTTTTGGTACCTGAACCTGAACAACAAATATGAAATCTCCATAAAAGTTGTTATTTATGTTTTTGAAACCTTTATTTCTAATTGTAAATTTTGTTTCTGATTGTGTTCCTTCTGGTATAGTATATTTTTCTATTGTACCATCTACCATTGGTATTTCTAATTCTGCTCCTAATGCTGCCTGCGTAAAGGTTATTGGTATTTCACATATTACATTATTTCCTTTTCTCGTATATATATTATGTTTTTTTATGTGTATTGTAATATATAAATCTCCTTTTGGTCCTCCTTTGTAGCCTGTTTCGCCCTCTCCTTTTAACACTATTGTTTGGTTTTCATCTATACCTGCTGGAATTTTTACAGTTAATTTTACTGATTTTCTTATATTCCCTTTTCCGTTTACACTCTGTGCAGACCTCTTTTATTACTTCTCCAGTACCATGACAATTACTACATGGTCTAGTTGTTTGCATTTGTCCTAATATTGTTGTTTGTACTTGTCTTATTTGACCTGTACCTCCACATACAGAACATCTCTCTGGCTTAGTTCCTGGTTTTGCACCATTTCCATGACATGTATTACAAGTTTCACTTCTTGAAATAGTAACAAATCTTTCTGTCCCTAAAAATGCTTCTTCAAAACTTATATCTAAATTATATCTTAAATCTGCTCCTTTTTTTGGACCTGAGTTAGTACTCTTTCCACTTTTTGTTCCAAATCCACCTCCAAAAAATGAAGAGAATATATCTCCTAAATCTCCAAAGTCGCTAAACCCATCAAATCCAGATGAACTATATGAATAATATCCATTATTTCCACTACCAAAGCCTTGTGGACCATCGTGCCCAAATTGATCATACATTTGTCTTTTTTGTGAATCAGATAATACTTCATATGCTTCATTCACTTCTTTAAATTTTGCTTCTGCTTCTTGCTTATTATCTGGATTAGCATCTGGATGATATTTTTTTGCTAATTTTCTATATGCCTTTTTTATCTCTTCATCTGTTGCATTCTTTGCTATGCCTAATACTTCATAATAATCTCTTTTATTTGACATTTAGTCCTCCTAAATAGAGTTTAGAGGTTAGTTATTGGAAGTTAGAGTATAATTATATTTCTAACTTCCAATCTCTGACTTCCAACTTTCTAATCTATTTTTTATTTATTGTCTCCATTGTCGTCGTTTTCTACTTTATAATCTGCATCATATACATTTCCATTTTCGTCGACTTTTGGTTCTCCATCTGGTTGTGCTCCGGCTGTTTTATTTGCATCAGCAGCTTGAGAATATAGTTTTTCAGAAACTGCATAGAATGCTGTTGTTAATTTTTCTGTTGCTGTTTTAATTTCTTCTACATTTGAACCTTCTAATGCTTTTTTAACATTTTCTATTTCTGTTTCTACCTTTGCTTTTTCTTCTCCACTTATTTTGTCGCCTAATTCATCTATTGTTTTTTGAGAATTATATACTAAACTTTCTGCATTGTTTCTAACTTCTATTTCGTCTTTTCTCTTTTTATCTTCTTCTGCATGTGCTTCTGCATCTTTAACAGCTTTTTCTATATCTTCATCTGTTAAGTTTGTACTTGCTGTAATAGCAACTTGTTGACTGTTTCCTGTTGCCATATCTTTTGCTGATACATGAACTATACCATTGGCATCAATATCAAATGTTACTTCAATTTGAGGTACTCCTCTTGGTGCTGCTGGAATTCCAGTTAATTGGAATCTACCTAATGTTTTGTTATATGCAGCCATTTCTCTTTCACCTTGAAGTACATGTATTTCAACACTTGTTTGACCATCTGCTGCTGTTGAAAATACTTGTGATTTTTTAGTTGGTATAGTTGTATTTCTTTCAATAAGTTTTGTAAATACTCCTCCTAATGTTTCAATACCTAATGATAATGGTGTTACATCCAATAATACTAAGTCTTTTACATCACCTGAAAGTACACCACCTTGGATAGCTGCACCTATTGCAACACATTCGTCAGGATTTATTCCTTTATCTGGTTCTTTTCCTGTTATTTTCTTAACAGCTTCTTGCACTGCTGGAACTCTTGTAGATCCACCTACTAACAATACTTTATGAATATCATTTGCTGTAACTCCTGCATCTTTCATAGCTTGCTCTACTGGTACTCTTGTAGCATCTATTAAATCTCTAATTAATTCTTCAAATTTAGCTCTTGTTAATGTTACATCTAAGTGTTTTGGTCCTTGTGCATCTGCTGTAATAAATGGTAAATTTATTTGTGTTTGTTGCATTCCAGAAAGTTCTATTTTAGCTTTTTCTGCTGCTTCTTTTAAACGTTGCATAGCCATTTTGTCTGTACTTAAATCTATTCCATTTGATTTTTTAAATTCTGATACTAAGTAATCTATAATTCTTTGGTCAAAGTCATCTCCACCCAAGTGTGTATTACCATTGGTTGCAAGAACTTCAAATACTCCATCACCAATATCAAGTATAGATACATCAAATGTACCTCCACCTAAATCATATATCATTATTTTTTGGTCTTGATCTTCTTTGTCCATTCCAAAAGCTAAGGCTGCTGCTGTTGGCTCATTTATAATTCTTAATACTTCTAATCCTGCTATTTTTCCAGCATCTTTTGTTGCTTGTCTTTGGCTATCGCTAAAATATGCTGGTACTGTTATAACTGCTTGAGTTACTTTTTGTCCTAGATAATTTTCTGCGTCTGCTTTTAATTTTTGAAGTATCATTGCTGATATTTCTTGTGGTGAAAATTCATCTCCTTCTATGTTTACTTTTTTGTTTGTTCCCATTTCTCTTTTAATTGAAATTACTGTATTATCTGGATTAGTAACTGCTTGACGTTTTGCTATTTGTCCTACTAGTCTTTCTCCATTTTTTGAAAATGCTACAACTGATGGAGTTGTTCTATTGCCTTCTGCATTTGGTATTACAACTGGCTCTCCACCCTCCATAACTGCAACACATGAATTTGTTGTTCCTAAATCAATTCCTATAATTTTTCCCATTTTAAATTCCTCCCTATTTTTTATTAAATATTATCTTTCTTTTGTAAATTTTTATATACATTAAAAATTAATAACTGTTTCTAATTGGCTACTACCACCATAGAATGCCTAATAACTTTACTTCCTAATATGTAACCTTTTCGATACTCTTCTTTTATTTCTTTTTCTCCTAAATTTTCATCTGTTACTGATGCTACAGCTTCATGTAGTTCAGGATCAAATGTTTTTCCTATTGTTTCTATTTCCTTAACTCCATTCAAGGCTAATACATCTTTAAGTTGCTTTAGCACAAGTTCTACTCCTTGTTTATAGTTTTCATCTTCTGTTTTAGTATCTACTGCTTTTTCAAGATTATCTACTACTGGTAGTATAGTTAATATTACATCTGATTTTAAAGAATTATATAATGTTTCTCTCTCTTTGCTACTTCTTTTTTTGTAATTTTCGAATTCTGCTGCAACCCTTTTAAATCTATCATCTAGTTCTTCTAGTTGTATTTTTTGTGTTTCTATTGTCTTTTTTAATTCTATTATGTCATTTTCTACATTATTTCCCTCTATTTTTTCTTCTTTGTTTTCTTCTTTGTTTTCTTCCATTTATATAAACTCCTTTCTTCATTCACCATTTAATTTTTTGCTAATATATTTCATTACAGAAATAACTTTTGAATAATCCATTCTTTTGGGACCTATAATTCCAATTGTTCCTAAATCCCTGTCTTTATATTTGTGTTTAAAAGTTACTATGCTAAAATCTTTCAACTGTTCGTTATCATTTTCATCGCCTATATACACATTTATATCTTTCGCAAAGCCTGTATTTAATAAATCTACAACGATTTCCTTTGCATCTATTAAATTTATAAAGTTTCTAGCAACCTCTAAACTTTTAAATTCCGGTAATTCAAATGCTTTATTAGCTCCTTCTAAATATATTTGATTATCTTCATTAATTACTTTGTTTAATTGCTCCATAACTGGTTTTATAACTTTTAAACTATAGTTCATTTGAGAAAAAATATATTCTTCCAATGGTCTATCTATTTCTTCTAGTGGTTTTCCTTTTAGTTTATTGTTAAATATAAATGTTAAAGTTTCTACCTGTTCCTCTGTAATATCTTCATCAAATTTAATAATTGTTTCTTTTATTAATCCTGTATCTGTAAGGATTATTGCCATTAACATTCTTTTACCTAAAAGTACAAATTTGACTTCTTCTATATTTTGCAAATTATTCTTCGGTCCTATCGCAACAGTTGTATAATGTGTAATTTCTGAAAGAGTATTTGTTGCAATTTTTGTTAACTCTTCTATTTCATTTACTCTAGTTTCTAGTTTAGATTTTATATATTTTATTTCTTCTAAACTTATATTATCTTCTTTTAATAATTCATCTACATATAGTCTATATCCCATAGCAGAAGGTACTCTACCGCTTGATGTATGTGGCTTATCTAGGTATCCTTCTTTTTCCAAGTCAGCCATTTCATTCCTTATTGTAGCACTGCTATAATTTAAACTATACTTTCCAGCTATTGCTCCAGAACTTACTGGCTCTGCTGATTGTATGTATTCATCTATTACTGCTTGCAATATTTTTTTCTTCCTGTCATCTAACATATTAACTATCACCTACTTTTTTAGCACTCTTTAATATTGATTGCTAAACTTTATATATATTACAACTAAAATTAGCAATTGTCAATACCAATTGCTAATTTTTTTGTGAATTTTTGGACACATTTTAAATATATCTTATGTTATAACACATAAAGTTGCTTTCTCTCTATATATCCATCTGACTTCCTAAAAATGTTGCTGCTGATTGAGCCACTTTTTGCTCTACTTCTGTCATTTTTGTATTATTGTCTTTTGATAATAATATTACACTTCCTATAACATCTCCATCTGATATTATCGGATATACAATTTGAGAATTATATTTTCTTTCCCACTTATCATTTTTGGTAATTGGAATTGATATATTGTTATTATCTTTACTTGCATAGTTTTCTTTTTCATCCATTATTTTCTCTAGTTCTTCACTTATATCTTGTTCAAAAAATTCCTTTTTTGAAGTGCCTGAAACAGCTATTACTGTATCTTTATCTGTTATACAAGCAATATGTCCTGTTGTTTTGGCTAATGTTTCTGCATACCCTGTTGCAAATTCCGACAATTCACCTATAGGTGAATATTTTTTTAATATTACTTCTCCTTCTTTATCTGTAAATATTTCTAATGGATCTCCTTCTTTTATTCTTAAAGTTTTTCTTATTTCTTTTGGAATAACAACTCTTCCTAAATCATCTATTCTTCTAACTACTCCAGTCGCTTTCAAAACTTTCCCTCCTTTTTTCTTTTATATTCTTATTATTGTTTTTTATGTTAATTTTTATTCACAATTTTGCCATTATAAAGTTTATTATTTTATTTTTACGAAAATTTTATCATATTGGGTAACCTTTTTAGTCTTTAGCAATTGTAATTATTCCAACATCTTTCACTCCCGATTTTATCAAGTTGTTAGCAATTTCATTAACCGTGCTACCTGTTGTATATATATCATCTACTAAAAGAACTTTTTTGTCTTTTATTTTATTTATATTTTTTATTATGTATACATCTTCTACATTTTTTATTCTTTCTGCTTTATTTAATGTGCTTTGTGATTTGTTATCTTTATATTTTATAACAACATTCATACATATTGGAACATCTAACTTTGTTGATAATTCTTTACATATTAATTCACTTTGATTGTATCCCCTTTTTCTTTTCCTTTTATTGCTTATTGGTACAGGAATTAACACATCATATTTCTTTATATAATTACAAACTGTCTTATTTTTTATAAATATTTCACTAAAAGTTTTATATAAATATGCTTTATCCTCAAATTTGTATTCAATTATCTTTTTTCTTATTGTTCCTTCATATTTAAAAATATATAAGTGTTCACTATAATATTTGTTATTATATTTATTGGTTATGCATTTTTCTAATCTTCTAATATCTTTATAGCACTTAGTACATATATAATTTTTATTTATTTCTCCACAAATTCCGCAAATGGGCGGAAAAATAAAATCGAGAGCCATGTTAAAAAAGTTCATTAAAAACCTCCTTTAAATTACCCCCGATTATGTATTTTTATTTATTTTCTCTATTGCCCATTGTACCTACTTCTTTTACTAAAAGTACCACAATTTCTCTTGTATCATTTTGTTCTGCTGACAAAGTTGTTATTGCCATTGTTATTATTTTCATTCTTGTTTCTAACTCTTCTAGCTTTTTCCTTGTTTCGTTTCTAAACATATCTAATTCTTTGTTTGTTAGTGCAATTTCCACTTTTAGTTTATCAATTTCTTGTTTTATTTCTGTAATTTCTTGTTTCATATTTGCTACATCTTGTTTTAAATCTGATATATCTTGTTTCATATTTGCTACATCTTGTTTTAAATCTGATATATCTTGCTTCATACTTACTACTTCTTGTTTTAAATCTTTTACATCATATTTAATGCTTTTTACTGTTTCATTTAATTTTTCGACTGTTGTTTGAGTTTTTAGCGTTGCTTCTAGTATCTTTGTCATTACTTCATTGTCCATAAGTTTACCTCCTTTCACAGATAATTTATGAACCCCCTATGCCATTATATTAATATAATAGTATAACTAAACTCATTAGTCAATATTTTTTGACATTATTTTTTAATTTATATTGTAGCCCTGTATTTCTTTTTTTGCTATCTGCATTTCTTATCATAAATTCTATAATATTTTTATTACCTATAATAATTAAAAGTTTTTTAGCTCTTGTCATGCCAGTATATAATAAATTTCTTGTTAATAACATTGGTGATGATTGTGATATTGGCATTAGTACTACATCAAATTCACTTCCGTTGTGCTTTATGTACAGTTATTGCATATGCGTGCTCTATTTGTTCCAAATCAGTATATTGATACCATGCAATTTTTTCATCATCAAATTTTATTTTTATTTGTTTTTCACTATCATTAATTTTTACTATTGTTCCAAATTCCCCATTAAAAACTCCGCTTCCATATTCCGTTTGCTCTAAATGTTTTTCCCAATAAATATCATAATTGTTTTTAATTTGCATTATTCTATCATTTTCTCTAAAAATTACGTCACCATATTTTTTTTCTTTTTTTTCTATATTGAATGGATTTATTTTTTCTTGTAATATTTTATTTAATTCTTTAGTTCCCAATTCTCCTTTCTTAGTTGGTGTTATAACTTGTATATTCTTTAAGAAGTCATAATCTCCATATTTCTTTAGTCTACCTGTGCTTAAAGATATAATATTATCCAATATTTTAGCTTTATCATTTTCATTTATATAAAAGAAATCTTCTAAAATATCTTTTTCATACTCTTCCCCTATAAAACTTATACCTTCATTTACTTTGTGTGAATTTAATATTATTTTACTTTTAGCAGCTTGTCTAAATATCTTGTTTAATACTATTGTTACTATTTCTTGTGAATTAATTATATCCTTTAGCACATTGCCTGGTCCAACAGATGGAAGTTGGTCAACATCTCCTACTAATATTAGTTTACTTCCTTGGTAAACACCTTTTAATAAGTAATTCATTAGAAAAATATCTACCATAGACACTTCATCTATAATTATTATATCTGCATCTATAGGAGTTATTGCTAATTCTGTATTTATTTCTTGATTGTCATCTGATACTATCTTTCCTAATTCTAACAATCTATGTAATGTTTTTGCATCCTCTCCTGTAGTTTCAGACATTCTTTTAGCTGCTCTACCTGTAGGAGCACAAAGGACTACTTTTTTTCCTTCTTGCTTATACAATTCTAATATCGTCTTTATAATTGTTGTCTTTCCAGTACCTGGTCCACCTGTAATAACACATATATTATTATCGTTAATTGCTTTTATAGCTTCTAGTTGTTTATCAGATAGTTCTATATCTGTTTGTTTCTCTAATGTTTTTATTTTTTTATCAAACCCACTTATCTTTTTTATATTTCTACTATCTCTTAATCTTATTAATTTTTCTGCAATATTTTTTTCAGCATTATAATATTCTTCTAAATAGATCCATTCCTCTGTTTCTCCTTCTAAATCTCTTTCTTCTAATATAATTTCATTTTTGGCTTTTAAATTTATTATATTATCTTCTGCTAACTCTTTTTCTACACCTAATAAATTGCTCACAAATTCTACTAAATTTTCATACATAACCGTACAATGTCCATTGTATGTAGCAAGTCTTAAAGCATATTTTATACCACTTTTTATTCTCTTGTCATTATTATATTCAATTCCTATGTCTAAAGCCATTTTATCTATTTGTGTAAAGTCTACTTTATTCACTAAATCTACTAATATGTATGGATTAGCTTCTATTTCTTCAATTGCATTTTGTCCTAGCGTTTTATAAATTTTTTCTGCGCTCTGTGGTCCAATTCCAAATTTTTCTAAGAAACCTACTAACTGCCAAATTTCCCAATTAGCTACAAATTCTTCTGCAATACTAATTGCTTTTTCCTCTGTTATCCCTTTTATCTGTGCTAATTTCTCTGGTTCAAATTTAAATATATTTATGGTATTTTCTCCGAATGTTTCTACTATTTTTTTAGCTGTTGCTGGTCCTATTCCCTTTATCATTCCATTTGCCAAATATCTTTCTAAAGACTCTAATGTTTGTGGCATAATTTTTTCAAAAGTTCCTATTTTAAATTGTCTTCCATATTCTTGATGTTCTACAAAAACGCCATTTACCCTCAGTGTATCTCCAACATTAATAAAAGGTAAATAACCTACTACAGTGGTTTCTTCTTCATCTGTTCTAAAGGTTGCAATTGTATAACTATTTATTTCATTTTTATAGATTATGTCCAATATTTCTCCTTTTATTTCCACTTAAATGTACCTCTTCTATTTTTATTATATTTCAATTCTTCTATTAATCTTATTTTTTACCATTTTCCTTAGTTTCTTATTTTCCTGTTTTTCTAAATCTGGATCTTCTTTCTGTATTTTTAATGCAACACTTTGAACACTTTTTAAAGTTTCCATATCTTCAAAAAGGTTTGCTATTTTGAATTCTGGAATTCCATGTTGCTTTGTTCCAAAGAATTCTCCTGTTCCTCTTAGTTCTAAATCTTTTTCTGCTATGACAAATCCATCATTTGTTTTTTGCATAATTTCCATTCTTTGCTTTGCTATTTGTGTTGTGGACTGGTATTTTAGTATACAATATGATTGTTTATCTCCTCTTCCCACACGTCCTCTCAATTGATGAAGTGCGGCTAATCCAAATCGTTCTGCATTTTCTATAATCATAAGTGTTGCATTTGGAACATTTACTCCTACTTCTATTACTGTTGTAGACACTAATACATCAATTTTTCCATCTTTAAAATCTTGCATAATTTCTTCTTTTTCTTTTTGTCTCATTTTTCCATGTAAATATTCTACTTTATAACTCTTTAAAACTTTCGAATATTTTTCTGCTGTTTCTAATACAGATTGTGCATTTATTTCTTCATTTTCTTCTACCAAAGGACATACTACATATGCCTGTCTGCCTTCTTGTAAATTTTTTAGAATAAATGCATTTATCCTTTCTTCCATAGATTTATTTACTGCAAAAGTTTCTATCTTTTTTCTGTTAGGTGGCAATTCATCTATTATAGATATATCTAAATCCCCATATAATATAAGTGCCAATGTTCTTGGTATTGGCGTTGCTGTCATTACTAAGACATCTGGATTTATTCCTTTTGAAACAATTGTCCCTCTTTGCCTTACTCCAAATCTATGTTGTTCATCTGTAACTACCAACCCTAATTTTTTAAATTCTACATCTTCTACTAATAGAGAGTGTGTTCCTATTAGAATATCTATTTCTCCATTTATTGTTTTTTCTAATATTTCTTCTCTCTTCTTCTTATTTGTTCCACCTAATAAAATTTCACATTTTATATCAAATTGTTTTAATATCTTTTTAAATTCTTCTAAATGCTGAGTTGCAAGTATTGCTGTTGGGGCCATTATTGCTACTTGATACCCACTTTTTACCGCTTTATATGCCGCTGTAATTGAGACTATTGTTTTTCCGTGAGCCTACATCTCCTTGTAACAATCTATTCATTGGTTTTGATAGTTCCATATCTTTATCTATTTCTTCTAATACTTTTAGCTGTGCTTTTGTTAAATTAAATGGTAGTTTGTTTATAAGTTCTGACATTTTTACTTTTTTTGAAAATTCAATACCTTCATTTTGCGTGTTTTCTTGTTTTAAATTTAATAGTGCAAGTTGCATTCCTAATAATTCTTCAAAAACTAATCTTGTACGTGCTCTTTTATATTCTTTAAAATCATCTGGAAAATGTATTTGCTTTATGGCTGTATTTAAATCTAATAAATGATATTCTTCTAATAAATATGTTGGTAATGTTTCCTCTAATTTTCCTTCTACTATTGAAAGTCCATTTTCAATTGCTCTTCTTATTGTTCCTTGTGGCAAACTGTATGTTGAAGGATAAATTGGTATTATTTTGCCAGTATTTTGGCTTGTTTCTTCTTTATCAAAAACAGGATTTAATATTTCTACTTTTCCATATTTAACTGACACTTTGCCAAAAAAATTATATTTCTCTCCTACTTCAAATTTTCCTTTCAAGTATTTTTGATTAAACCAAGATATAATACAACTTCCTGTTTCATCTCTTGCTATTAACTTTTCTATAATCATATTTTTTCTTACTTTTATTTCAGTCACTTTTGAAATGACCACTGCTTCTATTAGTGCTTCTTCTCCATCTATTAGTTGCATTATTTTTTTTGGATTACTTCTATCTTCATATTCTCTAGGAAAGTATGTAATTAAATCTTCTAATGTATATATATTTAATTTTTGCAACAAAGTCGCTCTTTGTGGGCCTACTCCTTTTATATATTGAATACTTTGGTTTAAATCTATCATTTTTTACTCCATTCACAAATTTTTGTTCTAATAAATTATATCAAATTGTTTTTTTTATTACAAGAATTGTAAAATATTTTTTTATTTAGTTTTTTTATTTATTTTGATTAATATAATTTATTAGTGAGGTGTTATTATGAAAAATTACAAATTAGCTATTGTTGGCGCTACAGGAGTTGTTGGTCGCACTGTATTACAAGTTTTACAAGAAAGAAATTTGCCAATTTCTAAATATGTTTTTTTTGCATCTAAAAAATCTGGTGGTAAAACAATTCATTTTATGGGAGAAGATTTTCTTGTTCAAGAATTAACTGAGAGTTCCTTCGACGAAGGTTTTGATTATGCAATATTTTCTGCTGGTGGAAGTACTTCTCTAAAATATGCTCCTATTGCTGTTTCTAAAGGATGTATAGTAATTGATAACAGTAGTGCTTTTAGAATGGAACCTGATGTTCCTTTGGTTGTTCCAGAAGTAAATCCTGATGTTATTAAAAATCATCATGGAATTATTGCTAATCCAAATTGCTCGACTATTCAAGCTATGCCTGTTTTAAAACCTTTAGAAGATAATTATAAGATAAAAAGAATTATTTATTCTACTTATCAAGCCGTATCTGGTGCAGGTCAAAAAGGAATAAATGATTTAGAAAATGGAATTATGAATTATGTACATTATAATTCTTTGGAAACTCCATTAGAAAAGTTTCCACATCCTATCTTTAATAATTGTTTACCACACATTGACGTTTTTTTAGATAATGGTTATACCAAAGAAGAAGAAAAAATGATAAATGAAACAAGAAAAATTTTAGGTAGATCAGACATTAAGATAACTGCAACTACTGTTAGAGTTCCAGTTTTTAATTCTCATAGTGAATCTATTAATGTAGAATTAGAAAACTCTTTTGAATTATCTGATATTATATCTTTATTAAAACGCTCGCCTAATGTAGTTGTTCAAGATGATTTGATTCATAACATTTACCCTCTTTCAGCAAATGTTTCTGGAAATGATGAAGTCTTTGTTGGAAGAATTAGACGAGATTTTAGTATTGAAAATGGTTTAAATTTATGGGTCGTAGCTGATAATATCAGAAAAGGAGCTGCAACAAATGCTATACAAATTGTAGAAAATTTAATAGAACTTAATCATTAATGGAATTTTTATTTTAAATTTTGAAAAGAGCATTAAAAATTATTCTTGATGCTCTTTTTAATATGTTACTTCTCACTTTAATATGTTATTTGATTTTAGCTTATATTGTAACTCTCCAATTTATGTGGTATAATATTTGTCGTTAAGGGTATGTCCCATAAGTGACAAATTGTCACAAAAAGGAACGTCCCCAAAGTGACAAGGAGGTTTTTATGTTAGAGTTAAAAAATATTTATTTTTATAAAGATAATAAACAGATTTTAACTGATGTTAGTTTAAATATAGATAATCAAAAGTTTGTGGCTATTACTGGTCCTAATGGTTCTGGAAAGTCGACTCTTGCTAAAATTATTATGGGGCTTTTTAGTCCTGATTCTGGACAAATTATTTTTGATGGACAAGATATTACAAATCTTACTATTACAGAAAGAGCTAAACTTGGTATTGGTTTTGCTTTTCAACAACCTGTTAAATTTAAAGGTCTTACTGTCAAAGACTTAATTGAAATTGCTGCTGGTAATTCTATTAATATTGCTGAGGCTTGTGATTATTTATCTGATGTTGGTCTATGTGCTCAAGAATATTTAAATAGAGAAATAAGTTCTTCTCTTTCTGGTGGAGAACTTAAAAGAATAGAAATTGCAATGCTTGAAGCAAAAAAATCTAAATTGACTATATTTGATGAACCTGAGGCTGGTATTGATTTATGGAGTTTTAATAATCTTATTAGTGTATTTGAAAAAATGCATAGAGAAATAAAAGGTTCTATTATTGTTATTTCACATCAAGAAAAAATATTAAATATAGCTGATGAAATTATATTGTTAGATAATGGTAAAATTGCTGATATTGGTTCTAAAGACAAAATGATTCCGAAATTATTAAACAAAAAAGTTGCATGTCATAAAGTTAATTCTGTAGGAGGTGTTACAAATGGAATTAAGTAAATTAGAAAAAGATTTGTTAAAAAAGATTGCTGATATAGAGTCTATACCAATTGGAGCCTTTAATATCCGTGAAAATGGAAAAGGTGTTGCTAGAAATACAACTACCAATATTGACATTATTACTAAAACAGATAAACCTGGTATTGATATTATTATAAAACCTAATACTAAGAATGAGAGTGTTCACATTCCTGTTATTTTAACAGAAGCTGGCTTTAATGATATTGTCTATAATGATTTTTATATTGGTGAAAATGCTGATGTTGTTATTGTGGCTGGTTGTGGAATTCATAATAATACTTGCGAAACTTCAGAGCATGATGGTATCCATACTTTTTATTTGGAACCCGGAGCTAAAGTTAAATATATTGAGAAACATTATGGTGAGGGCAATGGTACTGGTGATAAAATTTTAAATCCTCAAACTATTGTACATTTAAAAGAGAACTCTTCTTTAGAGATGGAAACTGTACAAATAGAAGGTGTTTCTTCTACAGTCAGAGAAACTACTGGAGATTTAGCAAAAAACACTAATTTAGTAATAACTGAAAAAATAATGACAAGTGGAAATCAATTTGCTAAAACAATATTTAATGTAGAATTAAATGGAGAAAATTCAAGTGTACATGTTACTTCTAGGTCTGTTGCTAAAGATACATCTTCACAAGAATTTTATTCAAATGTTAGTGGTAATTCAAAATGTTTTGGACATGTTGAATGTGATGCAATTATAATGGATAATGCTAAAATTATAGCTACTCCAAGAATTGTAGCTAATAATATTGATGCTAGCCTTATACATGAAGCTGCCATTGGGAAAATTGCTGGAGAGCAATTAACAAAACTAATGACACTTGGACTTACTGAAAAAGAAGCTGAAGAACAAATAATAAGCGGATTCTTAAAATAGTAACTTCACTCACTCCAACATCTATTTTATTTTTCACAGTAGCTTTGTATATATTTTTCTTTTTTATTTGTTCTCTTTTTTAAACTTTTTTCATATTATATATTATCAAATTTTTAGGAGATCGTATATTTATGAAAAAAGTTTTATTCAGAGGCTGTGGAACAGCTATTGCTACCCCATTTACAGAAGATAACATAAATCTTACTGAATTTGCTAAGCTTGTGGAATATCAAATTAATGAAGGAATTGATGCAATTATTGTATGTGGTACTACTGGTGAATCTTCAACTATGACTTTAGAGGAAAAGAAAACTCTTATAAAATTTTCTGTTGAATTAATAGATAAAAGAGTTCCTCTCATTGTTGGTGCTGGTAGTAATAATACTGCTACATCTATAGAAATGTCTCAATATGCTGAAAGCGTTGGTGCTGATGGTTTACTATTAGTAACTCCATATTATAATAAAACTACACAAGAAGGTTTAATTCACCATTATAATAGTATAGCTAACAAAACTACATTACCTATTATTTTATATAATGTACCTAGTAGAACTGGATTAAATATATTACCTGAAACTTGTTTAGAATTATCTAAAACAGAAAATATTGTTGCAATAAAAGAAGCTAGTGGAAATATATCCCAAATTGCTAAAATAGCCGCATTATGCGGAAATAATTTGTCAATATATTCTGGGAATGATGACCAGAACATCCCTATTTTATCTTTGGGTGGTATTGGTGCAATTTCTGTACTTTCTAATGTTGCACCTAGATTTACGCATAATATGATTTATGATTTTCTTAATGGCAATATTGAAAAAGCAAGATTCGCTCAACTACAAAGCCTTGAATTAATAGAAAGTTTATTTTGCGAAGTCAATCCAATTCCTGTAAAAACAGCACTAAATATGATGGGCTATAATTTTGGTAAACCAAGACTTCCATTAATAGATATGTCTAAAAGTGGAAAACAGCGTTTAAAAAAATCTTTAGAAAATTTCAATTTACTATAACCATTTATATATATCTGTGTTATAATATAATAAATATTGATTTTAAGGAGCATTCCAGTGTACACAAGAGACAATAATATATGTGAAGAATTTGAAAATATTATAAAAGATTTAACTTCTAATCCCACAGTTCAAAAAATGAATGAGTTTAAGCAACATTATAGCACTTCTTGTTATGACCATTGCTTAAATGTTGCATTTTATAGTTATATGATAGCTAAAAAATTGGGCTTAAACTATAAAGCTGTTGCTCGTGGTGCAATGCTACATGATTTGTTTTTATATGATTGGAGAAATAGTAAAAAAGCTTTAAAATTAAGGAAATTTCATGCTTTTATACATCCAGAAATTGCATTAGAGAACTCTTTAAAATTATTTTATTTAACAGAGAAAGAAAAGGATATAATTTTAAAACATATGTGGCCGGTAACAATAAAACTTCCAAAATATCCAGAAAGTTATATTGTTACTTTCACAGATAAATATAGTACAATTGTAGAAAGTTTATATTATTATACTGATATTTTACATACAAAAAAGTTTTACAAATATGCTTATATATTTTTAAGTTTAATTGTATTTCGAATAATATAGAGGAGACTTTATAGATGATAAATGTATTAATAAATGGCTGTAATGGTAAAATGGGGCAAGAAATTGCTAATTTAGTTCATAGCAGTCATTCTTTTTGTTTAATTGGTGGAATAGCAAAACAAAATTCCAAACCTAACTTTTTTAATGTTTTTACACATTTCAGTCAAATACCTCAAAAACCAGATGTTATAATAGATTTTTCTACTCCGATAGGGACATTTAACATTTTAGAATATTCAAAAAGAAATAAAATACCATTAGTTATAGCCACTACTGGCTTTACCCCAGAACAGAACAATAAAATTTTTATATCAAGCAAACTTATTCCTATTTTTAAATCTGCTAATATGTCTTATTCAATAGCAGTTGTTTGTAACCTACTTAAACAATTAGCAGAATTTTTGCCTAATAGTGAAATAGAAATTTTAGAAACGCATCACAGTCAAAAATTAGATTCTCCTAGTGGAACAGCTATAATGCTTGCTGATAGTATAAATAAAGGAGGTAATTATAAATTTATATATAATTTAAATAGGAATAACTGTTACAGAAAAAGATTAAAAAATGAAATAGGAATTTCTAGCATCCGTGGGGGAAATATTGTTGGAGAACACTCTGTCTTCTTCTTTGACGAAAGTGAAATGCTTGAATTAAAACATACTACTCTTTCTAGGAAAACATTTGCCGAAGGTGCATTGAGGGCAGCAAAATTTATTGTAAAGCAGAAACCTGGAAAAATTTATACTATGGAAGACTTACTCTCTGCCAAAGGGGACGGGGAATAATAGATTTTTCTACTCCGAT
>DNVW01000011.1:0-15325 GCA_003507395.1 Clostridiales bacterium | reverse complement strand
ATTATTCCCCGTCCCCTTTGGCACATTATTTTATAAGTTTTACATATATTACAATCTTTACAAATGAATATTCTATCTTCAAAAATTAATTTTAACGTATTTATAAACTCATCCTCTTGATTTAATAAGTGTATTTGTATTTTTTGTGGAATTAATGTTAATAATGTGTTTAATGCAAAATCATTTGGCGAAAATGTTATATCTGATAAGAATTTAGCATTATATATTTCTTCACACATTGGTACAATATTCTTGTTTTCATCCAATATTATTAATTCTGAATTTCCATATATTAAATGTAACTCTTTAATATTTGATATTCTTGAGTTAACATACATTTTTAATAATGAAATAAATTCACTATATTCTTTTTCTATTATATATTTATTTACTGCTATATCTATAATATTATCCAAATATTTAATATATTCTCTTAATCTAAAAGTAACAAATCCATCTAATATCATAGATTTGTTTTCTATAATATATTTTAATATTGCTTCATATATATAATTTTTTCCTCCATCTAGTTGTTCATATTCGGCCGATTTTACTATTTCATAGCAGTTTTGTATTATTATTTTTTTCTCATATTCATCAAAATAAAAATAATCAAAATTAATTATTCTTTTTATTATTTTTTCTTGATAAAACTTTAATACAATATCTACTAAGATTTCACTTATAAATTCATAAAAAATATAATTTGTTTCCCCTGTATAGTGAATTATAACATTTGAATATATTTTAAATTTTCTATTTGAATATTGTATATCATCCATTTCTGAAACTTCTAACTTTTTTAGTAGATTTTCTAATATTGATTTATTGTTTGTTTTCACGCAGAAAGATTTCATCTATGAAGCTCTCCTTCCATATTATTTAATATTATCTACTAAATAGTTTTTAGATATACATATTTTATTCAAAAAAACATTAAATCGAAACTTGTTTTATTCTAAATTTAATTTACTCCTAATATACCATATTTCAAGCTATATACATCTTTATATCCCATATTTTCTAATATTTCTCTTGCTTTTTTACTTCTTACACCACT
Organism: Clostridiales bacterium; assembly: GCA_003507395.1. Classification (GTDB taxonomy): domain Bacteria; phylum Bacillota; class Clostridia; order TANB77; family CAG-508; genus DNVW01. Next base: position 14,265 of record DNVW01000011.1, on the reverse strand, counting down.
TGCACAATATAATATAATTTTAGCTTGTCTGTTTTTAACTTTTTTCTCTATATTTTTTTCCATGTCATATAAACAAATATTTATTGCCCCTTGTAAATGCCCTTCCTCATATTCCTGTTTGCTCCTTACGTCTATTAAATAACACTCCCTTTCTTTTTTTATGATTTTTTTTGCTGTGTCATATGTTATATCTTTACCTTCAAGATTTCTATATAATAATATATTTTTTATTTTTTTTAACATTTTTTCACCTCTTATGCAATATGCAACAAATTTTTCCTATATACAATAAAAAACGATACTAATATATTATATTAGTATCGTTTTTTTATGTTACTTTATTTGTTTGGTTCAAGTTTTTCTTCATATTTCATATTTAGTATTATAATTACAGTTACATATATTAGCATCCCTACTGGTATCGTTAATTTATTTATTGGTATTCTTGTAATTGCAATTAGTGATAAATATGTTAAGCTTATTATTCCTAAAGAAATTATTGTTGTAAGTAATATCTTTAATACACCTAATTTCCTAAATCTAATCATTTGATATATTACAATTGCTATTGTTGTTATTCCAAATGGTAATACATATCTTTGGGCTATTGTTGATAGTCTAACTTTAGGATTATGTACTATTTCTATGTCATCATCTTTTATTTCTACCTCGTATTTTTCATTTAGTTTATTTATTAATATTTCTTTCTTTTCATTAAGCTCTTCTTCTGACATTTCTTCTGTTTGTATAGAAATCATGTCTTCAAATAATTCTACTTTTTGTACCATTGTGCTTTTTCCTTTAAAAACTTCATTTGTAATTGCCTTCATGTCTTTATCTTCAATTTTCTTACCTACGTATACACTTATATTAATATTTTCCCTATATGGTAATCCTACATTAAAGCCTTTTAAACATACCATAATAGTACCTGCAAGTATTAGGCATATTAATATTATCAAAACTGTTTTTTTCATTTTTATCACTCTTCCCTTTTCTTTATTCTTTTATAGAGTTTAGTATTAAAGTTTTTGTTAAAATTATATTCCATATTATTGCAATAGCTAATCCCCAGAATATTATCATAGCAAAACTATAAATTTGTAACCAACTTGTTAAAATTAATATTACAGATAATATCAAAACTGGAATTAGTGCAATTGAAATTTTTACAAAGCCTCTATTAAAGTTTGTTTCTACTTCTTCTTTATCTGTCGCTTTATTTATATAGTTTAATATATAAATATTAATTATATAATTTATTGCAAGTGATATAATTAGTCCAAATATGCCTTCTATTGTTATAATAACATTTGTATATCTTATAACAAGTAGTAATACTGCTATATATCCTATATATGCTATAGAGCTCAATAATCCGTTCTTTTTGTATCTTACTATTAAATATATCATTGCTCCTAATACTATAACTGTTAAAACTATTATTCCTATAGAATATGTATCTGCTGTTATATTAGATTTAACATATCTATTGGCTGTTACCTCGTATTCCACAGGCAATGCACCATTGTTTAATATTTTCTCTACATATCCTGCTTCTTTTGCATATGTTTGTAATTCTGCTTGCGAAGTTGTTGCCCCTCCTACAGATAGTTGTATTGAACCATTTGTTATTTCTTTTTCAAATTGAGTAGAAAGCACTTTTGCTCCGTCTATTTTTATTGTAACTTCTTTGCTTTCTTCTGTATTTTCTTCTACATTTTCAGTTGCTTTTTCTTCTGTATCTTCTTCTGTATTTTCAGGTATTCTATATTCGTTGCTTATATTTCTTAATATTTCTTTTCCTTCTTTATTAAATTCTATATTTAAATATATGCTTGTTCCATTGTTAGTATTTGCATACATTGTTTTAACTTGTTTAATTTGTGAACTATCTAACAATACATTACCTTCCGGATCTTCTATTGTTAAGTTTCCTGTTGCATATAAATATTGAATCACTGTATCTGTTGCAGTATCTTCTACCATATTTATAATAATACGTCCTGTTTGTTCATCTTGTGCTACTGTATATTGAGCTACATTCATTTCTTTTAGTCTTTTTTCAATTATCTTTTTAGCATTTATAAAGTCTTTTTTTACATCTACTTCTGTTTGCTGTTCTGCAGTTTGAGCAGACTCTTCTACTTTTTCTTCTTCATTATCATGATTATGCTCTTCATCTTCGGCTACTTCTAAAGTTATATATCTATAACCTTTTAAATCCATTCCTTTAATATAATTTGGAAGTAAATTTACCATTTTTCCATTGTTTTGTATAAATAATCCTCCAAATGACATTAGGCTAACTAATACTATAATTAGTATTAATACAATAATTTTAAGTTTTTGTTCAAATTTCATCTTAATCTTTCACCTTTCTTTTTATAATAATCTTGTATCATTAATTATTAATTCAAACCAGATATTTAAAAACTTTGCAGCATGTTTGCTCATCATTGTTCTTTCCATAAATATTTCAAAATAATCTAATACAGGAGATATCTTAGTATCTATGGTTAGATCTAATGTGACTTTTCTTTCTTCTTTATTAATAATAAATTTTGAATCTGTAACTGCATAATTTACTCTATGATGTATTCCAAACATTGATATATTATTATTTGTAACTCTATCTCTATGCACATCAGATTTATCTGCTAATATTAATGCTGCTGATATATCACTAACTGCATTTCCTGTTTTTTCGTCATGATTTCCAATTGCAGTCATTATTTCTGTTCTATCTTCTATTGGCATATCCATATTTTTTAATACTTCATATGCTAATATTGCTCCTGAATGTGCATGATCAATTCTATTTATACAATTCCCTATGTCATGCATATATCCTGCTATTCTAGCAAGTTCAATTCGCTCTTTTGGATAACCTAATACTTCTAGTAAATCTCCTGCCCTCTTAGATACAATATTTATATGCCTTGTTGAATGTTCAGTGTATCCTAATGCATCTAACTGCTTTTGTCCACTTTTAATAAAGGCTTCTATTTCCTTGTTGTTTTTTACATCTTGTAGTGTTATCATTGTTCCCTCCTTTACTGTAAGATTTTATATTAAATCAATAAAAATATCAACCTATTTTGGAAAATTTATCAATTAAGTTTGTATATTTTTTTGTTAACTGTATATATTAAAATATATATATTTTTGTTTTGGTGGTGATTTTATGAATAAAAAAAGAGTTTATGAAATTTTAAAAAGCAAAGAGAAATATGACGTTTTTTATGATAACCGTCCTGTTTGGATACAAGAAGTTGAAAATAATAATATTGCAAAAGTTGGTTTTATTGATGGACCAGATGAAAAAGACGTATATTTAAAAGATTTGTATGAATAATTAATATAACCATAAAATAGATAAGGCAAAATCCTTATCTATTTATTTTAATAATTCTATTGCCTTTTGTAGTTGTGTATCTTTATCTTTTGGAATTACTAGGGCATTCTCATATTCTTTAGGTAGTTCTACTTCTATATTAGGCTCAATTCCAATTTTGTTTATTTTGTTATAGTTTGGTGTATAATATTCATTTGTTGTTATTTTCAATCCACTTCCATCTGTTAATTGATGTATAGTTTGTATTACACCTTTTCCATAAGTAGTAGTACCTACTATTGTAGCCTTTTCGTTATCTTTCAATGCTCCTGTCAATATTTCTGAAGCACTTGCCGAATAAGAATTTGTTAAAACAACTATTGGCATTTCTATTATTGGATTTTTGTCATTCTTAGTTATTTTTTCATTTTCTTTTTTATCCTTTGTTATTAATAATTTGTCTCCTTTATTAGTAATTAGTTTTAATATATCTATCGCTTCATCAACAATCCCGCCACCATTATTTCTAATATCAATTATTAATTTTTTTATACCCTGCTTTTCTAATTCTTTGTATTTCTCTGTAAATTCATCTGCACATCCACCATCAAAATCAGATATATAAATATATCCAATATTATTTTCTAATACTTCTGTTTTTATATGACTTATTAATATTTTTTGTCTTTCTACTTCAACTTCAAATGTTTCTGTTTCTCCTCTGCAAATTTCAAGTTTAACTTTAGTACCTGCTTTTCCTTTTATTTTATCAGATATTGCTGTTATTGTCTCTAAAGTATAAGGTTCTCCATCAACTTTAGAGATAACATCTCCTGGTAATAATCCTGCTTTTTCTGCTGGAGACCCCTCCATTGGTTTTATGATAACTATTGCATTTTTTTCTTTATCTAATAACATATATATTCCGATTCCTACATAGTTTCCATTTGTAGTATCCATTAATTTTTTCATTTCTTCTTTTGTATAATATTCTGTATATGGATCATTCAAACCCGCTATATACCCTTTAATTGCTCCCTCTATCAATTCATTATCGTCAATTTCTCCTAAATACTCTTTTTCTAGGACTTTTCTAAAACTAGCAAGTGTAGCATCTAAACCTATTGTTTGCCCATCTGCTGTAGTTACATATTTAAATCCATCTTTTGTCATTGCCTTATATACCATCATGCTTGTTAATATAAATGTAATTATTACAGTTATTAAAATTAACATTAGAGATTTATAAATTCTCTCTTTTTTTTCCTCTTCCATTTTTTGCTTTCCTCCCTAAGTTTCTCTTTATATTATACTCTATAAAAAAAATTATAGAAGTCAAATATTGTTAACTGACTTCTATAATTTTTCTTTATTCAGTAGGTTCATTTACATATAAAAGTGGGTTAACTGTGTAACCATTTATTCTTATTTCAAAATGTAGATGTGGACCAGTTGAATTTCCAGTTGATCCTACCTCCATAATTAATTCTCCTTGTTTTACTTCTTTATGCAATGTTGTTAATATTGCTTGTCCATGACCATATAGTGTCGAAACTCCATTTCCATGATTAATTATTACACAATTTCCATATCCCCCAAGCCATCCTGCATATGATACATATCCATCTAGTGCAGCTACAACTGGTGTTCCAAAATATGCATTCCCTATATCTATTCCAGAATGATAATGTATAATTCCAGTAATAGGGTGCTCTCTTTGTTCATAATATGAAGTTATTGCTGTACCTTCTTTTGCTACCGGCCATATCATGTCTCCACCTGTATATTGAATTTGCAAATTTGGTTCACCTGAGACTTGTGATATTAAACTTTGTATTCTATAAACCTCTTTTTTATACTCTATTATTTCTTTTTGTAATTTCTTTTCCTCTTCTGATAGTTTATTCACATGTGCTTTTTGCAAAGTTTTTTTATTGTTCAATATTATTGTTGTTTGCTCCTTTTTTGCTTTTATCGTTTTAACCTCTTTTTGCTCCTTTTCCAGCTTTGCCTTAGTATATTCCAAATCATTTTTTTCTCGTTCAACTTGTTCTATAAGTTTATTGTCATATTCTACTAATTGCCTCATTAAAAAATATGAAGATATAAACTCTGTTAGGCTTTTTGAAGATAGTAATACTTCTAAATAAGTAACATCTCCTGCTTTATACATTTCTACTAGTCTTTCTCTTAATATTTCTTCTCTGGTTTGATAGTCTTCTTGTACTAAATCTATTTTTTCTATGGCTTCATCTATTGAAGTTTGCAATTTACTTAATTGTGTTTCATACTTGTTTAAGTCAGTTTCATATTGTAGAATCTCATCATCTAACTTTTGTATTTCTAGGAGTGCAGTTGTTAATTCTTCATTTACATATTCAAGTTGTTTATTCTTTTTGTTTAATTCTTCAGAAACTTCTTTTTTTTGCTTGTCCAAATCAGAAATATCTGTAGCTATGCTTCCAGTTGACAATGTTGTACATAATATTAAAATGCTAATAATTATTAGTATTTTTCTTAAAGTTTCTTTCATTTCACTTCCTCCTTATAAATTTTGTAAATATATATAATTTAATTGGGTCAGTGTCTTTAACTGACCCTTATAATTATTATACCATATTATTATACAAAATCCAATGGGTTCTTTACTTCCGCATTGTAGAAAAAGTTCCAAGCATCTGCTCTTCCAGAGCTTAAATACCTTACTTCAAAATGAAGATGTGGTCCTGTTGAGCCTCCCGTATTTCCAGAAAGTGCTATTCTTTGTCCTCTTGATACCCTTTGTCCAACACTTACTAACTGTTCATTTAAATGTCCATATAACGTTATATATCCATTTCCATGATTAATTGCTATATAATATCCATATCCTCCAGTATCATATGTACATATAATAACTTCTCCAGCTTCAGCTGCAATTACTGGAGTATATTCATCTGCTCCTATGTCAATTCCTTTATGCATTCTTCCCCAACGCCAACCAACATATGAAGTAATATAATATGCTCCTGGAATAGGCCATTCCATCTGTCCTCCCGCATATGTTCCTTGATAATCACTATTTTCAAATGCTCTTGCCAATTCCTCTTCCATTCTGTCTATTGCATCTTGATAGTCAGTTATTTGTTGTTCTAGTTTTTTCTCTTCTTCTGACAAATTATCTGCTTTTTCTTGTCTACTTGCTCTTTTATTCTTTAACTCATTGTTTTTTACTTCTATTTCTTTTTTTGTAGCATCTATTTCTGCTTTTTCATTTTCTAAATCTGTTTTAATTTCTTGTATTTTTTTCTCTTCACTTTCTATTGACTCTAATAATTGATTATCCGCTTCTGCTAATTGTTGCACCATATAATAATTAGAAATTAAACTTGTCAAATCTTCTGAAGCTAATAGTACATCTAAATATGTAGTTTCTCCTGCCATATATATAGCTACTAATCTGTCTCTTAGTAATTGTTCCTTTTCTATATATTCTTTTTGAAGTCTTTCTATCTCATTTTCACTTTCTTTAATAGATTTATTAAGTGCTTCTATTTTTCCTTCTAACTTTCCTATTTCTTTCTCGCATTCATCTATTTCTGCATCTAAATTACATATTGCATCTAACTCCGTTGAGAGTTTTTCTTCTATATCTGTATGTTTTTCTTCTGCATCCTTTTTTTGCTGTTTTAAATCATCTATACTATTAGCCAAAGTAGTTAAGCAAAAGCTTTGCATTAATATTATTATCAAAATAATAGATAATATCTTTTTTAACATATTTTTTCCATCCTTTTATATTCTACAAATCACACATAATTCATAGGATTTTTAGGCACACCATTTATTATTACTTCAAAATGTAAATGTGCTCCTGTAGAAGAACCAGTTGACCCCATTTCTGCAATTGCTTGTCCTCTTTTTACATGTTGCCCAACACTTACTTTTACTGATTGGCAATGTGCATAAAAAGTTGTTAGACCATTACTATGGTTGACTTGTACATAATTTCCATATCCTCCACCACATCCACAAGAATAATTTTTTCCATAATTATGTGAACATCCTGTATTTATATCTACAACAACACCATCTTCTGCTGCAACTATTGTTGTACCATAATTTCCTCCTATATCAACACCTTTATGTCCCAGATATGTTCCCCATATTGGATGCCATCTATAACCAAATGGAGAAGTTATCCAATCTTTTCCATAGCTTGGTACTGGCCATCTTAACTCTCCTGAATATATTTCTCCATCTGTATTTGATGCTGATTCATATATTTTTTTCAATTCTGCTTCCATTGTATCAATTTCATTTTGTATCTTTTTTTGCTCATCATTTAGTTTGTTTACTTTTAGTTGTTTTTCTTGTTTATTAGCTTTTAATGAATTATTTTTAGATTCTATCTCTGCTTTTGCATTATTAACTTCTGTTTTTTCAGTTTCTAATTGAGCTTTTGCATCTTTGATAGTCTTTTCTTGATTTTCTATTGATGTTAACAATTCATTATCTGCTTCTGCTAATTGCTGTACCAAATAATAATTAGAAATTAAGCTTGTTAAATCTTCAGAAGCCAATAGTACATCTAAATATGTAGTTTCTCCCGCCATATATATAGCTACTAATCTATCTCTTAATAATTTTTCCTTTTCTGCATATTCTTTTTGCAATTTTTCTATTTGTACCTGTTTTTCTGTTATGGAATTTTCTAACTTATTAATTTTATATTTTAGGTCATTTATTTCTTCTTCATATTGATTTATTTTTGAAGTTAAATCTTGTATTTCTTGTAATGCAACATTTTTCTCTGTTTTTATTTGTTCTATTTCTTCTTCTTTGTCTTCTATACCTTGTTGTAATTCTCCTTCTCTACTAGCAAAAGAAACATTTCCAGAAAGTATAACAATTAATATAATTAGAATAATAGATAGTATTTTTCTCTTCATAAATTTTTATACCTCCAAATACTTTTTCATTGAAATAGCACTACCTATTGTACCAATTCCAATTCCTAATATTAAATAAACTACTATTAGTAAATTAAACATACTCGAAAAGGTTAATAAATTAATATGAACACGTGCTGCTGATAATGAGGTTATTATTTTTTCTGTTGTTACATTATATGTAATTCCTAAAACTAATATTGATATAAAAGACGCTATTACACCAATTAAAATACCCTCCACCATAAATGGCCATCTTATAAATCCATTTGTTGCACCTACATATTTCATTATAGATATTTCTTTTCTTCTAGCATGTACAGTTAATTTTATAGTATTTGATATTATAAATATAGATATAAATATTAAAATTACTAAAATTACTCCTGAAGCAATTCTAACACCATTAGCTATATTTATTAATGCATTTATTGTATCATCTTTTGTTTGTATTTCTAGTACATTATCAAATTTAAGTATTTGCTCTTGCACCTCTTTGCTTTTTTCCAAATTTGTAAGAGTAACTACATAAGATGCTGGAAAAGGATTATCCTCTTCATAAGATTTTGCCAAATATGGTGTGTTTTTAAACATTACTTTCATTTGGTTTAATGCATCTTCTTTTGACTTATATACTACATTGTTAACATATTCTATTTCTCTTATTTGGTTTTCCAATTCTTTTTCTTGTTCTTTTGAGGCATTTTTATTTATAAAAACTTGCATTCCTTGTTGTGCCTCTATTTCTGCTATAACATGGTTAACATTTTCTCCTATTACAAAAAATATACCAAACACAAACATTGTTGCAAACATAATTATTAAAGATGCAATAGTTGATTTTTTATTTTTAAAAAAGTTTCTAAAACCTTCTCCAATTAAATATCCTAATACACTATATTTCACTATTATAACCACCTTTTTTATCATCTCTTATGATATTACCTTCTTCTATTTGAATAACTCTTTTCTTCATTCTATCTACTATATCTTTTGCATGTGTTGCTACAACTACAGTTGTTCCTCTTGCGTTTATGTCATTTAAAAGAGTCATAATATCCCACGCTGTTTCTGGATCTAAATTTCCTGTTGGCTCATCTGCTATTAACATTGAGGGGTTATTAACTAAAGCTCGTGCTAATGCTACTCTTTGTTGCTCTCCACCGGAAAGTTCATTTGGATAAACTTTTGCCTTATGGCTTAATCCTACTAATGATAAAACCATAGGTACTTGTCTTCTTATATGTTTAGGTGTTGCTCTTACAATATACATAGCATATGCAACATTATCATATACAGTTTTATCTGGTAATAATCTAAAGTCTTGAAAAACGACTCCCATACTTCTTCTTAAATATGGCACTCTACTTGGTTTTAAGAAAGTTGTATCTTTACCATTAATTATAATATTACCTTTTGTGGGTTCTTCTTCTTTTAGTATTAGTTTTATAAGTGTTGATTTTCCCGAGCCTGAACTTCCTACTAAAAAGGCAAACTCTCCTTTTTCTATTATAAAGTTTGCATTGTGAACTGCTTCTGTTCCTGTATCATATGTTTTACTAACATTTCTAAATTCAATCATGTGTATCTCCTTAATACTTTAGACATTTTCATACATTTTGTTTTTTATTCTCTATTATCATAACAATAAAACTGTTTATTTGCAATAGTTTTTTTGGTTAAAAACACCACTTTTTTTGGCTTAATTTACTATTTATGGGCTTTTTCTCCATTTTGTATATTTTTTTAAAATTCACAAAAAATTCACAAAAAAGTGTTAACCTTATTGGCAATGAAACTTATTGTATCCTATTATACAAAAAACATCGGACAAAATCCGATGCTCTTATTTTTAATTTTCTTTTACTTTTTCTATTATTGCTTCTGAATCTATTTTAAAATATTTCATTAGTTCTTCTGCTTTTCCTGATTTACCAAATTCATCTTTTATTCCCATTCTTATTACTTTTTTAGGTTCTACTTCTGCTAATACTTCACATACTGCACTTCCAAGTCCTCCTATTATGTTATGATCTTCCACTGTTATAACCTTTTGCGTTTCTATAGCACATTTTACAATTAATTCTTTATCTATTGGCTTTATTGTATGTATATCAACTACTCTAATATTTATTCCCTCTGTTGCTAACTTTTTCTTTGCTTTTAATGCTTCTTGTACTGTAATTCCTGTTGCAATTATAGTAGCATCTGTTCCATTACCTATTTGAATTCCTTTGCCAATTTCAAATTTTTGTTTTTCTTCATATATTACCTCTGATGCTAATCTGCATAATCTTAAATATACTGGTCCATTAATTTTAGAAATTTCTTCTACTGCCCATTTTGTCTGTATATCATCTGATGTACACATTACTATCATATTAGGAATAGTTCTCATTAAAGAAATGTCTTCTATCATTTGATGTGTTGCTCCATCTTCTCCTACTGTAATTCCTGCATGTGTTGCACAAATTTTTACATTTAATTTTGGATAACAAATACTGTTTCTAATTTGATCATAAGCTCTTCCAGCGGCAAACATAGCAAAAGTACTTGCATAAGGTATTTTTCCATATGTTGATAAACCTGCTGCTATTCCAAACATATTTTGTTCTGCTATTCCTACATCTATAAATCTATCAGGAAATTTTTTTGCAAAAATATTAGTTTTTGTTGCTCCAGATAAATCTGCATCTAATACTACTATATTTTTGTTCTTTTCTCCCAACTCAGCTAACTTTTCGCCATAACTTTGACGTGTAGCAATTTTTGTTTTTTCTTCCATATAACTCATTCCCTTCCTTTTAGCTCTTCTATTGCCTTTTCGTATTCTTCCGCTTTTGGTGCCTTTCCGTGCCATTCTGCTTTTCCTTCCATGAATGATACACCTTTTCCTTTTATAGTTTTTGCTATTATTATCGTTGGTACTCCTTTAGTTTGTTTTGCTGTATCAAATGCATCTATCAAATTAGAAATATTGTGTCCATCTACATTTATTACTTTAAACCCAAAATTTGCAATTTTACCTTCTATGTTCGTTAATCCTGCTACCTCTTCTATTTTGCCATCTATTTGTAAACCATTATTATCTAAAATAACACACAAATTATCTAATTTGTTTTTACTTGCTGCCATTGATGCTTCCCATATTTGCCCTTCGTCTATTTCTCCATCCCCAAGCAAACAATATATTCTACACCCCTCTCTATCCATCTTTGATGCTATTGCCATTCCTACAGCCACCGATAACCCCTGCCCTAATGAGCCTGTTGACATATCTACTCCTGGAATATTTTTCATGTCTGGGTGCCCTTGTAAATTACTTCCCATTTTTCTAAATGTATTTAACTTTTCCTTTTCAAAGTAACCTTTTTCTGCTAAAGTAGCATATAGTGCTGGACTACAATGTCCTTTTGATAGAATAAATCTATCTCTTGTAGGCGAGTTTGGTTCCTTTTCATTAATATTCATTTGATTAAAGTATAATACTGATAAAATATCTGCTGAAGATAGTGCACCACCAGGATGCCCAGAATTTGCTTCATATACTTGGTTTATTATATCTATTCTTATGTTATTAGCTATTTTTTCTAAGGCTTTAATATCTGTAATTTTCAAATTTAATCCCTCCCCACTTATTTTATATCACATCAATTTAATAAATTCAAGATTTTGCCTAAGCAATAAGGTAGAGATTTTATTTAAAAAATTTATTTTTAGATAAAATCTCCAACCTATTGTCTAAAAGTTACTTCCTTTTAATCTATTTTGTTCCAAATATTCTATCTCCCGCATCTCCTAGTCCTGGAACTATATACTTATTTTCATTAAGTCCTTCATCTATATGTGCACAATATATTTGTACATCTGGATGAAGTGTTTTTACTTTTTCTATTCCTTCTGGTGATGCAATAATTGATAAAAATTTTACTTTTGTTACTCCCTTTTTCTTTAGTAAGTCTATTGCATCTACTGCTGTTCCGCCTGTTGCAAGCATTGGGTCTAATAAGAATACCTCTCTTTTTTCTATATCTTTTGGTACTTTAAAGAAATAATTTACTGGTTCAAATGTTTTTTCATCCCTATATATTCCTATATGTCCTATTTTGGCATTTGGTACAACACTTATAACACCATCTAGCATTCCTGTTCCTGCTCTTAATATTGGCACAAATGCTAATTTATCTTCGTTAAATTTTCCTATTTTCATCTTTTTTAACGGTGTTTCTATTTCTATTTCTTCTAACTCAACATTTTTCATTGCCTCATAGCATAGGAACATTGCTATTTCACTTACAATCTCTCTAAATTCTTTCGTTCCGGTTTCTTTATTTCTTAATATTGCCAATTTGTGACTTATTAGTGGGTGGTTTAACACTACAGTTTCCATAATTTTTCCTCCTTTTTCTTGGTGTAGTAGTACAGATACTTTTTATATAAAGTTGATTTTTATTATACAAAAAAAGAATACTAATCCCCTTAGTATTCTCATTTATTTATTACTTTATGTATCTTTCTTTTTTCTTTAATCACTCTTTACACCTCTTTTTCAAATTTTACTATATAAATTAAAAGATTGCAATAGTAAATATAAAAATCTTGTTATTTTTATATAATTGTTGTATAATAGTATTATATCATTTTTATGGGGATGTATTTGGTTTCGACAGTATCCCAGAAGTAAGAATAGCGAGTAGTGGATTCGCCTGGCCACTTTAAAAGGCGAAAAATAAATATAAACGCTGATAATAGAGAATTAGCATACGCTGCCTAGTTAATGGTAGCTCGTCTTACTTTAAATGCCCACGTTTAAAGATTAAGGCGTCATTTAGTGGGAAACGAACCTATTTCTTGCCATAGAAATAGCAGGTATTTTAAATGGCTACCTTAAGAATAAGTTTGTTTGTTAACTTATTCTTAAGGGAATAATAATAACAAACTACACTCGTAGAAGTTCTTGTGGAAAGGTTATTGGACAGGAGTTCGACTCTCCTCATCTCCACCAAAGGAGTAGTAAAAACTACTCCTTTTTTTAGTTCTCCAGTTGTCAAAATCTCCATTTTCAGTGACATATGAACCATTTTATATAGCACTTATAAAATATTACGGAATAAATATTTCTATCTTTCCCAAGAATCATCTTCTTTTTTTACAGTTTCAAATGAATAAGGTTTAAATTCAAAATCAAATTTTTTACTCCTTTCATTAAATATATCATAAAATTACTATGTACTAGATATAGTTTCAAATTTTGAATTGCATATTTGACAAATCTTTTGTATCATATTAATCACCTATATAATAATATCATATTGCAATATATAAAACAAGTGTTTTTTATTGTTTTACCAATTAATACACAAAAAAAGAGTGCTTATAACACTCTTTTATGGCTCTCCGTGTTGGACTCGAACCAACGACCTATCGGTTACTGCACTACATTAACTTTCGCTAACATTATGATTATTCATAATTTGTAGTCTGGACTTTATCTTTACCATATTAATAATTTAATTTAGGTAGGTGGTGTAAAGTCTCTACACATAGCTTTCGCCTTGCTCGGTATTGTCGTGTAATTTAATTACTTACGAGTTTCACCGAATTAGCCACCTTTTTCATCTACAAGTTTCCTTATAGAGCTGCTAACATTTTAGTCTTGCGACTTGCTCGACAGCCGAGCGCTCTACCAACTGAGCTAACGGAGAATATATAATCTGGCAACAACCTATCTTCTCAACAGGGTAACCCGCAAATATTTTCGGCACAATAGAGCTTGACTTCTGTGTTCGGGATGGGAACAGGTATTACCTCTATGTTATCATCACCAGAAATGTATTGTAAGATGCTAAGCATCATTACTTACTATAACTGAATACATTTTGTATTATACTACATAGCTAAAAAAAATACAAGTATTTATACAAAAAATATTTAACTTTATTATGTACTATTATTTATTTAATATACATAAATGTACTAGCACACTGAAAAATACAT
>DNVW01000004.1 GCA_003507395.1 Clostridiales bacterium | reverse complement strand
ATGGACATCGCAAATTAAATTAATCCATGTTTAATAATAAATAAAATTATATTGATTTGAAAGAATATAAATGATAAAATATTAACATCAAGGGAGGAGACTAGATGCAATCATTAAAAGAGTTTTATAAACAAGGCAATGGACCATCAAGTTCACACACAATGGGACCAAAAAAAGCAGCAGAAATGTTCAAAAAAGAATATAAAGATGCTGATTTTTTTGAGGTAATATTATATGGTTCATTAGCAGCAACAGGAAAAGGACATCTAACAGATTATATAATAGAACAAACATTAAAACCTATAAAAGTAAATATAATATTTGATAAAAAAACAAAATGTGATGTTCATCCAAATACAATGGTTTTTGTAGCATATAAGCAAGACAGAGAAATTGGAAGATGGATGGTATATTCTATAGGTGGGGGAACGATAAAAATAGACGGACGAGAAGATGAAGAACCAAAAGAAGTATACTATCTAAATACATTTAGTGAAATAAGTGAATATTGTGAAAAAAACAATAAAAAAATATATGATTATGTATATGAAACAGAAGGAGAAAACATAAAAGAGTTCCTTGCAGATATTTGGAAAGCTATGAAGGCAAGTATTAATTATGGACTAGAAGCGGAAGGAACTATACCAGGAAAATTAAATTTAAAAAAGAGGGCCAAAAGCATATATAGCAATATAAATAATAATGAAACAGAAGAAATAAAAAGAACAAGATTACTAACAGCATATGCATATGCTGTTAGTGAGACAAATGCATCAGGTGGAGAAATTGTAACAGCACCAACATGTGGGTCGTGTGGAGTATTACCATCGGCCCTATATTACTTGCAGGCAAGTAATAATTATACAGATGAGGAGATAATTAATGCACTAGCGACAGCGGGAATAATAGGAAATATCGTTAAAACAAATGCTTCTATAAGTGGAGCTGAATGTGGTTGCCAAGCCGAAATAGGAACAGCTTGTTCAATGGCAGCAGCAGCAGCTAGTCAATTAAAAAAATTAGATATATACAAAATAGAGCATGCTGCAGAAATTGCAATGGAACATCACATGGGATTAACTTGTGATCCAATATATGGTTATGTGCAGATACCTTGCATTGAAAGAAATGCAGTAGCAGCAATAAGAGCGATAGATGCTAGCAACATATCTATGTTATTAGATGAAACACAAAAAATATCATTTGATTTAATTGTAGATACAATGTACGAAACTGGTAAAGACCTAAGAAGTCACTATAGAGAAACAAGTACAGGAGGACTTGCAAAAAAGTATTGCAGAAATAAATATTATAATGCAGATATGCAGTAAAATAGAAGAGGAAATATATGGAAAATAGTTTAATAGAAAAAAATAAAGAATATATAGTTAATATAATTGATAATGGATATGACGGCGAAGGAATTGCAAAAATAGATAATTTTACAATTTTTGTTCCAACAGCAATAAAAGGAGAAAAGTGTAAGATATTAATTGTTAAAGTATGTCCTACATATGCATATGGAAAAATAATAGAAATATTAGAAAAATCTAATGTAAGAAAAGAAGAAGATTGCCTAACATATAAAAGGTGTGGGGGCTGTTCTTTAAGACATATAGATTATCAATATACATTAGATATGAAACGAAATATGGTGCAAAATTTAATAAATAAAACTTTAAATAATACTATAGAAGTTAGTAATACAATAGGAATGAAAAAGCCATATTACTACAGAAATAAACTACAATATCCAATAGGAAAAGATAAAAATCAAGAGCCAGTAATGGGGGTATTTGCAAAGAGAACACATGAGATTATTCCAATTAGTAAATGTATAATACAAAATGAAAAGGCAGAAGAAGTTGCCAAATATCTGTTTGAATTAATAAAACAATATCATATACCCATATATGATGAGAAAAAACATACTGGTACAATAAGACACATTGTTATAAAAATAGGGATAAGAACAAATGAAATAATGTGTATTATTGTTACCAATGACGAAAGTATACCACAAGAAAACACTATAGTAGAAAAAATTGTTGACAGATTTCCAGAAGTGAAAACTATTATAAAAAATATTAATAGTAAAAATACAAATGTGATTTTAGGAAAGAAAAATATTGTCTTATATGGAGATGGATATATTTATGACAAACTTGGAAATTATATTTTTAAAATATCACCATTATCATTTTACCAAACAAATCCTATTCAAACAGAATTACTATACAATAAGGCAATAGAATTTGCAAATTTAAGCAAAGAAGATGTACTTTGTGATTTATATTGTGGAATAGGAACAATAGGAATATTTGCTTCTAAATTTGTAAAAAAGGTATATGGAATAGAAATTGTAGAAGAAGCAATAGAAGACGCAAAGGAAAATGCTAAACTAAATAATATTGATAATATTGAATTCTTTGCAGGAGATGTAGAAAAGGTATTTGAAAAAATATTACAAGAAAAACGAGTAACGCCAACAGCGATAATAGTTGACCCGCCAAGAAAAGGTCTAGACAATACAACGATAAAAACTATACTAAAATTAAACGTAAGTAAATTAGTATATATAAGTTGCAATCCTGCAACAATGGTACGAGATTTAAAAATGCTAGAAGAAAAGTACTTTGTAAAGAAAATTCAACCAGTGGATATGTTTCCATTTACGAGCCATGTGGAGTGCGTAGCAGTGCTACAAATAAAGAAAGACATGTAATGCTTAAGTTTTATAAAAAAGTTGATTTGTGATATAAAATAATAAGTTATTCTCCATATGATTTATTAGATTTATCAACAGAAAAAATAATAAACTTTTTATTAGTATACGAATCAATAGACTTTTCTTTTTGGGGAGATCCTAAATGGACGATAGATACAGATGATGGAAAAGAAGATGGAAGTATTGCATTACTATATACAATATTAAAATATGTAAAAGAGAAAAACACTACTGACTTTTCTAATATAACTAAAGATGAATTTAGAGAAATATTAAAAGGAAATGTAGAAATTCCACTATTTGAAGAAAGATATAATATTATAAAAAATGTTAGTAAAATAGTTAATGAAGAAATGGATGGTAACTTTTATGAATTTATAAAAGATATTACTATCGATACAGAATTATTTGAGGTTATTGTAAATTATTTTCAAAATTTCAAAGATGAAAGAATATACAAAGATGAAAAAATCTATTTTTATAAATTAGCACAATTGTTAACATCAGATATATTACATATAAGAGAGTTGAAAGAAAATATAAGAATGGATTATTCTCATTTAATAGGTTGTGCAGATTACAAGATACCACAAGTAATGCGAGGATTAGGAATACTAGAATATAATGATAAATTAGCTAATATTATTGACAATAAAAAGGAAATAAAAATAAATTCAGAATATGAGGTAGAAATAAGAGCTAATATGCTTGTAGTAATTGATTTAATAAAGGAAAAATTAAAAAATAAAGTTTGTTCAATTGACATTAATGATTATATATGGAGTCAAGGAAGAAATAAGAACAAAGAATTAAAACCATATCATTTAACTAGAAACACTAATTATTAATGGAGATATTGAACGGTAAAATATTTAATATTTGTTAGAAATAATTTAATAAATTAAGGAGAATAAATAGATGAAAATAATATTAGCTTCTGCTTCGCCAAGAAGAAAAGAGTTATTAGGGTACATTACTAAAAATTTTGAAACAATAGTAAGTAATATAAATGAAAATTTTATAGAAGGACTAACAATACAAGAACAGTCTAAAAGAATAGCCTATTTAAAAGCAAAAGAAGTATTTGATAGAACAAAAGGAGACAGAATAGTAATAGGTTCTGATACATTAGTATTAAAAAATGAAAAGCCTTTTGGAAAACCAAAAAGTAAAGAAGAAGCATTTAAAATGATATCTGAATTACAAAATGATATGCATGAAGTTATTACAAGTTTATGTGTAATAATAGAAAAAGATGGAAAACAAAAAATATATAAAGATTATGATATAGTAAAAGTATACTTATCTGAAATAACTCCAAAAGAAATAAAAGATTGGATTAATAGTGGAGAGGCTATGGACAAAGCAGGAGCATATGCAATACAAGGACAGTTTTCTAAATTTATAATTAAACTTGAAGGTAGCTATAATTCAGTTGTCGGATTACCTGTACAAAAATTATATCAAATTATTAAAGAATATTTAGATTAATGTTACTACTATTAGAAAAAGTTGGAGAATTGGCAAAAGCCATAAGAAAAAATGCTACTAATATGAGTATAGATAATAGTAAAATTAATCACTATGATACAATAGAAAGTGAAGTGGCAGATGTTTTTATTGTATTAAGTAGTATATGTAATAAACTAAACATTGATTTATATAAAGCCCTAAAAGATAAAGAATAAGAGAATATAAAAAGAACGTGGAAATAAAAAAGTTTTGCAAAAAATTTTTTTGTGAGGCTTTTTTCGATAGAAAGGCAAAATTTAAAATGAGAAATTTATTAATTGATGGTAGAATAAGAGATATAGAATTAGATTATTTATCTAAATACTTTGCTGTACATAAATTGCCTTCATCAGATGAAGTATATGAAGAAATATCTGCACATAGTGATATTTTCTACTGTAAAATAAATGATAAGGTGATCTGTGCACCAAATGCACCTATTAAAAACAATAATTTTATTATAGGAATATCAGAGGTAAAAAAGAATTATCCAAACGATGTTCCATATAATGCATGCCAAATAGGAAATGCAATAATTGGTAGTAAATATACAGATAAAACAATAAATCCAAACATTATTGTAAAACAAGGGTATGTAAAATGTTCTATTTGTGTAACTAGTACAAAATCTTGTATTACTACAGACACGGGTATTTGTAAAATATTAAATAATCATGGTATAGATGCTACTTATATAATGGAGAAAAATATAAAGTTATTAGATAAAGCTGGAAAACCTACACAAATGCAAGGATTAATAGGAGGAGCGAGCATGGTGTTTGATGATAATTTTATACTATTTGGAGATATAGAAAAATTGGAAAGTAAAGAAAAAATATTAAAGCATATAGAAAAATATAAATTAAATCTTATAAACTTTAAAGGACTTGATGTAAATGATTATGGTGGTGGAATTATTTACTAGTGTAAGGACGGTAATTTCGACAATCAAAAAAGTTGTCAAAATCTCCGTCTCTTTTGAAAATCTCCCTTGACGCAAAAAAACAATTTTGTGGGATATTTTATAAAAATATACAAATAATTAATATATAAAGATAAAAAGTGGAGATGTTATAAATGGTGAATTCAAAAGAAGAAGTAAATATATTAGAGCTTTATGGCAAAGAATGTTTATTAACTAAAGAAGATTTTATTAAACAATACAAGATTAATAAAAATGGATTAACCAATCAAGAAGCAGAAAGTAATTTAAAACAATTTGGAGAAAATATTATTAGTAAATCTCGACCAAAAAGATGGTATAATTACTTTTGGGAAAGTTTATTTACACCATTTAATATTGTTTTGTTAGGGATAATTTTACTATTATGCTATACTGATATAATTCTTTCAGAAGAGAATAGCTATGCAAATATTATAGTTATTATAATATTAATTACAGCGAGTACTCTATTGGATTTTATTGAAGAATATCGTTCAAATAAGGCAGCAAACAAGCTTAAAGAATTAGTGGCTACAACCTGTATGGTGTTAAGAAATGGTGAAGAGACTGAAATTCCAATGAAGAATGTTACTATTGGAGATGTGGTAATACTTTCGGCTGGAAGTATGATTCCAGCTGATCTAAGACTTATAGAATCAAATGACTTATATGTAGGACAATCTTCCTTAACAGGCGAATCTGATGCTATAAGAAAAATTGTTGAATCTGAAATGAAATTAGAAGATATAGAAAATGTTGCAGATTTAGATACAATTTGTCTTATGGGAACAAATGTTATTTCTGGAAGTGCTAAAGGTGTTGTAATAAAAATTGCAGATTCAACATATTTTGGGAAAATAGCTTATACGCTGAATTCTAGCAAGCCTAAAACTGCTTTTCAAAAAGGAATTGAAGGCATTAGTAAACTATTAATAAGATTTATGCTAATTATAATTCCTATAGTCTTCATACTAAATTTTGCTAAGCATAATGTTATTACAGCTTTTACATTTTCTGTAGCTATTGCAATAACTATAACGCCTTTGTTACTTCCAGTTATATTATCATCTTGCTTGTCAAAAGGCGCTGTAAAAATGTCAAAAAAGAAGACTATAGTAAAAAAACTAGATGCAATTCAGAATTTTGGTGCCATGAATATTTTGTGTACAGATAAAACAGGAACTTTAACAGAGGATAAAATTATATTAGAGAAATATTTAAACACTAAAGGCGAAGAAGATATAGGAGTTTTAAAATATGCATATTTAAATTCTAGTTTTCAAACTGGCTTAAGAAGCAATATAGATGAAGCTGTCATAAAACGTGGATTAGAGCATAACATGAAAGAAATAACTAGCAAATATATAAAATTAGATGAGATTCCATTTGACTTTGCTCGTAGACGTTTATCTGTTGTTGTAAGGAATAGTGAAAACAAAGATGAACTCATAACTAAAGGAGCTGTTGAGGAAATTCTTAATGTTTGTACTTTGGCAGACTATAAAGGAGAAGTTTATTCATTAACGAAAGAAATAAAAGAAAATATACAAAAAATTAGTAAAGACTTAAATCAGAAAGGTTTAAGAGTTATTGCTGTATGTAAAAAATACAATACAGAAAAAAATCACAAACTAAATGTTCAAGATGAAAAGAATATGACGCTATTAGGGTTTATTGGATTTTTAGATCCTCCAAAAGAAAGTGCAAAAGCAGCCGTAATGAAAATGAATGAAGCAGGGATTAGAGTTATTGTTCTAACAGGAGATAATGCCGAAGTAACTAGATGTATATGTGATAAAGTTGGAATCATGTCTGAGAATATTATTCTAGGAAGTAAGTTGGACAGATTATCAGATATGGCAGTTCATAGACTTATCAAAAAAAATAACATTTTTGCCAAGTTATCGCCTATTCAAAAAGCTAGAATTGTCAGATTACTAAAAGAAGATAATAATATTGTAGGATATATGGGTGATGGTATTAATGATAGTCCTTCTCTTATAAATTCAGATGTTGGGATATCTGTTGATACTGCTGTTGACATTGCTAAAGAATCGGCAGATATAATATTATTAGAAAAAGATTTAAATGTTTTATTAGATGGTGTAACTGAAGGTAGAAAAACTTTTGCAAATTTAATGAAATATATTAAATTAGCTACAAGTTTTAATTTTGGAGAAGTGTTATCAGTTATTGTTGCAAGTGTTGTATTGCCATTTTTGCCAGAAACCCCTATACAACTATTAGTAGAGGGACTACTATATGATTTTGGACAAATGACACTTCCTTTTGATGATGTTGACCAAGAAATTATTCGACAACCTAAAAGATTGGACACAACAAGCTTAAAACATTTTATGTTCTTTATGGGACCAGTGAGTTCTTTGTTTGACTTAATTGTATTTGCTTTTTTATGGTTTACTTTTAAAGTAAGAGAGGTGGCATTATTCCAAACAATCTGGTTTACTTATAGTATTGTTTCAAATCTTGTTGGAATGCATATTATAAGAACAGCAAAAATTCCATTTATACAAAGTAATGCCAACAAAATGGTATATTTATCATCAATATTATTAATAGTGATAGGTATATTAGTTCCATTTACAAGATTAGGAGCAATAATTGGATTAGTGCCAATTGCTTTAAAATATATATTATTGATATTTGGTGTCACATTTTTATATTGCATTTTGGCAATGTTTGCTAAAAAAATATATATCAAAAAATACGAAGAGTGGATTTAGATTACTAATAAAATTAGAATAAAAATAATAGATATTAAATTATATCTTGAGAATTATTTGAAATTCATGTTATAATTCTAGTATATTATATATTAGTAAAAGAGGAATTGTTATGTTAAAAAAATTTAAAGAAATAAAGGAAACATATAGAGAGACTAAGAAATCGACTATAATGGTATATGTTATTCTAAGAGCATTAGTAATTATTAGTATGATTAGACAAATAATATTAGGAGAAATAAGCAATGCAGCTTTATGCTTATTATCATTAATTTTATTTACAGTACCTTTTTGGATACAAGAAAAATTTAAAATTACATTGCCAAGTGTGTTAGAAATAATAATACTATGTTTTATATTTTCAGCAGAAATTTTGGGCGAAATAAACAATTTTTATATAGTTATTCCATATTGGGATACCATATTACACACACTAAATGGCTTTTTGGCAGCAGGAATAGGATTTTCTTTAGTAGATTTATTAAATGAAAATATAAGTAGTATTAAGCTGTCACCAATATTTATTGTAATTGTTTCATTTTGCTTTTCAATGACAATAGGGGTATTATGGGAATTTTTTGAATATGGAGCAGATAATATTTTGAAAACTGATATGCAAAAAGATAGTATAGTTCAAAATATTTCAACAGTAACTCTTGACAAAACAAAAAGTAATAAAGCAATCGGCATAAATAATATAAAATATACAGTAATATATAGTGAAGATAACGAAGGAAAAATGAATGAAACTATTATACCTAATGGTTATTTAGATATAGGTATTAATGACACAATGAAAGATCTTATGGTGAACTTTATTGGTGCCATTTGTTTTAGTGTTTTTGGATATTTGTATATTATAAATAGAGGAAAATATCATTTTGTTAACAATTTTATAGCAAGGAAAATAAGTAATTAAAAAAATATATTGAATAAAATAGTCACATATTATAAAATAACTACATAAACAAAAGATGGAGGTAATATATGTTAAATGTTAAATTAAATTTAAAATATTCAAACATTTCAGAAAAAGAAATTATAAAATATGCAGAAGAAGTAAAAAAAATACATGAAAACCTACATAATAGAGCAGAAGATAAGAAAGATTTCGTGGGGTGGTTAGAACTTCCAACCAAATATGACAAAAAGGAATTTGAAAAAGTAAAAAAAGTAGCAGAAAAAATACAAAGTGATTCAGAAATTTTAATTGTAATAGGAATAGGTGGTTCTTATTTAGGTGCAAGAGCAGTAATAGAAGCATTAACAAATTCTTTTTATAATCTACAAGAAGAAAGAAAAACTCCATTAATACTTTATGTAGGAAACAATTTGAGTACAAACTATATAAATGATTTAATAGAGGTTATAGGAAACAAAGATTTTTCAATAAATGTAATATCTAAGTCAGGGACAACTACTGAACCAGCAATAGCTTTTAGAATTTTTAGAGAAATGCTAGAAAATAAGTATGGTATAAAAGAAGCAAGAAAGAGAATTTATGTAACAACAGATGCTAAAAAAGGAGCATTAAAAACACTAGCAAAAGAAGAAAAATATACAACATTTGTAATACCAGATAATATAGGTGGTAGATATTCTGTATTAACACCAGTTGGATTATTGCCTATAGCTGTTGCAGGAATAGACATAGACAAATTAATGCAAGGCGCAAAAAATGCGCAAGAAAAATATTTAGACCGAAACATAAAATATAATGATTGCTATAAGTATGCAGTTGCAAGAAACATATTATATAAAAAAGATAAAAATATAGAGATACTTGTAACATATGAGCCAAAGCTTCATTATATGATAGAGTGGTGGAAACAGTTATATGGAGAAAGTGAAGGAAAAGAACATAAAGGGATTTATCCTTCTGGAGTAGAATTTACCACAGATTTACATTCATTGGGACAATACATACAAGACGGGAGAAGAAATTTGTTTGAAACAGTAATAAATATAAAAAATATAAATTCAGAAATTATAATAAATGCAGATGAAGATAATTTAGATGGACTAAATTATTTGTCAGGTAAAACATTAGACTTTGTTAATAAAAAGGCGATGGAAGGAACAATAGCAGCACATACAGAAGGAGATGTACCTAATATAGTTATTGAGATAGAAAAACTAGACGAAGAAACGGTGGGACATTTAATATATTTCTTTGAACTATCTTGCGCAATGTCTGGCAATTTACTAGGAGTAAATCCATTTGATCAACCAGGAGTAGAAAAATATAAAACTAATATGTTTAAACTGTTAAAAAAACCAGGATATGAAAAAGATGAATGATTTGGTAAGCAGAATAATTGGCTTTTATCTTTTGATATAATTTTTTAAAATAAATAAAAAAATGCTTAGGTAAGTAGAGGTGGAAAAATAAGAATGAAAAAAAGATGTAGTAATATAGAGGCTTTAAGAATAATTTCAATGCTAATGATATTGATGCTACATTTATTAAACTATGGAAGATTACTCGAAAAAAGCAATGTCTTAACAGCAAAAGGATTTTGCATATGGTTTTTAGAAGCATTATGTTTTGTGGCTGTAAATTGCTATGTTATAATAGGTGGTTATTTTTTAGTAGATTCAAATTTTAAAATCAAAAGAATATTAAAAATATGGTCAGAAACATTATTTTATTCAATATTAATATATAGTATTTTTTACTTTACTATTTATCAAGAAAAAACAGTTAAAGAGACTTTAATTAATTTTTTTCCAGTTTTTCTTAGAAATTATTGGTTTGTTACTGTATACATAGTATTGCTAATTTTATCTCCTTTTTTAAACAAATTGATAAATTCATTATCTCAAAAGCAATATACGTACCTTATAGAAGAAATTATGAATACAAAATGAAATATATTTGGTCCACTCCGATAGTGTCAATTTTTTTCGGGA
>DNVW01000010.1 GCA_003507395.1 Clostridiales bacterium | reverse complement strand
TAAAGGTTTATTTTTTACATTTTATAAATCTAATATGTAAGAGCCAGACTTTTTTAATCTTGATTAATCATCTCTTAACAGTTTTCAATATAATATTTAATTATTTCTCTATCTCTGTAATTCATAAACTTTGTCCTATATATGCTATCATAATCCGACGCTTTAAGTTGGTTTTCACATTCTATAATTTTTTTCAAAGCCTCTTCAGGTGTGAGCCAAACAATTGAACCACCTTCATCTATTTCTTTTTGTGTCATTCGAGTATTTTTTGTATCATTTTCCATTCTGCAACTAAACACATACGATATTTGTTGAAAATTTTCTTGAGATTTTAATTCTTTTGTTATTCCTAATAATGATATATTATTTACTTCACATCCTACTTCTTCTAAAACTTCCCTTGTGAAAGCTTCTTCCGGAGTTTCTCCTTGTTCTATTCCACCACCTGGCAATTTATATTCATTCTTTGCTTTTTTGAAAAAGACAGCTATAAGTCCATCTTGTGTCTTTACTATGCCCCTTGCACCATACCTTACTTTTGGATTGTTAAAAGGTATTGGCTCAATTTCAAACATATCATCTGTTATTTCTGCTATAACATTCATAAATATTCTCCTTATACTTTAATATCAAAATTAATTATACTTTTTTTCTACTCATAGCTTCATATGCTTTTTCCGTTATCTCAATGCTTGTTCTATGTTCTAACAAATCCGAACTATCATCTATATTAAGTAGAAAATTTATAAAACAATTTTCTCTTGCTTTTTCATTATATCCATTAAAATATTTTTTATCTTTTTCAGATAGGGTCGCAATGTCTAATGTCTCAAATGTTTTACCCCCAATAAGCTGACTATTTCTAAATACATATATGTCAAAATGTTCTACACTGCCAACCCCATTGTTAAGTATTTGATCTCTATCTTTTATTTCATATGCTTGATAACTATGAATTTGTATGTTCATAAGAGGACCAACTTGTATGTTAAGCCTTTCGTGTCGCACTCTGCCATTTCCTTTATAGGTATCTTTAGGCAGTTCACACCAAGCTCTTCTGCTAAAACCAGATTGCATTAAATTTATGGAACAATTAGTAATCAACTTATCTTCCTCTTTAAAGTTAATTATTGAATGAAAGTCTATTTCTCCAAAATCTATAAATTTTTCTTTGTTCTCCATACACTTTTCAAATCTATTAGTTTTTAATATTCTTTTGTAATCATAATTGTTAAAAGTATTAAAAAAATCTATCGGATTATACGTAGAAACAAACATTTCTGCGTTGTTTATTTGCTTTCCTTTAGTTTCACGATTTACTTCCATGAGCCAAGCCACTAAATCTATAAAGTGATATCCACTGTGAAACAGTTTCCCATAACCATATTTATATGGATGATTTTCTCTTTCCAGAAACTCAGAAGGCATATTCCACATTCCGTCATTGTGATATATATCTATATATGTAATTGGTATGTTATATTCTCTTACCACTTGCTCTAATAAACGTTTTACATACAAATAACCTTCATGAAACCTTCTTTGACATTGTATTTTAAAACTAATTTTATCTTTTTTCTTCTTATATATTTGACATAAAGTGTTGTATTCTTCCTTAATCTTTAAAGCCTGTTTTGTATCGCAATTTACATTAACTGGAGCTGTAATAGGTTTATCCATTAATATGTTTATGTCATTTTCAAGAAAAAATTTAGCATATGCGAAATGTGATTTAGGCTCTGTTGATATTATAGCATACTTAATCTTCTTCTGTAGGATTAACTCTTGTATTTCTTTTTTATCTTCGTTTGTAAGTTCTAGATTATCTCTTTTATAGTCATCTAGTAAATATAAATCTACTGATCTAAAATCATTTTCTTCTAGATAATTCTCTATTTCTTTTCTTTTGCTTTTTAAGTCTACTATAACTTTTGGACTCATTCTATATTTTTTAAACAAATTCATATAAATTCTTTTAGCATGAGGACCAAGTCCAATAAGTATAATGTTATAGTCATTAAATTCGTTCATACAATCATCTTCTCCTTTACGAAATTTTATAGTAGCATTATATTGGCAATATTGTATAAAAGCAAATATAAATATTTTATATATTATATAAACAGAATTTATACTAAAAAAGAAAATGCCTTCTAGCATTCTCTTATCTTATTTGTTTTTCATTAAAAAATCATTAATTGCATTGTTTAATATTTCATTAAATTCTGGTTCTTTTGTTCTTTCTTTAAATATATCCCCATATAGTTTCTCTGGATTATTTTCTATTCCTATTTCACTTAAATATTTCTCTAAATCCTTAAATTCATATCCTTCTTCTAACTCAAATTCAACAAACGTCCCAAGTATTTCTAAGTCATCTATATATACCTTTGCAATATCTATTTTTCTAATCTCTCTTGTTCTATTTATATACAAATATGGTTGTAGTCCAATATTTTTTAAAAAGGCATATCCATCTTTCATTGTAGGAATTGTAAGTTGAGCTTCACTCCAAGAATTATTATCTAATCTTTTTTTAGACTCAATTATACACTTTCCTGATTTATTCCTCAAACGAATAATATATCCCAGTTTTTCTAGCGAATCAAAGCCATATTTACCCATACATAAATCCACGCATTTTGTTGCTTCTTCTATTTGATAAGAGGATTTTATAATTTTATCTTTTATTTCTTTGTTTATTTTATATCTAACTTCTCTTTCTATTATTGTTTCACTTGACATATACACCCATTCCCCATTTCCTCATACACTTTTTTTATTTTACTTGCAAGTTCATTATCATCTCTTTCCTTTATAGAATCATATAAATCTATTGTATCATTTGTTGCTCTACACAAGTTAACTCTTCCATCTTGACTAATAAATAGATCATTATTTTCCTTGCAAAGTTCTGTTTTATTACTTTGTTCAGATATAATACTACAAGTACACATTTGTAAGAAAATATTATGATTTCCATTAGAGTATAAGTTCTTTCTAAAACTATTTTTTATCTTTTTATAGCCCAATTGTTTAATTAAAGGTTCTATATTAAATATACTTGTAAAATATCTTGAAGTTTTTGGATATACTTCTACAATTTTTAAATCCGCTTTTATGGAAGATGCAAAGCTAATTAATTCTTGTATAGAAGCAAAATTATTATTTATGCCTTTTAATAATGTTGTGTTTATACTCATTTTTAATGTTGGATACTTAAATCTGATTTTATTGATAGCAGAGACAACTCTTTCATATGAATTTTCGACTGTAGTAATGCTTTCATATTTTTTTTCGTTAAAACTATGCAAAGAAATATTAAGCTTATCTATCATTTCTCCTATCCACATATTTTCTCTTAAAAGATAACCATTTGTAGTTATCTTTATATTAGCTCCATGTTTTCTTAAATTAGTAATTATTTCTTTCAAGTTTTCTTTTAATAATGGTTCTCCTCCTGTTAGTTGGACCGTTTTTATTCCATATCTATTATTCAATACACTAAACATATATCCAATATCCTCTGGCGTCATAAGAGACTCTTTTTTAGTTTTTATTCCTTCTTTATGACAAAATTCGCAATTATACATACAGTCTTGTAATAATATTAAACGAATTGTTTTCTGCTTAAGAATATTTAACATATTAGCTTTTTCTTTAATTATTTCGACAAATTTTTTAGGTGCATTTGTCAAGAATTCTTTAATATACACTATACCAATTTTTGTTTTAGGTAACTCTTCTTTTATTGGTATCTCTATAAGTTCATTTGATTGTAATTTGTCCATAACAGACATTTTGGTAAAATAGCCAATACCCAACCCCTTTTTCACAAGATCTAGCATTACCTCTGTTGTTGCAACTTCAATATTAGGTTCAAACATCTTTAAAGAATCTCCCATTATGTTATCTAAAGCTTTTCTTGTACTTGTTTTAGCTTGTTGCAATAGCAACGGATATTGTGAAAGTTCATTTATACTTATCTCTTTGTTATTACTTATTAACCTTGCATACTTATTACTAGCTACAAAACAGTTATCTACTTCTAACAAATCATCTACTACAATGTCTTCTCTTGAACTGTCTATAGGATAACTATCTATTATTACATCGAGTGCTCTTTTTTCTAGCATATCTACCATTTCTGTAGTTGATCTATTAACAATAGAAAATTTTATTCCTGGATAATTTTTGTTAAAGGCTTCAATTATATCTGAAACCAAGAAAATACAAATATGTGTAGGTACGCCTATTCTTACCTCACCTTTTAATAAATCATTAGAATCATTTAGAACTTTAAATCCCGTTTTTATTGTATTATATGCATTCTCTACATAATACATAAGTTTTTCCGCATCAACGGTAAGTTCAACGCCTTTTGCTGTACGATTAAACAGTTTACATCCTAATCTATCTTCTAGCATTTTTATATTACGACTTACCGCCGGTTGTGAAACATATAACATCTCTGCTGCTTTAGATATACTTCCAGATTTTGCTACCGCTATAAATGATTTACATAAATTCAAGTCTATATTGTTTAATTCTTCCATTATTCCCTCTATAAATTTTATTTATATCTTTATGTTGCATTATATCATACTTTTATTTCGTTTTCAATACATAATGTTGCTAAATATATCAAAGGTTAATTTAATTTGCGATGTCCAT
>DNVW01000003.1 GCA_003507395.1 Clostridiales bacterium | reverse complement strand
CCGAAAAAAATTGACACTATCTTTCCAATATAATTATTTGACAAATTTCGCATTTACATATAGAATTATTAGTGTTGAAAGGAGCTACTTAATTATGATTAAAACTTTACATATAGGACTAGATGTTGGTTCTACAACTGTTAAAATAATTGTTATGGATGAAAATTTAAATACAATATATACAGATTATCAGAGACACTTCTCAGATACCAAAAATACTGTTTGCAGTGTATTAGAAAATTTAATTTCAATGTATCCTGACAGTGAATATACAATTGCCTTAACAGGTTCTGGAGCAATCAGTGCATCGAAATTTTTAGATTTGCCTTTTATTCAAGAGGTTGTTTCTTGTAAAAGAGCTGTTGAAAAATATATACCACAAACTGACGTTGTTATAGAGCTTGGCGGTGAAGATGCTAAAATTATTTATTTTGATAAATTTATAGAACAACGTATGAATGGAACTTGCGCTGGTGGAACTGGTGCCTTTATTGACCAAATGGCTAGTCTTTTAAATACAGATCCAGCGGGTTTAAATGAACTTGCTAAATCACATAAAATGATTTACCCTATTGCTTCTCGTTGCGGTGTTTTCGCTAAAACCGATGTACAACCGCTTTTAAATGAAGGAGCAGCCAAAGAGGATATTGCAGCTTCTATTTTTCAAGCAGTTGTTAACCAAACTATTAGCGGACTAGCTTGTGGTAGGCCAATTAGAGGGAATGTAGCATTTTTGGGAGGACCCTTAAATTATTTATCTGAATTAAGAAATAGATTTATACAAACTTTAAATTTAAAGGATAATGAAATTATAATCCCTGATGAAGCTCATTTATTGGTTGCAAAGGGCGCAGCTTTGGATTCTCTTAATTCACATACAATAACTGTTGAAAAATTAAAAAGTAAAATTGACGTTTTAAAATCATCTCATGATGATACATCTAATCCTCTAAAACCTTTATTTTCTATTGATGCTGAATATGAAGAATTTAAACAAAGACACTCAAAAGATAAAGTGAAAAAAGCTGATTTAAAAGAATTTAAAGGTAATTGTTTCCTAGGCATAGATGCTGGATCAACAACTACTAAATTAGTTGTAATATCTGAAGATGGAACTCTTCTTTATTCTTTATACGGAAGTAATGAGGGTAATCCACTTCAAAGTGTTATAAATATGTTAAAAAAATTATATTCAGAAAAACCTAAAGATGCCATTATAAGGTTTAGTGGAGTTACTGGATATGGGGAAAAACTAATTCAAACTGCACTTAATGTTGACTTAAATGAAATAGAAACAATTGCACATTTTACAGCTGCCCAAGAATTTATGCCTAATGTTACAAGTATTGTTGATATTGGCGGTCAAGATATGAAATATATAAAAATTAAAAATGGTGCCATTGACAACATTATGTTAAATGAAGCTTGTTCTTCTGGTTGCGGTTCTTTTATAGAAACATTTGCCAAAAGTTTAGGTCTTTCTATACAAGAATTTGTAAATAGTGCCTTAGAAGCAAGAAAACCTGTTGATTTGGGCTCTAGATGTACGGTTTTTATGAATTCAAAAATTAAACAAGCTCAAAAAGAAGGTTATAGTGTTGGAGATATTTCTGCAGGTCTTTCTTATTCCGTTATTAAAAATGCTATTCAAAAAGTTATGAAAGTTAGAGATGTAAAAAAACTTGGTGCACATATTGTTGTACAAGGTGGTACTTTTTATAATGATGCTGTTTTAAGAGCTTTTGAATTAATAGTTGGAAGAAATGTTGTGAGACCAGATATTGCTGGACTTATGGGTGCTTATGGTGTTGCTTTGCTTGCAAAGTCACAATATGAAAATAATATGGATATGGAATATATCTCTTCTATCGCTAAGCCAGATGAGCTAGACAAGTTAAAAATAGATATATCTCATGTACGCTGTCAAGGTTGCGAAAATCACTGTTTACTTACAATAAACAAATTTAGTAATGGAACAAAATATATCTCTGGAAACCGTTGTGAAAAAGGGGCTGGAATTATTGATAAAACTTTAGACAGACCAAATTTAATGAAATACAAATTTGAAAGGACTTTTAATTATACACCATTAGAAGAAAAAGATGCTCCTAGAGGAACTATTGGAATTCCTAGAGTATTAAATATGTACGAGGATTATCCTTTTTGGTTTACTTTTCTTACGAACTTAGGATTTAGAGTTATACTTTCTGAGAAAAGTAATAGAAAAACATATGAAAAAGGTATGGAATCAATGCCTTCTGAATCTGTATGTTTCCCTGCTAAGCTTTCACACGGGCATATTATCGGATTAATTAATTCTGGAATAAAAACAATATTCTATCCTTGTGTTCCATATTCTAGAAAAGAATATGAAAAAGCTGATAATCATTATAACTGCCCTATTGTAATTTCCTATTCAGAGGTATTAAAAAATAATGTTGAAGAATTAAAAGAAAAAAATATTAAATTTTTAAACCCATTTTTACCTTTTGAACCACATAAATTAGCAGAAATAATTATGGAATTACCTGAGTTTAAAGAATATAATTTTACTAAAAAAGAACTTTTAGATGCTGCTAAAAAAGCTGAACTTGAATATCAACACTTTAAAGATGATATTCATAATAAAGGTAAAGAAACTCTACAGTTTATGAAAGAAAATAATTTGAAAGGAATTGTTTTAGCTGGTCGTCCATACCATGTAGATCCTGAAGTAAATCATGGCATTGATACTTTAATTACCAGTTTAGGGTTATGTGTTTTAACAGAAGATAGTATTTCAAACTTAACTGAGGCTAAACGTCCACTAAGAGTTGTTGATCAGTGGGTATTTCATGCTAGATTATATGCTGCAGCTGATTTTGTTGGTAAAAATGATAATTTAGAATTAGTACAGTTAAATTCTTTTGGATGTGGCGTTGATGCTGTAACAACAGATCAAGTAGAAGAAATCTTAACAAGTTATGGAAAAATGTATACATTAATTAAAATAGACGAAATCAACAATTTAGGTGCTATTAGAATACGTATTCGTTCTTTATTGGCTAGTATGAACAAACGTATGAAAAATAATAACACTTCAGAAAATTCAGGCAATTATGAAGTAAATAAAAAAATATTTACTAAAGATATGAAAAAAGATTATACCATATTAATGCCACAAATGGCTCCTATTCACTTTGAGTTTATAGAATCTGCAACACGAGATAGTGGATACAATGTTGAACTTCTAAGAGATTGTACACAACATACTGTAGAAACTGGTCTTAAATATGTTAATAATGATGCTTGTTATCCTTCTATATTGGTTACAGGTCAAATGATTGAGGCACTAGAATCTGGCAAATATGATTTAAATAGAACTGCTTTAATTATGTCTCAAACTGGTGGTGGTTGTAGAGCTACCAATTATATTGGATTTATAAGAAAAGCATTAAAAGATGCTGGATTTGAGAACGTTCCGGTTATTTCATTTAACGTAGTAGGTATGGAAAAAATGCCTGGATTTAAACTAACTATTCCACTAATAGAAAGATTAATAAAGAGTTGTATTTATGCAGATTTGTTACAAAAAATGCTTACTAAAAATAGAGCTTATGAAATAAATAAAGGTGAAACTCAAAAATTATTTGACTCTTGGATGGAAAAGTGTAAAAAATTAGTAAATAAATCTAGTATGAAACAATTTAAGCAAAGTATTTATGATATTGTAGATGATTTTGAAAAAATTGAACTTGATACTTCTATTGTAAAACCTAAAGTAGGTATAGTTGGAGAAGTTTTAATAAAATATCATCCTTTTGGAAATAATTTTGTTGCAGACAAATTAGAAGAAGAAGGTGCAGAGGTCATATTACCTGATTTTATGGGATTTGTCAAATTTATAGCTACACATAAAATTACATTTAATCAATTAATAAAGACAGATGCTGTAAAAGCTAAATTATTTAAAACCGCAATTAAGCTAATAGACCTTTTAGAAAAACCTGTTGTTTCTGCTTTAAAAAAGTCTAAAAAAGGATATTTACTACCTTGCAATATTTGGGAGCTAGAAGAAAAAGTAAATGATATTTTATCTATAGGAAATCAAACTGGTGAAGGTTGGTTTTTAACTGCTGAAATGATTGAATATATAGAGCATGGCATTCCTAATATTGTTTGTGTTCAACCTTTTGCTTGCCTTCCTAATCATGTAGTTGGCAAAGGCGTAATAAAAACCATTAGAAGCAAGTTCCCAGAGGCAAATATTTCTCCTATCGATTATGATCCTGGTGCAAGTGAAGCAAATCAAACCAATAGAATTAAGTTACTTATGACTGTTGCAAAAGACAATCTAAAAAACCAACAAAATATAAATAAATCTACTTTGAAAGAAAATACTAATGTTGAAGAAAAAAATAAAATTTCCAATTAATTTTGGAAATTTTATTTTTTCTATTTTCTAAAGTTATTTTTTTAATACTTTTTTATTTATATTTTTTAATTATTTTATTTAATTTATTTTTTTATTATTATTTTCTTTTTATTAAAATTAATTTTACTATTTTTATTTTTTATTTAATAATTAATTTTTAATTATTTCAATTTTTTAATTAATTATTTTTATTTTTTCTCTCCAAACGTTTCTTAGATTTCTATTTCTAAAAATCCAACCTCTTTTTTGTAATATGTAAACCCATATATTTTATTTTCTTTTTTTATACTTATTATATTTTTCTGAGCTCTATTATTTTAGGAGTTTTTTCATTTTTTGTATTTTCACTGAAGCTTTATTTCTTGGTATACATAACTTCGTAAGTCTTGTTTTCAATATATATCCATGCCAAAATTTCACTTTTAAGCATTCTATATTATTTTTTAGCATCATTTATTTTTTATTATTATTTAATTCTGTATTTTTCTTATTCTTAATAATAATTTATT
This sequence comes from Clostridiales bacterium, assembly GCA_003507395.1. GTDB lineage: Bacteria > Bacillota > Clostridia > TANB77 > CAG-508 > DNVW01. The sequence goes on along the minus strand of DNVW01000003.1, from coordinate 53,899 downwards.
TTATTTTTTATATATTTATATTTTTTTAAATTATTTTTTTATTAAATAAATTACTTTTTATATTTATTTAATATTTATTATTTTATTTAATTTATTTTTTTATTATTTTTTTCTTTTTATTAAAATTAATTTTATTATTTTTATTTTTTATTTAATAATTAATTTTTAATTATTTCAATTTTTTAATTAATTATTTTATTTAAATTATTTTTCTATTTATTACAAAAAAAATATAAAGTAAACATTACTTTATATTTTGGCGGAGATTGAGGGATTTGAACCCTCGCGGCCCTTAACGAACCCTAACAGTTTAGCAAACTGTCCCCTTCAACCACTTGGGTAAATCTCCTAATAGTATTATGGAAGTTAGAAATAATTTATAATTAACTAACTTCCATATTTTTGGCGGAGAGGGTGGGATTCGAACCCACGGTAGGCTACAAACCTACGCCAATTTTCAAGACTGGTGCCATAAACCAACTCGACCACCTCTCCAATTAGTTGCTACTTAAAGCAACCTTTTATATATTAACATATTTCTATGTCCTTTGTCAATACTAAATTCAAGTAGTTTTTACTATTTTTTCTATTGTTTTATTAGTTCTAGCAACCTTTCTAGTTCTTCATTTGTTGAATACTGTATTGTAATTGTTCCACTTCTTTTTTTGGCATTGAGTTTTACCTTTGTACCAAAAAAATTCTGAAATGAATCTTCTATATCTCTATAAATTGCTTCATACTTAGGATCCTTCTTGCTTTTTGCTTCTTTTGCATTTTTTACTTTTCTTTCTATATCTCTAACAGTTTCACCATTTTCAATTATTCTTAATGCTGCTTTATATTGTTTTTCAACATCATCTATCGCCATTAAAGATCTGCAATGACATTCTAGCAATTTTCCCTCTTCTGCTAATTTCATTATTCTAGGGTCTAAGTTTAATAATCTTACTGTATTTGTTAATGCACTCCTACTAATTCCAACTATATCTGCCAATTCTTGTTGAGTTAATCCATACTCATCTAACAATTGCCTAAATCCTCTTGCTTTATCAATTGGATTTAAATCCTCTCTTTGTATATTTTCAATCAAAGCTATCTCTCTATTTTTTCTATCATCATTATTCCTTACTATACATGGTATTTCTGTTAAGCCTGCTAATTTAGATGCTCTCCATCTTCTTTCTCCTGCTACTATCATATAGTAATTGTCTTTTTTATTTACTATTATTGGTTGAATAACTCCATATCTTTTAATTGATTTTGCTAAATCTTCTAAACTTTCATTATCGAAACGTTTTCTTGGTTGTTCTTTATTTGGTTCTATTTCTATTATTTTAATATTCTGTACTACTTCTTCACCATCTTTTAATATTTTTTCCTCTTCTTCTTGAGTTAATGGTTTATCACTAAATAACGCATCTAATCCTTTCCCTAAGCCTGTTTTTTTTGCCATTTTTATCACTTTCCCTTCTTATTATTTTGCATGTTTTCCTTTTCCATCATTTTCATTTGCCTTTATTAATTCCTTTGCGAATTTCTCATAACTTTTTGCACCTTTTGACCTAGCATCATATATAGTAATAGGCATACCATAGCTTGGTGCCTCACTTAATTTTACGTTTCTTGGAATTACTGTTTTGTATACTTTATCCTCAAAATACCTTTTAACTTCCTTCACAACTTGATTTGACAAATTTGTCCTAATGTCAAACATTGTCAATAAAGCTCCCTCTATTTCCAAATTTTTGTTTAAATGTTTTTTTACTAAGTCTATTGTATTCATAAGTTGTCCTAATCCCTCTAAAGCATAATACTCACACTGTACTGGGATTAATACGCTATCTGAAGCTGTAAAAGCATTCAAAGTAATTAAACCTAAAGAAGGAGGACAATCTATTATAATATAATCATATGTATTTTTCTTTGGATCAATTTTTTCCTTTAACCTATATTCCCTTCTTTCCATAGAAACAAGTTGAACTTCTGCTCCTGCTAAATTTATATTAGAAGCACATATATCTAAATTTTTAATTTTTGTTTTTTGTATTGCTTCATCTAATTCAATGTTATCAATTAATAAGTCATATACTGAAATTTCTACATCTTTATCAACGCCTACCCCACTTGTTGCATTCCCTTGTGGATCTGCGTCTATCATTAATACTTTTTTTCCTTTTTTAGCTAGAATAGTACTTAAATTTATTGCGGTTGTAGTCTTTCCTACTCCGCCTTTTTGATTTGCTACTGATATTATTTTTCCCAAATTAATTGCCTCCATCTATAATAAAAATTTAACATATTAATAATATAAAAATATTATTAATATGTCAATGCAAATTTTCAAAATATTTTATTTTTTTAATGAACTTTATTTATGCTACATATCCTTTATAATATTGGCTCTTTTACTGGAACTCCAGCCTTTCTTGGGTATTTTGCAGGAGTTTTCTCTACTTTTTCTACAATTATAATATTTCTGCTAATATCGCTCTTTGGAAGCATTATTGTATCTACTTTTGATATTTTTCCTCCTAATATTTTTAATGATTGTTGAGCTTGTTGTACTTCCTCCTCTATGTTCGAGCCTTTCATGCAAATACATTTTCCTCCTACTTTTACTAAAGGAAGCATATATTCTAACAAAACATTTAATTTTGCAACTGCTCTTGAAGTTGCTATATCATAATTTTCTCTGTATTGCTCATTTTTAGCAAATTCTTCCACTCTTGCATGTATAGCTTCAACATTATCAATTTTTAGATCTTCTTTGACTTGTAATAAAAATTTCACTCTCTTATTTAAAGAATCAAGTAATGTGAATTTATTTTCCTTGTTTACTATTGCTAAAGGCATCCCTGGAAAGCCAGCTCCTGTTCCTATATCTATTACTTTATTCTTCGTTTGTATATATTTGTTGATAGTTAAACTATCAACAAAATGCTTTAATATTATTTCATCTTCTTCTATAATTGCAGTTAGATTTATATTTTCATTCCATTCTAGCATTAGCTTCATATAATAATAAAATTGCTCACACATTTCATTATTTAAATTAACATTAATTGCCTCTGCCTGGCTTTTAATGTTTTCGTAAAAACTATGAATATCCATGTTATCAATGCTCCTTTATATACTAAACTTTTCCCTTCATTTGCTCTAAATATACTAATAGAACAGATACATCTGCTGGTGAAACCCCAGAAATTCTACTTGCTTGCCCTACAGATATTGGTTTTATTTTATTCATTTTTTGTCTTGCCTCTAATCTCATTCCTTTTATATCGTCATAATTTATAGTTTCAGGTATCTTTTTACTCTCTAATTTTTTAAACTTTTCTACCTGCTCCTCTTGTAATTTAATATAACCTTCATATTTTATTTGTATTTCAACTTCTTCTCTTATATCTTCTGTTAGTTCTGGCCTTTCTACATCTATTGGTTCTAGCATGTCATATGTTAACTCTGTTCTTTTCAATAAATCAGCTAATTTAACACCTGTATCTAGTAAAGATGAATTGTTTTGCTCTAATAACGTATTTACTTCTTTTGAAGGCTTAATTATTGTTCTCTTAATCCTTCCTATTTCTTTTTCTATAGACTCTTTTTTGTTGTTAAATTTTGAATACCTTTCTTCGCTTATTAAGCCTATCTTATAACCTATTGGAGTAAGTCTCAAGTCTGCATTGTCTTGTCTTAGTAATAATCTATATTCTGCCCTTGAAGTCATCATCCTATATGGCTCATTAGTTCCTTTTGTAACTATATCATCTATTAATACTCCTATGTATGCATCTGACCTTTTCAATATAAGTGGTTGCTCGCCTTTTATCTTTAAACTAGCATTAATTCCTGCAATTAAACCTTGTACCGCTGCCTCTTCATACCCCGAAGTCCCATTAATTTGCCCTGCAAAAAACATTCCATTAATTTTTTTGTGCTCTAATGATAACTTAAGTTCCATAGGGTTTATACAATCATATTCAATTGCATATGCTGGTCTTGTAAATTCAACATTTTCAAGTCCCGCTATTGTCCTATACATCTCTATTTGTACATCTTCTGGAAGTGAAGAGCTCATTCCTTGTACATACATTTCTTCTGTATTTTCTCCCATTGGCTCTATAAATATTTGATGTCTTTCTTTATCTGCAAATCTTACCACTTTATCTTCTATTGATGGACAGTATCTTGGTCCTGTTCCTTCCATTTTTCCTGAATATAATGGTGAACGATGTAAATTTTTCCTTATAACCTCATGTGTTTTTTCATTTGTATAAGTTAAATAGCATGGTAATTGTTTAATATCTTTGTCTATTTTATTTTCTAATGAAAATGCTTCTGGTTTATCATCTCCCTCTTGTATTTCCATTTTTGAAAAGTCAACACTTCTTCTATTAATTCTAGCTGGAGTTCCTGTTTTAAACCTAAATATCTCTATTCCTAGATTTTTCAAAACTTCTGCTAATTTTATTGAAGGAAATATACCATCTGGCCCACTTTCAAAATTTTCTTCTCCAATATGTATTCTTCCTCTTAAATATGTTCCTGTCGCTATTATAACACTATCGACATTATATATTGCACCTATATTTGTCTCTACATATTTTACTTTATCTTTTTCTATACCTATATCTACTATTTCAGCTTGCTTAAGAAATAAATTTTCCTGTTGTTCTAAAGTATGTTTCATTTCTACTTGGTATTTCTTTCTATCAGCTTGAGCTCTTAAAGAATATACAGCTGGTCCTTTTGATGTGTTTAACATTCTTATTTGTGTAAAAGCTTTATCTATATTTTTTCCCATCTCTCCTCCAAGGCAGTCTAACTCTCGAACCAAGTGTCCTTTGGAGCTTCCACCTATATGTGGATTACAAGGCATATTAGCTATTGCTTCTAATGTAGTTGAAAATAAAAGAGTCTTTAAACCCATCCTTGCTGCTGCTAAAGCTGCTTCACATCCGGCATGTCCTGCTCCTATAACTGCTATATCATATTTTCCTGCATTATATTTCATTTTTTTGCTCCTTTTTACTAAAATTATCCAGTTCTTCCGTTTTTTGTGAAACTGAAACACTGTTTTGTACAAACACTAATTTTATATTTTTCATTTATTTTTCTTATGATTTTTATTTGATTTTTCTATTTTTTGTCTTTTTGTCAGTTTTTCTTGTTTACTTTTTCACTAAATTCTTTTCAAAGCCTACTCTCGCAATTGTTTACTCATTAGTTAATATTTATTTTCCGAGACAAAACTTAGAAAAAATTTCGTTTATTATGTCTTCAGATACATTGTCTCCTGTTATTTTACTCAACTCTTCTAATATTTGTTTTACATATATTGCTATTATATCTATAGGCATTTTTGTTTCTATGGTTTCTATTGCTTTATTTACATTATCTATTGCAAGAATTATTTGGTTTTTATGTCTTACATTTGTTACTATTGCACCTTCACCATTTTCTATTTCGCTATTTTCGAACATTTCAGATATTGCATTATATAGCTTTTCTACATTTTCTTTTGTCTTAGTTGATATCTTTATTGTCTTTTTATTTAAAACAGCTATATTTTCATCCTCATCCATTTTTTTATCTTCTATATCTATTTTGTTTAATAATATAATCGCTTTTTTATTTTTAATTAATCCTATTATTTTTTTATCCTCTTCATCTAATTTTTTAGAATTATCGAATATTGCAATAATTAAATCTGCCTCTTGAGTTAAATCAATTGCTTTTTTTACTCCAATTTCTTCTATCATATCACTGGTATTTCTTATACCTGCAGTATCAATTATCTTTATTGGAATACCATTAATAGAAATATATTCTTCAATTGTATCTCTTGTTGTACCTTCTATTTCACTAACAATTGCTCTTTCTTCTTTCAATAGTAAATTTAAAAGCGAAGATTTGCCTGTATTTGGTTTTCCTATAATTACGGTCTTTACACCATCTCTTAATATTTTTCCATTTTCAAAACTCTTCTCCAGTTTTTCCAATTCTATTTTTACTTCTTCTAATCTCCTTCTTATACTTTTTTCCGTTACCTCTTCTATATCATACTCTGGATAGTCTATTGTAGCCTCTATATCTGCCATTACATCTAATAATTTCTTCTTTATTGCATTTATTTCTAAAGATAACCCACCATTTAATTGATTAAGTGATTCTTTTGCTTCTTTATCTGTTTTAGAATTTATTAAATCCATAACTGACTCTGCTTGTGCCAAATCAAGTCTTCCATTTAAAAAAGCTCTCTTTGTGAATTCTCCCGGCTCAGCTATTTTTGCACCATTTTTAATGCATTGTTCTAGTATTCTTCTTTCTACTACCATGCCTCCATGAGAATTAATTTCACACATATCCTCAGTAGTATAGCTTTTAGGCGATTTAAAATATGATACTAAAACCTCATCTATCTTTTCCCCTGTATCTTTGTTTATAATATACCCATATTTAATAGAATATCCTGGTATATCTTCTATTTTTTCTTTTCTTTTTGGTTCAAATATTTTTTCAAGTATACTAAAACATTCTTTTCCACTCATTCTTACTATTCCTATTCCTCCTGCTCCAGTAGCAGTTGATATAGCAACTATTGTATTCATTTTAATTTCTCCCTTTTAAAAAAGTCAAAGCTAGAAATAGTTTTTAAACTTAAATCTGAACTTTGACTTCTGATTTGTATTATTTATTTTTTGATATAACTATTTTTCTATAAGGCTCTTCTCCCTTACTAAAAGTTTTTACTTTATCATTATTTTGTAATCTACTATGAATTATTTTTCTTTCATATGCTGGCATTGGCTCTAAAGTTATTGTTCTTCCTGTTTTTAATACTGTTTTAGATACTTTATCTGCCAAGTCTTCTAATACTTTTTTTCTTTTTTCTCTGTAACCCGCTATATCTAATATTACTCTCACTTTGCCTGTTAATTCTTTATTTGATATAATAGTAATTATTGTTTGTAATGCATTTAGAGTCTCACCTCTATAACCAATTAATCTATTAGCATCCTTGCCCATCAGTTCTAAAACTATGTTATTCTCTTTTATTTCTATATTGTAATTTAAATCTTCAAATTTTTTTGAAAAATCATTCAAAAAAGTAATAATATTTTGTTTTGCCTGTTCTATCTGTTCTGGCTGAATTTCCATAATAGGTGCTTGTCTATTTTCTTTTAAAGTTAATTCTACTTTTACAATTCTTGGAGCTAAGATACTAAAAAAACTTCTTTTTTCTGTGTTTTCAAGAACTTTTACATTAACTTTGTCCTTTGACACTTTTAACTCTTTTAAACCATTTTCTATTGCTTCTGCGGTTGTCTTTCCTTCTGCTATAATACTATTGTTCATTTCTGTTTTCCTCCTTTTGGTTAATAAATCTATCTATTATTAGTCTCTCAACTATCATTAACACATTGCTTATAAGCCAATATAAAGCTAAGCCTAGAGGTGCTATTATAGCTATCATTACAGACATTATAGGCATCATATATGTCATATTATTATTCATTTGTTGCATCATTTCCATCTCATCCGGCTGTTTTTCTTTATCTTCTGTTTCTGCCTTTTTCAACTCATTTATATCTTTGTCCTTATTGTTAGAATTCATTTTAGTTGTTATCTTTATAGAAATTACTGAAGAAATAACGTATAATATAGGTATTATATATACTCTAAAATCGTCTAAACTTTGAGTTGGTACTTTGCTTAAATCTAATCCTAAAAAATTCATATTTATATATACTTCTGGATCCTCTGCTGCTTTTTTATTTATTATAGCTATTTCTGTATAAGAAGAATTTACTCCTTCTTCTTTTAACTCTTGCGAGTATTTTTCTATTATTTCTGGATTTATTTTTTTCATATATGTTAATGGCTTACTTACAAGCCAGAACACTGATAAAATTATTATTATTTGTAATATTCCACTAAAACATCCACTAAATGGACTCATTTTCTCCCTTTTATATAATTCTATAGTTTCCTGATTTAACTTTTCTGGATTTGATTTGTATTTAGTTTGAATTTCTTTCATTTCTTTTTGCAGTCTTGCATTCTTTTTTAAAGACTTTTGCTGTTTTATTGTTATTGGTATTAATATTATTCTAAGCAAAACGGAAAAAATAATTATTGCAATTCCGTAATTATTAAATTGCTCATATAAAAAATTTAGTATGTAACCAAAAATTTCTGAAATAAAACCCATATATTTCCTTCCTTACTTTAAAGGGTCATATCCACCTTTTGAAAATGGATTACACTTTAATATTCTAATTATTCCTAAAAATATTCCTTTTAAGGAACCATATTTTTCTATTGCTTGCCTTGTATATTCTGAACAAGTAGGATAATATTTGCAATTAATTCCAAAAGAACTAAATATTGGAGATACTTTTCTCTTATAAAAAAGTATTAGTTTTACAAATATAGTTTTCATTATAGTAATCCTGCCCTATCAAATATATTTTCCATATCTTTTTTTATTGTATAAAAATCCAATTTGCTAACATTTATTCGTTTATTCCATAAGAATACAATATTATTTCCTTTTTTTATTTTATTTTCAAAAAACTTGTAGTTTTCCTTTATTTTTCTTTTTATAGTATTCCTTTTAACTGCATTACATAACTTAGAACTAATTGCTATTCCTATGAAGTTTTCATTTAGCTTATTTGGAGAAATATAAATAAGAATTTGCTCTCCTGCGTACATTTTACCTTTTGTTAGCACATTTTTAAATTCATAATTCTTTCTCAAGGTTTTCTTTTTTTTCATAAAATCACTCAAATTCTTTTCTATAATTTCAAAAAGGTCACTTATACGTGACCTTTTCTCTTACGCACTTATTTTTTTTCTTCCTTTTGCACGTCTTGCTTTTAATATTTTTCTTCCTGATTTTGTTTTCATTCTTTTCATAAAGCCATGTTCTTTTTGTTCTTGTCTCTTTTTAGGTTGAAATGTTCTCTTCATTTTTGCACCTCCTGCATATTATTTCTCTATCGTAATAGATATCTTTAACTTTATTTTCACAAGTATTATAATTATATACTAAATAGTATAGTCCTGTCAATATTTAGTATAAATTTTTCCTATTTTTTAAAAGTTTTCCACATTTATTTATTTTTTGTATTGACTATTTTATTACATTTTTGATATGATAAAAAAACAGTAGGGCAACAAGACTTTTATAGATTTTTGTTTTTACTATTTTATATTAATAAATTTATTTACACACAAAGTTATCAACACTTGTGGATAACTTTGTGGATAACTGGAAGGATTGAAAAAAATGCATAGGGAAGAATTAGATGAATTTTTAGAAAAAACAAAAGAATTGTTAAAAGGTGAAGTTACAAAAATATCTTATGAGACATGGATTAAAGATTTAGAGTTACAGAGTATGGAAAACAATACTATTGTTTTAATTGCACATACTCAATTTCAAAAAGATTCCATAATGTCTCGATATTATGATTTATTTAAAAATACTTTTAAATATTTAACAAACAAAGAATGGGAAATTACTGTTGTTTTAAATGAAGATGGGGAAGGAGGAGAACAATCTTCTTCTGCACAACCTGAGCACTATACTCAAAATTTAAATTCTAATTTAAATCCTAAATATACTTTTGAAAGTTTTGTTGTTGGTAATAATAATAGATTTGCACATGCAGCAGCATTAGCTGTTGCCGAAGCTCCTGCAACATCATATAATCCTTTATTTTTATATGGTGGAGTTGGGTTAGGTAAAACTCATTTAATGCATGCTATTGCAAATGAAATATTAGTACATAATAAAAATACAAGTATTTTATATGTTACTTCTGAAAAATTTACTAATCAATTAATAAATGCAATTAAAGATAATAAAAATGAGCAATTTAGAAATAAGTATAGAAATATAGATGTACTATTAATAGATGATATTCAATTTATTGCTGGTAAGGAAAGAATTCAAGAAGAATTTTTCCATACTTTTAATGCACTTCATGAAAGTGGTAAACAAATAGTAATTTCTAGTGATAGACCTCCTAAAGATATTAACTTTTTAGAGGATAGATTAAAATCAAGATTCGAATGGGGTCTTATTGCAGATATATCAAACCCAGATTATGAAACTCGTTTAGCCATTTTAAGAAAAAAAGCACAATTAGACAATATAATTATTGATGATGATATATTATCTAATATTGCTAATAAAATAGATTCAAATATACGAGAATTAGAAGGAACTTTAAATAAGTTAATTGCAAAAGCTTCTTTAATAAATAGTCCTATAACAATGGAAATGGCTGAAAAAGCAATTAATGACGTTGTTACACAACAAGAAAAAATATTATCTATTGAATTAATCCAAGAGACTATCTCTAAATATTTCAATATTTCCGTTAATGATTTAAAGGGAATAAAGAGATCTGTTGATGTGACATTTCCTAGACAAATTGCAATGTATTTATGTAGAAATGTTGCTGGACAACCTTTAACAGTAATAGGGGCTAAGTTTGGGAAAAGAGATCATACAACAGTATTACATGCTTGTAATAAAATTGAGAATGAAGTAAAAGAAAATCCAAGTACAAAAAGAATTGTGGATAGTGTTAAAAACTTATTAATTTCTGACAAATAATTTAAAAATAAATATTATTTTGATTTTTTAAAAATTTGTGTTTGAAAAATTTGTGTTTGGAAAAAAAATCGCTTTCTCTTCCTACGGAAATCATACATTAGATATACACATATTTGTGTTAATTGTTTGTATAAAATGTGTTAATATTTAACTTATCCATATTTAAAAATTTTAACTGTAGATAACTTTATTATTTTTCCACTGAATTATCAACATATAAATACTTAAGGAAATAATGTATTAACACTGTTTTCCACACAATCCACACAACCTACTATTACTACTACTAAAAATATTTAAATTATATTAAAATAAGGAGACGATGAAAATGAAAATAGTTTGTCAAAAGGATAATATCCTTAAAGCTATTAATTCCGTAACAAAAGCTGTTGCTAGCAAAACAACAATGCCTATATTAGAAGGAATTTTAATTCAAACAAATGATAATGATATAAAGTTTACAACATATGATTTAGAAATGGGGATAGAATATATTATTAATGAAGCCCAAATAATAGAACAAGGAGCTACTGTAGTAAATAGCATAATGTTTAGTGAAATTATTAGAAAACTACCAGATACAGAAATAAGCATTTCATTAGATAATAATAACTTATTAATTATTGAATGTGAAGGTTCTTTATATAAATTGGCAACTATGAATCCAGAAGAGTTTCCAGAACTTCCAAGGATAGATGTTGAAAATTCTATAGAACTAGAACAAAAAACATTAAAAGAAATGATTAGAAAAACAATATTTGCAGTAAGTACAGAAGAAAATAGACCAATTTTTACAGGTTGTTTATTTGAAATAAAAAATAATAGATTAAATGTTGTTGCTGTTGATGGATTTAGACTAGCTTGGAAAACAAAAATTTTAAAAGAACAGGTCAAAGATTTTGTAGCAGTAATTCCAGGTAGAACATTAAATGAAATAAATAAAATTTTATTAGATTCTTTTGATAATATAAAAATAGGTGTAAATAAAAACCAAGCACTTTTTGAGATGGAAAATTGTAAAATAGTAACAAGATTATTAGATGGAGAATTTTTAAATTATTCTAGTGTAATTCCAGAAAATTGGGAAACAAGAATAAGAGTAGACAGAAAAAATATTCAAGATTGCTTTGAGAGAATTAGCTTGATTTCTGCATCTGTAATAGAAAAAGAGAAGAAATATCCTGTAAAAGTCTGTGTAGATATAGGAAAAGTTATAATATCTTGTACAAATCAAACAGGTGATGCTAAGGAAGAAATTTATTGTGCAACAGAAGGACAAAATTTAGAAGCAGGATTTAATCCTAAATATTTTTTAGATGCTTTACGTACAATAGATGATCAAGAAATCTATATTGATTTTGGTACAAGCATTTCTCCATGTATTATAAGACCAGTAGATGAAGGTGATTATATTTATATGATTTTACCAATAAGAATGAAGGAATAATATGTATATAAACAAAATAAAGCTACAGAATTTTAGAAATTATAATGAACAAGAAATAAATTTAAATAAAAGTATAAATGTTTTTTATGGCGATAACGCACAAGGAAAAACTAATATCTTAGAAGCAATATTTTTGTGTACTTTCGGAAAGTCTTTTAGAACTAATAAAGAAAAGGAACTTATTAAATTAGGTAAAGACAATGCAAATGTAATAATAGAATATGAGAAAAAAGATAGAGATGGCAAAATTTCAATTTCTATTTCTGATAAAAAGCAAATATTAGTAAATGGTATAAAGATAAAAAAATTAAGTGAGTTATTGGGTAATATAAATATAGTTATATTTACACCAGATGATATAAATATTTTAAAAGGTGGACCTGCGTTAAGAAGAAGATTTTTAGATATGATGATAGGCCAATTAAAACCAAATTATGTATACACATTAAATATGTATATAAAAACTTTAGAGCAAAGGAATAATTATTTAAGACAAATAAAAGAAGAAAATAAGCCAGAAAACCTTTTGGATATATGGGATGAAAAATTAATTGAATATGCAGATATAATATATAAGTACAGAAAAGAATTTATAGATAAAATTAAAAAAAAGATAAACATAATACATAAAAAAATAACGGATGAGAAGGAAGAAATAAATATACAATATATTTCAAATTGCGAAAGCAAAGAAGTTTATTCAGAATTATTAAAGCAAAGAAGAAAATTAGATATTATTAAAGGATTTACTACAAAAGGAATTCACAGAGATGATTTTGAAATATACATAAATAATAAAGAATTAAGTATTTATGGTTCACAAGGACAAAATAGGACAGCAATTTTATCTTTAAAATTATCAGAGCTACAAGTAATTTATGATGAAATAGAAGAAGAACCTATTTTATTATTAGATGATTTTATGTCAGAACTAGATATAAATAGAAGAAAAAATTTTTTAAATAATATAAATAATACACAAGTAATAATAACTTGTGCAGAAAAGATAGAATTTTTAAAAGAAAATGTGGATTACTGCTTATATCAAGTTAAAGAGGGAGAGATAATTTAGTGTATTTACATATTGGAAAAGATAAATTAATTGATGATAATAATATAATAGCTATATTAAATATTGAAACTTTAAAGGAAAAAGAAAATGTAGAAAATATTTGCAAAAATATGAATTTTAGTGATAATATAATAGATGTATCAGATGGAAATAAAAAATCATTAATTATTATAAAAGAAAAAAAACAAACAAAAGGATATATTTCAAACATATCAACAATTACATTAGAAAAAAGGACAAATAAAATTGGAGGTAAAAGATAATGGAAAAATTCGAGCATGAGTATGGAGCAGAACAGATACAAGTTTTAGAGGGATTAGAAGCTGTAAGAAAAAGACCTGGAATGTATATAGGAAGTGTTTCAGTAAGAGGTTTACATCATTTAGTATATGAAATAGTAGATAACTGTGTTGATGAAGCATTAGCAGGATATTGTACAGAAATAAATGTCAAAATAGAGCCAGGAAATGTAATAAGTGTACAAGATAATGGTAGAGGGATTCCAGTAGATATACATCCAAAAACAAAAATATCTGCTGCAGAAACTGTATATACTAAATTACATGCAGGCGGAAAATTCGGTGGTGACAGTGGTTATAAAGTCTCTGGAGGTTTGCATGGAGTTGGTGCATCTGTTGTAAATGCATTGTCAACTTGGGTAGAAGTTACTATTCAAAGAGATGGTGGAATTTTTCAAATGAAGTTTGAAAGAGGAAAGACTGTTGAACCGCTAACAAGAATAGGAGATTCTAAGAAAACAGGAACAAAGGTTAGATTTTTAGCCGATGATACAATATTTGAAACATTAGAATATGAATATGAAGTATTAGAAAATAGATTTAGAGAAATGGCGTTTTTAACTAAGGGACTAAAAATAACTTTAGAAGATTTAAGAGAAGAAGCACCGAAAAAAGCAGAATTTCATTATGAAGGTGGACTAAGCTCATTTGTAGAATTTTTAAACAAAAATAAGGAAAAATTGAATAGTAAGCCAATATATATAGAAAAAGATGGAGAAGTACCTGTTGAAATAGCAATACAATATACAACGGCATATTCAGAAAATATTTATTCATTTGTTAATAATATTAATACAATAGAAGGTGGAACACATTTAGAAGGATTTAAAAGAGCACTTACCAAAACTTTTAATGATTATGCAAAATCACATAATTTATTAAAAGATAAAGATGGAAATCTACAAGGAGAAGATATAAGAGAGGGAATAACAGCAGTTATTTCAGTTAAAGTAAAAGAGCCTCAATTTGAAGGACAAACCAAAACTAAGTTAGGAAATAGCAATGTTACAGGAATTGTACAAAGTGTTGTTAATGAAGAATTTGCAGCATATTTAGAAGAGAATCCAGCAGTTGCAAAAGCAATATTAGAAAAATGTATAAGTGCATCAAGAGCGAGGGAAGCAGCTAGAAAAGCTAGAGAACTAGTAAGAAGAAAAAATGCTTTAGAAACATCTACTTTACCAGGTAAATTAGCAGATTGTAGTGAAAAAAATGCAGAAGATTGTGAGGTATACATAGTAGAGGGAGATTCAGCAGGAGGAAGTGCAAAGCAGGGAAGAGATAGAAAATTTCAAGCAATTCTACCTTTATGGGGAAAAATGCTTAATGTTGAAAAAGCAAGAGCTGATAAGATATATGGAAACGATAAGTTAAATCCTGTTATATTAGCAATTGGAGCAGGAATAGGGGCAGATTTTGATATTACAAAAATTAGATATGGAAAAGTAATAATTATGGCAGATGCCGATGTTGATGGTGCGCATATTAGAACATTGCTTTTAACATTTTTCTTTAGATATATGAGACCATTAATAGAAAACGGAAATGTTTATTTAGCACAACCACCACTATATAAGTTATCTAAAAAAGGAATGCAAGATATTTACTGTTATACAGATGAGGATCTGGATAAATCTTTTAAAGAATTAGAAGAAAAAGGAATTGCAAGAGATCAAGTTAATATACAAAGGTACAAAGGTTTAGGAGAAATGAATCCAGAGCAATTATGGGAAACAACTATGAATCCTGAGACAAGAATATTAATAAAAGTAAAATTAGAAGATGCAATTAAAGCAGATGAAATATTTACAATATTAATGGGAGATGACATTGGGCCAAGAAGGGAATTCATAGAAGCAAATGCAAAATATGTTAAAAATTTAGATGTATAATATATATAGAAATTAATAGCAGGTAATAAGATATATTACCTGCTATTATCGATAAAGCTAGTATTAATCTTCAGCTAAAACTAATATACCTAATTTCTAACCTAATATACATTACTGCATAAATAAGCTATTCACCAAATATATTAATCAGTTGCTCGACTATTAATGCACTCATAATAACTGTATTCATCCACATGGGACTAATAACAACCACTATTAAATACAAGAATAATCTTAACTTCGAATATATTATATATATTACAACCATATATAAAATTATAAAAGATATAAAAAATATAGCTTACATACAAACAATATACTCTCATCGCCGACTTATAATAATCTAAAGTTATTAAACCATTATAAATCTTTGCTCGAATAATATAAAACTTATTAAATAAATCCTATATTACTCTTAGTCCAACTAATATTAACCTTATGATAATATTATGTACAGTAAGATTTTTTTTATTCATAAAAATAAATAAAAAAATAATAAACATAACACTAGAAAAATGTCGAAAAAAGCACTACGAAAAATGTTGACTAAGAATATATAATAATGTAAACTAATAATAGTTAAACTCTATTTAAAGTAAAATTAATTTGATTCTAAAATATTTACCTAAAATCTAAAAATTTAATAAATAAAGGAGGTTTATGAAAAAAAATAATTCTATTCAAGAATGGATACCTTTCGAAAAAATATTAGAAAATGGAATTATAAAATTAAAAGATAATTCATATATAAAAATAATAAAAATATATCCAATTAATTTTAATCTAAAATCAGAATTAGAGAAAGAAGCAATTTTAAATTCTTATAAAATTTTTTTAAAAACATGCAACTTTAATTTTCAAATTTTAATTCAAAGTAAAAAAGAAGACTTATCTAAACATATTTCCAATATAAATAATCAAAAAATAAATGAAAACAAAAATATACTAGAATATTCAAATAAATATATAGAATTCATAAAAAAATTAAATCAAGAAAAAAAATCATCATCAAAAAATTTTTATATTATTTTAAAATATAAAAATAATGATAAAGAATTAGAAGAAATAGAAGAATTAGCAACAGAAGATTTGAATGATAAATATTTTAAAATAAAAGATTGTTTAAGTCGTTGTGGAAATATAATTGTAGATATAAATAATAAAAAAGAGTCAAAGAACATTTTATTTTCATTTTTAAATTCCAGAAAATATCTAGATAATTAAACAAATAGGATGGTGAATATAGTATTAATATAATAAATAAAATAAAAAAAAATTTAAAAATAAAAGAAAAAAAAGAATTAACATTTTTAAAAGGTGTATACCATGACATGAAGGAAATCAGCCCAACATACATAAATTTAAGAAATCCAAAGCATATAGAAATAGATGAAATGTATTATTCTAGCATATTAATAACAAACTATTATAGAGAGCAAACAGATTTAATTTTAAAAACAATAATAGATACAAATATTAATTTAAATATTTCTATTTTTTGCGAAAAGCAAGATACATATAAAACTATAAAAGATTTAACTTATCATATTGGGAATGTAGGTGTAGATTTAAAAACAAATAACAAAAATAGACAAGATATAGATATTGCAGCTTTTACATATAATGATGCGAAATATATAAGAAAAGAATTACAAGTAAACAATGAAAGTTTATATTTTTTATATATTTATATAACAACTTTTTCTACAAATTTAAAAGAACTAGATTATTTTGTAAATAAGTTGGAAGGGCTTTTGCAAAGTAAAGGAATGCAAACAAGAAAAGCATATTTTAGACAAGAACAAGCATATTTATCTGTACTACCAATAATGAAAAATGATAATGATTTAAAAAATGTTTCAAGAAGAAATATATTAACAAGTGGATTAGTATCCACATATCCATTTATTTCATCTGCAATATTTGATGAAAATGGAATTTTTATAGGAACAAATATTTATAACAATTCTTTAGTATTTGTGGATAGATATGACTCAACTAAATATAAAAATGCAAATATTTGCATTTTTGGTACAAGTGGTGCAGGCAAGTCTTTTTATACTAAATTATTAATTTTACGATATAGATTATTAGGAATAGAACAATATATTATAGATCCAGATAGAGAATATGGGGAATTGTGTAAAAATTTAAATGGAACTTTGATAAAGATGGGACCAGGTTCAAACACTTTTATAAATATTTTTGATATAAGAGAGAATAGTTTAGAAGATGGAGAAACAGGATATTTGGCTAACAAAATTAGTAAATTAATAGGATTTTTTAATCTGATTTTTGGCGATATAAACGAAGAAGAAAAGGCAATACTAGAAGAAAAATTAATAGAACTTTATAGAAGAAAGGGCATAACTTTTGACGACAATTCTTTACATAAGATAGAAAAAAATAAAGTAAATATAAAACCTTGCTTTAAAGAGACGTTTGACATGCCACTACTAGAAGATTTATGTAATCTGTTAGGAGAGGATGAGAAAACAAAAGTATTTAAAATAAAATTAATTCCATTTGTAAAGGGTTCTTTAAGTTTTTTTAATAATTACACAAATTTAAAAATGGACGATAAATTAGTGGTTGCGGATATTTATGAAATGGGAGAAGAAAATTTAAAATATGCAATGTATGTATTTGTAGACTATTTCTGGGATAGGATAAAAAAAGATAGAAATGTAAAAAAAGCAATATATTTAGATGAAATCTGGAGATTAATAGGTGTTACATCTAATAAAGAAGTAGCAAGTTTTATATATAAAATATTTAAAACCATAAGAAAATTTGGAGGTAGTAGTGTAGCAATAACACAAGATATATCAGATTTATTTAGTTTAGATGAAGGAATATATGGAAAAAGTATTTTAAATAATTCTGAAATTAAAACATTTTTTGCTCTTGAAGAAGAAAATATTTTATTATTAAGCAAATATACAAATCTGTCTGAAAAAGAAAAAATAGAAATAAAATCTCTAAAAAGAGGAGAATCTTTAATGTTTGTTGGCAATGAACATATTTTAACTAGAATAGATGCTGCAGAATTCGAAAAAAATATAATTGAAAAAAGAAATGAGGTAAATAATGAAAAAAATAATAACAGCATTAGCAAATCCAATGTTAAATAATGAACTAAAAAAACAAAAAGATTTTATTATAATAGGAAATGATATTCAATATCAAGATGGAGTAAAAGAAGTACTAGAAAAAGAGAAAAATATAGATTTTTTAATATTGAGTGAAATATTACCTGGAGAAAATAAAATAGAAAAATTAATAGAATATATAAAAAAAGTAAATCCTAATATTAATATAATAATTATTTTAGAAAATAAAAAAGAAGAGTTAGAAAAATATTTATACTCTAAAAATATTTACTATATTTTATATAATAAAACAGAAATTACAGAAATAATTAATTTAATAAAAAATAAAAAAGAAGATGAAAGTGAAAAAATAAAAAAAGAATTAAATGAATTAAAACAAATTATAATAAACCAAAATAATAAAGAGATAAATAATAAAAGAAATAAAATAATAAGAAAAATAAAAAGTAAAAAAAATAATAAAATAAATAATTTAAAAAAAGAAATAATTTGTATTTTAGGAAGTAGTGGAGCAGGTAAAAGTATTTTTACGGTAAATTTAGCAAATTCTCTAATTTATTCAAAACAAAAGATTTTAATAATAGATTTTGATATATTAAATAATTCACTACATGCAATTTTAGGAGTAAAAAAATATTCGGAAAAAATATCTAAAAAAATTAAAGAAAATAATTTAATTAAAGAAAAAATAAATTTAAAAGAATTAATAATTAAAATAAATAAAAAAATAGATTTGATATCTGGAATTAATTTATTATTTGATTCTAAATATAAAATTAGCAATTTTAAAATTAATAATATTATTCAAAACCTTAAACAATATTATGATGTAATAATAATAGATACATCTTCGGCATGTTTTTTGGATTATACAAAAGAAATAATAAAAATAAGTAATATAAATATTTTTATATTAGAGCCTAATATATTAGAAATAAAAAAATCAAAAAAATTATTAGATATATATACTAATGAATGGGAAATAAATAAAAACAAAATTAATATTTTATTTAATAAATTTAATAAAAATTCAATAGATATAAATTTATTAAAATATATATTTGGAGATTATAATATTTTGGGAAAAATAAATATAAATGAAAAATATAATTTAATAATAAATAATAATGCAAAAAAGATAAATAAAGAAATTAAAAAAGAATATATAAATATTATAAAAAAAATATTAATAATAAAAAACAAAAAAAATTATATAAAAATAATAAAAAATAAAATATTAGAAAGGATTAGAAAAGAAGATGAATAATTTAGAATTAAGTACAAATATAGACAAAGGAAAAAATTTAGAAAATAGGCAAAATAATTTTTTAGAAACCACTTTAGGGAAAACGATTAATTCAGCAATAGATATTGGACTAAGATGGGTTTTACCAGATTTGATAGAAAATGAATTTATAGAAGTAAAAGATAGTTTAATAAAAGGAGGACTAAAAGAAGGAGTAAATAAAGCAATAAATTCAGCAATAAATTTAGGAAAAAGTGCACTTGGAATATTTACAGGAGATTTTGAAAATTTATCTCAAGCTCAATCTGCTATAAAAAGCGGAGGAATAATAGATAGTATTTCCACATTATTGGATGTGGTATTAGGGAAAGTAACAAAAAAAGGAATGATACCTTATAATGTTTCTAATTTAATAAGAAAAGGAAAAGATGTTATTTTAGATAATGTTTCTAAGAATATAGAAAATAATTTTACAAGCCAAATAAATAATTTAGATAAATTATCTAAATATGAAAATAATTGGAGAGAATATTACAAAGATAAAGACTTTAAAGGAATGGAAAAAGAATATGAAAAAATAAAAGAAAAATTAAAAGAATTAATGCCCTTAGAAGAAACATTAAAACAGGCAAGGCAAATAGAAAATATACATAAAATTATAAAAAATAATGGGGGAGATTTTAATTTAACACCAGAACAGTTAGAATTAAGTAAAATATTAGTCTAATAACTATTAAATAAGAGTTTTTTCTGCGTTTTTCTTGCATAATTTTTTTTGTTTTAGTATAATTATAAAAGACAAAACATCAGAAAGGAATGGTAAAAAAATGGAATCACGTGACGGAAATATTATAGAAAGAGATATAGAAACAGAGATGAAAACGTCATACATAGATTATGCGATGAGTGTTATTGTATCTCGTGCTTTGCCAGATGTAAGAGATGGTTTAAAACCTGTTCATAGAAGAATTTTGTATGCTATGTATGAAGACGGGATAACATCAGACAAGCCATACAGAAAATGTGCTAATACAGTAGGATCAGTTTTAGGAAGATATCATCCACATGGAGATGCTTCTGTTTATGATGCAATGGTAAGAATGGCACAAGATTTTTCTTTAAGATATAGATTAATTGATGGACATGGAAACTTTGGTTCAATAGATGGTGATGGAGCAGCTGCGATGAGGTATACAGAAGCAAGAATGGCAAAAATAGCAGAGACAATGCTGACAGATATAGAAAAAAATACAGTAGATTTTATGCCAAACTATGATGACAGGTTACAAGAACCAACTGTACTTCCATCCAAAATACCAACACTATTAATTAATGGTTCTTCTGGAATTGCCGTAGGAATGGCAACAAATATACCACCACACAATTTAACAGAAATAATAAATGGAATTATAAAAATAATTGACGAAGATAATGTAACAGATGAAGAATTATTATCGATAATTAAAGGTCCAGATTTTCCAACAGAAGGTATAATTTTGGGAAGAGAAGGAATAAAAGAAGCATATTTAACAGGAAAAGGTAAAATTACAGTAAGAGCAGAAGCTGAAATTGAAGAAATGAGTAATAATAAACAAAGAATAATTGTTAATTCTTTACCATATCAAGTAAATAAGGCAAAATTAGTTGAAAATATTGCAGCACTAGTTAGAGAAAAAAGAATTGAAGGAATTTCAGATTTGCGTGATGAATCAGACAGAATAGATAGAGTTAGAATTGTAATAGAACTAAAAAGAGATGCAAATGCTCAAGTAGTATTAAATCAATTATATAAAAATACACAAATGCAAGATACTTTTGGAATTATAATGCTTGCATTAGTAAATGGAGAACCAAAAATATTAACATTAAGACAATGTTTGGAATATTACATAGAACACAGAAAAACTGTTATTTTACGTAGAACACAATTTGATTTAGATAAAGCATTAGCAAGAGCTCATATATTAGAAGGATTAAAAATAGCATTAGATAATATAGATGAAGTAATAAATATTATAAGGAATTCTTATGATGATGCTAAAGAAAGATTAATGGAAAGATTTGGACTTTCTGATATACAAGCACAAGCAATATTGGATATGAGATTAAAAACGTTATCTGGTTTGCAAAGAGAAAAAATAGATGAAGAATATAATGAATTAATGAAATTAATTGCATATTATAGAGAGGTTTTAAGTAGTGAAAGATTAGTTTTTGATATAATTAAGCAAGAATTAATAGAAATAAAAGAAAAATTTGGTGATGAAAGAAAAACAAAAATAGTAGCAGCAGAAGGTGACCTTGATGTAGAAGATTTAATAAAAGAAGAACAAAGCGTTATTACTTTAACTCATTTCGGTTATATAAAAAGAATGCCAGTAGACACATATAAGAGCCAAAAAAGAGGAGGAAAAGGAATAACTGGAATAGCAACTAGAGAAGAAGACTTTGTAAAACAAATATTTACAGCTTCAACACATGACTTAATATTATTCTTCAGCAATAAAGGAAAATTATATAGATTAAAAGGATATGAAATTCCAGAAGCAGGAAGAACTGCAAAAGGAACAGCAATTGTAAATTTATTAAGCTTAGATCCAGGTGAAAAAATATCTGCTGTTATACCTATTAATAATTTTTCTGAAGGAAAATATCTGTTGATGGGAACAAAAAGCGGATTAATAAAGAAAACAGCACTTACAGAATATAATTCAGCAAGAAAGACGGGATTATTAGCAATTACATTAAAAGATGATGATGAATTAATAGATGTAAGATTAACTGATGGAGAAGATAATGTAGTATTAGTAACTAAAAAAGGTATGAGTATTACATTTGATGAAAAAGATGTTAGACCTGTTGGCAGAACAGCACAAGGAGTAATAGGAATAAGACTTGATGAAGAAGATAGTGTAATAGGAATGGAATCAATAGTTTCAGGTATAAAAGGAACTCTTCTTGCTATAACAGAGAATGGATTTGGAAAGAGAACAGAGCTAGATGAATATAGAGTGCAAAATAGAGGTGGAAGAGGAGTAATTACATATAAAATAACACCTAAAACAGGAGACATAGTAGGAATAAGAATTGCAACAGATGAAGAAGATGTTATGCTTATAACAGACAATGGCACAGTAATCAGGTTAAATGTTAGAGATATAAGTATTTTAGGAAGAGCAACACAAGGTGTTACTTTAATGAGAACAAATGAGGGAAAAGTAGTAAGTATAGAAAAAATATCTGCTGATGAAGGTGAATAATGAGTAATAAAATAATAGAAGAGAAAAAAGAGCGTTTAAATATATTAATAGAAAATCTTGAACAAATACAATTACTAGCTGATACTTTGGCAGACAATGAAATTCCGGAGGAAACAGAAAAGAACAGGCTTGCTCAAATCTATAGAAATTTTATACAAAATGAAGCAATATTTAATATTTTATTATCTATAGATGATCCGAATTGTCCAGAAATGTATTTTGAATATGTTGGAAGATGTATAGAGGAAAGATTAGATAAGTGTAAAGCTAATTCGCTAGCAACTAGAGCAAGACCACAGATACAACAAATAGTACAAGATTGGAGTACATCTTTAGCACAGAAGAAAGAATTACTTGAAAAAATAATAGAAGAAATTATGAAATCAGGTAAAAGGATTAAAGAAAGAGACTATTTAGAAAAAGCCGTATTTTCAGAAGCTAGTGGTATGGATACTAAACTTATTCCAATATTGTATGGAGATGGAGCCCAAAAAGGTGGAACTCCATATAATGATAAGAAGTCCGAAGATTATGAACGATAAAAAGAATGCTTTTATATAATAAAAAATCTGTGATCATTCACAGATTTTTTTAAATCTTATATCATCTCCAAAAAAATAACATATATTATAATTACCAACAATTCTTGATACAATTCTTTCATCATAAGTATTATACAAGTTTTGCAAGCTTAAGTTAGTTGAAATTATGGTTTTAGTAATATTTTTTTGATTTAATAATCGTGTATTAATAATATTAAATAATTCGGTAAATTTCATATTATTAACGCATTCAGTACCTAAGTCATCTATTATTAATAAGTCTACAGTTAATATATTTTCTAAAATGTTAGAATTAGTATTTTTACCAAATCTGTAATCAATAATTGTATCTAACATAACTGGAGCAGTTTGATATAATACAGTTTTATTTTTTTTAATTAATTCATTAGCAATGCAACTTGAAATAAAAGTTTTTCCTAGACCAGTATTTCCAGTAAACAATAAATTTTTTTCTTCAGGGTTTTCAAAATTATTAATAAATTTAAAACAAATATCTTTTATCAATTTAATATTTTCTCTAGGAGAAATATCTGATTTATATTTTTTTTCATCTACAACATTAGAATAAAATAAATCATTAAAATTATTAAAATTCTGGTTTTTAATATTATAAATATTTGATTTATTATATTCTAAATCAAATATTTTTTGTTTTAAGCAACTACACATAATAGAATGAGAATTTTGCATTACATATCCGGTATCATTACATAGCTTACATTCATAATTAGGTAAAATATAACTTTCATCTTTTCCAATTGAGTTTAATATAAGTATTTTTTCTTTTTTTAAGATGTTAATATTTTTTTCTAAATTTTTTAAGAGTTCAGAATCATTTTTATTTATTAAAGATTTGGCAGTGGAAATGGCTAGAGCATTTAACTTATCATCAATTTCTTGCAATTTAGGGTTTTGAATATATAGCTCTTTTTTCCTCTGCTCAGCAAGCTTAATTGCTCTTATTCTTTTGTTTTCATATTCTGTTAAAAGATTTTTTAGAGTGGTATTACTCATTGTTTCACATCCTTATGCTTCTTGTTTTTTCTTAACATTTGCGTATAAATTGTTTAAATTATCATAAGATCTTTGCTCATATTTGTTATAGCCAGCAGTTTTTTCTAAATTCTGTACATTTTTATTTTTTTCTTTCATTTCTAATAAGAATTTTTGTATTTCTTCTGTAGTCGTAAATCCTCTGTCGTGCCAATCACTTAACAATTTATCTAAATAATCAAAGCTTGGATTTGCCTTAGAAGTAGTGCGTTTTAAAGCAATTTCTATAATATCTAAATTATATTTAAAGTCTATTACCCATTTTTCAACATAAGCATATTCATATTGAGACAAATTTCTTTTTAAACTCAATTTTTTAGAAATAGTATTAGCAATTAAATTTAATTTCTCTTGTTTTTCGTAATACATGTCCAAATCTGTAAATGTTCTAATATTATTTTTTGCCCACGCTTCTGCTACTGTTTGAATGTAGTTTCTATGAAGAGCAGATTTATCAAAGCAGTAGCCAAATAAAGCAATCATAACTTCTTCATCAAAATTATATTTTTTAAACCACAATTCAATATCTGGATACCAAGAAGTAGGCATTAATCCAGAAAAATATTTATTATTTATACATTCTATAGCCTGAGCTCTTTTTTGACCTTCAGCAGATTTTTTTAATTCTTCTGCAGACAAAGAGGTTTTTGGCTTATAAATTTTATATAATTCTATCTCTTGTAGATTATTTATAATATATCCAGTATTTTTTTTAGTAATAGCACCAATATCCTCCCAATATTTTAAGGCATCTTGAATAACCTTCAAAGGAAGTACTAATTTTTTAGATAAATCATTTATTTTCACATCTTTTTCATATTTAGATAAAAATAATAAATACAAATATACTTTTACAAAATCACCATTTGCCTGTGAAAGATACTCAGAAAAAAATATATCTGGTATTTCTGTCTTAGAAAATAAAGGTGATATTTCCGCATCTTCTAGTTTCATAATATTAGTTACCTCCCAATGTTCATTTGTCAAATTATATCATTTTATAAATATTTTTACAATAAACAATGGAGTAAAATATTATTTAAATAAATAAAGTTTATTTTTTATAAAAAATTTGATTACATACTTAAACACATAAATAATGTTTTCATTATTAATTCCGACAAAAGTAAACAAAAGAAGAGGAAAGCATAAAATAATAATTATACATATTTTTACGCTTAGGTTGTTAAACAAAGAATTTGATATTATAAAAATAAAACCATCCCAAACAATATTTAATATTAAAGAATTATAATCTATAAAGCCAAACAATTTACTATTAAAGTTATAGTTTTGTGGAAAAATAAAATTCATTACATCCTCCTATGATTAAAAAAATTAGAAGAAATTCCAAAATTATTTGATACTTCTGTAGAAATACCTCCAACCAATTGGCGTATATATGAATTTATATGAACTAAAGCATATATACATCCTAAATAAGTCAATTTTGATAAGGTATTAGAATTAAAGTTAATAGAAAAGATAAGTAATAATATTAAAGCAATAAATGATTGCATTATTAATAAAGAAAAAAGACATCTAATCCAAGATTTAAAAAACCAGCTTGTAGAATTATTTAAAAGAGTGAGCAATGAAAATGGGGTTAATAAGACAAATAGTTTTACCAATATGTATCGCAAAGCATATGAAAAAATTAAATTAAATAAGCTTATAGTAATAAAGGCTTTAGAAATGCCATCAAAAGAAAAAATGTTAAAATTAGTACTTGTGGAATAAATATCAATATTTAATTTTTCTATTAATTTAGCAAAAGAAATGGAAGAGTCAAAAATATATTGACCCAATTCTTGAATGGAAGAAGAAAATAAATAATTTATATTTAAAAATTGTTCACATATAAAATATGAAGAATTAATGCAAATTCCTAAGATAAGTAATTTTAGAATAAAATGACGTGGTGATTCAATGGGTTGGCTGGTGTAACTGGAATATGCAAGTTTTACCGCATAGTATATAACAAATGCAATTAATAAAGAATTAGCTATTAACAAAAGTCCATTGTTAGAGTAAGTTCCAAATATTTTTTCAAAGAAAGGAACTTTTAATATATTTGTATCTATAAAAACTAATTCATCTAATACTTCATAGAGCGTCGTATCTATAGAGGTTAGCAAGTTATTTAAAAGATTATTTATAGTTTCAAAAATTATGTAAGAAATATTTTGCTGTTCCATAGAATTCACCTATACAATAAGAGTTTTTATAGCAGATAATATTAAATCAATTGCTAGTATAAATCCATATGAAAAAAGAGAACTTCTAATTAATTTTTTTGCTATCCTTATTCTTTCTTCATCTCCGAAACTAAACTTCTTCATAAAAACACCAGTGCCAACAGCCACAGCAGCTGCAGGAGTTGCTAACTTCATAAACCAGCTCTCAACTTTTTCAAAAGCTTCATTTAATTTTGTAACAATTTTAGGTGTAGAATCAAAAAAACAATATGTGAAATTAAAAATGCTAAATAATACAATAAAAATAAATAAAATAAAAATAATTTTTTTAATAAATATTTTCATTAAAATCCTCCTTATATAAAAAATATGGTAATAATTTTACTTTTTGTGGTTTTATAATTTTATTGCCATCAGAAAGGAAACATAAAGATGTAAAATTTTCAAGTTCCTGAGTAAAAAACTTTGTATCATAAATAAAATCTGTTTGAAAACTAGTAGTTAAAGTTTCAGAAATATTTGAATTTTTGGAATTTAAAGAGTTTGTTAAGTAACTAAAAACAGTTTTTTGAGCATTTTCAGAGATTGAGTGAGTGGATTTTTCTTTATCTTCTTTACCAATTTGTTTTTGGATATCTTCTATTGTAAAAATATCATCTGTCCTGAACCATAATTTATTTATTAAATTTTGAATAATCATTTTAACAGTAGTCTGATTGTTTAAAGTATTTAAAATCGACGTATAGCTTTGAGTAGCGACAATATTAATACATTTAGCTTCTCTACTTTGAGAGAAAAAATTACTATCTGTTTCTGTACAATATTCATGATATTCATCAGAAATAAAAGCAACACTTCTTTTAGAAGTTTCAAAGTTATTTGCCAATCTCATCATAACTTCAGTTTGAAAATCTAATTTTAAATATGCAGAAATTATTTTAGAAAGTATTGTGTATTCACTAATATTCATATTTAAAACAACTATTTTGCCATTATTTATTACTTCATCGAAGCCTAAGAAATTCAATTCTTCTTTAGGAGGAGAGAAAGTTTTTAATACATCATATTCAGAGACAAAGCTATTCGTAATACGAGTAATTTCAGATTTTAAAATAGAAAGAGTTCTTGAATCTAAATTTAAAAATTCTTTTTCAAAAAAATTAATTGAAGAGAGTAAATCATAAGTTTCTGAATATGTAAAACAATTATTAATAAATTTTTGCCTTAAAATTTCTATCTTTTCTTTATAATAATTATTAACCGTAATTATTTTATGTAATTCATCAAAAGTAACATAATAATCATTATATAATCTGCATAATTTTATAGCTTCACTTAAAATTTGCTCAGCTTTATCTATCCAAAAAGATTCCGTATTATTTTTGGAGAATAATAAAAGTATAGTTTTTAGCCTATGAGCTAAGACAGAAGGTTTTAAATTTGGCTTATGTAAAGGATTATATTTAAAATTACCATTTAATTCTATAGTGATTAAATCTTCTTCACGATTATATATATGACAAAATTCTTTTACCTTATTACAATAATTACCTTTAACATCTAAAATAAGCATTCCTATTTTCTCGGTTTCACTATTTGATTTGTAAGAAATTAATTGTTCAGTAAAAGGATACATAGCACTACTTGTTTTTCCAGTACCGATTGTTCCTGTTACTAAAATATTTTGATATAATGCTTTTTCTGGTAGATATATTTTTTCATTTGTATAAACATTTTTGCCAATAAAAAGAGAAAGCTGATTATGTGAAGAGTGAGTTGTTTGGATAGAACTTTTTTTTAGTTTTTTAGGTTTATAAAATGGTTTAATAAATAATAAAAAAATAGAATTTGAAATCATAAAAGAAGAAAAAATATACGAAAATATAAAGGCAATTTTTATATATTTCCAGAGTAATGGTTGTTCAATACAAATATCAAATGGGTGTAAACCATAATTAATAATAATTGAATTAGATGTGAAAATGGGATAAAAAATTTTGAACCCAAAGAAACAAAAGGTAAAAGATAAAAGTAGAATAAAAATAAAACGTTTAATAAAAATTCCACCTCCATTATTTAATTTTAAGATTTAATTTTGAGCCTTGTAAATTGTGGAAAACATTGATATCAAAGAAGTTGTAAATTGAATAGAAAACAATAAAAAGATTAAAAATGAAAAGAATAAAAAAGTAATCGATTAATTTAAATATAAATTACCACCTCCTAATTTTTACCATAATACAACATTTTTAAAAATTTGTCTATACTTTTTTTAAAAAAAGTATATTGATATTTATATTTTTTTTTGTTATACTAGACAAGTACAATAAAAATAAAAGAAAGAGTGAGAAATTTGAAAACAAAAGAAATAAATGAAGTAAAAAATAAAAAGAAAAAAAGAGGTATAGGTAAAAAAATTATTCTTGTTATATTATTTATCATATTATTGGCAGGAGCAATTTTAGGATATAAAGTGTATAAAAATGGTGGAGGAGCAAAAGGACTTTTAATGACAGCAATGGGGCATGATAAAGATACAATATTGACTTTGGATAAAATATATTGCTTGATATTAGGAAAAAGCCAAAATTTAACAGATACTTTAATATTAGCTTCATATGACCCAAAGGATCAGTCAGCAGCGTTACTTTCTATTCCAAGAGATACCTTTATAGGAGATTATAAATCAAGTGCTACATCATGGGACAAGATAAATGCTGTTTATCAAACAGAAAATGGACCTCAAAAGCTTATGAAATATGTAACAGATATTACAGGCATAAATGTAAAATATTATTTAATGGTAGATACAGAAGCTTTAAAAGTATTAGTCGACGAAATAGGTGGAGTTACATTTAATGTACCGATAGATATGGATTATGATGATAGTAGCCAGGATTTATACATACACCTAAAAGCTGGAGAACAATTGCTAGATGGTGATAAAGCAGAGCAAGTTGTAAGATTTAGGCATAATAATGATGGAAGTACATATCCAAGTGAATATGGACAAGAAGATATTGGAAGGATGAAAACACAAAGGGAATTCTTAAAAACTTTAGCAAAGAAATTATTAAGTTGGAATAGTGTTACAAAGATTAATAATTTATTAGATATTGCTGAGCAATATGTTGAAACAAATTTGGATTTTAAAGCAGTAAAAGATTATATACCATATGCAGTTGAATTTAACATAAACAATTTAAAAACTGCAGTTTTACCAGGAGTACCAGAATTTGCAAATGTGGTATGGATATATAGCAGTGACAAAGAAGAAACAAAAAAAGTGGTAAATAAATTATTTTTCAATATAAATGAAGAAGAATCTGAAGTAAGTGATGAAGAAAAAGAGGAAATAAAAATAGAATTACTTAATGGAATAGGAAACGAGGAAAGATTTGATGAGGTCTCAGACACATTGAAGAGAATGGGATACAATATTAAGAGTACAGAGAGTACTTCT
This sequence comes from Clostridiales bacterium, assembly GCA_003507395.1. Classification (GTDB taxonomy): domain Bacteria; phylum Bacillota; class Clostridia; order TANB77; family CAG-508; genus DNVW01. Next base: position 23,657 of record DNVW01000003.1, on the reverse strand, counting down.
AAAACTTCTAAAACGACAATAATAAATAGAAATAATGCACCAGAAAATATTACAGAGGATATAAAAAATGTATTGAAAATCGGAAACATATTACAAGGGGATTCTTCGAACAATATTGATATAACTATTATAGTAGGAGAAGATATTTTAAAGAAGTTAGAAGATTAAACTTCTAACTTCTTTTTAAAACAATAATTATAATAAAGATTACAAACAATAAAATTGATATTCTTAAGAATATTGGCATAAAGTCAATTATTTCTACATCATTTCCAGCAATTAAATCAGATGAGTAAATCTTTTCATCTACAGTATAAGAAATTTCACCAATGACACTTCCCTTTTTTATAGGAGCAATTAAATTTTCTTTTAATTTTATTTCAGAAGTTAAATTTTCCGTATTAAAATTATTATTCAAAAATATATTAATATCATCTTTTACTAAAATATCAAGATTTTTTGTATCTTTAGTACCACCATGAATTGAAATTTGATTAATTAAAGAATTGGATTTTACGATGCTTTTAAAAGAATAATTATTAAACCCATATTCAAAAAGTGTTTTACAATCTAAATATTTCGGTATAGAATTTCCAATATTGTCATCTGCACCCAAAATAATAGCAATTAGTTCTAAATCATCTTTTTTAGCAGTAGCAATAATACAATCTTTAGCAGGATTTGTATAACCTGTTTTCAATCCTGTTGCATATTCATAATAGTAATCATCTGGAGAATGATGTGATAATAGCAGGTTTGTGTTATAGAAAATTCTGTCTTCACTATTATATTTATTTGTCTTAGGTAAATTGTATTTTGTAGTATTTGCAATATCTTTTATAGTTTGAAATTGCATAGCATATTTTGTAATAATAGAAAGATCATAAGCTGTAGAATAGTGATTATCATCATGTATGCCACTCGGATTTTTAAAATTGGTGTTTTTACAACCTAATTCTTTGGCTTTTTGATTCATCATATTAGCAAAATTTTCAATTGTACCACCAACATGTTCCGCCAATACATTTGCAGCATCATTTGCTGATGGAATTAATAATACATGTAATAGTTGTTCTATAGTTAAATTTTCTCCTTTTTTTAAATAAGCAGAAGAATAGCCAGCTGGAACAATATCAATAGCGCTTGAATTAACAGTAGCAATATCAGATAAATTACAATTCTCCATTACTAATATAGCTGTCATAAGTTTAGTAGTACTTGCAGGATACACTTTTTTATGTATATCTTTTTCATATAAAATTTTACCAGTGGAACTTTCCATGAGTAAACATACTGGAGAGTATGTATTAATTTCACTGGCATTACTAAAATTACATACTATCATAATATTAAAAATTATTAATAAAATACAAAATACTTTTTTTATATGTTTCATAAAATCTCCTCTAATATAAATATATATTAAGTATTTTAAAAATTCAATAGTAAAATAAAAGAAAAAGAAAGGAAAGATTTATTTGGAAAAATTAAAAAATAATAAAAAAATAATAATTATTATAGGAGTAATAATTCTAATAATAATTTCGATATATGTTTTAACAAAAATAGATGAATATAATTATGAAGAGAATAATTACGAAGAATATTTTGCAGAAGAAGAAAATATTATAAAAGAAGAGGCAAAAAAAGTAATTGTTGTGCATATAATAGGAGAGATAAATAAACCAGGAATAGTGGAACTAGAAGAGGGTGCAAGAGTAATTGACGCAATTAAAAAGGCAGGAGGTACTACGGAAAAGGCAGATTTAGCACAAATAAATTTAGCTTATATACTAAAAGATGGACAAAAAATATATATACCAAACACAGAAGATAATGATAAAAAAATAGAGTATAATACAGCAAATATTGAAAATAATATAAAGGAAGAAAAAATAAATATAAATACAGCAGATGAGGATGAATTACAAAGGTTACCAGGAGTAGGTGCATCCACAGCAGCAAAAATAATTAAGTATAGAGAGGAAAATGGAAGTTTTCGAAAGATAGAAGATATACAAAATGTTAAAGGAATAGGTGAAGCAAAATATAACGACCTTAAAGAACAAATAGAAGTTTAATGAAGTATTAGAAAAACTATTAACAATGGAATAGTAATATATTCAAATTAAAAGATAAAAATTGTTCAAATGTATTGACAAAAGACAATAATGGAGTTATACTAAGTAAGCAAACAACAAATCGCGGGGTGGAGCAGTTGGCAGCTCGTCGGGCTCATAACCCGAAGGTCGTAGGTTCGAGTCCTACTCCCGCAACCAAACTTATATCGTTACAGTCTTAAGGATTGTAGCGATTTTTTATGTTCTCCAATTAGTTAACAATAATGACTAAAAATAGCCTTTTTATGTAGAATTGGGGAAAAGTTGGGGAAGAAATCCTCATAAAATGTTTATATTTCTAATAAATATTCAGTAAAAGACTATGGGAAACCTAAAATAATATTTAGTAGTCTTTTACTTTTTTTCGTGAAAAGTTTAATGGCTTTTATTTGCCTTAGTGAAATCTGAAAAAAGATTTTAGACTAATTTTTGTGGTAGTAGCAAGTTTTCTAAAACACTTCCTGCTTGTCTATTGTGAGAAATAATAGGATGCACGTAAAAGTTAAATGTTGTTGTAATTTGTGCATGTCCTAGTCTTGCTGCTACAACTGCTACATCAATGTTTTGTGATATTAAAAGTGTAGCATTTGTGTGTCTTAATCCGTGAAAGTTAATTACAGGTAGTCCTATTTGTGCAACATATTTTACAAACCATTTGCTTATTGTTGAAGGGTGCATAGGTTTGCCATCAGCTTGTACAAATAACCTATTAGAATCAGTCCATAATTCGCCATAAATGGATTTTTGTTCTTCATACCATAACTTATATTGCCTAAGAAGAGAAATCACGAAATCTGGAATTGCTACTTCTCTGATAGAGCTTTCTGTTTTAGGTGTTTTTGTAAATACACCTTTGTCTGCTAAATATTGACTTGAACGATTTATACTTATAATTCCAGTTTTAAAATCAACATCTTGCCATTCTAATCCCATTAGCTCACCAAGTCTTACACCAGTAAATACTGTTAGAATGATTGCAACTTTGTATTTGGTTTGATCTTCGCCAAGTGTTGTCAAATTTTCTAATAATACTTTACATTGCTCATCATCATAGTATCGTCTTTTTGGTTTCATTGCTTTTGGTGGTTGAACACGTTCTGCAGGGTTAGATACAATCAATTGCCAATATATAGCTTTGTGTAGCATTGCACGAAGTAATCTGTGATGTTCTAATATAGTCTTACCAGATAAGGGTTTTAGAGTTTTCTTTCCATTGTTGCTTTTCTTTCTAACTAATTGTGTATCTCTACTAAGTAAATCATAGAATTGCATGATATCAGTAGGTTTAATTTTGTTAATATAGAAATGTCCAAAGTATGGTAAAATTCTTGTTTCTAACATTCTACAATATCTTTTGTAAGTTGAAGGTGCAAGTTCTTTTGAACCATAATCTCTTTTCCATATGTCAGTAAATTCAGAAAATTTAAGAGATTTACCCTCAATTACAAGACCGTTTTGAACATCAGCAACAAATTTAGCAAGTTCTATTTCAGCATCCTTTTTTGTTCCGTGTATTGTTTTGGTTTTCTTAATAGGTCGTCCTTGCAAGTCATATCCAGCAAGGCAAACTAATCTGTAACTATTCTTTCCTCTTTTTTCAATACTCCCAGCCATTACCTTTTCCACCTCCTTTCAGGCATACCTATGGGTGGGAGAGAGTTAATATATCTGTTAACAATATGAATTATATAATAAATGATAACAAATTGCAATACATGTCATTAAAATAATCAAATATTCTTAAAATTATTTATTAAATAAAAAGAATAAGGTATAATATATGAGTAATTTATGAAGAAAAACATAAAATTTTAAAAAATTTATAAACTTATGTTTAAAAGTGGCAATATTTATTAAGGAGGTTATATAATTTGATAGAAAAATTAAAATCATTTATAGAAGAAAGTAATAAAGAAATACGAGAAAAATTAGTAACAGAAATAAATGTAGAATCTCCCGAAAATAAAATATTGGTAGATTCTTTGCTTACGAAAGACTTTAAAGATAAAATTAAAGAAAAATTAGAAAGTATATATAAATATATAGAAAGATGTGGTTATAAAGATATCGAAGAATTAGAATCAAAACTTAACATATGCTTTTATAAAGATAATAGCAACGTAGATGATTTGGTAAAAGAAAATGAAAAGGCTATAGACTTTTTAAGAAATAATAAATCTGAAGAAAATGATAATGAAAGTAATAATAGACTATATGAATTATCACGAGTAAATAATAATTTATATAAAATAAAAGAATATATAAAAAGTCAGGTTATAGTGGTAAATGGAGATGGAGGAACTGGAAAAACTCATTTATTGACTAAAATTGCTAATGATTTAATTAATAATGATGTTCCTACTATTATTTTTTATGGGCAGGCTATATATAAATTTGAAGAATATATAAAGTATATTGAACAAAAAATGAAAATAGGAGATTTGTTTGAAGAAATAGCTAAAGTTGCTGAACAAAATAATGAAACTGGAATTATTATTTTTGATGCAATTAACGAGGCACGTCAAAATCAAAAAGACATAATAGAATATTTAATTAATAATATAAAAGAAAAAAATATTAAGTTAATAATTTCATATAGAAATGGTGATGTAGAGCAACAAACTTTGTCAATTCTAAACAATTATCCTAATATAACTTTATATGGATTTTCCGATGCTGTTGAAGCTGCTGTTAAATTTAGTGAATATTATAACATTGAAATAGGAGAAATCTTAGAAAGTAATTATGCTAGTAATCCACTAATATTAAAAATCTTTTGCGAAGAATATTCAGAAAAAGGACAAACTAAAGGACAAAGGGGATATAATACTGCAACTTTTATTTTCGAAAGGTATTTTACAAGAATAAGTCAAAATATTATTAACGAATTAGGAGTGGTTTGTAATGATGGAAGTGTAATTACGGGGAAAATTTTTTGGAATAAAATTGCTAAAGAAATAGCTCAATTAATGGTAAAACAGTGTCGAACATACTTGTTCGTAAAAGAATTTGTATCAATTGTTGACAATTTAAATTTGAATATTAGTTCAGCCAAAATAATAGAAAAGCTAGTAGTACACAAACTTATAGAAGCTAATAATATGTACATAGGAAATAATCAAAGAAGAATTACATATAAGTTTTCATTTCAAAGGCAATCAGACTATTTAATAGCTAGATATCTATTAAATACAAAAGATGAAAGTGAATCATGGAACGATTTTTTAAATAAAAAAACTACTATAAAAATGTTAGAGGATAATATGTCTTTGGTAGAAACGTTGGTAGAGCATATTCCTATACGCACAGGAAAAGAATTATTTGAATTTTATGATGATACAATACTATATAGTTTTAATTATAGCTATTTACTAGGATTGAGATATAGATCGAAAGAATCTTTTGGAGAAAATATAAAAGCTAGGCAAAAAGAAATTTTAGGTTATATTAAGTCAGCAAATCTAAATGAAGAAGATTTCTTTGATTGGATGATAACTCTTTCATCTAGTATGCTAGTAACATATCACCCCTTAAATGCAGTGTATTATTTCTCAAATTTAATGAGAAAATTAAAAAATAATATAAGAGATATGTACTTAAAGGATTTTTTAAATATTGATATAATAAGGACAAGAATAATAAGTATTTCGAAGATCCCATACTATGCAGACCTTAGTAAATTTAATTACAATTTAAAGCAAAATTTTGTGCAACTATTTTTTTGGATGCTAAGTGTTTCTGATAGAGAAATAAGAGATAAGTCTAGTAAAGCACTTACAGCATTTTTTGTATCAGATTTAACGTTGATAGATGAACTAATTGATATAATATCTAGTGTAGATGATCAATACATTGTAGAAAGATTTTTATGTTGCATACATAGTGCACATATATTAAATAAGGATAATGATTTATTAAAAATACATTATCATAAAATAAGACAAATATTTTGCTCAAAACAAATCTCTAATACAAGAATAAGACATTATCTAATGTTATTAAATCATTTATGCTATGATAGAAAAATCATAAAGACTAAAAAGAATTTTAATAATATATGTAAAAAACCAACATTGACGATAGAATATATTTCAAAAAGAGATTTTTATAAATTACTAAATAAAACAGGAAAGTATAACAATGTAATGTTTTCTATGTCTCATATGGGTGATTTTGCAAGATATATAGTTGAGTCTAGAATGAAAGATTTTATTTATTACGACAAAAAAGTTTATGATATATTAAAAAAAGAAAAACAAGAATTAATATCTAGCTTAACTACAAGACAAAAATATTTATATGAGAAAATGATAATTACTTCTAAACAAATAGAAATAAATAAAAGGAAGATGTATGAAGAAGTAAACTATGATATAAACAAGATATTAGAAATATCTATAAATAATACTAATAAATATGAAACTTTATTTAATAATTCTTTAGGAAAAAGAAAAAAAGAAAAGCTAAATAATCTTAATACTAATATAGAAAAATGCAAAAATAAAGAAATACAAGAAGAATTATATATGGCAATAATATTAAAGAAGATGTTTGATTTGGGATACAACAAAAAAATTGAGAATTATGATAAAAATAGATATAGCTATGATAGACATGAACATAGGATTGAAAGAATTGGAAAAAAATATCAATGGATTGCTTTTTTGAGTTACTTGGAGAGTGTATGACTAATTTGCAAGTGAAAAAGGATGCATGGCAGGACTATTATGATTTTGTAGATATTGATATAGATACTTTACAATATAAAAATCAACCGCAAGTGGTTTATGATTTCTATGATTTATATATTAAAAGAATTAAAGAAGCAAAAATCAATTGGGAACAAGAAAAATTCAATCAGACATATGATAATATAAATGTTTTAGATTGTTTGAAAAAAATCGAATTTGATGGTAAAACTTTCATACCTATTCATATTTCAGAAATGATAAAAAATAAATTAAACGAAAAGAAATGCTTTTATAGATTGAATACATTAAAAAATAACAATATAACAAATTATGGTAAATCAGAATTAAATAATGTATCTATGAGCTCTGGAACAACCTATTATAGATATAATCTGTATGAAATAAATACAGGGGTTGATGAATTAATGTTACCTGATGAAGAAAGAAATGTTGAAGAGATATGGAAAGAATGCTATATAGAGAGCGAATATGATTGTTCTAATATAGGAATAACAAATGAGGATAAAAATAGAACGTATATGCTATTAAAATATGATATTATTAAATTATTAAATTTAAGATATGATTATTCAGGGATATATTATGATGATACAGGAATAGCAACAATACAGTCTCCATTTGATTCAGATAGTACATATTTTTATATTAGAGAAGACTTATATAAAAAAATATTAAAACAATTTAATATAATAATAGGAGTGTATTCGGAAAAAGAATTTGAAACAAACAATCCAAAATCAATTAGTAAATACGAGATATGTTGTGCAATAGATGCAGCCTACGAATATAAAGATGATAATTTTAGAAAGATAGCAATTTATAAAAGAGATGAAGATATTATTATATAATACAAAAAAATGATTAAAGGCAGGAATTAATCCTGCCTTGTTTTATCTTGTGTATCTAACCATTTATCAAATTCTTCTTCAGTAGCTTTTCCTTTTTTTATATCATCTTTAAACTGATTAGCTATTTTGTTAAATGTTTCATAATCATTTTTATAGAAAGGTTCGTCTTTATATCGTCCTGCATACACGCATTTTATTTGTTGAATACGTCTATGTTTTTTATATACAGGTTTAGATTCTAATTTTCTTTTTTGTTGTTCAATACTTCCAATATCTTTACAAGTTAAGGCATCTTCAGCTATTCTGTCACAATATGTAACATTTTTTTTAGGAGTTAAAAAATATCTGTTACAATTTCCACAAATTTTAATATGTAATTTATTGATAGATACTACATAAAATAAAGTAATATAAAGAGCAGTAAAGATATTATTAGTTACAAACTGATGTAAATTACTTATATGTCTACCACTAGGATCAAAATCTTTTATAGTAGAAATTAAGGTATATACATCTTCTAACTGAATATCTTCTTTTTTCATAGGAAAATTATTATACTGATATTCTAATAAATCTGTAGTATGAAAATCGTGCGAAAATTCCTTAAATGTATCTTGATATAAAGAGTTATACAAAAAGAATTTTTGCTTAGCTGTCAAATCTTCAATATCTTTTTCAAAAGGATTATTAATACAATAAATAAAGTTGATACATTTTTTAAAGAGACTTTGATGATAAATTAAATTACCCTTTTCTTTTTTATAATATTTTTTTGCAATTTCGACAATTTCTGATACAGGATATAAAGTATCTAGTTCAATTCTATTTATATCTTCGCTATCCAATGTATCAATAAAATAATCGAAAAAATTAATAAAAAATAATAAGTAATCATTAAATACATCAAAATCATAACTTATAAAATCTAATAGATTAAGATCATAGTGTTCTATTGCAGTTTCTGGTTCAAATACAATATATCCTTTTAAACTTTCAATGTCATGATTAAAAGTTAGAGGTTCAGCAGTTGCAGTTTCATCTATTTCCACAATTGCTTTTAATTCATTTATTATTCTTTCTTGTTCTTCTTTTGAACTTGCATTTTCAAGCTCTAAAACTAATGAACCAAATCTTTCATCATCTGGAACAGTTCTTAAATTAGCTAAGTATTTGTTATTGTTTTTGCTGATAGGTTTACTCATGTAAGAACCTGCAGTGTGTATAAATACTTGAGATAAATTAATTGTTTCAAAAGAAATTCTAATTTCATTTTTTCTTTCCATATCAAATCCTCCTTGTTAACAAATTGCGAAATTCACAAAAGTTGCGTTTTGATAACAAAATTTAATTAATCCAATAGGATTTTACCATAAATTGTGGTAATATACAATTAGTTAACAAGAAAAAATACATAAAACTTGTTAACGAAGGCTTATAACCGAATAAACTTAAAGAAAAGGAGGGATATGTATGGAATTACAAAAAGTTCAAAGAACTACACTAACAATGAAAGAAGCAGCAGAGTATTTAGGAATTTCTTATTGGTTAATTAATCAATTAGTAAGAAGAAAACAAATACCATGCTCTAAAGTTGGTGGAAAATTTCTATTTAGAGTTCAAGCATTAGATGAATATCTAAGTAGCAAAGAAAAAGAATCAATTAAATATTAATTGATGGAAAGTGAGGAAAGGAGGATATGTATGAATTACCTTGGTTTAAAACAGAAACTAATATATTTTCAAACAGGAAAATTCAAATACTTTTAAAACTTCCTGAAGGAGACACTTATTTTAGAGTGTGGATTCAATTAATTGCGATAGCAGTTGAATGTAATAATAAAGGAAGATTAGAAATAGGAGAGAATAATCCGATGACAATTCAAAATTTTTCAAAGATTATGGGAAAATCTAATAAAAAAATTGAAAAGATTTTGAAAAAGTTTCTAGAATTAGAAATGTTAATAAAAGAAGGGGAAACATTTCTGATAAAAAATTGGGACAAGTATCAAAGTATTGAAAAATATGAAAAGTATCAAATGCAAGGTCGAGAACGACAAAGAAGATTTCGTGAAAAGCATAAAAGTGAAAATGAAAAAAGTAACGTTACCAAAACGTTAGGTAACGCAGAAGAAAAGAATACAAAAGATATAGAAAATAAAAAAGAAGAAAATATAAGAGAGGAGAGCGAAAATGGTTTTAGACAATATAAATTGTAGCGAAGTTATACACAATAAATTGAAAAAATGTGAATTTTGTGGCAAAGAATTAGCTCCAATAGGACTTGATTATTTATATGCTAATATTTCTCCTGATGCAATTAAATACGAAAGATGTGATTGTAATAAAGCACAAGAGTATTGGAAAAGAAGAGATGAGCAAGAATATGAAATTCAGAAAAGAAAACATTTTAGGGATGTTATAAACAAGCTATACAAACAGAACTATAATGAAAGAAAATTTCAAAATCTGAACTTTGAAAATTTTAATATTAATTCAGGCAATGAAATAGCAGTAAAAGTTGCTAATGATTATACAAATAAATGTATAACAAAAGTACAAACTAAAGGACTGATAATAACAGGCGAGTCAGGACTTGGAAAAACACATTTAGCAGCATCAATTGCTAACAAATTAATTGAAAATGACAAGATTGTATTAATGGGAAGACTAACAACTTTACTAGACATGATAAAGGAAACTTTTAGAGATAATACAAAGTCAGAAAATGAATTAATAGAATTATATTCAAATGTTGATATGATGATCATTGATGATCTGGGAACGGAAAAAATTAGTAACTGGGCATTAGAAAAATTATATACAATTATTGAAAATAGAAACGAAAATAGATTACCAATAATCATTACAACAAGATTTGATAAGCAGGGATTAATAGAAAGATTTAGTCAAAGTCAAGATGAACAATTAGTAGATGCAATTATCTCAAAATTGTATCAAATGTGTTATGGAATAACACTAAAAAATATAAAAGAAAAAGCTAGCACAAGCGACCAAACTAAATGCTAACTTAAATGATTGTAATTATATTTTAATACAAAAATTTTAAAAAGTAAATAGAAAAAAGAAAGGAATTGATAATATGAAAGTTTATAAAGAATATAAAGAAATACAAATAAAAGATATAAAAGGAATTAAAGCTAACGCAATATGTAGCAGAAATTTAGAAAAAGTTTGTAGATATATGGAGATAATAAAAAAGGAAGGAATTAAGAAACCATTTGAAGTTATTCAAAAAGAAAATGGGTACTATATTCTAGATGGTGGAATAAGATTATTAGCAGCAAAAACACTAGGATATAACAAAGTTCCATGCTTAATAAGAGATACAAAACAAGAAATTTTATTAAGAAAATTAAATAAAATATTTAAATTAGAAGACGAAAATCATGAAGTAAAAAGTAATATAAATGATGAGGAAAGAATGAATCTTTACAAAAATAATTATTATAAATTAAATATTTTATAATAAAAAATAAGAAGAAAAGTACTTGGATTTTGATAAAAAAAGTCCAAGTATTTTTCGAAATATAGTGTGCATTTGATAGAAAAAAAGTAATAATTTTAGTACTAAAAAAGAGCATATTGTTGTCCTAACAAGCAATGAATTTCGTCAGCTCGAAATTCTAAATGGGGAAATTCCCCAATCCCCTTTTTAGAAGAGAGGAGAAAGCAAATGGCAACAACAAAAATATGGAAAGTACAAAAGAGATTAGATAAAGTAATTAACTACGCAACAAATGAAGAAAAGACAAAAAACAATTATGTCGAATATGGAATGGATGAGTTTGATAGTATCAGACAAGTAATGACTTATGCAACTAATCCAGAAAAAACAGAGAAACAATTTTATACTACAGGAATAAATTGTGAAGTAAAAGATGCAGTTATGCAAATGCAATTTGTAAAAAGAATATATGGAAAAGAGAATGGCATATTAGCATTTCATGCTTATCAATCTTTTAATGAAGGAGAAGTTACTCCAGAAATTGCTCATGAGATTGGAGTAAGACTTGCAAATGAAATGTGGGGAGATAGATTTCAAGTTGTAGTATCTACCCACTTAAATACTCAACATCTTCATAATCATTTTGTAATCAATTCGGTTTCATTTAAAGATGGAAAAAAGTATTATAGTAATTTGACTAATACAGCATTACTAAGAAAAACATCAGATGAAATATGTGAAGAATATGGTTTAAGTGTTTTAAAAGAAAAGACTTGTAAATCTGGAATTAACTTTGAAAATTTTTATAAAAAATCTTTGAGAGATTCAGACTATTATAAATTTGCAAAAGAAGATATAGATTATGCAATAAAACATTCATACACACTAAAACAATTTCAGCAGATGTTAGTATCAATGGGATATAACTATTATTATAGAGCAGATAAATTAAGTGTAAGAAGAGAGCCATATAAAAGGAATATAAGAGTTGAAAGAGCATTTGGAGAAGAGTATTCATTGGAAAATATTAAAAGAAAAATATTAGAAAATGATTATATACGACAAGAAAAAATAATTCCTTATAAAGTAATGAGTCATAGATATTTTACGACAAGAGACAGAATAAAAAAGAAATACAAACCTAAGGGAATTGTTGCTTTGTATTACTACTATAGATATTTGATAAGGTTATATACTAGAAATAATACACAATATAAATTGACTCCTAAAATGAGAGAAGAAGTAAAAAAGATGGAAGAGTATTCGGAAAGAATTAGATTTCTATGTAAGTATAAGATTGAAACTTTGAGTAATGTTGATAATGTAAAAGAAAAGAAACAGGAAGAAATGCAAAAGATATTAAATATAAGAAATAGATTATATTATAAAAGACAAAAATTAGATAATGAAAGTGAAAAAGATAGAGTTACTAAAGAAATAATTGATGTTACTTCTGTTTTGACAAAGGTTAGAAAAGAGATTAAGTTGTGCGATGAAATTTATGATAAAGTGCCAATGATGAAAGAACAATTAAAAGAACTAGATGAGAAAGAAAAGGAGAATGCTAAAGAGAAAGAAGAGAAGAAATTAAAAAAGAAGAAAGATAGAAGATATGAGAGATAGAATTGGCACTAAATGTGCCTAAAATTTTTTTGAAAAATTTTATAAAAACTATTGCAAAGTAAACAAATGTTTGATAATATAAATTTCAAATTTAATAAAAAATTTTATCATACCCCTATGCAAAAATTAAAAAGTATGATATTATTAAGAAAATAATGTAAAATGGAGGGATAATATGTCTGAAGAAATTATCCAAAGAGGTTTAGAAAGTGGTGGCATCAAGATTGGCGAATATGAATTTTATAATATTGGTGCTACAACTTTACATGATTTGCAAAGATATGGAATTATTCCAAATGGAAATTATGAAAAATATACTAGTAGAAAACCAGATGGACTAATAATAAAAAGGGAAAATGGAAATACTAATGTAATAGCAGTAATAGAAAATAAAGATTATGATAAGCTAACCACAGAAAAACAAAAAAGAGATGCTATAGAACAATGTAATACTATATGTCAAATTTTAAATAGTCCTATTGGAATAATTACTAATCAAATGATAAATATATGGATAAATCCAAATCAATATGTAAAGGAAAATGAATATTTCGATCAAGTAGCAGGAATATACAGAAGTTATAATTACATTTATAATGATGATAAAAAGCCATTATCAGAAAAATTTTTCATACAAAATAATGATGAGAAAGATATAGACAAATTACATCATGATACTAAAAATACAATATATTATATAGAAAGATGTCTATTATATATAAATAAAGATAATTCTTTACTCCGAACTACAGAAGAAGTAGATCCAATAAAGTTAGCTAAAAATGTATGGCAAGATATTTATGTTAACACTGGCAAGAATCCTACTAAATGCTTATATAATGTGGTAGAATTATTTATTTTTAAATTTTTAAGTGATTTACATGTATTAGATAAATCTAAAGATTTTTATAGTTTAATGAAAAAAATAGAAGATAAAGATACTGATGAATCTATATTAGAATATTATGCAAAGATATGCAGACCTCATATAAGAGAATTATTCCCAAAAGGTGATGATGGAACTACTATAATTAATGGAACTATTTTTGTTGATAAAAATGGAGATCCTGTATTAAGCCAAGCGAATTTATTTAAAACATCATTAGAAAAATATAAAAATTTTGGAAATTTAAGAAATATAAAAAAAGAATTTAAAACAAAATTATTTGAAACGTTTTTGAAGCAAAGCCATGATAAAAGTAGATTAGGACAATTTTTTACACCTAGAAAGGTAGTAAAAGCTATAACTCAAATGGTTGACTTTGATAATTTACAAGAAAATGCCAGAGTATGTGACCCATTTTGCCGGAGTTGGTGGGTTTATTTTAGAACCACTTAATGAAACTAATTTGAAGGAATACTATATCCCAAGTAATGGAGTAATAGATCCAAAAGTAAAATTTCTTGGTTTTGATAAGGGTTTTGATGAAGAAGAGCAAAGAACAATTATATTAGCAAAAGCTAATATGCTAATATATTTATCAGATATAATTGAGAAAAATCCGACTATAACAAAAGAATATGCTAGAATTTTTAATGAAACATTTCATTTATTAAGTGACTCTAATTTAGGAACATTAAAATTAAAATTTGCAGAAAAGGATAAATTTGACGTTATAGTAACAAATCCGCCATATATAACTAGTGGAAGTTCTTCAATAAAAAATTTAATAGATAAAGAAGGATTAGGAAAATATTACAAATGTAATGGAAAAGGAATTGAAAGTTTATGTCTAGAATGGATAATAAATAATTTGAAAAGTAATGGAAGAGCATATGTTGTAATTCCTAATAGTATTTTTGATGTTGCAGGAAATAAAACATTAAGAAATTTTATTCTAAAAAAATGTATAGTGAATGCAATAATATCGTTACCAGTGAAAACCTTTTTTAACACACCTCAAAAAACATATATATTATCTATAACTAAGAAAGCAAATGAAAATATTGAACAAAAAACACCTGTATTTATGTATTTAGTTTCAAATATAGGAGAAGAGCTAGATATAACAAGAGCAGAAATTGAAGGAAAAAGTGATTTACAAAAAGCAGTAGATTTGTATAACTTTTTTAAAGGAAATCCTAGTAAATTTCCAGAAGAAGAAATAGGTGACTCAAGATGCAAGATAATAAAGATTCAAGATATAAAAAATAATGATAATTGGATTCCAGAAAGTTATTGGACTAAGGAAGAAAAACAAGCGTTAGGAATAATTGAAAAAGAAGAATTATTAGAGTTAGAAGATTTAATAGAAAAATATAACAATATGAGTCAAAATATGATGCAAAATATTGAATCATTAAATAAACAAAGTATAAGTAATAAGCTAGGAAGATATAAAGAAGTAAAAATAAGTGAAATATTTGATATTATAAAGGGAAAGGATAAGTATACAAAAGAATATATACGAAATAATGTTGGTGATTATCCTGTATATTCTTCACAAACTACTAATAATGGGGAATTTGGATATATAGATACTTATGATTTTGATAATAAATGTCTAACTTGGACTACAGATGGAATTTATGCAGGTACTGTTTTTATGAGAAATGGAAAATTTAGTATGACTACGCACTGTGGTGCTTTAATTCCTAAAATTGATAAAATAGACATTAGATATATATATGTACAGCTAAAAAATGAGTTAAGATCATATGCATTAGGAGTAGGAAATAAAAGAGTAACAGCAGCTGTCATAAAAGATGTAACAGTAAAAATTCCAGTAAATAAAGATGGTGAGTTTGATATAGAAAAACAAAATGAAATGGCTGAAGAAATATTAAATACTACTAACATAATTAATAAGATAAAAAATGAGCTAGAGACTGTAATTAATATTAATCTTAAATTTTAAGTGATTTTGTAAAAATAAAAGGGACTGTAAAAAAGTCTCTTTTTCTGCTATATTTCGACAAAATTTGCAAAAGAATAATGATAAAATCAAAAGGGGCGATATTATGGTAAATATGGAACTAAATATATTCAAGATAAAAGATGAAAGCGACATAGATGAAATAATTTCGAAAGTAAAAGAAAACGCAGAAAATAGATATATGTATCGAAACTTAGAAAAAGATATTTATATAGATAAAAAAGCATATAATCTAAAATTTTTCTTTTATATGAATGAAAATCCAAGTGCAACCATTGATTGGTATGCTGAAATATCTAATTTGTTTGAAAACGAAGAAATAATAAAAAAGAAGGTTTATTCAGGATATGGCATTTTATTAATTTATTGTGATGAATTTAAATATGTTATTACATTTGGAAGAGCTACTTATTTATTAAGTGAATTTATAGATTGGGATTTTGGTTTGGAAATGGCAGCTAAGATGTTAGATAAGAATTCAATTAATGCGCAATCATCTAAATATTTTTCTACGAGTAAAAATAAATCATTAATAGTTTATAATAAGGGAAAATTTAACACTGAGGCAGGAGAATCAGTTGACTTGATTAATGCAACTATTAGTGAAGTCTATGGAAAATCTACAATTAATAGTTTGTGTAATTATATAAGCCCTAAAGTTGGTTTTTCATCAGGATTAAAGATTGTGGTTTCAATGGAAGAAATAAAAATTATAGATATAGTAAATGTAATAGTATTAGTAGATACTATATATAAGAAATACATTAATAGGTTAAATATTCCTAAATTATTATTTATAAAATCAAATGATGAAATAATAGAAAAATTAAAGAATAAATTAAATAGTGATATTCTTTCTAGTGAAAATGTTAATGTATCGTTAAGCATGTATGCAATAATTGATTCAGATATTACATTAATGAACAATATTACAAAATATAAATTAACATATGATAGAAAAGGGATAGAGTATAATGTGCTTAATATTGAAGACATAAGATACTTTATGATTGAACATGAAATAGAAGATATAGAAGAAATAGGATTAAAGATATTTTTTAATGACACTACTAAAAATTTAAATATTTTGAAAATTATAGATTATACAACAGAAATTGAAAATGAAAATGCATATTTTTGTTTATATGATGGTAGATGGGCAAAATTTAACGTTGATTATATAAATAAGGTTAATGAAATAATAGAAGAAATAAATAATACAATTATTTTATATGATAATGCATATGATCTTTCATATGCAGAATTAGAAAATATAAAAGAGAAATATTGTAAAGAGATTAGTGAAGAATTAAATATTGAAGAAACAGAAATAACGAAAGAAACATTAAAAAAATTATATAGAGAATTTGTTTATAATTATAAAATATGTAAAGAAAAAAATGGAGTATTATTAGATAGAAAAAAATTTAATCAAATAGAAGTTTGTGATATATACAATAACAAACAATTAATTCATACTAAGATTGGGAGTCCAGGAGATTTTAACGAATGTATAAATCAATCTATGAATGGCTTTGAAGTATGGAATTATAATAAACAAGAAGTAAAAGAAAAGTTAGGAATAAGTGATGTAGAAGGTGTAACTTTATTGCTTATTACAGATAATAAGAGTGTTATAAGAAATAAAAACATTAATAAATTTAAATCATTGAGATTTAAATTGAATTTAATAGATTGGCAAAGACAAGTAGAAGAATATGGAAAAAAAGCAAATATAATTATTGCAGAATTAAAAAATTAAAATATAATTGAAATATTAGCAATAATTTTATGTAGTAACATATAGGAGAAAAAATGGAAAAATTAATAAGAAAGTATAAAGAAGAATGTGATTTATCTTCAAAGTTAGCCAGTAGAATTTGGAAAATAGGACAAATAATAACAGCATTAATTGCTGCAAGCTATTATATGAAGAAAACAAATATTATAGTAAGTTTTATTATTGCTACGATTTTTATGATCATATTGCATATTATTTGCGAATGTATTGAAACAATAAATATAGCTAAAAAAATGAAGATAGAGTATAATTTAAAAGAAGTAGTTATAAGAAAGAAAGTTAGAAAGAATATATATAAACAGTTTGAACGCTTTCAAAAGGAATGGATAACTAACTTTTGTAAAAAGAATAAGATTAATAGCATTGAAAAATTGAAAATAATCAGAGAAGAATTAAGTAAAAGGGCAAACATTATAAAATACATTGATCCTATATTAATTGGAACATTATTATTAGCTTTGTGGGAATTAATACTACAAAATATAGCAGAACATGTAGGAATTGTTAATACAATTTTGATAGGTGTATTTCTAGTAATTATTATATCAATAATAATTGGTTGGATAAAGAAAGAATGGAAAGAGCAAAAAGAATTTATGAATTTATTTAATAGATATTCAGGAAATGAAAGGTTAAAAGAATTGCTATTATATAGAATTTTAAAGTCGAATAAATAGAGAAGGAGATATGGATGAATGTTAATTATTTTGTAAAATGTAGAATATGTAATACTATAACTAGAATTAGAATACCAATGGGATATATAAATCAGTTTCCGATAAGAATTCATTGTGGAACTTGTAAAAATATTATTTCTGGATATGTAAAGATATGTAGTAATGAACCTGATAGAGGTATTAAATTTACTAATGTAGATGTATTAGATGAAGGTACTCCAAGCTATTTTGCAGAAGTTTCTGGAGAATTGCCTTGTAATAAAGTGGAAAATTGTCAAAACAAGAATTTAATGGATTATGCTGCTAAGATGCCAGGATTAAATTCTATTATACAAGTTGGATTTCATAATAAAGATAAATTTATAAAAAATATTATAGACTTATCAAATGAAATAAATAGATGGAAGGATACAGATGTTGTTTTTAATTTGTTCAAAAATGGAAAAAAAGAATATATTATTAAATTATTAAAAGAATTGAATAAAAAAGAATATTTAATAGAAAATGATATAGAAGTACATAGAGAAATTCATTATACCTTTTTAAAATTAATGAAATATATATTTGTAAAAGAAGATTTGAAAAAATATATTTTGAATATTAATAAAGAAATTAGTATAATAGATATGGAACAATATAATAATTTAATAAACTTCTTAGATGAGAAGAATTATTTAGAAAAAGCCTATAATGAAATTTTGGATATGCTATCTGAATTTATGAATATTTTACCTAATCTTATACCAGCGATATCTGCAATGCAATATAAATACATAAATTATAAAGAACAAGGTATTTCTACATGTTCTTTTGAAGACATAAAGACATTTTATATGGATGCATATGAAAAAATATTATCTTTTATTCATATACCTATATGTTTAGATAATATTAAATATAGAGGGAAATATGATAAATTTAGCTTATCAAAAAATTTTGAAGATTTTATGAAAAAGAGAAAGGGGAATAAATTAAAGGAAATTTCTAAAGGAGAGTTCTTTTCTTCAATGGTAAATTTCCCTATAGATAATAAATTAAGAAATGCTATAGGACATAGTCAATACGAATTTGATGGTATTACACAAAATATTAAATATGTACCAGATGAAAAACAAAAAGAAATAGTTGAAAATAAATATCTAATAGTAATGGCGATTGAATGTGTACAATTAATGCAATATATAGTTATTTTAGAAGATTTGATTTTTCAATTAATCTGGAAGAAAAATCTGAATAAAGGTTTAAAACTAAAAGTAGATGATATTTTTTATAAAGAGATAAAAGTAAATGAAAAGTGTCCTTGTCGGAAGTGGAAAAAAGTATAAAAAATGTTGTAAAGATTAGTATATTACAATGGTGCCATAATTTTAATAAATTGTGGCACCGTTGTAATTTTAGAAGTCTAAACTTCCTACAATCATTTGCACTCCATCTACAAATCCGTTTCTATAATACTTCTCGGTGATATAAGTCAAATATCTCATAAAATCATCATAAAGTAGATCAAGTTGTTTATCAATATACTTTTGATTCTGCTTAGGAAGATTCTTCAAAATATTCTCTCTAAAAATATCAAATTTAAGCTCATTTTCTCTATCTTGTTCATCTGTATAACACAAATAAGTCTCTTCCATGCAATCATACCACTTCTTTAATATATCATCTTCATTTACTTCTCTAAAATTAACCATTTTTTATTCCTCCTATACATATATAATTTCATTTAAAACAATTTCTTCAGCTCTATTTTTAATATTATTCATAGCTTGAACCCATTCTATTTGATGATGTTCTTTTAGTTGCTCATTAATATTTTCAGATTCAGCAAGTTGTTTTATAAGAAGATTCACTTTGTTATTAGCATTTTTATCTATATCTAGCAGATATTGTTTTAAAGTACCATCTATAAGTAATTCAGTATATAATCCTCTATCAAAATTCTTCAAATAATTTAATCTTAATCGCCCATATTTTCCAATGTGTCCTTTAGGTTGCTTAGACAAATATAAATCAGGAATAAAATAATCTCCTTCTTTGTGATAAGTAATTTTATTCATTTCTAAAACCTCCAAAATAAATTTTTAGGTTTCCCATTTTAATTTAAAAATATTACGAACATGTGTATCAAACCACTTGGGGAAAAGTTGGGGAAAAACTTCTCAAAAAAGTTCCAAAAAATACACAAATGTTCGAAAAACCATTTCCCCAATTTTTATTGAAATATCAGCTAAAACCCTTGATTTCACTAAATTACAAAAGCCTTTCAACTACGCCTCATAACCCGAAGGTCGTAGGTTCAAGTCCTACCCCGCAACCAATAAGATTAAGGGTTCTAGCATTTAACTAGAACTCGATTTTTATGTTTTGACATAAATTTGACGTAATTGACGTAAAAATTTAAAACAAGTTTTGTAAAATTCCACCTGCTTTTTTAATTTTTGAGCAAAATTGTCACACTTTGGTCACAATGAGAGAGAGACTAGACTAAGTTAAACGGTTTTTAACAGAAAATGTATTTAAATAATTCACAGGAAGTGGTATAATTGTGGAAAACGAGGTGGGATTATATGGAAAGTATTCAAAAATACTATGATAATACTCAATCAGATAAACCAAGAAATAATGTTGAATATTTTATTAATGAGATACAATGTAATTCAGGTAATGCAATTGAATTAGGGTGTGGAGCAGGAAATGATACAGTTTATTTAATTAAAAATAACTGGAATGTATTAGCAATAGATAGAGAAGATGTAAAAGAAAGAATTGCTAAGAGATTAACCAAAGAAGAATTAGCAAAATTTAAATTTCAAAAGCAAAATTTTGAAACTCTTAAATTGGAAGAGAATAATTTAATTGTTGCAAATTATAGCCTTTCATTCTGCAATAAAAATAAATTTAGCAAATTATGGAATAAAATAAATGATAGTATTTTTACTAATCGGATATTTTGTTGGTAACTTCTTTGGCGAAAATGATAGTTGGAACGAGACTAAACCGCAAATGACCTTCTTGACAAAAGAGCAAGCAATGGAATTATTTGAAAATTTTGAAATAATAAGATTTAAAGAAATTGAAAAAGATGATTTAACAGGACTTGGAAAGATGAAACATTGGCATATATTTGATGTAATAGCCAAAAAAGTAGATATTATATAAATTATTTTTATAGGAGAAGATGGGATGTTAGATAAAGATGGAAATGTAAAAGAAAATTAACTATACAAAATATTTTTTACCGATATAATAATATAAAAAATAATTAATGGAGTTGTTGAAGATGAAAGATACTATAATTTATTTAATTAGACATGCTGAAACTGTTGATGAGAATGGAATTAGAAATACAAATGAAGATTCTCAAATGATTAATGAAAAAGAAATATTGTCTGTACACGGGGAAGAGCAATCTAGAAGATTAAGCGAAAATATTGAATTAAATAATATTGATGTTATTTGGTCAAGTATTTATACGAGAGCGAAAGCAACTGCAAAATATATTGCTAATGTCAATAATTTACCTATTAATTTAGATAGCAATCTAAGCGAAAGAAAACTAGGAAATTTAAAAGAATTAGGAGAATTTATGAAGGATAAAAACACAAGAGATCCTTCTCAAGAACAATTATTAGATAGGAAATTTAAAACTTCTGATGGAGAGAGTGCAGAAGATACAAAACAAAGAATGACTAAATTCTTCGATAGAATTCTGAAAGAATATGAAGGAAAGAAGATTGCAGTTGTAAGTCATCGGAGGTTCAATAAAATTTTTCTTGTTAAATTGGTGTGAAGTAAATGAAGATGTTAAATTAGTATATAATAATACAGTCTTAGATATAACGTCGCCTTGTTTATTAAAAATGACTTTTAGAAAAAATGAATTAGTAAATTTAGAACAAATAAAATAATGAAATAGGCAAATAGTAGAAACAAATTATAATTTATAGATTAGTTTGAATGTACTGAATCCCAATGCTGTAACAATGATATTAAAAAATGGAACTGCTATATCATTATCACAAAGCCTAATTAAGCATGCAGAAAGAGGACGCAACTCTAAAGATATACAAGATAATATATTTATAAATGACCATTTATGTTCTACATCATCAATGGCAACAGTTATTGTGCTGGGAAGAAATTTCAACGGCTATCAGGAATGGAAGAATAAAACGGAGTAAAATTAAAAGATTTAATAAATTAATTTAAATTCTATTATGGAAATAATTATATAAAAATAAACATTAAGATGGTGTCAATTATAAAAGAATAATTGAACAAATTGGCAAACTATGCTATACTAATATTGTAGTATTTCAATTCGACCATTCGCGTGATACTACCAGGGAAAATGATAGTTTAAAAACTTGAATAATAGAAAATGTTGAGAACCTTTTTCTATGAATGGCAAAATTTAACCATAGCAAAATTATGGTTGTTTTTGCTTTGTTCGTAGAAGGGAGGTTCTTTTTGTATATACAACCAAATAAAAAAATAAAGGAGAATGTAGAATGCAAGAAAACGAATTAAATTATTATGAAAAAATAGGAAACTGGGATTTTAGTCAAATAAAGTGCAAAACTGAAAATTTAACTAATTGGAATTATTGGGATAAAATTAAAGAAAATACGAATGAAAAATCTTTATGCTTAGATTTAGGAACAGGTGGAGGAGAAAAAGTATTAAAGAATTATCCAGAGGTAGGAATGTTAATTGCTACAGATTTTTCAGAAGAAATGATAAAAACAGCAAAAGAAAATGCTAAGAGATATCCAAATAAAAGAGTAAAGTTTACAAAAATGAACAATCTAGAAATGAATTTTCCAAAGGAGACTTTTGATTTAATATCAGCAAGACACACAATTATAAATGCAAAACAGATTTATAATTGTTTAGCAAAAGGTGGAACTGTTGTTATAAGAGGAGTAGACAAAAGAGATTGTTGGGAAATAAAAGAATTGTTTGGAAGAGGTCAAGCATATAATGATGAAATTACAATATCAGAAAAGGATTATCAAGATTTAGTTGAAGCGGGATTTAAAAATGTTGAGAAAGTAAAGATATTACAAAATGAATACTATGAAACAGAAGATGATTTAAAGGCACTATTATTAAAAACACCAATATTAGATGATTTTTCAGAAATAAAGGATGAAGAGTTTGAACACAGAACCATAGTTGAAAAAGATTTATTTGATGAATATGTAAAAAGATATAAAACAGAAAAAGGAATATTATTAAAAAGAGTTTTATATGGAATAACAGCTAAAAAGTAGAAAAAGACCACAACTTTTAAAATAGTTGCCAAAATGCTCCGTACCTATTGGCAGTTTTAGTACGGCTACTTATTTTCTAAAAAATATTGCTGTGATAACAACTTTATTGCTAATTTATCGGAAAAAGAAGATAAATATATAGGCACAAGCTACAAAATAACAGTGCACAGGGACTTTAAATGCATATGTCAAAGTTGGTGTAAAATAATTTCGGGAAAAAATAAAAGACAAAAAAATAAGAGATACTCTCAAAATTGT
>DNVW01000012.1:172455-223434 GCA_003507395.1 Clostridiales bacterium | reverse complement strand
ATGTATTTTTCAGTGTGCTAGTATAAGTACATAACACTTTTCTGGTGACGATAACATAGAGGTAATACCTGTTCCCATCCCGAACACAGAAGTCAAGCTCTATTATGCCGAAAATATTTGCGGGTTACCCTGCTGAGAAAATAGGTTGTTGCCAGATTTTTTTATGCGTAAAAGTAGAAATTAGAGATAATAAAATTTATTATTTGTAATTTCTACTTTTTTATTTGTACAGAAAAAATAAGCTTTTATCTTGACCTAATATAAAATTTTTCTGTTTAATGGAAAAAATAAGTAAAGTAATATTATAAGTGATTGAAAAAATAATTACAAAATGATAAAATACTTATAATAAATAAGAAGGATAATTAAATATTTTTTAATTAGTGTAATTAAAAAGTAAGTTATAAAATACAATATAAAATAAGAATATAAAAGAGGTGTTAGATTTGAAAAAAACAATTTGGAAGTCAGGAACATTTATATATCCGTTACCAGCTGTAATGGTATCTTGTGGAGATATGGAAAAAAGTAATATTATAACTGTAGCATGGACAGGGATTATGAATACAAATCCAGCTATGTGCTATATATCTGTAAGACCAGAAAGATATTCATATAATATAATAAAAGAAACTGGAGAATTTGCAATAAATCTTACAACAAAAGAATTAGCATATGCTACAGATTGGTGTGGAGTAAAAACAGGAGCAAAAGTAGATAAATTTAAAGAGATGAAACTTACAAAACAAAAAGCAGAAAATATAAAATGTCCATTAATAGAAGAAAGTCCTATTTCTATTGAATGTAAGGTAAAAGAAATAAAAGAACTTGGAAGTCACCACATGTTTATAGCAGATGTACTTTCAATAGATGTAGCAGAAAAATATATTGATGATAAAGGAGCTTTTGATATATCAAAATGTGGACTAATAGCATATGCTAATGGAGGGTATTATGAATTAGATAAAAAAATTGGAAAGTTTGGATATTCTGTTCAAAAAAACTTGAAAAAATAATTTATAAGATATAGAATAGTAATCAAAAGAAAAAAGGAAAGGTGATGTATGTGAAAAATAATAAAGGACTAATTGCAATAATAATTATATTAGCTATTTTAGTCATTGCACTTGGAGTATATATTTTTAAGGGGGAAAGTATAAGACAATGGGTCTCTAAAGATGTGCCAAAAACAACAGAAGAAAATAATACAAAGTATGAGGAAGATGTTAATAAAATTATAACACTTGGAACAGGAATGAAAAGACCAGGTCAATATAAACCAAGTGAACAATATTATATAATAGATAATCGAAAATATGAATTAAATACACTCGTAAACTCATTAAAAAATGAAGAACTAAAAAAAGAGATTAACACATTTATAAAAGAAAGCACAGATAAGCTCGAAAATAAAAGAAGTGATTTTCAACAATATATAGAAGAAGGAAATAAAGAAAGAGAAAAAATTGAAAGGGCAGGAAATAAATTAGACTATTACAGAGTTATTTCAACGAATGGAAATTTAGGAGATGAAAGTGATCCAATACAGATTTTTACTGAATGGAAATGTACAAATGGGTATTTATCAATATCATTGTCATATAAATATGCATATGGTGAACTTATAAACAGAACTTCTAGAAAAGATTCAAAAATTTTTAATTATGGACCATATGAAATATATTGTGCTACATATGATTTGTATACTGGAAAAAGAATACAATTCAGTGATTTATTCTTTGAAGGAGAAGACTACGGCGCAGAATTGTATGAATTTATGAAAGGTAAAATAGCAACAGATATTATGGAGCAATACGTAAAAAGAGAATTTACAACATTACCACAAGATTATCAATATTTTACAATAGAAAACATTATATTTAATAAACAAAATTTGTATTTTTCTGAAGCAACAGAAATATCAACAGCATACTATTATACAATGTTTCCAACTTTAAGTATTGCTAGAGACATGAAAAATATATTTAGTAATGATGTAAAAATAGAAACAGATGATGCATTGGGAAAACCAATGGTGCAAATAACTCAAATTCAAATAAACAATAATACATATGTAATTGGTAAGATAAAACATTGGGACAAAAATATAGAAAACAAAATAAATAATAGTATAATAAAATGTGCAGAAGAATTAGATAAAAATGGTATATTTGACAAAATAAACAAAAATAATATATTTACGGTAACCTCTTGGCAATATAATTATGATGGCGAAAAAATAAGAACAATGGTTATACAACAGCTGAATAACAAAGAACAGGCAATTGAAATTCTACTAAATGCACAAACTGGAGATATTGAAGAATTATATTATAGAGAAGATGTAAGTGCAGGGGAAACTTCAAATGAAACAGTAAGAAATAGTATTTTAAAAGAACTTAATTCCATTTTACAAAAATTAAAAAAATAAAATGAACCATATAGCAAAATCTCAAGTCTTATAAATGGATTGAAAGAAATAGATAGCGTAAAGTAAAAATATAGGGGCGATTTTAATCGACCGCACTTTGAAGAAATTACTAAAAAATAAATAAAAAGGGGGGAAACATATGAAAAAGTACAAAGTGTTTATAACAATATTAATTATTTTAATATTGTTAGTACTAACAGCATTAGGATTGTACATTTTTAAAAAAGATACTGTAAAAAGTTGGCTTAATTTAAAAGAGGCAAATGGTGTTACGCAAGAGTCAAAGATAGAAGAAACTAAAAAAGAAGAAACACCAGCAGAAACTGATAAAATTAAAACACTTGGAACAGGAATGAAAAGACCAAACAATTATAAACCAACAGATTCATATTGCATTTACGAATATAAATATGAATTAGAAGATTTAGTTAACAATTTAAATAATGTTCAGTTAAAAAATGAAATAAATACATTTATAAAGGAAAGTAAAACAAAATTAACAAAAGATGAAGTAGAATTTAAAAAATATATTGATGAAGGAAATAAACTAAAAGGTAAGGTAAAAATAAAAGGTTTAGATTCAGAAGCAGAATATTATAGTCCAGAAATAGGAGCAAGTGATTATTATAGCAGAGTTATTCCTTTTGAGGAAGAAAAAAACGCAATAGGAATAACTGTTGATTGGAAATGCGTAAATGGATACTTGTCGATTTCTCTATATTATAAATACAGATATGGAGATATAGTAAATTTTATAGGTGATAATTCCCAAAATAATGGTATATATAAATCATATTGTGCTACATATGATTTATACACAGGCAAAAAAATACAACTTAGTGACTTGTTTTTCGAAGGAGAAGATTATAGTACAGAATTATATGAGTTAATGCAAAGTAAAATGTCTGTTGAAGGATATGGCAATTATGTTAAAAGGGATTTTTCAACATTAGAACAAAACTATGAAAAGTTTACACTAAATAGTATTTTCTTTGACAAGCAAAATGCAGTATTTTCCGAAGGAGCAATAATACCAACAGAATATTATTATACAATATTTCCTGTAATAACAATAGAAAGAGATATGAAAGGAATATTTAATGATAAAATTGAAATAAATGAATTTGCAGAGTTTGGTTTTAGAAATCAAATTGTCCAAACAGAAGTAAATGGAATTCCATATAAAATACCTAAAATAAAGCATTGGGATGATAAAATAGGAGAAAAAATAAACACAAATATAGAAAAATATATGGAATATATAATGAAAAATTATAAACAAATTTTAGATACAAGTAAAATTGCAGCAGATACAGATAAAAGGAATACAGTAGAATTAAATTATGGTGAGTACAATGGTGAGGATTGCATAAGATATATAATCAATTACAAGAGTGCATATCCATTCATAGAAATTTATGTTGATAAATATACAGGTGAATTAAAAAGTGTAGAACCAAGTATGGGAATGTTTTCGATAAAACCTAATAGCATTTCTTGGAGTGATGCTTTAGAAAAAATGAAAGGTTTATAAATTTTTGTTTATATAAATTTAAAGGAGGAATTTTAGATGAAAAAAGCAGTAATTGTTTTAGCAGTTATATTAGTATTAATACTAATAGGTGGAGTTGGCTATATAGTATGGGACAATGCACAAAGTAATATAGGACAAGCAGAAAATAACAAACCAAACGAAACTATAGTGAATGACACAGCAAAAGCGGCAGAGTTAAGAGAAAAATTAAAAGGGAATTTTCCTAAAATGGATGGTTCAACTTCAACAATACCATTGGAAGCAGGGATTGTAGCAGCATTTGAAGGAATATCACAAGAAGAAGCAGAAGCAAAGATAAAACATTCTACAACATATGGATCATTTGAAAACTTATTAGAAGGAAAATGTGAATTAGTATTTGTGCCATTATTATCAGATGAACAAAAAAAAGCAGCAGAAGATAAAGGGATAGAATTAGAAATAGTTCCTATAACAAAAGAAGCTTTTGTATTTGTTATTAATCCAGATAATACAGTAGATACATTAACACAAGAACAAATAAGAAAAATATACACAGGAGAAATAAAAAACTGGAAAGAACTTGGTGGAGATGATGCTGAAATAGTAGCATATCAAAGAGATGAAACATCAGGAAGCCAAAACAATATGAAAGTATTTATGAAGGGATATAATTTAATAAAAGCAAAACAAGAATTTATATTAGAAAGCATGAATAGCATTTTAGATGTTATAGCAGGATATGATAATGGAAAATATTCAATAGGGTATTCTGTACATGCATATGCAAGAAATATGTATAACTTAGCAGGAATTAAATTTGTGAAAGTAGATGGAGTAGAACCAAGTTATAAAACCATAGAAGACGGAACATATCCACTAATAGATTATAAATATGCTATATTTAATAAAAAAGAGGCAGAAGGTTCAAATGTAAGAAATATGGTTGAATGGTTGCTAACATCAGAAGGCCAAAAAGCAATGTCAAATGCAGGATATGTACCAGTAAAAGCAATAAAATAAAAAAATATTAAAAATGAAACAAGAAAAACAGTACCAAATGTTGACATATTGTAAAAAAGATGGTACAATAATTAAGCGTATGTAGTAAAACATACGCTTAAAAAAATAAAATTAATTATAAGCGTAAGAACTTAAGGTGGAGGTGTATTAAATGGCAGCAAAAGGAGCAAGAGAAGCAATTACATTAGAATGTACAGAATGTAAAAGAAGAAACTATACAACAGAAAAGAACAAAAAAAATAATACAGAGAGATTAGAAGTAGAAAAATATTGCAAATTCTGTAAAAAACATACAACACATAAAGAAACAAAATAGCTTTGTAAGGGGGATTAAAAATGCCAAAGGATAATAAGGTAAAAAAAGAGAAAAAGCATTTTTTTAGAGATTTCAAAGCGGAATTAAAAAGAGTAATTTGGCCTACACCAAAGCAACTTATAAATAATACCATTGCAGTAATAACAATAGTACTAATTACTGCAGCTGTTGTATTTGCTTTAGATTTTGTTTTTGAAAATATGAACAAATATGGAATTAACAAAATAAAAGAAACTGTTGAAAGCCATAAACAAGAAGAAAACACAGAAGGAGAAAATGCAAACGAAGAAAATGCAGAAAATTCTGAAAATAACGGCGAAACAGAAAATGGAACAGAAGACAATACAGCAAAAGCAGAAAATAAAGAAGTAGAGTAATAAAGGAGGCTAAATTATGTCTCAAGAAAATGAATTAATACCAAAATGGTATGTTGTTCATACATATTCAGGCTATGAAAATAAAGTTAAAACAGATTTGGAAAAAACAATAAAAAATAGAGAATTAGAAGATTATTTTTTTGATATAATTGTTCCAATGGAAGAACAAATAGAAATAAAAGAAGGAAAAAGAAAAACTAATTTAAAAAAAGTATTTCCAAGTTATGTATTAGTTAAAATGATAGTAACTGAAAAAACTTGGTATATAGTAAGAAATACTAGAGGAGTTACTGGATTCGTAGGTTCTGGAACAGACCCAATCCCTCTTACAGAAGAAGAGATAAGGAAAATGGGATTTGAAATAAAAGAAGTTAATGTAGACTATTCGGTAAATGACTCAGTAAAAATATTAGATGGGGCACTAAGAGATTTTGTTGGAACAGTGACAGAAATAAATAAAGAAAAGCACAAAGTAAAAGTGCTAGTATCTATGTTTGGGAGAGAGACTCCTGTAGAGTTAGAATTTTCTCAAGTTGAAAAAATTTAATTTTATAAAAACAAAAAAACATTAAACTAGTTAATAATCTAAATTTTTAGGTTTATATACATATTGAAGGAGGTGCAAAAAAATGGCAGAGAAGGAAATTGGTAGTGTTATAAAATTGCAAATACCAGCAGGAAAAGCTAGTCCAGCTCCACCAGTAGGTCCAGCTCTAGGTGGTACAGGAGTAAACATCATGCAATTCGTAAAAGAATTTAATGATAGAACAGCAAATTTAGGTGGTGTTAAGATTCCAGTTGTTTTAACAGTATACAAAGATAAATCTTTTGAATTTATAACAAAAGAGCCACCAATGGCAGTATTAATAAAAAAAGCAGCTAAAATTGAAAAGGCTTCTGGAAAGCCAAACAGAGAAAAGGTTGCCAAAATTACAAAAGCACAAGTAGAGGAAATTGCTAAACAAAAAATGCCAGACTTAAATGCAGCATCATTAGAAAGTGCAATGAGTATGGTAGCAGGAACAGCAAGATCTATGGGTGTTGTTATAACAGAATAATATAAAAATGGGAGAAACTTAAAAGTTTCGTTATTACCAAAGGAGGTTAAAATGAAAAGAGGAAAAAGATATCAAGAAGCTGAAAAGCTTGTTGACAAGAAAAAAAATTATAGTGTAGCTGAAGCACTAGAAGTAATTGAAAAAATGCCAAAACCAAAATTTGATGAAACAGTAGAATTACATGTTAAATTAGGTGTTGACTCAAAACAAGCAGATCAACAAGTTAGAGGTACTACAGTACTTCCTAATGGTACAGGTAAAACACAAAGAGTATTAGTGTTTGCTAAAGGACCAAAAGCTGATGAAGCTACAAAAGCAGGAGCAGATTTTGTAGGAGCAGAAGAATTAATACCAAAAATTGAAAAAGAAAATTGGTTTGACTATGATGTAATAGTTGCAACTCCAGATATGATGGGCGTTGTAGGAAGATTGGGTAAAGTATTAGGACCAAAAGGATTAATGCCAAACCCTAAATCAGGAACAGTAACAATGGATGTTACAAAAGCAATCCAAGAAATAAAATCAGGAAAAGTTGAATATAGATTAGACAAAAATAATATTATTCACTTAGGATTTGGAAAAGTTTCATTTGGAGTAGAAAAATTAGCAGAAAACTATGAAACAGTTATGAATGCTATAATAAAGGCTAAACCAGCAGCAGCTAAAGGACAATATATTAAGAGTGTAGCAATTTCTACTACAATGGGACCAAGTATGTATATTGACCAAAAATAAATAGATAGCCAGAGACAGTAAGCAAAAAAGTAAGTCTTACCTAGGCATAAAGTGAGCGGATAAAACCAATCCTTGTATGCCTATGGCTTATAAGATTGGTTTTAATTTTTTAAATATATTAAAGTGAGGTGAATATATAAAATGGCAAATCAAAAAGTTATAGAACAAAAAGAAAAAGAAGTAAAAGATTTAGCTGATAAATTAAAAGATGCTAAAATAGTACTTTTAACAGATTACAGAGGAATTAATGTTGCAGACGTAACAAAATTAAGAGCAGACTTAAGAAAGACATCTGTGGAATATAAAGTTATAAAAAACAACATCATTAAAAGGGCATTAGATACTAATGGAGAATCTGGTTTAGACAGTTTATTAGAAGGACCAACAGCAATAATTTACGGAAATGAAGATTACTTAGAGCCTGCAAAGATAATATATAATTTTTCAAAAGAAAATGAATTCTACAAAATTAAAGGTGGAATAATTGAAGGAAAAGTTATGACAACAGAAGAAATAATTACACTTGCAAAATTACCATCAAGACAAGAACTACTTGGAATGCTTGCTGGTGCATTGCTTGGAAATATTTCAAAACTTGCAGTTGGACTTAATGAAGTGTGCAAACAAAAACAATAAAAATTATTAAAAATTAAATCGGACTAAGGTCCAAAATAAATTTTAGGAGGATATTAAAATGATAGAAGAATTATTAGAAAAAATTGATGCTTTAACAGTTGCAGAATTAGCAGAATTAGTTAAAGCTATTGAAGAAAAATATGGAGTATCTGCAGTAGCAGCTGCAGCACCAGCAGCTGGAGCAGTAGCAGGTGCAGCTGAAGAAAAGACAAACTTTAATGTAATATTAAAAGAAGCTGGAGCAAACAAAATCCAAGTTATAAAAGTAGTTAGAGATGCTACAGGTTTAGGATTAAAAGAAGCTAAAGATTTAGTTGATGGAGCTCCAAAAACAGTAAAAGAAAACGTAGCTAAAGAAGAAGCAGAAGAGTTAAAAGCTAAATTTGCTGAAGCTGGTGCAGTAGTAGAATTACAATAATATTTATATATAAAAAAGAATGCAACGCTGAACTATACCACCAAAAGTGGAGTTCAATGTTGCCTTCTTTTTTTATTGTATAGGAAAAGTTCGAAGGACTTTGGCAACCAGAAACACTTTTGTACCAAAAGTGAGGTATGTCCCCAGTGTGACAAAATGTCACAAAAAGGAACGTCCCTAAAGTGACAAGTACTTGACATTGTAGAATATAAGTTATAAAATATAAAAATGTTAATATATTTTAAGCAAAGGAGATAAATAATGATTATATTACTAGATGCTATGGGAGGAGATAATGCGCCAGAAGCAACAATTAAGGGAGCTGTAAAAGCAATTAATGATATCAAAGCAGAAGTAGTTTTAATAGGAAATAAAGAGATAATTAATACTAAAATTAAAGAATTTTATGGAAAAGATGATATAAAAGAAATATCACCAAGATTATCTATACACCACACTACAGAAACAATAGAGATGGTAGATATTCCAACACAGGCTATTAAACATAAAAAAGATTCATCAATGGTGGTTGGATTTAATATGTTAAAAGAAGGAAAAGGAGATGTATTTATTTCCGCAGGTAATTCAGGTGCACTTTTAACAGGGGCTACTCTATTGGTAGGAAGAATAAAAGGAATAGATAGACCAGCATTAGCAGGTATACTTCCGTCATATAAAAATAGACTTATGCTAATGGATTGTGGTTCTAATACAAATTGTAAACCAATAAACTTATTACAATTTGCTCAAATGGCAAGTATTTATTTAAAAAACACATTCAATATGGATAAAAATCCAACTGTAGGTCTTTTAAATATAGGTACAGAGGAAACAAAAGGAAATGAACTTATTAAAGAATCATATAAATTATTAAAAGAAAAATCAGAAGAGTTAAATATAAATTTTGTTGGAAATGTTGAAGGAAGAGATGCTTTTTCCGGAGAATTAGATATACTTGTAACAGATGGATTTACAGGTAATATATTTTTAAAAACTGTGGAGGGGCTTGGAAAATTTGTAAAAAGATCATTAAAAGAAAGTATGAAAAAGAATATTTTCTCAATAATAGGTACTTTACCAGCATTGCCTTCAATAAAACGATTTGCAAAAGTAATGGATTACAAAGAATATGGAGGAGCTTTGTTTTTAGGAGTAAAGAAACCAGTAGTTAAAGCACATGGAAGTAGTGATGAAAAATTATTTGAATTTACTATAAAACAAGCAGAGCAATTTGTAGAAAACCAAGCTGTAGAAAAGTTAATTAAAGAATTTGAAAAAGAAGAAAATTAGTATGAAATTTTGAATAAAAAACTTGACAATTAAACTTATATGTATTATTGTTAGATAGGAAAAGATAATCGGATTAAAAAGGGGGTGAACTTATAATGAGTTCAGAAGAAGTATTTGAAAAGGTAAAAAATGTTATTATAGAGCAATTAGGAGTTGCTGAAAACAACATTACTATGGAAGCATCTTTTATAGATGATTTAGGTGCAGATTCTTTAGACATAGTAGAATTAATAATGGCTTTAGAAGAAGAATTTGATATAGAAATACCAGATAGTGATGCTGAAAAAGTAGTAACAGTAGGAGATGTAGTAGAGTATATAAAAGATCACGTAGCATAAGAAAAAATAAAATGAAAGGTCAAATAAAAGCCTTTCTTTTTTTTAGCCTTTATAGTATAATATAAAAGAATTAGTGTTTAGTAACTAAGTATGTATAAAGGAAAGGAAGGAAAAATGAATAATTTAGAAGAACTAGAAAAAAACATAGGCTATACATTTAAAAATAAAGATTTATTAAAAAAAGCATTAACACATAAGTCTTATGCTTATGAAAACAAAATAGAAAGTAATGAGAAATTAGAATTCTTAGGTGATAGTATACTGGAATATATTAGCAGTAAATATATTTATAATAATTATCCAAAATTAAAAGAAGGAGAAATGACTAAAGTTAGAGCAGAAGTAGTATGTGAGCAAAGTTTATATAATGTAGCTATTAAGCATAATTTTAGTGATTTCTTACAAGTTGGAAAAAGTGAAATGGTAAGTCACGGAAATAAAAAAGTAGCAATACTTGCAGATAGTATAGAAGCTACTATAGCAGCAATATATTTTGATTCTGGACTAGAAGAAGCAGAAAAATTTATAATAGAAAATTTAAAAGATGCAATAGAAATTTCTACTAAAAACGTAGGAATGAAAGATCATAAAACAGTACTGCAAGAAAAATTGCAAATTAATGGAGAGGTTAATATTAAATATGTAATAATCAACGAACAAGGTCCAGACCATGACAAAATATTTACAGCAGAAGTAAGTTGTGATAATAAAAAATTAGCAATAGGAAAAGGAAAAACAAAAAAACAAGCAGAAATGGAGGCAGCAAGAATAGCACTAGAAAATATGCATTAGGAGGTAAATTATGAAGAAAGAATATATTATACCAATATTTGTTCCACATTTGGGTTGTCCAAATCAATGTACATTCTGCAATCAGAAAAAGATAAGTGGACAATTAAAAAAGGTTACAGCAAAAGATGTTGAAGAAACTATAGAATATTATTTAAAAAATTTTAAAGACAAAAATAAATATGTAGAAGTAGCTTTTTTCGGAGGAAGCTTTACAGCCATAGATGAAAAAGAACAAGAGGAATTACTAAATGCTGCGTATAAATATATAAAAAATAAGAAAGTTAATAGTATAAGAATATCTACAAGGCCAGATTGTATAAATAAAGAAATATTAAAAAGATTAAAAAAATATGGTGTTCAAACAATAGAATTAGGTGTACAATCTTCAAATGACTATATATTAAAGCAATGTAAAAGAGGACATACATTTGAAGATGTAAAAAAGGCATCTAAATTAATTAGATGGTACAGATTTACATTAGGACATCAAATGATGGTAGGATTACCTGAAAGTACAAAGTTAGACGAAATAAATACTGCCAAAGCTCTAATAAAATTAAAACCAAAAATAGTAAGAATATATCCAGTATTAGTTATAAAAGACACACCACTAGAAGAGGAATATAAAAACAAAGAATATGTTCCACTTACAGTAGAACAAGCTGTGGAGACATGTAAAGAGATTGTAGATTTATTTAATAAAGAAAAAATAGAAGTAATAAGAATTGGATTACAAAATACAGAGGAAATAACAGCTCCTTCAGATAAAAATAGCCAAGTAGTTGCAGGACCATATCATCCAGCATTTAGACAATTAGTAGAGGGAAGATTGTGGTATGATGCGATAGTAGCGGAGATTAAAAAAATAAATGTTAAAGTAATGCAAGTAAAAATAATTGCAAATCAAGAAAATATAAATAATATAATAGGACATAAAAAAGAAAATATATCAAAATTAAAAGAGTTTTATGATGTTGATGTAAGAGTAGAAACAAGTGAAGAAATAAAACCAGGAAAATTCAAGATAGAAATTGAAAAAACATATCAAGATTTTTTAAATAATTAGCAAAGTGAATAAAAATTACCTGTTTAATAAATAATAATAATAAACAGGTAATTTTTTTGATTAAAGGATGTTAATGTTATATGGGAAATACTAATATAAAAAAGAGTGCTAATATAAGAAATTATTTAATAAATGTAACATATATAACAATTGGATGCATTATTATGGGTATAGGTACATCTTTATTTTTATTACCCAATAAATTATCTACAGGTGGAGTATCAGGAATAGCAACAATAGGATATTATTTATTAAATGTCCCATTAGGAACTACAATATTAGTTTTAAATATTCCACTATTCATAATAGCATTTTTTAAAGTTGGAAAAGAGCTATTTATAAATTCTATTATAGGGACTATATTATTAAGCCAAGCAATAAATTTATTTGAAAGAATAGAACCTTTAACCCAAGATAGACCATTAGCATGCATATATGGAGGTATATTAGTTGGCGTAGGCATGGCAATTGTATTAAAGGGAAATGGTTCAACAGGTGGAACAGATTTATTAACATATATTATAAGGAGATATAGACCACATTTTAAGAGTAGTAGTTTAATAGTAATAATAGATGTAATTATAGTTATACTAAATGTATTTTTCTTCAAAGAAATAGAAATAGGTCTTTATTCAGCAATAGCAATATATATAATGGGAAAAATGATAGATATAGTGTTTGAAGGAATAAATTTTACAAAAATGATATTTATAGTTTCGAATAAATATAAAGAAATAGCAAATAAAATAGGAGAAAAATATGGAAGAGGAAGTACAGCAATATATGCTAAAGGAATGTATACACGAGAGAAAAAAATGATATTATTATGTGTAGTTTCAAGAAATGAAGTAGCAAAGATAAAAGAAATATCATTAAACATAGATCCAAAATCATTTATAATAATAGCAAATGCAAGAGAAACCTGGGGCAAAGGATTTAAAATGTCACAATAGGGACGTTCCTTTTTGTGACAAATTGTCACTAAGGGGACATAGATTTTGACAATCCATTGACACATACTTGCCTCAGAAAAAATGAAAAATATTGACATCCTTTTCTGTGACAGATATAATTAAATTATTAGTGTAGAATAGGAGTATATTAAAAGTGCAAGAGCAAATATATAAAATAAATAATATAAAATCATTTGAACCAAAGCACATATTTGATTGTGGGCAATGCTTTAGATGGAATGAAATGGCAGATGGAAGTTATACTGGTACATTTGGCAGAAATGTATTAAATGTAAAAAAGGAAAATAAAGAAATAAGGTTTAAAGGACTAGTAGATGGCAATATAGAAGATATATGTAATAAATATTTTGATTTAGATAGAGATTATGAAAAAATAAAAAAAGACTTATCTAAGATAGACAATAATATGAAAACAAGTATAAATTATGGAGAAGGCATAAGATTATTAAATCAGGACTTATGGGAGACGATTATTTCTTTTATAATATCTGCAAATAACAATATACCAAGAATAAAAGGAATAATAGATAGAATTTCCAAAACATATGGTGAGAAAATAGTTTGGGAGGGAAAAGAGTATTATACATTTCCTACACCAAAACAACTTTCAAAAGCAACTATAGAAGATTTAAGAAAACTAGGACTAGGTTTTAGAGATGTAAGAGTTTATGAAACAACAAAAATTATAAATGCTAAAAAAGTGGATTTGGAAAAACTACATAAAGAAGAAAATACACAACATGTAAGGGAAATATTATTAACTCTTCCAGGGGTAGGACCAAAGGTAGCAGATTGTATTTTATTATTTTCAACCTTAAAAAGGTTAGAGGTATTTCCTATAGATGTATGGGTAAGGCGAGTAATAAACGAATTGTACATAAAGAATGAAAATGAAGAAAAAGTAAATAAAAAAGAAATAGAACAATTGGCAAAACAAAAATATGGCAACTTGGCAGGAATTGCGCAACAATATTTGTTCTATTGGAAAAGAGAAGCCTAAAGTATAAAAATATGTAATAAGAGGAGAAAATATATGTCATTAAATGTAATATATGGAAGGGCAGGAAGCGGTAAAAGCACGTACTTATTTAACTACATAAAAGCAAATTTGAATAAAGAAAAAATATATGTAATAACACCAGAACAATTTTCTTTTACAGCAGAAAAAAAACTATTAAATGCAGTATCTACAGGAGCCATTATTAGTGCAGAAGTACTTACATTTAATAGGATGGCATATAGAGTTTTAAATGAAGTTGGAGGAATAACAAAAACTAATTTATTGGCATCTGGAAAAGCAATGCTAATATATCAAATATTGCTAGAGCAAAAAGATAAATTTAATTTTATAGGAAAGTCAAATGAAAATGTGGAATTAGTATCAACTCAAATAACAGAATTTAAAAAACATGGCGTGAATGTATCAAATTTAGAGAGCATAGCTGAAAATGTAAAAGATACTTATTTGAAATTAAAAATGAAAGACATGCAAACTATATATTCCATTTATGAACAAACCTTGAAAAACAATTATATAGATGAAAATGATATATTAACAATATTAGCAGAAAAATTAGAAAAATCTAATTTATTTAATGAAACCACTATTATTTTAGATGAATTTGCAGGTTTTACAAAGCAGGAATATGATATTATCAAAATATTACTAAAAAAGGCAAAAAATCTAATAATAACAATATGTACAGACAGTTTAAATGAAAGTGAGAATAAAGAAGCAGATATATTTTATGCTAATAAACAGACATGGTTTAAACTAACAGATATCTGCAAAGAACTAGGAATAGAAATAAAAAGCCAAATAAATGTAGGAGAGCCTAAACGTTTTGAAAATGATGAACTAAAACATTTAGAAAAAAACATTTATGCAATACCATATCACAAATATGAAAAAAAAGTTGAAAATGTCAACTTATTTTTAGCAAATAACCCATATTCAGAAATTGAAAACTTAGCAAAGCAAATTATTAAATTAGTGAAAAATCAAGATTATAGATTTAAAGATATTTCTGTTATAACAAAAAATATAGATACATACTCGAGTTTATGTAAAGCAATATTTAAGAAATATGATATTCCAGTTTTTATAGATTCTAAAAAAGATCTTAACCAAAATATCTTAGTAAAATTTGTCTTATCAGTATTAGATATATTTGCGCAGAATTGGTCTTATGAAGCGGTTTTTAGTTATATTAAAACAGGACTAATTGATATTGATATAGATGCAGTATATTATTTAGAAAATTATTGCTTAAAGTGGGGGATAAAAGGCAGTAAGTGGTATAAGGGAGAATGGAATTTTTATGATGAATCAGAAGAAGAAATACAAAAAATTAATTATGCTAGAAAAATGATTATAGAACCACTTTTAAAATTTAAAAATGATTTATCAGGAACAAAAGATGTAAAGGAAATTACTAAAAAATTATATGAGTTTTTAATTCAAAATAATATACCAGAAAAAATGGAACAAAAAATAGAAGAATTGAATAAAATTGGACAACTAGACATTGCAAAGGAATATGAAAGTAGCTTTAAAATATTAATTCAAGTATTTGATGAAATTGTGCTTGTATTAGGAAAAAGCAAAGTTACTTTTGAAAAGTATGCAGAACTTTTTAAGATTGGATTAAGAAATAGTGATTTAGGAAAAATACCAACTTCACAAGATGAGGTTATAATAGGAGATATTGATAGAAGTAGAACGCATAAAGTAAAAGCAGTATTTATAATAGGGTTAAATGATGGGGTATTTCCGACAGTAAATAGAAATGAAGGTTTTTTTGATGATAAAGATAGAGAACAATTAAAACAAGAAGGAATAGAACTAGCAAAAGGAACAATAGAAAAATTATATGATGATAATTTTAATATATACAAAGCATTTACAACAGCAGAAAATAAATTATTTTTGTCATATCCTTCGTCAGATATAGAAGGAAAGGCGTTAAGACCATCAATACTTATAAATAAAATAAAGAAGATATACACAAATGTTGAGGAGCAAAGTGATATTGTTAATAATAAAGAAGAAATATTGTTAGTAGATACTACTTTTGATGAACTTTTAGTTAATTTAAGAAAATTGAAAGATGAAGAAAAAGTTTCAAATATATGGTTTGATGTATACAATTATTATATTAGTCAAAAAGAATGGAGAGAAAAATTGTTAAAAGCAATAGAATTGTTAGACTATAATAATTCACCAGAAAAAATAAACCAAGAAAATATAGAAAAATTATATGGTAACACAATAAAAACAAGTATATCTAGGCTAGAGCAATACAGTTCATGCCCATTTTCATATTATATAAAATATGGATTAAAATTATCAGAAAGAGATATATTTAAAATTCAAACAATAGATACAGGTAATTTTATGCATGAGGTAATTGATGACTTTTTTGGAGAAGAAGAGGCTAAGGATATAAAACAAATTACAGATGAGCAAATAGAAAAGCTAGTCAATAAAATTATTGAACAAAAGTTAGAATTAAAACAAAACTATATATTTACAAGTGTTCCAAAATATAAAGTACTAATCAATAGATTAAAACGAGTAATTACAAAATCAATGAAATATATTGTAGACAGTATAAGATATAGTGATTTTGAAGTATTAGGACATGAATTAGAATTTGGAAATGGAAAAGATTATGAGCCAATAAAAGTACAATTGGAAAATGGAAAAAATATAGAGATAATAGGAAAAATAGACAGAATAGATATAATGAAAAATGAAAGTGGAGATTATATAAGAATAATAGACTATAAATCTTCTGTTAAAAATATGGACTTAAATGAAGTAATGGCAGGCATTAGATTACAGTTATTAACATATATGGATGCAATGTGCAAGCAAGAAGAAGCAGAGCCGGCAGGAGTGTTTTACTATAACTTAATAGAACCAATGGTAAAAGCAAGTAAAAATATGACAGATGAAGAAATAGAAGAAGAGATAAGAAAACAATTTAAAATGAGAGGACTTATTTTAGCAGATATAGATATTGTAAGAAAGATGGATAAAAAATTAGTTACAGGTTCTTCCAATATAATTCCAGCAACAATAAATAAAGATGAAACTCTAAGTAACAAATCAAGCAATATAACAAAAATGCAATTTGAATATTTACAAAAGTATACAAATAAAATTATAAAACAAATATCAGAAGAAATATTAAGTGGAAATATAGATGTAAAACCATACTATAATACAAAAGATAAAAAAACACCTTGTGAGTATTGTACATATAAATCAATATGTCAATTTGATACAGGAATATGCAAAAAAGAATACAAATATATATCAAATTTAGAAAAAGAAACAATATTAGAAATGATGAAGGAGGAATAAAATGTTTGCATATATTAAAGGAAATTTAGAGGTAAAAACAAATGGATATGTTGTAATAGATGTTAATGGAATAGGATATAAAATATTTATGTCAGAGACAGCAATAAATAAATTAGGGCAGATAGGAGAAATAGTTAAAATACATACTTATGTAAGAGTTAGAGAAGATGATATTAGTATTTTTGGATTTAATACAAATGAAGAATTACGTATGTTTGAATTATTGTTATCTGTAAGTGGAATAGGAGCAAAGTCAGCACTTGTTATTTTGTCAAATGTATCAGTATCTAGTTTTGCTCTTGCAATTATAAATAATGATGTTAATTTATTAAAAAAACTTCCAGGAATAGGACCTAAAACAGCTCAAAGAGCCATATTAGAGCTTAAAGACAAATTGAAGAAGGAAAACGAAATTGTTGCGAATGAAGATAGAGAGGTTAGTGATACTATTAAGGCAGCAATAATTGATGATGAAAAAATAGCAGAAGCTACAGCAGCATTAAAGGTATTGGGATATACGGGAAAAGAAATAGAAAAAGCATTAGAAAAAGTGGATGCAAACTTAAGCGTAGAAGATATAATTAGAAAAGGATTATTAAATTTAGCAAGATAGTTTAGAAAAGAGGAATAATATAATGGATTTAAACAAACCTTTAGCATTTAGAATGAGCCCAAAAACATTAGAAGACTATGTAGGGCAAGAACATATTTTAGGCAAAGATAAAATTTTATATAGAACAATTAAAGCAGATAGATTATCTAGTATAATATTATGGGGACCACCTGGGTGTGGAAAAACATCACTTGCTAGAGTTATTAGTAATACAACAAAATATAAATTTACTAAAATAAATGCAGTTACTGCTGGAATAGGTGATATAAAAAACGCAATAGAGGAGGCAAAAAATACATTTCTTAATCCAACTGGAAAATGTATTTTATTTATAGATGAGATACATAGATTTAACAAATTACAACAAGATGCTTTACTTCCATATGTAGAAAATGGAACAGTAATTCTAATAGGAGCTACCACAGAAAATCCATATTTTGAGGTAAACAAAGCTTTAATTTCTAGGTCGATGGTCTTTAAGTTAAATCCTCTAACAGTAGAAAATGTTTATGAAATATTAAAAAAGTCCTTGGTTTCAGAAGAAGGGTTAGGTAGTTATAAAATAAATATAAAAGATGAAACTTTAAGAAAAATAGCTGAAACTTCAAATGGAGATGTAAGGACAGCATTAAATGGACTAGAAGTAGCAGTACTTAGTACACAATTAGACAAAAATGGAGTTATTAATATAACAGATGAAATAGCAAAAGAGTGTGTTCAAACAAGAAAAGCCATATTTGATAAAAATGGAGATAGCCATTATGATAATATCAGTGCATTTATAAAGTCCATGAGGGGGTCGGATCCAGATGCAACATTGTTTTATTTAGCAAGGGCAATTAATGCAGGAGAAGATCCAGTTTTTATTGCAAGAAGAATGGTAATAGCTGCAGCAGAGGATGTAGGAATGGCAAATCCAAATGCACTAGTAGTTGCAACTTCTGCTATGCAGGCAGTAACAATGATAGGAATGCCAGAATCAAGAATTATTTTAGCAGATGCAGCAGTATATGTGGCAACATCACCAAAATCAAATGCAGCATATTTAGGAATAGACAAAGCTTTAGAAGATGTAGCAACAAAAGATACAGGAACTATTCCAATGCACATTAGAAATGCGCCAGCAGAAGGAATGAAAAGTGAAGGATATGGTGTAGGGTATAAATATCCACACGACTATCCAATGCATCAGGTAGAACAGCAATACTTACCAGATAAAATGTTGGGAACAAAATATTATATAAAAGATGATACAGTAAAGTAAAAAAGATGGTGTTTTAGAACACCATCTTTTTATTGATTTGTACTTCCTTTAAAGAAAAACTTAAATAAATACCTTTTATTTTTTCTTTTCTTCTTTGAAAACTTCTTTTATAGCACCTAAACTACTTAGTGTATTTGTAGCTTCAAAAGGTATAAACACTTTATTAGCTTCTCCATTGGCTACTTCTTTTAATGTTTCTAAAGATTTTAATTGAACTAATTTTTCATTTGGATTTGCTTTCATCATAGCTTCATATACCATCTGAATTTCTTCAGCTTTTGCTTCTGCTACTTGCTTAATAGCTTCAGCTTCACCGGCAGCTCTTCTTATTTTTGCTTCTTTTTCAGCTTCAGCTTCTAATATAGCAGCTTCTTTTTTACCTTCTGCAAGAGTTATTGCAGATTGTCTTTCACCTTCTGCTTGAAGAATTAAAGCTCTTTTATTTCTCTCAGCATTCATTTGCTTTTCCATTGCATCTCTAATGTCTGGTGGAGGAGTAATATCTTTAATTTCAACTCTATCAATTTTGCAACCCCATTGATCAGTTGCTTCATCCAATATAACTCTTAATTTATCATTAATAGCATCACGAGAACTAAAAGTTTCGTCTAAGTCCATTTTACCAACAATATCACGAATTGTAGTTATAGCTAAATATTCAATACCCTTCTTTAAGTTTTGAATTTCATATACTGCTTTTGCTGGGTCTGTAATTTTGTAGAATACAACAGTATCTATTGTAATTGTAACATTATCTTTTGTAATAACCCCTTGAGGTGGGATGTCCATTGTTTGTTGCTTTAAGCTAACAACACTACGAACATGGTCGAAAAATGGAATAATTATTGTAAGACCTGCATCAGCTACTTTATGAAATTTACCAAGTCTTTCAATAATATATACTTCAGCTTGTTTAACTATTTTGATTGTCTTTAGTGCAATAATTACTACAATAACTAGTAGTATAATAAAAAAC
Organism: Clostridiales bacterium; assembly: GCA_003507395.1. Classification (GTDB taxonomy): domain Bacteria; phylum Bacillota; class Clostridia; order TANB77; family CAG-508; genus DNVW01. The sequence goes on along the minus strand of DNVW01000012.1, from coordinate 203,242 downwards.
CACATAAATTTTTCCTCCTATATTATATATATTAAAAAATATTAAAAACAAAATTATACATTTACCTTTTCATCGGCTAATTCTACAACGGCTTTTACACCATCTATACTTTTAATAATAACTTCAGTATCTTTAGGAATTATTACATCTGAAGATGTTTTAGCAGACCAAACTTCACCGAGAAACTTTTATTTGACCTAAACCTAAAGTTGGATTTATATCTTGTATTACAATTGCTTTTTTACCGACAACAGAATAAGCATTTGTAACAACTGACTCATCTGATTTGGTAATTTTTTTTACTAATGGTTTAGTAAAAAAGATTAAAGCAATAGAAGAAATGACAAATACAGCAGTTTGGATGACTATATTACTAGTAAATAAACTTACAACCATCGCAAACAATGCACCAATTGCTAACCAAAAAACTAAAAAGCCAACTGTTATTATTTCGAGTATAAGAAATATACCAGCTATAATTAACCAAATATACCACATATTATTCACTCCAATCAACAATATAATTATACTATAAAAGCTGGAAAAAATAAATACTTTTATTAAAATTTATCCGCATCATTCAACAAAATTTGCAATAATGAAAATAAAATGTTAAAATAGATATGTTGAAGTTATTTAATAAAACGAAAAAGGAATGATAATAAAGATGAAAAAAGTAGCTTTTTGCACGTTGCGGTTGTCCGTGTGTATAATCAAATATGATATAGTAAAACCCAAATGGCTGTAAGTAAAAACCATTTGGGTATTTTTGATATTTTTATTGATTTTTATAATTAAAGTGATGTACTATTCCATTTTTGAAGGTAATATTATAGATTTTTCCCCTTTCTACAGAAACATCAGTAATGATTGCATTTATAAAATCTTTCACAGTTTGTTTATCCAGATTATTTAATAAAGAAATTACATCAATATTTTTTACACTTGATAGATTTTTAGTTAATAAATAAAAACTTGCTTTTGATAGTACACCAAAATCATCATTATTAATAAAAGGAGTATCATTTAATTTTACTTCTTGTATTTTCTTATTTACACTTTCAATTTTATCAGAAATTTCCTTACGTTTAATTACAAAGTCTTTTTGACTCATTGAATTAATATCATAAAGATAAAGATCATCTAATCTTTTCAATGCTTTTATATATTTTTCTTTTTCTGCTTCATAGATTGCATTTTGACTTACAATTGCTTCCTTTTTTTCATCTTCTAATGAATTATAAGTAACCAAAGTATTATTTATTAATAAATTGTAAGTGTTTTTTAGATCCTGCTTTTCAATATGGTCTATATCTTCAAAATATTTTCCACGTAATAAAATACTTTCCATATCACGCAAAGAATGCTTTGGTGTTATTCTTTCTTGCAATGTTATATAATTAGCAATATAATTTATTAATCCAGGTAATATTGCTAAATCACTAGAATAATTTGCACAGGTATAATTAACATTAAATGCATAACATGTGTATCGTGATGGAGTAAAACCTTCTTTTCGAGCACGATCCAAGCCAGAATGCATTTTCTTTCCACATTTGTGACAACTTGCTATTCCAGAAAGAATATGAACTTTATTATTTGTTCTTTGATAATTTTTATCACCTTTATAATTGCCTTGAATAATGTTTACCACCCTTTCAAATTGTTCCTTATTAATGATTGCTTGATGATTATCTTCTACAACTACCCATTCGCTTTTATTTTTCCACCTTCGAGTTTTTCGTGTTTTAGTATTATAACGATATGTTCCAATATAAAAAGGATTTGTAAGTATGCTACCAACTGTACGAGGAGTCCAAGTGCCATTCCTTTTAGTTGGAATTTTTTCAATATTTAATTTTTTGGCTAGTTTGGTTGTGGATTTTATTATTTCATATTGGTCATAGATATATTGAACTACTTTAGCTTCGCTATTACATGGTCTAGGAAATTTTGTTTCTGCATCCCATTCATAACCAAGTGGAACTGTAGCACCATTCCATAATCCTTTTTGAGCACGAGAAATCATAACAGAAAAAACACGTTCTCCTGTAAGTTTTCTTTCAAGTTCTGCAAATACCAAGATGATTTTTAGCATTGCTTCTCCCATAGCTGTAGATGTATCAAATCGTTCATTCTTAGAAATAAATGTTACATTGTATTTTTTTAATTCATCATACATTTCTGAGAAATCTCGTAAATTTCTACTAATACGATCAATTTTCCATACAATTAAATGTGTAAATTCTCCTTTTTTTATCCTATTCATCATATCTTGATATGCAGGTCTGTCGGTTGTTCCACCAGAATAACCTGCATCTTCAAATATTTCAAAATCTTCAATTCCTAATACATATTTTGTATAATTCGTTAAATCGCTTCTTTGCAACGGTAATGAATCTTTATCAATTTGATGAGTAGTAGATACCCTTACATATAAAGCCGATTTTTTCTTTTTATCCATAATAAAAAACCTCCATTTTCTTATAATAAATTTTAGATTTACTATTGAAAATGAAGTTACTTTACGATATAATAAAAAAGTATTCACTTTCAATAGTGATTACGCTCTGGATAATGTGTGGTGTCCGCAAAACAATACACATTATCCTTTTTTATAATTCTATTTTTTTATCTTCTTTTGTATTATTATTTAACTGAAATTCTGTAACAAATCTAATTGCTTTTGGGCTATTAGTGCAATCAAATGCAATATATTTAATTGCATTGTTATCTAAATAAGTGAAAATTAAATACGAAGTTACTATATTTGAAGTTTTTTCTTTAGATCTTCCACCAATCATAGCACCTAATGGACCAAATAAAACTGCACCACCTATTGCACCACCAACACTAGAATTGTAACTTTTTTGTATTTCTACACTATTTGTTATTGTTACATCAGTAACTTTTTGTTTATCTAAATTAAAAGACATGTTATTTGCACAAAATTCATATTCATTTGATTTTGAGAATATTTGAGTATTTACATTTTGAGCAATAGGAAGACCAGCATAATGTAATAATGTTAAAAATAATGAGGCATTTTTATACTCCTTTATATCTTTAATCATTTTTGATTTTTTATTATGAGAATCTATACAAGCACATATTCCAATAAGTAAAATTAATCCAATAACTCCTAAAAGTGGTACCATATTTTCCCTTCTTTCATATAATAAAGTTTATTTAAAAGCACTTTTGTTTTCTGCTTTTATAATTCTGCCAAGTATTTTGATTTTATTTATATCAGTAATTTTCAAATCCATGTTTTTGTAACAACCATTCATAGCAACTAAGCTATAATAAGTCTTATCTTCACTTAAAATAAATTTTCTAATTGTATTATGATTATCTATATTTATTAGTAATGTTGCACCGTCTTCGATAGTACTTTGCTTATAAACTAATGCAGTATCTCCTACATCTAATAAAGGAAACATAGCATCATCTTCAGCTACAAATTCAAAATAATTATTGTCAGTTCTTTCTTCGATTAATTTAGAAAAATGTATTCCAAAGTAATCTGCTAATAATACAATCTTATCCATTCGAGGTAATTTTTGGCCATTGCACCAACTAGAGATAGTTGAAGTTTTTAATCCTAAATCTTTTACTAGATCATCCTGAATTTTATTATTAACTTGCATATAATAGTTAAGATTATTAGCAAAAATTTTTCTGTAGGTATCATCTTTTGATAACATCACAAAACCTCCTTTTGTTTGATATGCCATTATTATAACACTTAAAGTATAAAAAAACAACAAAAAAGTGAAATATTTTTTACTAAAAGTATTGACATTCCACTTAAAGTGTAATAGAATGATTTTAAACTTAGGAAAGGAGAATAAAATATGTTTAAAATAACACTGACAGCAGCAAGAATTAATGCAGGATATACCCTTGATGAAGTAGCTGATAAACTACACAAAAGCAAAAGTACTATTATTTCATGGGAGAAAGGAAAAACATCTATAGATGTACATAATTTTAAAGAATTATGCAATCTTTATAATGTACCTATAGAGCTTATTAATTTGCCTTTAAATTCCACTCAAAGTGGAATAGAACAGGAGGAATTATGAATAAATTAAAAATTAAATTAAAAAATTGCGGACACCACACATTGTTGAGAGGAGGAAAAACAATTGCAAAATGAAAGGGAAAAAAGAATATGGAAAGAGCTAGAAAAAGATGGAATACATAATGAAAAAGAACTGGATGAAGCAATAAAAAGAATGACACCGTTAAACATTGGTGGATTTGTTAATAAGTTGGAGGTAATAAATAATGAAAATAGTTAATAAGAAAAAATTTTTTAGAAGCCTACTAATTTTAATATTTATTGTAGCAATAACAACAATATGTATTAATTCAATATTCAATAAACCAAAATATAATTTAAGTGAGCACACATATATAGTTTCAAAAGATGAAACATTATGGGAAATTGCAGAAAGATATAAATATCCTTCTCAAGATATTAGAGATTACATATACAAAATTAAAGAACTTAACAATATGAAATCAGCTTCAATATATGAAGGGCAAGAATTAACTATTATTATTTATGAGGAGTGTAAATAATGGAAAGATGTGATAATGAAAAAGAATTGTTTAATGCAAGAGTTAAAGAAGATGAAATGATAATTTCTATCAATGAATATAACGAAATGAAGGCTCATTTGAAGTGGCAAGAAGCTTGCATCAGTAATAGAAGCAATGAATTTCGAGAATTAAAAATAGAATTAGAAAAAGCAAATGAAGAAAATACAAAACTAAAGAATGGAATTATAAATTTTGTAAAATGTATAGGAGGAGATTATGGACAAACTAGATAAATGCTATATTTGGCACATTATAACATTGGCCACAATGAAATATAAATTAAAAAATCTGAAAGGGGTGAGATAAATGGCAGGAAAACATAGTGAAGAGTCAGCAAAAATCAAAAAATTAGAAGAAACTATTGCATTAAAAGACAAAGAAATTAAAGATATTAAAATTAGTGTAGCTGATGTTTTATTAAAGATAAGAACAATTAATGAAGCAAATAGCTATTCTGCACCAGAAGTTAAGACAAGAAAAATATCTGAATTATGTACTGATACAAGATATGAACTTTTAATAGATATTTTTGATGAGCAAGCAGAAAATTCAAAAGAAATAGAACTACCTATAACCGATCAAAGCAATAAATAGTTCTATAAAACATTTAAGTAAATGTTTTTAAATATTCTAACACATGAAGTTAGAAAAATCAATACTAGAAATGGAGGGAAAATATGCCTAAATGTAGTATTTGCAAAAAAAATTACGAAGGGTATGGAAATAATGCTATGCCAGTAAACAAAGGAAGGTGCTGCGACGAATGTAATATCTCGATAGTAGTGCCAACAAGAATTGCAAATTATAGAGTAGAAAAGGAGATAGTAAATGGAAGTAAGATTGTTTAACCTAAAAATGAAAAATTTTAAAGGAATGAAGGATTTAGAAATTAATTTTAATGGTAAAGATACAAACATTTATGGTGCTAATGCAACAGGAAAAACGACAGTATTTGATGCTTTTAAATGGTTATTCTTTGACAAAGATAGTAACGATAGAAAAGACTTTAATATAAAGACTTTAGATAAGGATAACAGGCCAATACATTTTTTGGAACATGAAGTTGAAGCAACTTTGATAATTGATGGACAAGATGTAACATTTAGAAAGATGCTCCAGGAAAAATGGATAAAGAAAAGAGGACAAGAAAATGCCGAGTTCTCTGGGCATGAAACAAACTTCTGGATTGATGAAGTACCAGTTAAAAAGAAAGATTATGAAGAAAAAATCAATAGTATAATACCAGAAAGTTTATTTAAATTAATTACAGATCCTTCTTTTTTTAATAACAATATGACTTGGAAGGAAAGAAGAGAATTATTGATTAACATATCAGGAGTTAATATATCTGATGAAGATATATTAAATTCAAATTCGCAATTTGAGAAATTAAAAGAAAACTTACAGGGAAGAAACATCGAGGATTATAAGAAAGTTTTAAGTTCAAAAATAAGAGATCTGAATGAGGAAAAGAAAAAAATACCAATAAGAATTGATGAATTAACTAATACTCTAATTACTGAACATGATATTGGCTATAAAAAAGTAGAAGAAGAAAAGGAAGAAGCAAACAAGAAACTATTAGAAATTGATACAACAATGATGGATGTACAAGCAAAAGCAAAAGAAAACATGAAAATTGCGGATAAACTTGCTACATCAAAGAAAGAATTAGCAGATTTTAAATTAGCAAAAGAAACTGAATATTCTCAAAAATATACAACAGATTTAATTAAACTTCAAACTGAAAAAAGGGTAATTGAATCAAAAATAAAAACTTGTCAAGAAGAAGATAATGAAAGATTGTTAAAAATAAAACGAGACCAAGATAGAAAACAAGAATTGTATAAAAAGTGGGATGAAATAAGTAATTCTAAATTAGAATTTGATCCAGAATCGTTTGTATGCCCAACCTGCAAAAGAGAATATGAAACAGATAAAATTGAAGATATGAAAAAACAATTTGAAAGCAATTTTAATAATCACAAGAAAAGTGAGCAAGATGCAATAAACACAGAAGGACAGGCAATTAATATAAGGCTTGATGAGAATACAAAAGCACGAAATGAAATACACAAAACAGTTGAAAATTTAAATAAGGAATTGGAAGAAATAAATAGCAAAATATTTGAATTAGAAAAGAAAACGGAAAATGATAATTCATTTGATATAACTGAACTTCCAGAATATAGTAATAAAATAAAAGAAATAGAAGAATTAGAAGAAAAAGTTAGAAACTTAACTAATGAAGATACATCATATTTACAAAATCAAAAAGCAGAAATAACTGAAGAAATAAACAAATTAAATAAAACTTTAAATGAAAGAGATATCCAGGAAAAAACTAAGCATCGTATAGAAGAATTGGAAACAGAAGAAGAAAATCTAGCTAAAAGGATACAGGAATTCGAATCACAAGAATTTGAAATAGAAGAATTTACAAAAACTAAAGTTGAACTACTAGAGAATGCAATTAATTCTAACTTTAATGTTGTGAAATTTAGATTATTTGACACTCAAATAAATGGTGGACTAGTTGAATGTTGCGATACTTTGGTAAACGGTGTTCCATATTCTGATGTTAATAATGCACATAAAATTATTGCCGGACTAGATGTAATACATACATTATCAAAATTTTATAATACAACAGCACCAATCTTTATAGATAACAGAGAAAGCATAAATGAATTGTATAAGATGGAAACACAAGTAATTAGCTTAATAGTAACTCAAGATGCAAAATTGAGAATTGAGGTGCTTGCATAATGGAAAAAGAAACAATAATTCTGGAAGTAAAGAAAAGTAAGAATGGTGTTGCAGTTGAAATACACGAAGGAACAACACTTGATGTAATAATAGGAATTGCAGAAACAATTCAAATTATTATAGAAGAAACTGGCCAAAAAAGAAAAAATATAATTGCAGACATAGAAACAGCAGTTAAAGTATTGGAAGAAGGAGGAAAAAAATTGAATAGTGAAATATTGAAAGTATCAGGTAAATCAAACCCAAATAATGTTGCAGGGGCTATTGCAGCAATAATAAATGAAAAAGGAAAAGTAGAATTGCAGGCTATTGGAGCAGGAGCCATTAATCAAACAGTAAAAGCAATTGCTATTGCAAGAGGTTATGTTGCACCAGCAGGCATTGACCTAATATGTGTACCTGCATTTTCTACTGTAAATGTAGAAGATATGGATAGAACAGGTATGAAATTTATAGTAAGGGAGAGTAAATAATTATGAGTAATGAATTAGTAAAAAAAGACACTGAATTACAAACGAAAAGTGAAAATCTTACTAATAGTGAGAGATTTACACAAAAGGTTATAACTGAATTTCAAGGAAATATTGGAGAATTAAATATAAATGAATATCAAAGGCAATTAATAAGAGGATATTTCATAGGTATTGACAATGCACTAAGAAAAGCTGAAGAAGCAAGAATAAATAAAAACAGTTGGAAATCAACAAAAGAAGAAGATAAAAACAACTTACCTATTAGTTGGCAAAATGTTAATATGAATGATTTGGCAATTGCAGTAGTACACCATGCAAAATTAGGTTTAGACATGCAAATACCTAATCACTTAAATGCAATACCATATAAGAACAATAAGACTAATAAGTACGATATCGGCTTCTTAAAAGGATATAAAGGGTTAGAATATATTGCTACTCAATTATCCCTATACCCAATAAAAAATATTGTAGTTGAACTAGTACATTCAAATGATATTTTTGAAATAATCAATAAGGATAATATAACAAGATACAATTTTACAATCAAGAATCCATTTGACAGAGGAGAAATTATTGGTGGATTTGGATACATAGAATATGTAGATGAGACTAAAAATAAGATAATTACTCTTACAAAAGAAGAAATAGATAAAAGAAAGCCTACTTATGCAGCTGCTGAATTCTGGGGAGGAGAAAAAGACAAATGGGAAAATGGCAAGAAAGTAGGAAAGGAAAAGGTAGATGGTTGGTATAAGGAAATGGCATTAAAAACAATTGCAAGAGCAACATACAATGCAGTACCAATTGATCCAAAGAAAGTAAATAATAGTTATGTATATGTAATGGAGAATAATGAAGATAGTTATATAAATATGCATGAAACGGAAGTTGAGGAAGAAATTGAGGAAAATGCAAATAAAGAATATATTGATGTAAGTACAGGAGAAATAAAGCAAGTTGAAGATGCTGCATCTACAGAAGAAGATAAAATTGAAAATGAAGATGTTACTAACATAACTGAAGGACCTAGCTTCTAATGAAATTAAAAGTATTAGGTAGTAGTTCATCAGGAAACTGCTACCTAATAGAGGCAAATAAAGATGAGAAGTTGATATTGGATGCAGGTATCAATTTTAAAGATGTACAAAAAGAATTGAATTTTAATTTTAATGGAATTTTAGGAGTTCTTGTTACACATGAGCATATGGATCATTTAAAATATGCACCGAATTTTGCATTAAATGGAATAAATGTATATGCATCAAAAGGAACTTTTAGCAAACTGAATTTAGTAGGTCATAGATTTAAAATAATAAAAGCATTACAACAATTCGAAATAGGAAATTTCATTATATTACCATTTGATACACAACACGATGCACGAGAGCCATTAGGATTTTTAATACAATACAAACCAACTGGCGAAAAATTACTATATGCTACAGATACCTATTATATTAAATATAAATTTAGAAAATTAAATTATTTATTAATAGAATGTAACTATAACAAGAATTTTGCAAAAGAAAATGCAACAAATGGAATAATAAATAAAACTAGGTATAGCAGGTTATTAGAAAGTCATTTTAGCTTAGAAAATGTTTTAAAGTTTTTACAAGCAAATGATTTAACATATACGAAAAATATTATTCTTTGTCATCTTTCTAATGAAAATGCAAATCAAGAAATTATGAAAAATGCAGTATTTAATCAAACTCGGAATACCAACTAGCATTGCAGAACCAGGATTAAATATGGAATTAAAATTATATCCATTTTAATAAGAGGTGTTTTATGAATAATATAAAAGCAATTGCACAATTAGAAGATTTGAAAGTAGATAGATTAAGTTTTATACATAATAACGAGTTAGATGCTGTATTCTTAAATGATATAAAAGCAATAAATTTAGCAATAAAAGCATTAAAAAAATGCCCAGATATTAAAGACAATAGCTTCAAATGTAGAATGTGTGGTAGAGAATTAAGAACTTGGAAAAGCATTCAAAGAGGATTTGGAGAAGTTTGTGAAAGGAAATTTTTAAAAGATGTTTATGAAAATCAGCAAATAAAAATAGAAGAAATACTAAGGAGAGGAGAGAAAGAGAATGGCCAATAATAAAGACACTTACTATTTTAGTCATGATGCAAATGCATTATCAGATCCAAAAATATTGGCAATGAGATGTGATTACGGATTAGAGCGGATACGGTCTATATTGGGCTATACTGGAAATGTTGCGAAATGAATCAACATACAAATTACCTCTCAATAAAAATACATATCGTGCAATTAAAATGCAAACAGGTACTACTATAGATATAGAGCAATATATATACGATTGTGTTAATGAATACAAGGATAGTGAAACGGGAAATGGGTTATTTAATGCTGATAAAAATCATTTATGGTCAGCAAGCTTTTTAAGAAGAATGGAAAAGTATGAAGACTTAAAAGAAAAGAGAAAACAAGCGGCAAATGCAAGGTGGAATAATAGAAGTGAAAAAAAAGAGAAGAAAAAAGATGTAAAAAAATGCAAATGCATAAAAAATAAATGCAAATGCATAAAAAAACGATACACTTGCAATGCAAAAAGCGAAAACTTGTATGCAAAAATATGCAAATTAAATGAAATCAAATCAAATCAAATTAAATTAAATAAAATTAAATTAAATAAAATCAATTCTATCTATCCTTCTGACCACCAATTTAAAGAAAATACAAAATTAAATGAGATGTTGGATGAGATGGATAAGATTAGATTTGAAGAAATGGTATCAAACTGCAAAATAATTAATCTTAAACCAACTTTGTTTTTGGAAATACGAGAAATTCTAAAAGAACTCTATATAAATCCAGAAACTAGAGAAAAAATTGATGGTATATCAGAAGAAAATATATATTATGCATTAAATAAATTTTCAATAGCTAATACAAAAACGGAAATTCAAATACCAAAGCAATATTTTAAGAAATGTATTTTATCAGCAATGCAACAAACAGAATTATCTAAGCAGTATGATACAAACACAATATTGAAAATGGGAAGTGATTAAAAATGCCACAACAGGTTGAAACACATGAGTTAATGACAAAAGGATTAAAAATTTGTGAAAATTGTGAATGGTGTGTACCTAACTTAAATTGTGAATTTCCTCATTGTTTATTAACTGCAGAACAAGTCGGATTAATATATCAATGTGAACATTTTAAGAAAAGGACAGGCAATCATATTTCTATGTAGGAGGGAAAAATGGCAATAAAAAATTACACAACAACAATAAATGCAAATAAAACCATAGGGGAAATACAAGAATTATTAAGCAAACATGGGGCTACTGCTATTATGACAGAATATAGTAATGGAAATGTAACAGGATTAAGTTTTAAAATTATGACTCCCAGAGGGGAGTTTGGGATTAGGTTACCTTCAAACACAGACAGAGTTTTACAAGTTTTAAAAAATCAAAGAAAAAACAACAATCAAGTCAAAGATACCTTTGACCAAGCAAATAGAGTTGCCTGGCGAATAATAAAAGATTGGATAGATGCTCAAATGGCAATATTGGAAACTGAAATGGTGGAAATGGAACAGATATTTTTACCATATATTATAAATAATAAAGGGCAAACAGTATATGAAGTATTTGAAAATAATACTCAATTACTCTTGAAATAATTGGTAAACATAAAACAAAAAACACATGAAATTACGAAATTCAAAAACAAACACAAGTTAGAAAAAAATTACAAAGGACGGTGGGAAATATGCAAATAGACAATATAGAAGAAATGAAAATATTGCTAATTGAAATTGAAGAAGTATTTACAAATTTAGATGATGTAAAAAAGGACATAGAAAATAAAATTTGTATTAAAGAAGCGGAACAAGAAGATTATTTACATGAGCTTGAACTGGCAAAGCTAAACGGAATTGAAATAATGAAAGTTTCCAATGCATTAATCAAGACCAGAAAAGAAAGAAGAATATTAAAAAATAAATTAGAATTAATAAATACTTTGAAAGGCTATACGGACAAATACATAACAAAAGGAATTATAGCAGATACAAAGCAAGCTATACAAAATATTAACACATTAAAAAGTAACCAAGAGGCAAAGGAATATACACCTAGAGTGGTCAAAGGGCTAAAGTGTGCTAAGAAAAAAAAGGAGGAATAAGAATTATGGATGATTTTAGAAGAATACAAGAAACGCAAAGGATAAATAGAATTAAAGCAAGTAATGATTGTTTGACTTGTGAAGTTGTAATAACAAAAGAATTCAAAGAAGCACCAATATCTATTGTACAGGGACATGGTGGACCAATCGAAATGGCACAAATGGTAAAAACTTTAACAGATGTTGCAGAATCATTAAAAAAGGAATTTCCAGAAATAAATGAAATTATACCAATGTTAAACCAAAATAATGAAATGAGAACAGCATATAAAAAAGTTGAAAGTTGGGAGAAATTTTAAAATGATGATATTATCTCAAAATGGAAAAGCAATAGCTAGTACAAGCAATTTGAACTATATTGAAGTAGAAGAAAAAAAGCTCAAATATAAAGACTACAAATATACAATAACAGCTTATTACACAAAGGATCATAAATTACTTGGAGAATATAAAACGGCAAATAGAGCAAACGAGATACTACTAGACATATATAAACAAATAATGATACAAAATTTTAGTTTTACATACAAGATGCCAAAGGAGTAGAAAATGAACAATCAAGAGCATTGGAGTATTGAACAATATAAGGAATACCAGAAAAAAGAAAATAAAAAAAGTAAATATGGAGCAATAAAAACATCTGTAGATGGACAAACATTCGATAGCAAAAAAGAAGCGGATTATTATTGCAATTTGAAAATAAGGCTGCAGGCAGGGGACATCAAAGGATTTTGTTTGCAGCCAGTATTTATATTAGCACCAGGACTGAAATATAAGGCTGATTTTATTGTATTTAATAATGATGAAACAGCAGAAATAATAGATACAAAAGGCTTTAAAACAAAAGAATATATAACAAAGAAAAAGGTGTTTGAAGATAAATATAACCTAAAAATAAAGGAGGAATAGAACAATGAACCCAGTAAATTTTGAAGATATGAATTGCATATTCAAAGCAGAAGGATGTGGAGATTTACCAGCATTAAAAACAGATAAACATATAGTTTCATGTTGGGAAATGACCGAAAAAGAGAAAAAAGAATTTATGAAAACTGGAAAGATATACTTGTCTGTAAGGGGAAATATACAGCCACCAGTAGCACTATATGTTGATAGACCATATATAAGACAATAGATAGGAGGAGAAACAATGGGAACCAAAAATACATTAGCTGATTTGAATAATCATTTATTTGAACAACTAGAAAGATTAAATGATGATGATTTGACTGGAGAAAAGTTACAAGAAGAAAGGGAAAGAGCTAAATCAATGGCCAGTATAGCACAAACAATTATAAACAACGGAGAATTAGCATTAAAAGCAGTCAAACATTATGATGAATATGGAAAAAAAGAAAAAATGCCAAATATATTACAAATAGGAGATGGAAAAGGTGAGTAAATTTTACACTGCAGAAATGAAAAAATACATTGCTGATAATTGTAAGGGGAAAGCAATAATAGAACTACAACAAGAATTTAATAATAAATTTAATACTAATGTTACATATAAAGCGATGAAATCATATCTTAGTGGCCATAAATTGAAAGTTGGAAGAAGAAATGGAAGAAACAGAAAATATAAAGATGAACATATAGAATTTGTCAAGAACAATGTAAAAGGCATTACTTTAAAAGAACTAACTAATAGTTTTAATGAAAAATTTAATATGGATGTAAGCGAGAGTGCAATTGCTAACATAAAAAGCAAATATAATTTACAGAGTGGAATAGTTGGAGGGCAATTTGTAAAAGGACAAGTGCCCTTCAATAAAGGTAAAAGATGGAACGAATATATGTCAGAGAATGGGCAAAAAAATTCAAGAAGAACAACATTTAAAAAAGGTAATATTCCAGCAAATGCAAGAGAAATAGGCAGTGAGAGAATAGACAAGAACGGATACATATTAATAAAAGTACAAGATGGACATAAAAATAAAAATTGGATTAGAAAACATCGACACTTATATGAACAAAAATATGGGAAAATACCAAAGGGCTACAAAGTAATTTTTGCAGATGGAAATATTAGAAATTTTGATCTGAATAATTTAATTGCAGTATCTGATGCAGAAGAACTAATAATGAACCAATGCAATTTATTTAAAGAAGATACGGAATTAACTAAATCAGGCGCTATAATTGCAAAGCTATTAGATAAAGTAAATAAAAGGAAAGAGTAATATGCAAGGTAAAGATTATGAACAGTTGTATTATGATGCACTATATGAAAATAGAAAATTAAAACAAAGAGTAAATGAATTAGAGAATGAGATACAGGATATAAACAACTGCAGAACAAAAAGAAATGTGGATTTACAAAAATATATATTGTTACAATTTGAGAGGAGAAAAAATGGAAAAGCAAAAAAGAAATAACAGCAATGTAACTTGTGAACAATGCATTCACTGCATGTATGAACAGGAAGGAGATATGCATTGTGATATAACAGAAGATTTTGAACTGGTATATGAAGAATTTTGTCCAACGGAAAGTTATATGTGGTGCAAAGGACACAAATTTAAAAAAATATAATACAAAGGAAGGTGAAGTTATGAAAGAAAAAATCAAATTATACGATAAAGAACTTACAAAAACATCAGAGAATATTAAAAACATAATTATATTATTCATAGTGTTTACTTTAGGATTTGTAGCAGGAATATGCGGAGTTGATTTACAGCTAAAAGATAAAAACAATAAACTTCAAGAAATTGTGCAAGAAAGGCAAAATCATATCGAAGAATTAGAAAAAATAATAGAAAATCAACAAGTGAAATTTGAAGAACAACAAATGAAAATAAACGAACAATTTATAGAAATAGATGCATTAAAAGAAACAGTATATATGCTAGAAGTATATGGAAAGTAGGTGGTGCTACTAATGATTAAATTTATATTAGGATTATTCATAGGAACTTTTATAGGGATAGCAATCATGTGCTTTATGATAATGGCAAAGGATGGTGAAGAATAATGCCATCCTTAGAAATAAAAGGAAAGAAAACAGGAATTATATTCGGTTTTAGGGGTAAAAATCAACTTCCATTATTTATGATTATAAAAGAATACTTCGATGAAAATGGAGAAGTCGATTTTGCAAAAGTATTATTTGAAATTGAAGGAAAGAAATGCAAAGAAGAATATAAGAAAATATTTGAAAAGGAGGGATAAGATGCCAACAGATGAAATAGGAAAGTTGATAGTAGATGGAGATATTTTTATACAGGATAAAGATGGACAAATCAATAAAATAGCAGAAATACAAAATTTTGAAAGTGTGCAGGAAAATAACCAAGATGATGCTGCAGATGCAGTAAGGTATGCAATAGAAAAAGAAAAATCAAAAAGTGTATCAATTACGATTACAAGAGAAGCATCAATACAAATGCAAAAAATGCTTGGAGTGCAAAGAATTACAAGAAAAAGATTTATAAAATTGTTAATGGGATGTGGATTTCAAAGAAATGATGCTCAAAATTTAGCAAAAATGGTCCATTACGAATACAAAAGATATTCTCCAATTTTAGTTCAAATGGTTATAGAGTGGATTATAAAAAGTGTTGAAAAGGAGAATGCACAAAATGAAATGTCCAGAGATGTATAAGATTATGCAGCATAATATCAGAAGGCCAATACTAGATGATGACAACATAGTTCGAGGAGAATACCACGTATTAATTGAGACACAACAATTTGAAAATTGTTATAAAGAAGAATGTGTAGCATGGGATAAGGAAAAAAACAAATGCAGAAAGGTGGGGGAATAAATGAAAACATTTTATATTTTTTTAGATATTGATGGTGTACTAAATAATATGAACTACTAGGATGAATGTTTTGCCAGACATCATGTAAAAGGAATAATGAGTATGCATTGCTTCCCTTTTGATCCAAAATGTTTAAATAACTTGATGAAATTAAACCAAGAATTACAAAAGCAAAATTATAATGTAAAGATAGTATTGAGTTCGACATGGCGACTAAATCAAATAGATACTGAAATAGTAAATTCAAGACTTGCAGAATATGGAATGAGAATATTTGCAAATACAATATATTTAAATAGTGCAGATAGAGGATTAGAAATCAAAAACTTTCTTGAAAATGAAAAATATGGAAAAATAAATAAATTTCTAATATTAGATGATGAAGTAGAAGACATAGAAAAGGAATTTGAAGAAATACATATTATACATACTGATTTTAATACAGGATTTGATAATGAAAAATTGCAAGAAGCAATAAAGAAAGGAAAAAAACAATAATGTTAGTATTACCAATAAAACGAAAATGGTTTGAGATGATTGCAAGTGGAGAAAAAAAGGAAGAATATCGAGAAATAAAGCCATATTATGATAAGAGACTGGGACATTTGGCAGTAGGAATGGGACAAAGCGTAATAATACTATTACGAAATGGATACAAACAAAATTCTCCAACCATTAAATGCAAATGTGTGATAACAATTGGAGAAGGAAAAGTAGACTGGGGTGCAGAACCCGATATAAATTATTATGTTTTAAAAATAGTAAAGATATTGGAGATAAAAAACAATGATAATTGATTTTTTTACGAAGAAAGAAGTTAAATTTGATTATACATGTGACAGCTGCAAATACAATATTGGAAACAGAATAGAAGATGGAAAAGTTTTAGAAGATGTAATATGGTGTGATAAATACATTAGCTATAGATATAAAATGAATTGTAGTTGTGATTATTATAAATTTAAATATGATAAGGAGGTGTAAATATGCCAAAGAAAAAAAGTAATGCGACAAAAGCAAATGAAATTCCTAAAAAAGTTGACAATGAACAAAAGCAAGAGAAAAACAAACCTGAACCAATAGAGTGGAAAGACTTAGATAAATACATAGGACAACCTGTATGGGATAATCGTGAAAAGAAATGGAGAGTATTAGAAGGATATAAAAGGTGCGGATTTACTCATTCAATAACTTTTTCTGATATAGCTGACTGGGTTAGTTTTTTAGATAGAAATATATATTTGGAGGAAATCAAAGAATGTCAGATTATGAACACATAGTAATAAGTGCTGAAAGATATGCACTAGGAAGAATGACATACATTGTAGAAATTACTGTAAATTATATTATGCAGCAAATAGAAGATGATAAATTGTCAGATAGATGCTTAGGTCAAATAAGAGATGACATAAAAGAAGCTAAATATTTAGGAATGCAATGTGATGAAGTACAATGGATAAAATTATTAAAAAAGATAGAGGAAGTGATATAAATATGAACGAAAAAATAAGTAATACAATAGCGCTACATCAAATGGCAATAAATGAACTGAAGGAGATAAAACATAGAGTAGAGGAAACGGCAACAGATGATATTAGATTTAGAATAGAAACTAAACATTGGTACGGATACTCTGAACCAGTGTTGTTAAAAACTAAAGACAAACTATCAATATCGACATATACAATGTGTTTAATAATAGATGAAGCAATAACTAAAGAAAAAGAAAGAATAGATAAACTTATTGATATGGAAATAGAAAAGAAAGTGAGGAAAGTAAATGATAGAAAAAGTTAATCCGAAGCATCCAGATAAAATAGCTGATAGAATAGCAGGGGCAATTGTAGATTTAGCTTATAAAATTGAACAAGATCCTAGGATAGCAGTTGAAGTACTAATAGGACATGGACATTGTTTTATAATAGCAGAAACAAATGCAAAAGTACCATTTGAAGATGTTGAAAATGTTGTGTATAGAATAGCAGGTAAAGATATAGATGTGCATATAATACCTAATAGACAAGATGTGAAACTTGCTAAAAATCAAGAAGGAAAAATAAGATGTGGAGATAATGGAATATTTAAGGGAGTGCCTATAAATTGTGAAGAGGAAGCAATAAGCGATATAGCACACAGAATATATGCCAAATACAATAGTGATGGAAAATACATACTTGATAAAGATAAATTAATAATATGCCAAAGTAATGCTAGAAACAAGGAATTAAAAGAGCTATTTCCTAAAGCAATTATAAATCCGTTAGGAGAATGGACAGGTGGAACAGATGTAGATACAGGTGCTACAAATAGAAAATTAGGCAGTGACATGGGAGAAGCGGTAACAGGAGGAGGATTACATGGTAAAGATTTGTCAAAAGCAGATGTATCAGTAAACATATATGCATTTTTAAAGGCACAAGAGACCAAGAAACCAGTAGAATTATACTGTGCAATTGGAGATGAGTTCGTAGATGGAAAACCATACAGTGAAATAGTAGAAATAGCAAGAAAATTTATAAAATCAAAAGGCGGATTTGAAAAATTTGCGGAATGGGGTCTGTTTTAAAAAATAAGTAAAGGAAGGTACAAACTTATGAATAAAGAATATATAGATGTATTACAATCATTTGTAGACTTAACCAAATGCCATATTTCAAGAGGAGAGTATCAAAATCTTCAAGCAGATATGCAAGCTACAGAAGAGGCACTAAAATATATTAGAAATACTGAAGAAGCCAAAAGAACAATGTTAAAATGTGGATATTATGATGATGAAAATATAAAACATTATGTAGTTGAAGTTGATAAAAGTAAGTTAGAAGATGCATTAAAGAAACTGTTTAATGCACAAGAAATTATTATTAAATAGGTTTAAATAATTGTTATTGGATTAGAATTTAAAATATATGTTATACCAAAGTACAAAGCACATACAATTAGCCTAAAGGAAAGGTGTTTGTATGGAAAAAAAGTTAATTGTTGATCCTGAGTTGTTGGATGTGATACAAAGTTCAATAACAGCAGGTGTAAATGAAGGGGTAAAAAGGGCAATTGAAGCAATTGAAGCAGAAAAACAGTTATCTAACAAAATAAAATATGATAATAGAATACGAAATACTAAATTATTACTAAAAAATTATAGAAATTTTAAGAGACATATAAATACAGCCATATATACAGAAGAACAACTAAATACGGAAGAAACTAGTGAAATATTGGACAAACTAGGAATTGATGTATATGAATATGATAAAACTATAGTTGAATCAATATTAAAATCAAAGAAAAGGACTGAAATTATAATAGAACATATAGATACAATACTGGCTGCATATTCATTAAGGGCCAATAGTAGGAATGATGTGGAATTAAAGAGAAGATCAGATGTAATTGAAAAACTATATATAAAAGGTGAAAAAATGAACCAAATTGCTGATGAAGTACATGCAAGTATTAGTACAATAAAAAGAGATAAAAACCGAGCAATAAACGAAATTGCAATTTTAATGTTCCGGAATTGATGGTATAAGATTTGATTAAATATTATGAGCTAAAATTGAACTTGAAATGAGATTGTCAATGATTTATAATTGTATTAAGTAAAAATGTAATTAAAAAATCCCCTAAAAAACTCACAAATTAATTGTGAGTTTTTTTATGTACAAAAGAAGGTGTGTATATGAATTATGGAATATGCATGAGGCAGCAATGTAAAAATTGCAAAAGAATTAATAAATGTTTTAAAGAGGGGGATTTTGATTATGAATATACAAAAAGTAAAAACAGAAATACTAAAGATAGCAAGTTACAATCCAAGAAAGGATTTAAAAGAAAAAGATCCAGAATACCAAAAAATAAAAAATAGTATTCAAGAATTTGGATATATATCACCAATAATAATAAATAATGATATGACAGTTATAAGTGGACATCAGCGCTTAAAGGTATTGAAAGATATGGGAATAACAGAAATTGAGTGCATAATTGTAAGTTTAAGTAAAGATAAAGAAAAGTTGCTTAGTATAGCACTTAACAAAATATCTGGAGAATGGGATTATCAAAAATTAGAAATATTACTAAATGAATTATCAAAAAACGAAATAGATTTATCTATAACAGGTTTTGATGAAAAAGAAATCAATAAAATAATAAAAGAAACAGAAGAAACTATTAATGAAAATGTAGAAGTTGACTTGCTAGATTTTAGTGATGAAAAGTTTAAATGTCAATGCCCAAAATGTCGGCTTTTTATTCGATTTGGATAAGGAGTAGTATTATGGTAGAGTATGAATGGTATTTAAAAGATTTGCAGAATATTTCTAAAAACAAATATAATGTGTTTTCTTGTTTTTCATGTGGTGGAGGCTCTACTATGGGCTATAAACTAGCTGGATTTAATGTTATAGGAAATTGTGAAATAGATAAAAAAATAAATGAAATATATTTAAAAAATCATAACCCTAGATATAATTATTGCATGGGAATTCAAGAAATGAATAAATTATCAAATTATCCAAATGAACTGTTTAAATTAGATATATTAGATGGAAGCCCACCATGTAGTACATTTTCTTTAGCTGGAGAAAGAGAAAAGAATTGGGGCAAAAATAAAAAGTTTAGAGAAGGACAAGCAAGTCAGGTACTAGATGATTTATTTTTTGAATTTATAGAACTTGCTAATAGATTACAACCCAAAATCATAGTTGCTGAAAATGTAAAAGGACTTGTGATGGGAAATGCAAAGGGATATGTAAATTTAATAATAAAAAGAATGAACGAGATAGGATATAATACACAAATATTTATACTAAATGCAGCAACAATGGGAGTGCCACAAAAACGTGAAAGAGTATTCTTTATTGCAACGAATAAGAGATATAAATTTCCTAGTCTTGTTTTAGAATTTAATGAAAAACCAATAAAATATGGCGAAATAAAGGATAAAGAATATAAGCAATTAAATTATGATACACTAACTTATGAAAGATGGAAAAAGAGAATAAGTAAAGACAACAAGTTAGGAGATACAATAAAAAGGACAGAAAACGGAAAAATAAGTTGTTTTAATGCACAATATCTAAAAGATGATAGAACACCAGCAACAATTACAGCTGGTGGAAGTCCGCCAATAAGGTTTGATGTACCAGGATATGCTAGCGATAAAGATATATTAAAAATACAAACATTTCCACAAGACTATAATTTTATGGGAATGAATGTACAATATGTGTGTGGAATGAGTGTTCCACCTGTTATGATGAAAAAAATCGCAGAGCAAATAAAAATTCAATTGCTAGATAAGATAGAAGGTGAATAGATGGAAATACAGAAAATTGATATAAATAAACTAATTCCAGCCACATATAACCCTAGAAAAGATTTAAAACCTAACGATGAGGAATATATAAAGATAAAAAATAGTATAATAAATTTTGGCTATGTAGAGCCTATTATTATAAATAAAGACTTTACAGTCATTGGAGGACACCAAAGGTTAAAAGTATTAAAAGAATTGAATTATGAAAAAATAGAATGCATAGTAGTTGATTTAGATAAAACACAAGAAAAAGCATTAAACATAGCATTGAATAAAATTAGTGGCGAATGGAATACTGAAAAACTAGAGAATTTATTACAAGAACTACTACAGGAAAACTTTGATGTTAATCTTACTGGTTTTGACTCTGAAGAGATAGATAACATTTTAAATGAATATTTAGATACTGAGGAAGATGAATTTGATATTGATGAAGCAATTAATGAAATTCAAGAACCAATAACGAAACCAGGAGATATATGGATACTTGGAAGACATAGGTTAATGTGTCGGCGATAGTACTGACACAAAAGATGTTTCAAAATTAATGAATGGAAATATGGCGGATTTAGTTGTAACAGATCCGCCATACAATGTTGGTATAGAAAATAGCCAGGGAATGACAATTATAAATGACAATATGAATGATAATGCTTTTAGCAATTTCCTGACAAAAGCATTTAAGTGTATGAATGATGCTTTAAAACCAGGAGGAGCATTTTACATATGGTTTGCATCCAGGGAACATATTAATTTTGAATCAGCATTAAAAAATAATGGACTTGAAGTTAGACAAGAATTAATATGGAACAAAAATGCATTAGTTTTAGGTACTCAAGATTATCAATGGAAACACGAGCCGTGTTTATATGGATGGAAACCAGGTGCGAGTCATTACTTTATAGATGATAGAACTCAGACAACTGTAATTGATAATATAAAAATAGATTATAATAAAATGAAAAAAGAAGAATTAGTTAAATTACTCGAAAATGTTATAAACAATCTAAATACTACAGTTATAAATGAGAATAAACCTACAATTAATGATTTGCATCCAACCATGAAACCAATAAGCCTAATAGGAAGGCAAATAAAAAATAGTAGCAGATTAAATGAAATAGTATTAGA
Source organism: Clostridiales bacterium (assembly GCA_003507395.1). Lineage (GTDB taxonomy): Bacteria > Bacillota > Clostridia > TANB77 > CAG-508 > DNVW01. The sequence continues at coordinate 180,985 of DNVW01000012.1, read as the reverse complement.
TTTATTTGGCCGGAAGTGGGTCAACACTTATTGCAGCAGAGCAAACTAATAGGACATGCTACTCTATGGAATTGGATCAAAAATATTGTGATGTAATAGTAAAGAGGTGGGAAACACTAACAAATCAAAAGGCAAAATTAGAAGATAGGTAGGTGGGTGATATGATGTGAAACGCAAAAAGAAGATCCACGATATTGAAAAAATTGAAATCGATTATAAAAATGGACTTACATATAAAGAATTAGCAAAGAAATATAAAATATCATTTAATCAAGTCACTTATCTTGTCAAAAAAAATAAATGGCAAAGAGAAAGCAATTTAAGTGTTACACATTTAGGTAATCAAAATGCTGTTGGAAACAGCGGAGGACCAGGAGCTGAAGAAGGAAACAAAAGAGCCCTTACAACGGGAGAGTATGAAACAATATTTTTTGATGTACTATCTGAAGAAGAAAAAAGCATATATAAAAAGTTAGAAATAGACAATAAACGAACTTGTATAGAACAAGAATATAAAATGTTATGCATAAGAGAGTATAGAATTTTAAAAAGGATTAAACAAATACAAGACAAAGAAAAGGATATGAACATAGAAAGAATAGTAAAAAGACAATATAGTTCTAACTCTTCAAATGAAACAGAGACAGTCACAGAAGCTATAAATGTAATAACGCCACTACAAAAATTAGAAGACTCACTTACTAGAATAGAAGATGCTAAAAGAAAATGTTTAGACAGTTTACATAGAATGGAAACTGATGATAGAAAACTTGAATTAGATTTAATTAGATTAGAAATGGAAGCAGCAAAAGAGGATAGCTCAAATACAGAAGATTTGAAAGATGATAGCTTCATTAAGGCCTTAAACGACACAACGAAAGGTGCATGGGATGATTATACCGAGGACAATTGAGAATATTGATGAAAGAATTTCTAATCTAAGAAACAAAGTAATGCAAAATGCTATTACACTGAAAAAGAAGATAAAAAATGGAACTTTATTCAAGTTTAAACCGTTTAGCTTAAAACAAAAGAAAATATTAACATGGTGGACTGATGAAAGTCCTGTGAAAGATAAAAATGGAATTATTGCAGATGGAAGCATAAGAGCAGGAAAAACATTATGTATGTCCTTATCTTTTGCATTATGGGCAATGTGCAGATTTAATGGCCAAAACTTTATTATGGCAGGTAAAACTGTAGGGGCGTTTCGTAGAAATGTTTTATTTTGGCTTAAACTAATGCTTAGAGCTCAAGGATACAAGATAAAAGATAGAAGAGCAGATAACCTAGTAGAAGTTTCGAAGCGGAGAAGTAATTAATTACTTTTACATTTTTGGAGGAAAAGATGAAAGATCACAAGATTTAGTACAACGGAATTACTGCAGCAGGTGTGTTCTTAGATGAAGTAGCTTTAATGCCACAATCATTTGTAAATCAAGCACTTGCAAGATGTTCTGTTAAAGGTTCAAAATACTGGTTTAACTGTAACCCAGAGGGACCTAACCACTGGTTTAAAGTTGAATGGATTGATAAAGCAAGTGAAAAGAAAATATTACATCTTCATTTCACAATGGATGATAACCCAAGTTTAGATGAAGAAACAAAGGAAAGATACCGCAAAATGTTTGTAGGTGTCTTTTTTCAAAGATTTATTTTGGGACTATGGGTACTTGCAGAAGGAATTATATATCCTAATTTTAGTAAAGAAAAGCACACAATAAAAGAAAAGGACCTTCCAGATAAGTTTGATTACTATTATGTATCTTCTGATTATGGAATTACGAATCCACAGGTTTTCTTATTATGTGCTATTAAATATATAAATAATAAGCCTCATGTGTATATTTTACGAGAATATTACAACAAAGGAACAAAGAAAAACAAAAGTGGACAAGAAGAAAAAATTACTAAAACAGATGCAATGTTTTTAAAAGATTACTTAACAATGGTAGAAGGACTAGATATAAGAAGAACTATCATTGATCCAAGTGCTACATCTCTTATAAATTTATTCAAACAAAATAAGATAAATGTTAAAGAAGCTGATAATGCAGTTATAAACGGAATAACAGTTGTACTAAATTGGCTTGATGAAGAAAGAATACATATTGTTGCTGAAAAATGTCCTAATTTATTGAGAGAATTTGCATCTTATATATGGGATGAAAAGGCCCAAGAAAGAGGCGAAGACAAACCAATAAAGCAGAACGACCACGCAATGGATGCTTTAAGATATTTACTACAGACTCTATTCCCTATCAAGACTAGAGGTGCATATTTTAATAATTATAAAGGAGTGAATAGATAATGATTACAGAATTAGAAAAAATTGATTTTATTTTAAAAGAAGGTGCAAAGAAAGGAATGGACCTTTCAAAATTTGTCAATACTCAAATCAAAGATTTTAAAGAGTCAAATAAATATAAAGAAATGGTTATAGGAAATAAATATTATAAAAATGAGGGAGATATAAATAAAAAAGAAAGAGTATATATAAATGAAGATGGGCAAGAAGAAGTAGCACCACATGCAAAAAACTATCAATTGAAACATCCAATAATTTATAAAATGATAAATCAGAAGGCAGGTTATTTATTAAGAAAAAAACCTACGATTAAGCAACTAGTGGAAAAGGGAGAAAAAGAGGATAACGAATATAAAGAACTGATAAAAGATATTTTTAATAACAAGATGCATAAAAGACTAAAATATACACTAATAGAAGCAGTAAAACGAGCTGTTGCATGGTGGCAAATATATATAGATGCAGAAGGAAATTTAAAAGTAAGATTGCGTTATGCAACTAGGATTGTTCCAATTTGGAAGGATGAAGAACATGAGATTTTAGATGCATTAGCAATGTTTTATGATGTTGAAATATATACAACAGAGGAAACAAAAGAAACAAAAACAAAAGTAGAATACTATGATGAAGAGGGCATAAGATATTATATTTATGATGGAGATACTTTAATAGAGGATGTAGAAGAAGTTGAAAAAAGAAAGGAATTTATTATAGGAAAAGACACAGAAGGCACATCAATTCTATGTCACTATATGATAAATGGACAAGCCAAAAACTGGCAAAAAGGTATTCCATTTATTTATTTTAAATATAATGGAGATGAACTACCTCTAATACATTTTCTAAAAGCATTATTAGATTGTTATGATGAGTTAACTTCAAAAATGGGTGATACAATTTATGAGGCTCCAGATGGTGTAAATGTTGTTAAGAATTATCAATCGGAAGCAGGGACATTCCAAAAAAACTTACAAACATTTAACACAGTTTTCTTAGACACAGATGGAGAATATGACCGAAAAGGTGTACAAATATCTATTGAGGCTTTTAAGGAATTTATTACACAATTACGAAAAGATATTTATGAGGGTGGCTCAGGAGTTGATACACAAAGTGAAAAGTTTGGAACCCAGGAGTCAGGAGTCGCTCTAAAACAATTATATTCCGATTTAGATTTAGATTGTAGCAATATAGAAACAGAATTTAAAAGTAGTTTAGAATATTTTAAGGCCTTTGTAGATGAATGGATAGCTGCAAAAGATAATAAAGATTATTCAAAATATGAAATGGAGTTTGTATTTAATAAGACAATGACAGTTAATGAAAAAGAATTAATAGAAAATTGTAATAATAGTGTTGATCTTCTAAGTAAAGCGACAATACTAGCTAATCATCCATTTGTGCGTAATGTTGAAGATGAATTACAAAAAATTAAGGAACAGGAAAAGGAAGAAAACGAAAAGGCTGAATCAGAATATGAAAAATTGCTAAAGCAAAGAAAAGATACTGGTGCAGGAAATACTATTCAAAATGGTGCTACAAAAGTTGGTGATAAATAATGAATAACAAAGATTATTGGAGCAAAAGACTAGAAGAACTCGAAAGAATGCAAATTTTAAATGAATCAAAGTATTTGGAAACATTGAAAGAAGAATATGAAAAAGCATTATATAATATAAAAAAAGAAACTAAAAATTGGCTTGCAAGATTTTCTGTTAATAATCAAATTTCATTAAGAGACTCAAAAAAATGGCTTAATACTAATGAACTAAAAGAACTTAAATGGGATGTAGAGGAATATATAAAGTATGGCCAGGAAAATGGAATAGATCTTATATGGAGAAAAGAATTAGAAAATGCAAGTGCGAAAGTACATATTTCAAGATTAGAAGCTTTACAAATACAAATACAAAATGAAATTGAAAAACTTTCACATAATGAACAACAAGAAACTCAAAATTTCATTATTGATACCTACAAAGATACTTATTATAAAGTAGCATATGAATTACAAAAAGGCCACAATGTTGCTTTCCAGTTTTCTGCACTAGATGAAAACACTATAAAAAGAATAATATCAAAACCATGGACAAGTGATGGATATACCTTTAGTGATAGAATTTGGAAAAATAAAAAAGCTTTAATTGATACATTGCAAAAAGAATTAACACAATCAATAATAAGAGGTAAGGCACCAGATGATGTGATAGATAAGATTTCTAAAACATTTGGGGTTAGTAAAAATAAGGCAGGAACATTAGTAATGACAGAGTCAGCATTTTTTTCTAGTGTGGCCAGAAAAGATTGTTTTAAAGATTTAGGAGTAGAAAAATATATTATAGTTGCTACACTTGACTCAAGAACATCAGATATATGCCGTAATCTAGATGGGCAAATATTTAATATGAGTGATTATAAAGAAGGAATAACTGCTCCACCATTTCATGTTAATTGTCGAAGTACAACTGCTCCATATTTTGCAGATGAATTTGAATTTGGGGAAAGAGCAGCTAGAAATACAGACGGAAAAACTTATTATGTACCAAGTAATATTACATATAATGAATGGAAAAGTAAATATATAGATAGTGATCCTAATATAAAGAAAAAATTTGAAGTAATGCAAAAAAAAGAAAAGAATAAGTCAGCAGATTTTGAACAATATAATAGATATAAAAACATACTAGGAGAAAAAGAAATTGGAAAATCATTTGAAGAATTTCAAGAAATGAAGTATAATAATATTGATGAATGGAAAAACTTAAAAGCACAATATTTAGATGCATTGGGAATAACAACAGAAGAAAAAGCAAAACAATATATTGGTAATGTAAATAAGACAATAAATATTGGAAAACAAGATAAACATATATTAAACAGTAATAATTATATTGAAGGAAGAAGTTACTTAACTATATCATCTGAGAAAGCACAAGAACTTGTAAACAAATATGCGGGAACAGGTACATTACAATTTGGAGATAATGGAAAATGGAGTAAGAAAGAAATAATAACAATTGATGAACAAATTGGAGTTGTAAAAAATAAGACAGAAGAAATAAAGACTAATAGTTTCAAAATTCATTATAGTAAAACTGGTGTACATATAGTTCCTTATAGGAAAGGCGGAAATTAGCATGAAAGGCAAGAATTTAGAAGAATTATTAAATAAAAAAGTAAAAATAAAATCATATAATAACAATGAATATATTGGCGAAATAGTAGGATATGTACCAGCAGAGGACAATGAGCCGGAAATAGAAGAAATAGATATATTGAATGAAAAAGACAACAAAAATTACTCGTTGTTTGAAAATGAGATTGTTAGTTTAGAAATAATAGAATAAAAAATGTGGTGGCGGAATAGGTAGACGCTATGTGTATGGATAAGATAATTGCCCTAGTGTTGGAAGTACTTTGACTAGATAAAACACTATTATGGGTTATGGATTGCCTCTCACTTGAAGTCAAATATAAAGTGTAAAAATAATTATCATGTTAGGTGCAAATCCTAACCTACATTTTAATTGAATAGTTATTAATTTTAGACATCTGAAAAGGTGTCTATTTTTATTATAAAAAATTGGTCAAGAGGTAGACCTTAATAATTGCCTCATAACATTTGAATAACGGAAGATGGAGAACTGCCTAAAAAAGCCTAGTATGATGGTGTTATAGAAAAGGAGAAAGTATGAAAACAGAAGATTTAAAAGCAAAGGGTCTTACAGAAGACCAAATCAGTTTTGTCTTAGCTGAAAATGGAAAGGATATAAAAACATTACAAGATGAAAACAAAACATTGAAAGCAGACAAATCACAACTGGAAAATGACAAAAAGGTACTTGAAAAAGAGAAAGGCGAGAAAGAAAAAGCACTTGCTGATCTTCAAAAAAATACTATAACCAAAGAAGAATACGACAAAAAGGTAAAAGAAATTGAAGATAATGCTAAAAAAGAGCATTCAGACTATATCTTCAATGAACTTTTAAAATCAGCATTTAAAGATGCTAAAGTAAGAAATACCGAAAATAATATAAATGCAGTGAAAGGGTCTTTGGACTTAACTAAGATTACTACTGATAAAGAGGGAAAAACATTAATCGGTATTAAAGAGCAACTAGATGCTCTAAAAAAATCAGATCCTCATTTCTTTGAAACTAAAGTTACTGGAAATCCATTAAACAATGAAGGTAACGGAGGCGAAGGAGATGAAGGTGCAGGAATTAGTAGTGGCTCTAATTTTGCAAAAATAAATAATAGTGCTGAAACAGGCACAGAAAAAAGCCAATTTTTTAATTAAATATAAGGAGGAAAAATATTATGTATGTTAAAAACGAAGAAGTAAAAGAAATTAATTTTTTAGCTTCTGCTAAATATCACAACTACACTAGACAAATTGATAATAAGGGTGTAGTAGCAAATGCAAAAGGAAGAAAAATTGTAAAGGCTGGTACTGTTTACAGAAATTCACAAGGAGTTGCTATTGGACTAGTGTTCAATGATGTTGATGTAACAGAAGGACCACAACCAGGAGCTGTTATGTATGAAGGATGGGTATTAGCTGCAAGACTACCAGAAAAAATTGCAGATGCTGATAAAGCAACAATGCCAGGAATTCATTTTAAAGATGAATATGAAACACAATCTGCAGCTTCATATAAGAAAACAACAGATGCAAAATATTTAGAAGATAAAGACTATTTCAAAAGAGTAGGAGATGTTTATGCTAAATTACTAGCAGGAACAGCTGCAGAAGTAACAGCGGGAACTGCTGATTATACTGTTGGCGGAGATGTTAGCGGTACAATATTTGAAAAAGAATAACTAAAAAATATTAATAAAATATATAAGGAGGAAAAATATTATGGGAAAAAGTGTATTAGAACTTTTTGAACAAAAAGAAATATTAAATTATCAAAAGGATAGAAAATATCCAGCATTAATGGGAGAGGAACTATTTCCAGAAGTAAAGAAAAGATCACTTAAATTTGATATGATCGTAAATAAAAGTAAAACACCTGTAATTGCAAGTGTACATGGATTTGATACAGAATCTGAAATTGGACAAAGAGAGGCTCAAAAGAAAGCTATTGAATTGGCATTAATTAAAAGAAAATTACCATTAAGTGAGGAAGATATTATAGCCTTAGAATCACCAAGAAATGAAGCTGAAAGACAAGAACTAATGCAAGAGGTATATAATGATATTGACTCATTAGTTCAAGGTGTAAGAGCAAGAGTCGAAGTTATGCGTATGGAAATATTAGCAAAGGGAACTGTAACATTAAATGAAAATGGTTTAAATGCTAGTATTGATTATGGTGTACCAGAGGCTCATAAGGCTGCAAATGTAGACTGGGGAACAAACTCAGACCCAATAGCAGATATAATGGAATGGTACAACAAAATGGCTGTTAAACCAAAAAGAGCTCTAACTTCAAATATTGTATTAGCAAAAATTTTAAAAAATCCAAATGTTATTAATGCTTTATATGGAAAGGACTCAAAAAGATTAGCAACAGTTGGAGAATTAAATACATACTTAGAAAGCTTAGGTTTACCAAAAATATATACTTATGATGAAGTCTATAGAAGATTAAAAGCTGATGGAACTTATGAGCAAATTAGATATTTCCCAGAAGAATGTTTCTCAATGTTCCCAGAAGGAAAATTAGGTGAAACATTATATGGACCAACAGCAGAAGAAATAAGATTACAAAGAGATCCTTCAATTGACATTAGACAAGTTGGCAAAATACTTGCTATGGTATATGAAGAAGACAAAGATCCTGTAAGCACTTGGGAAAAAGCAGTTGCTACTGCATTACCTTCATTCCCATATAGTGATGAGGTATTTCAAGCTAGCATTAGCTTAACTTAGGGTAGAGGCTACAAGCCTTTACCTTTAATTTTTTAATAAAAGAGGTGTAATAAGATGAAAAGAGTTATTGTAAAAGGACCAGCATTAAAGTTAAATGGAAAATGGTGTTATGATAAGGATACAGCTATAGTTAGTGAGGATGTGTACGAAAAAAATAAAAAATATTTAGATGTAGTAGAAGAAATCTCAGATAAAAAGGAAAGAACTATTACTATAATGGTAAAAGATGAAACAATAAATTTAAAAGAATTGAAACAAGAACTAGAATTATATGTTGAAAATTATAAAAAAGATGCTGCAGAGCCTTCTGCAGACAAAAATACCGGCGACAATACCGGCGA
>DNVW01000012.1:159313-172137 GCA_003507395.1 Clostridiales bacterium | reverse complement strand
AATACCGGCGATAATACCGGCGAAGAATTAGAAGCATTAAAAGAAAAAGCAAAAGGACTAGGTATAAAAAATGTTCACAATATGAAAAAAGAAACACTAATTGCAAAAATTAAAGAAATAGAAGATACTGAGGTAGAAAAAGAAAATCCAGAAAATGAGTAGGTGATTATATGAATATTCTTAATGAAATAAAAAGCCGAACAGAAATAAATATGGGATTGTTTGTAGAGCGTTTACAAAATGAATTAAAAATAACAAACATTCAAGATGAGACAAAAAGAAATGCTGCAAAAGAACAGTTATTATATTCAATAAGTGATACAATGTGTATTATTTTAGATACAACACATCTTTCTTCTATACCAAAAAGCTTATATACTACATGGATTAGAATGACAAAAGATTATTGGTATTTAAATGGATATGATAATCAGTTTGTTAAAAATATAGATGTAAATTCCTCAAGTGATATGAATATGAAAGTTAAAAGCATACAAGAGGGAGATACAACTGTAGATTTTGCAGATGCAACATCAGTAAATATAAATGGAATAATATATAATACAGGAACATTAGAGTTCTCAGAAGATGTTTTAGTAGAAAAATATAAAAAAGATTTATACAGACATCGAAAGATGAGGTGGTAGTATGAATCCGTATTTAAATATTGCTAGACAGGCAATTGAAAAATTATATGATGGCAAATGTGATATTATTGAATATAAATCAAATACGAATCCAAAAAATAATAGAACTAATTTTAAAGAAGAGACTGTACTAGAAAAGCAACCATGTAAGCTATCTTTTGAGGATATTAATGCAAATAATGAAACCGAAAATCAATCTAATGTTATTACAAAGGTCAAATTGTTTATTGCTCCAGAATTAAATATAAAACCTGGCTCTAAGATAATTGTAACTCAAAAAAATAGAACTACCGAATATAAAAATAGTGGAGAACCAGCAGTATATGACACACACCAAGAAATTATGTTAGAAAAATTTAAGGGGTGGGCATAATGGCTAGATGGGGAAGTTGTGATTTTAAACAACTAGAAGAGTTGGCAAAAAAAATAGAAAAAATGTCAAAATTCGATGTGCAAAAATTTTGTGAAGATGTTTCTCGAGAGTTGGCTGCTCGTTTATTAGCGAAAGTCATTAAAAGGACACCTGTAGGAGAAGGAACCTTTGAAGTAATAAAAAAGGATGGTAGCTATAGAACTTATAAAATAAAAAATGGAGGAACATTAAGGAGAGGATGGACAGCAAAAACACAAGAAGAAGCTGAGGGAGGAAAAGTACCAAATGCAAAGGAATATGCAGACTCTTTAAAGATACTCAGACTTGGCAATAATTATATTATAATTGTGAAAAATCCAGTAGAATATTCATCTTATGTTGAATTTGGACATAGGCAAGAACCTGGAAGATTTGTTCCCGCTTTGGGCAAGAAATTAAAATCTGCCTGGGTAAATGGACACTTTATGCTTACTATATCAGAAAAAGAATTAGAATCACAATTGCCTAAGATTATAGAACGCAAATTGACTAAATTTATGGAGGAGTGTTTTAATAATGGTTATTGATAAAATAGTGACAGGGATTTCCTTAAAAATTAGAAAAATATTTGATGTATCCTATAAGGTATATGATGATAATGTTCAGCAAGGTATGGAAAAACCTTGTTTTTTTATTAATTACTTAGATGGAAATGAGAATCGAGATATAGGTATAAATAAAAAAAATTATATAGATATACTTCATTTTGATATTACAGGTTTTTCAAAAAATGATGATACACCAAGTTTAATGGAAATGGCAGATAAGTTATATGATTTAGAGTATATAACTTTAACTAATAATGCACTAATTAGAGCAGATAAAATGCAATCTAAAATTGAAGATGGAGTGTTACACTTTTTCATTGACTATAAATTATTTATATGTAAGGGAGAAAATGATAATACACAGATGAACAATTATGATCTTAATGGGGAGGTTAAAAAGGATGGCTAAGGGAAAAAAAGTAGAAACTATAATTGAAGATAGATTTACTAAACAACAAATAGTAAATTCAAAAAAATTTAAAGATAATGTCGATTTACTTAATGCTTTATTAAAAGATGATAAATTATATACATTAGAAGAAGTAAATAAGACAATAGAAGATTTTAGGAAAGGAAAGGTGAATTAATATGTCATTAGGAGGAGGAACTTTTACAGTCCAAAACAAAAAAATACCTGGTGCATACATTAATTTTGCATCACAAAAAGCGGCTTCTGCAGTTGCAGGAGATAGAGGAATTGCTGCATTAGCACTTGAACTTGATTGGGGAAAAGATAGCCAAATAATAGCAGTAACAGGAGAAGAATTTGCAAAAAATTCTTTAGCCTTATTTGGATATGAATATTCAGATCCAAAATTAAAAGGACTAAGAGATTTATTTAAAAATATCAAGAAAGCATATTTATATAAATTAAATGAAGGAGAAAAAGCTACAAATGATATTGCAACAGCTTTATATTCTGGAACACGAGGAAATGACTTGAAAATTATCATACAAAAAAATGTTGATGATAATAATAAATATGAAGTAATAACGATGCTTGGAACAAAAGAAGTTGATAAACAAATCGTAAAAACAGCAAGTGAATTAGTTGCAAATGAATTTGTTTCATTCAAAGCTACTACACTGACTGTTACAGCAGGAACAGCACTAGCTGGTGGAACAAATGGAACAGTTAGCTCAACAGCTCATCAAGATTTTCTAAACAAACTTGAATCTTATTCATTCAATGCAGTTGGATGTTTATCTAAAGATACATCTATAACAGGCTTATATGTTCAATATGCAAAAAGATTAAGAGATAAATTAGGTATTAAATTTCAAGCTGTATTGTATAACACATCTGCTGATTATGAAGGAGTTATTAATGTAAAAAATGCTGCAGATGAATCAGATATAGGAATGATATATTGGGTTACTGGCGTAATTGCAGGTTGTGAGATAAATAAATCAAACACCAATAAGACATACGATGGAGAATATACACCTAAAACAGAATATACACAAGCACAACTAGAAACAGCAATTGATAGTGGAGAATTTGTTTTACATCAAGTAGGTGACCAAGTTAGAGTTTTAGTGGATATAAACAGCTTAGTTAATACTACTGATGAAAAAGGTGAAGAGTTTAAATCAAATCAAACTATAAGGGTATTAGACCAAATTGCAACAGATGTAGCAAGTGTATTTAATTCAAAATACATAGGAAAAATTGCAAATAATGAGTCTGGAAGAACCTCATTATGGAATGATATAGCAACATTATTTAAATCATATCAACAGATACAAGCAATAGAGAATTTTAAAGACACAGATATCGCAGTAGCAATTGGAAATGATAAAAAATCCGTAACTATTGATGCTGCAGTACAAATAGTTAATGCTATGGAAAAATTATATATGACCGTAGTTGTAGAATAAAAGAGGGCAGTACATGTTCTCTTAATTTATTTTAAAGGAGGAAATTTATTATGTCTGAAATTAATATGAATGCTAAAGATGCTATTAGCGCAAAATTGGCAGACTGCTACGTAACTATCGAAGGAAGAAGATATTTACTAATGCAAGCAAAAGATTTTGAAGCAAAATTTGAGAAAACTAAAAAGGAAATAAACATATTAGGAAAAACAGGTGCTGGAAATAAATCAACTGGCTGGAAAGGTACAGGAAAAATGACAGTATATAAAAATACATCTATTTTTGATGAGCTTATGGAAAGATATAAAAATTCGGGAGAAGATGTATATTTTGATACTCAGGTAACAAATGAAGATCCAACATCATCAGCAGGTGCATGTTCAATGATATTTAAAGGTTGCAATATCAATGGTGGAGTATTAGCATCATTTGATGTAGATGGAGATTTTCTAGAGCAAGAGATTGAATTTACATTTGAAGATTTTGCAAATCCAACTAAATTTAAAGTTTTAGATGGAATGGAATAAAAATAAATAAGAAAGAAGGAATATTATGAGCAATTTACAAGCTTTTATGATTGAAAAGAAAGAAGAAGTTTTTGAATATGTAGCTTCTAAAAACTTCAAGGATGAAAATGGAAAGCCTATCCCATGGAAATTAAAAACTATAACTGCAAAAGAGAATGAAGATTTAAGAAAACAATGCTATAGACAAGTTATAGTACAAAATGGAAAGAAAAAAGGATATCAACAGCAATTAGATACAATTAGATATTTGCAATTGCTTACTGATAAATGTGTTATATTTCCGGACCTTCACAATGCAGAGTTATTAGACTTTTATCATGAGATGGACTCTATTGATTTGTTGACAAAACATTTATTAAATGCTGCAGAATATGATGATCTAACAGCAGAAATTCAAAGAATAAATGGATATGAATTAGAAGAAGCGGTTGAAGAAGCAAAAAACTAATTAAAGAAGGCGATTATGAAGCTGTGTATGCTCATTATTGCCTTCAAAAACTTCATAGATTTCCACATGAATTTATAGAATTACCATTTAAAGAAAAAGCTTTTGTTATTGCATCTATTGATATTAGAATTGAAAATGAAAAAGAACAGCAAAGTAAATTAAAAAAATAATGTGGAAATAAGAGAAGGAAGGTGAAACAATGGCAACAATAAAAACTGCTATAATGGTTCAAGACAGTATGTCTCCTGCACTTAGAAGTATGAGCAATGCTTGCAGAATTCTTATTAATAATTTTGAAGATATGCAAACAGCATCATCTAATCCAGTTGATTTACAATCACTAAAAATAGCGAAGGAAGAGTTAAATAATACAAATATGATATTGAACCAGATAGAACAGTCAGCACAAAATGCTAATAATGAAACAAGAAAAATGCCTTCTAACTTTGAAAATTCTAATTTGGCGGCAAATAAACTATTAAATACTATAAAGAATGTTGCAATAGCAGCAGGAGGAATAACAATAATTGGAAAAACAGTTGACTTATCCGATCAAGTTTCTAGCAATAGAGCAAGACTTGAACTGATAGTAGATGATAATGATAGTGTAGAAAATTTAGAAAATAAAATATTTGCGATGTCGAATAGAACTAGATCTTCATTTCTGGATACTACTAGCGTTGTATCAAAATTAGGAATTCTGGCAGGGGATAATTTTAAAAATACAGATGAGATAATTGCATTTACAGAGTTAATGAATAAAAATTTTACAATAGGTGGTGCAAGTATTCAAGAACAAACTTCTGCAATGTATCAATTAACACAAGCGATGGCATCTGGCAAATTACAAGGGGATGAATTCCGTAGCATTATGGAGAATGCACCTTTATTAGCTGAGGCAATAGCAAACTATACCGGTAAATCCAAAGGAGATTTAAAAGAATTATCATCACAGGGCGTAATTACATCTGATATTATAAAAAATGCTATGTTTTCAACAGCAGACCAAATAAATGACAGATATAACAAAATGCCAATGACTTGGGCTCAAGTATGGACAAAAATGAAAAATATAACAATTAAAGCATTAGATCCAGTTTTGAAAAAAATTAATGCTCTAGCAAATAATCAGCAAGTACAGGAAATGTTCAATATGTTTATAGAAGGAGCAAGCTTAGCTGCGCAGGCTGTATTAAGTTTAATAGAAACTGCAGCATGGTTATATAGTATTTTAGAGCCACTTGCACCAGTAATACTAGGAATAGTTGGAGCATATATTGCATTTAATGTAATTTCTACTATTACAAGTGGAATTCTGACTATATTAGCTATTATACAAAAAGTACAAGCAGCAGCAAGTATGATGCAAGCCGGAGCAACATTATCTGCTACAGCTGCACAATATGGATTAAATACTGCATTATATGCTTGTCCTATCGTATGGATTGTTGTATTGATTATGGCCTTAATAGTGGCACTTACATACTTGTGGTTTACTAACGATAAGGTGGCTTATGCAATTATATATTTATGGGACATGTTAGTTATAGGTGCTATGACTTTATGGCTAGGATGCAAAACAGTTTTTTATGGAATAGTTCTAGCAGCACAATTTATGCTATTAGGAATGATAGGAGTTTGCTATGCATTGTTATCTGCATGGTATGCATTTGAAACAGGATTAGAAGCTGTTGGAGTAGGAATACTGTATATTTTTCAATGGCTGTATAATGGAGTATTAGGAATCGTAAATGGAATAATTTCAATTTTAAATAAAATACCAGGAGTTTCAATAGATTATGCACAATATGCGAATTTCGCAGATAAGGCAATGGAAGGCATGATGGACAATGTTGTAAGAAGAAACGAAGATTTACAAAGCATGCTAGATGATATGAATGAAGTAAATAATTCAATCAACGAAAATAAAGCAAAATTTGCAGCAGATTTAAGTAGCTCAGCTACTGATATACAAAATAAGGTTATAGAGCTAGAAACTACAAGACAAGATAGAACAGACCATAGAAATGATTGGATAAATGGTGCAACTTCAGCTATAAACGATGCCTTAAGTATGGATGGTTTTGATTTTAGTAGCATGGGTGATGGCACACTTGGAGATATTGCTGGAGATACTAAAAAAATAGCTGATAACTCAGAAATATCTGAAGAAGATTTAAAATATTTGATTGATATAGCAGAAAGAGATACTGTAAATAGATTTACTACAGCAAGCGTAAATATTACAATGAATAATAATAATAACATAAATGAAGAACAAGATATTGATGGAATAGTTGAAAAACTAGCTACCAGATTAGAAGAAGAATTACAATCCGTTGCGGATGGAGTTCATACTTAGGAGGGAGGAAAAAATGGCATATTATTTTTATTTAGGAAATACATTATTACCTATTGCTCCCGATAAATTATCATTAAAAATAAGTAATAAAAATAAGACTTACGATTTAATTAATAACCAAGAAATAAATGTTTTAAAAAAACCAGGTTTGACAGAAATTGAATTCAAAGCATTACTTCCAAACACAAATTATCCCTTTGCAACATATAAAAATGAATTTCAGCCTGCAGTATATTATTTAAATATACTTGAAAAGTTGAAAATAAATAATACTCCTTTTCAATTTATTGTTTCAAGAAAATTACCTAATGGAAAGGTTTTATTTGATACGAATATAAAGGTTTCTTTAGAGGATTATAAAATTACTGAAGAAGCAAAGGAAGGATTTGATGTAAAAGTTGAAATAAAGCTTAAACAATATAAAGAGTACTCTACAAAAACTATGCAAATAACTATAAAACAATATAGGCCACCTGTTGTCGAAAGAACTGTTACACCAACGGTAACAGCAACTCAAAAGAATTCGGCTCCAAGTGGCCAAAATTATACTGTAAAAAGAGGAGACTGTTTATGGAATATTTCTAAAAAATTTTATGGAAAAGGAAATAAATATAGAAAAATATATGAAGCCAATAGAGATAAAATAAAAAATCCAAACTTGATATATCCAAATCAGGTACTTTGGATACCAGCATAGGAGGTGTTTGTATGGAGATAGAGTTATTAATTCAAAATGGAAATACTGTATATGCACCCGTTACACAAGATGAAATTGTTTGGACTACAGAAAGAAAATCATCTCCAGGCAAGCTAGAGTTTAAAGTATTGAAAGATAACATAATAAATTATGAAGAAGGAAATCCAATAAGCTTTAAAGTTAATGGAAATAAAGTGTTTTATGGATTTGTTTTTACTAAGAAAAGAGAAAAGGATAAAATAATAAAGACAACAGCATATGATCAATTAAGATATTTAAAAAACAAATCAAGTTATGTATATGTTGATAAAAGAGCCGATGAGTTAGTTAGAATGATCGCAAATGATTTTCAATTAAATGTTGGAACTTTAGAAAATACAAATTATAAAATCGCAAAAAAATCTGAAAGTAATCAGGCTCTTTTTGACATTATTTTAAATGCTTTAGATGAAACAATACAGTACAAAAAGGAAATGTATGTTCTTTATGATGATTTTGGACAAATATGCTTAAAAAACCTAGAACGAATGAAAGTGGGACTTATTATAGATGAAGAAACTGCACAAAACTTTGATTACCAAAGTTCTATAGATACAGATACATATAATAAAGTTAAATTAGTATATGACAATGAAAAAACAGGAAAAAGGGAAGTATATATAGCACAAGATACAAGTAATATGAACAAGTGGGGAGTGTTACAATACTTTGATACTATTGATGAAAAAACAAATGGAGCAGTTAAGGCAAAAACTTTATTAAATTTATATAATCAGAAGACTAGAAACTTAGAAATCAAAAATGTTATTGGAGATATCAGAGTTAGAGGGGGCTCTTTAATAATTGTGAATTTAGATTTAGGAGATGTAAAACTTCAAAATTTTATGTTGGTTGAAAAAGCAAAACATACATTTAAGAATGGAGAACATTTTATGGATTTGACATTAAGGGGGCAAGATTTCATATCACAGTAATTGGAGGATAATATGGCGAGTCTAATAGATGTATTAAAAAGAATTTCGCAGGGAGCTGAAGAAGCATCAGCTCCTTGCAATGTTTTATATGGAATTGTTACAAATACGAGTCCACTAGAGGTTACAGTGGAATAAAAATTTAAATTAACATCTGAATTTTTAATATTAACTAAGAATGTTACTGATTATACTGTAGATGTTACGATAGATTGGAAAACGGATGATAAAACACTTAATGCAAATCACTCATATACGGCAAATGCGGATATAAGTGTTAATTCTAGTATATCTCCAAATCCAGATAATGAAAAGATAACAAATACAGTACAAAGTTCTATTGAAGTAGCAGAAAAATCAATTAACCTATCTCATTCACATGACATTAGGGGAAAGAAAAAAATGACTGTTCATAATGCATTAAAAAAAGATGATGTGGTCATATTGATACAGAAGCGTGGTGGACAAGAGTATATTGTGATAGACAAAATAAAAAGATGAAAGGTGGTTAAGCTAAAATGACACCTAATACTAATAATATATTACAAAGCAATTTAGAAATTGCAACACAACCCAACAAAACATATTGCCTAGATATTGAAAAAAACACAATAACTAGATTTTGTGATGGAATAGAGGCAATGAAACAAACAATTTATTGCATACTTAATACAGAAAGATTTGAACACCTAATATATAGTTGGAATTATGGAATCGAACTTAAAAATTTAATTGGTGAAAGTTCTACTTATGTTGTGCCAGAACTTCAAAGAGTAATAACTGAAGCACTGTTACAAGATGATAGAATAGAAGAAGTAAATAACTTTAATTTTGAAATAATAAAAGATAAATTAATAGTAACATTTAATGTAATTACAACTGTAGGAGAAATAACAATTGAGAAGGTGGTGAGCACATGAATGAAAATTTAGATGAATATTATGAGTATGAGACTATTTTAAACCGAATGTTGGATAAAATACCCGATACATTAGATAAAAGAGAAGGAAGCATTATATATGATGCATTAGCACCTGCAGCTGCAGAAATGGCTCAAATGTATATTGTTTTGAAAAACAATATAGATTTAGTTTTTGCAGATACAGCAGTGGAGGAATATTTGGACCGATTATCTAATCAAGTAGGTTTGACTAGAAAAGAAGCTACAAAAGCAATCAAACAAGGAAATTTTTATGATGAAAGCGAAAATCTGATGGACATTGAATTAAATTCAAGATTTACATGTAACGATTGCTATTGGAAGATAAAAGAAAAAATTAGTACAGGAATTTATAAATTAGAATGTGAAACTGCTGGACTTACTGGAAATAACATAACAGGGCTGCTAGTTCCTGTTGATTATATTCAAAACCTTGGGAAAGCAACATTAACAGACCTTCTTATTCCTGGAGAAGATGAAGAAAATGATGAAGAATTAAGAAAAAGATATTATGAACAAATTGAAGAAAAATCATTTGGAGGAAATGTTATAGACTATAAAAATAAAACAAAAGACATAGATGGTGTTGGAGCAGTTAAAGTCACACCAATTTGGAATGGAGGAGGAACCGTTAAGCTAACAATTTTGGATAGTAATTTTGACAAAGCAACAAGCACATTGATAGAAACTGTACAAACTGAAATATGTCCAGGATTTTCTGAAGAAGGACTTGGGTTAGCTCCAATAGGACATGTTGTAACAGTAGATACAGTAACAGAAATAAGCATAGAAGTAAAAACGGAAATAACAATAGAAACAACAACCACAAAAGATAAAGTTAAGGAAAATATAAAGAAATCAATTAGTGAATATTTATTAGGATTAAGAAAACTATGGGAAGATACAGATACTACGGTTGTAAGAAAAGCACAAATAGAAGCTCTAATATTAAATACAGAGGGAGTAATTGATGTTACTAAAACACTTATTAATAATCAAAATGGTAATGTTTTATTAAGTAAATATCAAATTCCTATTTTAGGAGAGGTGATCGTAGAATGAATTTAATCAAATATATGCCACCATTTCTAAAAGAAGTTAGAGAATTTAAGGAAATTTTTGGAGCTGAAGACATACAAATTGAAAAATTGAATAATCAAATAAATAGCATGTTGAGAGAAGTTATTGTAAAAACAGCAGAAGATTATGGTTTAAGAAGATATGAAAAAATATATGGAATTACTAGGCCAGCAGAAACTTTAGAGGCAAGAAGAATGGCAATTTTATTAAAAATGAATAATAGAGTTGCATATACTTATAAATGGCTGATACAAACATTAAATGAAGCTATTGGTGCTGAAAATTATAAAATAACAACAGATTTCAATAACTATAAAATGAACATAGAAATTGCATTAAATTATACAGAAGCAGCTGAATTGTTAAAGAATGATTTGGTAAAGCAAATGCCAGCCAATATAGAACTAGATTATAGATTAACAAGTAAAATAAACTGTATCTCAGGAGCAATAATATCTCAACAAACATATATGGTTTTGAACACAGAAAAAATGAAAGAAATTGAAAATGTTAAAATAAACGAGAATAATAATTTTGGATTAAACTTGAGGCAACAGAGTTACATAGATATAAAGGAGTGTGAAAAATAATGGGGTTTGAAAAAGTATATATAACAAAGGATGGCTCTTTGTTAGCTGCAAAAACCCTGCAGGGTAAAAAAGTAGAATTTGACCATGCAGAAATTGGTAGTGGAACATTAACAGGAAATGCAAGAGATAAAAAGGCATTAACAACAAAAGTTCTAGAATGTTCATTAAATAATATAAAAATATTAAAAGACACACAAGCTCAAATATCATTTTCTTTTAGAAATATTGATGCAAATAGTGCGTTTTATTTTAGAGAAATTGGACTTTTTGCAATAGATCCAGACACTAAGGCTAAAGTATTATATGCTTATGCAAATGCAGGAGCTAATGCAGAATACATAAACAATTCTGTAACAGAATTGATAGAAAAAAATATTGATATAACTGTATTAGTAGATAATACGGAAAATATAAATATAACACTTGATCCTAATCAAATATATGTTACAGAAAATGAATTAAAAGAAGCAATAGAAAAAGCAAGAGAGTTTGTAGGAAAAAACTATGGTATAAGAAGAAAAATCAAAGATAATACAAGTCCAGTATGGGAAAGAATTTGTGATAATATAGGACTTGTAGCAAATGCTACAAAAGATGGATCTGCAGTACAAAATGATTTTGATAATATATATCCATGGTCAGACATTAAAACATACAATTATGATACTACAAATAAAAAAGTAAAAGCATATATAGGAGAACCTGGATTTAAATTTGATGGAACAAATGGAGAAGTATTAACAAGGATACCGGAATTCTGGTACAAGAGAGAGATTAAAGAAGATTACGAATATATTTATATTGCTGATTATAATAGAGCAGGATATAAGCATAGTAAAGAGTTCTCAATAGGAAGATATGATATAAGTGTAGATGCTAATGGAAAGGCACATAGTATTAGTGGACAAATACCCGCATATAATAAAACTATTTCTGCTTTTAGAACATTAGCTACAGGAGTTGGTACTGGTTTTGGCATATTAGATACAAGATATTTTATTTTACAAATGTTGTATTTAGTTGAATATGCACATTATAATTCTCAATTAAAACTTGGAAATGGATATACCGGAATGAGAATAAACAATAATGATGTTGCGTTAATTGCAGAAACAAGTACAAATAGATTTATTGTAAATACAAGTGCAGGAAATTCATTTGTCGTAGGACAGATTATATCAATTGGAACTGGTTATGGCAATTTTTCTGTAGCATCAGAAAGAACAATAACAGAAATTGCAGATTTCACAAATGGTACTGTAACAGGTAAAGCTATAAAATTTGATGGAGATCCAGTTAATATAGCAACTACTAATGTTATTTGGTCATCTGCACAAAGAAGCGGAAAGTGTGACACATTAGGAATGAAGTCCGGCTGTCTATCAAATAGTAAAACCTCAGTAATATATAGAGGAATTGAGGATATATTTGGCAATGTATGGCAATTTGTTGATGGAATCAATATTAAAGACTATGTTGCTTATGTATGTGATGATCCAACGCAATATGTTTCAGACAAATTTGTATCACCTTACAAGCAAATAGGATATACAAACTTACAAACTTCTGGTGTGTATCCAAATAGACTTGGATATGATGAAGATAATACTCAAATAGCACTTCCAACAGAAGCTGGAGGAAGCTCTGAAACGGGTACATGTGATTACTATTTATGTTCCGAAGGCAACAGAATTGCCCTCGTGGGTGGTTACGTGGACTACGGC
>DNVW01000012.1:47084-159068 GCA_003507395.1 Clostridiales bacterium | reverse complement strand
TCGGGGCTCGCCTTCTTAAATACCAGTAAAAGCAGGGGGACTGGGGGACGGCATAGTCCCCCATATAACTGCAATGTAGAGTAGTTAAATTATTTGTAAAGTATATGTATAATAACTATATGGGGATTTGATGTGTGCGGTCCCGCTATTCGGTTTCTTTAGTTTTTTTGCCCTCGTGGGTGGTAACGTAGACAACGGCACGAATGCTGGCTTGTTCTACTGGAACTTGAACAATGCTTCTTCGAATGCGAATTGGAACATCGGGGCTCGCCTACTTATTTTGTTAAATCATTACACATCACTTTCCATAGCACTTGCTAAAAATAATGTCGAAACTGGACTGGCTTAGTAGTTTCTTTTAAGCGAAAAGTCGGTAGACAAAATAAGAAAGCCAGGTATTCAATGAAGAGAATTGGTAACATATATGAACAAATAATAAAAAAAGAGAATATAAGAATAGCTATTATAAATGCATCAAAAGGAAAAAAAGGTAGAAATGGTGTGAATAAAATATTAGATAATATCAGCTTTTATGTTGATGAAATATATGATATGCTTATTAATAAGACATATATACCAAGTCCATATATAAAAATGGTAATTCACGATGGCGTAAGGAAAAAAGAAAGAATAATATTCAAACCAAGTTTCTATCCAGATCAAATCATCCATTGGGCTCTAATGCAAAACATACATTATCTTCTTGAAAGAGGAATGTATGAATATACATGTGCATCTGTACCTAGGCGTGGGATACATTATGGAGCCAAATATATTAAGAAAATATTAATTGCAGATAAAAAGAATACAAAGTATGCTTTGAAATTAGATATAAAAAAATTTTATCCTAACATAGATAAAGAAATAATGAAGAAAAAATTTAGAAAGATTATTAAAGATAGAGATACATTAGAATTAATAGATTTAATCATAGACAGCTCGGAAAGTGGATTACCTATACGGTAACTTCACTTCACAATGGTTTGCAAACTTTTACTTACAGGAATTAGATCATTACATTAAAGAAGAACTAAAGGCTTCTTACTATATAAGATATATGGATGATATGGTGCTATTTCACAGAAATAAGAAAGAGTTGCACAAAATAAAAGACAAAATAGAAATATTTTTAAAACAGGAAAAATTGGCACTAAAAGAAAATTGGCAATTATTTAAAGTTGATGCTAGACCTATTGATTTTTTAGGATATAGATTTTACCGAGGCTATACAACTTTAAGAAGAGAAAATTTTTTAAGAATAAAAAGAAGAGCCAAAAGAATATATAAAAGGAAAAAATTAACTAAAAAAGATGCTTCAGCAATGATAAGCTACAACGGATGGCTTAAACATTGTGATAGTCGTAATTTCAAACAAAAATATTTTAATCCGTATATAAATATTGAAAAATGTAAAGGAGTGTTAAGAAATGCAAGTAGAAAACAGTGTCAAACCAAATAAAAGGTTTATTATTGAAGATTTGGGAAACGGAAAATGTACCGTTTCTTTTTTTTACAATATTGTCGAGGAAACTGTGGAAGAAAATGATAAAAGATATTTATATGATATGTACACAATAGAACTCGATAATAGAGAAGAATTATCAGAAGAAATAGAAAATAATTATGAACAATGGTTACAATTTGCAAAAAAAGAAGATTATGAAAAATTAGCAGCTGAAGTAAGAAAGAAAAGAAATGAACTATTGAAAGATACTGATAAAGAAATGTGTATAGATAGATTAGGATTAGATATTCCTGCAGAAATATCCATGACTAATCTTATTTCATGTTTAAAGCAATTCTTTGAAGGATTTTCTAATGTCTATAATGGAAAAATAGCTAAATATAGACAAGAACTTAGAGATATTACAAAACAAGAGGGTTTTCCATACCACATTGTATGGCCAACAAAAGATGAAAATAAGGAGGATTAAAAAACATGGAAAGTATAATAGGTTCAATTATTACAGGTGGTTTAGCACTTGTAGGTGTAGTCTTTTCTAATTTATCTAATAATAAAAAAATCGAAAATAAATTATCAACTCAACAAGCAGTGACAGATACAAAGTTAGAAGAACTTACAAGAGAAGTTAGGGCACATAATAATTTTGCACAAAGAGTTCCTGTTTTAGAGGAACAAATAAAAGTTGCAAATAATAGAATTAAAGATTTAGAAAATTTAGAAAGGAGGGAAAAGTAATGACAGTACAATTTTTAGTATATGTTGTAACAACATTATTTACTTATATTGCAGGAAAAGTGTCAAAACACTTTGGCTGGAATTATGATTTACCTATAACAGTTCAAAATATAATCATAATTGCAATTGCATCAATAGTAGGTTGCTTAATACATATAGAAAATTTAGGTGTTAATGATGTAATAACAGCAGTAATAACTGCCGTAGGTGGAGTAGGAACTGCAGTTGTAGCTTATGATGCAAAAAATCAATAATTTAATACAAGAAATTTATTCTTGTGATTTTTAAATACTGGAAGAAAAATAAAAAAACTTCCAGTATTATTTTTTATAAGGAGGTCATCGTTATGAATGAAAAAGAAGAAGTAGTTATGACAGAGGAAATGGAAATAGAATTCACAAATGGGAAAGGAGAGGAAGAATAATGAGTAATTCAAGTTTAGTAAATGTAAAAGTACCTGCACATTCTAACAATTATACTATTGGAAGAAGCGGAAGAAAAATTGAAAAAATAGCAATTCATCACATGGCAGGAATATTAACTGCAAAACAATGTGGTGGAATATTCCAAAATGGAAGAAGAAAAGCTTCTAGTAACTATGGTATAGGAAAAGATGCAGAAGTAGGTTTATATGTAGATGAAGCAAATACATCATATTGCAATTCGAATTGGGACTCTAACTGTAAATCAGTAACTATTGAAACATCAAATAGTTCATTAGGAGGAGATTATCCTGTTTCTGATGCTGTTTTAAATAAACTTATAGAATTAGTTGCAGATATTGCAAAAAGAAATAATTTAGGCAAACTTGTAAAAGGTCAAAATTTAGTATGGCATAGAATGTATGCTGCGACAACTTGTCCTGGTGATTATCTATTATCTAAAATGGATTATATTGCAGAACAAGCAAATAAAATAAATGGACAAGAATCTTCTACAACAGAAAACACAAGTAAAAAATCAAATGAAGAAATTGCTAATGAGGTAATAGCTGGTAAATGGGGTAATGGTGCAGATAGAAAAATAGCTTTAACAAATGCTGGTTATGATTTTAGTACAATTCAAAGTATAGTAAATGCAAAACTAAGTGGTAATTCGACAAACTCAAAACCAAATTTAAAATCCGTAGATGAAGTCGCAAAAGAAGTTATTGCAGGCAAATGGGGTAATGGACAAGATAGATTTAATAAATTAGCTGCAGCTGGATACGATGGAAATGCAATTCAAAATAGAGTTAATGAAATTCTAGGTGCAAAAACTACAACATCAAATAAGAAATCAAATGAAGAAATATGCAAAGAGGTTTGGCAAGGCAAATGGGGTAACGGACAAGATAGGTTTAATAAATTAGCTGCAGCTGGATATAATGCATCACTAATTCAATCAATGGTTAACAAAGGAATTGGTAGATAAAAGGTAGTAGAGGATAAACCCTCTACTACTTATTTTTTTTAATTTTTTCCTGAATATCTAATAATAAATTAAAAGCCTGTTGAAAAGTAGTGTTATTCATATCTAAGTTTTCTATTTTAGTTATTATTTTTTTTATTTCAATATTTTTTAAGTAATCATTTACATTTTGAGTGGGCAAATCATCAATTATTTTATACTTTAAATCCATTTTATTTAATAAGACAACATATTTATCTATTTGAGAAATTGGAAAGCCACATTTGAAAATATGAGGCCCTAAGTCGGTAATTTTCAATCCTAATTTTTCATTTATAATTTTGGCATCTTCATTCAATATATTATAAAAAATTCCCACTCTAAACAATAAAATTGTATTAGGATATTCTTTTTTTAATACTTCATATTTGCTAAGTAATTTGCTCATTTCTCTTTTTTCTCCTTTTCCCTTTTTTTAGAATGATAATATCTCCAGGATCACATTCAAGAACACTACAAAGCTTCTCTAAAGTATCAAAGTGAATACCACTAGTTTCATTATTCATAAGGTTAGAAAGTGATTGATAACCTCCGTTCCATATTCTTCACAAACCAGTATTTTGACCTATTTTTTTCTTTTAGTATTTCATTTATTTTTAAATATATCATCATTACACCTCCTTATATATATTTTACAAAAAAGTCCCTCGAAATTTAACTATGCGTTGTTATAACTATATTTTAAGAGAGTTATACATATTATACCTATTTTACAATTAAGGTGTTTTCTGATATAATTTGCACAAGAAAAGAATTGAGGAGATGGGAATATGGAAATTCAAAACCATTTATATACAATTAGAGAAGTAAAAAAATATTTAAATAATAAAGATTTTGAAGGACTTAAAAAATATATTGAACAAAGGGAAATTGATATAATGAATTTACAAGATGAAGATAAATCAAGTGAATATGTGGAAGAATTAGTGAAAAATTTATCATAATTTGTAGAAAAATGTAGAAAAATGTAGAAACTCGTAAATACACTAATTACAAGAGTTTGAAAGATATATACCTATTGCCTAGTATAGTTATTTTATTAGGGAAAATATGGTAAAATATACTAAGAGATATCTCTAAATATCATTCAATTAGGAGGGATATTTATGAGAAAAAATACTAAAAAACAAATAATTTTTTACAAAATAGGGGAAAATCTTAATTTTTGTGATAAAATAATAATGAAGGTTCTAAAAACATATACTTTTAAAATTTACAAGATTGGACTAAATGATGCTTTTAATTGGGAAAATCAAAAATTATGGGAAAAATCAAAAAAATAAAAATTGCTGAAAGTAGGTTGTAGTATGGAAAACGAAGAAAATAAAAAGAAAAAGACCGTTGCTCTATTTACATTGCGGTTGTAAAGTAAATCAATATGAAACAAATGCTATGACACAAAAATTTATTGAAAATGGATACGAGGTAGTACAAGTAGAAGAAAAAGCAGATGTATATATAATAAATACTTGTACAGTAACAAATATGGCAGATAGAAAGTCAAGACAAATGTTAAGAAGGGTAAAGCAAATAAATCCAAATAGTGTAGTAGTAGCAACAGGATGTTATGCACAAGTATCTAAGGATGAATTAGAACAAATTGAGGACATAGATTTAGTTTTAGGAATAAATGAAAAAAATAATATAGTGGAACATGTTAATGATTATTTGAATACAAAAACAAAATATAGTGAAACTTCTGATGTATTACATCAATCTGATTTTTTAGATTTTGGGACAGTAACACATATGGAAAAAACAAGAGCGGTTATAAAAGTGCAAGATGGATGTGATAGATTTTGTTCATACTGTATTATACCATATGCAAGAGGAAGAGTAAGAAGCAGACTACCAGAAAGCGTAATAAATGAAATAACTCAAATAGCTAATGCTGGAATAAAAGAAGTAGTAATAACAGGTATACATATAGCATCTTACGGAAAGGACTTTAGAAATAACTATAAATTAATAGATCTGTTAGAAGAAGTAAATAAAATAGAAGGAATAAAGAGAATAAGGTTAGGTTCAATAGAACCAACATTAATAACTGAAGAATTTGTAAATAGATTATCAAAACTGGAAAAGATATGTGACCATTTTCACTTGTCTTTACAAAGTGGCTGTGATGCAACATTAGAAAGGATGAATAGAAAATATACAACTGAAGAATTTGAAAAAGTAGTTGTATTACTAAGAAAATATTATAAAAATGTGGCGCTTACGACAGATATAATTGTAGGCTTTCCTGAAGAAACAAACGAGGAATTTGTCCAAACTTATAATTATCTAAATAAAATAGATTTTTATAAAATGCACATATTTAAATATTCTCCAAGAAAAGGTACAAAAGCAGCATTGATGAAAAACCAAGTTCCAGGAGATATAAAAGAAGAAAGAAGTAAAAAACTGATAGAACTTTCAGACAAAAAGCAGAAGGAACATAATGAAAAATATATTGGACAAAAATTAGAAGTGTTGTTTGAGGAAAGAGAGAAAGAATACATAAAAGGACATACAACCAACTATATTGTAGTAAAAACAAAAACAGATAAACAGATAGAAAATACGATACAAACAGTAAGAATAATAGGAGAAGAAAATTTAGAATTAATTGGTGAACATATTTCAGGTCAGTAAGAGCTGACCCGAAATATGTAAATTTATGTCGACGAAAAAAACTTTACAAATGCTTTAAAATACTATATTATTATATACAATAAAAATTGCAATTTTTTAATCTAGAAATTTATTTCATAAAATTAGTTTAAGTCTTAAAAATAATCCAAAATTAAAAGTGAAAGAAATAAAGGAAGGTGTAAGATATGTCATGAAATATACTAAACGAGGTATTTTTGTGCTTATATTAGTGTTGACATCTATTAGTTATATTATGATTAATTTAGTAATTTATAATTTTCATCAACAATATAATTTTCAAAATAAATCTAATAAAATTATTTCTGTGAAATTTCCATTAGAAGATAAAGAAAAAGTGAAAATAGTAAGTAAAGATTTAGAAAAATGTAATATAAAACAAAAAGAAGATTTGCAACAACAAGAAGTGTTAGAATGGAGAATAAAAATTCCAACAATCAAAGTTGACGCAAAAATATGTGAGGGTGTTACAAATGATGTTATAGCAAAAACAGTAGGACATTTTGAAGAAAGTAGTAAATGGAATGGAAATGTAGCATTAGCTGCACATAATAGAGGATATAATTGTAACTTTTTTGAGAATATAAAAAATTTAAGCAAAGGAGATATAATTATCTATTCAACACAAGAAGGCATAAGAAAGTATAAAGTAAATATTAATAAGATTATTAAAGAAACAGATTGGACATATATACAAAATACAAAAGATAATAGAATTACACTAATAACTTGTGAAGAAAATAAAAGAGAGTATAGAAGATGTATACAAGCAGTAGAAATATGAAAGGATGAAATTATATATGAAAAAAATAATAATTAAAATAATAAAAAGAATATTTATAATACTAATGATAAGTACAATGTTATTTACAGCACAAATGTTATCAAACACAGCAAAAGCAACGGTGGTAGAAGAAGATACAAAAGTAAAACTATATTCTAAGGGAGAATTAATTTGTTTGGTATATGATGGAATAAAAATAGGAACACAATTTGTAGTATACGAGAAAGAAGGAAAAGAATATCCGGCATATTGCGTAAATAGAGAAAAGGATGGAGTGACAGAAGATTTTTCGTATAGCGTAATTGCAGAAAAAATATATTCCAATAATTTGGTATGGAATGCAGTAATTAATGGATATCCATTTAAAACACCAAAAGAATTAGGATGTGATACAGAAATAGAAGCATTTACAGCAACCAAATTAGCTATATATGATATGCTATATGACTATGATATGAACAAATTTAATATTTGTGCAGACAATGGGCAAAGAGTTTTAGATGCTATGAAAAAAATTAGAAGTGAAGCCAGAAATTCAAATAAATCCAAAATAATAGCTACGGTTAAAATTATTTCAGAAATGGAAAATTGGGAGATAGATGATATAGATGATAATTATATAAGCAAAACATATAAAGTGGAATCATCAGCCATAAATGAAGAATATAAAGTAAATTTGACTAATAACAATATTGCAAAGATTGTGGATGAGCAAAATAAAGAAAAGACAACTTTTGCATCTAAAGAAAAATTTAAAATAATGATTCCAATAAAACAATTAGAAAATTCGGGTGAATTAACAATAAATGTTAAATCAGATTTGAAAACATATCCAATTTTATATGGAAAATCAACAGTAGAAAATAAACAAAATTATGTACTTACAGTAGGAGAATTTGAAACAACAAGTGTGACAAAGCAAGAAAAATATGTAGCTAATAAAACGAAAATAAAAGTAAATAAGCAAGATGGAGATACAAAATTACCTCTTCAAAATTCAAAATTTAATTTATTGGATGGAAATAAAAAGATAATATATACAGAGCTTACAACAGATGAAAAAGGAAATCTAGAAGTAGAAAATCTTATTCCTGGTACATATTATTTACAAGAGATACAAGCACCAAAAGGATATGCACCATATAAAAAACTGATAGAAATAACAGTAAAACTAAATGAAACAGTAGAAGTAACAGTAGAAAATTTTAAAGAACCAGCAGAAGAAGAGAAAGAAGTACCAGATGATATAATACAAATAAAAGTTGGAGAAAAAAATGAAATGAAAAAACTACCGAGAACAGGCTTCTAAATATCTTAAAATCAGCCAAACTTTTCATTGACAATACAGCTAAAATACATATATAATAAATAATGTAAAAATAACAATTAAAGAAAGAGGGAAACAATTTAATGTTAAATCAAATAGCTGTATTGATTGTCTTAATATTATTGAATGCATATTTTGCAGCAAGCGAAATAGCTTTTATATCATTAAATGATGCAAAAGTAGAAAAGCAAGCAAAGGAGGGAAATAAAAAAGCAAAGCAAATAGCTAAAATGCTAAAAAATCCAAGCAAATTTCTAGCTACTATTCAAATAGGTATTACTTTAGCAGGATTTTTATCAAGTGCATTTGCATCAGATGCATTTGCAGATAGATTAGCTCCAATTTTAAACAACTGGATACCAATACTTGGAATTGATGCATGGAGAACAATATCAATTCTACTAATTACAATAATACTTTCATTCTTTACATTAGTATTTGGAGAATTAGTACCTAAAAGGTTAGCAATGAAATATTATGAAAAAATTTCATATGGCACAATTGGAGTAATTAAAACCATATCTATTATAACAGCACCATTTGTAAAATTATTAACATTCTCTACTAACATAATCTCAAAAATTTTTGGAGTACAAGAAAATGAAGAAGAGATAGTAACAGAAGAAGAAATAAAAATGATGATAGATGAAGGAGAAGAAAAAGGAACAATAGACCAAGAAGAAAAAGAATTATTAAATAATGTATTTGAATATAATGATACGGTGGCTTCTGAAATAATGACACCAAGAACAGATATATTTGCAGTAGAAATATCAGAAGACTTGAATGAAGTATTAGATGAATTAGACGAATATAAATATAGTAGAATACCTATATATGAAGAAACAATAGATAATATAAAAGGAATAGTTTTAATAAAGGATATATTAAAAGCACTAAAAGACAAAAAGAAAATAGATACAAAGAAACTATTAAAAGAGGTTCATTTTGTGCCAGAATCTGTACCAATACACAAACTATTTAAGCAATTACAGAAAAATAAAATGCAAATGGCAATAGTAATAGATGAATATGGTGGAACAGCAGGATTGGTAACAATGGAGGATATTTTGGAAGAACTAGTTGGCAATATATTTGATGAACATGATGAAGAAGAATTAGAATATAAGCTTATAGATGAAAATACTTATATGGTAAATGGAAATATATCCATAGGAGATTTAGAAAAAATAATAGGAATAGAAATATCAGATGGAGATTATGAAACATTATCTGGATATTTATTAGAAAAGTTAGAAGAGCTGCCAATGGAAGGAGAGGAAACAATTATAGAAGATGAAAAACTGACATATAAGATTGAAGAATATGAAGACAAGAGAATAAAACAAGTAAAAATATGTAAAAATAAATAGATGGAGGAGAACAGATGAAAAAAAGTAAATGGGTTATATTAAGTATAATATTGATATTAATTTTAATAGTTGGATTTATTTCTATATATTTGTGGAAGAAATCAGATAGTTCATATGAAATAGAAAAAGTAACAGAAATAAAATATAACTTAATTAATGAAAATAAAAAATATGGTGTAATAGATGAAACAGGCAAAATTGTGATAGAACCTAAGTATGATATAATTCAAATTCCAAATCCATCAAAACCAGTCTTTATATGTATGCATGACTATAATATAAATTTACAACAATATGAAACAGAAGTATTTGATAACAAAGGTAATAAAATATTTACTGAATATGATAGTGTCCAAGCCCTTCCTACAGAGTCAACTTGGGATGGCATACCTTTTGAAAAGAGCGTTTTAAAATATAAAAGAAATAATAAATATGGACTAATTACATTAGAAAACAAAGTAATTACAGAGCCAATATATGATAGCATTAAAGCAATAAACTATAAAGAAGGTATGTTGTTAGTTGAAAAAGATAAAAAATATGGAGCTATTAACATTAAGGGCAAAATAATAATAAAACCTGAATATGACCAAATATCAATAGATAATTATTATAATTCTGAAACAATGTATAAGGCATCTGGATTTATTGTAAAAAAGAAAAACGAGGATAGCTATAAATATGGGTATATTAATTCAAAAGGCAAAATGTTATTGCCACCAGAATATACAGAAATAAGTAGAATTAATGAGATAATAGATGATAAAAATGTATATTTATTA
The DNA here is from genome assembly GCA_003507395.1 of Clostridiales bacterium. Lineage (GTDB taxonomy): Bacteria > Bacillota > Clostridia > TANB77 > CAG-508 > DNVW01. Next base: position 148,498 of record DNVW01000012.1, on the reverse strand, counting down.
GTACTTAAAGAGGGACAAGCAGGAGTAGTAAAAAATAATAAAGTAGTATTAGATTTTGAATATGAAGATATAAGCTATAACCTATTTAATAATATGTTTATAATTCAACGAAATTCAAAAAGCGGAATAGCTGATATAAAAGGTAAAGTAATAATACAGCCAGAATATGATAGTATAATGTTTGGAGGAATATATGTAAATGCTATAAAAGATGGTGAAGTTACAGTATTAGATATAAATGGAAAGAAACTAGATAATAATAACATTTATGCAAAACTTCCTACAACTAATCCTAATTATTATATAACAATTGATAAAAATGAAATATATAGAATAGTAGATAAAGATAATAATATAAAGATAGAAAACAATTACACATATATAGAACATATAAAAGATGATTATTTTATTATTTATAAAAACGGAAAGAATGGAATTATTGATTTGTCTGGAAAATCAATAGCAGATTTAAAATATAATAGTATATTTAAAATAAGCGGAACAGAGATAGTTCAGGCCAATATTAATAGTACTAATAATATAACATTACTAAATAAAGAAATGAAAATAGTATGTAATATGAATAATGCAAATATAGAAAAAAAAGAAAATTATGTTGTAATATATTCAAAAGATGATATGAAATATTTTGATTATTCAGGCAATGAGATTTCGTACAAAAATTTATACCCCAATAATAAACTTTATGCTAAAAAAATAAATGGAAAATGGGGATTTATAGATAAAGCAGATAAACTAATAATACAAAACGAATATGAAATGGTAACAGAATTTAATAATTATGGGTTTGCAGGAATAAAAAAAGATGGAAAATGGGGAGTAGTAAATTCAGAAGGAACAATAATACAAGAACCAATATATGAACTAAAATGGGAAAATCCAAGTTTTATAGGAAAGTACTATAAAGTCCAAGCATGGGGAGAACAATATTATTCTAGCCAAATAGAACAATAAGGAATAGAGGAATAAAAATGTATGAAAAAATAGGAATAAGCAACAAAATAGTAGAATTAGCTAAAAAAACAGAAAGTGAAATACAAAATGAGTTTAAACAGGTTGAGGAAATATGTGAGTATAACTCTTTAAAAGTATTAAAGGCATTTCAAAAATATAATATATCAGATATGCATTTTAATAGTACAACAGGATATGGATATGGAGACATTGGTAGAGATACTATAGAAAAAGTATTTGCCGATATATTTAATGTAGAAGATAGTCTTGTTAGAACACAATTTATATCGGGGACACATGCATTAACAGTAGCTTTATTTGCTTATTTAAGACCAAATGATACATTTCTAAGCATATGTGGTAAACCATATGATACTTTAGATGAGGTAATAGGAATTACAGAAAATAATAGTTCATTAAAATCATATGGAGTAAAATATGAACAAATTGATTTAAAAGAAGATGATTTTAATTATGAAGAAATAGAAAAAAGAGTATCACAAAATGATATAAAGCTAATAGAAATACAACGTTCAAGAGGATATGCATTAAGAAGTAGTATATCTCTAGATAAAATACAAGAAGTAATTAAAGTAATAAGACAAGTAAATAAAACATCAATTATTATGGTGGATAATTGTTATGGAGAATTTGTAGATAAAATAGAACCAACTGAAATAGGAGCAGATGTTGTAGTAGGTTCATTAATTAAAAATTTAGGTGGCGGAATTGTACCAAATGGAGCATATATAGCAGGAAATAAAAAATTAGTAGAACTTGCAGCAGAAAGATTAACAGCGCCAGGATTAGGAAAAGAAGTGGGGGCAACATTAGGAATTAATAAAAATATATTACAAGGAATATTTATGGCACCTTCCGTAGTTGCAAATAGCTTAAAAACAGCTATATTTGCAAGTAAAATGTTAGAAAATTTAGGATATAAAACCAATCCAAGATATGATGAAAAAAGAACGGATATTGTTCAAACTATAGAATTTGGTAATCCAGAAAAGTTAGTTAAATATTGTCAGGGAATTCAAATGGGTTCACCTATAGATAGTAGTAGTATACCAGAACCATGGGATATGCCAGGATATACAGATAAAATAATAATGGCATCAGGAGCGTTTACACAAGGATCATCAATTGAACTTTCGTGTGATGCTCCAATAAGAGAACCATATATTGCATTTATGCAAGGAGGACTTACATACGAATATGGAAAAATAGGTGTTATGAGAGCAATAGAAAATATATTGTAGGAGAATGAAGTGAAAGTTATAGTAATAGGTGGGGGACCAGCAGGGATGTTAGCAGCAATTTCTGCTGGTATGAACAAAGATGATGTAACAATATTAGAAAAAATGAATATGCTTGGGAAAAAATTACTAATTACAGGTAAAGGAAGATGCAACATAACAAGCAGTATTCCTATTGATGAATTTATAAAAAATGTTCCGGGAAATGGAAAATTTTTATACAGCTGCTTTAATAACTTTACAAATGACGATATTTTAAATATTTTAAAAGAAGAAGGCTTGCAAACAAAAGTAGAAAGAGGAAATAGGGTATTTCCAATTACAGATAAATCTCAAGATGTTTTGCAAGCTTTATTAAATAGGCTTAAAAGATTAGGTGTTAAAATACAAACTAATACAAAGGTGGAAGAAATATTATTAAGAGAAGGTAAAGTAATAGGAGTAACTTTTTCTCATAATGGAGAAGAAAAAACTATTAAGGCAGATAAGATAATATTAGCGACAGGAGGAAAGAGCTATCCTGCTACAGGTTCTACAGGTGATGGATATGAAATTGCAAAAAAAGTAGGACATACTATAACAAAAATAAAACCTTCATTAGTACCAATTGAAGTAAGGAATGAGTCTTTACAACTATGCAGAGAAATGCAAGGGCTAAGTTTGAAAAATGTAGCTATAAAAATTCAAGATATAAAAAATAAAAAAGTAATATACGAAGACTTTGGAGAAATGATATTCACACATTTTGGAGTTTCAGGACCAATAATATTAAGTGGTTCGGCTCATTTACTAAGATATATAAAAGAAGATATGAAGCAAGGCAATATAAAATTATATATAGATTTGAAACCAGCATTAGATTTTCAAAAATTAGATAGTAGAATTCTAAGGGATTTTGCAGAAGAAAAAAATAAATTATTTAAAAATAGCTTAGATAATTTATTACCTCAAAAGATAATAGAACCTATAATAAAATTGTCAAAAATAGATCCTAATAAAAGAGTAAATGAAATAACAAAAGAGGAAAGAACAAAATTAGTACAGTTAATAAAAAATCTGGAAGTAACACTATATGATTTTAGACCTATAGAAGAGGCAATTGTTACAGCAGGTGGAGTTGATATAAAAGAAATTAATCCTAAAACAATGGAATCAAAAATAGTAAGTGGATTATATTTTGCAGGAGAAATTATTGATGTAGATGCATATACAGGTGGGTTTAATCTTCAAATCGCATATTCAACAGGATATACTGCGGGAGGTGCTTCTAATGTTTAAAACGATTGAAAATGATGGAGAAGCGGATATAACGGAAAAAAAGTCGAAATTTATTGCTAATGTATTTTATATTAAATCTATTACAGAAGCAGAAGAAAAGATAAAACAAATTAAAAGAAAAAATAATACTGCAAGACATCATTGCTATGCATACAGAATTGCAAATGATACGGAGATAATAAGCAAGTCTAATGATGATGGAGAGCCAGCAGGAACTGCAGGGATGCCAATATTAAATATACTAGAAAAAAACGACTTAGTAAATATTGTGGTTATTGTTACTAGGTATTTTGGAGGGATACTTTTAGGAACAGGTGGCTTGGTTAAAGCATATTCGGAATCAACATTAAAAGCAATTGGAAATGCTAAAATCGTATTTGAAGAAGAAGGAGTAGAAATCGAAATTAAACTAAATTATCAAGACTTAGAAAAATTTAAATATTATTGTAATAAAAATAACATTAATGTAGTAGATATAAAATATAGCGATTGTATAACATGCTTAGTAGAGACGAATTTTGTCGAAAAAGAGAAAATAATGAAAGAAACTAGCCTGAAAATATTAGAATATAAAATAATAAGAAAAAAGTGTATAAGAAAAAACGTTGAAAAATGAACAAACAAAAAGAAAACTAGAAAAAATTTCCAGAAAAACTATTGCAAATTTTTGCCAAACATAATATAATTCAAATTGTAAAAAATTTACAAATATTTTTATTAGGGGGAAATGAATAGTGAGCGATAATATTAGAATTTTAATAGCAGATGACAATTACGATTTTGCAATGACATTAATGGGGTACTTAGAAAGAGAAGAAGGTATGGAAATAGTAGGACGAGCTAAAGATGGGACAGAAGCATATCAAATGATATTAGAAACAAATCCAGATGTAGTATTATTAGATATGATAATGCCACATGTAGATGGATTAGGCGTATTAGAAAGAGTAAATGATTCAAAAATGGAGAGAAAGCCATTATTTATAATGTTGTCAGCAGTCGGACAAGACAAAATTACGCAAAAAGCAATAAGCTTAGGCGCACAATATTACATAGTAAAACCTTTTGAAATAAAACTACTAATAAAAAGAATTAGGGAGCTAAAATTCTATCAACCAGCTCCAATAAAAGGAAACTACATGACAAGAGAGATAAAAACGCAATATATAGATATAGCTCCAGAAGATAAAAAGAATGAAGAAAATTTAGAGGCATTAGTAACTAATGTGATACATGAAGTAGGAGTTCCTGCACATATAAAAGGATATCAATATTTGAGAGAGGCAATAATGATGGTAATAGGAGATATAGATGTTATTAATCAAATAACAAAACAATTATATCCTGAGATTGCAAAAAAATATAAAACAACTCCATCAAGAGTAGAACGTGCAATTCGCCACGCAATAGAGGTAGCTTGGGGAAGAGGACAACAAGATACAGTTGAAAATATTTTTGGATATACAGTGTCAGCTGCAAAGGGGAAACCTACAAATAGCGAATTTATTGCAATGATTGCTGATAAACTACGTTTAGAAATAAAAACAGCATAATAAGAGAAAAAAGAAACTCTAGCAAATGTGCTAGAGTTTTCATCTTAGAATTCTGCCCGATTAGATATAGAATCGACAGGGGCTACATATAGTAGCCACAAATCATTATAAGGGTAATTTTTAATAAGTATAAGTTTGCAGAACCTACCATCATAGTCAACAATGGCAAAGTCTGCTTTTTCAGCCTGTTTTTGAAGGGTTTCTTCGGTGACAAGCTGAACGTTTAAATCTCCTATATCCAACAAAGAAAAGAAAATTATATTAACAAAAATAAACAAAATACTAGATAATAATGGAACAATATGCTATAATATTATTTAGATATGTCCAAAAGATAGGAGAGAATATAATGAATAATAAATATAACAAAGTTTTAACTATATTATTAATTGTATTAATTGTTGCAATTGTAGGAATATTAATTTTTTTAGGAGCAAAATATTATAAAGATTATTCAAAAGCCAAAGAAACAAAAGGCGTTGTGCAACAATTTGAAGATCAATTTAATAATATTGGTGATAATCAAGATAACAATATAGAAGATGTTACGCCAAATATAAATATAAATGAATTAATATCACAAGGTACAGGTAATGGAGAAAGCAGCGAAAAAGTAACATTTAAAGGTTATGAGGTTGTTGGAAAAATAAGAATACCAGCTACTGGACTAGAAACTATAGTTTTGGAAAAAGTAACTCCTAGTTCTATAGAATCCTCAGTAGCAATTTTATATGGTCCAGGTTTAAATCAAATTGGAAATACAGTAATTGTAGGACATAATTACAGAAATGGAACAATGTTTTCAAATAATAAAAACTTGGTAAGTGGGGACAAAATATATATAACTGATAAAACAGGAAAAGAAGTAATGTATACCGTATATAAAAAATATGAAACAACAGCGCAAGATTTTAATTATGCAACAAGGGATGTAAATGGAAGAAGAGAAATATCTTTATCAACTTGTACAGATGACTCAAGTAAAAGATTAATTATATGGGCAGCCGAAGAGTAAAGAGATTAGTTATGAATATAAAGACGTGTACTAATAAGGAATAAGTATTTATATATTAGCATGAGGTAGTTTAAAGGTACGCGTCTATAAAATTTTAAAAAAAATTAAAAAAAGTATTGACAGATGGAATAAAATAAATTATACTTATACTTGCGTTAAGAAATGCGCCCTTAGCTCAGTTGGTTAGAGCAACCGGCTCATAACCGGTAGGTCCAAGGTTCGAATCCTTGAGGGCGCACCATTTTTTTATATAAGGGTAGGTGGCCGAGTGGCTAAAGGCGGCAGACTGTAAATCTGTTCTCGAAAGGGTACGATGGTTCGAATCCATCCCTGCCCACCAAAATAAAAACCGTAAATTTGTTGAAAAATTAATAAGTTGACGGTTTTTATAATGAGACTAGTTTTTTTAAATGTTAATGTAATGTGTCAATAGTTGGGGTGAAACATCTGAAAAATTGTTTTGCACCAACTTTTTAATTGATGAAAGTTGAAAGTTTTTAAACATTATGAAAAATATTCAAAAATATATTGACGAAAGTTGAATATTGTTATATAATATTTAAGCATGTATTTGGCGATGAAGTAGAATGTGGCTACACCTCAAAAGATATGAGGCTGGAGGGAACTTCTACGGAGTATGTCGTGGCTAAGACCAAGGCGGTAAGTTTTATAATCAAGCACTTATCCCAAGATTTTCATGCAACTTGGGTTTATATATTGGTAAACAAAGATACACCAGGGTGCGTTTATAACTTCCGACCAAAAAAGAGGAGGGAAATATATATGGCAACACAAAAAGGAAATGCAGTAACAAGTGAAAAAATTAGAATAAGATTAAAGGCTTATGATCATGTTATTTTAGAACAGTCTGCTGAAAGAATAGTAGATACTGCTAAAAAAACAGGAGCAAAAGTATCTGGTCCTATTCCATTACCAACACAAAAGGAGATTATAACAATTTTACGTTCTCCACACAAAGACAAAGATTCAAGAGAACAATTTGAAATGAGAACACATAAAAGAGTTATAGATATTCTTTATCCAACACAAAAAACAGTTGACAGTCTTATGAAAATAGATTTGCCAGCAGGTGTAGATATAGAAATAAAATTATAATTACATTAAAAATAAAAATTAACTATGCTGATAATATCAAGCAAAAATAATATTATTAAAATATTGATTCTTATTTGATGTACAATCAGCCAATGGGAGGAGAAAAAGATGAAAAAAGGTTTAATAGGAAAGAAAATAGGAATGACACAAATATTTGATGGAACTGGAAAAGTTATACCAGTTACAGCAATAGAAGTTGGGCCATGCGTTGTGGCTCAGATTAAAACTGAAGAAACGGATGGATATAATAGTATTCAATTAGGCTTTGGAACTATAAAAGAAAACAAAGTAAATAAACCAGAAAAAGGACATTTTACAAAAGCAAGTATAGTACCAACAAAATACTTAAGAGAATTTAGAGTAGATTCTATTGAAAATATTAAAGTTGGAGATGAATTAAAAGCAGATATATTTGCTGTTGGCGACAAAATAGATGTACAAGGAACATCAAAAGGAAAAGGATTCCAAGGTGTTATTAAACGTCACGGACAACATAGAGGACCTATGGGACATGGCTCTATGTATCACAGAAGACCAGGTTCAATGGGCTCAACTTCAACACCAGGTAGAGTTTTTAAAGGTAAAAGATTACCAGGACATATGGGAGTTGAAACAGTTACAATTCAAAACCTAGAAGTTATTAGAATAGATTTAGACAAGAACATAATATTAGTTAAGGGTAGTGTACCTGGAGCTAAAGGTTCAATATTAAAAATAAAATCAAGCGTAAAAGCAAAATAAACGAGGAGGGGAAATAAATGCCTAAAATAGATGTATACGATATAGAAGGTAAAAAAGTTAACGATGTAGAACTTAATGAAGATATTTTTGGAATTATACCTAATGAAGAATTAGTTCATAGTGTTATTGTGAATTACTTAGCAAATCAAAGACAAGGTACACAAAGCACAAAAACAAGAGCAGAAGTTAGAGGTGGAGGAAAAAAACCTTGGAGACAAAAAGGAACAGGTAGAGCAAGACAAGGAAGCATTAGAGCACCACACTGGGTAGGTGGTGGTATTGCATTAGGACCAAAACCACGTTCATATAGCTACAAATTAAATAAAAAAGAAAAAAGATTAGCTATTAAATCTTGCTTAAGTTCAAAAGTTATTGAAAATGAATTAACAGTTGTTGATAAAATTGAATTAAAGGAAATTAAAACTAAAGAAGTTGCTAAAATGTTGAATAATTTAAAATTAGCAGGAAAAACATTAATTTTATTACCAGAAAAAAATGAAGTTATACAAAAATCAGCAAGAAATATAGAAGGTGTAAAAACACTTTCAGTTAATACAATTAATGCATATGATTTAGTAAATTACAACAATCTTGTTATTACACTAGATACTGTAAAAAAACTAGAGGAGGTGTATGCATAATGAAACCAGAAGATATTATAATAGCACCTGTAATTACAGAAAAAAGCAATGATGAATTACAAATAGGAAAATATACATTTGAAGTAAATAAAAAAGCTACAAAAATAGATATAAAAAATGCTGTAGAAAAATTATTTGAAGTAAAAGTATTAAACGTAAATACAATGACAGTTAAAGGAAAAGAAAAAAGAGTTGGAAGAAGCATAGGAAAAACAGCAGATTGGAAAAAGGCAGTTGTAACAATTGATACAAATCCAACAGAAAAAACATATTTAGAAAAAGGTGGAAAACAAGTAAAAGTTTCTAAAAAATATAAAGATTCAATAGAACACTTTATGGGAGCTTAAGTTGTATAACCTACTTATCTGGAAAATACCAGGAAAATAAATAATATCTGTTATGTAGAACAGGAAAAAGTCTACAAATAAAAAAATTAAAGGAGAGAATTAAAATGGGAATGAAACACTTCAAAGCATATACACCATCAAGAAGAAACATGACAGTTTCAACATTTGAAGAAATTACTAAAAAGACACCAGAAAAATCTTTGCTAGCAACAAAAAGAAAAAATGCTGGTAGAAATGCTCAAGGAAAAATAACAGTAAGACATCAAGGTGGTGGAAATAGACAAAAATATAGAATAGTAGATTTTAAAAGAAGAAAAGAAGATATGCCAGCAACTGTTATAGGCATTGAATATGATCCAAACAGAAGTGCAAATATAGCTTTAATTCAATATGAAGATGGAGAAAAAGCATATATATTAGCACCAGTAGGATTAAAAAATGGAGATAAAGTTGTATCAGGAGACAAAGCTGATATAAAACCAGGAAATTGCATGAAAATAGAAAACATTCCAGTAGGTACTATGATACACAACATTGAAATTAATCCAGGTCAAGGAGGAAAATTAGTTAGAGCAGCAGGACAACAAGCACAATTAATGGCAAAAGAAGGGAAATATGCTCATGTAAGATTACCTTCAGGAGAGATGAGATTAATAATGGCTATATGTAAAGCTACAATAGGAACAGTAGGAAATATAGACCACGAAAATGTTAAGATAGGTAAAGCTGGTAGAAAAAGACATATGGGAATTAGACCTACAGTTAGAGGATCTGTTATGAACCCAGTAGATCACCCACATGGTGGTGGTGAAGGTAGAGCACCAATAGGACACGCAGGACCAATGACACCTTGGGGCAAACCAGCATTAGGATATAAGACAAGAAAGAAAAATAAAAAGTCAAATAAATTTATAGTTAAGAGAAGAAAATAAAATATAATTAAATCTTTGGTTTTAAATCCAAAATATAGCCAAACATTATAGGTTGTATAATTTATAATAAAAGGAGGAAAGAAAATGTCAAGATCAACAAAAAAAGGACCATTTGTAGAAGCAAAACTATTAAAGAGAATAGAAGCTATGAATGAAAACGGAACTAAAGAAGTATTGAAAACATGGTCAAGAGCTTCAACTATATATCCACAAATGGTTGGACATACAATAGCAGTTCATGATGGAAGAAAACATGTACCTGTATATATATCAGAAGAAATGATAGGACACAAATTAGGAGAATTTGCTCCTACAAGAACATTTAAAGGTCACGCTGGAGAAAAAACAACAAAGAAAAAATAAAAAAGGAGGTAAAACAATGGAAGAAGTAATGCCAAAAGCAGAAGCAACCTTAAAATATGCAAGAATATCAAGTAGAAAAGTTAAAATTGTAGCAGACTTAATAAGAGGTAAAAATGTTGATGAAGCATTAGCAATAGTTAAATATGTACCAAAAGCTTCATCTGAAATTATAGAAAAATTATTAAAATCAGCAATAGCAAATGCTGAAAACAACCATCATATGGCACATGAAAAATTATATGTTGCAGAAATATATGCTAATCAAGGGCCAACATTAAAGAGAATAAGACCAGCAGCTAAAGGATCTGCAGTAAGAATTAGAAAAAGAACAAGTCATATAACAATAGTTTTAAAAGAATTAAATTAAGAAGGAGGATGTTTACAAAATGGGACAAAAAATGGATCCAAATGGATTGAGATTAGGAATAATCAAAGATTGGAATTCAAAATGGTATGCAGATTCTAAAAACTTTGCGGATTATTTAGTAGAAGATTACAAAATTCGTAAATATATAGATAAAAAGCTACATGTAGCAGGAATTTCAAAAATCGAAATAGAAAGAACAGCTAAATTTGTAAAAATTAATGTTTATACAGCTAAACCAGGATTAATTATAGGAAAAGGTGGAAATTTAGCAGAAGCATTAAAAGCAGAATTAGAAAAAATGATTAATAAACAAGTAAATTTAAACATTGTAGAAGTTTCTAACATAGATTTAGATGCTAAATTAGTTGCTGAAAACATAGCAATGCAATTAGAAAAGAGAATTTCATTTAGAAGAGCGATGAAACAATGTATGCAAAAAACTATGAAAGCAGGTGCATTAGGAATAAAAACTGCTGTATCTGGAAGATTAGGTGGAGCAGACATGGCAAGAACAGAGTTTTATAAAGAAGGTACAATACCTCTACAAACTTTAAGAGCTGATATTGATTATGGATTTGCTGAAGCAGATACAACATATGGAAAAATTGGTGTAAAAGTTTGGATATATAAAGGTGAAATTCTTCCAGCTAAAAAGAACAATATGGAAGGAGGAGACAAATAATGCCATTAATGCCAAAAAGAACTAAATATAGAAAACAACAAAAAGGTAGAATTAGAGGAAAAGCAGCAAGAGGAAATAAAGTAACAGATGGTGAGTATGGATTACAATCACTAGAGTTAGGATATATTACATCTAATCAGATAGAAGCAGCCCGTGTTGCTATGACACGTTATGTAAAAAGAGGTGGAAAAGTTTGGATAAAAATTTTCCCAGACAAACCAATAACAAAAAAACCAGCTGAAACTCGTATGGGTAAAGGAAAAGGTGCTGTTGAATATTGGGTAGCTGCAGTAAAGCCAGGAAGAGTAATGTTTGAAATGGCGGGAGTTGCAGAGGATGTAGCAAAAGAAGCATTAAGACTAGCAGCTAATAAACTATCTGTTAAGTGTAAATTTGTTAAAAAAGAAACTGAAATAGGTGGTGATAATGATGAAGATAAATAAAATAAGAGAAATGTCTTCACCAGAATTAGAAAAAGAATTAGGAGAATTAAAATCAGAATTATTCAAATTAAGATTTAGTCTAGCAACAAACGGTTTAGATAATCCTATGAAAATTAAAGAAGTGAGAAAAGACATTGCAAAAATAAATACTGTATTAACAGAAAGAAAATTATCAGAAGAAAATAAATAAAACGTTTTGAGCGTAAAATAATCTATTAATCGAGTTTTGAGATTATTGGATGAAAAGGAGGTAAAATAATGGAAGAAAGAAATCTTCGTAAAGTTATGATTGGCACAGTAATTTCTAATAAAATGGACAAAACAGTAGTTGTTGCAGTTGCTACAAATCAAAAACATAAAAACTATGGTAAAGTCCAAAGAAAAACATATAAATTAAAAGCACATGACGAAAAAAATGAATGCCAAGAAGGCGATAAAGTAAAAGTAATGGAAACAAGACCATTATCTAAAGACAAAAGATGGAGAGTGGTTGAAATCGTAGAAAAGGCAGTTATTAAATAAATACTAAAAGTAAGATGTGAACGAAGTGAGATATAAAACTAAAAATAAGAAAAAGGAGGTAGCCTTAAATGGTACAACAACAAACTATATTAAAAGTTGCCGACAACACAGGTGCTAAAGAGATTATGTGCATTAGATGTTTAGGTGGTTCATATAGAAAATATGCTGGAATTGGAGATGTAATAATCGCATCTGTAAAATCAGCAACTCCAGGTGGAACTGTAAAAAAAGGAGATGTTGTAAAAGCAGTTGTAGTAAGAACAAAAAAACCAATAAGAAGAGCAGATGGATCATATTTAAGATTTGATGAAAATGCAGCAGTTATTATAAAGGATGACAAAACTCCTAAAGGAACTCGTATATTTGGGCCTGTTGCAAGAGAATTAAGAGAAAATGATTATATGAAAATATTATCACTTGCACCAGAGGTACTTTAAATAATTATAAACTAAAAACTAAAAATAAAGAGGTGAAAAATAAATGAGAATAAAAAAAGGAGATACAGTTCAGGTTTTATCTGGAAATGATAAAGGAAAAAAAGGCGAAGTTTTAGAAGTTATACCAAAAACTGAAAAAATAATAGTAAAAGGTGTAAATGTAAGAAAAAAACATGTTAAAGCTAGAAAACAAGGCGAAGAGAGTGGAATATTATCTGTTGAATGTGCTATACATAGTAGCAAAGTAAATGTAGTATGTCCTAAATGCAATAAGCCAACAAGAATTGGATATGAATTAGATAAAGAAGGAAACAAAGTGCGTGTATGTAAAAAATGTGGCACAAAAATAAAATAGAATAAAGGAAGGAGGATAGACTGATGGAAATATTAAAAGAGCAATATGAAAAAGAAGTTATACCAGCATTAATGAAAAAATTCAACTATAAATCTATAATGGAGGTTCCAAGATTAGATAAAATAGTTATTAATATAGGATTAGGAGACACAAAAGACAATCCTAAAATGTTAGAAAATGCCATAAATGATTTATCTATAATAACTGGGCAAAAACCAATTATAACAAAGTCTAAAAAAGCTATAGCAGCTTTTAAAATAAGAGAAGGAATTAACATTGGTTGTAAAGTAACATTAAGAAAGGGTAAAATGTATGATTTTGCATACAAATTATTTAATGTAGCATTACCAAGAGTAAGAGACTTTAGAGGATTATCAACAAATTCATTTGATGGTAGAGGAAATTATTCAATGGGAATAAAAGAACAACTAATTTTCCCAGAGATAGAGTATGATAAAATAGATAAAATAAGAGGTATGGATATTATATTCGTTACAACTGCTAAGACAGATGAAGAAGCTAAAGAATTATTATTAGCTTTAGGAATGCCATTAAAAAATTAATTAATGTGATTAATTTGTGTTGATGAATAATAATCGAATTATTTAGAAAGGAGAAATTATGGCTAAGAAATCTTTAAAAGTTAAACAACAAAGGGAACAAAAGTACAAAACAAGAGAATATAATAGATGTAAAATATGTGGAAGACCACACTCATATATTAGAAAATTCGGAATTTGCCGTGTTTGTTTTAGAGAATTAGCTCATAAAGGAGAAATCCCTGGAGTTAAAAAAGCAAGTTGGTAAAGAGTAGAAGATAGAATGAAAAGGAGGTAAAAAAATTGAATACAACTGATCCAATAGCAGATATGCTAACAAGAATTAGAAATGCAAATAGTTCTAAACATAAAACAGTAGATATACCAGCATCAAATATGAAAAAATCTATAGCAGATATACTATTTAAAGAAGGATATATTGCTTCATATGAAGAAATACAAGATTCAAATCAAGGTGTTATAAGAATCACTTTAAAATATGATGAAAAAGGTGCTAGAGTTATAGATGGATTAAAAAGAATTAGTAAACCAGGATTAAGAGTATATGCTTCAAAAGAAGAATTACCAAAAGTATTAAATGGTTTAGGAATAGCACTTATTTCAACTTCAAAAGGAATAAAAACAGATAAAGAAGCAAGACAAGAAGGACTTGGAGGAGAAGTTTTAGCTTATGTATGGTAATATATAGCTTAGAAGTTAAAGATTAAAGAAAGGAGAAAATAAAATGTCAAGAATAGGAAACAAACCTATAACAGTACCAGAAAATGTTGAAGTAAAAATAGATGGACATCATATAGAAGTAAAAGGACCAAAAGGTACATTATCAAGAGATATTCACAAAAATATAAATATTGTACAAGATGGTAATATTATTAAAGTTGAAAGAATTAATGACGAAAAAGAAAATAGAAGTTTACATGGATTAACAAGAACTTTAATAAACAACATGATAGAAGGCGTTGTTAATGAATATAAAAGAGAATTGGAAATAAATGGTGTTGGATATAGAGCACAAAAAAAGGGAAATAAATTAGTTATGAACTTAGGATATTCACATTCAGTAGAAATGGATCCACCAGCAGGAATAACTTTTGACGTTCCAGCTCCAAACCAAATAATAGTAAGAGGAATAGATAAAGAAGTTGTTGGTCAAACAGCAGCTGTTATAAGAAGCAAAAGACCACCTGAAGTTTATAGAGGAAAAGGTATTAAATATGTTGAAGAACATATTAGACGTAAGGAAGGTAAAGCTGGTAAAAAATAGAATTTAAAGGTATAAATTTAAAAATGAAATATGAACTAAGGCTGTTACTTTAGTTAGAAAGGAGAAAAAAATGGTTAAGAAAATAAATAGAAAAGCTGAGAAAGATAAAAGACATTTAAGAGTTCGTAAAAAAATATCTGGAACAGCAGAATGCCCAAGATTATGTGTTTGCAGAACAAATAAAAACTTATTTGTTCAAGTAATAGATGACGTTGCTGGAAAAACTTTAGCAAGTGCCTCAACTTTGGATAAAGAAATAAAAATAAAACATTCAAATAAAGAAGCTGCAAAAGAAGTAGGAGCTTTAATTGCTAAGAGAGCTATCGAGAAAAATATTGAAACTGTAGTATTTGATAGAGGTGGATATATTTATCATGGAGTAGTTAAAGAACTAGCAGATGCAGCAAGAGAAGGCGGATTAAAATTCTAATTATAAAAGGAGGGAAAATAAAGTGCAAGCTGAAAGAGAAAATACATCAGAATTAAAGGAAAAAGTAGTTGCAATTAATAGAGTTGCAAAAGTTGTAAAAGGTGGTAGAACTTTTAGATTTAGTGCTGTTGTTGTTGTTGGAGATGAAAATGGGCACGTTGGAGTAGGAAATGGAAAAGCTTCTGAAGTTCCAGATGCTATAAAAAAGGCAATTGAAGAAGCAAAGAAAAATTTAATTGAAGTTCCATTAGTAGGTACGACAATACCACATGAATATATAGGAAAATTTGGAAGCGCAAGTGTGCTTTTAAAACCAGCTGCAGAAGGTACTGGACTTATAGCAGGAGGAAGTGTAAGACCAGTATTAGAATTAGCAGGATATAGAGATATAAGAACTAAAGTTATAGGAACAAATAATCCTAGAAACGTAGTTTATGCAACTCTAGAAGGATTAAAAAGTATGAAAACTGCAGAACAAATTGCTAAAAAAAGAGGAAAAACTGTATCAGAAATATTATAATATGAATTAAAAGTTAAAGGTTAGAGAGAGAGGTGTGAAATAAAATGAAATTAAACGAATTAAAACCAGCTACAAATAATAAAACAAGAACTAGAGTTGGACGTGGAGTAGGTTCAGGATTAGGAAAAACATCTGGAAGAGGACACAAAGGACAAAAAGCAAGAAGTGGCGGTGGAGTAAGAAGAGGCTTCGAAGGAGGTCAAACACCATTATATAGAAGACTACCAAAAAGAGGTTTTACAAATATACATGCAAAAAATTACACAGAAGTAACTTTAACAATGCTTAATAAAAGCACAGAAGAAAACGTTACTGTAGATACATTATTAGCAGATGGAATAATTAGAAAAGCTAATGATGGAATAGTTGTAATTGCAAAAGGTAACTTAGAAAAGAAATTAAATGTAAAAGCAGTAAGATTTACTAAAGGTGCACAAGAAAAGATAGAATCTTTAGGAGGAAAGGTAGAGGTGATTTAATTGTTTAAAACAATAAAAAATGCACTGAAAACACCGGACATAAGAAAGAGATTATTATATACATTAATATTAATAGTAATATTTAGATTAGGATGTTATATAACAGCTCCAGGAGTAGATGTATTTGCGTTATCAACATATATGGAGTCTGCTTCAAATGGGATGGCAGGATTAATAGATATGATTTCAGGAGGAGCCTTTACAAGATTTTCTGTATTTGCTATGTCTATTAGCCCTTATATTACGGCTTCAATTGTAATTCAATTACTAACTCTAGTTATTCCAGCGTTAGAAAGAATTGCAAAAGAAGGTGGAGAAGAAGGAAAAAATAAAATTAATAAATATACAAAATTACTTACCATAGTATTAGCTTTAATAGAAGGATTAGGACTTTATTTATCTTATAAATCCGCAGGAATTTTCGTTGGAGAAGGATTTTTAACAGGATTTACAGTAGTAATTTCATTAATGGCTGGTACAGGTTTACTTATGTGGTTAGGAGAGCAAATCACAAGTAAAGGTATAGGAAATGGTATTTCAATGATTATATTTGCAGGTATTGTTTCTGGATTACCTGGAACAATTACAACAATATGGAATCTAATATTTGGCACAGGAGTATTTAATACAAAAGGTCTTTTAATAACATTAGGTATTATTATAGGAGCTATATTCTTAGTAGCAGGAGTTGTATTTGTTCAAGAAGCTGAAAGAAGAATACCAGTTCAATATGCTAAAAAAGTTGTAGGAAGAAAAATGGTAGGAGCTCAAAATACTCATATTCCATTAAAACTTGCTATGGCAGGGGTAATGCCTATAATTTTTGCATCTTCATTTATGACATTTCCAGCAATGATTATTCAGTTATTTGTACCAAATATTCAAGAACAAACTGGATTTTGGTCAGTAATATATAAATTTTCAATTGCAACATCAACATCAGCTAATATACCAGTAGGTTATACTATAGCTAATGCGCTTGTTTACTTATTATTAATACTTGGCTTTACATTCTTCTACACATATGTAACATTTAATCCAGCTGAAGTATCAAATAATATTAAGAAAAATGGCGGATTTATTCCAGGAATTAGAGCAGGAAAACCAACAACAGAATATTTACAGGCTGTTATGTCAAAATTATTATGGTTCGGAGGACTATTCTTAGCTATTATAGCAGTTCTTCCAATGCTTACAAGGTTTATACCAAATATAGACTTAACATTTGGTGGAACATCAATATTAATCGTTGTAGGTGTTGCATTAGAGACAATTCAACAATTAGAATCTTACCTAGTAATGAGACATTACAAAGGTTTCTTAGAATAAAAAATATAGAGGGACTGTTACTAATTGGAAAAAAGCAAAGCTTTTTTCCAATTGGCAATTGTCCTTAAATAAAATTATAAAGGAGTAAATTATATGAATATCGTTATGTTAGGAGCTCCTGGTACAGGAAAAGGAACAGTAGCTAAGGTATTAGCAAAAAGATTAGGTATGCCACATATATCTACAGGAGATATGTTTAGAGAGCAAATAAAAAATGGTACAGAATTAGGTAAAGAAGCAAATGATTATATTTCAAAAGGATTATTGGTTCCAGATGAATTAACAATAAGAATTGTAAAAGACAGACTTTCACAACCAGATACTGAAAATGGTGTTATTTTGGATGGTTTCCCAAGAACTTTGGAACAAGCAAAAGAGTTATCTAATATTTTAGCTGAAAAAGGTAAAAGGGTAGACTTAGTACCAGAACTGAAAATTCCTGATGAAGTTATAATACAAAGAATTATTAATAGGGCAACTTGTTCAAACAAAGAGTGTGGAGCAATATATAATTTAAAATATAAACCTTCGAAAAAAGAAGGCATATGTGATTATTGTGGTTCAAAATTATCAACAAGAGTAGATGATAATGAGCAAACAGTAAAACAAAGATTAGAAGTATATTATAGTAATTCAAAGGAATTAATAAATTATTATAAAAATGAAAATGTATTATATTCTATTTGTCCACCAGATCCAACGGCAGATAATGCATCAGAAATAGTGGTAGAACAAATAATTGCGCATATTCAAAAATAAGAAAGAAGTAATAAAATTGGTAACAATAAAATCTAAAAAAGAAATAGAACTTATGAAGGAAGCATGCAGAATAACAGCTTTAGTACATAAGGAAATAGAAAAACAGATAAAGCCAGGGATATCAACATATGACTTAAATCAAATTGCTGAGAGGGTTATAAAAGAAAATGGTGCAATTGCAGCTCAGAAGGGATATAGTTGTGGAATAAAGGGAATTCCTAATTATCCAGCAGCAATATGTGCATCAATTAATGATGAAGTTATACATGGTATACCATCTAAAAAAACAATAATCAAAGATGGCGATATTGTAAGCATAGACTTAGTAGTATATAAAAATGGCTTTAATGGTGATGCAGCTAGAACTTATATTGTAGGATCTGCTTCAAAAGAAGTACAAAGATTAATAGATGTTACAAAGCAGGCATTTTTTGAAGGAATAAAATATGCTATTAAAGGAAATAGAGTTGGAGATATATCACATGCAATAGGCGAATTTGTTCATAAAAATGGATATTCAGTAGTGAGAGAATTTCAAGGACATGGAATAGGTAGACAAATGCATGAAGATCCAGGAATACCAAACTATGGAAAAAGTGGTAGAGGAGTAAGATTAGAACCTGGAATGACATTGGCTGTAGAGCCTATGGTAATAATGGGAAAGCCAGACATATTACAATTAGATGATGGATGGACTATTGTAACTGAAGATGGAAGCTATTCGGCACACTATGAGAACACAATATTAATTACAGAAAAAGAGCCAGAAGTATTGACATTATTGTAAAATTATTATATACTATTATAGATATTGGTAAAAAATACAAATATTATGTAATGTCACGGAGGTAAAAATGTCAAAAGAGGATGTTATAGAGCTTGAAGGTACAGTAGTAGAAACTTTGCCAAATACTACTTTTAAAGTAGAATTGGAAAATGGACATCAAATACTAGCTCATATTTCTGGAAAATTAAGAATTAATTATATAAAAATTCTTCCAGGAGATAAAGTGAAAGTAGAAGTATCGCCATATGACCTAACAAGAGGACGTATTACTTGGCGTGCAAAATAGAATATACAGGAGTAAAAAGTTTGAGAACAAACTGATTTGTGCCTAAAGGAAGGAATGAGTAAAAAATGAAAGTAAGACCATCAGTAAAAAAAATATGCGAAAAATGTAAAGTAATAAAAAGAAAAGGCGTAATTAGAGTAATTTGCGAAAACCCAAAACATAAACAAAGACAAGGGTAATAAAAAAGATTATAACACAAATATAGATAGCGGCTGTAGGAGCAATCCTATAATCTAATTTGTGTTTATATATATGTCAAAAAATGTTTAAAGACTTATATAAAAAAGAAATATTTAAATTTTTTATAATAAGTGCATTTCACCTTTAAGCAAAAATAATGACAACCAAATAATTAAATAATAAACAATAATAGAATTTAGTTAGAAGGGAGTTAAAACTCCTAATTTCTAATTTCTAACATCTAAAATAGGAGGTGCTAAAGAGTATGGCTCGTATAGCAGGAATTGATTTGCCAAGAGAAAAAAGAGTAGAAATAGGTTTAACATATATTTACGGTATAGGTTTAGCTAGTTCACAAAAAATATTAGCTAAAGCAGAGGTAAATCCAGATATAAGAGTAAAAGACTTAACAGACGATCAAGTACAAGCAATTAGAAAAGCTATGGAAGGATATAAAGTAGAAGGCGATCTAAGAAGAGAAGTTGCGCTTAATATTAAGAGATTAACAGAAATAGGTTGCTACAGAGGATTAAGACACAGAAAAGGACTTCCAGTTAGAGGACAAAGAACAAAAACTAATGCTCGTACAAGAAAAGGTCCTAGAAAACTTGTAAGTAAAGGTAAAAAGTAAAAGAATAAAACTCATATAAAAAAGGGAGGTAAAAGCTAAAATGGCTACAAAAACTGGAGCAAAAAGAACAACAACTAGAAGAAGAGATAGAAAAAACATAGAAAAAGGTATGGCTCATATTCATTCTAGTTTTAATAATACAATAGTTACAATTAGTGACGTTCAAGGTAATGTTATATCTTGGGCAAGTGCAGGAGAATTAGGTTTCAAAGGCTCAAGAAAAAGCACACCATTTGCAGCAGGAGAAGCAGCAGAAACTGCAGCTAAAGCAGCAATGGAACATGGATTAAAATCAGTAGAAGTATTTGTAAAAGGACCTGGTTCAGGTCGAGAAGCAGCAATAAGGTCATTACAATCAGCAGGATTGGAAATTAGTAGCATCAAAGATGTTACACCAATACCACACAATGGTTGCAGACCACCAAAGAGACGTAGAGTTTAAAAAAGGAAGGTGAAAAAATAAAATGGCAAGATATAAAGACGAACAATGTCGTATTTGTCGTAGAGAAGGTCAAAAACTTTTCTTAAAAGGTTCAAGATGCTATACAGACAAATGTAGTATTTCAAGAAGGAATTATGCACCAGGACAAAATGGACAAAAAAAGAAAAAATTATCTGAATATGGTACTCAATTAAGAGAAAAACAAAAAACAAAATCATTTTATGGAGTTGGAGAAAAACAATTCAGAAAATATTTTGATATGGCATCAAATACAAAGGGAAAAACAGGTGAAGTATTACTACAAATATTAGAAAGCAGATTAGATAATGTTGTATATAGATTAGGATATGGAAGCTCAAGAGCACAAGCTAGAATGTTAGTAACTCACGGAATTTTTGATGTAAATGGTAAAAAAGTAAATATACCATCATACTTAGTAAAAGCTGGAGATATTATTTCTGTAAGAGAAATAAAAAAAGACAATGGTACTATTAAATTAAACTTAGAATTAAATTCAGGAAAGCCAGTTCCAGAATGGTTAGAAAAAGATGCAGAAAAATTAAGTGGTAAAGTAATTAGATTGGCATCAAGAGAAGATGTTGATATTCCAGTAGAAGAACATTTAATAGTAGAGCTTTACTCTAAATAATAGCTAGAAGTTAGAAAATTAGGACGTAGAAATTAAAAAGTTGAAGTAGAGGACTTTAATAAAATAAAAATTGAAGTAGAGTGTAAAAGGTGTAGGATTAGAAGTTGTAATTCTAACAGCTAACCACTACTAATCTCTAACTTCTGAGAAAATAGGGGGTTAATAAATGATAGAATTTGAAAAGCCAAATATTAAATGCTTGGAAGCAGATGATGAAAACAATTATGCTAAATTTGTATGTGAACCTTTAGAGAGAGGATATGGAATAACAATAGGAAATTCATTAAGAAGAATATTGTTATCATCGCTTCCTGGAAGTGCTATAACAAGTGTAAAAATTGAAGGCGTATTACACGAGTTTACTACAGTTCCAAATGTTGTAGAAGACGTTCCAGAAATAATTATTAATTTAAAAAATGTAAGATTAAAACTAGATAAAAATGAAGAAAAAACATTAAGAATAAATTTTGATGGACCAGGAGAAGTGACAGCAGGGGATATAGAAACAGATGGATCAGTAGAAGTGTTAAACCCAGATTTACATATTGCTACAGTATCAGAAGGTGGACATCTTGTAATAGAAATGACAGCAGATATGGGAAGAGGATATAATACAGCTGAAAAGAACAAAAAACAAGAACAAGCAATAGGTGTACTTCCAATAGATTCTATTTATACACCAGTAAAAAAAGTAAACTATTCAGTTGAAAATACGAGAGTTGGACAAATGGTAGATTATGATAAATTAACAATAGAAGTTTGGACTGATGGAAGTTTAAAACCATATGAAGCCTTAAGTATAGCTGCAAAAGTTATGACTGGACACTTAGAACTATTTATTGATTTATCAGAAACTGCAAAAAATACACAAGTAATGGTTGAAAAAGAGGAATCTAAAAAAGAAAAAGTTCTAGAAATGTCTATTGAAGATTTAGAACTATCTGTAAGATCATTTAATTGTTTAAAAAGAGCAGCAATATCTACTGTTGAAGATTTAACAAATAAAACAGAAGCAGATATGATGAAAGTAAGAAATTTAGGTAAGAAGTCGTTAGATGAGGTTACAAATAAATTACATGCATTAGGTTTAGACTTCGCCAAAGAAGAAGATTAATGAAGGAGGTAAGACAGAAGTGGCAGGTAATAGAAAGCTAGGAAAAACAACAGATATTAGATTAGCAATGTTAAAAACACAAGTTACTGATTTAATATTACATGGAAAAATAGAAACAACAGAAGCTAGAGCAAAAGAAGTAAAAGCAATAGCAGATAGTTTAATTTCATTAGCAATTAAAGAAAAAGATAATTTTGAAATGGTAGATGTAAAAGTTTCTAAAGCTAAATTAGACAGCAAAGGTAATAAAATTACAGAATTAGTAAAAAGCAAGAACGGAAAAGAATATCTAAAAGTAGTTAGAGAAGAAGTTACAGAAAAAAGACAAAAAGATATGCCATCAAGATTAAATGCAAGAAGAAAAATGATGAAATCTATAAATAAAGTTAAAGATAGTAATGGCAAAAATATAGATTTAATAGCAAAATTATTTGATGAAATAGCTACTAAATATGAAGGAAGAGTTGGCGGATATACAAGAATCCTAAAAATAGGACAAAGAAGAGGAGACGCAGCAGAAGTAGTTAGATTAGAATTAATATAAGTTATAAAAAATAGACCATTGTATAATGGTTTATTTTTATGTTATTTAATATATCAATTTCTATCAAAATGCATAATATATATAAATGGAGGGATATATTATGCAGGATTTTATAATTAATGCTGTTTTATGGATATTAGCATTATATGGGCTAATAGAAATTATAAAAAATATATTTTATATTTATACATATACTAATTTTAATTCTGATGGAATTTATGTAATTATTGCAACAAAGAATCAAGAAGAAAGAATAGAAGGTTTTTTGCGTACAGCTATCTTTAAAATTTGTGGAAAAGAAGAAAGACCAAAAAACATAATATTAACAGACTTAGACTCTCAAGATAACACATTAAAAATAATAAATAATTTAGAAAAAGAATATAAATTTATAAAGATTTTAAGTTGGAAAGATTGTAAACAATTAATAGAAAACATAAAAGAAAATTAATATAAATAGTTGTAAAAAAAACAAAATATTGATATACTATAATAAGTAAAATTGTAGGAGGTTTTATTTATGGAAGATAATGAAAACATTGAAAATGAAAACAATAATATAATAATTGAAGATGAAGTTATAGCTACAATAGCAGGAATAGCTGTTTCAGAAGTTCCAGGAGTAGCAGAAATGTCAGGAGGATTTGCAGGAGGAATAACAGAAGTTCTAAGTGGAAGAAAAAATTTAGCAAAAGGAATTAAAGTTGAGACAAAAGAAGGAACAACAAAAATAGATGTAAACATTATTGTAGACTATGGAGTTAGAATTCCAGATGTTGCTTTTGAGATACAGAATAAAGTAAAGAAAGCAGTTGAAGAAAAATCTGGGCTAAAAGTAATAGGGGTAAATGTTCATATACAAGGTGTGAAGACAGACATTAATGACACACAAGATATTATTATAGATGAAAAAAATGAAGAAAAATAACATCATTTTGATTGGTATTAATTTATGAAATAAGAAAGGAAAAAAATATGAAAATTTTAGATAGGACAGGTTTAGTTATATTTTCAACTTTAATCTTAATTATATCTGTAGTAATGTGTATGCTAATATTTAATTGGATGGAAGTTGAAACAGTATCAGAAATAATTTCAAAAGGATTAAAAAATGAAATTGCATCTAATGTAATGCTAGCAATTTCCATAATATTTATACTTCTAGCAATAAAGTGTATATTTTTTAGTTCAAGCAATAAAGAAAAAAAGGAATATAAAAATGGAATACTACTTGAAAATTCAGACGGAAAATTGTTAATTACTAGGGACACATTAGAAAATTTAGTAAATACTATAGTAAAAAGTTTTGATGGGGCAGAAAATGCAGTAGCACAAGTAGAGCTAGACAATGAAAATAATTTAAAAGTATTTGTAAATATATCAGTTAAAGAAAATGCAGTAATAAAAGAACTATCTAGCAACATACAAGCTAGAATAAAGGAAGCAATAAAAAATACATCAGATTTAGATGTAAAAGAAGTAAATATAAAGGTAAAAGATGTAGCACCTGTAAAAAAATCAGTAGTGCAAGAGTAGAAGGGAAGTTTCTATGGATAATATAAAAGATTTTATAACAAGATATTTAGGAGCCATAATTGGGGTAATAATAGCAATAGTGCTATTGTGTACACATTTATATAAAGTAATAATAGGTATAATATTAATATTTGTTTGTGGATTTGTTGGAAATTATGTGCAAGTAAATAAAGAAGAGGTAAAAGAAAAATTAAAAAATATTATAGATAGATTGTAGAAAGGTACAAACAATGAACAGATCAAAAATAAGAGAATTAGCATTTGAATTATTATATAGTTTAGAAATACAAAAAGTAGAACAAGAGACAATTGAGGAACAGATAGAAATATTTTTAAAAAACAATGAAATCACTGATAAAAAGGTTGAAGAATATTTTAAAGATGTAATTTATGGTATACAATCTAATTCAGAAGAAATAGTAAACACAATATCTAGTAACTTAGCATCAAATTGGGAGATAGATAGAATATCTAAAATAAGCTTAGTATTATTAAAACTTGCAACATATGAGTTAATGTATAAAAAATTACCATACAAAGTTGTAATAAATGAAGTTGTTGAACTTGCTAAATTATATGGAGATGAAAATGCACCATCATTTATAAATGGTGTATTGGGCAATATAGTAAAGAAAAACAACTTAT
Organism: Clostridiales bacterium; assembly: GCA_003507395.1. Lineage (GTDB taxonomy): Bacteria > Bacillota > Clostridia > TANB77 > CAG-508 > DNVW01. Next base: position 123,317 of record DNVW01000012.1, on the reverse strand, counting down.
GCTAATGTGAAAAGTACAAAGGAATGATTAGTTAATGACATATAATGCAATTAGTGTTACAGAATTAAACAAATATATAAAAGACAAATTTGAAGAAGATGAAATGCTAAATAATATACTTGTAAAAGGAGAAATTTCAAACTTTAAACACCATTATACTGGACATATGTATTTCACTTTAAAAGATGAAAATTCTTTAATAAAATGTGTAATGTTTAAAACATATACACCAAATTTAAACTTTATTCCAAAAGATGGAATGCAAGTAAAAGTATTGGGAACAGTATCTGTATTTGAAAGAGATGGCGTGTATCAGATATACTGTAAAGCAATGCAACAAGATGGGCTTGGAGACTTATATAAAATATATACAGAACTAAAAGAAAAATTAAGTAAGGAAGGGTTATTTGATGATAAATACAAAAAGCCAATACCATATATGCCTAAATGCATAGGAGTACTTACATCTAATACAGGTTCTGTAATTAGGGACATTATAAATGTATCAACAAGAAGAAATCCAAATGTATATATTAAATTACTTCCTGTTCCAGTTCAAGGACAAGGAGCTGCAAGAAAAATTACAGAAGCTATAAAAATAATGAACGAAAACAGATTGTGCGATGTAATTATATTAGCAAGAGGTGGAGGTTCTCTAGAGGATTTATGGCCATTTAATGAGGAAATAGTAGCAAGAGCAATATTTGATTCAAAAATACCAATAGTATCTGCAGTGGGACATGAAACAGATTTTACAATTTCAGATTTTGTAGCAGATTTAAGAGCACCAACACCATCTGCAGCAGCAGAATTAGTGATTCCAAATGTTAAAGACATACTTCTAAAGTTAAAAGAATATGAAAGCAGACAAAAAATAGCATTAAATAGAAAAATACAAATAATGAAATTAAGATATGAAAAATGTTTAAATAGTAAAGTATTTAAAGAACCATTGCAAAAAATAAATGAAAGATATATGATGTTAGATATAAAAGTAAGACAGATGGAATCATATATAAACCAAAAGTATATAAATGAAAAAGCAAAAGCAATAAAGCTAATAGCAAAACTTGATGCTTTAAGTCCATTGAAAACGTTATCAAGAGGATATAGTATAATTACTTTAAATGGAAAGACTATAAAAGAAGCAAAATATTTAAAGAAAGATGATGAAATAAATATAAAATTATTCGATGGACAAGTAAATGCCAAAATATTAAAAAAGGAATGTGAGGAAGAATGAGTAAAGTAGTAAAAAATAGTTTAATAGTTATAGCAATTGCAATATTAGTATTTGTAATAATATATTTTGTTTATGATTTACTAAAAGCTAAGCCTACTTATTCAGAACAGGTTCAACAAAGTAATTTAGAAGGCTCTAATATGGGAATAGATACAGATAAATTATTTGAAAATGTAAGTACTTCTAATGAAGAAAAAACAAATATAGAGAATGAGGTAGAAGAGCCGAAAGAGAATACAGAAGTGCTAAATGGAACAGTAACTAGTAAAGAAGAAAAAGCAATAGAATTAGCAAAGAAACAGTGGAAAAGTACAGAAGGGGTGTATTTTTCAAATATGGCAATAAATTCAAAAGGTAATTACATTGTAACTGTTAATGATTCAAAAACATCAAAAACACTAGCTTTTTATGAAATAGATGTAGAAAATGAAATAGTAAAAGAAAAATAGGTGAGAGAGGAATAACAGAATGAAAAATAATTTCGAAGATACAATAAAACAGCTGGAAGAAATAGTGAAGGAATTAGAAAGTGATGAATTAGATTTAGATTCTTCTGTTGAAAAATTTGAAAAAGGAATGCAACTTTCAAAACAATGCACAAAAATATTAGAGGAAGCAGAAAAACGAATTACAATATTAATAAATAAAGATGGAGAAATTCAAGAAGAAAATTTTATTGCGGAAGAGGAATAAGAAATGAATAAGGGGATAATTAGTTTTATAGAGGAGTATAGATATATAATAATACCATTTATAGTGTGGTTTTTAATACAAACATATAAGGTAATATATGACTTGGTAACAACTAAAAAATTTAACTTCAAAAGAATACTCGGTGCAGGAGGAATGCCAAGTTCACATTCTGCAGTTGTTACAAGTTTAGCAACAATGATAGGAAAGAGTGAAGGAATAAATTCACCAATATTTGGGCTAGCTATAATATTTGCTTTTGTTGTTATGTATGATGCTACAGGAGTAAGGAGAGCAGCCGGAAAGCAAGCCAAAATATTAAATAAAATAGTAAATACACCAGGCTTAACAAAAGCCCAAATTTCAGAAAAACTAGTAGAAACACTAGGACATACACCAATCCAAGTATTTGTAGGTGCATTAATAGGAATTATAGTAGGATTATTATTTTAAATTTGTCACAATGGGGACGTTCCTTTTTGTGACAAATTGTCACTTGGGGGACATACCTTTAATTCAAGGGTGTCCCCAGAATGACAAAATGTCACAAAAAGGAACGTCCCCATTGTGACAAATTTTTTGTAGGAGGCTATTATGGAAGATATTGAAATCGCAAGAAATGCAAAATTAGAACCAGTTACTAAAATTGCTATGAAGTTAGGAATTGATGAGGAAAATCTTGAACAATACGGAAAATATAAAGCCAAGATTTCACCAAATGTATATAAAAAACTGCAAGAAAAGCAAAATGGTAAGCTAATATTAGTGACAGCAATTAATCCAACACCATTAGGAGAAGGTAAAACAACAATATCAATAGGATTAGCAGATGGATTAAGCAAAATAGGTAAAAAATCGATCTTAGCGTTAAGAGAACCATCTTTAGGACCAGTATTTGGTATTAAGGGTGGAGCAACAGGCGGTGGATATAGTCAAATAGCACCAATGGAGGATATAAATTTACATTTTACAGGAGACATACATGCAATAACTTCTGCTAATAATTTATTATCTGCAATGATAGATAATCATATTTACTATGGAAACGAGTTGGGATTTGAAAAAGTGGTATGGAAAAGATGTGTTGACTTAAATGATAGACAATTAAGAAAGATACATACAGGCTTATCGGGAGAAAAAAATATAGTGCCAAGAGAAGATGGATTTGATATATCTGTGGCTTCTGAGATTATGGCTATTCTATGTCTAGCAAATGATATAGAAGACTTAAAGAGAAGAATTGGAAATATAGTAGTAGGTTACAATAAAGAAGGCGAGCCCATAACTGCTAAAAATTTAAAAGCAGATGGAGCATTGACAGTTCTTCTAAAAGATGCTATAAATCCAAACTTAGTTCAAACTTTAGAAGGAACACCTGCCATAGTTCATGGAGGACCATTTGCCAATATAGCACATGGATGCAATAGCATAATAGGTACAAAGCTTGCACTAAAGTTAAGTGACTATGTTGTAACAGAAGCAGGATTCGGAGCAGATTTGGGAGCAGAAAAGTTTTTAGATATAAAATGTAGAAAAGCAGAGATTAGACCAGATGCAGTTGTATGTGTAGCAACAATAAAAGCTATAAAATATCATGGGGGAATGCCTAAAGAAGAAATAAAAAACGAAAGCATAGAATATTTAAAAAAAGGAATTCATAATTTATATAAGCATATTGATAATCTAAAAAATGTATATGGATTAAATGTAATTGTAGCGATAAACAAATATACACATGATACAACAAAAGAAATAGAATTTTTAACTGAAAAGTTAAAAGAAAAAAATATAGAATTAAGCTTAGTTGAAAGTTGGGAAAAAGGTGGAGAAGGAGCAATTGACTTAGCAGAGAAAGTAATTAAATTAACCCAAAAAGATTTTGAATTTAATTATGCTTATAAATTAAATTTAACGATTAAAGAAAAAATTGAAACAATAGCTAAAAAGATATATGGTGCAGATGGAGTTGAATACGTAGAAGGTATAGAAGAAAAAATAGCAGAAATAGAAAGAATGGGATATGGAAATCTTCCAATATGCATTGCAAAAACACAATATTCTTTATCAGATGATCAAAAAAATTTAGAATGTAATGAGCCATTTAATATACATATTCAAGATGTAATATTAAAAGCAGGAGCAGAGTTTATAGTAATTATAACAGGAAAAATAATGACAATGCCAGGATTACCAAAAGTGCCAGCCGCAGAAAGCATAGATGTAGACAACAATGGAAATATAGTAGGAATATTTTAATTAAATATGAATAAATAGCCACTTTTAGGACAAAATAATTTTAGAATATATTATTTTGAAAAAAGTGGTGTTTTTTATGTTTAAAAATAAAAGAAAAATAATGGCAATAATAACAATAATTTTAGTAACAACAATATTTATATTATATAATGTTTTCTTTAGAGTGACAGATGTACAAGCACTTTCCAAATATGGCTCTACAGGTTCAGAAGTAACTCAAATCCAAACAAAATTAAAAAGATGGGGATATTATAGTGGAGCAATAGATGGAATATATGGAAGTAAAACATTAGCTGCTGTAAAATGGTTTCAATCTAAAAATGGACTTACAGTAGATGGAATAGCTGGTACAAAAACATTGCAAGCAATGGGAATATATAGTAGTTCTACTACCTCTGGAAGCTCTAGTACAAATTCAAATGATGTTAATTTATTAGCAAGGTTAGTATATGGAGAAGCAAGAGGAGAGCCGTATGCAGGTCAAGTAGCAGTAGCAGCAGTAGTATTAAATAGAGTAAAAAGTAGTTCATTTCCAAACACAATAGCAGGAGTAATATATCAAAAAGGGGCATTTAATGTTGTAGATGATGGACAAATAAATTTATCTCCAAATAGTACGGCTAAGAAAGCTGCACAAGATGCACTAAATGGTTGGGATCCATCATATGGAGCTATATATTACTTTAATCCCAATACAGCCACTAATAAATGGATTTGGTCCAGACCTATGACAGTAACAATAGGAAAACATAGATTTTGCAAATAGTGTACAACAAATAAAATCTTCAATAACACTTTTTGTGCTATTGAAGATTTTATTTTTGTGGTTATAATATTAAAGTATTATACAGATTAAACCACCACTGCCTTCATTTACAATACGCTCAAGAGTTTCTTGCAATTTGCATTGGGCTTCTTCAGGCATTTTAGATAATTTGTTTTGTAAGCCTTCATTAACAAGCTCATGTAAACTCTTTCCAAATATGTTTGATTCCCAAATTTTTTTAGGGTCATTTTCAAATTCTGAAAGTAGATAATTTACTAAATCTTCAGACTGCTTTTCACTTCCGACAATAGGAGATACTTCTGTTTCTATATTTGCTTGAATCATATGAATAGAAGGAGCTTTGGCTTTTAACTTAACACCAAATCTAGAGCCTTGTTTTACCATTTCTGGTTCATCAAGAATTAACTCATCAATTGAAGGAGTAACAATACCATATCCTTTTGCCTTAACTTCTTCTAAAGCATATGAAATTTTATCATATTCTTTTTTAGTATTTGCTAATGATGTTATAGTAGAGAATAAGTCTCCCTCATTTGATATATTCACTCCAGAAATTTCTGTTAAAATTTTATAAAATAATTCATCAAGTAGATTAATAGAAATATTTACGCTGCCATCACCCAATCTAATTTCGTCTAATACAGTTTTTGTTATTATTTCAGTATCTTGTAATTTTTCAATTCCACTATTGACCTGTTTCAAAATTTTAATGTTGATGAAAGCCTCTTTTATTTCCTTATACAATTCAACTTTTAGCCAGTGATTATTAGATAGACCATCAACCCATTTTGGAAAAGTAATATTTAAAGTTTCTATAGGAAATTCATATAAAATTTTTCCAAATATATTATTAATATCATCTAAGTTAAGACGAGAACAATCAGTTGGAAGTACAGGAGTTTCATATTTATTTTCCAATTTTTGAGCTAATTCTCGGGTATAATCAGAATATGGATCATCTGTATTTAAAACAATTACAAAAGGTTTATTTAGCTCTTTTAATTCCTTTACGACTCTTTCTTCGGCTTCTATGTAATCTTCACGTGGAATGTCTGTAATTGTTCCATCTGTCGTAATTAAAATTCCTATAGTAGAATGTTCTTGGATAACTTTTTTGGTACCAATTTCTGCTGCTTGTTCAAAAGGCATTTCATCTTCAGACCAAGGAGTTTTTACCATTCTGGGCATATCATCTTCTAAATAACCAATGGCATTATTTACAAGATATCCAACACAATCAACTAAACGAGCTTTTAACTTTAAATTATTACCAACAGTTATTTCGACAGCCTCATTAGGAATAAATTTTGGTTCTGTTGTCATTATTGTTTTACCAGCAGCACTTTGTGGTAATTCATCTCTAGCACGTTCTCTTTTGTATTCATTATTTATGTTTGGTATTACCAATAAATCCATAAAGTTTTTAATAAAAGTAGATTTTCCAGTTCTAACAGGTCCAACAACACCAACATAAATATCTCCATCGGTACGATTAGCTATATCTTGATACAATTTTAAATTATCTTCCATTAATTAATTAACCCCCTTAAAAATGTTTGTACAAAATAACTTTATTTAATTTATATTAGCTTATTTCTAACTTATGACTAAAATATTAAAAAAATTTGCAAGAAAATAACCAATGTGATAGAATATGAATATCTTATATAAAGGATGGTGCATATGGAAAATAAAATGATAGAAAAATTAAATAAAATAGGACAACTGCATATAGCCAAGAGATTAAAAGACAATAATCAATTAGAAGAACAAGTTAAAAGGATTGACTTTGAACAAATTATGAAATTGTATGAAGGTACAAAAAAGAGCAATGATATAGAACAAAAAAAATTCGAAGGTATAGGTTATGTAGAAAAGGATAAACTATCAAGAAAAGAATATGAAGAATTAAGTGATATTGGGGAAGAAGTCATAAAAAATGGAAGATATGCAGTAGTAACAATGGCAGGAGGGCAAGGAACGAGATTAGGACATACAGGACCAAAAGGTACATATAAAATAGATTTGGTTACAGGTGAAAAATTTTTATTCGAAATATTAGTGGATTCATTAAAGCAAATATCAAAAAAATATGGTGTTGATGTTCCATGGTATATAATGACAAGTAGGGAAAATAATAATCAAACACAAAAATTTTTAGAGGAGCATAGTTATTTTGGATATCCAAGTGAAAAAGTAAAGCTATTTATGCAAGGGGAGCTTCCACTAATAGATACAAATGGCAAAATACTACTTGACAAAAATGGTTGTATAAAAGAAGCCTCTGATGGAAATGGTGGAATATATGAAGCTATTAACAAAAACGGAGTCTTACAAGATATGAAGCAAAAAGGTATAGAATGGATTTTTATTGGTGGAATAGATAATATTTTGTTAAATATATCAGATCCAATATTAATAGGGCTTACAGTAAAACAAAGAAATTTGATAGCATCTAAATCTGTCGTTAAATCAAATCCAAAAGAGAGAGTAGGGGTTTTTGGAAGAGTAAATGGTAAGCCAAAAGTAATAGAATATACAGAATTACCAGAAAAAATGGCAGAAGAAACAGATGCTAATGGAAATTTAATATTTGGTGATGCAAATATATTAAATCATTTGTTAAATATAAAGGTACTAGAAGACTTGGCTAATGTAAAATTGCCATATCATATAGCATTAAAAAAAGCAGGATATTTGGATGAACACAACAATTATATTGAACCAACTGAGCCAAATGCATATAAATTCGAAGCATTTATATTTGATGCTTTTGAAAGATATGAAGATATGAGCGTTTTAAGAGTAAAAAGAGAGGATGAATTTGCACCTATAAAAAATGCAGAAGGTGCAGATAGTCCAGAAACAGCTAAAAAGTTATACAATAATAAAATGAAAGAAAATTAAGAAAGGAAGTTTTATAAATGGAAAATATAACAGCATTAATAATGGCAGCAGGAACAGATGACAGAATGAAATCTAAAAAATCAAAATTAGCACAACCAATTTATGGAAAAGAGGTAATAAAAAGGGTTGTAAATTCAGTAAAAAAAGCAGGAATAGAAGATATAGGTGTAATAGTGGGAGAAAATAAAGAAGAAATAGAAGCAATATTAAAGGATGGAGTAAAATATATACACCAAGAACAATGCTTAGGTACAGGTCATGCAATAATGCAAGCCACAGAATATTTAGAGAAAAAATCAGGAAGAGTATTGGTATTAAATGGAAATATACCTTTGATTACAGGAGAAACAATAAAAAAAGTAGTAGAGAAATCAATAAAAGAAGACGAATCAGCTACAATATTAACAGGAATTATAAGCGAGCCAAAAGGGTATGGTAGAATAGTAAGAAAAGAAAACAAAATATACGAAATAGTAGAAGAAGCGGATTTAACAGAAATACAACAAAATATTTTAGAGGTTAATGCAGGAGTCTATTGCTTTAAAATAAAAGAATTATTAGAAATATTAAGAGTATTACAAAAAAGTAGTATGGGCTTATATTATATAACTGATGTAATAAAGATAATGAATACAAAAGGACTAAAAACAGGAGGTGTATTAGTAGAGGACAATACAGAAATTCTAAGTTTAAATACAAAATTACAATTAGAGATGTTGACAAGAATATTAAAGATAAGAATTAATACAATGCATATGAATAATGGGGTAACAATAGAAGATATGAATACCACATATATATATGATGATGTAGAAATAGGAGTAGATACAATAATACATCCCAATACTACTATAAAATCAGGTGTTCAAATAGGAGAAAATTGTGACATAGGACCTAATGCATATATAAGAGAAGGATGTAAATTAGCAAATAAAGTTAAAATTGGAAGTTTTGTAGAAATTAAAAAAGCAATAATTTCAGAAGGAACTAAAGTACCACATCTATCATATATGGGAGACTGTGAAATTGGAACAAAATGTAATATAGGTTGTGGAACAATTACATGTAATTATGATGGGGTAAATAAGCATAAAACAATAATAGGAGATAATAGCTTTATAGGCTCAAATGTAAATTTTGTAGCACCAGTAACAGTAGGAAGTAATGTAGTAATAGGAGCAGGTTCAACAATAACCAAAGATGTTCCAGATAATGCATTAGGAATAGCAAGAGAAAGGCAAATAAACAAAGAAAATTGGAAAAAATAAAGAATAAAAATTAAAAATTGAGGATGTCACTTTTATGATAAAAGGGCATCCTCAAAATTAATTATTATTGTTGATCTCCGGGTAAAAGGTAATCAACTACCCCATAAACCAAAGCACCTATAATTGCAGCCATCCATGAAACAGTATAGCCAGCAACAAAATATTGGGTCACATATAAAACCACTGCTGAAAGTACAAAACCAACAAAGCCTTTTCCAAAAGAACTAGCATGTAGTCCTGTGAATTTTGTTATTAAATAATCTATAATAGTAAGAACTATTGCAGCAGCTGCTAAAGCCCAAAAACTATTAATTCTAAATCCGGGTGTAAAGAATGCAGTTATTGCAAGAACTACACCAGCTGTAATTAATCTACCAATTATTTGCCAAGCTGTACTAGTGCCATTTTGAGTATTCGCATTTGCATTATTTGTTGACATACTAAAACCTCCTATTAAAATCTGACCAATTTTATGGTTTTATAATTTTATTATTAACTAAAAAAATTATATTATTCAAAAATGCGAATAATATATTTTTTTTTGTTAAAAATAGTATTGAAAATAAGTAAAATTTAGAAAAAGGAAAATGATAAAATGATAATTACGTTTATTAGATCAATTATTTTATACATAATTGTATTAGTTGTTATGAGATTAATGGGAAAAAGGGAAATAGGCCAACTACAGCCCTTTGAACTTGCAATATCAATAATGATTGCAGATTTAGCTTCAATACCAATGTCAGATTCAGGAATACCAATTACAAACGGAATAATTCCAATATTAGGATTATTGGTTATGCATTTAATAATTTCAATTATAAATATGAAAAGTATCAAAGGAAGAGGAATAATATGTGGAAAGCCATCTATCCTTATATATAGAGGAAGGATAGATGAGAAAGTATTAAAAAAAGAAAGATTTACTATAAATGAGTTAGAAGAAAGGTTAAGAGGTAACAATATAGTAAACATAGGAGATGTAGAATACGCAATTTTAGAGACTAATGGACAGGTAACAGTAATACAAAAACCAGATAAAAGAAATACAATACCAGCAGACTTTAATATTCAGCCAGAGTACGAAGGCATACCATATGATTTGGTAATAGATGGAAAGATCATGTATGATAATTTAAAACAAATAGGGAAAAATTATGAATGGTTGAGAAAACAAGTAAACAAATTTAATATAAAACCAGAAGAAGCATTATTAGTAACATTAGATGGTAAAGGGCAAATGTTTTGCCAAAGTAAAAGTAAAGGAGGCAAATAATAATGTATAAAGAGACAATAATAATTATAATAATAATCATTTTAATTATACTGGGAGATATAATAACTCAAAAATATACAGAAAAAACAGTTTCAGAAATTAGTATAGGCTTATATGAGCTAAAGGATTATATTAGTCAAAATAAAGAAGAAAAATATAAAAAAATAGAAAATATAGAAGAAAAATGGGATAAAAAAAGTGAAACTTTAGCTTACTATATAGAACATGATGAATTAGAAAAAGTAAATACAGAAATAGCCAAAATAAAGGCAGATATAGAAACAAATAACGAAAAAATAGCAATAGAAAATTTAGAAAGATGTATATTTGTACTAGAACACATAAAAGACAAAAACTTAATAAAAATAGTGAATATATTTTAGTGTCACTTTGGGGACGTTCCTTTTTGTGACATTTTGTCACTAAAGGGACAGTCCTTAAAGTAAAGGTATGTCCCTAAAGTGATATCTGCTTATCTTTTAAATAGTTTAAAATTCCGGCATCTGTTTTAAAATTGAATTTTATGCAATAGCTAGAAAGTTGTTGAGTTTTAAAACCAAATTGCTTATTTATTTTGTTTATACCATATTTTCCATCCCCAATAATAGGATAACCAATATGAGCTAAATGTGCACGAATTTGGTGAGTTTTACCAGTGTGCAATTGTACATCTAAAATACTATAATTTTCTTTAATATGTTTTTCGAGTATATTATAAGAGGTTACTATTGGTACATATCCTTTTTTAGGAATATCAGAAACATAAACCAAAGATTTTTTATTGTCCTTAAATAAAAATGCTTCTAATCTTTGACTTTTAACAGCAGGGATTCCATATATCATTGCTTTATAGTGCTTTTCAATTTCTTTGTTTTTAAATTTTTTTAATAATATATCTAAAGCCTCTTTATTTTTGGCTAATATTAATAAACCTGTTGTATTTCTATCTAATCTGTGACAAGGCTCTATAAAATCATATTGAATTTTTAACATGGAAGATACAGAATTATCTCCTGTGACTTCGATTTCAGCAGGTTTATTTATAATTAGAATATTGCTATCTTCATATATTATATTCAAATTATTATTTACAGATTTAAAAAGAAATTTATCAGGAATATATATTTTTACACAATCATGAGTTTGTAATGAAATATTAGAATTTATTTTTATATCATTAACACGAATGTCCTTTTTTCTTAAAGCTTTATAAACAGTATTAACATTTAAACCATTAAAATTGTCTAATAGAAATGGTATTAACTTTTTTTCATTATATTTATCATTTACAATTAGTTCTTTCATAAAAATATCCTCTAAAAAAATTTCTATATAATTATTATAGTTTGTTTTATATATAATGTAAAGCAGAAAAAAATTCAAAATGTTTATTTTTTTAAAACAATAAACTAAACAAAATATTGCAAAAAATGAAAAGTAGTGTTAGAATAAATTATAGATTTAAAAAAAACCAATTTTGCGGTTAATTTTTTAAATCTTTTTTGTTTATATGAAAGAATAGCCAAAACATTCTAAGAGAAGGGAGATATTTTATGAATACGAAGTATATTTTTGTAACAGGTGGAGTAGTATCTGGACTAGGAAAAGGAATAACAGCTGCTTCCTTAGGAAGACTTTTAAAAAACAGAGGATATAAGGTTATAAATCAAAAATTTGATCCATATATTAATGTAGATCCAGGAACAATGAATCCTAGTGAACATGGAGAGGTATTTGTAACAGAAGATGGAGCCGAAACAGATTTAGATTTAGGGCATTATGAAAGATTTATAGATGAAAACTTAAATAAATTTTGTTCAGTAACAACAGGAAAAATATATTCAGAAGTGATAGAAAAAGAGAGAAGAGGGGACTATTTAGGCAAAACTGTACAGGTAATTCCACATATAACAAATGCGATAAAAGATAAAGTATATAGACTAAAAGAAGATGCAGATATAGTTATTACAGAAATTGGTGGTACAGTAGGGGATATAGAAAGCTTACCTTTTTTAGAAGCAATAAGACAGATAGGAATAGAACAAAAAAAAGAAGATGTTTTATTTATACATGTTACATTGTTGCCATATATATATGGGTCAAATGAATTAAAGTCAAAGCCAACTCAACATTCTGTAAAAGAATTACAATCGTTAGGAATAAAACCTGATATATTAGTATGTAGAGCAGAAAAAGAAATAGATGAAAATATGAAGGAAAAAATTGCACTATTTTGCAATGTAAGAAAAGAAGATGTAATACAAAATAAAACTGCAAAAATATTATATGAAGTACCTATAATGCTAGAAAATGAAGGACTGGCAATAAGAACTTGTGAAAAGCTAAAATTAGAAAATTTAGAGCCTAAAAATGCAGAATGGGAAAACATGATAACAAGGGTAAAAAATGTGGAAGATAAAAATATAAATGTAGCAATAGTAGGAAAATATGTAAAATTAGAGGACTCATATATTTCAGTAATAGAAGCAGTTAAACACGGCGGATTTGCTAATAATGTTAAAGTAAATATAGAAATAGTAAATTGTGAAAATATAAATGAAGAAAATGTAGAAGAAACATTAAAAAAGTATAATGCAATAATAGTTCCTGGAGGTTTTGGAAATAGAGGAATAGAAGGCAAAATAGCCACAATAAAGTACACTAGGGAAAATAATGTACCCTTTCTAGGAATATGCCTTGGAATGCAAATGGCAGTTGTAGAATTTGCAAGAAATGTTCTAGGTTATACAAATGCTAATTCAGAAGAATTTGATAATATGACAGATATAAAAGTTATACATATAATGGAGGAACAAGCTAAAATAAATAAAAAAGGTGGAACAATGAGATTAGGAGCATATCCATGCATACTAAAAAAAGATAGTTTAGCATATAAAGTTTATGCAAAAGAAGAAATACAAGAAAGACATAGACATAGATACGAGTATAACAATGAGTATAAAGATAGATTAGAAGCAAAAGGACTTATATGTTCAGGCAGTTCACCAGATGGAAAATTAGTAGAAATTGTAGAACTAAAAAATCATCCATATTTTATAGCAACACAATTTCATCCGGAATTCAAATCAAGACCAGATAAACCACATCCACTATTTGAGAACTTAATAAAAGTAGCAAATAAAAAATAAGGGTTGTCCCCAATTGTCCAGTTTGGACAATTGGGGACTGTCCCTAAATGTTCTTTATATTTCTTTTTTTAAATACAATAGCAGAAGCGAAAACCATTATTAATAAATAAATTAAACATATTGTTATAGAAAAAGGTAAAGTTATTGATTCAAACATAGGTAATCCACCAAATAAATAATTTGTTAAATCCCAGTTAGGTGTTACAAAGTATAATAAAATTTTTATATTACGTGACAAAGCATATAATGCTAATTGATTGATTATAGAAGAAACCATATATCCAAGAAGTGGTAATGCTATAGCAAGTGCAGAATTAGTAAATAAAGTACTAATTGTAAATGCTAATGTCATAAGTAATAAATACATTGGAAGTTTTGCACAAGATGTTATAACTATATGTTTTGCAATACTCATTGTTTCTATGGTATTTGTGTTATGATTATATACAACAGCAGGTACGTTTAAGCAATTGAATCCTTGAACTATTCCACCAACCAATAATTGACAAACAGATATAAATATAATGAAACATATTAACATGCATAGGCAAGTTATAAACTTTGCAGATAAGATTTTTAACCTATTATAAGGACGAACAAGAAGTAATTTAATAGTTCCTTTACTAAATTCATCACTAACAATAGAACCAGATATCATTATTATAAATATTAAAATAAACAATTCATATTCATTTAATAGATTAATTAATATGTCTCTATTATCATCATCCCTTATATTTGTAATATTATTTTCAATATAATATTTATTTATATTTGCTCTTTCTAAAGAGTTGTAATATTCCAATTTCTCTGAATAAGTAGAATCATTATCTCTTTCATAAGAAAGTATATGTTTAGAATAATTAGCATAGTCATTTAAAGCAGTATTTAAAAAACTATTATCATAAGAGATATCTTTTGATAATCTCCATTCTAAAACTTGTTTATCAATTTTGTATATATTTAAAATATAATTAGACTCCTCTAAGCTAGATTTATCAGTAATAGCAAGTTTCGCATTTTCTTCTAAATTGATTTTTTCATTTAATTCCTTTAATTCAATATTAGCAAAATATTTCCAATTATTAGAATCTAGAATTTCTACTAGCTTATCATATTCCTGTTTTGCATTAGCAAGGGCTGTCTCATTTTTTTCAATATAAGTATAATAATTTATAGAGCCAATAGAGCTACCTAATTTTTCGGGAATTATATTGGCTTGCCATGTGTCAAATTCATATTTCGATATCAAAGTAACAATATCAAGTTGAGTTTTAATATCAGCATATGCTTCAACCTCATCCGGATTATTAGAATCTAAAGATTTTAAACATTGAGAATAATAATCAATATCATCTTCAAAATATCTAGAATAACTATTATTACTAGTATATTTGTATAAAAAATTTATTAATACTACAAACAAAAGTGTAATAATTAAAACAATATAAATACTTTTCTTTTTTAATAATTTTATAAATTCATTTTTTATTAAATTAATCAATTATATTACCTCCCGTCTTTTTCAAGAATGCATCTTCCAAAGAAATGTTTTCTTTTCTTACAGAATAAATTTTAATATCTTGCATAACTAATTCTTTAATTAAATAAGGTACATTATCTTTTTCTACTAATACTCGTACTTCATTTTTATGAAGTAGCGTTGCCGATTCTCCTAAAAATTGCTGTGCTCTTTTATTATTATCTACTTCAAAAATATAATAACTACCAGCGCACTCACTTTTTACAGCTTCTATATCACTGGTTTCTATAATAATTCCATTTTTAATAATACATACTTTATTACAAAAACTATCAAGCTCAGCTAAATTGTGGCTAGAAATTAGAATTGCCATATTTTCATCAGAAGCCAGTTTAACTAAAAGTTCTCGTAATTCTTTAATTCCCTCAGGGTCTAAACCATTAGTTGGCTCATCCAAAATTAACAAATTAGGCTTATGAAGAATTGCTTGTGCAAGCCCTAATCTTTGTCTCATGCCAAGTGAATATTTAGAAACTTTATCATGAATTCTATTTTCTAATCCTACTAATTTTACAACCTCGTTGATACGCTTATCATCAACATTCTTATATAAGTTAGATACTAATTTTAAGTTGTCATATCCAGACAAGTACATATATAAATCTGGATTCTCTACAATAGCGCCAACTTTTTCAATTGCTTTTTCAAAATTCTTCTTAATATCAAAACCATTAATTTTTACAGTTCCACTAGAAATGTTTTGTAATCCTAAAATTAATTTAATGGTAGTTGTTTTACCAGCACCATTAGGTCCAATAAATCCAAGAATATCTCCAGCACCAATTTCAAAAGATATTCCCTTTAAAATCTCCTTTTTGCCAATATGTTTATATAAATTTTGGCATTTTAAAATAACATCTCCCATAATTTTTCCTCCTATGAAAATATAATAACATAAAAATATAAAAAAACAAGGAATAAAAACTTAAGAATTTATTAATCTCAATTAGGGACAGTCCCTAATTGTCCAATTTGCCCAATTTGTGACACCCCTATCATTAGCACAAATTATAAAATTCGACATATTATATTAAAAAGTAAAGTATTTTATGGAGTGAATAATATGCAAAGAATAAAAAGAGGAGATATTGTAGGACGTATATCTTATGGGAAAGATATAATTTTCGTAGTAGAAGATATAATGAAAGTAAATAACAAAGAGGTAGCTATATTAAAAGGTGTAACAATTAGAATAAAGGCAGATAGTCCATTAGATGATTTGGAAATATTATCTAAAGAATTAGTAGAAGAAAATGAAAGAAAATTAGAAAAAAGATTTCAAGAGAGAATAAAAAGATGTTCACAACTATATAGCAATAGCAAAAATAATAGAGAAAGAGAAATTATATATACTGGGAAAATACTGCACTTAGATGGAGATAAAAAATATAGTGTTAAAGCAAATAATTATTATAAGAAAATTGGATTAAATGCAATAGTGAAAAATATTGCAGAAAGTAAGCAATCATCTGTAGTAGCAGATTTGCTTATAAAATATAAACCAGATATACTTGTAATAACAGGACATGATGGAATGATAAAAAAGGGAACTAAATATAACGATATACACAATTATAGAAATTCTGGATACTTTGTAGATTGTGTTAAACAAGCAAGAAACTATCAAGACCTAAAAAAGGATTTGGTTATTTTTGCTGGAGCCTGTCAAAGTTATTATGAAGGATTAATTTTAGCTGGTGCAAACTTTGCATCATCACCAGCCAGAATATTAATTGATTTTATAGATCCATTAATAGTTGCAGAAAGAGTAGCTATAACAGATGAAAAAAAGTTTTTGACTATAAACGATATAGAAGGAGAGTTAAGAGATGGCAAAAGGGGAATTAGTGGAATAGGAGCAAACGGAAAGAAAAAAATAATGTTAATGTAAAATTGTAACAAAATTGTAACATAAATGTAATATAAATGAAAAAGAACACTAAGAATGCTGGAAATAAAGGGAAAGTGGGATTCGACATGTAGTTTGCTTTTTTGACATAACCTATTTCCTATGATATAATTCGAATATCCGAAGGGAGTAGGTGATTAAATGATTTACAAAAATGAAATCTTAGACTTAAAAACAGACATTACAGAAAAAATAGGACAAAAGATAATTGTAAAAGGTTCATTAGGAAGAACTAAATCATTTGAAAAGGAGGCTACAATAGAAAAAACATATCCAAATATTTTCGTAATAAAATATGAGGAAGATGATAGAAATGTAACATATAGTTATACAGATGTGCTAACAAGAACTGTTGAAGTTGAAGTGTTTGATGGTGTAGGATATAGTCCATTAATACCACCATATCAAAAAGAAAAAAGCAAAAGAGGCAGAAAAGTACAATTAGAAAATGTCAATATACAAACAGCATAATATTAATAAATTTTAAAAAATTCCTAGTTTTAGGAATTTTTTTTATTGTCCTTAAATATATATAACTAAAAGCTGTATAGCTTTTAGATTAAATTAGGGAGGTATAAATATGACAATAGAGACCATAAGAGACAGCTTATGTATAAATCAAATAGTAGAACAAAGAAAAGATAGCTTTATAATAGAAGGTGATGCAATTATTCCTGACGTAAAACCAGACATATTAGGGACAATAAGTACAAGTGGTACAGTTTGTATATATAAAAAAGAAATACAAGATGGTAAAATAAAAATAGATGGAACAATAAATACATATATAATGTATTTGGCAGATAGCGAATCAAATAATATAAGAAGTATTAATACAAACTTGGATTTTAGTCAAACAATAAATACAGAAAAAGCTAAAATTAATATGAATTTGGAGAATACTTTTACATTAAAAGAAATAGAATGCAAAGTATTAAATGGAAGAAAAGTTAATATTAAAGCTGTTTTAGAGGTAGAAACCAAAATGTTTAGTAATGAAAATATAGATATAGTAAAAGGGGTAGAAGACCTAAGAGATGTGCAAACATTAAATAATAATATTAATATAAATACATTAATAGGAGAAGGAAGTACAAAAGTATATGCAAAAGATACATTTTCAATAGATAATATAGATAACTTAGCTGAAGTTATGAAAAGTGATATAAGAATTATAAACAAAGAAAGCAAAATAAGTTATAATAAAGTATTAGTAAAATCAGATTTAGAAGTAAAAGTATTATATTTAACAGAAGATAATAGAATAAATACTTTGCAAAAAACTATACCAGTTATGGGATTTGTAGATATTAAAGATGTAAATGATGAAAGTTTGTGCAATATTAAATATGAGGTTAGAAATGTTTTAATAAAGCCAAACAATGTAGAAGAGCACTCTATTTATGTTGAAGTGGAATTAGAAATATATTGTCAAGCATATGAAAACAGGCAATTAGATATAATACAGGATTTATATAGTCCAACAATAGATTTAACATTTGAACAAAAAAGAATAAAAGTAATGCAAAAGAAAGATTGTATTCAAAATGTATGCAATATAAGGGAAAAACAGACAATACCTGAAATAGGAAATAATAAATTGTATGATGTAGAGGTCACACCAATAATAAACAATCAAAAAATATTAAATGATAGAATTATGTATGATGGAGAAGTTAGCTTAAACTTTATATTTGCTTCAAATACTCAAGGCGGAATAAATACTAAGAAAGTTAATATACCATTTAATTTTAATATAGATGCAAATGGAATAGTTCCTACATCAAACATAAATACTAATATAGAAATTGGAATGCAAGATTTTATAGTAATGCCAGATGAAAGTATAGACATAAAAGTAGACTTAAATTTTTCAGTAGAATATTCAAGAAATTTAGACATTAATATAATAGAAAATATTCAGCCAGGTGAAAACAGAGCTACAAATCCATATAGTATGACAATATATTTTGTAAAACCTGGAGATAGTTTATGGAAAATAGCAAAAAAATTTAGAACCACTGTAGAAAATATAGCTGGGGTTAATGGAATAGAGAAAATTGATAAAATAAATATAGGACAGCAATTATTTATTCCTAGATATAATGGATAAAAATAAAGTTCAAAAAATATATAGTAGAAATATACCAAAGATACCTAAAATAAAATATTTAAAAATGAACAATGATAACAACATTGATAAACGAAAAATAAGAAAAATAGTAAAAATAATAGTTGTTTTAACTATAGCTTTTATGATAGTGAATTCTGTTATTAATATAGTTGAACCAATAATAGATTTGCAAAGTGTTATAATGGCAAAATCTGTTGCGACTAAGGTTTCAAATGAACAATCAAAAAAAGTTATGGAAGATTATCAATATGAGGATTTGGTAAATATAACCAAAGATAATAAAGGTAATATAACAATGATAAGTGCCAATGTAACAACAGTAAATAAAATGGTTTCAGACATATCAACTAAAATTCAAAAAGAATTAGATGAAATAGAAAATACAAAAATGTATATTAGATTAGGAACTTTTACTGGAAGTAAAATGCTTGCAGGAAGAGGACCAAAAGTTGAAATAATAATATTTGCCATAGGAGATGTTCAAACAGAGTTAAAATCTGAATTTAAAGCAGCCGGAATAAATCAAACAATACATAGAATTTATTTGGAGTTAAAAACTAATGTCGTAATTCTTACACCAATTAATAATTTACAAGAAGAAATAACAACTCAAGTGTTATTGGCAGAAGGTGTAATTATTGGAGAAATTCCATCAACATATTATAATTTAGAAGGAATAACAAAAGAAAATGTAGTAGACTTAATAGAATAAAAGTATAGAAAATTCCAGATGTACAAATACTGGAATTTTTTATGCAATAGTGAACTTCCTATTATATAAAAATCTTTGCTAAGGATTGCACAGAAAAAATGCTATATATAAATTTGATAAATTAAATATATAATGATATAATTCATGCAAAATAAATACAAAAAACAATTAAGTATATTTGAAACAAGGAGAGGAAAAATGAGAATAAGATTTAAACCATGGGCTAGACCAGAACTTGAAGCTAGTAGTTTTTATATAGACAATCCTGAAGAATATAAAGGTAATTGGAGCAAATTATTCAGTAATAATAATCCAATACATGTAGAATTAGGATGTGGAAAAGGGGGATTTATTTCCAAAATTGCTGTAGAAAACCCTAATGTAAATTATATTGCCATAGATTTAGTTGATGCCATGTTAGGACTAGCAAAAAGGAAAGTAGAGGCAGAATTTAAAGAGAATAATAGAAAAATAGATAATATATATTTAACAAGATATGATATAGAAAGAATTGCAAATATATTTGAAGAAAAAGATAAAGTAGAAAGAATATATATTAATTTTTGTAATCCATGGCCGAGAGGAAAACATCATAAAAAGAGACTAACACATATAAGGCAACTTGAAAAATATAAACAATTTTTAATAAATGGTGGAAAAATATATTTTAAAACAGATGATGATAATTTATTTAATGATAGTATAAATTATTTCAAGGAAACAGGATTTAACATTTTAAAATATACATATGACTTACAAAAGGAACCAGATTTTTGGAACAATATAAAAACAGAACATGAAGATATGTTTATAGAGCAAGGAATAAAAATAAAAGCACTAATAGCGGAAATTTTCACAATATAGACATAATTAACTTATATTATATATAATAATAATGAATTATATAGGAAGGAAATGAGATATTATGAACGATGTAACTGTACTTATAGTAGATGATGAGTCAAGAATGAGAAAATTAATAAAAGATTTTTTAATGCAAAAAAATTATAAGATATTAGAAGCGGGAGATGGAGAAGAAGCCTTAAAAGTATTTGAAGAAAATCAAAATAAAATAAGTGTTATTCTATTAGATGTAATGATGCCAAAATTAGATGGATGGTCTGTACTTAGACAAATAAGACAGACTTCAAAAGTTCCAATTATAATGCTAACTGCAAGAGGAGAAGAACAAGATGAATTATTTGGATTTGAATTAGGAGTAGATGAATACATTTCTAAACCATTTAGTCCTAAAATATTAGTAGCAAGAGTAGAGGCACTTTTAAAAAGAACTAAACCAGAGGAAAAAGAAATAGAAGATTATGGAGGAATAACCATAAATTCAAAAGGCAGAACTGTTACAGTAGATGGAAAACAAGTTGAAATGAGCTTAAGAGAATATGAGCTATTAAAATATTTAGTTGATAATAAAGGAATAGCACTAAGCAGAGACAAAATATTAAACAATGTATGGAATTACGATTATTATGGAGATTCAAGAACAATAGATAGCCATATAAAGAAAATAAGACATAAGCTTGGGAAAAAAGGGAAATATATACAAACAATTAGAGGAATAGGATATAAGTTTGAAATAAAATAGAAAGGAAACTGCAATGGATAAAATAAAAGATAAATTTAAATCTGTAAGATTTAAGCTGTTTTTTATAATGTGTGTTGTAATATTAATTATAGTACTTTTTTTAATATTAATAAATAGTATAGTTTTAGAAAATTTTTACATATATTCAAAAACAGCAACAATCAAACAAGTTTATCAAAAAGTAAATAATTATTATGCTAGTGAAAATCCTAATATAAATTTAGAGACAGAGTTAAAAAAAATTGCATATAAAAATAATTTTGATATATTAATAAAAACAGATACTAACTTAATAATATTTACATCAGATAAAGAATTCTTATCTTCAACATATATTTTAAAAGATATAAATGAAATAACAAGAGAGAACATCAATACACAAAATGATAAGAAAAATAATTTAAATATAAAAATAACCACTGATGAAACAAACAATATAAATTATATGTTTTTAACAGGAATATTAGATAATGGTTATGTTTTATATATAAGAATGCCAATATCTCCAATAAAGGAAAGTGTTAAAATATCTAATACTTTATTACTAATGATAGGGGGCGTAACATTAGCAGTAGCTGGAGTGGTAGCATCTTTTATATCTAAAAAGTTTACAAATCCAATTTTACAATTAAATGATATTGCAAATAAGATGGCCAAACTTGATTTTAGCCAAAAATATAGAGTAACAGATACAGAAGATGAGATAAATGAATTAGGACGAAGCATTAACACTATGTCAGACAAGTTGGAAACAACAATTAAACAACTACAAAAAAGTAATATAGAGTTAGAAAAAGATATTGAAGAAAAATCTAAAATAGATGACATGAGAAAACAATTTATATCAGATGTATCTCATGAATTGAAAACACCAATAGCACTAATACAAGGCTATGCAGAGGGGTTAATAGAAAATGTAAGTACAGATGAAGAGTCAAGAAGATTTTATGCAGAAGTAATTTTAGATGAAACAAATAAAATGGATAGATTGGTTAAACAATTACTAGAGCTTATGAAATTAGAGTATGGAAAAAAAGAATTTAATAATGAAAAATTTGATATTAATGAATTAATAAACGAAGTAATTAGAAAATGTGAAGTAATGTTACAGAAAAACAATATACAAGTAGAATTTGAAAGCAAAAAACCAATATATGTGTGGGCAGATGAATTTTATATTGAACAAGTAGTAACAAATTATTTTACAAATGCTATAAAACATACAGAAGAAATAGGAAACAACAAAAAAATAAAAATAACAGTAAAACAATTAAATGATAAGATGAGAATAACGGTATTTAATACTGGAAAAACAATACCAGAAGAGGATTTAACAAGAATTTGGGGAAGATTTTATAAAGTCGATTCTTCAAGAAACAGACAAGATGGTGGAACAGGAATTGGTTTAGCATTAGTAAAAGCAATAATGAATAATTATCAAAATGAATATGGAGTAAATAACAAAAAAGATGGAGTAGAATTTTATTTTGATGTAGATATTCCAAGATAAAACATTTACCAATACTTCAAAAAATCTTCACTAAAAAGACATATTTCAAAGATAGAATAAGAGCATAGAAAGGAGGAGATAGATGAATGTTAAATAAAAAATAGCAGACTATATAAAAAGGAGGAATGCTATATAAGGTAAAAAAATAAAAATAAACGTAAATAAATACATAAAAAAATATAAAGAGAAGGAGAGAGTGATGCCTATAAGAAAATATAAGTTATAAAAGAATAACTCTGTGATAAAAATAAACCAGCTATAAAGGTAGCTGGTTTGTTTTCGTAGAAAATAATACAGCAATAACAAGAAAACCTTGCAATTTATGGAAAAATGCTATATAATTTTTGCAGTTAAGAAAGAAGGAGAATAGAAATGAAAGCAATTGAAATTAGAAATAAATTTTTAGAATTTTTTAAAAAACATAACCATAATATTATTCCAAGTGCACCATTAATTCCAGAAAATGACCCATCTGTATTATTTACTACAGCTGGAATGCAACCATTAGTGCCATATCTATTAGGAGAGAAACATCCAGCAGGAAAAAGAATAGCAGATTATCAAAAATGTGTAAGAACAGTAGACATAGATTCTGTAGGAGATAATAGACATTTAACATATTTTGAGATGTTGGGTAATTGGTCTTTAGGAGATTATTTTAAAGAAGAAGCAATTGCAATGAGCTATGAATTTCTAACTAAAGAGTTAGGAATAAATCCAGAAAAATTATCTGTAACATGCTTTGCAGGAGACGAAGATGCTCCAAGAGATATGGAGGCTTTTAATGCATGGAAAAAAGCTGGAATTCCAGAAGAAAGAATATATTTTTATGGAAAAAAAGAAAATTGGTGGATAGCAGGAGAAGAAGGACCTTGTGGACCAGATACAGAGATGTTTTTAGATACAGGAAAGCCAGCATGTAGTGATAATTGCCAACCATCTTGTGATTGTGGTAAATATGTAGAAATATGGAATAATGTTTTTATGGAATATTACAAATCAAAAAATGGAATTACGAAATTAAAACAAAGAAATGTAGATACAGGGTTGGGGTTAGAAAGAATGGCAATGCTATTACAGAAAGTAGAAACACCATTTGATACAGAATTATTTAAACCAGTAATGGATAAATTAAAAGAACTTGAAAAAGTGGATGATATAAAAAGCAGAAGAATTGTTGCAGAGCATTTACGTTCAAGTATTATGATTATATGTGATGGTGGCAGACCAAGCAATATAGATAGAGGATATGTTTTAAGAAGACTAATTAGGAGAATGACAAGGCATTTGAGCAAATTGCAAATAGACTTAGCACAACTTGGAAATTTAATTGACTTAACAATAGATAATTTAAATGAAATGTACCCTGAGCTAAAAGAAAAAAAAGAAATAATAAAAACAGTAATAATAGAAGAAAAAGACAAATTTATAAAAACACTAGGGCATGGGGAAAAAGAGTTTGAAAAAGTTATAGCTAAATTAAAACAAGAAAATAAAAAGATAATAGATGGACAAACTATTTTTAAACTATATGAGACATATGGGTTTCCACCAGAAATAACAGCAGACTTAGCAAAAGAACAAGGTTTTGAAATAGATACAACTGAATTTGATACTTTATTTAAACAACATCAAGAAAAGTCAAGATTAGGCAGTGAACAAAAATTTAAAGGTGGATTAGCAGAGCAAAACGAAATAACAACAGCATATCATACAGCAACACATTTATTACACAAAGCATTAAGAATTGTGTTAGGAGATCATGTAAAACAAAGTGGCTCAAATATAACAACAGAAAGGTTAAGGTTTGACTTTTCACATCCAGAAAAAATGACACCAGAACAATTGAAACAAGTTGAAGAGATTGTAAATGAACAAATAAAAAGAGATTTACCTGTTATATCTGAAGAAATGTCTTTAGAAGATGCAAAAAAAAGTGGTGCAATAGGATTATTTGAAAATAAATATGGTGATGTAGTAAAAGTATATACAATAGGAGATTTTAGCAAGGAAATATGTGGCGGACCACATGTAAAACATACAGGAGAACTAGGACATTTTAAAATAAAAAAAGAAGAATCTAGTTCAGCAGGAATAAGACGTATAAAAGCTGTATTAGAATAAATTAATATAATTACTTTTAGTATATTTATTGTCATATATTAAAAGCAATTACCAAAAAAGAAAGGAAAAATTAAAAATGGAGAATTGTATTTTTTGTAAAATTATAAAAGGAGAGATTCCATCAGAAAAAGTATATGAAGATGAAGAAATACTAGCATTTAAAGATATTAATCCAGCAGCGCCAATTCATATATTAGTAATACCCAAAAAACATATAGAGACTTTATTAGATGTAAAAGAAGAAGATAATTATTTAATTGGAAAGATATATGCAACAATAAATAAAATTGCAAAAGATTTAGGCATAGAAAAAGACGGCTTTAGAGTAATTGCAAATTGTGGAAAAGACTCAGGACAAGAAGTAATGCATATACATTTTCATTTATTAGCCGGCAAAAAATTAGGAAACAAAATAGTAGGCTAGTATAAATAATGAAAAAATAAAATAATTGTTTTTAATATATGAAGTTGAACGCGCAACGCAAAAATGGAGCAAGTAAAACATAATATATTAAAAACAATTATATTGGATTTACATGAACAATTGCCCTGTACACCTTGTCCAGCCTACAAATATCCTTTTCTAATTTATCAGCCAACTTATGACTATTAAAAGTAGTCATATTACCATCCACACATATTGTAACAAATACAATATACCTGTATCCAACGGGAGAAGAGGAAATATTATCTACTTTTTTAATTTCTTCATATTTTTTAATTAAATTCAAAATAACCTCTTGTGTAGTCACGTCAATAGAAGTATCAATTAAAATATTATAACTCTCAATAAAAATTTTAACACCAGTTATGCAAATCCATGCAGATATGAATATTCCAACTATTCCATCAAACCAATATATATTTAATAACCCCAATAATACAGAAATAAGAGTAAAAGTAGTAACAATACAATCATTTCTGTGGTCTTCTTTATTTGCATCTAACAAAATACTGTTGAACTTTCTAGACAAAAACTTAGTATATAAGAATAAACACAATTTAACAAGTATAGTAACAACACAAACAATTACTAAAAACCAAGAAAAATCAAATTTATATCCATATATTAAAGAAATTAAAGAATTGTACAAAAGTTTCAAGGAAATTCCAATCATAGACAAGCTTATAAACAACGAAAATATATATTCTGCCTTACCATGACCAAAATTATGATCATCATCTTGGGGAGCAGAAGCTATTTTATTTCCTATGAAAGTCATAAGAGAGGCAAAAATGTCTCCAGCGCTATTAGCAGCATCTGCTATCATAGCTTGACTATGAGTAATAAAACCAACAGTTCCTTTTATAATAAGTAAAAATAAATTGCCAACAATTCCTAAAATTCCAGCATTTTTAATATTTTTTTCTCTATTCATAAATTTCTCCATTTCTAAACAAATTATAACACATTTTGTATACAAATCAACAAAATATTGACAAATATTTCATAAATGCTATAATATTTTTGTAAGATAACAAAAGCCAATTAAAGAGGTGCACAAATGGAAGTAATGATTATTTGCATATATATGTTAATATTAATAATAATAGGATTAATCATATTTGCAGTATTGCAAATTAGATTAGCGGGAATAAAGGTAAAAGATTTTATGAGTTTTATACGTGCAAACCAATTATTAGACAGTTTATATAGAATATCAAAAAAATGTAATAATTTGAATACTCAAGAGCAACTTGTGTTTTTAATGGAAGCAGAAAAAGTATTTGAAGCATTTGACAAAATACCAACATTAGTATGGGAAGATGAATATAGAAAATATTCAGAAGTGCTTAATGCATATAAGGACATAAGAATAGCAAGATGGGGATCAGAAATAAAGTAAGATTTGTAAATAAAATTTATTAATACACATATAATATCTATATAAAAGATAGATAAGAGGGATTAAAGTGAAAATAAAATATTTTGATAATGCGGCAACAACACAAGTAAATGAAGAGGTTTTGAAAGAGATGCTGCCATATTTTAGTATCGATTATGGAAATCCATCGTCTTTATATAGTATAGGAAGAAGAGCAAAAAGAGCACTTGAAGAATCAAGAAAAAAAATATCAAATATAATAGGTTGTAAACCAAATGAAGTATATTTTACATCTTGTGGAACAGAAAGCGATAATTTAGCAATAAAAGGAATTGCATATGCAAACAAAGAAAAAGGAAATCATATAATAACAAGTAAAATAGAACATCCAGCAGTGTTAAATACCTGCAAAGAATTAGAAAAAGAAGGATATAATATAACATATTTGGATGTTGATGAAGAAGGATTTGTAGATATTGAACAATTAAAAAATGCAATTAATCCAAAAACAATATTAATAAGTATAATGTTTGCAAATAATGAAATTGGAACGATACAACCAGTAGAAGAGATAGGAAAAATAGCAAAGGAAAATCACATTATATTTCATACAGATGCAGTACAGGCAATGGGAAACCTAAAAATAAATGTAAAGCAGTTAAATATAGATTCACTCTCAATGTCAGCACATAAATTTTATGCTCCAAAGGGAGTGGGAGCATTATATATGAATGAAAATGTCAACTTTAAACAAATACAAAATGGTGGACATCAAGAAAAAAATAAAAGAGGTGGAACAGAAAACCTAGCCGAGATTGTAGGAATGAGCAAAGCGCTAGAATTAATATATAATAATTTTGAAAGCCATAACAGTAAAATAACCGAATTAAGAGACTATTATATAGAACAAATACAAAATAATATAAAAGAGGCGAAACTCAATGGAAGTAGAAACCAAAGACTACCAGGAAATGCAAATATATCGTTCAAAAATGTTAATGCAGAAAGTTTACTATTTAAATTAGATGAAAAAGGAATTTGTGCTTCAGCAGGTTCAGCATGTAGTAGTGGTTCTAGCAGTCCATCACATGTTTTAGTAGCAATAGGATTACCACCAGAATGGGCAAATGGTGCATTAAGAGTAACAATAGGAGCAAATAATACAAAAGAAGAGGTGGATTATTTAATAGAAGCAATAATAGAATTAGTGAATAACGAGAAATAAGAACGGAAAAATCTTATGTTATAAAAAAAATACAAAAATACTAGCTTTTTAGCTAGTATTTTTGTATAATCTACTTAACCTATTAGTTAAATAAAATTATTCTGTTTTATCATCATCTGGAATATATTCTAATAAATCAGAAATTTTACAATTAAAAACATGACAAATGCTATTAAGCTGCTGAATATCTAATCTTTTACTTTCTTCATAATACATTTTAGAAATAGTAGCAGGTCTTATCTTAGTCAAGTCAGATAAAGCTTTTTGACTCATTTTGTGTTTGCCAAGTAAATCAGATAATTTTATTCTAATCATATGTTTTCAACCTTCCTAATTTATTTATAAAAGCATAATCGTGATTTTTATCTAATTATGTCATATTATGTCTTACTCTTGTATTTTATCACGAGATATATTAAAATAACATATTGAGAAGAAAATATGACGATAAGAGTAATAAAAACACACGTAAGAGTAAAGGAGGTAATATGCTATTTAAAAAAAAGAAAAAAGCAGATGTACAAATAGACAGAGAGTGGAAAGAAAAAAATAAAGAGTACATAAGGGAATTAGAACGTTTTTTAGATAGGTCAGATGCGATAAAAGATGAATCAACAAGATTAGCAATAGTAGCTCAAATGTTAAAATGTGATGAAGTGTTAACGAAAATTTGTGAAGAAAAATTATTAGAAAGTTATAATGAAGGTTATAAAAAAGGAGAAAATGCACATAATACTTTATAAAGGTATATGTGATGATTATGTTAAAAAAAGTAGTAATAGGCTTATTAGCTGGAATAATTAGTGGATTTTTTAGTTCAGGTGGAGGGCTAATATTAGTTCCAGCATTTGTGCATATTTTAAAAATGGATGACAAAATGGCAAGAGCAACATCAGTATTTTGTATAATGCCAATGGTAATAGCTACAGCATTTTTTTATAACAAAAATAATTTTTTTCAATGGGATATAGGAATAAAATGTGCGATAGGTGGAATTCTAGGTGGAATAATTGGTTCAAAATTATTAATAAAAATACCAGACAAATATTTAAAAATTGCTTTTGCATTATTTTTAATATATGCAGCAACTATTACAATAATAAAATAAAGGAAGGTATATGGTAGAAACTTTAATAGGTTTAGTTTCTGGAATAATTACAGGAACAGGAATGGGAGGAGGAACAATATTAATACTCCTCCTTACATTAATTAATGGAGTAGATCAGCATAAAGCACAAGCAACAAACTTGATATTTTTTATACCAACTTCAATTTCATCAATAATAATGAACTTAAAGAAAAAAATGATTAACTTAAAATTATCAATAATTATTATATTATCGGGGATTATAGGAGCAGTAATAGGAGCAAGTATATCAAGTAAACTAAATGTAAATATTTTAAAAAAAATATTTGGTGTTTTTTTATTATGTGTAGCTATATATGAAATATACAAATGGTATATAACGTATATTAAAAACAAAAACGAGCATAATAAAAGTAAACAATTAATAAGTGATAATAGAAAGGATGATTTAAAATGAAATTTGTAAAAGGTATGGTAATAGGAAGTATAGTTTCAGCAGGGATAATAATGTTATGTAATGAAAATATGAACGTAAATAAAAAAAGAATAATTAGAAAAGGAAAACAATATGCAAAAAAAATTGGAATAATATAAAAAGTCATAGCTTTGAAAAAGTTGTGTCAATCAGAAAGAAGTTGATTGATACAACTTTTTCATTATAAGTATTTTTAAATAATTCTTTAATATATAATCTTTATTATCGTAAATAAAATTAAAGCTCAGGAGATTAAATTCCCTAAGACAATGTGCTAAATTTATTATTCCACTCTTCTCTCACCTCTTGAAGTTCCACACACCTTTTCATATTCTTTACATTTTATTTTGTAATCCATTTGCTGACTCAAATAACGATAATACATATAAGCCTGTTCATATTGCATAATAGGGTTAAACATTGGATTTTCACCTAAAAGAGGATCTGCTCCAATATCAAAATTCATATAGGGGGAAAAGTTATTTTCCATATTTTTATCCATAAACATCACTCCTAATTAATTAATATTCTAGATTTTAGCAATTATTACTTTTTTTAGATGGAATAGAGAAAACAAAATATACAATAATACATAAAACAGCAAATAATATAAAATAATTATTGAATCCAAAAAAAGTTATTGGATATGTTATACTCTCAGCAATAGGGGCAAAAGCAGGCTTAATATCTAAATTGAAAAATGGTATATAATGCAAAGCCAAAAAAGTGTAAATAGCTGCAAAAAGTCCTTGCAAAAATTTCCCTATAATATATGTTTTTATAGATAAATCAGATTTAGAAATAATACTATATACTTGCAAACATACAGAAATGCCACCAAAACCTAATAAAAAAGCACAAATAATTATATTAATAGATATATTTTTTAGATGGATAGTAGATACTAGACTAATTCCATTTGTAAGCTCAATAATACCAGATAAAATAGGAATTGCAAATGAAGAATCTATACCTAAAAAAGAAAGCGCAGGAGTAATAAAATTAGATAATAAATCTAAAATATGTAGTTCTTTTAATATAGAAATTACTACTGAAAAAATAACAACAAATGAACCAATCATAAGTATTGTAGATATCGCATTTGATGAGCTATTGTTTTTAGTGTTACATATATTAATTTTATTATCAATATGTTTTTGAGGGCTGAAAATTTTTAAAATAATACCAACAGTAATACAAGCCATAAGATGGGTAACAAAAAGCAATAAACCAATGCTTTTATTAGCAAATAAGCTTACACCAACAGTTCCAATTATAAATAATGGACCAGAATTATTTGTAAATGCAAGCATTCTATTACCTTCATCTTGACTGCAAATTCCTTTATTTCTAAAATCTGTTACTATTTTTGCTCCAACAGGATAACCACTAATAAGTCCCATAACAAAAGCAAATGCACCTTCACCAGGAATATTAAAAAGTGGTCTCATAATTTTATTCAATAATTTTCCTAGATAAGATACAATTTTAGTTTTGCTTAGTAATTCTGTAGCAAATAAGAAAGGAAAAAGAGAAGGAACAACAGTTGTAGCCCACAGTTCAAGTCCAATTTTAGCAGCTTTAATATTGGTGGTGGAAAATAAAATTAAACAAGCTATAAAAGAGCACAAGATAAAAGGAATAATTGTATTTTTTAATGAAATTAGTATAAAATTAAATTTTTTTGTTAACATATCACAGCATCTCCTTAAAATATTAATATTAATAAAAGTTAGCATTTATGTTTTAAATTTGGAAAATATAGAGTAATACTATAATAACATAAAATTATTTTTCAAAAACTATTTAAAAATTACTAAAAAAATGTTAATATATTATAGTATTAAGGAGTAAAACAAAAATGAAATACTTAATTCAGGAGCTAGAGAACACTCAAAAATTTAAAGAGTATATATCAGATGTAAAAAATAAAATAAGTCCGATAGAATTATCGGGCTTAGCTGACGTAGGAAAAGTTCAAATAATAAGTGCAACTAGCGAAGTTGTAAAAAGACCAATACTAATCATTACATATAATGAAATAAAAGCAAAGAAAATGCTAGAAGATTTAAAATATTTTATGAAAAATATAGATTACTTTCCAAGAAGAGAAATAGTTGCATATGACTATGAGGTAGAAAGTAAAGATATACCATATGAAAGAATAGAAGTATTAAATAAAATAAAAGAAAATAAGACTGACATAGTAATTACAACAGTAGAAGCACTTATGCAAAAAATGATTTCTAAAGAGTTATTATATAAATATGTAATACAGTTTAAAATAGGAGATACTTATGATTTAGAAACAATAAAACAAAATTTGATATTATTAGGATATGAAAGAAACGACTTGGTAGAAAATAAAGGCCAATTTAGTATAAGAGGCGGAATAGTAGATATAGGCTTATCAGAAAAACAAGGAATAAGAATAGAGTTTTGGGGAGATGAAGTTGATTCAATAAGATATTTTAATATTGCTTCACAAAGATCAACAGAAATGGTACAAGAAGTTCTTATAAAGCCAGCACATGAATTTATAGTAGAAAATATAGAAGATGTATGTAAAAAGATAGAACAAAAATATAATGAACAATCAGATATAGAAATGATAAGAAATGGTTCATATATAAGCAAAATAGATAAATATTTTAATGAATTTTACGAAGAACAAAATACAATTTTAGATTATATTAATAAAAATTATATTATATTTATAGATGAAAATTCAAAAATAGAAGCTAGAAAAAACAATATAATTTTAGATAATAATAATTTAATAAAATCATTAATAGAAAAAGAAAAATTTATACCAGAAACAATTAAAAACATTAGTGGATTTGAATATGATTTAAAAAATATGCAAACAATATATTTACAAGAAAGTGATTTATATACACATCAAAATAGATATGAATTTAGATATAGAACAATAAACTTTTTCAAATCAGAAATAGATATAGTAATAGCAGATATAAAAACATATATAAATGACAACAAGAAAATAATAATATTGGGTGGGACACAAAATACGTGTAAGAAAATATTGAATTTATTAAATGATAGACAAATACCACATAAATATGCAGAAAAAATCGAAAATGTAAAAAATGGCGAAGTAATTGTTACATTGGGAAGTATTTCATCCGGTTTTGAATGTTATGACCTAAAACTTGTAGTTATAAATATGAGTGAAGGTTTAGAACAAGTAGCAAAAAGGAAAAAAAGTTCAAATGCGTTTAAAGAAGCTCAAAAAGTAGTATATGCAGATTTAAAGCCGGGTGATTATGTAGTGCATAAATCACACGGTATAGGTGAATTTATAGGAATAAACACAATTACAGCAGACAAAGTTACAAAGGATTATATCAAAATAAAGTATAAAGATGAAGACATATTGTATGTTCCAACAAGTTCATTAGATACAGTTAGAAAATATATAGGAACCGGTGATAAAGAACCAAGACTAAATAGACTTGGAAGCAAAGAATGGGAAAACACTAAAAATAGAGTTAAAAATAATCTAAGAGAGGTTGCAAAAGATTTAATAGAACTATATGCAAAAAGACAAAAAATGCAAGGATTTGCTTTTTCAAAAGATAATGAATGGCAAAAGCAATTTGAAGACGAATTTCCATATCAAGAAACAGATGACCAGCTAAGATGTATAGAAGAAGCTAAAAAGGATATGGAACAAGCAAAGCCAATGGATAGATTACTTTGTGGAGATGTTGGATATGGAAAAACAGAAGTAGCAATAAGATTAGCATTTAAAGCAGTTATGGATCAAAAACAAGTAGCATATTTAGTACCAACTACTGTACTAGCAAACCAACAATATGAAGAGTTTAAAACAAGAATGAGTGAGTTTGCTATAAATGTTGAATTATTAAATCGATTCAGAACAACAAAAGAACAAGAAAATGTTATAAAAAAACTAAAATTAGGAGAAATTGATATTGTAATAGGGACTCATAGGATATTAAGCAAGGATGTAGAATTTAAAGATTTAGGTTTACTTATTATAGATGAAGAGCATAGATTTGGAGTACAAGACAAGGAAAAGATAAAACAATTAAAAAATAGTGTAGATGTATTAACAATGACTGCAACACCTATACCTAGAACATTACATATGTCTATATTAGGAATTAGAGATATGTCAGTTATATATGAGCCACCACAAAACAGAAGGCCAGTTCAAACTTATGTATTAGAATATGATGATGAAGTTGTAAAAGAAGCAATAACAAGAGAAATAGAAAGAAATGGTCAAGTATTTTATTTATACAATAAAGTAGAAGGAATAGAAAAAAAGTCAAATGAAGTATCTAAGCTCGTTCCAGAGGCAAAGGTGGGATTTGCACATGGGAAAATGACAGGTAAGGAATTGGAACAAATTATGATGGACTTTATACAGAAAAAAATAGATGTACTTGTTTGTACAACAATACTAGAATCTGGAATAGATATACCAAATGCAAATACAATAATAGTAGAAAATGCTGATAGATTAGGATTGGCACAATTATATCAAATAAGAGGAAGAGTAGGAAGAAGTGATAGGCAAGCATATGCATATATAACATATAAAAGGGAAAAACTATTATCAGAGGTAGCGGATAAAAGATTAAAGGCAATAAAAGAGTTTACTGAATTTGGTTCTGGATTTAAAATAGCAATGAGAGATTTAGAAATTAGAGGAGCGGGAAGCTTATTAGGAGAAATACAACATGGACACATGGAGCAAGTAGGATATGATACATATTGTAGATTATTAGATGAAGTGGTAAAAGAAATGAAAGGAATTGAAGTAAAAGAAGAACAAGATATACAACTAGATATAGATGTTTCAAGTTATATACCAGATAACTTTATAGAATCTAATAGTCAAAAGATAGAAATATATCAGAACATAGCATTATGCAGAACAGAAGAAGACATACAAAACGTCATAGATGAAATAATAGATAGATATGGGCATATGCCAGAAGAATTAGAAAATTTAATAGAAATAGCAAGAATTAAAAATTTATGCAAAGAAGCTAATGTACTAAAAATATCTCAAAGAAAAGACAAAGTGGTATTCTATTTTGATAAATCAAAGTTTAATCCAGAAATAGTTGATAAATTAATTAAAAAATATAGTAGTAATATAAGATTCTCTACAGGAGTAGAACCATATATAACATTGAACATTGGAAATAAAATAATAGAGGAAATTAAGGCATTTTTGACTTATGTTAAATAATATGATATAATATAAATGCATACACTAAAAACGTAGGAGGTTCATTATATGTATATGCAAATTGTTGAAAGTATTTGTCGGACATTAGGGGAAATACTAAGACTAACTATCCTAGCCACCTTGGCATTGATGTTGCTGATAATAATGTATTGCTTATTAGGAAAATGGAGAGTGGCAGTCTTATGCTTCTTTGGAAGCGGAACCTTGTATATAATTGCATTAATGCAGTTATATACAACAATTATGAGAAGTATAGCTTTAGCGGAGACTAGTGAGATAATTATAGGACTAGCATTTATAGCACTTGCTATTGTGCTGGGCATTCTAACTTTAAGGTTAGGCATCAAAGAGATGAAAAGGATAAGAAAGATAAAAAAATGAACGGTGTGCGGTGCTAATACACCGCTCTTCTTTTTACAGAGTACTCACAACAATGGTTTTGAATATATGAATCCAAAATAGAAAGAGGTGCAAAATGAATATAATTTCAAGTAAAGATAATGAAGTAATAAAAAATATTAGAAAATTAAAAGAAAAGAAATATAGAGATTTGCAAAATGAATATATAGTAGAGGGAATAAAACTAATAAAAGAGGCAATAGAAGAAAATGCCAAAATTAAATTAATAGTAATATGTGAAGAATGTTTAAAAGAAAAAATAATAGATAAAAACTTATTATATGAAATAGCGAAATATGAATGTATATATGTAACAGAAAAAGTATTTAATTTAATATCAGATGTAAAAGCACCACAAGGAATATTAAGTGTAATAGAAAAAAATAATAAAGAAGAGCAAATAAACTATAATGAAGATATAATAATAGTATTAGACGGAATACAAGACCCAGGTAATTTAGGCACTATTTTAAGAACAGTAGATAGTGCAAACTTAAAACAAATAATAGTGTCTTCTGATACAGCAGACTGCTATAATCCAAAAGTAGTACGCTCTACAATGGGAGCTATCTTTAGAGTAAATGTAATAGAAACAGAAGATTTAATTCAAACATTAAAGAATATAAAGAAACATAAATATGACATAGTAGTAACATCTCTGGAGACAGAAAATAGTATATATGATATAAAATACAATAAAAAAGTAATAGTAATAGGCAATGAATCAAAAGGGGTATCCAAAGAAATACAAGAATTAGCAGATCAAAAAGTAAAAATTCCAATGTTAGGAAAAACAGAAAGTTTAAATGCATCTGTAGCAACAGCAATAATTGTATATGAATATGTAAGAACAGAAAAATTAAAATTAAATTAGTTGAAATATTATGTAATATGATATATAATAAAAATACAAAAATGCTGAAAGGAGTATCAATGCTATGAAATTTACGTTTAAAATTTTATGGTGGATACTATCCCTCATAATGTGGGGGACAGTTATATTTATGGTTCTGTCGATGATTCTATATAACTGAGCGAAAACAAAGCGCCTTTTCGAAACTTAACATTTCGAATGGGCGCTTTGTGTATAAAAAGATTATTTAGTTAAATTAATATTAAAACTCACAATTTTTAGGAGTTCTTGGAAATGAAAGAACATCACGAATATTTTGCATACCAGTTAAATACATCATCATTCTTTCAAAACCCAAGCCAAATCCTGCATGTTTACAACTTCCATATCTACGTAAATCTAAATACCACCAATAATCATCTTCACGTAAATTTAATTCTTTTAATCTATTTTTTAATTTATCAAAATCATCTTCTCTTTGACTACCACCGATTATTTCACCAATACCAGGTACTAATAAGTCTGTTGCAGCAACAGTTTTACCATCATCATTTAACTTCATATAAAATGCTTTAATTTCTTTTGGATAATCAGTCACAAAAACAGGTCTTTTGAAAACTACTTCACTCAAATATCTTTCATGCTCGGTTTGAATATCTGTACCCCAAGTAACAGGATATTGAAATTTATCATTTACTTTTTCTAATTCCTTAATAGCATCTGTATATGTTATTCTTCCAAAATCAGAATTTAAAACATTGTGTAATCTGTCAAATAGATTTGTATCTATAAATTTGTTGAAAAATTCCATTTCTTCAGGAGCATTTTCTAAAACATAAGAAATAATATATTTAATCATATCTTCAGCCAAATTCATATCATCATTTAAATCTGCAAAGCATATTTCAGGTTCAATCATCCAAAATTCAGCAGCATGTTTTACAGTATTAGAATTTTCAGCCCTAAAAGTTGGACCAAAAGTATAAACATTTCTAAAAGCATGTGCATATGTTTCAACATCTAATTGACCGCTAACAGTAAGATGGGCTTGTTTTCCAAAAAAATCTTGAGAATAATCTATTGAACCATCTGCATTTTTAGGAGCGTTTTCAACATCTAAAGTTGTTACTTGGAACATTTCACCAGCTCCTTCACAATCACTACCAGTTATAATAGGAGTATGAACATATACAAATCCTCTTTCATTAAAAAATTTATGAATTGCAAATGAAAGTACAGATCTTACTCTAAAAACTGCATTAAATGTATTAGTTCTAGGTCTTAAATGTGAAACGGTTCTTAAATATTCAAAAGAATGTCTTTTCTTTTGAAGAGGATAATCAGAATCAGCCACATTAACTATATCAATATTATTAGCCTTTATTTCAAAAGGTTGTTTAGCATTTTCAGTTTTAACAACTTCTCCAACTACAATAATAGAAGAGCTAATGCTCAGTTTCCTAATATTTTCGAAATTTCCAAGTCCTGTATCAAACACAATTTGAACATTTTGAAAAAAAGAACCATCATTTAATTCAATAAAACCAAAACTTTTAGAATCTCTAACTGTTTTAACCCAACCAGAAACTTCTACAATATCACCAACATAAGAATTTACATCTTTATATAAATCTTTAACTAAAACCTTTTTAAAATCCATAATAAGCCTCCTTAAATTATTATGGCACTATTATATAAAAAAAATCAAAAAAAAACAAGTCTTTTTGGACAATTAGGGACAGTCCCCAATTGTCCAACTTGCTCAATTTGGGACACCCCTAAAATATTGACAACAAGTAATCGCAAAAAATAAATGATGATATTGATAAAAAAATAAAGATATATTATTATAATAACAAGGAGGCAAAAAATGAAATTAGTTATACAAAGAGTGAAAAATGCAAAAGTAGAAGTAGAAGGAAATATAGTAGGAAAAATAGGAAAAGGTTTTTTGGTATTAGTAGGTATTACACATACTGACACAAAAAAAGAGGCGGATTATTTAGTGAAAAAATTATGCAAATTAAGAATATTTGAAGATGAAAATGGAAAGATGAATTTAGGCTTAAAAGATGTAGGAGGAGAACTTTTAATAATATCACAATTTACATTATATGCAGATTGTAGTGAAGGAAACAGACCATCATTTGTAAATGCGGCAAAGCCAGAAATGGCAAATGTATTATATGAATATTTTTGTGAAGAATGTAAGAAAAATGAAATAAAAGTGGAAAAAGGAATATTTGGAGCAGATATGAAAGTATCATTACTAAATGATGGACCAGTAACGATAATATTAGAAAAATAGGACAATTGGGGACAGTCCCCAATTGTCCTATTTGCCCAATTAGGGACAGTCCCCAATTGAACCTAAAATATCTTTAGCTCTTGCTACATCTTGTTGTGTTGCTAAACGTACACCTTCTAATTCGTATTTGCAACCTAGATTTTCCCACTTGTATTTGCCCATATCATGATATGGCAAAATTTCTAATTTTTTAACTGTTTTTAAGCTAGATAAAAATTTCTTTAAATTTAATAAATCTTCTTCTTTATCAGTATATCCAGGAACTAAAACTTGTCTAATCCACATATCTTTACCAATTGTGCTTAGATATTTAGCAAAATCTAGTTCTAACTTATTAGAAACACCTGTTAAATCTTTACAGATTTCATCATTGATACATTTTATATCTAATAGAAATAAATCTGTTAAATTAATCAGTGTTTTTAATTTATCTGTAAGAGGAAAAGAGCCAGAAGTATCTATTGCAGTATTAATATTTTGCCTTTTTAACCTAGTAAAAAGTTCTATTAAAAAGTCCATTTGCAATAAAGGCTCTCCACCACTAACAGTAACTCCTCCACCAGAAGGAATAAAATAATTCTTATATCTTCCAATTTTCGCTAAAAGTTCATCAACAGAGTACTGTTTACCAGCGTCTAACATCCACGTGTCCCTGTTTTGACAATACTTACACTTTAAAGAGCATCCTTGCATAAAAATTACAAACCTTATTCCAGGTCCATCAACTGTTCCAAAAGTTTCAAAAGAATGTATTTTAGCAAGTTTACTTTCCATAATTATTTCTCCAATCATTAATAAAAACTATTCAATATTATTGAATAACAAAATTATACCTATATTCTTTCATGTATTGTTCTATTTATAACGTCTAATTGTTGTTCTCTTGTTAATTTTGTAAAGTTTACAGCATATCCAGAAACACGAATTGTAAGTTGAGGATATTTTTCTGGATGTTCCATTGCATCTTTTAATAATTCTCTATCAAAAACATTTACATTTATATGATGACCTGTTTGAATAAAGAAACCATCTAACATATTTACTAAATTGTTTATCTTAGAGTCTTCATCTTTTCCTAATGTATTAGGAGTAATAGAAAATGTAAAAGAAATTCCGTCTTCAGCATATTCGTAAGGTAACTTGGCTATAGTATTCATTACAGCTAAAGCACCATTTACATCTCTACCATGTAATGGGTTTGCACCAGGTCCGAATGGCTCTCCAGCAGCTCTACCATCAGGTGTAGCTCCAGTTGCTTTTCCATATACAACATTTGAAGTAATTGTTAAAATCGATAATGTAGCTCTTGCATTTCTATAAGTATGATGTTTTTCTAATTTTCTCATAAATTTTTTAACAACATCTACTGCAATACTATCAACTCTATCATCATCATTTCCATATTTAGGAAACTCACCATCGACTTGATAGTCAACAGCAAGCCCAGTGTCGTCACGAATAACTTTTACCTTTGCATATTTTATAGCAGAAAGAGAATCAGCGACAACAGAAAGCCCAGCAATACCGC
Organism: Clostridiales bacterium; assembly: GCA_003507395.1. Classification (GTDB taxonomy): domain Bacteria; phylum Bacillota; class Clostridia; order TANB77; family CAG-508; genus DNVW01. The sequence goes on along the minus strand of DNVW01000012.1, from coordinate 83,254 downwards.
AAGCCATTGTTCTTAAAATATTTCTTTCGCTATCATGTAAAGCCATTTCTAAAGCTTCATAAGAATATTTATCATGCATATAATGAATAGCATTTAATGCTTTGATATATATTTTAGCAACATATTCCATCATATTATCAAATTTTTCCATAACTTCATCATAATCCAAATATTCAGATGTAATAGGAGCAAATTCTGGAGTTATTTGCTTTCCGCTTTTTTCATCTCTACCACCATTAATAGCATATAACAATGTTTTAGCAAGGTTTGCTCTAGCTCCGAAGAATTGCATTTGTTTACCTATTTTCATTGCAGATACGCAACAAGCTATTCCATAGTCATCTCCCAAAGTAACTCTCATCAAATCATCATTTTCATATTGAATAGAAGATGTTTTAATAGAAATCTCAGCACAGAATTTTTTAAATTCATCTGGTAAGTTTTTAGACCATAAAACAGTTAAATTTGGTTCTGGAGCAGGTCCTAAGTTAACTAAAGTGTGTAACATTCTAAAAGAATTTTTAGTAACTAAAGTTCTACCATCAATACCCATACCTCCTAAAACTTCTGTAACCCATACAGGGTCTCCACTAAATAAAGAATTATATTCAGGAGCTCTTAAAAATCTAACCATTCTTAATTTCATAACAAATTGATCCATTAGTTCTTGTGCAAGTTCTTCAGTTAAAGTACCTTCATTTAAATCTCTTTCTACATATATATCTAAGAATGTAGTAGTTCTTCCTAAACTCATTGCAGCACCATTTTGATCTTTAATAGCTGCAAGATATCCAAAATAAACCCATTGAAATGCCTCTTTAGCATTAGAAGCAGGTACAGAAATATCAAAACCATATTTAAAAGCCATTTTTTTCAATTCTTCTAAAGCTAAAATTTGGTCATAAATTTCTTCTCTATTTTTTATAATAGCATAAGTAAATTCATCACTATCTAAAGTTTCTAATTCTAATTGTTTTTCTTTAATTAGAACATCTACACCATATAAAGCAACTCTTCTATAGTCACCAATAATTCTTCCACGACCATAGCCATCTGGAAGACCAGTTATTAAATGTGAACTTCTTGCAGCTCTTACATCAGGTGTATAAACTGCAAAAACACCATCATTATGGGTCCTTCTTAAATTATGATAAATATATTCAATATTCTCATCTACTTTATACCCATAGCTTTCACATGATTTTTCAACAATCCTAATACCACCATTTGGCATAATAGCTCTTTTTAAAGGTTCATCAGTCTGAAAGCCAACAATTTCCTCTAAACTTTTGTCAATATATCCTGCTTCATAAGCATTTATAGAAGATGGAGTTTTTACATCTACATCAAGAACTCCATTATTCTCTGTTTCTTTTTTATAAAGTTCTAAAACTTTATCCCATAATTTAGTTGTTTTTTCAGTAGGAGATGCTAAAAAATCAGAATTACCTTCATAAGGAGTATAATTTGCTTGAATAAATCCTCTAACATCTAGTTCTTTAGTCCATTCTCCAGTTGTGTTAAAATTTCTCCATTGTTTAAAATCCATTTAAATTCCTCCTTTATTATTATTATTATAAACTATAATAACATATCATAAATAGAATAAAATATCAACAATTTATAAAAATTAATTGTCAACAATTACCTTTGCAATCTTATAAATTAGTTTTTGCTTTTCAGGTGAAGCTTTATTTAAAGTATTAGTAAATTCAGAAGATAAATAAAAATGAGAAGAATCAGAAGAACCATTTAAAATATAACCTTCTGTAACACCTAAAATATCACAAATTTCACTCAATCTTTTTAAATTAATATGAGAATTGCCTCTTTCAATTCTACTTAGAAAGGCAATAGAAACATTCAATTTTTCTGCTAATTTTTCTTGAGTAAGTTTTTGATTTAATCTAGCTGTTCTTAACCTTTCACCAATAATAGTATAATCTAATGCCACAAACATCAAATCCTTTCTAATATAGTGATTTCCTAAAAAAACAAAAAATATGCAAACAAATAGTTAAAAAATACTTTGTAATTATTGACAGTAATTTTATTAATTAATATAATGTATTTGGTAAAAAAGATAACTTGAGTCAAAGTGAAAAAATATAAAATATGTAATAATTTCCATACAAAAAAAAGGAAAAATATTTGCGTATTATATACTGTTATGCTATAATTTAAGATAATATGAGAGAAAAGGAAGTGTAATAAAAATGGAAAAAGAATTAGATAAATTAACTTCAAGGGAGATACTTCAAATGTATACAAAAGTGTCTGAATTTATAACATTTTTAAGTAAAGAAGAGAAAAACACAGAAAAAATGGGGGAAACAAAATGAATAATTTAAAAGAAGTAAATGAACAAATAGAAGCAAGCAAAGAAATACTGGCTACATTTCCTAGAAATAATGCAAAAAATATAAAAGCATGCATAGCTCAAATACAAGACTATCAGAAAAAATTTATAGAAGTAAAAGAAACGCTTATTCAAGAAATGGAAAAAAGAATAGGAAAATTAGAAGAAATAAAAAAAGCTGAAGAAATTGTAAAGTTAGAAGAAGAAGTGATAAATAAAGAAAAAGAGCTACATGTAATAAATAACTTCCAAACTTCATACGAAAAAATGAATTTAGATAAAATATTATTTAGCTTAAATATATTTTATAAAAAGAACTTGGAAGTTGTTAATGAAGCAATATTAAAAGCTATCGAAAAATTTAAAGAGGTTGGCGTTGTTTTAATGCCAAAAGATTTTACATATAGTAAATATGTGAATGAATATATGCAAGTATTTTTTCAAGAGAAGGAAAAAGGCAATGTGAATTCTGATAGAATAAAAAGTGAATTTGAAAAAATATACTGGAAATGTCCGGACATAATTATTCATATTAGATTAAATATATTTTACTTATATAAAGAAAATGAAAAAAATATAGATAAATATTATGAAAGAAGACAAGAAGAAATATTACAAAATTCTACAATAGGGCAAATGCTAAAAGAATATAAAGATATGAAAGCAGAATTGTTAGAGAAAGAAGAAGCAGACAAATATAATACAGTCAATTCTTTCTATACAGGCAAGCTAAACACAAAAGATTATACAGAAAAATTAGTAAAAGGAAGTTATGAAAAATTTATTTCTAAAGATATACTAGAACAAGCAGATGAAAACAAAAAAACAGAAATAAATATAAATTTATACAAATTATTAAATAGCTTATATGAATATAAAAATTATTTAAAATTTAAATTTATAATAGATGATATGAGAAAAAAATATGCAGAAAAAGAACAAAACAAAAATGCATATGCTCAAACACAAAAAGAAATTGCTACCCAAGAAGCTAAACTAATGAAACTAAACAATAAAATAAATGGTGGAGGCTTATTTAAGAGATCAAATGAAAAATTATTAGCAGAAGCAAATGATTTAATTTTAAAAATTAAACAATTATACATAGAACTAGATAGAAACAAAATAAGAGATAAAATATATAATGAAATAAATGAAAATTCTACAGTGCTAGATGCACTTAAACTAGCAAGTTCATATTATACATATGTATATTATTGTATACAAGACAATATAAAAGATATAACAGAAGAAGAAATAGAACAACTTATTAAAGAATTAAGAGAATTTGTAAATTGGCCATATTATACAATTTTGGACAATATAACAATGTTAAACGAAAAAGATGTTTTGGTAATAATAAAAGATAGATATCAATTATTAAAAATAAATATAACAAAAGAAGATTTAGAACAAGATAATTTAGATACTGCAATAGTAGCATTAGAAAAAATTAAAATGAATGAAAACTTGTTAAAGAACAATATAAATATAGATGAATTAGAAAGTGAATGCGAATTTGGCAAAATATTAAAATCTAAAATCTAGAATTAAAAGTAAATTTTCAACAATCTTAACTAAAATGGGGAAAATAAAAGATGAGACGATTGAACAAAAGGAAAACTGCCATAATATTAATAGTTATGATAATGCTATTAGTAGAAATTATAATATTAGGACTTTCTAGAGCTAATAATATAAAAGAAATACACACAACTATTATAGATTATGGTGAAAAATTAGAAGATGATAATTTAATATTAGATGCTATAAATAGTGGCAAGGATAGTTACTATGTTGTTTTACCAGACATGATAAATAATAAAGTAGTAACCAGCTATTATGTTGCTCTAAGAAATGATGGACAAAGCGAAGAAACAACAGCGACTGAAAATGTAGAAAGTGACGAAATAAATGTTGAAATAAATGTTAATGAAGAGATACAAACAAATACTGATGCAGAAAATATAAATGATACAGAAACCAGCTTAGAAACAACAAAACAAGTCCAAATGGAAAAAAAACCGGGAGATAAACTATATTTGACAGCAACAGAAATAGAAGAACAGAAATTAAATGTAATAGCTAAATACGATGAAAAAGAAAAAAATGGACAACTATTATACAATAAACACCTAGAACAAATAATAGATGATAAAAACGTAACTGTAGAAGGATACATGCCAGCAGATGCAATTCTTACTGTAGCAGTAGCAAATGAAGAGAAAACTAAAGAAGCACTAAAAGATGTTTTGAATAAAGATATTACATATAAAATAGCATATGATATAAAATTACTTTCAAATGAAAAAGAATATAATCCAACAGACTTTGATGAAAATGTTAAGGTGTCAATTTCTGGTGTAGATGCAATAGACAAAGAAAACCAAAAATATAAAGTAGTACATATAAATAATGAAAATAAAATAGAAGAAATAGAGAAGATAGAGCTTAAGGATAATGAAGTTGTGTTTGATGCCTCAAGCTTTTCAACATATGCACTTTTATTGGATGATTCTATGAATTTGACCAATATGGCAATGCGCGCAAATGTAGCACCTAGAACATTAGATAATGCTATGACAGATACATGGGATGGAACAACTGCTGCAACAAGCTTTAAATATGGAGATGGAACAGCTGCATCACCTTATTTAATACAAAGCTGTGCAGAATTAGCATTATTTAGAAATAATGTAAATACAGGAACAACATATTCTGGGCAATACTTTCAATTAGTAAGAAATTTAGACTTAAATGGTAATTATTGGACACCAATAGGAATAACAGAAAAACCATTTCAGGGAATTTTTGATGGAGCAGGTTATACAATATCAAATGCCAAAATAGCAATAGCAGCACTAACTACAAGTATAGATTCTTATGGCTTTTTTGGAAGTATAGGTGGAGGAACTTCTAAAGCAGAAGTTCGAAATGTAATGTTCGATTCTATTAGCATTCAAATAACTGCAAGCGGAAATACTGCAACTACTACAACACAAAAAGGATATCATATTGGAATAATAGTAGGAACACTTTACAAAAATGCAAATATTCTTAATAATAGTATAACAAATTGTTCAATAACGGCAGGAAGTACATTGACATTAGCAAACAATTCATTTAGGGTCGCAGTAGGAGGAGTGGCAGGTTTTGTTGCAAATGGATTTACTAAAAATAAAAATGGAATAACTATAAGCGAAACAGATCCAGGTTCTACTGCAAGATATAGTATAAAAAGTTGTTTCGCAGATGTTAATATAAATATAGGAACAAAATGTGCGGATGAGGCCAGTGCTGGACAATATGCAGTAGGTGGAATAGTTGGAATAATCCGCTCACAACCTGTATGGCCAGATCATTGTATGTATAATGGAAACATTACTGCAAATGGATTTATAGGACCTATATTTGGCTATTTAAGAAATAGCACAAATTACACATCAACAAGTAATTATTTAACATTATGGCAAGGTAATGATGCAGGAAACTTGACAATGACAAGTGCATATTCAGCACCGATAACAATAAATGGTACATCTATTAATGGAACAGTAACTACAGGTAGCTCTACAAACAATATAGCAGCATCAGTGGGAAAAGGTGCTACAGTTATTCAATCAGTACAAGGCACAAATAAAGGAATAGCTTATACTGAAACAACAGATAATATATCACTACTTAATGGAGGAGGACTTTCTACAAATACATATTTACCTTGGACTACAGGATATACAATAACCTCTAACTTCACAAGTGTAACTGTTGCAAATAAAACAACATCAACATATGATATAGATGCTAAAAATACAAAAACACCATTAACATATAAGTGGTATGTTAATGGAACATTACAAACTGAAACAAGTAATGTACTTACAAAAACCTCTAGTTGGGAGGAAGCTTATGAAATAGATTCTATAATAAAAGATAATAATGGCTTTTATTATTTACAAAGCTTTGAAATTCCAAAACTAGAGTTAAAGATAACATTTAATATAGATGAAGCAAAAGCAAAAACAACAGCAGAACTAACAGGAACGGCAAAGGACTTAATTAATTTAGAGGATTATACATATCAATGGTATAAATTAGATGTTTCTGGAATTACGGCTACAGAAATAAAAGGAGAAACATTAGCAATATTAACGCAATTAGTAGAGGGACAAGAATATAAATTAGTTGCTACAAATACTAATAATGCAGAACTATCAAGAGAAGGTAGTTTTATATATAAGGGAAATAGAACAGTTATATATGTAGATTATGCGGAAGGATCAAATACAAATGATGGCTTAACACCAGAAACCGCCGTAAAAACTATGGTATCTGCATATATGAAATTAAGTTCTTCAGGAGACATTAATACAAATATAATAGTAGTAATAGGAAAATATACTGCTACTGTATTTAGTGCCTCAACAAATGCAAATATGTCAAAACCAGCGACCATAACAGGAGCATATGGAGGAACAGATTATCAAGGAAACCTACTAATGGCCGGGAATACAGCAGGAAGATTCTTGGTTGCAGATACTGCTTTTGAACATTTGGAATTTAGAGGGTCTTTTACTGATGGAACAACTGCTTCAACAAATTTATATTTACAAGGATATAGCTTAACAATGGGACGAGGAGTTACTATGTCAAATTATAATTATATAAACATAGGAACAATTCCAGACTTTAATGTATATGCAGGATGGAGAAGATATAATTATGCTACATTGCCAAGAAATAATTCACATATAATTATTGAAAGCGGACAATATGGAACAATAGCATTAGGAGGAAATACAGGGACAAATGCAGTATCCAATTTATCAAATACTACTTCTAATAATTTTACAGGTTCATCATCAAGTGATACATTTAGTGTGACATTAGACATAGAGTACGAACAGAAACTAAAACAATATGATATAGGATATGTAATAGGAGGAAGTACTTTAGGAAATATTTATGCAAATCAAACTATTAATATAAAAAATGGAGTAATATATGAATTAATTGGTGGAAGTCTAGGAGATTCAAGCAATAGACCAACAGACTGGAATTATCCATTAAATACATTTATAGGAAGCACAACAATAAATATAATAGGTGGTTCTATTGATGAAGTTTGTGCTGGAAGTATGGGGGGCAATATAAGTGGTACAAGTATAGTAGGAGACTCATATTTCTATGGTACTATAACTGTAAATATGTCTAAAGGAGAAATAGTAGGAAATTTATATGGAGCTGGATGCGGAAGTGTTACAGGTTATAATGCAAAATCTTCAGACCCTTATAGCAGCTATGGACAAAGCGTAACAACAACAACAAACATAAATATATCTGGAGGTACGATTGGAGGAGATATTTATGGAGGAGGATATGCATATTCAGAAAAACTAACAGAAGCAACAACTCCAAATGATGGAGGAGCATTATTTGGAGATAGCAATATAACTATAAGTGGTTCTCCAACTATAAGTGGAAATATATATGGAGCAGGTAGAGGAAATAACTTCACTTCAAAAACATATAATGCAATAGTTATAGGAAATTCAAATATAACATTGGGAGGTACACCAACAATAACAGGAGCAATATATGGTGGCGGAAATGGAGTTATTTCAAATCCAAGTATTGCAGAATTAACTGGAGAAACCAATATTAATATTACAACATCATTAGAAAATAATATATATGGTGGTGGAAATTACGCAACTACGAATGAAACTAATGTGTACTTGAAAAGTGGTACAACAACTGGCAATATATATGGTGGAGGAAAAAATGCACAAGCTACTACAACACATGTATATATACAAGGTGGAACAGCTAGTACAATATATGGGGGTTCTGATTCAGAAGGTAATGTTAGAACAACAAATATAAATGGAACTTCAGGAACAGTTAGTACTATTTATGGAGGAAATTATTTGGCTGGAGTTTCTACAACCACAAATGTGACAATAAATGGAACAAAGATTAGTACAGCAATATATGGAGGGGGAAATCAGGCAACAACAACTACAACCAACATTACACTTACGAATTCAACATCGCAGATACCATTGGTATATGGTGGAGGAAAAAATGCAAATGTAACAACTACAAATATTAATTGTAATGGGGCAAGCATAAATAATGTATATGGAGGTTCTGGTGATGGAGGAAATATTAATAAAACAAATGTAAAAATAAATTCAAGCACAGTAACAACTGTATATGGTGGGAATAGAAATGGCGGAACTGTAACACAAGCAAATATAATAGGAACAGGAGGACAAGTTGCTAACATATATGGGGGTGGTAGTAAAACTAGTACTGGTACTACTACAAGCGTAGATACTACAACGATAACTATAAATGGAACCAAAATAACAAGTTCAATTTATGGAGCGGGAAGACTAAACTCATCTACAGGAACAACCAATGTTACTCTAACAAGCTCAAGCGCAACAATTCCAAATGTTTATGGAGGAGGTTATTCAACAACTAGTGGAGTAACAACTACAAATGTTAATTGTAATGGAGCAACTATAACTAATGTGTACGGTGGTTCTAGCAATGGGGGAAATGTTGATAAAACAAATATAAAAATCAATTCAGGCACTGTAAATAATATATATGGTGGAAATTATAATTCAGGAGAAGTTACACAAAGTACAAATATAATTATGCAAGGTGGAACGATTTCAAACTCTATGTATGGTGGAGGAAGAGGAACCAGTTCAAAAGTGGGTACCACAGAGAACAGTGCAACAAGCAATGTACATATAACTAAAGGAACTATTAATGGAAATATATATGGTGGAGGATATGATTCTGTAATATATGGTGATACCAACGTAAGCATTGGTGGTATCGATAGTAGTAGAGAATTAGACATAAATATAGCTGGAAATATATATGGAGGGGCAAAAGCCACAACAACTTCACATATAGGAGTTACTGGCACATCAAATGTAAATATAAATGGAAATGGGTATACAGTTTTTACAATAGCCAAAAGTGTTTTTGGGGATGGAGAAAGTTCGACTGTAAGTAGCACTAAAAATATAACAATAGAAAATTATGGAACAAGCACATCATTAAAGCAATTAGATTCAATAGAAGGAGCAACGCAGACATTAATAAATAATTCTACAATTCATTTATTAGGAGCAACCAATGAAGCAAATAAGTATAATAATGTTAAATTTACTTTAAATAAAATTGATCATTTGAAATTAGCAAATAATTCTACTATATATTTGGATAATGGAGCAAACTTACTAAAAGCATATTCTAGCATATTATTAAGTGAGGATGGAACTACAGAAACATTGGAAACAGCTAAAATAGAAGGAACTATAGGAACAGCGAATGAAAATACTGTAACAACAAATGTTGACAATAGAATATACATTCTTCAAGGAAATAACCTTAATATTGCAACAAATGAAGATGTAACACAATATGGAACAATAAATGGTATGACATATTTAGGAATGTATACTAGTTCAACTAATCCTACAGGAACAATAACATTAACAGGAACAGATAATGTATATGTTTTAGGACAACACAAGGCAAATCATAACACAGAAGTGGATGGATTTTATACAAATTTAAATTCAAGTGCATATAAATATGTAGGAGTAACACCACAAAATACAGGATATTATATATGGTTAATAGGAACTGTACCACAAGAGCAACAGTTAGAAAAAGATATTACGGCAAGAAAATATACTACAATAGGAACAGTAGAATTACCATTAACAACAGTGAATTCGCCTAATACAGTATATAATGTTTCAAAAATAGATGGAAATTTAGCTACTGATGTTTCAATCAAAGATAGAAGTTTAATACCAACTATAGCTTCAACAGAAGAAAAAGCTAACACTACTTTTGCCTTAGAAATGAAAACTGGAGTATCTGCTTGGACATCAAATGCTATAACAAAGTTCTTTATATCAGCAGGTGCGACATCAGGAAGTTATAGTGGAAGTACAGAGTATTTGTCAGATAATTCAACACAAGTGCCAAATCTAGTTTTTAATATATATAATTCACAAAATATTTCGGAAGATGCAGATTTAGGCTTTGTTACTATAGGTATTACAGTGTTAAAACCGGAAACAGCATTAAAATATAATGTATCAGAATTAGCTATAAAAATAAATATAAAAACATCTACTACGCAAGAAAATGGCTATGCAACGGGAATAGCACCAGGAGAGAAATTTGTTTCGGAATTTGAAACAATAGAGACCAATATAACAGATTCAAGTGAATTTTCTACATATTATGCATTAGGAATAAGCAATTTTTCAAATTATGAGTATAATGAAATTTATTCAACTTGCCATAGAGCTTTGATTTCAAGAGATTCATATGGTGATGGTTTTGCATTTCCATCAGGAACTAAGATAACAATGCTAGATATGGTAACAAATAAATATTATTATTATATAGTAACCTCAGCAGACCAAACAGCAGTAAAATATGTATATAACTTATCAGACTTTTTAGAGATGGGAACAACAAATTTGAATTACAATGAAGCAACAGCAGTATCAACATACATTGATTCATCAAGTGATTCTGTAACTGAAAGATTTGTATTTCATGTGGATTTTAAAGAAGGAGAGTTGTCAGAAACAAAAGAAAATAATACTTTATATTTAGAATTAAGAAATAGTGAAGAACAAACAATAATTAATGTTTTAGGAACCCAAAGAGATACTTGCAAATATGGAGTCTACGTAAATAAGGATGCAATATTAGATACAAAAATACAAGAAATTCCAACAACAATAGGATTAGGAGATGATTTTAACATAAAGGTATCATCTACTTTTACACAGCAATTAGTAAATGAAAAAACAATATATGATACACAGTATTTGGACAAAAAAATGGGAATAACAATAAATATATGGAGTGTTGCTAATGCAACTTTGCTAAATGGTCAAGAAATAATGGGAATAACATATGAAATAAATGGAACAACATATTATCCAAACGTTAATGGTACTGCTAGAATAAAAGTGTCAGAGAATGTTTCAAATGTTATTTCTAATATAAATGTACATACAGGAGGAAATAAAACATTATCAACAGGAGATTATGTTATAATAGTAGATACTTTAGCATCAGCAGATGGAGAGTACTATGAAAGAGATATACAAAATCATGATAAGAAAACATTAACAATAAAGAATAGTACATATGGATTAAAAATAACAGTAGATGACCAAGATAGAATAATAGAAAAAGGAAAAACAAACATAACTGTCAATATGGAAAAATCAGTCTCGAATATAGAAAATCCAACATTTAATGTAAAAATGTATAGAAGAGATTATAGTGAAGAAAATTCTACTACATACAATGAAACAATAAGTATTACAGCCCAAGCAAATACACCATCATTTGAAATTGCAATTCCAACAAATATAAAAACAGGAACTTATAAAATAATTGTAGAACTATATGATGGAGACATATATGTAGGAGAAGCATATGACTACTTTATTGTCACTTAAGGACGTTCCTTTTTGTGACAATTTGTCACTTGGGGGACAGCCCTTTAAGGGTCAAAAGGGACAGTTCTGCTTGGCAGGATAATAAGGTTAATTTAGGGTCAGCAGAAAACTGACCCAAAATACACAATACACAGAAGAAAGGAATATAATGGAGTATAATATTGAACAAATAGAAAAAAGAAATGAAAAAAATAAAAGACGAAGACAAATAATAAAAAATGTATTATTTGTTGTTATAGTAATACTGTTATATAATATTTTTCTTATAACTAAATCTACATTAAACCAAACAAATGCAAAAACCATATTTGGATATAAGGCATATATAATTACAACAAATAGTATGGAGCCAACAATTAATGTTGGAGATATAATAATTGTTAGTGGAATAGAAAAAAGTAAAATAAATGTAGATGATATAGTTACATTTGAACAAGAAGGAAAGACAATAACACACAGAATTGTAGAAATAAATTATGCAGACCAAGAGAAAAAATATGTAACTAAAGGGGATAATAACGAAGTAAATGATATAGAAGAAATAACATATGAACAGATAATTGGTACACTAGTATTTAAAATTCCACGTATAGGAAATATTATATTATTACTAGAAGATAAAATTTATGTTATATTATTACTAAACTTGGCATTGATTATATATATAAATACTAGAAGAGTAGAAGAAAAGAAAAAAATGAGGAGAGAAAAGAAAAAAATTGAGGATAAGAGAAAATAAAGTAAAAAAAATAATATTTGCATTGCCAAGAAAAATATTAGGATTAATCTTAATATTAATGATTTTATATAATGTAATTAATACAGTATATGGCATATTTAATAAAAAATTAGAATTACAAATAGGCGAAACAAAAATATATGTGGCAGAAGATAAAACGATGTTGCCAACAATCAAGCCGAATGATTTAATATTAGCAAAGCAATGTACTCCAGAAGATTTGAATTTAGAAGACATAATAATATTTGATGAAAATGGAATAATAAAAGTACAAAGAATAACTAAAATACAAGGGTTAGGAGAAAAATCGAATTACACAACTAAGGGAGATAACAATTATTACAATAATAATGTAATAATAAAATATGAACAGATAAAAGGAAAATTTGTAAAAAGAATTCCATCATTAGGATTGGTAATAAAAATACTAGAATCAAAAGTTACAACTATATTTATTGTAATAATACTTATACTATTATTCTTATTTAATAGAGATATGAAAATGAAAAGCATAAAAAGAAGAAAAAATAAAAAAATAGACCAGCTAAGGAGAGCAAAGTAAAATTAGCTACCAATTATTGAATAAGTGCTTGTAGATAGCAAAAAAATGTGAACGCTGTTCACATTTTTTTAATTTATATTTGTATTTGTATTTGAATTTTGATTTGTAAGTGCTGTTGCATTTGAATCTATATGGCTAAGCTTATTCATAAAATTATGACCTTTTTTAAAAGCCTTCTTAGAAACGGCTGGCAAGCCTTGAAATACTATTTTAAAACTTGTAAAATCCTCTAATTCATTATATTCCAAACAAGATAAATATACATCTAATTCATTTGAGTTTTTACAAGCAGTTATAATAGCTGGATGCAAATTATAATTAAAGAATAATTCTGTAGCTAAATCAACAGCTTGAAGTAATGTGCCTTTATCTCTTTCTCTAACAAGTTTATAAGCTTCTCTAAAACGCGAAATCGCAGAATTTTTATAATATTTTAATGGAATAGTATATAGCTGATTAATAACGTCTTGAGCAGAAGTGTATTTAGCAGGACTCGCCTTTAAAATATTTTTAATATCACTTAAAGTATATGGTAAGATAACTCTATTTTCTATCTCTGAAATAATTAAAGTATTAGGCAATAAGTTAACTTCTTTTGTTCTGACTTTTACCTTTTTAGCAGATTCTGCAATAGCCTTATTTTGATTCTCAACTTCTTGAAAGTCAGCCTTTAGAAAACATTCTATTTTCATAGTATTTGTTGTTATTTCATCTATAACATCTAAGTAATTTTCGTTAAACTTAGATATTTTATTAGTTATTGTAGTATTATTTTCATTATTTTTAATTTCATATAATTGACTAAGTAAAGCCTCTAAGGTATCAATATTAAAAGTGGATTTTTTTAGCAAAGACATAACATTATTTAACGCCTCATAATTTTTACTAAACTCCATAGCAGTTTCAATAACTTCAGAGTTTTGAGTAATTAAATTCATACATAAAAGAACTTCTTTATTAAGACTTCTTTGGTAAGCCAAACTAGTGTCTATAAAAGAAATTTCTTTATTTATAAGTTTTAGTAAATTGGATTTTGTTTTATTATCATTTAATTTTATCATCTGTTCCTCCGAGAAAACAATATTGTTTTGTATATAAAATGTAATACAGGAAATTAAAAATTAACAGTCCTTAATTTAATTATATCATCATAAAAATTTTTTTCAATAATCTTTTAAACAAAAAATATGAAAAAAACAATACAGTTTTACAAAAATATTACAAAGCTATTACAGAAAAAATACAAAAGTTTTTTTTAGATATTTTAATCGAAAAATGTATTGATAAAAAAAAACCACTATGTTATATTATAAAGAAGAAAGAAAGTTTACGGAGGAAGAAAAATGAAGAAAATTATTTATAACACACTTATCATTTTATATGCATTAATTGCAATAATAGTAACAATATGCTTATTATCATTTAACCAATACAAGGTTTCAGAATTTGATTCTACAACTGTGTTAATAATTAACACAAACAATCTAAAAGAAAAGGGATTTAATAAAGGGGATTTAGTGCTAGTAGATACAACACAAAAACAAGAACCTGGGGAAGACATATTTTTCCATGCAACATCAGAACTAGGAAAAACAACAATAGATATTCAAACACTAAAAGATAAGCAAGTTAGCGCTGTGACAGGAGAAACAACATATGTATTAGAAAATAAAGAAATACCAAGTGATTTAGCAATAGGACCAACGAAGAATTCAACTAGAATAGGAAAATTGGGAACAATTTTAAGTATACTAGAATCTAAATGGGGATTTTTAATATTAATAGTATTCCCATCATTATTAGCATTCTTATATGAATTATGGGAATTTATAGCAAATGTAAGAGCAGCAAAAGATGAAGAAGAGGAAGAAGAGGAAGAAGAGGAAGACGAGAATGAAGAGGAAGTAGAAGAAGTGGTAGTAGAGAAGAAAAAACCTGCAAAAAAGACAACTACAACAACTGCTAAAAAAACAACAAGAGCAACAAAAGCAACAACTACAAAAGCGACAACTACAAAAAAATCAAATACAGCTAAGAAAACCTCAACATCAAAACCAAAAGCAACAACTACAAAGGCAACTACTACAAAATCAAGAACTACTAAAGCAAAAGAACAATAAAAAAGGATTGGGATAAAAAATGAAAGTAGTAAAAAAAATATGTAGATGGATATTTGATATTATACTATTTATAATATTAGCCATTGCCTTAATAATAGCATATAATCATATACAAATAAATATAAAAGGTAATACATATACAACTATGCTAGGATACTCGGCTTTTGAAGTAGCAACAGGGAGTATGTCTAATACAATAGAAATTGGAGATGTGATATTAGTAAAACTTATAGAGCCAAATGAAACATTAAGTGAAAATGAAATAGTGGTATTTACTCAGGATACTACGCTAGTAACACATAGAATAATTAAAATAAATGGAGACCAAATTATTACAAAGGGTGATGCTAATAATACACAAGATGACCCTATTAGCAGAGGACAAATAATAGGAAAAGTAGTAAAAATTATACCAGATGTGAAAATGTGGAAAGAAATAATACTAACTCCAAAGGTGCTTATACCAACAAGTATCTCAATATTATTGCTTTGGATTTTCTTTTCATATGATAAAGAAAAAGATGTTAAAAAAACTAAGAAAGTAATAGAAGAACAAGAATATATAGACGAAGAGATAGAAAGTAATGAGAAACCAGAAAAAATAGGGGCAAAGGAGCCAACTAAAAAAACAAAAGTAGTGAAGGCAGAAAACAAAGAAGAAAAAAATAGTATAAAAAATTCAGAAGATAAGAATACAACAAAGAGTAGTAAAACAACCACAAAAAGCAAAACAAATACTACAAAAACAGCAAGAAAGAATACTACAAAAAGCAAAACAAATAGCGCATCAAGCAAACCTAAAAAAACAGTGAAAAATGCGGAGGAAAAAATAAAAAATGAAGGAGAAGGTTCAAAGAATAAGAAGGAAAAGCCGTAGAAATACGGTAATAGCAATAAAATTTATATTTTTCTTAATTTGTTTAATAGTTATGTGTAGTATTATTTTGACAAATGTTATAGCAAGATATCGTAGTGAAGCAGTAGCTTCAAAAAATATAGATATAGCTCTATATGTATTTCAAGAAGATCACCAAACTATGACTTTTAAGTTAGATAATATGGTTCCAAGGTCTGAACCATATCAATATACATTTTCTGTAACTAATACAGATTCAAATAACAAAATAGCACAAACAACTATAGAATATGATATTACAATAAAAACTACAACCAATATACCATTACAATATGTTCTATATAAAAATCAAGCTCCAACATCTACAAATCCTACTAATATACTTATAGGAGGGGAAGCATTAGCAGATACAGATGGTACTTATTTTAAAACCTTTACAACAGCTACTCAAACATTAACACATAGTACAGAGCAAACTGATGTATATTACTTATTAGTATATTTTCCAGAAACATATAAATCACAGCAAGAATATCAAAGCATGATAGAAAGTATAGAAATAATGCTAGATTCAAAACAAAAAATCTAAGCAAAAGGAGAAAGAGATGAAGAAGAAAAAAAATAGCACATTTTATAAATATACAAGAAAACAAATTTTGGTTTTGTCTGTGCTAGTTATATTTGGATTATCTCTTGTTTCTATATTAGCTAGATATGTAATGAACTATGCGAATGATTTTTATACTAGAGCACAAGAATTTTACTTTTATAGTGATAAGCTAAAGGAAAATAATCCAACATACAGAATAGAACAGTGGACAGGAGTAAATACTTATACAATACCAATTAAGCTAAGTACAGCCAAAAACTCGTTAGAAAAGGCAACATATGATATAAACTATAGTATAACTTATAGTTGCTCTAGCAATATAACATGTCAATTAAATAAAACTACTGGTATAATATATGCTACAAGCAATGAAGATTATATTACACTACAGATAACCCCAAACACATCTTTAAGTACGGGAGATGTGGCAGAAGTAAATATTACTGCTACATCATCATCTCCATATCAAAAAAGCATTATGGCAAAATTTATATTAGTAGTTGGAGATAGTGCATATACATATAAAATAGAAGACTCAGTGGGACAAATATATTGTGATTTAATTATAACTAATACAACTAATTACTATTTGGTACAAACCGCATTTGGTCCATACTCAGTTGGAGATAGAATTAATATATATACGTATTATGAATTAACTGCTGAAGAAAGAGAAAATTGTGTACCAACTAAAATTGTAAGATTTGACTATGATCCACAAATACTTTCACTAGATATGGCAAATACAACAGTAGAACTATTTAGCATGGGAACAGAAACACAAGGAACAACAGAATATGTAGTAAGTTATAAAGTTGGTGTTGGAGCAGAATCAAGTGCCAGAGTTAGATTTTACAAAGCAGATTCAACACAGGATTACACATATCCAATAGTAAATAATACTTCAGTCATAGAAGTAGAATTGTTGGATTGGTAAAAAAGTTGGTTAAAACTTTAAAGGAGAAATTTATATATGAGTGTAATGAGTGAATACATAAAAATGACACAAGAGGGCATAACCCAATATATGAAGTTAGTGTTTGAAAGAAAATTTAATAAACAAATATGTGATAGCTACATAAAAACATATATAGATGTTAGGTACTATAATGTAAATGAAAGAGGAAACCACAAAACTTTAAGAAGAGAAATATTAGAAAGCTTAAAGGAAAAGAAAAAAAGGCTAATAGTAGATAACAAAACTAAACAAAAGCTTATAGAAGATATGGAAATGTTTTTTATATATGTTTTATACATAGACAAAGTAACACCATATAAAACAATAAATGACTTAGTAAAAAGTATATGTAGATTGAGAGTAAAAATTCTAAAAAAAGAAGATGAAAAATTTAGGAAAGTACTTAAAGACTTTATTGAAGATGATATAAATAAAAAAGAAGAATTTTTAGAGAAATTTGATAGTAAGGTGTTCTCTTTAAAGTTATCTGATTATAATAGTATAAATGATGTACAAAGAGTAAGTTTAAAATATCATATGAAATTTTCAGAAATCTTTAGTTCTACAGCTATAGAAAGAGCTTTTAACACTGGAACAACAAATGAAGACAAGCTATTTGTAGAATATAATATGATAAGTGCACAAATAATAAAAGACATAATAAAAGGTAATTTCAAAAAACAATATATTGTAGAGTTTGCAGATTCTTTATTTGAAAAAAAACAAAAAATACTTAGACTATTAAACATAATAGATAATTCAGCAATACAGGATAAATTAAGTTTAAAAATAAAGCATGAAACTTTCTTAAAATATAGAGAAGAAGCATATGAACTTCTTAGAAGTGGATACAGAATAGCACTTTTAGCAGATGAAACAATAGATACAGATAGAGCAGAATTGGAAAAACTTAAAATGTTTAAATATATTTTAATAAATAAAGATGCTCCTTATTATGATGAAATAATTAGGAAAAAAACATTGCAGAACATAATAGAAATATAGATAAAGGAATGAAATAAAAAATGGGAACATATACAAGATTTTTATATGAATTTTTAGCACAATTTTTTGCAGGATTAATAACAATAGTAAGTGGAATTGGAAAAGGAATAGGGCAGTTATTTAACATACCAGGATATGCTAAAATAATAGAACACTACAAAAATGATTTTTCAATTGCAGAATGGTTATTAGTCGTACTTGCAGTACTTGCTGTTATTTTAGTCGTTGGAATGGGATTTGCTTTAATATTTTTATTAATTAAAAAATATATAAAATTCAGAGCAAAAGTTGTTAAGCAAGAAGAACTATTAGATGAAGTTACAAATTTAAACAAAAAAGTGGTAAATCTAATGAAGGAAAAAGATGAAATATTAGCAATGAAGGTTTCACAATTAGGATTAAAACCAACTGAATCAAATGTAGAGGAAATATCAGAAGGAGGAGAGCCAACAGAAGAAGAGCTTGCTAATGAAGGAATTAGATTTGCAAAACTTAATGAAATAGATGAACAATTTGCTAATTATAAAATTAAAGACTATGGAAATTCATTTACATTACCAGAATTTTGTGAAGCATTCAGAAATTTTGCAGCATCAAGATTAAAGCTATATTATACATCACATATGATGAGGCTATTCATATCTTCATTAGCTTCTACAAAATTAGTTATTTTACAAGGTATCTCTGGTACTGGTAAAACTTCTTTAGCATATGCTTGGGGAAAATTCTTAAAACATGACTCATGTGTAGCTTCTGTACAACCATCATGGAGAGATAGAACAGAGCTTTTTGGGTATTTCAACGAGTTCACTAAAAAATTCAATGAAACTGAAGTTCTAAAAGAAATGTATATGGCAGGATATACAAATGATATATATACAATAATCCTAGATGAAATGAACATTTCACGTGTTGAATATTATTTCGCCGAGATGTTATCTATCCTAGAAATGCCAAACAAAGACGAATGGATAGTAGAGCTTGTTCCAAATAGTTGGAAAAGTGACCCTAAAAAATTAAAAGGAGGAAAACTACAAATTCCACCAAACTTATGGTATATAGGAACAATTAACAATGATGATTCTACATTTATGGTAACAGATAAGGTTTACGATAGAGCGATGCCTATAGATATAAATGATAAAGGACAACCATTTGATCCAATAGATACAGATCCAATGGATGTAAACTATACATACTTAGACCAATTATTTGCAAAAGCTATGATAGATAATGCAGTAAGCAAAGATACATTAGATAAAATAGAAATAATGGATAACTACGTTATACAACATTTTAGAATAGCTTTTGGTAACCGTATTGTTGCACAAATGAAAAAATTTGTGCCAGTATTTGTAGGATGTGGAGGAGACGAAATAGAAGGTGTAGACTACTTCTTAGCAAGAAAAGTATTAAGAAAATTTGAACAATTAAACATTTCATATATAAGAGACGAAATAGATCCATACATAGACTTTTTAAACAAAACATTTGGAAAAGATAAAATGAAAGAATGTATAGAATATTTAACAAGACTTAAAAAATTAACATAATGATAAATAAAATTGTAGGGGTGACCTACAGAAAGGTAAATACATGAGCGATTTAGGAATATATAATTTATATGAAAGAACAAATCCAGGAACAATCGAAACATTTCAAAAAAGAACAGCCTCAAAAATGGATTTACAAACAGAATATGAAAAAATAATAGAAGATACTGAATGGATAGATTTAATGGAAACAACAATACCATATATAGACAATATATTTCGTAATCCAAACAGATTTATTATAAATGAAGAAGAAATAGTAAAAATAGAACTAGCAAGAAAAGTTACTGTAGAAAGCATAAAGCATTTAGCAAAACATACCAATTTAATACAAGATGTAGATGAAGAAACAGGAGATGTTAAACCATCTAAAATATTAAATATTAATAAAGAGGAAAGCTATGACACATACGAAAATCGTTTTATTTATACATTGATACAACATATGAAATTTTACATAATGAGAAAGAAAAAAATGATAGAAGATAGATTAAAGCTATACGAAAAAAACAATAAAAGATTTTCATATACAGGCAATGCAAAACTATTAAATGAAAATGTAAGCATAACAGTAAACTTAACAACAAAGTTAGATGATGGAAATAAAAGAAAAAAAGGAGAGACCCCTTTAGAAAGAATACGAAAATTAGAAGAAAAATTGTTAATGGTCATGGGTTCAGAAACCTATAAATTAATAGACAAAAAACATATAGCATTAGTAACATCACCAATAAAAAAGACAAACCTAATATTAAAAAATGTTAATTTTCAGTATGCGGTTAAGTTATGGAATTATATACAAACAAACTTAGATGATAATGCAAAACATATAAGTGAAAAACAAGATTATTCAGATAATGAAGAACTAAAAAAATTAGCAGATGAAACATTTTTGTTAAATTATTTAATATTAAATTCTTTAGACAGAGATAATGCAGAAGAAAGCATGCAAAAAGAGATAAAAGAACAGGTTTTAAACCAAATGATAGACAGAATAGTAAGCCTAAATGCCAATTTGACAGAAAGTGAAGTTAAAGATTTGGTTGCAGATAGATATATTGTTATTAGAAACAAAAATATAGCAACACTAGGTCAAATACAAAAGGTATTTAAGAAACAAATAGAAAAATATCTAGAAAAAATATAGGAGAATTCAAAAGATGTTTGAAAAAATAAAAGAAAATACGGTTTTAAAGATAATATATAATATTATATATGTAATACTATTCTTTATAATTGCAGCAATATTATTTGTAGTAATGTTGCAAAGAGTAAGTAACAATACAATAGCATTAGGCGGAATAAGGGTATTTAATATAATTTCAGAAAGTATGGTTCTAAAATATAATATAGGAGATGTTCTAGTAGTACAAGATGTGGCCCCTGAAAATATAAAAGTGGGAGACGATATTACCTATATTGGACAAGAAAGCACCTTTAATCAAAAGATAGTTACACATCAAGTTATAAAAATAGATTATAAAGATGGAGAATATATATTCCATACAAAAGGAATAGCAAATATTTTAGAGGATCCACTAGTACACGAAAACCAAGTATTTGGAAAAGTGGTTTATAAAATATGGACACTAAGCTTTATATCTAAATTAGTAGGTAATATATATGTAGTATTTTTCGGAATATTTGTGCCTATGGTTATACTAATATTTTGGACAATACTAAAACTAAAAGGTTTAGCAGGAGAAGAAGATGATGATGAAGAGGAAGAAGAAGAGATTAAGCCTAAAAAAACGATAAATAAAAAGAAAACAACAACAACTAAAAACAGTGCAAAAACACAGAAGACAAATTCAAAAAAGAAATCAAATGATAATAAAGGGTAAAAAATGTTTAAGAAAGTTTTAAATGTAATTAAAAAAAAGGTAAAATTAAGTAATTTAATATTATTAGTAGTTTTGCTTATGTTTAATTCATATGCTTGGTTTATTTACAATACTAAAGTAAATACATCTATATCAGCCAAAATTGAAGCTTGGGATATAGCATATATTTCTGACGGGATAAGAGAAACACAAAATATAATTTTAGATGTAGAAAAAATATATCCTGGCATGACTACATATACTCATCAAATAACAGTAAATAACAATGGAGATACAGAGGCAGAACTTAGTTTTGCTGTAAAAAAAGTAGAAATATTAGGACAAGTTTATGAAGTAAATGAGACAACGACAGCACAAGATTTATATAACAAATTACAAAATGACTTTCCATTTAAAACAACAGTAACTCTAAGTATTACACAATTACCAGCACATACAGGAACTGCAACAGTAACAATAAAATTAGAATGGGAATATGAATCTGGAGATGATGAATTAGATACTCAATATGGAAAAAATGCATATCAATTTATTACAGAAAATCCAGATACACCATGTGTACATTTAGAAATAGAACTTGGAGCAAAACAAATAAATAGTTAAAAAAGAAGTTAAAAGATTATATCTTCTAACTCCATTTTTTAAAAATAAATTATGTAGTTTTTTGCTCGAAGCTAGCATCTACTTTTAAAGTAATTTGTCTGTTAGTATCATCCCAAGTAAATTGAGAATCTTGTGTATCAGACATTGTAGCACCTTCGGCTGTATTATCTACCCATTTAATAAAAACTCTAATTGTTTTAGTTTTTGTTCCAGTTGTAGCATATGGTATAGTTCCACTTATAACAGTAGGTTTAACATTTGTTGTTCCAGAATTAAGTGTTGTAGTAGTACCACCATCTACTGAATAACCTGTAACTTTAAAATCTGCAAGATTGCTAGTAGTTGAATCAATAGCACCATCAGTATTGTTAATTTTAATAGTATAATCAAAACTAACATCAACATTAGTATAATCAAGAGCTAAATCAAAATAACCAGTAGCACCAGGAGCAAGTTTATTAGCAGCAAGATTGGCATTAGTATCAAAAACAGGTGTTAAATTAGCAGAAATATCAGTGCTATTTTGAATAGCTAATGTATTTAATTTAATGTCCCATCTAGCAATAGAAATATCAACAGCACCTTGAGCAGAAGATACGTATTTGGCATAAATATCGGAAAACGAAATAGCAGAAACACAAAGAGAAATAATTGCTAAAACAAGGACCAATTTCCTATAATTTTTCTTCATATGTTCACCTCGAATCTTATCTAAGATAATTAGATAATAACATATAAAGAAAATTAAATCAATACCAAAAAAATGTAAATATAATATTAATGTAGTGAAAGGAAAATAAAAAATGTCAAAAGAAAAAATTAAACTAAATTCGGAAAAAATTGAAAAAAGAGAAAGTCGTATTAAGGTTTTAAAATTAGGACTATTAATAAGTACAGTTTTCCTTATAATACTCTTCTTCCTATTAAAAATAGTATATGGACAAGGACCATTTACTATTTCTCTAGACCAAAATTTTGCTAAAAAAAGTGGTATAGTTATATACGAAAATCCGGCAGTAAAAGAATTTAGAAGGATATTAGAAGCTGGAAAATTAGAGTTTATGGATAATATTTCTATAAGATGGATTCCAGAAAACATAGATACAGAAGCAGATGGAGCACATAATGGAAATAATTATATAGCATATACTTTTTATGTAGAAAATAATGGAAACGAAAATCTTACATACTGGTCAGAATTAGTAATAGATGATGTAATAAGAAATGCAGATGAAGCTATAAGAGTAATGGTATTTAGAAATGGAGAGAAAACAGTTTATGCAAAACTAAACTCAAACGGTGAGCCAGAGCCAGACACAATACCATTTTACTCAGAACAATACGTTTATATAGAACCAAGAGAAAATTTTTACCCAAATGATGTAGATAGATATACAATAGTAGTATGGGTAGAAGGAGATGACCCAGACTGTATAAATGATATATTAGGTGGAGAAATGAAAATGCACTTAGAAATAAATGAAGAACATGTGCAAAAATAAATGTATACACAAGAAGTAAGCCATACAAGCGTAGAGACAATTATAATTGTCTGCGAGAGTATGGCCTTTTCTAAAAGTTTTATTACAAAAATATTACAAAAAAACACACAAAAGTTACAGTTTTGTTACATTATTCAGCAAATATTGACACTTAAAAATGGCTATGTTAATATAAACTCATATAGAGTTTAATTTTAAAAGAAAGGGGTAAAAAAATGCGAACAGTAAAAAAGGAGAAGAAGAAAAGCCTAAGAGCAATATTATTAGTACTATTAATAATAACAGTAATATTAATAGGATCAACATATGCGTGGTTTATTTCGAATAATACTGCAAAAATTTCTACAATAGACGTAAAAATAGAAACGGTAGAAGGTATCCAAATTTCTGTTGATGCTAGTAACTGGAAATCAACTATTACAAATGAGGATATAATAGGGGCTGGAGCCACATATACGAGTGCAGTTAATCAGTTACCTTCAATACTAAAACCAGTTTCATCTGCTGGAGCAGGTTATATAACAAATAGCAAACAAGACATGTACACAGTAACAGCAATGGATACAACAAGTACAGTATCAGAAGATGTAGGTCATAAAGTAATAGTTGCAGAAAAAGCAACAGATGTACATGGAGAGACAGGGCAATATATAACATTTGATGTATTTTTTAATCTTCAATCTGAATCAGCTAAAGATTTATATTTAACAGGAACTTCTGGAGTAAAATGGGACGAAACAAGAGCACAAGCTGATACTGATACAGCGTATCAGACTGACAAAGGTTTGCAGAATGCAACAAGAATTTCATTCCTAGTAATGAATAATTCTGCATCGGCTGATGCAGTGACAGCACAAGGATGGACATATTCGGAAGGAAGTAGTCAATTCATTTTATGGGAACCAAATGCAGATGTACATACTACAGCCGCTATAGAAAATGCTGTAGGTGAAAAACCATATGACGTACCACATTATGACAGAACAGATTTAGAAGGTCCTACTAAAAAAATACCATTGCCATATAGTGGTATAAAGGCTAGTATTTTACAATCAGATAATGTATATTATTATAAAGCTACAGCCGCTAATTATGCAGCAAAGCTTGGAGCAGTAACACCTAATATTACAACAAATGCATCAAATACTGAAAAAAAGAAATTAATGACATTAAAACCAGGTGTTACAAAAATGAGAATATATATGTGGCTAGAAGGACAAGATGTTGATTGCTATACAGGTGCTTCTGGTACATACTTAAACTTTGATTTGCAATTCCAAGTAGATACTGCAACAGGCACATAGTACATTACAAAAATGTTACAAAAATAAAACAAAATTACAGTTTTATTACATTATTCAACAATTATTGACACCTCCAAAAGTGAGTGTTAATATATACTTATGAAAAATAAAATTAAATTTTAAAGGAGTGTAAAAATGAAAACAACAAAAAAACAAAAGAAATCAAATTTAAAAGTTTCACTATTACTTTTATTGTTAGCAGCAGTATTATTAATTAGTTCAACATATGCATGGTTTATAGCAAACAATACTGCAACAATTTCTACAATTAATGTAAAAGTAGATATAGTAGAAGGTATTCAAATTTCAGTTGACGCACAAGCATGGAAAAACACAATAACTAATGCAGATATAACAGGAGCAGGAAGTACATATACAGCAGCTGTTAATCAATTACCAGGAATATTAAAACCAGTTTCTTCAGGAGCACAATCAGCAAATGTTACTTCAAGCAAATTAGATATGTTTGACGTAACTGCTGTTGATTCAACTGAAACTTCAGGTCCAAATGTTGGACGTAAAAAAATGGTAGCTACTAAAACAACAGATACACATGGAATAACAGGAAATTATATTACTTTTGATGTATTCTTCAATTTACAATCAACAGAAGCTAAGGACTTATATATTACGCCTAATTCAAAAGTAGTATGGGATTCAGTAAGAGCAGGAAGTGATACAAATACAGCATATCAAACAGATAAGGGACTTCAAAATGCATCTAGAATCGCATTTATGGTATTCAATAATGCAACAACAGCAGATGCAACAACAGCACAAAAATGGACATATACAGATGGTTCAGAAAATTCTGCATTCGTTTTATGGGAACCAAATGCAGATGCACATACTACAGCTGCTATAGAAAATGCGGTAGTTGATGCACCATATGATGTACCACACATGAATAGAGCTGACTTAGAAGGAGAGTCAAAGAAAGTGCCACTTCCATATAGTGGAGTAAAAGCAGCATTCGATGCTGCACAAAACGTATATTACTGGAATGCAACAGCCGCAAATTATGCTTCAAACTTACAAGCAATAACACCACAAATAGCAACAAATGTAGCAAATGCAACAAGACAAAAATTAGTGACATTAAAACCAGGTGTTACAAAAATGAGAATATATATGTGGATAGAAGGACAAGACATTGACTGCTACACAGGTGCTTCAGGTACATATTTAAATTGGGACTTACAATTCGAAGTAGATACAGTAACTGGCTAGAATTTAATATAATAAATATAAAAAGAAAAGAGGATGTGTTCCTCTTTTCTTTTTTGCCCCTCACCCAATTAGGGACAGTCCCCAAATGTCCCATTTGCCCAATTGGGGACACCCTTATATATCGTATATTTTATTCCTCCACAATTACTTTAGCAATTTTATAAATTAATTTCTGCTTTTCAGGAGATGCCTTTGCTAAAATATCATTAAACTCAGAAGATAAATAGTCTTGAGAAGTGCTAGAAGAGCCATTTAATATATAACCTTCAGTAACACCAAGTATATCGCAAATTTGACTTAATCTTTTTAAATTAACATGTGAATTTCCTCTTTCTACCTTACTCAAAAAAGCTACTGAAATTCCTAGTTGTTCAGATAAATGTTCTTGAGTAAGCTTTTTATCAAGCCTTGCTTTTTTTAATCTTTCTCCAACAATTGTATAATCTAATGCCATTTGATATCACCCTTTTAAAATATAGCACCTATAGGTAGAATTTAACAGAAATCCCAGTATTAATATTGACATACAGGTTAATATGCAAATTAATAAAAAGTTCTTGACATAAAAGTTAGTAAATGCTAAAATGTTACTTGTCGATTATTGTAGAGAGAACCTGTAACATTCCGAACCAGAAGTCAACTCTATTTTATAGGATTATATGATTATATGATTTTTGTCAGAAGATACTATAAAACTTTAAAGACTTAACAATGGAGCAGGAGATTTAGAAAAATCATATAATGCCAAATGTAAAGATAAGGGGTATATATCTTTATATTTGGTATTTTTTCCGTGGCAAAATTTTTTGAAAGGAGGACATTGCCAAAAAAAGTAATAAATATTCAAACTTTAAATATCTAATTATTTAAAGAAAGAGAGGTATTAAAAGATGATTGAATTATCTAACATTACAAAAACTTATAAAGTAGCAAAAAGAAATGCAGGGCTAAAAAATGCATTTAAAAATTATTTTAAAAGAGAATATACACAAATAAATGCACTAAATGATATATCTTTTAAAATAAACGAAGGAGAAATGGTTCGGATATATAGGCCCAAATGGAGCACGGTAAATCCACTACAATTAAAATTATGTGTGGAATTTTAACGCCAGATTCCGGAATTTGCAAAATTAATGGATTTATTCCATATAAAGACAGAAAAAAATATGTAAAAGATATTGGTGTTGTTTTTGGAAATAGATCAGCACTATGGTGGGATGTTCCAGTAGAAGACTCATTTGAATTGATAAAAGAAATTTACAACATTTCGGATGAAAACTATAAAAAGCAAAGAAATATGCTTACAGAAATGCTAAATATTGGCGAAATAATAAAAACTCCGACAAGGCAATTAAGTTTGGGTCAAAGGATGAGATGCGAAATAGCAGCAGCATTTTTACATGAACCTAAAATAGTATTTTTAGATGAGCCAACTATTGGACTAGATAGTATTTCTAAAATTGCAGTAAGAGACTTTATAAAAAAAATTAACAAAGAGAAAAATACAACAATAATACTTACTACACATGACACAGGGGATATAGAAGCACTTACCAAAAGAGTCATTTTAATAGGAAAGGGCAGAGTTTTGCTTGATGGCAGTTTTAATGGCTTAATAAAAAAATATAGCCATAAAGTTATAAATATAAAATATAAAGGCAAAATTTCAGATTTTCCTTTAGGAATGGAAGTATTAGAGAAAAGTACAAATGAGCTAAAAATATTAATAGATGAAAGCAAAATCAAATTAACAGAATCAATTTCATTTTTATCTAGTACTTTAGAAGTATTAGATATAGAAATAAAAAATACAGATATAGATGATGTTGTTGCTAACTTATATAAAGAATATCAAATTTAATAAGTATACTTATTTTAAAAGAAAGGGGTTATTTTTATGATAAAAATAATAAAAATGAAAATTTTTAGATATTATATAAGATTGGCACAAAAACTTAAAATATATTTAGCATATTCTAAAATTAAATTTTTAAATGAAATTCAATATAAAATAGCAGCATTTGCAGGAGTTATAACTCAATTTGCTTGGGGTGGTATGTATATTATGCTGTATTGTACTTTTATGAAAAATGGAAATGCAAATACATACACTATTCCACAAATGTGTACATATATTTGGTTACATCAAGCATTTTTTCTATTATTTAATTTTGTATCTGTGGATAAAGATATTTTAGAAATGTGTAAAACTGGCGGAGTTGCATTAGAGTTGGTGAAGCCAATAGATTTGTATTATATATGGCATGCAAAAACATTAGGCAAAAAAATAGCTGCTACTTCTTTAAGAGCTTTGCCTATATTTATAATTTGTACAATGCCATTTTTAAATCAATATAAGTTAACTGCACCAGTCAATATAGGAGCATTTTTCTTATTTGTTATAACATTAATTTTATCCCTGGGATTAATAATAGCATATGTAATGTTATTATACATTATAGTAATGAAAACCACTACTACACAGGGAATTAAACTTACATTTCAACTTGTTATGGAGTTTTGCACAGGAGGGGCAATTCCAATAGCATTTATGCCAAATTATATGATAAAAATATTAAAATTTACACCATTTTATTATATGGAAAATGTATCATTTAATATTTATAATGGGTATATATCTAATGGGGCTGAGATTTTCAAAATAATATTATTACAGTTGTTTTGGCTTACTATATTAACTATTTTAGGAAAGAAAATGATGAATAAGCGACTTTCAAAATTAATAGTACAAGGTGGATAGGGGGGAGAAAATTGAAATTATATTTAAAGTATCTTTCTATGCATTTGAAATCCTTATTAGAATATGGGAAAACTTTTATAATATCTTGTATGGGACAAATAGCAACTTCAATTTTTTCATTTTTATCAATCATATTTTTATTTGACAAATTTGGTAATATTGAAGGATATACTTTTGAAAATGTATTAATATGTTTTTCAATATCTTTTTTTGGATTTTCAATAGCAGAATGTTTTTTTAGAGCTTTTGACCATTTCGATAAAATGATTGCAAATGGTGAATTTGATAGAGTATTAGTTAGACCCAGAAGTATAATTTTACAGGTATTAGGCTTAAAAGTGGAATTTGCAAAATTTGGTAGATGTTTGGCTTCGCTAGTAATTGTAATTTGGGTAATAATACGTAATCCAGACCTTCTAGAAACAGAAAAGTTAATTACTTTAACATTAATGGCTATAGGAACGATAATAATTTATGTTTCTTTATTTGTACTTAAAGCAGGAATAACATTTTTTACCACACAAAGTTTAGAAATAATGAATATATTTACAGATGGTGCAAGGGATTTAGCACAATACCCATTAAATATTTATCACAAATGGGTAAAAAACTTTTTTACATATATATTGCCATTAGCTTTAGTAAATTATTATCCACTTTTATATATAATAGAGCGAACATATAATAAGCTATATATGTTTTTACCAATATTTTCTATATTTTTTATTATTCCTTGTTATATAGTATGGAATATAGGATTACGTAAATATAAATCAACAGGGTCATAAAAAGATTTTTTAAAATTTAGTTGTTTTATTTATTGGTTTATGTTATACTAATTGTGGCTTGAAAAAGCTTAAATTGAATTTAATTATTTTGTAGACTATTTCCTTCTTTTTTGATGAAAAAAAGTATCAATGTGTCAAAAATATTAAATGTCAAAAAATAAGAAGGAGGTAACCTATAATGGCAGACAAAACATTAGTATGCAAAGACTGTGGAGCAGAATTCGTTTTTACTGAAGGTGAACAAGCATTTTATGCTGAAAAAGGTTTTACAAATGAACCACAAAGATGCCCAGAGTGTAGAAAAGCAAGAAAACAAAATAGAAATAATTTTAAAAATAATTAACAAGAAAAACTGTCGATATTTTCGACAGTTTTTTTAGCTTACTTTTTCTTTATGACTATATTTCAGTTTTGTGGCCATTCCACCACGTATATGCCTTTCAGCTTTGTTTTCATCCAGAATTGCTCTAACTTCTAAAAATAATGATGGGTTTATTTTTTTCAATCTTTCGCTAACATCTTTGTGTACAGTACTTTTACTTATTCCGAAATTTTTTAGCTGCTCCTCTGACTGTGTCTCCAGTATCTATAATATAGTGTGCCAAATCTACAGCACGTTCTTCTATATATATCTTACTCAAATGAAAAACCCCCTATACGAATTGCATTTGTTAAATTGTATTCGAGGAGAGGTTGTATTATGCGTAGATTATTTTTCTAAACTATTGAATTAAAATTCAAAATATGTTAATATATATAAGTATTAAAAATATAAGCCGTTGAAAAAGCAAAGTATGTAAAAATAAAATATATTATAGAGAAAATGGGGTAGCTGAAAACCATTATATATTTTTTACAGAAATTTCACTTTTTAGGTTTTACCTTGAATAACAGTAGAGGTAAACGATTGCTACGTTATAGCTATAGAGGTTAATTATTTAATTAATAAAATTAGGTGGTACCACGAGCCAGTTCGTCCTAACAGGATGGAACTGTTTTTTTTGTATAATAGAAAAGTTCTCCAAACCTTCCTATTATACAAAAGAGCTTCGATGTATCAAAGCCTCATAGCGGTTTTGAAAAGAAAGGAAAGATATTTTATGAAGGAAGAAATTATACAAATTGAAAAAAAAGCAATAAAAGAAGTTGAACTTTCTCAAGATATAAAAACTTTAGAAGAAGCTAAAGTAAAATATTTGGGAAAAAAAGGTGAGCTTACAGCAATATTAAGAGGTATGGGAGCACTTTCAACAGAAGAAAGACCAGTAATAGGAAGTTTAGTAAATGAAGTAAGAGAAAAAATAGAAACTGTTTTTAATCAAAAAGAAGAAGAATTAAAAAATAAGGAAATGGAAGAAAAATTGAAAG
Source organism: Clostridiales bacterium (assembly GCA_003507395.1). GTDB lineage: Bacteria > Bacillota > Clostridia > TANB77 > CAG-508 > DNVW01. Next base: position 51,562 of record DNVW01000012.1, on the reverse strand, counting down.
CAGAAAAAATAGATATAACTTTGCCAAGTACAAAAATAAAAAGAGGTAGCAAACATCCTATTAATAGAGTTATAGAAGAGGTAGAAGATATATTTGTTTCTATGGGATATGATGTTGTAGATGGTCCAGAATTAGAAACAGATGAATATTGTTTTGAAAGATTAAATCTACCCAAAGGACATCCAGCAAGAGATATGCAAGATAGCTTTTATGTAACAACAGAATATTTGTTAAGAACTCAAACATCATCTGTTCAAGCAAGAACAATGATGGCAAATGAAGAAAAAACACCAATACGCATGATATGCCCAGGAAAAACATATAGAAGAGATGATGACGCTACACATTCTCATCAATTTGGTCAAGTAGAAGGACTAGTAATAGACAAAAATATATCTTTGGCAGACCTAAAAGGAACATTAGAAATATTTGTTAAAAAGATGTTAGGAGAAAATTCTAAATTAAGATTTAGACCAAGTTATTTCCCATTTACAGAGCCTTCATATGAAGTAGACGTGAGCTGCTTTAAATGTGGAGGAAAAGGTTGCAACTTATGCAAACAAACAGGTTGGATAGAAATATTAGGCTCAGGAATAGTACATCCCAATGTGTTAAAAATGAACGGATATGACCCAGAAGTATACACTGGATTTGCTTTTGGAACAGGGCTAGATAGACTAGCAATGTTCAAATATGGAATAACAGATATTCGTTTGTTGTATACAAATGATATAAAATTTTTAAGCCAATTTGATAGAAAGGATGAAGAAAATGAAATTAAGTACTAAATTTTTAAAAGATTATGTGGATATAGATGTAGATGTAAAAAAATTAGCAGAAGATATGACAAATGTAGGAAATGAATATGATTCTGCCGAGAAATTAATAAATGCTACAAATTTAGTAATAGGAGAAGTACTTGAATGTGAAGCACATCCGGACTCAGACCATTTGCACATATGCAAGGTAAATGTAGGAGAACAAATACTACAGATTATATGTGGAGCACCAAATGTAAGAAAAGGACTAAAAGTAATAGTGGCATTACCAGGAGCAAATTTGCCAGGAGGTATTACAATAAAAGCAGGAAAAATTCGCGGAGAAGAATCTAATGGAATGCTATGTTCTATGGCAGAATTAGGTTTAGAAAGTAAATTTTTAAAGCCAGAAGATAAAGACGGTATACATGAATTACCACAAGAGGCACCAGTAGGTGAAGAACCTATAAAATATTTACAGATGGATGATGAAGTTATAGATTTTGAGTTAACAGCAAACAGAGGAGACTTATTAAGCATACTCGGCATGGCTTATGAAGTAGCAGCAATATATGATAAAAAAGTAAAAGATATAGATTTAACATATACCCCAAATAGTGAAAATATAAGTGATGAATTTAAAATAAAAGTAGAGACAGAAAATTGTCAAATGTTATTAGCAAAAAAAGTAAAAAATGTAACAATAACAGAAAGCCCAGAATTTATAAAAAACAGATTAATAGCATCAGGAATAAGACCTATTAATAATGTAGTTGATATAAGCAATTATGTAATGCTAGAAACAGGCCAACCTTTACATTTTTATGATGCAGAAACACTAAGTGGAAAGCTAGAAGTAAGAATGGCAACAAAAGGAGAAAAATTAACTACTTTAGATGGAATAGAAAGAACTTTAACAGAAGAAAACATTGTTATCTCAGATGGCAAAAAAGCAATAGGTTTAGCAGGAGTAATGGGAGGATTGGAAACAGAAGTAACAGACAATACTAAGAATATTATAATTGAATCGGCAATTTTCAATCCGGTAAAAATAAGAATGACATCAAAAGAAATATTAAGAAGTGAAGCAAGCAACAGATTTGAAAAAGGATTAGATCCTAATAGAACATATATGGCTATTGAAAGATCTTGTAATCTATTACAAAAATATGCTGGAGCAGAAATTGTTGGTGGATTAGAAAAATATGATACAACAGAATTGGCAAATAAAAAAATAGAAATAACTTATAAAAACATAAATTCTTTATTAGGCTCAAATATATCAAATAAAGATATATTAAATGTATTTAGGAGATTAGGTTTTACGTATGAGGAAAAAGGTGAAGCGGTAATTGTAGAAGTGCCTAGAAGAAGAATGGATATCAATATAAAAGAAGACCTAATAGAAGAGGTTGGCCGTATATATGGTGTAAATAATATAGAAGGAAAATTACCAATGTCACCAACTAAATTAGGAAGTTATGATAAGGTAAAGAGACAAATTAGAAATAAATTGATAGATTTAGGACTAAACGAGACTCTTTCATATGTTCTAGTAAATGAAAAAGAAGCTAAAGACTTTACAAATGACAATACAGAAATAGTAAAGTTATTAGCACCAATGTCAGAAGATAGAAATGCATTAAGACATAGTATATTGCCATCTTTATTAAAAATATATGAGTACAACAAAGCACATTATAATAAAGATGTATCTATATTTGAAATAGGAAAAACTTTTTATAAAAAAGGTGAAAAATATGGAGAAGAAAATGGAATAGCAGGATTAATGACAGGCAACTACTATTTAGGAATAGAAAAAAAACAAGTAGATTTTTATATTATAAAAGGAATAGTGGAAGAACTTTTAGACTATTTAGGATATGGAGGTAGATATAGTTTTATTGTAAAAGAAGAAATGCCAAAAGAACTACATCCAGGACAATCAGCATTAATTTCAGTAAATAATGACGTAATAGGAATAATAGGAAAAGTACATCCACAAAAAATAAAAGAAAATATATATGTATTTGAAATAAACCTAGAAAAACTATTGGCCAAAAAAGTTGGAAAAATGAAATATAAAGAACTTTCAAAATATCCAAGTGTAAAAAAAGATTTAGCAGTAATTATAAATAAAAATGTAACAGCACAAGAAATAGCAACATTAATAAAAAAATCAGCAGGATCACTATTACTTAACACAGAAGTATTTGATGTATATACAGGAAAAGGAATAGAAGAAAACAAAAAAAGCATAGCATACTCGTTAGAATTTGGAACAAACGACAGAACTTTAACAGATGAAGAAATAAACAACATACTAGAAAAAATAATAGCAAACTTAGAAAAAAACGGAGCAGAAATAAGAAAATGAACAATTGGGGACAGTCCCTAATTGCCCCAATTGCCCAATTTGGGACACCCTTTAAAAATGCTTAATAATGCATTGCAATTATTGAAAACTAGCAAAGAATTATTGTACAAGCTCTTGAAAAAAAAGTAGAAATATGCTATAACATAATTAGAGTTAAAATTAAGGAGGATAAACTAATGGCAAAAAAGAAAAAACGCGATATTGGAAAAATAGCTATAAGAGTTATTGCAGCAGTATTAGCATTAATGTTTGTTGTTAGTATGGCAGGAACATTAATATATTACTTAGCAGCTTAAAAACAAAAGATAGAGGGGATAGTTTGGAAAATTATTTTACTGTAAATATAAATAATATATGGAATAATTTAATTGATTATTTTTGGTATTTAAAAGAAAATCCACTGAGGTTAATCATACTTATTTTAGATTTGACAATTGTTATTGGTTTAGTATATAAATTTATTAAATATTCTAAAAGGACAAGAGTTTGGCAACTATTAAAAGGAATAGTTTTTATACTAATAGTTACCTTATTAAGTGATATTTTACATTTAAAAATATTAAATTGTATATTAACAATATTTATGCCATATGGAGTAATAGCAATAATTGTAATATTTGCACCTGAATTAAGAAGAATGTTAGAACAATTGGGTACAAATAAATTAACTAAATATTTTGGAATAGAAAAAGATATATATACAAAAACAAAAGAAAACATATATAAAATAGTAATTGCCACAATGGAGTTAGCAAAACAAAAAACAGGAGCATTGATAGTAATTGAAAGAGATATACAAATAAATGACATAATGGAAACAGGGTTGAAATTAGATAGTGAAATATCTCCACAATTATTAGTAAATATATTTACTCCAAATACTCCACTACATGATGGAGCTGTAGTAATAAGCAATAATAAAATAGCAGCAGCTGCATGCATATTACCACTTGCAAGCGATAAAAATATTGCAAAAGAATTAGGAACAAGACATAGAGCGGCAATAGGAATTTCTAAAGAAACAGATAGTATAGCAATAGTAGTATCAGAGGAAACGGGCAAAATATCATTAGCCAAAGATGGAACTCTGATTGCGGATTTAAAAGAAGAAACACTAAAAAGTATATTAATAAAAAATGTGTTAATAAAAAGGTTTGGAGATGAAATTCCAAGAAAGATGCCTACGTTTAAGAAGAAAAATAAGAACAAAGGTATAGTTAACAAAGGGTCTGTTTAAAAAACAGACCTTAAATATTATTTAAGAAAAGAGATTAATATTATGAGAAATATTAAATTGATAATAGAATATGATGGAAAAGACTTCAATGGTTGGCAAAAGCAGC
>DNVW01000012.1:30371-46869 GCA_003507395.1 Clostridiales bacterium | reverse complement strand
CAGCAAAATAAATTAAATATACAAGGCGAAATAGAAAGAGCAATTGAAGTTATAACAAGAGAAAAAGTAGAACTAATTGCTTCGGGTAGAACTGATGCAGGAGTTCATAGTTTGGGACAAACGGCAAATTTTAAAATAGAAAGTGAAATGCCAATAGAAAAAATGAAAGTAGCAATAAATTCACAACTAAAAAAGAGTATAAGAATAAAAAATGTAGAAGAAGTAGAAGAAAATTTCCACAGTAGATATAACTGTAAGAAAAAGACATATAGATACATAATAAATAATTCTGAACAAGGTTCGGCAATATATAGAAATCTAGAATATCATATGCCACTTAAGTTAAACTTTGAAGAAATGAAAAAGGCTATAAAATATTTTGAAGGAGAACATGATTTTAAAGCATTTAAATCAAGTGGGGGAAGTGTAAAAACTACAATAAGAACAATATATAAAACAAAAATAAAAAAAGAAAATGAAAGAATAGAAATAGAACTTACAGGAAATGGATTCTTATATAATATGGTAAGAATAATAGCAGGAACTTTAGTAGATGTGGGACTTGGAAAAATAGAAACAAACCAAATACCAGAAATAATAGAATCAAAAGATAGACAAAAAGCAGGAAAAACGCTACCAGCACATGGACTTTACTTAGTAAAAGTGGAATATTAAAATATAAAGCAGTGGGTAACAAAATATTAGTAAAATGCATAACATATACAAAAAGGATAGGTGAGAATAAAGTTATGAACATTTTACTAATATTTTTTGCGCTTCCTATAGCAACAATATTATTAGCTATTGTATTACAAAAAATATTAAAAAGTCCTATATTAGTGGCAATTATATTTTTTGCAATATATTTAATAGTTACATTCGCAGCGTTTGATTCGGATTTTTTAATAGTTGCGATATTACTTACAATTTTAGCATATATAACAGCAGTATTGGTATGTATTATATGCAAAATATTAAGAAAACTTAAAGAAGATGAAGATAATCATCACGACGATGATAATAATAATAATAATAATGGAGATTGTGGATGTAGGAGAAGAGAAAATTTAATAGCATATACTACATCGCTACTTCCGAACAATACATTAATATTGGGAGCTAATAATAACAACAATGAATCAAATGATGATGATAATAATAACTGTGGATGCTGTAGATGTTGCAGATGCTGTAGATGCAGACGAAATAGATAAACTGTGCAAATGCTTTGCGCATTGCACAGTCCAAGGTAAAAATCAACTTTGTTGTATAGAGAAAATCCCTGATTTTCCTATACAATGAAAAAGGACTGTCCCAAAAGTGACAAATTGTCACAAAAAGGAACGTCCCCAAAGTGACAAATATTACAATTATATTACAAAGATATTAAACTTGTATTACAGGGCTGCAATTTGTTGTTTTTAATAAAAAAATGTTGTAAAATTAAATAAATAATTATAGAGAAATACAAGGAGGAATATTAAAAATGGCAGTAAATCCAATGCAAAGAAAAGCAACAACATCTGCATTAATAGCAGTGTTAATAACACTTATAATTACAGGTACTATAATAGGGCTTTTAATAATGAAAATAGGTAATTTAAACAAACAAATGGAGGAGAAAATATCAAGTATTGTAAAAGTATATGTATTAAATAATGATGTAAAATCTGGACAAGAAATAACAACAGATATGCTAAAATTACAAGAGGTTGATATGGCAACTGTTCCAAGCAATTCTTTTGGAAGTATTATTTCTACATTTAATAATTATAGACTAGAAGACATAGAAGGAACACCAGTTTTAACAGATACTGATGGAAGAATGTATTTAACTAAACAAGAAGCAAATGGGGAAAAAGTAAAGAAATATATACAAAGAGTAGAAGATGATTATAAACAAACTGCTTATTATTATGAGGATGGAGGACAAAAAGTAGAACTTGTTACAGTTCCATTAGTAGCCAAGGTTGCTTTAAAGAAAAACACAGTATTAACATTAGATTTAATAGCTAGAAGTGATGAAATAGTAACAGATGATGTTAGAATACAAGAATACAATGTAGTACTTTTACCATCACAAATAGAAGATAAAGAATACATAGATGTAAGATTAAGAATGCCAAATGGAACAGATTACATAGTACTTTCACATAAACAAATAGAGTTACCACAAATAGATGGAGTTGAAACACAAGATACTATATGGATGAATCTTTCAGAAGATGAAACATTAATGATGAGTAGTGCTATTGTCGAAAGCTACATGGTTAAAGGTTCTATGCTATATGCTACAAGATATGTAGAGGCAGGAACTCAAGAGGCTGCAATACCAACATATTTACCAAATGCAGATGTAGTTTTATTAATGGAAAAAGATAAAAATATAGTTCAAGTAGCAAAAAATGAATTGTTCAAGAGATACAACGAAAATAAAGAAACAATAAGAACAAATGGAATTAATAAACAAATTGACTCAAAAACAGCAATAAATAATGCAGTTTCAGGAGTAAATGAAGAAATTAAAAAATCACAAGAACAAAGGAAAAAATACTTACAAACACTAGGAGGTAAATAAAGTAGGGAGGCTATAATGGACAAGATTGGATTTGTGGGAGCATATGACAAAACAGATGTTATACTATATATAGCTAAAATTATATCTTTAATAGGAAAAAAAGTTTTAGTCATTGATTCTACAGTCAATCAAAAGGCTAAATACGTAGTTCCTGTTATAAACCCTACAAAATCATATATTACAAACTTTGAAGGAATGGATATTGCTGTGGGCTTTAATAACCTACAGCAAATTCAAGAATATTTGGGAACAGAAGACAAAAAAATAGACTATGATATAATTTTAATAGATATAGATTCAACAGAATCAATAGAAATATATGACATGAAAGAAGCAAATAAAAATTATTTTGTTACATCATTTGATTTATACTCATTGAAAAAAGGAATAGAAATTATAGATGGATTAAATGAAACAATACAGTTAAAAAAAGTTTTATTTTCTAAATATGCTACAGAAGAGGAAGATGACTATTTGAATTTTCTATCGCTGGGACATAAAGTTATATGGGAAAGTGAAAGAATATATTTTCCACTTGAATTAGGAGATCAAAGCACAATAATAGAAAATCAAATGTTATCAAAAATAAAAATTAGAAAATTAACTAATCAATATAAAAAAAGTTTATTATATATGGCAGAAGAAATTGTGAAACCAGAAGAAAGAGGAAAAATAAGAAAAGTATTTAGACAATTAGAAAAAGAGGTGTAGAAAATGGCAATCATAGTTTTTAGCAGTAGCGAAAAAAAAGAAACAGGACAAACATTAACAACAGCAGCATTAGCAACATATATGTCAATAGAGCATAACCAAAAAATGTTGATTGTATCTACAGACTTTAATGATGGAACTTTAGAAGATTGCTTTTGGCCACAAAAAAAAGAAGAAATTATAATAGACAGAACTATACCCTTAGATAGAATAACACAGATGGATTCTGGAGTAGAAGGATTAGCAAAAATTGTTTCAAGCAGTAAAACTTCGCCAGAAATAATAAGAAATTATTCTAGGGTGGTTTTAAAGGATAGATTGGATGTACTAGTAGCACCAGATACTAGAGAGAGAACAGAATATAATAAAATTGCTATAGCATATCCTAATATTTTGCAAATGGCTAATAGATTTTATGACTATATATTTGTAGACTTAAACAAAAACATGAATTTAACTGAATACGAACAAATAATGAAAATAGCTGATGTTATTGTATTAACATTAAACCAAAAATTAAAAAGCATCAATAATTTTGCAAAATTAAGGGAAAAAGAACAATTTTATAATAGTAGAAAAGTAATACCTATATTAGATAAATATGATAAATTTTCTAAATATAATAATAAAAATGTGTCAAGATGTTTAAAGGAAAAGAAAATAATACCTACAGTTTCATATAATACTTTATTTGCAGAGGCATGTAGCGAAGGTAAAATTGTAGATTATTTTTTAAAAATGAGAAACGTAAAAGCAGATGAAACAGATAGAAACAAAATGTTTATATATGAAATAGCAGAATTAAGCGAATGCATAATAAATAAATTATTAGAACTGCAAAACAAAAAAGTATAGCCTTAAGGAAGGAGAAATAAAATGTTAAACACAATATTAAAGATAGTTGTTTTACTTGTAGCAGTAGGAGCAGTATATTATTTTATTAGAAGCAAACAAAAACAAAAAGTAGAAGAAACAATAGAGATGGATGATAAAACATATACTTTAGAAAGAATGACTGCTTTTGTAAAACAAAGATTAAATGAAATAACAAAAGTAAATTTATATGATATTGGACTTTCAGAAGAGGAATTAAAAAGAAGAAAGAACAAAAAATATGAATTGAAAAAAGCATTAAAAGGCTGTACATATGGAGACGTTAATGATAAAAAATACATAAAAGAATTAATATATGATTTATTATACAGAGAATATGGAGTTGATGAAACTAATGTATCAAAAGCAATTCCTTTTGACATACCATCACTTCTAACAGCTCAAGATAAATTTGACATAATAATATATATGTATAAAAATGATTTTGGATATGAGGCATTAACTGAACTTATAAAAAAATACAATTTGGCAGAATTGAAATATGTAGCTGGAGAGACAAAGCCATGTTATGTTATAACTTCGCAAGAAATTAGTGAAATATTTGAAAAGGAAAATTTTGTATTGACTTTATCAGATAAAATAAATGTAATAGTTCAAAGAATTTATCAACATTATAAAGGCTATAGTAGTATAGATGAAATTAGAGATATGAATATAGATGGAGTATCAGGTGGTGTATCTGGACTTCCAGAATCTTTTTTAAGTCAAGTTGCACAAACAGATGGAGATTATTTAAATCAAGTAGTAGAGCACAAAGTTCCAAGAGCATGTGACAGTATATGGATATTTTTCCAAGGTAAATCAATTAGATTAGAATTTTTATCTTTTGGAACAGAAGCAGAACTAAAAAGAGTTTGTCAAAATATATACAAATACAATAATCCAGGACAATTATCAGATACAAATGGATTTAAAATAAATGAAATGAAAGATGGCTCTCGTGTTGTTGTTGTAAGACCAAGCTTTTCAGAAACATGGGCATTTTTCGTAAGAAAATTTGATGTTAAAAGAGCAACATTAGAACAATTAATAAGAATACCAGGAAAAGAGCAAGCAATAGACCTTTTAAAATATTTAGTCAAAGGAGCAAGAGTAATATCACTTACTGGTGAGCAGGGTTGCCGGAAAAACAACAATGCTTATGGCTATGATAGAAAATATATATGATACAATGAACATACGTGTTCAAGAAACTGCGTTTGAGTTACACTTAAGAAAAATATATCCAACAAGAAATATTTTATCTTTTAGAGAAACAGATACAATTTCTGGACAAATGGGACTTGATGTTCAAAAGAAAACAGATGGTGGAGTAAACATTATCCGGAGAGGTTGCAACAGATCCCGTAGCAGCATGGATGATACAAGCTGCACAGGTTGCTTCTAAATTTACATTATTTACTCACCATGCTAAAACTTTTCCACTTTTAGTACAAGCATTAAGAAACTCTCTTTTAAAGTTAGGTATGTTTAATGATGAAAAAACAGCAGAAGAACAGGTTGTAGGAGTTCTAAACTTTGATATACATTTAGTAAAAGACTTTAGAGGTAGAAGATATATAGAAAGAGTAACAGAATGTATACCCGTAGAAGACAAAAATGAATATACATTTGAACATAGACAAGAAAAAACGATAGAAGGAAAATTAGATAAATTTATGGATAATGCAACAAGGTTTTTCTCGAAGTCTACGAATAAAGAATTATATAAATATGTAAACATATTAGAATATCATGATGGTACATATGTACTTACAAACCCTATATCAGATACAAATATTAGAGAAATGAGAAACAATATGGATGCATCAGATATAGAAGAATTTGACAAATTTATAGAAGATAATTGGGGAATAAAAGCAAAAGATAATTCTAGCCATGAGGAAGAGAAAGTTATAGTAACTAAAAAAAGAGGTAGAAAACCTAAAGATAATTAATATTCAAACGAAGAATAGAGGTGAACCGCAGAATGGAACAAAGTAATATATTTATATATTTTTTTGCAGGAGTAGGAGCATTATTTGCAATATTGGTAATTGCATACTTGATTTTAAAGAAAAAAATGGAATCTTCAGAAGTAAGACAAATACAAAAATTAAGAGAAGGAACACAAGCCAAAAAGCATACCTCCGAAATATTATACCAAAAATTATATGTAAGATATATTAGAATACCATTTTTAAAAAGATATTTACTAAAAATAAGAAGAAGACTAGAGATAATAAATATAGATGATGAATATTTAACAAGAAAACAAACTGCACAAATATTAACCAGAACTTTGCTTTTAGTAATACCAATTACAATAGCAATAATATGGCTAACACATGATAATTATCTATTATTGTCAATATTATTAATTTTTGAAGTATTTATGATAGATACAATAATTGATGGAATGGTAGACAATATAGACAACAAATTACTAAAACAACAAATAAACTTTTTCTCAGAAATGAGACATGCATACCATGAATTTAATATGGTAGAAGAAGCAATTTATCAAGTCTCACAAGATGATGAGCAACCAGAAATGTCTAGACAAGCAGAAAAAATATATGAAGTTTTAATATCAGATGATCCAGAATCAGAATTAGAAAAATATTATGATGTTGCACCAAATAGTTATTTAAAAGAATTTGCTGGTATTTCATATCTTACAAAAGAATTTGGAGATAGAAAAGTAGATAAATCATCTTTATATTTGAAAAATTTAAATAATATTACACAAGAAATGCAACTAGAAATATTAAAAAGAGATAAATTAAACTATGTATTTCAAAGTTTATCTGTAATATCAATATTACCAATGATGTTTTTAGAAGCAATTAAAAATTGGTCAGTAAGTCAATTTAGTTTTACAGAAAGTTTCTATATGGGAAGAAAAGGTATGCTAGTGCAAATATTGGTACTGCTTATTACATTTATTTGTTATACGTTAACACGAAAATTAAAAGATAATGGTTCTACTAATATGAATGTAAGAAATACCGAAAATCCTTGGCAAGCAAAAGTATATAAAATACCTTTTTTAAAGAAAATAATAGATTTATTTATTCCAAAAGAGGGCACAAAAGAATATAGAGTATTAAAAGAAGATTTGAAAAATGCAGCCTCAAAAGACAAAATGGAATGGGTATATGTAAATAGGTTAACTTTATGTATAGTAACATTTTTTGTATCTGTATTTATATTTGCACAATTGCATCAGGTGGAAATCCGTTATATATATACAGAACCAACAACAGAGTTTGATTTAGTAGGAACGATGAATGACAAGCAAAAAAGAAAAGCCATGGAAATTACAGAATCTGATAATCAATATCTAGATTTCTACAGAGGAAATACAGAAGTTCAGCAAAAAGACATTGAAAAGATAATGAAAAATGGTAGAATAAACAAAGACTATGTAGAGGCTACAAATGAAGAAGTAGCAACAGCAGCGAAAAGAGTTTTAGATAAATTACATACAGTTAACAAGGAAAATTTGCAATGGTTTGAAATATTATTAGGTATGGTATTTGCAATGGCCGCTTATATGGCACCAGTATGGTTGCTGAAATTCCAAGCTAAAATGAGACAATTAGAAATGGAAGATGAGGTAATGCAGTTCCAAACAATAATATTAATGCTTATGCGAATTGAGAGAGTAAATGTAGAAATAATATTGGAGTGGCTAGAAAGATACGCAAATATATTTAAGGAACCAATTAGTAAATGTGTAAACAACTTTGAAAGTGGTGCTTGGGAAGCGCTAGAACAATTAAAAGAAGATGTAAATTATCCAGAGATGATTAGATTAGTAGAAAGTATGCAGGCAGCAGTTGAAAAAATACCAATTACAGATGCATTTGATGAATTGGATACAGAAAGAGATTATTATCAAGCAAGAAGAAAAGAATCTAATGAAAGGTTAATATCAAAAAAAGGTTTAATAGGAAGAGTAATAGGGTTTACACCAATGATAGGTTTATTTGTATGCTATTTAATAGTACCATTAGTTGTAATAGGATTGTCAGCTATGAAGGACTCATTTAATGCAATGTCAGCAATGAAATAATAGAAAGGGGATTGAATTTGTAAATGGAAAATGCTTCAAAAGCACTTCTTATGGCAGGTGGAGTTTTACTATCAATAATAATAATAGGAGTAGTAATGTTTGCTTATAGAGGAATAACAAGTCTACAGAAGGAAAAGGATGTAGGATTATCAAATGCGCAAGTAAGCAAAATAAATGAACAAATAGAAAAATATACTAGTAAAAGTGTAATATATGGTTCAGAAGTATTATCTATATGCAATGCGATAGAAGACTATAGCAAAAAATATCCAGAGAGTGATGGATATCCAGAAATTCAGCTTAAAATAAAGATAAAAGCTGATGGAAAAGAAAATGATGTAAGTTTATGTTTTAAAGATGAATATAATACAATGCAAAGCTTACAAAATGATTATAATAAAGCAGTTGAAATAAGAAATCAAAATGGAAAGAAAATGATATCAAATGGAAAGACTATAGAAGAATTATATGGATTCTTACGAACAAATACTGATGAAATACAAAGATACATAGAACTGTATGAGATAACTGATGATTTAAGTACAATATCTTTACTTCTTGTTAGATATGAGATGTATATGAATTGTATAAATACATTTAAAGAAAAAAAATTTAAAGCAGAGATAACACATAGTGAAACTACAGGAATAATAGAAAGTGTGCTAATACAGCCTAAATAAGAAAGGAGCTAATATATGGAAAATGCAGCAAAAGCTTTAACAATAGCAGCAGGAGTACTAATAGGAGTAATAATAATTACAATTGCTGTATATCTATTTACAACATTAGGAAATACAAGCTCCGAAGTATATAGCAAAGTAGAACAAGAAAAAATAGATAAATTTAATAATCAATTTTTAAAATATGATGGACTAGCTAATTGTACAGCTCATGATATAGTATCTATTGCAAATTTAGCAAAAAATAATAATGAGTATTATGAACTTACAGAAGGAAGTGGATACAATTACTATGTTAATGTCAATGTAATAGGACAAAAAAATAATTTAGAAAGAGAAAGTGAAGAGTATTATACTAATTTTATAGAAAATAATTCTACTATAAGAATTGCTGAAGAAGGACAAAAGGAAGAGACAAAAATAAAATGCTTTAAATGTACCAATATAAAAATAAGTGATATAACAAGTAGAGTTTATGAGATAGATTTTGAATATGAAAACAAATAAAAATATTGCACATAAATGCAAAAAATGGTATAATATAAATAAATTTGGAAGGTAATATGAAAAGAAATTTTTTTATAATATTAACTATATTACTTATAATTTCTGCAATAGTTGGATGCACAGTGTATAATTATAGACAAACACAAGCTAATATTGCACAATATAACAAGCAATACGAAAGTTGGTATAATAAACCAATATTAGGCACAGATTTTATAAGTATAATAAATAAAACAATAGATAATAACGAAAAAAATGATATACAAAAAGATGAAAATAACATATATATAGAAGATAACGAAAAATCAGTTAAAATATATGTAAAATTTTTAGAAAGTGATAACATATTTGACATGGAGGCTATTTCAAATAATGGAATAGAAAATTTTATACAAAACTATGCAACATTTAGTTTTAAATGTACAAAAATAGATTATCACAAAAATGGAAATGTAAAAAGCTTATTTTTCGAAGAAATATAATATAAGTTATTAATATTAGACAAGCATTACCAAAAAGTAATACAGTCTATTTAGATATACAAATGAGCAAAAGGAGAGTGATAAAATTGGAAAACGCATCAAAAGCATTAATTATAGCAGGTGCTATATTATTAGCAATTCTAATAATAGGACTAGGAGTATTTATATATAGACAAGCAGCAGGAGTAATAGATACAGGAACAATGGATCAATTAGCAGTAAATCAATTTAATGCACAATTTGAACCATATTTAAATAATAATGTATCTGGAAGCAATGTAAAACAATTAGTCAAAACTATTGTATCAAGTAATAGGTCAGCAGAAGATGACTCTAAAAAAGTTACAATTAATGGATGTGAGGTTACTAGCAACAATTTTACTTCATATTATAAATCTGGTACAACATATAGTGTACAGGTTGAAGATAGTGGATATAGCCATTCTGGTCTAATAACCAACATAATTATTAAAGAAGGAGATACTTTAGTTCCATCAGGTAATACAGAAATCAAGGAAGAAGAACTAATAAAAGTACAATAACCAAAAAAACGTGTTAACTAATAAAAAAACAAAATTAAATTAAGGAGTAAAAAGATATGGAAAATGCGTCAAAAGCATTGATAATAGCAGGGGCTATATTACTAGCAATATTAATAATAGGATTAGGAATATTTATTTATAGACAAGCAGCAAATACAGTAAGTGATACGGGAATGGATCAATTATCAATACAACAATTTAATGGGCAATTTGAAAATTATTTGGATAAACAATTAACCTCAACATCTGCTAAAGCATTGATAGATACAATAAAAACTAACAATGCAGGTAAACAATCAGGAGAAAATGGTTATGTTAGTATAACTGGTGTAACAGATAAAAGCGCCATAAAAGCAAGTAGCAAATACAAAGCAACTGCAACAATGACTAATGGAATAATTACAGCAATTAATATTGAAGATCCAGAAGCTGCCCAAAGTGTTCCGGGAACGAAGGTATAAAAAAGGAAAAATAAAATATGGAAAATGCAAGTCAAGCCTTAATAATAGGATTTTCAATGTTAATATTTGTTATAGCATTAACAATATGTATAACAATGTTTTCACAAGCACGTGCAACATCAGATTTTGTGATATTTAAATCAGATGAAACAAGCTATTATGAATATGATATAATAGATGAAAATTCTAGAAAAAATACTAGAGTAGTTAGTTTAGAAACAATAATTCCGACACTATATAGATATTACAAAGAGGATTATAGAGTTAATTTCATAGATAGTGAAGAAAATTCATTACCAATATATATAAGTGTGACAGGAGAGAATATAAATTATTTTGATGTTGATGAAGAAGTTAATAGAAGTGAGCCTTGGATAGGAAGCCAAGAAAATTTCAAAGAAAACATTGATAAGATAGTAGAAAATGTTTTAATAGCAAACTATAAAAATAGAGAGTTTGAGGAGATATATTCCACTAAAATAATAAGTACATCAGATACTGAAACAGTAAAAGATGAGAACCAAAAAGAAAAAATTGTAATAACCTATAAATTACTAGATAAAAGCTCATAAGGAGGATATAAAATGGGAGATAGTATAATAACAATAGTTGCAATTTTCTTAGCAGCAATATTAATGTTCATATTTCCGCTTATGTCATTATCAGAAAGATCAGATGATATAGCACAATTAAGTGTACAAACAACAACAGCAGAATTTGTTGATAATATAAGAGCAACCGGAAAATTAACATTAGATGACTATGATAAATTTTTAAATACATTAACTGCTACAGGAAATTCATTTGATGTAGATATACAAATACAAAAATTAGATGAAAACCCTGGGGTTAAAGTAACACAAGGACAAAAAGATAAAATTGGAGAGAATATATATTATAGTGTTTATACTAGTCAAATTATGGATGAACTAAATGCAAATAATGAAATTAAATTAAAAGAGGGAGACATTGTTTCAGTTACAGTAAAAAATACAAACAAAACTATTTCTCAATTATTAAGAAATTTCTTCTACAGAGTTTCTGGAAATGATACATATCAAATTTCTGCGCAACATGGCGGAATTGTTATGGTAAATGCAAATTAATTTAAGATATATGTAATAATAAGGAGTATCCAAAATAATAATTTGAAAACCAAAATAAATGTAAGGTCTTCAGGAAAAAATTATTATTCATCTGGGTGCTCCTTAAAAAAATATAATGAATGAGATACTATTCATTATTCACTATTTATTATTTATTAGTAATGAATAATGAATGATGAATAATAAATACAAAAGTTTATGTTTAATAAATACGAAAGGAAAATAAAATGAAACTACAATATATAGCTGTTATTTTTATAATAATTATAGTGCCAATTTCATTAGTATTAGCAGAATATTTAAATGTGCAAATAGGGACAATAACAAACCAAACTTTTTATGCTAAACAATTAAATGAAGCTACATATGATACTATAAAAGCATATCAATTTAATACAGTACATAATAGATATTCCTCTGTAGCTAGTTCGAAGCTAAGAGATATAAAAGCTTCTACTAATACATTTTTTAACTCTTTAAGTACCACACTTTCAAGAAGTAAAGAAGATTTGCAAGAATATGTGCCGGCTTTAGTATTTACATTATATGATGGTTATTATATATACAGTAGAAATAGAACAACACAAGAAGAAACATATTCTTATGAACTGAAACCATATATTTATTATACTTGTGAGTACAGTTATGGAAGACAAAGGGCAATTATCAATTACACATTAGATAACTATATAACAGTATATTATTATGATGGAAGTAATTACTATACAAAGTCTGGACATTTAATAGATATCGGTTCCGATATCTTGGATATACAAAACTCTGAAGACCCTATTAAGGCAACTGTGAAATACGATGGGGTAAGTATTGAAAACGAGTTATTAAAAGAACATCTGATGTTCGAAAATGATTCTGAGGGTGATTATACATATATTGTATATGGAAATAAGAAAGTATATTATGATAAAGATGAAGCAGATTATTTTTGGTATGATAACAATAATAAAAAATATATCTATGATAGTAAGACAAGAAAATATGCTGAGCAAAGGTTAAACTTAGGAAACGAACAATTATATAGCACAAGTGCAAAAGAATATTATATAAATGCAGCCCAATTTACAAACTGGGTAAAAACAAATCTAGATTGGATAAATGGAGATACAGTTCAAAACAATGACGAATTAAAACAACAACTGGGAAACACATATATTTTTAAAGATTTAGAGACTCCAGAACGAAAAGATTCAAACTTTAATGAGCATAGAATGT
Source organism: Clostridiales bacterium (assembly GCA_003507395.1). Classification (GTDB taxonomy): domain Bacteria; phylum Bacillota; class Clostridia; order TANB77; family CAG-508; genus DNVW01. The sequence goes on along the minus strand of DNVW01000012.1, from coordinate 33,618 downwards.
CAGTAATAAAAAACTCAATACAAACTAATCTTTTAACAGCAATATCTACATATAACACACATGCCAATACTTATGAATATATGTTGCCAAAAATTTCTGAGGTAGACTGGTATACTATAACAAATAAAGTTTGTGTAATTTCATTTCTACAAGGTATACCAATAGGAACAAAATATTTTAATAATTATAGTGTAGTATCAAATAGCAAAAATGAGGAATTTATAGATAAAGATGCAATATATATAGTAGATAAAAATACAGATAATTCAAATGAAAACTTTTACCACAAAATAGGTTGTAAAAAAATAATGGAAGCAACCGAAATTAAAGAAGGATACAGAGGTTATTTAAATCTAAACTTCGTAATGCAAAAAATAACTATAACTACAGACACTGAAAGAAAAAACTATTATTTTTATCCAAGGCAAGAGCTAGGTTGTTATGATTGTACAGTATCAACAAAATTATATTATACAGCAGATGATATAATATCAGGAAACAATATTACAATAGATAATACTATCTATAAAAAAGATGATAATGAATATAATGGACTAAGACAAAAGTATTTAACAGTATTAGCAAGAGAAAAACATGACTTATACAAATCAAATAATTTTGGCGTATAAGAGTAAATGTGAATTATTTCTTATATTACAAAAAATATAAAATAAAAATGTTTTAAAATAAAAAAAGTGGTTATTCTAAATAAGAGGGATAATCATGAAAAAAATAAGTATAATAATTTTTTTATTAATAGTATATTTATATATATGTAATATAACATTATTGCCAAGTAATATAATTATAATGCAAGGTGAAGAAATAAAACTAAATACAATTTTGGGGATAAGTATAAACCAAGTAAATAGTTATAATATAGTTCAAACTTCAAGTGGAGATACTAATACCGTAAACACAGGCAAAATAGATTATAAATTAAGTTTATTTGATGTACTTAAAGTTAAAGATATAACAGTAAATGTAATACCAAGAACTAAAGTAGTACCACTAGGCAAAGCAATTGGAATGAAATTATATACGCAAGGTGTATTAGTTGTAGGAATGTCGGAAATAGAAGGTAAAAAACCATATGAAAAGTCAGGCATAAAAGAAGGAGACATGATAATAGAAATAGATCAAAAGGAAATTAATAATACCCAAGACTTAATAAATACTGTTAATAAAAGTCAAGGTGAAAACATAAATATAAAATATATAAGAAACGAGGACACAATTACAACAAGCATTAAACCAGTAAAAACTCAAGAAAACGAATATAAAATAGGTTTATGGGTAAGAGATGCTGCAGCAGGTGTTGGAACAATGACTTTTTACGACCCACAAACTAAAACATTTGCAGCATTAGGACATGGAATTACAGATGTAGATACTTTAGAGTTAATAAATATAGCAAATGGAGAGCTAGTAACAACAGATATATTATCAATTAGCAAAGGAGAAAAAGGCAAGCCTGGAGAAATAAGAGGCACCATAGAGACAGGTACTAACGTAGGAAAAATATATAAAAATACTAACTTTGGTGTTTATGGTACAATAGCCAATAAAGGTAAATTAAAAATAGATGAAAATAGTGCCATAGATATAGCTTTAAGAGAAGAAATAAAAACGGGAAAAGCAGAAATTTTGTGTGAATTAGAAAACGAAAAAATAGAAAAGTATGAAATAGAAATACAAAGAATATATGTAGGAAACAATGAAGACAACAAAAGTATGTTAATAAAAGTAACAGACCCAAAATTAATAGAAAAAACAGGTGGCATAGTACAACGGAATGAGTGGTGCACCAATAATGCAGAACAATAAATTTATAGGAGCAGTTACACATGTATTAGTAAATGAACCAACTGTTGGATATGGGGTTTTTGCAGATATAATGATAAAAGAAGCTGCAAAAACTTAGTAAAATAGTGAAAGAATATTATAAACTTTTGGCAGAGTAGTCAAATAAACGAGGCAGATACAATATATTAAATTTCAAAAAATGAATAATGACTATAAGTAAGGAGAAAATGTATGAAAAATAACAAAGGTAATATACTACTAAAAGCAGTAATAGCATTAATAACTATATTAATAATATTATCATTATGTTTTCTAGCCTATTTATATTTTCAGGAAATTAACTTGGCTAAAGTAGAACCTAAAAATATTATAGCTACATTAGAACAATTAGAAGAATATACTAATCATTCTAATACACACAATGAGCAAGAAACTAATATAGTAAAACCAATAATTGATGAACAAGAACCAGCAATAAATAATGAACAACAAATAAAAAATATTGCAGACCATTACTACTATTCACAATTAGATAACAATGGAAAAATAATTTATGCAGGTTTATATTCAAATAAGGAAAATTTAAAAAGTGGAAATTATAAAATAGATTTTGGAACAGAATTTAATGAATTATTAAATCAAACTGATGGAGAAGCTAAGCTAAGCATAGCTTTTCAATCAGCCTGGGATGCTTTTTCATATGATAATGCAGATGTATTTTACATAGATGTAGATAAAGTATTGCTGATAACAGAATCAAGAACAAGTTGGGGGAAAACAACATACAATGTAGTTATATGTGCAGGAGAACAAAACTATCTAATAGACACATTTAAAGACGAAGAAGAAGTAAACATTGCCGAAGATTACATAGAAAATATAAGTAATAAAATAGTTTCAGCATTACAAGGATATAGCGACTATGATAAAATTAAATATCTACATAATTGGATTATAGACAATATGGAATATGACATAACATTAGAAAAAAAAGACACACGCAATATATATGGAGCACTAAAAAACAAGGTAATTGTATGCGAAGGATATGCACGATTGTTTAAATACATATTAGACAAAATGCAGATACCATGTGTAATAGTAACAGGTGAAGCAACTAACAGCACAGGAAAAACAGAACTACATGCTTGGAATTATGTTATGCTAGAAAAAAAGTGGTATGCAGTAGATGTAACTTGGGATGACCCATTAATAGAAAATGGAGGAACTCTGAACAACGAAAATAGATATCAATATTTTTTAAAAGGAGCAAATGAATTCTTTAAAGACCATAAAGAAAATGGCAAATTTGTGGAAAACAGCATAGAATTCAAATTCCCAACCTTGTCACAATGGGGACGTTCCTTTTTGTGACAAAATGTCACTTTGGGGACAGACCTTTCAAAACCAATTATCAATTGTCAGTGGGTACAGAGATTTT
>DNVW01000012.1:0-30137 GCA_003507395.1 Clostridiales bacterium | reverse complement strand
AAAATCTCTGTACCCACTGACAAACTTACTAACAACTAAGAATTATGCTCGCAAAGCATTGGACCAATTTGAGTTACTGTTCCAGCACCAAGAGTTAATATTATGTCATTAGGCTTAGCATTTTCTTTTAAATATGATACAATATTTTTAAAATCACTTATGTAAAGAGCTTTTTTATTTAGCTCATTTATTTTATTAACTAAGTCTTTAGCAGAGATGTTAAAAGTATTTGTTTCTCTTGCAGCATATATATCAGTAATAATTATATTATCAAAATTAAGTAGTACTTTAGCAAAATCATCTAAATGGCTTTGAGTTCTACTATAAGTGTGTGGTTGGAATATTACCCAAGATTCTCTAAAATGCTTTTGCTTTAATGCATTTGCAGTTGCTAATATTTCTGTAGGATGATGACCATAATCATCAAATACATAAACTTCATTGAATTGACCTACATATTCAAAACGTCTACTAGCACCAGTATATTTTAAAAGTCCGTTTTTTATATCTTCTTTGCTAATACCATATTCATTGCATACACAGATACAAGCTAAAGCATTTAAAACATTATGAATTCCTGGAACTGATAAACTGATAGTCTTATAAAAATTATTGTTATAATATACATCAAAAACAGGAAAACCATTATTATTAAAAGTTATATTTCTAGCTACAAAATTAGCATTTGTGTTTTGAATACCATAAGAAACCACTTTAGCTTTAGTTTGTTTTACAAGCTTTTTGCAATTTATATCATCATAATTAGTTACCAATAATCCATTATCTGGTAATAATCTTACATATTTTTCAAATGATTTTACAATATTATCTAAAGTACCAAAATAATCTAAGTGGTCGTCATCTATATTTAAAATAACTTCTGTTTTTGGAAAAAGTTTTAAATAGCTTTCTACATATTCACAAGCTTCTATTATAAAATATTCGCTATTGCCAACTCTATAATTAGAGTGTAATTGCTTTAAAACAGCACCAACTTGTATAGAAGGATCTTTACATGCTTCTAAAAAGCATACAGAAATCATAGAAGTGGTAGTGGTTTTTCCATGTGTACCTGAAATACAAATAGAATTTTTAAAAGCTTTTGTGAGTTTGCCAAGAAAAGAGCCCCTTTCAATTGTTTCTACACCTAATTCTTTAGCTTTTAATAATTCAATATCATCCTTCTTAATAGCAGCACTATATACTACTAAATCTGCTTTAGCTACATTTTCTAAGTCGTGACCTATTTTTATGGGTATTCCATTTTTAATTAAAGTTTCTATTATTGCTGAATTATTAATATCAGATCCTGTCACAGTAAATCCCCAGTTTTTCAAAATTTCTGCGATGCCACTCATGCTTATTCCACCGATGCCGATCATATGTATATGGTTATATTTATTTAATTCTTCTAGATTAGCCACTAAAAAATCCCCTTTCGCACAAAAAAATTAATGCTTACTAATTATATACTTTTATAAATAAAAATACAATATTAAAATAATATATTCAAAAAAATAATGTGTGGTTAAAAACAAAAAAATAATTGCAAAAAAAGAAGGAAAAAAGTTTTTTATAGCGAATAATATAACTAGTATATGAAAATATACTAAATTTTTAAAACTTTGGAAGGCGGTGCACAAAATGCAAATAACAGACGTACGTTTAAGAAAAGTAAATGTAAACTCAGAAAACAGAATGAAAGCTGTTGCTTCTGTAACATTCGATAACGAATTCGTTATTCATGACATAAAAGTTATCGAAAGTCAAAATGGATTATTTATTGCTATGCCAAGTAGAAAAACTCCAAACGGAGAATTCAAGGATATAGCTCATCCAATCAATGCTGAGACAAGAGAGAAAATTCAAAAAGCTATATTAGAAGCTTATGAAGCTCCAGAAACTGAAGAATCAGCAGAATAATTTATATATTTTAATTAGGTACGAAAGTACCTAATTTTTTTATGCCAAGAGGGACGGAGAATTTTGGCACACCTTGGCAATAATTAATGCATTAACTCTGCAAAGTATGAAAGATTAATTGCTTTTATTTTAGTATTATGGTAAAATTTATATATTAAAAATGAGGAGGTACAGCAATTGCAAGACAGAAAAAAATATATTAGAAATTTTAGTATAATAGCTCATATAGACCATGGGAAATCAACATTGGCAGATAGATTAATAGAAATGACAGGTGTTTTGTCAAAAAGAGAAATGGAAAATCAAGTATTGGACAATATGGAAATAGAAAAAGAGCGTGGGATAACAATAAAATCACAAGCAGTTAGAATGAAATATAAAGCAAAAAATGGACAAGAATATGAACTAAATTTAATAGATACACCTGGACATGTGGATTTTAATTATGAGGTATCAAGAAGCTTAGCTGCTTGCGACGGCGCTGTTTTAGTTGTAGATGCAAGCCAAGGAGTAGAAGCACAAACTCTTGCAAATGTATATTTAGCAATAGATAACAATTTAGAAATATTGCCAGTAATAAATAAAGTAGATTTACCAAATGCAAGACCAGAAGAAGTGAAAAAAGAGATAGAAGATATAATCGGAATTCCAGCAGAAGATGCACCTTGTATATCTGCAAAAACGGGCTTAAATGTAAATGAAGTATTAGAAAAAATTGTAAGTGATTTACCTGCTCCAACAGGTGAAGAAGAAAAACCACTTAAAGCGTTAATATTTGATTCTTTATATGATAATTATAAGGGAGCGATTGCTTATGTTAGAATAAGAGATGGAAAAGTAAAAGTAGGGGACGAAATATTACTGATGTCATCAAACAAAACTTTTACAGTAACAGAAGTAGGACATTTTGAACCAGGTACATATGAGCCAGACAAAGAATTGTTAGCCGGAGATGTTGGCTATATAGCAGCAAGCATAAAAAGTCTTTCAGACATAAGAGTAGGTGATACCATAACTTTAGCTAATACACCAGCTGATGCACCTTTAGCTGGATATAAAAAAGTAAACCCTATGGTATATTGTGGTATATATCCAGTAGATGGTAGTGATTATGAAAATTTGAAAGTAGCTTTAGAAAAATTAAAATTAAATGATGCAGCATTAGAATATGAACCAGAAACATCAACAGCTCTAGGCTTTGGATTTAGATGTGGATTTTTGGGATTATTACATTTAGAAATTATTGAAGAAAGATTAGATAGAGAATATGATTTAAGTTTAATAACAACTTCACCATCTGTTATATATAAAGTACATAAAACAGATGGTGAGGTATTAGAACTATATAATCCATCAGATTTACCAGCAGTAAATGACATTGCATATATTGAAGAACCAATGGTAACAGCAGAAATTTTAACTCCAAAAGAATTTGTTGGAAATATAATGGAAATATGTCAAAACAGACGTGGTATATATATTAATATGAAATACTTGGACTCTAATAGAGTTACATTAATATATGAAATGCCATTAAATGAAATAATATATGACTTTTTTGATAGCTTAAAATCAAAAACAAAAGGATATGCATCATTTGATTATGAGTTTAAAGAATATAAAAGATCAGAATTGGTTAAACTAGATATATGGGTAAATGGAGAAGGTGTAGATGCATTATCATTTATTGTTCATAAAAGTAATAGTTATGAGCGTGGTAAAAAAATGATAGAGAAATTAAAAGAAGTAATACCAAGGCAATTATTTGCCATACCATTACAGGCAGTAATAGGAGGCAAAATAATAGCAAGAGAAACAATATCTGCCATGAGAAAAGATGTACTTGCAAAATGCTATGGAGGAGATATTACAAGAAAGAAAAAATTATTGGAAAAACAGAAAAAGGGCAAAAAGAAAATGAGACAAATTGGAAATGTAGACATACCACAAGAGGCATTTTTAAGTGTATTAAAATTAGATGATGAGTAATACGAGGTGTAAAAAATGAAAAAAAAATTAGTAATAATATTGCCAATAAGTATAATAATTATTACAGCAACAGTATTATGCATATTGTACTTTTGCACAAATATATTTAAAAGCGGAGAGCAACTGTTTTGGGGCTATATAATAAAAAATAGTGGAATATTAAATACATTTGAAAATGAAAATGAAAAAGAACAACAACAAGTAAAAAAAGTCAACAATTATACTGCAACAGGAACTCTTAATATTTGTGTTGAAAAAAACGAAGAAATGCAAAATATAAACGTGATTACAAATACTTCACACGAAGCAGAAACAGGGAGAACATATACAAAAGCAACTTTGAAAAATGAGGAAACAGAATTACTAAAGCTATTTTATATAAATAGTGATGATGTCTATGCAATAAAATGTGAGGAGCTTTTAAAGTATTATATAGGTATTAGAAATTCTAATTTAAAAGACTTTGCAAGAAAAATGGGGGTAGATGAATTAAATATTCAATACATACCAGATAATATAAATTTTGAGAATATCTTAAATATTACAGAGGAAGAAAAAAATCAAATAATAAGAACGTATTTAAATATTATTGCGCAAAATATACAAAAAAATAATTATACAAAATTAGGAAAGAACACTATAGAAATAGAAGAAAATATTTATGAGACCAAAGCATATTTATTAAAGTTAAATGGAAACGAATTAAAAGATATTATAATAAAATGCTTGGAAAATTCTAAAAATGATAACACAGTTTTAGATATTTTAGAAAGAAACGGTATAAGCGATTATACAGAAGCATTGGATAATATAATTTTAAATATACAAAATAAAGAAATTAATAAAAATTTAGAAATAACTATATATGTAAATGAAGAAAAAATTATAAGAACAGCCATAAATATTTTAGATATATTAAAACTTAATATTGATAATATATCTGAATTAAATAACATAAAAGCAATAATATCAGTTCAAACATCAGAAGTAATTTCTGAAATACCATATAATTTTAAAATAGTTTTAAGCAAAGTGGTAGAAGAAAATTATATAACAAACAATATAAAAATAATGCCTGATGTATCTAGACCTACATATGAATATTCATTAACTACTAAAATGGGTAAATTACAAGATAATAATATTGATAATTTAACTGTTACAACAGTTACAAATGAAAATAATCTAAAGATTAGTGCAACATACAATAAAAATATACAAATAGGCACAGAAGTAGAAAAAATAATGGAATTAAAAAATTCTAATGCAGTTATAGTAAATAATTATACAGTTAAACAATTACAACCATTTATTGAAAAAAATATAATAAATAAATTTGATAATGTAACAAAAAAATTAGAAAGTATAGGAATAAATGAATTTACACCTAAAATTATATTAGAAATAGTAGGGGTAACAGGAAGTAGTTTAATTAGTTCTAATAATGGAAAAACTGGAAGAATATTAAGTGGGGCTTTGATTTTTACTACAGATTATGCACAGAAAAGTTCGTTGATAACAAATAGTTTACCCAATAATACTAATGAAACAGAAGCACAACTAACAATAAAAAGATTAACATCTGCAGATGGAACAAGAAATATATCTGCAAATGATGTAAATAGAGTATATGATGTAGTAATAGAAAATAATAGCATTATGTCAGAGGAAAACTTAATATCAATTAATGATGTTGTAGAAGTTGAAAAACTAAAAGAAGATAAAACTAACATAGATATTGCAAAAACATATAAAATACAAATAAAAAAATATAAATCTAATGGTTCAATTTCTGAAATTATTGTAAAAGAAAATACAGAAAACTTTAATATAATAGAAGAAACAATGCCAGGAACAGGAGAATAAATGATTGATTTTGAAGAAGCGGAAAAGCAATTTAAACAATATGTTTCATCATATGATATGAAAAATGAAAATATAAAATTAAAATTAGAGCATTCGTTTAGAGTCGAACAAGAAAGTTATAATATTGCACAAAGCTTAAATTTAAGTGAAGAACAGAAAGAATTAGCAAAATTAATAGGCCTATTACATGATATTGGAAGATTTGAACAAGTAACAATATATAATACATTTAAGGATTCAGTAAGCATAGATCATGCTGAATTTGGAGTTGAACAATTAATAAAAAATAATTTCATAAGAAGGTTTATTTCTACATCTAAATATGATAAAATTATATTTGAAGCAATAAGAAATCACAATAAATACAGTATAGATTCAAATTTAAATGAGGAAGAAATGCTACAAGCTAAAATAATAAGAGACGCGGACAAGTTAGACATTATGAATTTACTACAATATAAGCCATTTCAACTATTATATAAAAAAGCAGATATTAGTGATGAGAAACTTTCAGATGCTGCTTATGAACAAATTTTAAATAAAAAATTAATAAAAAATAGTAATGGAAATAGTAGCAATATAGATAAATGGGTATGGACTATTGCATTTATATATGATTTAAATTTTGAATATAGCTTTCAAGAAATAAAAAAGAGAAATTATATTGAAAATTTAATAAATAGAATAGATTACAAAGATGAGCAGACTAAGCAAAGAATGGAGAAAATAAAAAAAATATCAATTGAAGATATAGAGGAAAAAATAAAAAAATAATTATAAAATATAAGTAGCTATTGGCTATATAGAAGGAGGAATAAAGTTGAAGAAAAAAGGCTTGAGTTTATGGATAATAATATTAATTGTTATATTAATATTAGGTGCGGGAGCTGCAGGAGGATATTTGTATTTTTATACAGATTTATTCAAAAAGCCACAAGAACTTTTTTGGAAGTATTTATCTCAAGAAAAAGAATTATTAAAAATATTTGAAAATGAATATGATGCACAACAAACCGAAGCATGGAAAAATAGTAGTTATGTATCAAGTGGAAGTTTAACTACACTAATTCAAAAAGGAACAGAGAAGAAAAATATTAATGTAACTACTGCAACAAGACATGACAATACTACAGGCAGAACATATGCAGAAGCCAATTTGAAAAATGGACAAGATAGCATATTAACATTTTCATACATAAATAGTGGAAATGTATATGCGATAAAATGCGAGGATATTTTAAAATACTATATTGGAATAAGAAATGAAAATCTAAATGAACTAATAAATAAATTATCAGATGGCATTACATTACCAGAAGGACTACTAGGAGAAAAGATAGAAATTAAAAATGAAAAAATAATTACAGCAGAAGAACAACAACAATTATTAAATACATATTTAAATATAGTTAAACAAAATATATCAGAAGAAAATTATAGCAAATCAAAAAGTAATAATGTAAATACATATACTTTAAAATTAGAAATGGATAATATTAAACAAATTTTATCAAATTGTTTAGAAAATGCTAAAACAGATACAACAATATTAAATACAATCAAAGAAAGCAATCTTTTAACTGAAACAGATTTTGCTCAATTAATAAGTATCTTAAAAGAAAGTATAAACAATAATAATTCTAATATACAAACAGTAATAACAGTATATGAAAAAGATGGTAACACTATTAAGACAGATATAATTATTAGTCTTAAAGATGAATTAGGAGCAACTTTGCAATATGTAGTAACAATAAATAACATATCAACACAACAAGAATTAAAGGCAGAAGTTTTACTTGAAAAAACTGATAAAACAGATGCAACGTCAGAAAACATGATATCAAGCACTAAGATAGAAGTGTCTAAAATAATAGAAGAAAGTGCTATTACAAATAAATATGAAATTATGCCAAATGTGTCAAAACAAAACGAGACATATTCAATAGAAAGCAAAATTGGAAAACTTGTAAATGGTAGTGCAACAAATACATTTATTACAACAATAAATGATGAAAATTCAACAATTAAAGCTACTTATAATAAAAATATAAATAAAGTAGAGCAAGTAGAAGAAATAATGGAGTTAAAAAACAACAATACAATTATAATTAACAATTACTCTAAAGAACAGCTAAAACCATTTATTGAAAAAAATGTATTGAGCAAAAGAGATAAAATAACTAACAAAATTAATCAAGTAGTAACAGAAAGTGAGCCAACTAATATATATATGGCATCAATAATTAGTTTGGTTGGCGTAAATGGACAAGAAAGATTAAAGGAAATAACATTGACTTTAGGTGAAACAGTATGCAAATATATATATGCTACTGTAAACAGTATTGGAGAATCTCAAGTTAATGCAATTGACGAAACAGCAGTAAAAACGTTTAATGGACAATTTGATGCATATATAGACAGAAGCATTTCATCAGCCAATACAAAAACACTATTAAAAATTATTGAAAATAGCAATAAATCAAATGCAAATGATATTTTAAAACAAGTTACTGTTAATAAAACTAAAGAAGATATAGAAACAGGGAAAACTTATAAGGTAACAGCTAATTATAACACTAATGGTTTTATTAATGAAATAATTATTACAGAAGAATTAACTAACGTGGTACCACAAGTATAATAATATAAGTTTGGAGATTAAAAATGAACAAAGAATATAATGACCAAATAGAAGGAAGAAATGCAGTATTAGAATATTTGGAATCGGGAAAAGATATAAATAAAATACTTATAACAAAAGGAGAAAAACACGGTTCTATAAATAAAATTATTGCAATTGCAAAAGAAAGAAAAATAATAATATCTGAATTAGAAAGAAGTAAATTAAATCAAATAGCCCAAACAGAAAATAACCAAGGAGTAATAGCAATAGTTCCACCATATGATTATTGTGAGGTGGAAGATATTCTAGAAGTTGCTAAAAAAAGACAAGAAGAAGCATTTATATTAATATTAGATGGAATAGAAGATCCGCATAATTTAGGTTCAATAATACGTACTGCAGAAACTGCAGGAGTACATGGAATAATAATACCAAAAAGAAGAGCATGTGGCGTAAATAGTACTGTTTCAAAGGTTTCGGCAGGAGCTGTACAACATATGAAAATAGCAAGAGTAAATAATATAAATGAAACAATAAAATTTTTAAAACAAAATGATATATGGATTTGTGGAACAGATGGGCAAGCTAAAACATATTATTTTCAGCAAGATTTTAAAATGCCTATAGCAATAGTAATAGGTAGCGAAGGATATGGAATGTCTAGGTTAGTAAAAGAAAATTGCGATTTTTTAGTCAAAATACCAATGAAGGGAAAAATAACATCACTAAATGCATCAGTATCAGCAGGAATAGTTATGTATGAAGCGACAAGACAGAGAGAAATTTGTGTATAATGAATTATCTACGAATAAAAAAATTCATAAAACACTTGCAATTACAAAAATAATAGGGTATAATAATAATTGCATAAAGAAATTAGAGAGAGTGGGAACAAATCCCACTCTCAAATGCGTATTAAGGGAGTGAAATATGTCAAGTATTGAAGGGAAAATAGAAAAATTAGTTGAAACGAAAATAACAAATTTGGGATATGAACTATATGATGTACAATATGTTAAAGAAGGAAAAGACTATTTTTTAAGAATATTTATAGATAAGCCTAAAGGAATAAGTTTAGAAGACTGCGAAAAAGTAAATAATGAAATTACAGATTTATTAGATACAGCAGATTACATAAAACAACAATATTTTTTAGAGGTGTCTTCTCCAGGAATTGAAAGAATATTAAGAAAAGAAAAACATTTGAATGATAATATAGGAGAAACAATAGAAATAAAATTGTTTAAGCCTATAAATAAAAAGAAAGAAATTATAGGCGTGCTAAAACAGTTTGATGAAAACACAATAGTTGTTTTAACAAATGATGAACAAATAGAAATATCAAGACGAGATATATCACAAATAAAAAAAGTATATGAATGGTAAATAAGGGAGGAATAGGAAAAATGAAGAAAAATGCGAAGAACAATAATCAGGCAATAGATGCACAAGAATTAATTTTTGCAATGAAGGAATTAGAAAAAGAAAAAGGAATAAATAAAGAATATTTATTAGATTCTATTCAAACAGCACTAATAACAGCATATAAAAGAAATTTCGATTCAGAAGAAAATGTAAGTATAATAATGGATGAAAATACAGGAGAGATACATGTATATGCTGAAAAAGAAGTAGTAGATAATGTAGAAGTACCACAAACACAAATAAGTTTAGAAGAAGCACAAAAAATAGATAAAAAATTAGATATTGGAGATAAAACTAAAATAGAAATTATACCAAGAAATTTTGGTAGGATTGCAGCACAAACAGCAAAACAAGTTATAATACAAAAAATAAGAGAAGCATCAAGAGATATTTTATATACAGAATTTAATAATAGAAAAGGTGAAATAGTATCAGGAATAATACAAAAAGCAGATGGAGGCATAGTAGTTTTAGATTTAGGTAAATTAGAAGGCGTAATGCCTTTAAAAGAGCAAGTACCAACAGAAACATATAGAGTAAATGATAAAATAAGGGCATATGTCTTAAATGTAGAAAAAGGTTTAAAAGGGGCACCACAAGTAACAGTTTCAAGGGCACATGCAGATTTCGTGAGAAAACTATTTGAATTAGAAATCCCAGAAATATATGAGGGATTAATAGAAATAAAAAGTGTTTCTAGAGATGCAGGAAGTAGAACTAAAATTGCTGTATATTCTTCAAACGAAAATATTGACCCAGTAGGTTCTTGTGTAGGACAAAAAGGTATTAGAATTCAAAATATAATAAATGAACTACATGGGGAAAAAATAGATGTAATAGAATGGTATCAAGATCCAGCACTATATATATCAGCAGCATTATTACCAGCACAAGTTATGGCTGTAGATATAAAAGAAGATGAAAAGTTTGCTCAAGTTATTGTGCCAGATGATCAATTATCTTTAGCAATAGGAAAATCAGGACAAAATGCTAGACTTGCAGCAAAGCTAACAAATTGGAAAATAGATATAAAAAGTGAATCTCAATTTAGAGAAATATTACAAAAAAAAGATGAAGAGGAAGTTGTAGAAAACAAAGAAGAGGAATAAATTATAAGAAAAGAGGTGAATATACTTGAAAAAAAAGCCACAAAGAACATGTATAGGATGTAACGAACAAAAAGATAAATCTGATTTTATAAGAATAGTAAAAGACAAACAAGGCAATATTTGTATAGACAAAACAGGAAAGCTAAGTGGCAGAGGAGCGTATATTTGCCATAATGTGGAATGTTTTAATAAAGCAAAAAAGAGCAAAAAAATAGAAAAAGTTTTTGAAACTAAATTAACAGATGAAATATATAATGATTTAGAAAAAATGTTTAATATGGAGTAAAGCAATATATAATGTCTTAATTTCAATAAAGGAGGAATTATTATAATAGATACAAAAATAATGGGATTAATTGGATTAGCAGCAAGAGCGAGAAAAATAGTATTTGGTACAGATGCTTGTGTAGAACAAATAAATAAAAAAAATATTAAATTAACTATAGTCGCAGAAGATGCCTCAGAAAGAACAATAAAAAATATACAAAGTAAATGTACTGAGAATAATATACCATTTTATACTATATTAACGATAGAAAAAATAAGTAAAAGTATTGGAAGTAATAATAAAGCTGTTATAGGGATTACAGATAATAATATTGCAAAAGAAATAATAAAAAAAATTAATGGGGGTGAAGTTATTGGGTAAGATAAAAATACACGAAATAGCGAAGAAAGTGGGCTTAACCAGTAAGGAAGTAATAGAAAAAGCAAAGGAACTAGGAATAGCTGTAACAAGTCATTTAAGTACAGTAGAAGATGAGCAAGCCGTAAGATTAGAGCAGGCTTTAAGTAATGATAAAATTAAAAATGTAGGAAAGAAAGAGAAAAAAGTGAAGGAAAAAGAAATAGAAACACCAGTTATAATAAGAAGAGAACTTATAATATCAGATGATGATAAAAAAACAGAAAAACAACAAGAGAATAAACATAGTGATAATAGAAAAGATGTTGGATTTGTAGAAAGAGAAAAAAACCAAAATTATAATATAGTGTATAGAAATAAGCCAACTAAACCGCTTACTGTTAATGAACTTTTTGGAATCAAAGAACCAAAAAAAGAAGAGCCAAAAACTCCAGTAGTAGAAGAGCAAAAAGTAAATGAAGAAAAAACAGTAAAAAATGAAGAAATAAAAACAACTATTCAAGAAACTAAGCCCATACCAACTACTTCAGCAACTCCAAAAACTGAGCCTAAAAAAGTAGAAAACCCTAATAAGGGATATAACCAAAATAATGGTAACTATAATTTTAATAGAAATAATTCTAATAATAATTATAATCAAAATAGAAATAACTATAACCAAAATAGAAATTATAATAATGGTGACAATAATAGACCACAATATAATAGAGATAATAATAGATTCCAGAATAGAAACAATAATGGTCAACAAAGACCAAACTTTAATAAAAATGAAAAAAGACCATTAGATAATAAAGGAATAGATAGAAACATTAAAGATATTATGTCTGTAGAAATTGAAAAAGAAAATCAAAGAGATTATAGTACAAAAGCAATAGACAAACAAAAAGTAAACAATAAATATGAAGAACAAAAGGTAAATAAAAAAGCTTCTAGAAAAAGTGGAAGATTTGACAGTTTTGATGGAGAAAAATTAAAAAATTTAAAACAAGTTGATAAATTATCACATATGTTTAATGAGCAAGACGGAGAAATGCTAGATTACTATGATTTGACGACTGAAAGAGGAAAGAGAAATAAAAAAAGAGTTCAAAAAGAAGAAGAAAGAAACAAACAAAAAATATTTGAATTAAAAGAAATAACTATTCCAGAAACAATAACTGTAAAAGACTTAGCTATGGAAATAAAAAAAACTAGTGGTGATGTAATAAAAAAATTATTAAATTATGGAATAATGAGTACAATAAATAATACTATAGATTTTGATACAGCATATCTAGTAGCAAGTGAATTCGGAATAACAGCTAAAAAGAAAGAGGAAATAAAAGAAGAAGATATTTTATTTGACGAAACAGAAGATACAGTTGATGAATTACAACCAAGACCACCAGTAGTTGTAGTAATGGGACACGTAGACCACGGAAAAACTTCGTTGCTAGATGCAATAAGAAGTACTAATGTAATAGAAGGCGAAGCAGGAGGAATAACGCAACATATTGGTGCATATAAGGTAAATGTTAACAATAGAGAAATTACTTTCTTGGATACGCCAGGGCATGAAGCTTTTACAAGTATGAGAGCAAGGGGTGCACAAATTACAGATATAGCAATATTAGTAGTTGCTGCAGATGATGGAGTAATGCCACAAACTGTAGAAGCTATAAATCATGCAAAAGCTGCCGGAATTCCAATAATAGTAGCAGTAAATAAAATTGATTTACCAAATGCAAATGTTGACAAAATAAAACAAGAATTAATGGAATATGAGTTAGTTCCTGAAGAATGGGGTGGAGATACTATATTCTGTCCAATATCAGCTAAGAAAAATATAAATATAGATAATCTATTAGAAATGGTGTTGTTAGTAGCAGATATGAAGGAATTAAAAGCAAATCCAAATAAACAAGCTAAAGGTGTTGTTATAGAAGCAAGATTAGATAAAGCTAAAGGACCAATTGCATCTATGCTAGTACAAAGAGGAACCTTAGATGAAGGAGATACCATTGTGGTAGGTACATCTATAGGAAGAATAAGAGCTATGAAAAATGACAAAGGACAAAGAATAAAAAAAGCAGGACCATCTACACCAGTTGAAATTATGGGCTTAACAAATGTTCCAGAAGCTGGAGAAACCTTCTATGAAGTAAAAGATGAAAAAATGGCAAAACATTTAATTGAAAGAAGAAAACGTCAAGAAAGAGAAAATATAATTAATGAAAATTCAAAAGTTACTTTAAGCAATGTATTTGAAAAAATGGAAAATGAAAATTTGAAACAATTATATTTAATAGTAAAAGCAGATGTACAAGGTACAGCACAAGCTTTAAAACAATCATTAGAAAAGCTATCTAACGATGAAGTAAAAGTAAAAGTAATACATTCTTCAACAGGTGCTGTAACAGAGTCTGATGTACAACTTGCAAAAGCAGCAAATGCAATTATAATAGCATTTAATGTAAGACCAGGTCATACAGCAAAAGATATAGCTGAAAAGAATATGATAGAAATAAAACAATATTCTGTAATATATCAAGCAATAGAAGATGTAGAAGCAGCAATGAAAGGAATGCTAGATCCTATTTATGAAGAAAAAATAATAGGAAATGCAGAAGTAAGACAAACATTTAAAGTATCTAATGTAGGAACAGTAGCAGGATGCTATGTTTTAGACGGAAAAATAGAAAGACATGCAGGTGTTAGAGTAATAAGAGAAGGAATAGTTTTACATGATGGAAAATTAGAATCTTTAAAAAGGTTTAAAGATGATGTAAAAGAAGTGGCTAAAGGCTATGAGTGTGGAATTCAAATTGAAAAATACAATGACATAAAAGAAGGGGATATAATTGAAGTATATATTATGCAAGAAGTGAAAAGATAGAATACTCATATGTACAGCTAGAAAGGAATGATAACTAATATGCCGAAAAATGAAAATAGGCTTAATAGAATAAATGAAGAATTAAAAAAGGAAATTAGCAATATAATTAGTTTTGAGCTAAAAAATCCAAATGTGACAGGACTTATAAGTGTAACAAAAGCAAAAATAACACCAGATTTAAAATATGCTAAAATATATGTCAGTATATTAAATTCCAAAAATTTAAAGAAAACAATGGAAGGACTAAAAGAATCTACTGGTTTTATAAGAACACAGGTTGCAAAAACAATAAATTTAAGAATCACTCCTGAATTGATTTTTGAATTAGATGACTCATTGGAGTATGGTGAGAAGATAGAAAAAATATTAAAAGAATTAAAAAATCAAGGAAGTGGGGTGAACGAAGAATAAAGCTAAAAGCTTTATTCTTGAAATATGACTTTAGATAAAATATTAGAAGAGATAAATAAAGCTGACTCAATAGTAATATTAACACACGAAAATCCAGATGGAGATGCAATTGGAAGTAGCTTAGCTATGTATAATATATTAAAAGCATATGGGAAAAATCCAGATATTATTATACCAGAGTTTTCAAAAATATTTAATTTTTTGCCAGGTATAAGTGAAATAAAAAAAGAAAGTTCTGTTAAAGAATATGATTTAGCAATATCTTTAGATTGTCCAACAATAAAAAGATTAAATGGATTTGCAAATTATTTTGAAAATGCAAAATCAAAAGTTGTTATAGACCATCATGGAACAAATACAATGTTTGGTGATTTAAACTATGTTAATCCAGACGCACCAGCTTGTGCACAAATATTAATAGTAATGTTTGAATATTTTGGCTTTGAAATAACAAAAGATATAGCTACTTGTATAATAACAGGAATTATAACAGATACAGGAGGATTTGCATATTCAGGAGTTACAGCAGAAACATTTGAATTTGCAGCATCACTTTTAAAAAGAGGTGTAAATGTATCAGATGTATATAAACGTGTTTTACAAACAACAACAAAGCCATGTTTTGAATTAACAAGAATAGCATTAAACAGACTAGAATTTTTGGAAAATGGAAAAATTTCATTTACATATATAACAGAAGAAGATATGCAAAAAGCTAATGCTGAAACTGGCGACCATGAAGGAATAGTAACAATAGGTAGAAATATTGAAGGAGTAGAGGTGTCTGTTTTTGCTAGACAAATAGATGAAGGCTGGAGATTATCATTAAGATCAAATGACTATGTTAATGTTTCAGATGTTTGTATAATGTTTGGCGGTGGAGGACATCCAAAAGCAGCTGGAGCAACCTTAACAGGTAGTATTAATGAAGTAAAAGATAAAATATTAGCACAAATTAAAAGATATATAAGGAATTAATAATGGATGGAATAATTGTAATAAATAAAGAAAAAGGTTGTACATCTCATGATATAGTATATAAAATTAGAAAAATGTTTAACACAAAAGTAGGACACACTGGTACATTAGACCCTAATGCTACTGGTGTTCTTCCTATTTTATTAGGTAAAGGAACTAAAATTTCAAAATATCTAATAGAACATGACAAAGAATATGAGGTTGTTTTACAACTAGGAGTTAAAACTACAACTGCAGATGAAGAAGGAGAGATAATAGAAGAAAAAGAAGTTCTAAAAGAAAGTCTAGAACAATTAGAAATAGAAAGAATTTTAAAAAGCTTTATAGGTAAAATAAAGCAAATGCCTCCAAAATATTCTGCAATCAAAGTTAATGGAAGAAAGTTATATGAATATGCTAGAAAAGGTCAAGAAGTAGAAATAAAGCCAAGAGAAGTAGAAATATATAATATAGAAATAACAAATATACAAAAAGAAAAGAAACAAATAGAATTTAAAGTAAGTTGTTCTAAAGGGACTTATATAAGAACTTTATGTGAAGACATTGCAGAAAAAATGAGAACTGTAGGTTATATGAAAGAATTAAAAAGAACAAAAGTAGGAAATTTTAATATAGAGCAAGCTATAACATTAGGGCAACTGCAAGAAAAGGAAAATATAAAGATAATAACAATTGAAGAAATGTTTAAAGATAAAGAAGAAATAATATTAGAAGATTCAAAAATTATTTTACTATTAAATGGAGTAAAGATGAACATGGAAAAGCCAAACGGAATATATAGAATATATAATAAACAAAATAAATTTATAGGTTTAGGAATAGTACAAAATAAAATTCTAAAAATAGATATACGAAGTTAAAAAATGTATTAAAAAGAAGATTAGTAAAGATAAAACGATTATATACAATATAGAATTAAGAAAATGAGAAAAACACAAATTGAAAAAATAAGAGTTATATGCTAAAATATAATTACAATTGAATAAAGTAAATCCCTGCGTGGTACGTATTGACTGGAATTTTAGAACCAACAAATTTAAAACGGGAGTCCGCCTTTGGATGTGGCGTGTATGCTTATATTTATATAAGAAACCCAGGAGCATTCAACAAGACACCCACCTGTGCAAACAGGTCCTTAAAATTTCTTCATCTTACGGCTAATGTGGGGTATTTTTTGCTTTTGGACAATTAGGGACAGTCCCCAAATGTCCAATTTTCCCATTTGGGGACTGTCCCTAATTGTCCCATTGATAAAATTTGGATGATATGGTAAAATAGATGTACATTGTTTAAAGGAGCAATAATATTGAATATAGATGAATTATTGAAACAAGGTAAGCAATTATTAAAAAATGTAGAGGATGGGCATATAAAAGCAAGAATTTTATTAGAAAATGTATTAAATAAGAGTAGAGAATATATTGTGGCTAATTCAGAATTAGATGTCGACCAAAACAATATAGATATATATTTAGAAAATATAGACAAAATAAAAAGTGGAATGCCTATTCAATATATAACAAATAAACAAGAATTTATGAAAATGGATTTCTATGTGAATAAAAATGTATTAATTCCACAACCAGATACAGAAATATTGGTTGAGGAAGCAATAAAAATTTGTAATACATATAGTGGGGACATAAAAGTTTTAGATTTATGCACAGGCAGTGGAGCAATAGGAATTTCAATCGGTAAATATGTAAAAAATGCTAAAGTATATGCAACAGATATAAGTGACGAAGCTATAAATATAGCAAAAAAAAATGCAAAGCAGAATAATGTAAACAATATAGAATTTATAATATCAGATATGTTTGATAATATCAAAGAAACAAATTTTGATATAATAGTTTCAAATCCTCCATATATAGAAACAGATGTTATACCATTATTATCAGAAGAAGTAAAAAAAGAGCCTATAATAGCATTAGATGGTGGAAAAGATGGGTTAAAGTTTTATAAAATAATATTATCAGAATATAAAAAATACTTAGAGTCGGAAGGTTATTTATTACTAGAAATAGGATATGATCAAGCGAAAAGTGTGGGAAAATTAATAAATTCTAATTATAATATAATAAAAGATTTAGCAGGAAATGATAGAGTAGTTATTGTAGAAGGTGGGTGAAAAATTGTCATTTTCATTAGAAGTAAAGCAGGAATTAAGTAAAATAAATAGTTTAGCAGATAAAAACAATGTTAAATGTGAGCTTATGGGATATTTGGTTACAAGTAATACAAGTGTGCAAAAAAATAAAGTAAGATTTTCAACAGAAAGCCAATACAATATAAATAGATTTAGCAAATTATTGAATAATTTAGGATTTGTAAATTATGATATAAAAATACAAAGAAATATGTATTCTATATTTATTAACAAAAATGATATACAAGAATTGATTAGAGCAGAGGAGAATATCAATATTGCAAATGAAATTTTATCATATTTTTTAAAAAGTGAAATCTTAGAAAAAGCATTTATAAGGGGAACTTTTTTAGGAAGTGGAACAATAAATAATCCAGAAAAAAAATATCACTTAGAAATATTTTTGAAAAATTTAGAAACTGCAAAATATATAATAGAAATTTTAAGAAAATATAGTATTGATTTTAAAATCCTAGAAAGAAGTAAGAAATATGCAATATATACAAAAGAAGGAGAAGAAATATCTAAGTTTTTGGCACTAATGGGAGCTAGTGCATCTGTGTTAAAATTCGAAGAAATACGAGTATATAGAGATATAAAAAACAATATAAATAGAAAAGTAAATTGTGAAACTGCAAATTTGAATAAAATAATAAATTCGTCTGTAAAACAAATTAATGACATCAAGTACATAAAAGAAAGAGGAAAGTTTAATGAACTATCAGAACAACTAAAAGAGATAGCTATTGTACGAATAGAAAATCCAGATATGTCTTTAGAAGAATTAGGAAAACTTTTAAAAAAACCTATAGGAAAGTCTGGAGTAAACCATAGGCTTAGAAAAATACAAAAAATAGTAGAAGAATTAAAAGAGGAATCAAATAAATGAGAGAAATAGGAATATATGTACATATACCATTTTGCAAACAAAAATGCTATTATTGTGATTTTAAATCTTATGCGAACAAAGAAGAGTTAATAGAAAAATATATAAAATGGTTAAAGTATGAGATAAAAGAAGTTGGAGAAGGAAATAAATTAGATTATGAAAATGATTTGGATGAGTTAGTAACTGTAAAAACAATTTATATTGGAGGGGGAACGCCATCCTATTTAGATAGTAAATATATAAAGGAAATTATAGAAGAAATAAGAGAAAATTTCAAATTGGCAGATAAAGTTGAAATCACTATAGAGGTTAATCCAGGAACAGTTAACAAGACAAAATTGCTAGATTATATAAATAGTGGAATAAACAGAATAAGCATAGGACTTCAAAGCACAGATAATGAATTGTTAAAAAGAATAGGAAGAATACATAAATATGAAGACTTTTTACAAACTTACAATATGGCAAGAGAGGTAGGTTTTAAAAACATAAATGTAGATTTAATGCTAGCATTACCAGGACAAACTATAGCTAAATTGGAAAAAGGTTTAAAACAAGTAATAGATTTACAACCAGAGCATATATCTTTATATTCACTAATAATAGAAGATGGCACTAAAATAGAAAAAATGTTAAAAAATAATGAAATAACACTGCCAGATGAAAATATAGAAAGAAAAATGTATTGGGAAACTAAAAAGGTTTTGGAAGAAGCTGGATATATACATTACGAAATTTCTAATTTTGCAAAAGAAGGATATAAATCAGAACACAATTGGAATTGCTGGAGTCAAAAAGAATATATGGGATTTGGTGTTGCTGCACATTCTTATACAAATGATGTAAGATTTTCGAATATAGATTCAATAGAAGAATATATAGAAAATTATGAACAAGGAAATGTAACAGACAACTTTGTATTTCATGAAAAGCAAACACAAAGTAGTAAAATGAAAGAATATATGATGTTGGGCTTAAGGAAAATAGAAGGAATAAGTATACAAGAATTTAAAAATAAATTTGTTGGAAATCCATTATATATTTATAGAAAAGAATTACAAAAGTTAGTAGAAGAAGAATTAATAGAAATAGAATTAGATAAAATTAAATTAACTAAAAAGGGACTTGACTTTGCAAATATAGTATGGGAAGAGTTTATTTAAGGAGAACAAAATGTTATTAGGATTAGTAGGAGTTTCAGGAGTAGGGAAAACTTATTTTAAAGAAAAAATAGTGCAAGAATTAGGTTTTCAAGCAGTTAATACTATTAGAACAAGAGAAAAAAGAATAGGTGAGGAAAATGGAAAAACTGGATTATTTAAAACAGAAGAGGAGCTTGTTCAATTAAAAGAAGAAGGTAAAATAATATATGATTTTAAAGTATTTGGAAATACATATGCATATTTGAAAAATGAGATTATAACAGAAAAAAACATGATATTTGAAATGCATTATACTATGATAAATGATTGGAAAAAAATAAGACCTGATATAAAAACAATATATATATTTCCGCAAGATTTAGAAATGGCTAAACAAAAAGTACAAGAGAGAGAAATGAGTATTCCAAAATTAAAAGAGAGAATTAGCGAAATGACAAAACAATATAATGAGGTTTGCAAAGATAAAAATTTACAAGCAATGTTTGACTATATAGTATATAATAATTATGACAAAGAATCTGAAAAAGAAATAACAGAAATAGTAAAAACAATGTTGAACGAAAAATAATGAAAAGGAATGATAATATATATGAAGAAGACATATTTTGAAATAGATGAAGATTTCAATAAAATTATACAACAACGTTTAAAAGATATAAAAAATATAAAACTAATACCTACTGGTTGGACAAATATTGTTTTTGAGGTAGAAACAGCAAAAAATAATTATTTTTTTAGATTTCCAAGAGATGAATTTTGGGCAAGAACAATAGTAAAGGATTATGAATTTGCAAAATACATATATAATAAAACAGATTTTAATACAGTACAACTAAGACTATTTTATGACAATGAACGCCCATATACAATGCATACCAAAATAGAAGGAACACCATTAGCAGAAAAAATGAATAATTTAAGCGAAGAAGAGGTAAAAAATATTTCAGACGAAATAGCTAAGTTTATGTTTCAACTACATAATATTAAATATGACAAAAAACAAATTTTTACAATAAATAACATAGGTTTAAACTTATCAGAATTTTTAGATGAGTTATTAAATAAGCATGTTAGCAAAGAAGATATGGAATTTTGGAATGCAAAAGATAAAAAAGAATTAAATGAAACTTGTCTAGTACATGGAGACTTAAATTCAAGCAATGTTTTGCTAGATGCTAATAATCATGTTACAGCAATAATAGATTTTGGATTTGCAGGTTTTGGAAATAAATATGATGATATAGCAAGAATAATAGGAAGATGTCCACAAAATTTTAAAGAAAGCATTGTTAAAAGCTACGAAAATTATTCAATGAATAGTATTAATGAAGAAGTATTAGGCGAAAATATAAAAACATGGAGTAATATAGACCAAAGCTATATTAATTATATGAGAAAGATAGGAATATATTAAAATATCAAGAAGATTAATCTTGCTTTTTAAAAGATTGCATTTTAAAATGCAATTTTCTATAAAATTAAAAAGAATACTTGAAAAGTATTCTTTTTTGATATAAAATTATCTCAAATTGGTAATAATAAGAAAATGAATGTAAGATTATTACATTAAAGGAGGAATTTTATATGTCAATTAAAATAGGTATTAATGGTTTTGGAAGAATTGGAAATTTATCATTTCAAGCAGCTTTGAATAAAGAAGGAGTAGAAGTTGTAGCAATAAATGATCCTTTTATTACAGCTGATTATATGGCATACATGATAAAATTTGATACTGTTCATGGAAAATTTGAAGGAGAAGTATCAAGTGAAGAAGGAAAATTAATAGTAAATGGAAAAGAAATAAAAGTATATAATCAAATGGATCCAAAAGATATTCCATGGGGAGAAGATGGAGTAGAATATGTATTGGAATGTTCAGGAGTATTTACAACAATAGAAAAAGCAAACGCACATTTAGAAGCTGGAGCTAAAAAAGTTATAATTTCAGCACCTTCAAAAGATGCGCCAATGTTTGTAATGGGTGTTAACCAAGATAAATATACACCAGATATGAACATAATATCAAATGCATCATGTACAACAAACTGCTTAGCACCACTTGCAAAAATAATAAATGACAATTTTGGAATTAAAGATGGACTTATGACAACAGTACACTCTATAACAGCAACGCAAAAAACAGTTGATGGAGCATCTAAAAAAGACTGGAGAGGTGGAAGAGCAGCATCAGCTAATATTATCCCATCAACAACAGGAGCCGCAAAAGCAGTTGGAAAAGTTATACCAGAATTAAGTGGTAAACTAACAGGTATGGCATTTAGAGTACCAACAGTTGATGTATCTGTTGTAGACTTAACATGTAATTTAGAAAAACCAGCAACATATGAAGAAATATGTAATGCTGTTAAAAGAGCATCAGAAAACGAAATGAAAGGAATAGTTGAATACGTGGATGATCCTGTAGTTTCATCAGATTTTATACATGATGAGCATACATCAATATTTGATGCAACAGCAGGAATAGCATTAACAGATACATTCGTTAAACTAGTAGCATGGTATGACAATGAATGGGGATATTCAAATAAATTAGTTGATTTGGCAATATATATTGCGAATAAATGTTAATTGATGAAAAAATCGGATATTGCAGGGAAAGCCCAATATCCGCTTTCACATAACTAAGGAGGTACAAAATGAATAAAAAAACAATACGCGATGTAGATGTTACAAATAAAAAAGTATTAGTTAGATGTGATTTTAATGTTCCGTTAGATAAGGAGACAGGGAAAATCACAAATGATTTAAGAATAGTTGCAGCATTACCTACAATTAAGTATTTATTAGAAAATAATGCTAAAGTAATATTATGTTCGCACTTAGGTAAACCTAAAGGAGAAATCAAACCAGAACTTTCTTTAAAACCTGTAGCTAATAGATTATCTGAATATTTGGGATTTGAAGTTAAATTTTCTAAAGATATTGTAGGAGAAAATGCAAAAGAACTTTCAAAAGAACTAAAACCAGGCAAAGCTATTCTTTTAGAAAATGTTAGATTTGATCCGAGAGAAGAAAAAAATGATAAAGAATTTTCAAAAGAGTTAGCTAGCTTAGCAGAAATATATGTTAATGATGCTTTTGGAACAGCACATAGAGCACATAGCTCAACCGTAGGGGTAGCAGAGTTTTTACCAGCAGTTTGTGGATTTTTAATAGAAAAAGAAGTAGAAATGTTAGGAGACAATTTAAATAATCCAGAACGACCTTTTGTAGCAATATTAGGAGGAGCAAAAGTTTCAGATAAAATAAAAGTTATAGAAAACTTGCTTGAAAAAGTGGATTCAATAATTATTGGAGGAGGAATGACATATACATTTTTAAAAGCTATGGGATATGAAATTGGAAATTCAATTTGTGAATTAGACAGGATAGATATTGCAAAAGAAACAATAGAAAAAGCAGAAAAAAAAGGAGTTAAATTATTATTCCCAATAGACACTGTTTGTGGAAAAGAATTTTCAAACGAAGCAGAAACAATAGTTGTAGATTCAAAAGAAATACCAAAAGGATGGCAAGGATTAGATATAGGACCAAAAGCAATAGAAGAATTTACACAAGTATTAAAAAATGCTAAAACAGTTATATGGAATGGACCATTAGGAGTATTTGAATTTGAAAAATTTGCGAAAGGAACAAATGCTATTGCAAAAGTTCTATCAGAAATAAATGCAATAACAATTGTAGGTGGAGGAGATTCAGTAGCAGCAGTAGAAAAAGGTGGATTTTCAGATAAAATTACACATATTTCTACAGGAGGGGGAGCTACACTTGAATATTTAGAAGGAAAAGAACTGCCAGGAATTGAGTGTTTAGAAAACAAATAATATATAGGTCGGAGTTCGCGATGACTCATCCAAAAAGGAGATTTTATGAGAAAAAAGGTAATTGCAGGAAACTGGAAAATGAACATGCTTCCAAATGAAACTATAAATTTTATTGAAGGACTGTCACAAGAAATAAAAGATGTAAAAAATGAAATTATATTATGTGTGCCATATACAGATTTATTTTATGCACTTTTGACTGCTCAAAATACGAATATAAAAATTGGAGCACAAAATATGCACTGGAAAGAAAAAGGTGCTTATACAGGAGAAATATCTGGGCAAATGCTTAAAAGTATAGGAGTAGAATATGTAATAATTGGACACTCGGAAAGAAGGCAGTATTTTGCAGAAACGGATGAAACTGTGAACCTAAAAGTAAAATCTGCACTTGAAAATAATTTGAAACCAATTATTTGTGTGGGCGAAACTTTAGAACAAAGAGAACACGGTGAAACAGAAAAGATTATAGAAAGTCAAATAAAGTTAGCATTAAAAGATTTGACAAAAGAACAAATAAGAGCTATAATTATAGCTTATGAGCCAGTATGGGCAATAGGAACAGGAAAAACTGCAACACCAGAAGAAGCAAATAATGTAATAAAATATATAAGAAAACAAATAAAAGAATTATATAATGAGGAAATTGCAGAAAATATTATAATACAATATGGAGGAAGTGTAAAAGCTTCAAATGCAGAAGAATTATTTAATATGTCAGATATAGATGGCGCTTTAGTAGGTGGGGCAAGTTTAAACTTTAAAGAATTTTCTGAAATAGTGAACAAAGTATAATAAGCAAGGACTAAAGGTTGAAAGATTTTAAGATTTTCCAACTTGTTGAAGCCTTTAGGAAAGGAATAATGGTAGAAATGAATAAAAAATTAACAATGCTAATGATATTAGATGGGTTTGGCAATAACCAGAATAAAAATGGTAATGCAATAGAAATGGCAGAAATACCTAATATAAATAAACTAAAGAAAACGTGTCCTGTAACAGAGATATATACAAGTGGATTAGATGTAGGACTTCCAGAAGGACAAATGGGAAATTCGGAAGTGGGTCATACAAATATAGGAGCAGGTAGAATAGTTTACCAAGAATTAACAAGAATAACTAAAACAATAGAAGATGGCGACTTTTTTAGCATACCAGAATTTACAGAGGCAATAGAAAATTGTAAAAAAAATAATTCAAAATTGCATATAATGGGACTTCTTTCAGATGGAGGTGTACACAGCCACATAAGACATCTTTATGCATTATTAGAATTAGCTAAAAGAAAAGACTTTGAAAATGTTTATATTCACTGTTTCCTAGATGGAAGAGATACACCACCTGCATCAGGAGAAACATATATTATGAAATTAAATGAAAAATTGCAGGAAAAAGGAATTGGCAAAATAGCAAGTATTTCAGGTAGATTTTATAGTATGGATAGAGATAAAAGATGGGAGAGAGTTAAAAAATCTTATGATATGCTTGTAAATGGAATAGGAAACAAAGCGACAAGTGCGATTTCAGCAATAGAAAGCTCATATCAAAAAGAAATATTTGATGAATTTGTTGAACCAACATTAATTTGTAATGGAGAAGAGCCAATTGCAACGATTGAAAAAAATGATTCTGTAATATTTTTTAACTTTAGACCAGATAGAGCTAGAGAGATAACTAGAACTTTAGTAGACAAAGAATTTAAGGAGTTTGAAACAAAAGATTTGAATTTGTATTATGTATGTTTTACACAATATGATGAACAAATGCCAAATGTGAAAATAGCATTTAAGCCAACAGCACTAAAAAATACATTTGGAGAGTATATATCAAACAAAGGATTAACACAATTAAGAATTGCAGAAACAGAGAAATATGCACATGTAACATTTTTCTTTAATGGAGGAGAAGAAAAACAATATGAAGGAGAAGATAGAATTTTAATTCCTTCGCCAAAGGTAGAAACATATGATTTAAAACCAGAAATGAGTGCATATGAAGTTACAGAAAAAGTTATAAAAGCAATTAAATCGCAAAAATATGATTGTATAATATTAAATTATGCTAATCCAGATATGGTAGGGCATACAGGCAATTTAGAAGCAGCAATAAAAGCACTTGAAACAGTTGATGAATGTGTTGGAAAAGTAGTAGAAGCAGTCCAAATGGTAGATGGAACATTACTTATAACAGCAGACCATGGAAATATAGAGCAGATGATAGATTATAAAACAGGAGAGCCACATACTGCACATACAACAAATCCAGTTCCATTAATATTAGTTGGAAAAGATAATGTAAAATTAAAACCAGGAAAGCTAGCAGATTTAGCACCAACAATGTTAGATATTATGGGATTAGAGAAACCAGAAGAGATGACAGGTGAATCACTAATAATTAAGTAACTAACAAATTGCCAATAATAAATTGGCAATTTGTTTATGTTATAAAATAGAAGAAATGAAAGGAGAAAGAAAAATGATTTATTCAAAAGAAATAGAAGAAATGTGTAAAGTAGCAAAAGGAGTAGACCACGGACCAGCACCAATTCCAGAAGAAGGTAAATGGGTTAAAGCAAAAGAGATAAAAGATATTTCTGGATTAACACATGGAATAGGATGGTGTGCACCACAACAAGGAGCTTGTAAATTAACTTTAAATGTAAAAGAAGGCATAATACAAGAAGCTTTAATAGAAACAATAGGATGTTCAGGAATGACACATTCTGCAGCTATGGCAGGGGAAATATTAGTAGGAAAAACATTATTAGAAGCATTAAACACAGATTTAGTATGTGATGCAATAAATACAGCAATGAGAGAATTATTCTTACAAATAGTATATGGAAGAACACAATCTGCATTTTCGGAAGGAGGACTTCCAATAGGAGCAGGACTTGAAGATTTAGGAAAAGGAACAAGAAGCCAAACAGGAACAATATATTCGACATTATCAAAAGGACCAAGATACCTAGAGTTGGCAGAAGGATACATAACAGAGATAGGATTAGATGAAGATAATCAAATAATAGGTTATAAATATATTAACATGGGTAAAATGATGGATAATATAAAAGCTGGAATTGAACCAATGCAAGCAATAGAAAAAGCAAGTGGTCAATATGGAAGATTTAATGAAGCTGTTAAAGTTATAGATCCAAGAAAAGAGTAAATTAAAAACGGTATCTAAAAAACATAGAAAATAAGAAGGAGGAAAAACAAATGGCACTATTTGAAAGTTATGAAAGAAGAATAGAACAAATAAAACCAGTTATGGAAAAATACGGAATTAGAGATTTTGATGATGCACTAAATATATGTAAAGAAAAAGGATTTAATCCATATGAAATTACAAGAGGAGTACAAACAATCTGTTTTGAAAATGCTTGTTGGGCATACACATTAGGAGCAGCAATTGCAATAAAAAAAGGATGTACAAAAGCAGCAGATGCAGCAAAAGCAATAGGAGAAGGACTTCAAGCATTTTGTATACCAGGTTCGGTTGCAGATGACAGAAAAGTTGGATTAGGACATGGAAACTTAGCATCAATGCTTTTAACGGAAGATACAAAGTGTTTTGCATTTTTGGCAGGGCATGAGTCTTTTGCTGCAGCAGAAGGAGCTATAGGAATTGCAAAATCTGCTAACAAAGTTAGGAAAGAACCATTAAGAGTTATATTAAATGGACTTGGAAAAGACGCAGCACAAGTAATATCTAGAATAAATGGATTTACCTATGTAAAAACCGATTTCGATTTTTACACAGGTAAAGTAAATGTAATAGAAGAAATTGCTTATTCAAATGGAGAAAGAAGTAAAGTTAGGTGTTATGGAGCTAATGACGTTAGAGAAGGGGTTGCAATAATGTGGCTAGAAGATGTTGATGTTTCTATTACAGGAAATTCAACAAACCCTACAAGATTCCAACATCCAGTAGCGGGTACATATAAAAAAGAAAGAATTGAAGCAGGAAAGAAATATTTCTCTGTTGCTTCAGGAGGTGGAACAGGTAGAACTTTACACCCAGATAATATGGCAGCAGGACCAGCTTCATATGGAATGACAGATACAATGGGTAGAATGCACTCAGATGCACAATTTGCGGGTTCTTCATCAGTTCCAGCACATGTTGAAATGATGGGATTAATCGGAATGGGAAATAACCCAATGGTTGGAGCTACAGTTGCAATATCAGTAGCAGTAGAAGAAGCTATGAGATAAAAAAATGAATACAAGGAAAAAACGCACTGAATAAGTGCGTTTTTCCTTTTAGGAGCGGGACAGAAAGGGAAGGGCAAAGCAGATTTAAACGGACCCGCTCATATCACAATAAAGCAGTGAGTTAAAAAAGTGCAGAGGGACAGGAGATTGTTTGATTACTAAAGGCTGTCGAGAGGTTTCACACATGTTGTCCCTCTGCACTATACGAAACCCGGAGAAAACTCCAGGCAGGAACTGGCTAACCAGAACATCTCAACTACTCAAATAATAAAAAGCAATTGATAAACAATTGAAATACTATATGAGTTTCGGGAAATTTCCCTAAAAGACAATATTATTATAACAATATTACATAAAAATGTCAATATTATTTATACAAATTATGTAAAAAAATAAAAATCACAACTTCACACTATTTAAACTAGATAAAAAAACTATATTTTGAATTGAACTATAACAAAAAAACAAATAAAAATAAATTAATTGTATATAATATAATTACATGAAAATATTGAATAATATGTTTTGGAGGTAAAAATGAAAGATTATCTAGGAATCGAGAGTATAAGAGCATTAGAGATATTAGATTCTAGGGGAAATCCAACAGTACAAGTAGAAGTTGTTACAGAAGGTGGATTTTCTGGAGTAGCAATGGTACCATCAGGAGCATCAACAGGAAGTTTTGAAGCAATAGAGTTGAGAGATGAAGATGAAGAGAGATATTTTGGAAAAGGCGTTCAAAGAGCTGTAGAAAATGTAAATAAGAAAATTGCAAGAGTAATACAGGGAATGAATGTATATGACCAAATAAAAATAGATAAAAAGCTAATAGAATTAGATGGAACGGAAAATAAAGAAAGATTAGGAGCAAATGCAATATTAGGAGTATCTTTAGCAGTGGCAAAAGCAGCCGCAAACTCCTTAGGAATGAGTTTATACAATTATATAGGCGGAATAAATAGTAAAATGTTACCAATTCCAATGATGAATATAATGAATGGTGGAAAACATGCAGATAATGACTTAAATATTCAAGAATTTATGATAATGCCAACAGGAGCAACATCATTTAAAGAAAGCTTAAGAATGGGAGTAGAAGTATATTATAATTTGAAAAGAATTTTAAAATCAAGAGGATTATCAACAGCAGTTGGAGATGAAGGAGGATTTGCACCAAATTTATCAAATGAAGAAGAGGCAATAGAACTTATATTAAAAGCAATAGCACAATCAGGATATATACCTGGAAAAGATATAAGCTTGGCTCTAGATATAGCAGCTACAGAGATGCTAGAAGAAGCAAAAAAAATAGGAAAAGATGGATACTATTTTTGGAAAACAGATGAATTCAAAACAAAAGAAGAAATGGTAAATTTTGTAGTAGATTTAACAGAAAAATATCCAATAGTTTCAATAGAAGATGGACTAGCAGAAGAAGATTGGAAAAATTGGAAAAAGCTAACAGATATGATAGGAAATAAGGTGCAAATAGTTGGAGATGATTTATTTGTAACAAACATAAAAAGACTAAAAAAAGGAACTGATAATAAAATAGCAAATAGTATATTAATTAAATTAAATCAAATAGGAACATTAACAGAAACATTAGATGCTATAGAGTTAGCAAGAAAA
Organism: Clostridiales bacterium; assembly: GCA_003507395.1. Taxonomy (GTDB): domain Bacteria; phylum Bacillota; class Clostridia; order TANB77; family CAG-508; genus DNVW01. The sequence continues at coordinate 391 of DNVW01000012.1, read as the reverse complement.
AACGGATATACAGCAATAATATCACATAGAAGCGGAGAAACAGAAGATACAACAATTGCTGATATAGCAGTAGCCACAAATGCAGGGCAAATAAAAACAGGAGCACCATGTAGAACAGATAGAGTAGCAAAATATAATAGATTATTAAATATAGAAAATGAGCTCAATTAGGGACACCCTTTTTTAATCTAAAGCACTTGAAAAAAGTTGCTGATTGATAACATATGACTGTGGTTGGGGTACTGTGATTCGAACACAGGAATGTCGGAGTCAGAGTCCGATGCCTTACCGCTTGGCGATACCCCAATTTAAAAATCCTTATATATAATAGCATACTTTTAAAAAAATGTCTATATTAGTTGACAAAGTGATAGTGTCAATTTTTTTCGGG
>DNVW01000017.1 GCA_003507395.1 Clostridiales bacterium | reverse complement strand
TATACTTCCATCTGGTGCATATTGGTCTAGGTTATCAAATGAATATGTTGTTGTTCCATTTGCTAATTCTCTAGAGTCAATTTCTACTCCATTTCTTAATAAATTAATTGTTATTGTTGGATGTTCTGTTCCTTGTGGGTCTATCCATGTTTTTGTTCCACTTACTGAGATTTTTTCTTGATTAATTGTATTTGTAATAATTGTTTTATGGTCTTGGCTATAAGTTGTTGTATAACCTTCAACTGGTGTTTCTTCAACAGTATATTCATAAATATGTCCATCTGGTGCATATTTGTCTAATCCTGTAAATGAATATTGTGTATTTCCATTTTCTAGAGTTACAATTTTATCTGTTTTTTCTCCATCTTTTAGCAATGTAATTGTTATTGTTTGATGTTCTGTCCCTTGTGGGTCTATCCATACTTTAGTACCAACTACACTTACTGAATTATCTTGTTCAATTGTATTTGTAAAATTTGTTCCATCTTGTGTTGTTGTATAGCCTTCAACTGTATTTTCTGTAACTGTATATACATATTCGTGTCCATCTGTTAAATCATATTTTTCTAAATTATCAAATGAATATGTTGTCGTTCCATTTGTTAATTCTCTAAAATCTACTTTGTTTCCATCTTTTAATAAATTAATTGTTATTGTTGGATGTTCTGTTCCTTGTGGATCTATCCATGTTTTTGTTCCACTTACTGAGATTTTTTCTTGCTTAATCGTATTTGTAAAGTTTGTTCCATCTTGTGCTGATGTATATCCTCTAACTGTTTCTTCACTAACTGTATAAACATATTCGTGTCCATCTGTTAAATCGTATTTATCTAAGTTATCAAATGAATAGGTTGTTATTCCATTTGTTAACTCTCTAGAGTCCACTTTTACGCTATCTTTTAACAAATTAATTGTTATTGTTGGATGCTCTGTTCCTTGTGGGTCTATCCATGTTTTTGTTCCACTTACTAAAATTTTCTCTTGGTTAATTGTATTTGTAAAGTTTGTTCCATTTTGTGCTGATGTATATCCTTCAACTGCATTTTCTGTAACTGTATATACATTTAATTGAACATTTCCATTTTCATCTAATATATAACTTCCATCATCATTTGTTTTGTATTTTGGTAAGTTTTCAAATGAATAGGTTGTTGTTCCATTTTCAAGTGTTTTTACATCTTCAATTGTTCCATTTTTCAACAAATTAATTGTTATTTTTGGATGTTCTGTTCCTTGTGGATCTACCCAAGTTTTTGTTCCTTCAACTTTTACTGTATTCTCTTGATTTATTGTGTTTATAATTGTTAATTTATCATCACTATATGATGTTGTGTACCCCTCCACATTTTGTTCTACTGCTGTATATATATATTCGTTTCCTTCTGAATCATATTTTGGTAAATTTGTGAATGTATATTCTGTTTCACCATTTTTTAGTGTAACAGTTCTAAATACATTTTGGTTTCCACTCTGATATAAATCGATTGTTATATCTGAATGTTCTGTATTTGCTGGGTCAACCCATTTTTTTGTTATTTTTACATCTTTGCTAAATGTTGTATAGTCTATTGTATTTGTTACAAATAGCACTGATCCAATATTTGTATATGAAGGTTCTTTATAGTGTTCTAATTTTGTAATTTCAACGACTGTATATTTTATAGGAGTTCCATCATTGTGATATTTTTGTAAGTTTTGGAATGTAACTTTCCACTTAAGGCTATCTGATGCAGTTTGAGTAATTCCTGTTGCTTCACCATCTTTGTATAATTCAAATGTTACACTGGTTCTTGCACCAACTTTTCCTTCGTTGTCATTCCATATTTTATTTGCTGTAACGCTTGTTATTACATTTTCATATTTTAATATATTTGTAAAATTAAATGTTATGTTATTTCCTTTTCTTTCAGAATCGTAAGTTGGTGTGTAGTTTTTATCAACTTCTATTTCTCTTACATCATAATTGATAAGAGCTTTTGTCTCTAGGTCATATTTGTCAAGTCCTGTAAATGAACCTTTCCAATTGTTTTGTTCATTTAGTGTTGTTGTTGTAATAATTGCATTTGAATTTTCATTTGCATATAGTCCAAACAATACTTCTGTTGGTCTATATTTGTCGATGTTCTCTTTGTCAACAAATTCTTTGTTAATATTTATTGAAACATATTCTTTTTCTACTTCGTCTTCTGTTCCTGGAATATTTTCTCCATCTTGTTTTGCTTCTGCATTTCTAATTATTATTTTTTCTTCTTTAAATGGATTAATTGTTACTGTAAATGTAATTGATTTTTCTTCTTTGCCACCCAAAGTAACATCTATTCCTTCATTTAATTCAGCCTCTGTATATATTTTATTTTCCAATTTTATGCTGTTTTCAACTAATGTTGTTCCTTGTGGTACTATATCTGATATTTTAACAATTCCTTCTCCATCGCCACTATTTTTTGCTGTTAATGTATATGTTATTTGATCCATTTCATGCAATGGTGTTGCTGAAGGTGTGCTTATTTTAGTGGTTTTAATATTTACAACCCCTGTTTTTGTTTCATTTGTTGTTTTTCCATTTACTATTGCTGCATTTTTTATTGTTCCTTCTGTTGATTTTACTCTTACTGTAAATTCAACTTTTTCTACTTTTCCTGGTTCTACTGTTACTCTCCAAGTTAATTTTTTTGTATTTTCATCTTCTTTATTATCTTTATCTAATAATACTGTTCCCTCTGGAATGTTGTCATAAATTATTGCTTTTGCTACTTTGTCTCCAGTATTTTCTACACTTATTGTATATGTAATTGTATCTCCTGTTTTTACATTTTCTTTATCTGCAATTTTTGCTATCGTTAAATTTGATTTATTTGCATTTAAGTTTGCTGTTGCTACTATAGGTGCAAATTGTGTTGGTCCCCAGCCTACTGTTAATGTTTCCCAAGGATTTATAATTGTTTCTTCTCTTTCTGTTACATATTCTTGGTTTGGAACTTCTCCTGTTGTTGCAGTTGTAGTAGTTTGGTTGTTTTGTGTTGATTGAGTGTTTGTTGTTTGTTCTTGATTTTCTTGTTGTTCCTCTGTTGTTTGTTGCTCTCCTGTTTGATTTTGATTTGTCTCCTCTTGTTCATTATTTGACGGAGTAGTTGTTTGTTCTCCGCTTTGATTTTCTATAGGTGCCTCTCCATGTTGTTCTTCTTGCATTGTTGTATTACCATCTCCAGCGGCTTGTGCTTGTGCATTACCTTTAGTAAAGAAGTATACACCTGTTGCTGTTCCTGCTAAAAGCACTGTTATAACTGCTGCAATTATGATGGTTCTTTTGCTCTTATAGCTGAACTTGCTTTTCATTTTTTTGCCCCTTTCTTTTATTTTTTATTGGTTTTGATTTATTTCTCTTGCTTTTGTCACTCGTCTATTTTTATGTCCGTTTGTGCACGTTATTAAGGTTACTTCTCTAGTTCCTGCTTTCACGCTTTTTACACAACTTACATCCTCTGGGTCTATAATATATTGCTTAAATATTTGGTATTGTATCTTTTTTCCATCTAATCCCGTTAACTCTATAATGTCACCTATGTCTAATTCGCTTGTATTTCCAAACATTGTGCCATCCATATTGTTATGTCCTGCTATTGTGTAATTTCCTATTGCATTTACTTCGTCTCCCCAAAAATGTGTAACAGAATATTTCATAGCTTCATCTGTTGTTTTTTCTAATATTGGGTATTCTATATTTATCTTAGGAATTTTAATTATCCCTACAACTTTATAACCTTTTACTTCTATATCTCCTATTGGTTCATTTTCTTCTTTATGTTCCTGTATCTGTGTTGTTATTGTTGCCACAACTTCTTTTAATTCTTTTTCATTTTTTTGATTTCTTCCATATTTTATAATTATAAGTACTATTGTTGCTATTATAGCTACTATTAATATTGCTAATAATATATTTATTATTTTATTTTTCATTGTTTGTTTTTCTCTTCTTTACTATAATTAAAGCTATTAACATTACAACTAAAATTCCTAATATTACGAATAAAGCTATACTGTCATATGTAAATGGTAATTTTGATGTTTCTTTTACTATAACCTTTTCTGTTTCTTGACCTTTATCTTCTAGTCTAGTACATGTTAATATTTGTAAATCTATGATATCTCCATCTTTCATTAACCATAAAATATATTTGTCTCCATTTTCTGAACTTTCTGGTTGTGGTATAACCATATTGTTTACTTCTTGCCATGATGTATCACGTAATGATGGTTCTAATTCATGATATCTGTTATAAAAGTTTTTATATGCTTTTAATTTATCAAACATATTTGTTGCTTTATTTATATTTTCTGCTAAAGTAACAAAATCTTTATTATTTTCTGTAACTTTTATTAATTGATATTTATATTCTGAATCTTTGTCATCTGTTATTTCTACTTTTCCTGTTGTAATTGTTGTTTTTACTCCATCTATTACTTTTTCTTCTTCATTCTTTCCATCCATATTGACTTTGATTCTTTTTGTTATGTCTAATATTTCTTCAACCATATCATCTGTTATAACATCTGTTAAATCTATTGCTATTCCATTTATAAGCATTGTTTCATCAGTTGCATTTCTTACCCATAAGTACATTGTTGAAGTAAAATATTCTTCTGGCATTGTTGAATCCATGTATGCTACATTGTTTCCATTAGTATCTGTTATTGATGGCAAAAATGTTAAATCTTCTACTTTTGTTTCTGAGCTGTTTGCAAATGCAAATTCAAATTCTGAATCTGTTGGAGTATAAATAATATAGTCTTTTTCTCCTTTCTTTAATATTTCTATTTCTTCATTTGTTGCACTAACTGTTAATGATAATATACAAAGTACAAAAAAAACAAATACCGTAGTAATTATCATTTTTAGTTTTAGGTTTTTCATAGTTTTATCCCTTCCTTTTATATAAAATATTTTTGTTTATATTTTAACGGAGACATTATATCATACCTTTGAATATTTGTAAATACAAATATTACCAAATAATTAAAAAAATTATAAATGTATTAATCTATTTTTTACCAATTAAAAACCCAAAATAAAAACTATTTTGTTCTTATTTTGGGTTTTATTATGAATTTTTATTATTTTTCTTCTTTTCCTTCTGGAAGTGCTGGAATTTGTACTACAATTCTTATTCTCATGATTTTATTTATTGTTCTTACAATTTTGCTATTTTTTATTCTTTGCCATAAGCTTGGTTTTACTTCCATTCTTGTTTCTTCTATGTATTGTTCATTTTCTACTATTTCTTGTTCACATGCTTGAGTTTCTTTTTCTATTTCTTGTGGCTCTGGTATTGCTTTTAGCGCATCTGCAATTTCTATACCTATATAGCTTAATGCTTTTGATCTGTCCTCTATCCTTTCCATATCTATTTCTATATGTAAATTTGATTCCAAATTAGCAATTCTTGCATTAATTAGTTTCATTGCATCTTGACAATTTTGTGATTTTTTTGATTTTGCTCTTCCTATTAAGCTTAATGTATCTACTATATCTTCTGAAAAATCATTTGATATCTCTTTAAGTGCTTGTTTCCAATTTTCCTCTTTGTTAACAATCATATTCAAAGTTTTCTTTAATTTTGCAGCCAAAGAAATATTTGTTTCCCTTTGTCTTATTAGTTCTTCTATTTTTCTCGTATTTTCCTCAAATTCACTAGTTGTATATTCTACTAGTTGATATGCAGCTTTATATACTTCTTTAGGAAAATTTTTCTTTTTAGGATATTCTATTAAATATGTTTTAATTGATTCTATCAAATCTTTAAAATATGCGTCTTCTTCTAATTGTATTATTTGTTTTTTACTGTTTGGATTAATTAATTTTTTTACTTTATCAATATTTGATAATATTTTTTCTTCCGTGATTACCATTCTCACGTTTACTATGCCAGATCTAGACATTGTAAACATTACCTCCTTTATCCTATGTATTGTATTTATTTTACTACTTCAATTAATATTATATAATGCTATAAATAAAATTACAATAGGATTACTATATTTTTTATTACATTTCTATTACAATTTTATTATACACATCTTATATTGTCAAGTTAATTTTTATCTTTTTTTAACTCTGCATATCTTTTTATTTTCATTGTTGTAGTTTTTTCAAATTCATCATGTTTTATTTCCAGATTTTTAATAGCTTTATATGATGTTAATTTTTTATTAACCCCTTTAATTTTTTCCCAAATAATATTATATACTTGTTCCTCAGTTAAATCTTTTCCATGTATTTTTTCTATTTCTTCATAATTTGGTATTACTTTAACTGAAATTATTAATTCTTTTTCATCCTTTTTATCATCTGCTTCTTTTCCATATACAAGGCTTTCTTTAATTTCTGGAACATCTCCTAATAATAACTCAATTTCTTCTGGATAAATATTTTTTCCATTTTGTGTAACAATAACATTTTTGCATCTTCCAGTTATATATAAGAAACCTTCATTATCTAAATATCCTATATCTCCTGAATGGAACCATCTTTCTCCATTTACTATTTCTATAACTTTATTTGTTTCTTCTTCATCCTCATAATATCCTAGCATCAATGTAGAGCTTTTTATTAAAATCTCCCCTTCGCCATTTTCATTTGGATTGTCTATTTTTAATTCTGCTCCGATTACAGCTTTACCTGCTGAACCTACTTTTGTATCAAATTCTGGTGTAAGTGCAGCTATTGGAGCTGTTTCTGTTAGTCCATACCCTTGTAAAAATATTATTCCTATGTCCTCAAGCCATTTTCCTATTTTAGCATCTATTGGTGCGGCTGCGGAAACTATATATTTAATTCTTCCACCTAAATTGTCATATATTTCTTTAAATACTTTTTTCTTAATATCAACTCCTACTACTTTTAGTGCATTTGTAAGATGTATCATTGAATTTACAAGATTTTCTTTCTTACTTTTTTGAATATTTGCATTAATTTTTTTATACAGATTTTCTATTAATAGTGGAACTGTTAATAAAGAAGTTGGTTTTGTTTCTTGTAAATTAGAAACTATATATTTTAGTCCCTGACAAACAGAAATTGAAGCTCCTACTGCAAATGGTAATAAAAATCCAATTGTAGATTCATATGTATGGTGTAATGGTAATATTGACATTAATCTATCTTCTGAAGTTAGATTTACATATGCTAGAACATCATTTATATTCTCTGCTAAATTTCTATTACATAGCATTACACCTTTTGAATTTGAAGTAGTTCCTGATGTAAATATTAGTACTTTAAATTCATCTGGTTCTACATTAATATTTATAAATGAATTATCTCCTTGTTCTACAATTTGCTTTCCTTGTTCTATTAAGTAGTTCATCCCTACGTTTCTTTCATTTATTTCAGTTTCTGAATTCATTTGTATAAAATATTGTACTTCTGGTATTTTTTCTTGTATTTTCTTTATTGTTTCTTGTTTTTTAGTTGAATATATAACAGCAGATGCTTTTGACCTTTTTATTACATTTTCTATTTCATTTTCTGGTAGTTCTTTATCTACTGGTACAGCTATTCCTACTCCGCAAAGCATAGCCATATATGACACATACCAATGATATGTATTTTCACCTATTATTATTATTCTTTTGTCTTTTAGTCCTAATTTACTAACTAAAGCTGTTCCAAAATTTATCACATCTTCTCCAAATTGTTTATATGTAATTTCTGTGAATTCGCCTTTTGGTGCAAATTTTTCTAATATAAGTTCTTTATCTGCATATTCTTTTGTAGATTTTTCAAAAATTTCTTTTATAGTTTTATATGAAGTAGTAGGAAAATTTTCTTTCTTTCTTCTTTTTCTATTTTCCTCGGCTTTTTTTACATCTTCATAATTAACATTTACTTCATCTATTTCTGATAAACCTTCCATTTTAAATTTTGGAAATTTAAAGTCTGGTATTTTAAAATCTTTTAATATCCTCAATTCTTTCAGCTCCTTTGAATTGTATTTTATACTAGTTTCTTTTTTATGTCAAGATTTTTATAATCATTTTCCCATTGCCTAGTATGGGCAATGGGAGTGTTTTCTTGATAATTTAATTCTGTGTTGCAAAATTTATTCCTCTTGCAACTATATCTTTCATATTTTCTATTAATTCATCTATTTCTTTTGGTGTTACTATAAAATTATAGTCATTTGGCGCAAGTACTTCTTTTATCATTTCGTATTTGTCTTCCTCTTGCAATTGGTTTAGAAAATCGTTTGATTTTGCTTGTTCTTGTACTTTCTGAATAAATAAATCCAAACTATCTGCCGCAATTGTTGCCGCCTCTACAACTGTTGGAATTCCAATTGCTACTACTGGTATTCCTAAGGTTTCTATACTTAATTCTTTTCGTGTATTTCCAACTCCTGCTCCTGGTATAATTCCTGTATCTGCTATTTGTACCGTACTGCTTATTCTTTCTATACTTCTTGAAGCTAATGCATCTATTATAATTAATAATTTGGGTTTAATATTATCAACAATACCTTTCAATATTTCTAGTGTTTCTATCCCTGTTGTCCCTAATACTCCCGGAGAAATTGCACTAACCGGTCTGGTGTTTTTATCCAATGCTTCTGGCATGTATTGTAATATATGTCTTGTAACATCTATATCTTGCACTACCTTTGGTCCTAAAGCATCTGGTGTCACATATAAGTTTCCTAATCCTACTACTAATAGTGGTTCTTGCTCTTCTATATGTTTTTTTAATAATTCTTTTAATTCTTTTGTTAATGCTTCCGAGGCTTTTTGAATCTGTTCTTCTCCTGCTATTTTTAAATTATTAATATCTATTGTTATATAATTTCCTACTTTCTTGCCTATTGCATTTTCTCCATTTTCATTTAGGACTTTTACTCTTGTTATTTTTATGTCTTCATCTACCTTTTCCTCTTCTGTTTCTATTCCATCTACTTCGTCTTCTATATTATTAGCTTTTTTATATAAATCTCTTCTTTCTAATGCTAAATCTGTTCTAAAATTTTGCATAAAAAATACCTCTCTTTCTACTTTTATTTTTAGAAAAATCGGTATCTTTTATACATTTATTTTGAGCAATATCTACAAAGTATACTTTCTAATCCTATTTGCAAATCTATTAGTCCCACTTTGTAATTTTTGTCTAATTCTACTAATTCTTTTAAAATTTTATTTAGCTCTTCCTCTGAAAAATATTTTGCTTGCTGTTTATATTTAGTTACTAAAAACATTTGGGTTGGTTTTAATTTCATAGTCATTGCTAAATCTTCATTACATTTTTCTGCTATCTTTACTATATATAATTTTTTGAAATGATTATATAGTGTTATTAAAATTTTTTGTATTGGTTCTTTTGAAACAATTAAGTCTTTTAAGACTTGTATTGATTGCTTTATATTTTTTTTACCCAAACTATCAGTTAAGTCAAATATTATAGCTTGCATTTGTTTAGTACTTAATATATCAATTTCTTTTTTTGTTATTTTTCCATTTTCTCCAACATATTCTATTAATTTTCTTATTTCATTAATCAATTCTTGCATATTTGTGCCACAACATTCTATAAAATATTTTGTTGTTTGTTCATCTATATTTACTTTATATGCATTGCATATTTTTTTAATATTATTAACAAGATCTGGTAATTTTAATTCTTTAAATTCTATTATTTCTCCATTTTTTTCTATTGATTTATATAACGAATTTTTTTCAGTCTCTTCTTCTACAAAAATCAGGTCTACAATCTGATTTATTTCTTGTATATTTTCATTTATATATTGTGCTAATTTATCTATTATCGGTTTGACCTTTTCTTCTTTTTTAGTAGTTTTCTTTTCTTTCTTAAATAAAGATGTATTTTTAGCCAATATCATTTTCTTTTTATATCCAAAAGCAGGTGTTTCAATATCTGAAATAATATTATCTACAGTTGTCTCATCTATTTGTATATAATTTATTCCTTGTACTATTTCACCAAATTCCTTTTTTATTCTTTTAATTTTATTTTCAAGAAGATATCTTTCTTCTCCATATAATAAATATACCATTAATAACTCCTATAATTTTTGTGAAAATTTCGCAGAGTGTGCATGGCATATTGCTGCTGCCATGCTATCTGTTGTGTCATCTAGTTTTGGTAATTTTTCTACATTTAAAATTGTTTTTACCATCTTTTGTACCTGTATTTTATCTGCTCGTCCATACCCAACAACCGCTTGCTTTATTTGGAGTGGCGTATATTCATATGTAGGTATTTGTTTTCTGCATCCCACCACTAATATAACTCCTCTTGCTTGCGCTACATTTATAGCTGTTTTAGCATTATTATTAAAAAATAGTTCTTCTACAGATATTGCATCTGGTTTATATTCATCTATTATATTTTCTAAGTCGTTATTCAATTTTAGCAATCTTAAAGGAAATGATTCTCCTGCTTTTGTTGTTACTGCTCCTGAAGCTATTAAATCAAATTTATTTCCTATATAATCTATTATACTATATCCAGTTATAGCAAATCCTGGGTCTATTCCTAATATTCTCACTATTTTATCCTTTCTGCAAAATTATTTTAAATACTTCCGATACACTCCAAGCTTGTGCAAAAGCTCCTTTTGCTAGATATGGCTTTTTAGAGTCATATAATTCGCTTATACTTCCTACTGTTGAATTTTCATACATTTCTTTTGTAAAAGTTTCTTCTACATTTTTTGCAAAAGATTCATATTCTTGTTTTAATTTACTTTTTTGAGTTTCATTTTTTTCTGCTTTTATTATATTTTTAAATCCGTCTGCATATACTCCCAATAGCCATGGCCATGTTATTCCTTGATGATAGCTCATATCCCTTTTTAAAACGTCTCCTTCATAAACATCTTTATAAAATGCTTCTCCTTTAGCAAGAGTCTTTAGTCCATAATTATTTAATAATTTTTTTGTGACTGTTTCAAACATCTCTTTTGCCATTTCAGAATCTGGCTCCAACACAGGATATGTTAATGATATTGCGAAAAGCTGGTTTGGCCTTATTTTACTATCTCCTATAACATCATATAAACATTTTCTTTTTTTATTGTAAAACTTTACCTCAAAACTTTTTTTACATTTTTCTGCTAAGTTAGAATATTTTTTTGTTTGCTCTTTTGTACCATATAATTTTGTAAGTTCTTCTGCTATTTTTAGTGCATTATACCACATTGCATTTATTTCAACAGCCTTTCCGTTTCTCGGTGTCACACAATGTTCACCCACTTTGGCATCCATCCATGTATTTTGTGTATGCTCTGTTCCTGAAACTAGTAGCCCATCTTCATCAAGCCATATATTATTATTGTCATAATCTATTCCTTTTATATATGAATCTATTACTTTTATCAAACTATTATATATTTTTTCTTTTACAAACTCATAATCTTTTGTATAATTAAGAAATTTTTTTACTTGCTCAAACAATAGTAATGAAGCATCAACACTGTTATATAATGGTCTATTATCATATCCTGAATATCCATTTGGAACTAGTCCAAATTTTATATCTCTTATATAGGTTAATAATAGTTCTTTAGCTATTTCATATCTATTAGTTAATAAAAGTAAACCTTCAAATGCAATTAAACTGTCTCTTCCCCAATCCAAAAACCAAGGATAGCCAGCAATTATGGTATGTAGTGCAAATGATGGTCTATATACTACAAAATTATCTGAAGCTATTATATATGTTTTTATTAATTCTTTATTTCGAGCATTAGATAAATTTGAATTTTTTATAAGTTTATCTACTCTTGCAATCTCATTTTTTATAATGTCTGTTCCCTTAATTTCTTCTATATTTTCCTCTAGAGAACATACAAAAGTTATATTTTTTTCTGTATTTGGTTCTAGTTCTATTTCATATCTTCCTGGTACTACCAAGTTTTCTTCTGCTGACATTCCTCTTTTTTCTTCTTCTATATAATACATATTGTTAAATTGGTCTGAGTCATGTTTTATATATTTTCCTTGTGTTAAGTTCATATATATTGGAGTTGCTGATTGTCCATTTATTACTACTTTAACTTTATTTTGATTTATTTCTTGCCTTACATCAAATTTACAATCTGTTGTAACTATATGAAAATCTCTAAAATTCATTATTGGTGCTAATATTAATTTTGATGTATTTTTGTTATTTTTAATTTTATATAGTATTACAACTGTATTTTTTCCATATTCCATACATATTGATTTTTTTATATTTATTCCATCTACCTTATATTCAAATGTTGGTATATAATCTTTTTCAAAACTTTCTAAATATTTATATCCATTTGAAATATAATTTTTACACATATTTGTATACAAATTATATTTTTTCCCATTTGTTTCTATGCTTTCATCTATTTTTGAAAGGATTAAATATCTTCTGGCTGGTGGAGTAAGTGGTGCCACCAAAAGTCCATGGTACTTTCTTGTATTAGCTCCTATTATTGTAGAACTAGCATACCCTCCTAGTCCATTTGTTATAATCCAATCTCTTTTTGTGCCTTCTTCTAAATTCAATTTATCTTTTGCGTATTTCATTTCTACGTTCCCTTCTAATATATTTTATCTTAGTGGTTTAATTTCTATCTTTGACTCGTCTTTTTTCTTTCTTCCTTTTTTGGGCATTGCTCTTTTCTTTTCTCTTTCCTTTTCCTTAACTTCCGCTTCTTGTATTGACTTTATCCTATCTTGATATTTTTTATAAAACTTACTTTTTCCTCTTGGAACTCTTTCTTTTACTTTCGGCTTGCTCTTTTGCTCTTGTTTTAATGATTTTTTAGCATCTTTTAATTTGTCGTTTAACATCATATATTGTGTATTATTTTGCATATCATTAAATTTCAAATCATCACATATTAGTTGAATTACAGAAGCAGCTATTGCATCTGGATTATGACGTACAAATCCGTCTTTAACATAAGATATATCTCTTTGCATTAAATTTACACCTTCTGCTTTTGCTTTTGAAATATCTATTTCAACTAAATCCTGTCCTTCCATATTGTATTTTCTTATGAATTCTGGAACAATTTCACCTGTATCATATATGCAATAATCTATTACTCCTTCTCCTACATGTTCTTTAATTGCTTTTATATGATCAGATAAACTATAAGAATCGGTCTGACCTGGTTCTGTCATTAGATTGCTTACATATATTTTAAAAGCTTTGCTTTCTTTAATAGCTTTTGTTACTCCTTTTACTAATAAGTTTGGTATAACATTTGTATATAAACTTCCTGGTCCAATTATTATAGCATCTGCTTCTTGTATTGCTTCTAATACTCCTGGAGCTGGTCTACAATTTGTTGGATTTATAAATATTCTATTTATTTTGCTAATTCTATTTGTAACCTCTTCTGGTATTTTTTCTCTATTTTCTATAATTGTGCCATCTTCTAATTCTGCACATATTTTTATTTCTTCTAATGTTACCGGCAACACTTTTCCTGTTATATTTAATACTTCTTTTGATTGTTTTATAGATTCTGCAAAATCACCATATAACTCTTTCATTCCTAATAAATATATATCTCCAAATGAAAGTGATTTTAGTTTTCCTGTATTGAATTTATAGTTTAGCAAGCCTCCCATTGCATCTTCATTTGTAGATAATGCTATTAGGCTCTGTTTTATGTCATCTAGTGGCATAGTTTCTAGCATCTTCCTAGAGTCTGTTATTTGCTCTCCATAATCTGATACTGTTACAATTGCTGTTATATTATCTGTATAATGTTTCAATCCTCTTAGCACGGAATTTAAACCTGTACCTCCACCTATTGCAACTATTTTGGGTCCTTGATTATAAACTTTTTTATTAAATATTAAAGATTTTATTTCTCCATCTTTTCTGCTATTTCTTTTATCGGATTCTGCTACTAGTAGCTCTAACGTTCTTTTTTGAATTGATATTATTCCAACAATAAGTAAAACAAATCCTATCACAAATATAGCAATTATCTTTGATAATTCTATAAATTCTAACTCTTTTCCTGTTAGTATTTTCATCATTCCATAACAGCAAAGCGTTACCCCTAATAATATTATTAATATCCATCTTTTCATTTTTGCACCTGATTTAAACCATCTAAAAAAGCCCTTCATTTTTTTCTCCTACTCTCCTAAAATTTGAATTTCTAATTCTATTTTTTTATTAAATTTTTTATATACTTCACACTTTATATGCTCTATTAATTCTAATATTTCTTTTGCTGTTGCATTTCCTTTATTTACAACAAATCCTGCATGAATATTAGACACCTCTGCATCTCCTATGCTATATCCTTTTAGTCCACATTCATCTATTAATTTGGCTGTTATATAGTCTTCTCCTCTTTTAAATGTACTACCTGCACTTGGCATATTTATTGGTTGTTTTGTTCTTCTACTTTCTGCATATTCTTCCATTTTGCTTTTTATATCATTAATATTTCCTTTTTGTAGCATTAGTGTCGCTTCTAAAATTATATAATTTTTGTTTGAAAATAAGCTATGTCTATATGAAAAATTACATTCGTTATTTTGTATTGTTTCAATATTTCCAACTGCATCCATATATGTTACATCTTTAACTATATCTTTAAATTCTCCTCCATAAGCTCCTGCATTCATTTTTATTGCTCCGCCTATTGTCCCTGGTATGCCAGAAGCAAACTCAAATCCTTGAATAGAGTGTTTGACAAGATTTTGAGCAACTTTGCCTAAAGGTTCTCCTGCTCCTAATGTTACTATTACATCTTCACCAGTTGTTTCTATTTCGAATTTTTGTATGTTTATTTTAGCAACAATTCCTCTTATTCCATTATCTCTTACTAGTATGTTTGTTCCATTTCCAATTATTGTTAATGGTATTCTTTCATTTTGTACTACCTTTAAAATATATTTTAATTCTTCTTGCGTGTTTATTTTAATAAATATATCTGCACTACCACCAATTCTAAATGATGTATGTTTGTTCATTGGCTCATTTAAATATATATTTTGTTCTGGTATATTTTTAATTAATATACTATATAATTCTTCCATTATAAAATTCCTTTCTTTTTTCAAAACAGATTTTATCATTTTTATAATTATATTACAACATTTAAAATTAAATTTCTTAAATTTAATTTTATTCTAAATTTCAATATATTACCATATCATTTATAAACAAAAAATTAGAAAATCTCTTGCAAAAATTGTAGAATATTGTATAATTAAAATGTATAAAAAAATAAAGGAGGAAACATTATGTTTTGTAAGCAATGTGGTAAACCCATAGATGATGGTCAAGAACTTTGTGAAGACTGTGCTAAAAATGCTAATGCACAACAAGCAACTCAAAATACTACATCAAATAGTAGCACTGTGACTCCAGAATCCAAATCTAAATTAGCCGCTGGTTTATTAGGTATATTTTTAGGTGGTTGGGGAATTCATAACTTTTATTTAGGTTTTACTGGAAAAGGTATTGCTCAAATTATTGTAACTATTGTTACTTGTGGAATTGGTAGTCTTTGGGGATTTGTTGAAGGAATATTAATTTTAACTGGATCTATAAATACTGATGCACAAGGTATTCCATTAAAAGATTAATTATGAATAGAATAAAAAATATATATATTTTATTAATATTATTTTTATTTTTTATTGTAGTACAATTTTTGCCAGTAGTTTGTCTTTTTAAACAGGTTACTGGCATTTCTTGTCCAGCTTGTGGTATGACAAGGGCTTTTTATAGTATTTTGCATCTTCATTTTTTAGATGCCGTTAACTACAATTTATTATCAATACCTTTATTTATTTTTATAATTTATTTTGTTTTTAGATTGATATATGATATCTTTAAAAATCAATTTAGCTTTATTCCTCAACTACTAAATTATTTTTCAGATCATTATATATTTATCTTTAGTATATTATTTATAAGTTTTATTTTTAATAATATAAAATAAATTTTGACATTTGTTTTTTGATAGGAGGAAAATTCTATGTTTGGATATAGGAGTGATGGTAAAAAGGTAAAAAATATTCCACCATTTTTCAAATTAATTCCACATATAATGAAAAAAAGAAATGATTCTCAGGTATATTATTCAGAAGATATTTCTATTACGGCTCTTGATGAATATATTGATAAAAAAGCTGAACAAGGAATTAAATTATCTTATATGAGTATAATATATGCTGCCTTAATTAGGCTTATTTCACAAAGACCTAAGTTAAACAGGTTTGTTATGAATGGTACTACTTATTCTAGAAATAATATTTTTATATCTTTAGCAATAAAAAAAGAATTGTCTGATGAGGGTATTGAAACAACAATAAAATTACCTTTTACAGGGAATGAAAATATTTTTGAGATAAATGATAAACTACTTTCAGCAATTTCAGAAAATAAATCTGACTTAAATTCTAATAGTACAGATAGTTTAGCAAAAGCATTATCTGTCATTCCAAATTGGCTATTAAAACTTTCTGTTAATTTATTTATGTTTTTAGATAACAGAGGCCTTCTACCTAGGAAAATTATAGATGCCAGCCCTTTCCACACCTCTGCTTTTCTTACAAATGTAGCATCTCTTGGTATTGATTCTATTTATCATCACATTTACAACTTTGGAACTACTAGTATTTTTATGGCAATGGGCAAAAAGAAAAAAAGTTATATATATGATGATGAAAATATAAAAGAAGAAAAGTGTATTTCTTTTTCTATTGTTTGTGATGAAAGAATCTGTGATGGATATTATTTTGCAAACTCTATAAAATTATTTAAAAAATATATTAAAAAACCTGAACTTTTAGAAGATAATATTGAAAAAGTGGAAGATTTAATATGATTTATCAATAATGACGGAGATTCTGACAATAATATATTGTCAGAATCTCCGTCCTTATTAACATTATTTTATTAATTCTTGAAATTCTTCTGCTGATATTATTTCTTTTTCTAATAGTCTTTCTGCTACCTTATCCAATTTTGGCATATTGTTTATTAATATTGTTTGTGCTCTTGCATATGCTGTATCTATCATTATTTTTACTTCTGCACCTATTGCATCTCCAAATTTTTCTCCTAAAAGTTGTAATTCATATGGATCTTTTTCTGTATCTATTGATATTGGCCCTAATGTCTCACTCATTCCATATTTAGTTATCATATCCTTCGCTATTTGAGTAGCTACTTCTATATCATTACTTGCTCCAGTTGATATATCATTTAGTGCAATTTTTTCGGCAGCTCGTCCACCTAATAAAGATACCAATTTTTCCTCCATTTCTGTTTTAGAAATGTAATATTTATCTTCATTTGTTTTATACATTGTGTAACCTCCTGCTACACCTCTTGGTATAATAGATACTTCTTTAATATCTTTTTGTGTTTCTAATTGGCTACTTACTATTGCATGTCCTGCTTCGTGATATGCTGTTAATCTTTTGTCTTTATCTGATACAACTCTGCTTTGTTTTTCTAAGCCTACTGTTACTTTTTTTACAGCTTCTTCTATATCATTGTTTGTGATTGATTTATGTTCTTTTATAGTTGCTATTATTGCTGACTCATTTAAAATATTTGCCAGTTCAGCTCCTGAAAATCCAGCTGTATCCTCTGCTATACTTCTCAAATTAACATCTTCTGCAAATTTCTTTCCTTTTGCATGTATTTTTAAAATAGCTTCTCTTCCATTTAAGTCTGGAAGAGCTATTGTTATTTGCCTATCAAATCTTCCCGGTCTCAACAACGCTTTATCTAACATTTCTGGTCTATTTGTCGCTGCTAAAACAATTATAGTCTCTTCTGTATCAAATCCATCCATTTCTACTAACAATTGATTTAATGTTTGATTATTCTCTGTTTCTGCACCATTTCCTGTAGTTCTTCTTTCTCCTATCGCATCTATTTCATCTATAAATACTATGCAAGGTGATATTTTTTTAGCCTTTTCAAATAGTTTTCTAACTCTCGATGCTCCCAAACCAGCAAACATTTCTATAAATTCTGAACCACTCATAGATATAAATGGAACATCAGCCTCTCCTGCTATTGCTTTTGCTATTAAAGTCTTTCCTGTTCCTGGTTTACCACAAAGTAATACTCCTCTGGGAATTTTTGCACCCATTTCGTAAAATCTTTTTGGATTTTTTAAAAAATCTACTATTTCTATTAGTTCTTGTTTTTCCTCTTCTAGTCCTGCCACATCTTCAAATTTAATTTTTGAATTGCTTGTTTCCGAGTCATAAACTTTACTCTTATCGCCCAAGCCCTGCATTTTTAAAACTAAATAGAACAACACCACTATCATTATTGTTGGCAAAATTCCATATAGTGAACTTAATACCCTTATAAACACATTTTGCTGTTTTTGATTTAATTTTATGTCATTATTTTTTTCCACTTTTTCTTTTTGTATTAATTCTATAAACGCTTGTGTACTTGGAACATTGGTAATTTTCTTTTCTTCCACGTTTTTTAGTTTTGTTTTAACTGTATTGCTTCCTACTGTCATTTCTATTTCTTCTACTGTCCCATCATTAATTTCTTTTATTAGGTCTGTATAAGCTAATTCATTTTCCTTATTTTTATTATTAGAGTTAAATAAATATATTCCAAGTACTGCAAATATAGCAGTTAGTAACACTACTGCTAAAATTATATATATAATTTTTTTCTTTTTTTCTCTTTCTTTATCTTTGTTCATTTTGTTTCCCCTTTCTTGTCATGCATTTGTCCCTTCAGGTTGTTCTCCTACATCTGTTTCTTTTTTTGCTTTTTTCTTTTTAGTTGCATTCTCTTTTTGTTCTTTTTCGCTTTCTTCTTCGTCTCTTTTTCTTATTCTTTCTTTTTCTTCTTGTTCCTTCTTTTCTCGCTCTTTTCTAGCAATTTCTTCTTTAACTTTTTCCTGTTCACTCATTATTTTCATAAGTTCTCTCTGTTTTTTTATCACATCTGATTTTATTATTAATATTGATGAGATGACATATATATATGAAATTGCTGTATACATGACCTGAAAATATTTAACTGTAAATCCTGTAAACATATTTATTATTATATACATTAAATTTAATATTATTGGTAATGTTAAAGCATATACTGCTATATTATATAATGCACTAACCTTTAGTCTTACTTTCAAAATTGTAGAAGTTATATAACCTAAAAGAGCTAGTACTAATGCATCTATCAATACACTAGAAAGATAAATTATATACAAATATATAAACATTGTCATAAAAAATATACTACATATTGTAAAAAGATTTTGGTTAGATAAAGCATTTATTATATCTTGCTTTTGTATCATATTTATATTATATTGACTAGTTATATCAGAGTAATTATATGTTGAAGGTATATTTGTCATTTGATTTTTCATAATTATTCTATCTTTTAAAAATATTATCCCATTAAATTCCTGTTTTATATCATTAGTATACTCCTCCGTTTTTTCTTGTGAAATTTCACTTGTATCAAACATTATTTTAATGTCCATATCTTCTACTTTATATACTATTAAAGTTTCGTCTTCTTTTTTTGCCTTAACATTTAGTACATTATCTTTAAATATTAGCTCTGCTACATCCTGTTCTATAAAAGTTTTAAAATTATTAACAGCATTATTAAACTTTATTGTTATAGCACCTGCAACTACTAATGTAAAAACCACCATTAATTTTAAAAGATATTTAATTGCACTTTTTGTGCTTTCTCCAGCTAAAATTTGGTATTGCTCAATATTTTTTATAGATATAATTATTCTTTTCCAAAATGATATTTTTTGCTCTTCCACTTTTGTTTCTCCTTTATATTTTATCAATAGTCATTCCTTCTTTTGTATCTTTTACTATAAAACCTTTTTCTTTTATTTTATCTCTTATTTCATCTGATAATTGCCAATTTTTTTCTTCTCTTGCTTTTTTTCTTTCTTCTATTAATACCTGTATCTCTCGTGGTAATTCTATTTCATTTTTTTTGTCTACATATTTTTTAGAATTTTCTAAATCTAATCCTAAAACCTTATCAAATTCTAATAATAGTTCAGCAAATTGTTTTGATTTCTTTCCGTTCTTTACTATTTCCCATACAATTCCCATTGCCAAAGGAATATTTAAATCATCATTTATTGTTTCCAAAAATTTCTGTTTATATTCTTCAATGATAGAATTATCTATTATTTCTGTACCTTCTAAATGTTTTAAGTATCCATTTCTTAATCTATCTAATGCTATTTGCGATGATTTTGCTATTTCAAATGTAAAATTCAATTTTGCTCTATAATGAGCTGTATAGCAAAATAACTTATATGCTAGAGGCTCTATTCCTCTTTCTTGTAACTGGTCTAATGTATATGCATTTCCTAGAGATTTTCCCATTTTTCCATTATCTACTTGCAAAAATTCTACATGCATCCACACTTTTGCTGGTATCTTACCTGTTCTGCCTTTACTTTGTGCTATTTCATTTTCATGGTGTGTTGGTATATGGTCAACTCCTCCAGTATGAATATCAAATTCATCTCCTAAATATTTTAATGACATTGCAGAACATTCTAGGTGCCAACCAGGATATGATAATCCCCAAGGACTTTCCCACTTCATTATATGGCTTTCTGGGGCTTTAATCCAAAGTGCAAAATCATATGGATTTTTCTTTTCCATATCTACTTCTACTCTTGCACCTGCAATTTGTTCATCAATATTTCTATTTGATAAAACAGGATATTTATCTAACTTTGATATATCAAAATAAATTCCTTTACTTGTTTCATAAGCATATCCATTTTCTATTAATTTCTTTACATATTCTAGCATTTCTGGTATATGCTCTGTTGCTCTTGCAACAATACCTGGTCTCTCTATATTTAACCTTTTCATATCTCTAAAAAATATTTCTTCATAATATTTTGCTATTTCATATGGATTTTTATTTTCTCTCTTTGCAGCTTTTTCCATTTTATCTTCGCCTTCGTCGGCATCTGATTCTAAATGTCCTACATCTGTAATGTTCATTACATGTTTTAGTTTATACCCATTATATTCTAAAACTCTACGTATTGTATCCATAAAAACATATGCTCTAAAGTTGCCTATATGTGCATAACTATAAACTGTTGGTCCACAACTATAAATTCTAACCTCTTTGTCATTTATTGGGTTAAATTCTTCTTTTGTTCTTGTTAATGTATTATATAATTTTATTTGCATAAAACTCTCCATTTCTTTATTCTCTCACTCTATTCACATTAGGATTAGGATTTGGATTTGGATTTGGCTCATCCGGTTCTTCTGGCTCTTCTGGAGTTGGCTCTGTTGTTACTTTTTTATTAATAAATATTACAATTGAGGTTCCAACATCCACAACTGTACCTTCTTGTAGACTTTGTCTTAATACTATGCCATTTTCTGCTGTTGTGTTTTCTTCATAAACTAATTGAATAGAAAATTTGCTTAACATTGATTTTGCTTCAGTTTCAGTTTTTCCAATAACATTAGGTACTTTTATTTGCTCTACTACTGGTTTAGTATGTTTGTCACATGTTGCAGTCGGCACATTATATTTATCTCCAGCACTTGTACTCCAATTTGGATTTTGTTCTCTCTCTGGCCTATTAGTATATATTTTAGTTTCTGTATTTTTACAATATTCTGTTGCTATTTTTCCAGTATCTTTACATATTTTTAGTTCTGTATGCCCTTCGCATGCTGATGGTACTGTTCCTGAAACAAAATATTCCCAATATGTGTCTTTGCATTTATCTGTAGCTAATTTACCAGATTGTTTACATATTTTTGCTGTTACAACTCCACTTGGTTTTTCAAATCTCTTTGTTGCTAAATTTTTATGCACATCTCTCATTATTTCTCCCCAGATATCTCCTGAAGGGTTATTACCTACATATGGTTCTTTTTCATTTTCGTCAAATCCATACCATGTTGCCCCTGTATAATATGGTGTAAATCCACAATACCATCTATCTACATAGTTATTTGTAGTTCCTGTTTTTCCTGCTGAATCCATACCAGAAATCCAACCTTCTCCTGCTATTCCCACATTTACAGAAGAAAGCAATATACTTTGTACAATATATGCATTTTCCGCTGATATAACCCTTCTTGTTTCTTGTTTTGGCTTTAATACTGTGTTTCCATTTGAATCTTTTAATTCTGTATAAAATATAGGTGTAATATATTCTCCATCATTTGCTATTGCTGCATATGCTGCTGCCATTTGAAGTGGAGATGAACCATGTGTACTTCCTCCTATTGCTAAAGACAACATATTATCTTCTTCATTATATGTATCTAGACCTAATGAGTTTAAAAATTTTATTGAATTTTCTGGTCCTAAATTAGACATTATTTTTAAGTTTATTATATTAGATGAACGCTCTATTCCCCTTCTTACAGATGCTAATCCCATATATCCAGTTGAATTTCCTGGAGCCCAGTTTCCAAAATTAGTCCATGAATCATCATATACTGTTGCTGCTGTTATTACTCCTGCATTTAGTCCAGCTGCCACAGCTGCAAGAGGTTTCATTGTTGAACCACATTGTCTATATGTTTGCGTAGCTCTATTTAAGCCTAATGGGCTAGAATCTTCTCCTAAGCCTCCCATAACACCTACAACTTTACCTGTTGATTGTTCTATTATTGCCATTCCTGCTTGTGTATGTTTATATTTTCCATTCTCATCTTTAGTTTTTTTAGAATCAAATATATATTTATCTCTTAAAAATTCTTTTTCCATTCTTTCTTGTATGTTTGTTACTTGAGTAGTATATAGTTTATAACCTCCACTATATAACATTCTTCTTGCTTCTTTTGTATTTACTTCTTTTAGTTCTGCAAATTCTTCTACTACTTGATCTATAGCTGCTGCTGTGTGATATGACATATCTGTTGTATCTGCAATTTCCCCTTTTGTAAAAACTAATCCTTTATCTACAGTTTCAATTGCTTCGTTATATTCTTCCTCTGTTTCTATCATTCCTAATTCTTTCATTTTTGCAAGAACTATTTTGGTTACTTTTTTTATTGCTTCTGTATTATCTTCTTCTCCATATGGGTTATATGCATTAGGTGCTCTATTTATACCTGCTAGAAATGCTGATTGTGCTAAACTTAGGTCTGCTGCTGACTTATTAAAATAATAATTAGCTGCCTTTTCTACTCCATAAATATTAGTTCCTCCACCCATAAATACTTGATTTAAATATATCTCTAATATTTGGCTTTTTGATAACATTTGCTCCATCTGATATGCTCTTGACCATTCTCTAATTTTTCTTTTTACACCTTCTATTCCTTCATCTTCATCTTCTTTCATCATATTCTTTACTAATTGTTGTGTTATAGTACTACCACCATAAGAAGATTTTCCTCCATTAAGTATAAAACTTACTATTGCACCTGCTGTTCTTTTAATATCCACTCCAGAATGTTTTTCAAAACGTTCATCTTCTATTGCTACAAATGCGTTTGGTATATATTTTCCCATTTGTGAAAGTGAAATTATCTTTCTATTTTCATCTCCAGATAATTCACATAAAAAGTTTCCTTCTGAATCATATACCATTGTATTATTATATCCAATAACTAAATCTTCTTTAGTTATTTTCCATTTATCACTAAAGAATAATCCTGCAAATACTCCAATACCTGCCAGTCCCATTAATATTATAATTATAAAAAATATTAATATTACTTTCTTTAATTTTGAATGTTTCTTTTTATCTTTTCTATTTTTTCTCTTTCCCTTTATTTCATATTCTTTTGTTTTTTTATTATTGGTACGCATTTTAGTCCTCCCAAATTAAATTTTTACTATTATATTATATATTATAATATTAAAAATGAAAAGCTTTTTAATAAAATTTTAATCTAATTCTTCCAATATATCTTCTATTGACGTTACTAATTTTGCTCCTTCTTGTATTAACTTATTAGTTCCACTCGAAAATTTGCTTGTTATATTCCCGTGGAACTACAAAAATGTTTTTTCCTTGTTCTAATCCATATTCTACTGTAATTAACGTTCCACTTTTTTCTTTAGCCTCAATTACTAGGATTCCGTTAGATAATCCGCTTATTATTCTATTTCTAATAGGAAAATTTATTTTTTCTGGCTTTGTGCCTAATGGAAATTCAGTTATAATAGCTCCATCGTTTTTTATTATTTCTTCACATATTTTTTTGTTCTCACTAGGATAAATTTTATCTAGTCCACTTCCTAATACTGCTATAGTTCTTCTTTTAGCTATAATAGTACCTAAGTGTGCATATGTATCTATTCCTCTTGCTAATCCACTAATTATATTTATTCCTATTTTAGATAATTCATAACTAAATTTTCTCGCTAAATTTGCTCCATATGTAGAACATTCTCTACATCCTATTATTGCTATGCTTTTTTGATTAAGTATATTCTCATTTCCCATTATATGCAATTGTTCTGGAGGTGCATATATTTTTTTTAATTTTTCTGGATATTGTTTATCCACTATTCTTATTGTTTTATATTCCATATAGTTCCTTTCTTTTTTCTTACTTGCAGTAGGCATATTTCAAATATTTCAACTACTCTGTAAAAGTCACTTTTTGTATTCACCTAAAAAGAGGCTCGAAAAAATTCAAGCCCCCTTTTTATATTTATTTTATTCACATTGTTTTGCTGCTTTTACTACATTATTCATAAGCATAGCTATTGTCATAGGTCCTACTCCACCTGGCACTGGAGATATATATTTTACTTTTGGTTCTACATTATCAAAATCAACATCTCCCACCAACTTTCCTTCTTCGTTTCTATTTATTCCAACATCTATTACAGTTGCACCTTCTTTTACCATATCTGCTGTTACAAATTTAGGTCTTCCTATTGCTACTAATAATATGTCTGCTTGTTTTGTTATGCTTTCTAAATTTTTTGTTTTTGAATGGCATATTGTTACTGTTGCATTTTTATTTAATAAACATTGTGCCAAAGGTTTTCCTACTATATTACTTCTTCCTATTACTACTGCGTGTTTCCCTTCTATTTCTATTTCATATTCTTCTAACATTTTTATAACTCCATATGGTGTACAAGAAATAAATGTATCTTCTCCAATAAGTAATTTGCCTACATTTATTGGATTAAATCCATCCACATCTTTTGTGTAATTTATAGCATTAAATGCCTTTCTTATATCTAAATGCTTTGGTATAGGACTTTGAAGTAATATTCCATGTACGTCTTTTCTGTTATTAAGATTTTCTATTAATTGTAGTAGTTCTTCCATTGTAGTATTTTCTTTTAATAAAAACTCCTCAAATTTTATCCCTATTTCATCGCAAGCTTTACTTTTGTTGCGAACATATACCTCTGATGCTTTATCATTTCCAACCATGATTACTGCTAATTTTGGATTTATACCTTTTTGTTTTAATATATCTACTTCTTCTTTTAATTTTTTTCTTATTTTGCTAGCTAACATTTTACCTTCAATTATTTTTGCCATTATTTTTCCCCTAAAAAATTTTACATATATTTTAATATATATAGTTGCTTTTTTCAATACTTTATTCTTCTTTTAATTTAATTATTTTTCTTGTTTCAATACTTGTAGCTCTGCTAACCTTATTCCAACCATATTTTTCGTTTAGAATATCTATTGTTTTATCTAATTTTTTTTGCTTATCATTTTGTTCATTATCAAATATAGATATTTGTACTTCTTTTGCAGAAGATAAATTATCTACTCTTACTCCTATTAATCTTATAAATTCTCCTTTGCATAATTCTGTTAGTAATGTTTTGGCTTCTTCATATATGATTTTTGTACTATCTGTTGGTATAGTCATTTTTCTTTGATGTGAGTATGTTTCAAAATTTTTATTCTTTACTTGTACATTAACCACTCTTGCCAGTAATTTATGTTTTCTTAGTCTATACGAAACCTGCTCTACTAATACTAGTAAAACTTTTTCCATTTCTTCTATATTTGAAATATCATATGGCAAAGTTGCGGAGTTGCCTATTCCTTTTGGCACTTCTCTTACAGCTTGTACTTCCGAAAAATCTATACCATTTGCATATTCCCATATTAGGCTTCCATATTTTCCAAACTTTTTTGCTATGTTCTCTTTTGGTATATTAGCCAAGTCTTTTATTGTTTTAATTCCTAATTTTTCTAGTTTTAGTGCACTCTTTTTTCCAACCATAAATAGTTCTGATATTGGCAACCCCCACATTTTATTTTCTATTTCTTCTTCAAATAAGGTATGTACCTTATCTGGCTTTTGAAAATCTGATGCCATTTTGGCCAATAATTTGTTATGTGCTACTCCTACATTAACTGTAAAACCTAACTCTTGCTTTACCCTTTCATTTATTTGGTTCCCTATATCTAATAATGTAAAGCCTTTTGGTATACAATTTGTCATATCTAAAAAACATTCATCTATAGAATAACGTTCTATTTTATTTGTATATTCCAATAATAATTTATACAACATTTCTGAATATTTTTGGTATGTTTTAAAATCACTTTTATAAACTTGTAAATTAGGACATTTTTTTCTAGCATAATATATGGGCTCTCCTGTTTTTATTCCTACTTGTTTCGCTAGATTACTCTTAGCTAATACAATTCCCTTTCTTTGCTGTTCGTCTCCTCCTATTACCGCCGGGATTGTTCTTATATCTAATGATGACCCATTTTTTAACATCTCTACAGCAGTCCATGATAGAAAAGCATTATTAACATCTACATGTAATATTTCTCTTTCCATGACATCACCTATGTTTATTATAGAACGCATGTTCTTGTGTGTCAAGTGTTTTTTAAACATATTTTTCTATTTCTAATACTATTTTATCTTTTTTAGTTCTCGATATTATATTATTTATTTTAAATCTACCTTTTCCTCTTATTGTTATCATATCTTGTTCATGTAATATTTTAGAATTTTTTGTTTCTAATTTATGGTTTACAAATACTCTCTCCTGTTTAATTATTTCACTAACGTTAGTTCTTGAGCATCTTATACTCTCTGAAACAATACAATCTAATCTCATTTGTGGAATTATTATTTGTAATTTTTGTGTTATTACCTCTGATGGTTCTAATTCTGATATTTGTTTAGTTTCTATCTGTGCTTTACTAAATCTTGTTAATTCTCCTAAATTTGTTAAAAGATATTCTTCTACATCTTTAATAATTATTATATCTGCTCCATTTTTTCTAACTAATATATCTCCTATTTTTTCTCTCTTTAAACCTAGTTTTATAATACCTCCTAAATAGTCTCTATGATTATATTCTCCTGTCAATTCATTTGGTAATGTGATTTGTATAACTTTTAGAATATTCTCTATTATTTTATCTTCTTTTAATATATCTTTTAATTTTTCTGGAAATACTATTAAAATTTCTCTTTCTGCATTTTCATTGCCTCCACAGAATATGTAATTATTAAATTTTATACTTCTTAATAGTTCTTTCACTAACTCTTTTTGATATAAGTCTAAAAAATCTGTATTTTCTATTGTATTTCTATTCAAAACGAATTCAATTTTATCAAGTACCTTAGATACAAGAAGTTTTTCTTCTTCCTTGCTATACCTTGTTAATATTTCTTGTTTATTCATAATTTTTTCATCCTTTCTATATAATATAATAACATACTTTGTCAGTTAGTGTAAAATAATTTCGGG